>NZ_JBLOHD010000001.1:0-1256751 GCF_047784615.1 Sphingobacterium sp. NGMCC 1.201703 | reverse complement strand
TATTACTTAAATCTAAACATTTATGTCCAGTTTTAAGCTGTATGATTTTTTGGGACACTTACAAATAATAATTAAACAAATTAAAATCTCGAATAGAGACAACCCCAACAATAATAAATTTATCATATCATTTATCTAGAATTAATTTTAAAAAAACCGCAATATCAAATACTTAATTTTTCAATCAGATCATAGGTCGAATCCTGTTTCATAAAAAAATGGAATTCTTTTGCTACAAGTGTTTTGTCTGAATTATTGCGGAACATAATCGTACTTGAACCAGTATCTTTGATTTCAAAATAATTGGTATTTATCACACCTTTCACTCTTGCCTTTCCATTTTGAGCGATTTTTTTAGAATCGATCTCAAGTTCTGTACAGTCACAGCTAGAGGCCAAAGATAAAATCTCCAATAGTTTAGATCTATTATTCTGAATTTCGAACCCAAAATAAATGAGCGAATCTTTAGTTTGAGTTTCAACCTTTTTATCGATTACCAATACAGGGGCTGCATTAGAAAATATACAGGACTTTGAAAAGATTATTAAAGTGATACACAAAAATAATATATTGTACTTTTTCATCGTATTTTAATTTAAAAGTTTACGGATCACATCTTCAACTGATTCAATATCTCCCCTATATATAATTTTATCGTCTTTATCTATAAGTAAGGTGGTTGGAAAAACTTTAACCCCCAACTCCTTATAGGCGAGGCTATCTTTAAGAATCACTGTATTGAAAGTATATCCTATTTCAGGTAATTTCTTAAGTATATCTAGACGGTTTTCATTTTTAAAAGGGACATTAACGGCAAAAAAGTCTACTCTTCCGGAATATTTATCATTAAGTTTTTGCAAAACAGGAAACTTTTCAAAACAGGCCACACATCCGCTATTCCAAAAGTCAAGTATCAAAATCCTACCATTACCGTTTAAGATCTTTTCATTCTTTTTATTCGTTAACACCCGAATATCATTTACAATCTCCGCTTTTTTTAGTTGTTTTGAAAAATTACCATAATCTACATAATTGAACCAGTATGGGTAAAGTGTTAGGGAAGCAATTGAAACCGCAAGTAAATAAATAGATAAAATTATATATCTGAATACTGTCTTCTTCTCGCTATAACTCAGAAAGGCAACTACCAATGAAATTATATAGAAGAGCATTTCCGGAAATGTTATCAGACTGGAAGAAAAATTGGTGATTCTCAAAGGTACGTTTAGAATCAATATCCCAAAAACAGTGGCTAAAAAAACCTTGGTTTTATCCAAGGTTTTTTGAGTCTGCATACAGATATAATAAAAAAGATAATATATCGCACATCCGATAATTGTACTACTTTCTATTCCCAAAAGATATCTGATCAAACCTAAGAGAAACAGCAGCAAAAAGGAAATAGTTGCTATGATAAAAAATTTCTTCATCATATTATCAAGAGTTAATTGGGTTCGCAACGTCCATTGCAGGTCTCAGCAAATGCCACTCCACAAAATCTAATGGTTTTACATGATACACTTTTACAATATTCATTGGCATTCCATACACCACCACACAAAGTTGCAACAGAATTTGAAGTTTTACAATTACACGAGACACCACCACCTCCTGACTCAGAAGCACTGACGCATGGACCGCCCGGATAAGCTCTTAGATAGCCGGAAGCACAGAAACACCCCGCGGTGCAAGGAGTAATTGGAGGAGTCGGATTATCCAATGTACCTTCTGATCCACAAATTGAGTATTCTTCATTTACATCACAAGATGTTGAAGCTTTTGAACCCGACACCGCTTTTGTTTTTACATTTATAGGAGCGAACATTTTCTTTATTTCGCTTGGACTATGATATGAAGCAAAAATCATTTTGATTTCATTAAAAGTAAAATTTGCATTTGCTTTTACAAGCCATTTTGGAAGAAATGTTCCCACAAAATAATCTTTTTTATCAGAGGAGGTATAAATTTCCGGCGACAGGTTTTCAAGGAGTTCGTTTGCAAGATTTACTTGAATCTTATTCAGATTCAGTAAGGAAATGGTTTGACTGATCTTATTATAAACATAAGAGTACTTTTCGTTGTTACTGATGAGGTCTCCAAAGGAAATCGCATTGAATGTAATATTACCGGATGCAAGCAATTGCTTTACCGCAGGTGTTATTTCCACCTTTTGAGTATCCATACTATGGTTGCCTCCGTGATCTTTAGAACATGAAAAGAAGAGGAGAATAAATAACACTTTAAAAAGTATCAAACAGTTTAACTTTTTCACAATAATCATAATTTAGATATAAAACACTTATATAAAACAACTTGCGACTTTGTCATACATAACTAAAATTGGGATAATTACTCTGCTGTTCTTGAGATAAATTTTAGGTCAATCGTAAACCCATTATTCTTCCAATACTCCTAAATTAAAAGATTAATGTATTCGAAAATTGTGAAAATTATTAAAAAACATATTAAAAATCATCTTTTTTATACTTTTTCTTCAAGACTGTTAGAAATTTAAACTGAATTGATCGAAACTAAGGAAACAATTAATCTAGGGATTTATAATAATACCTGATGTGATATTTCAATTTTACTCTTGTTATAAAATGAAATAAACAATGAAATAATAATGAAATTTAAATTGATACTGTTATCTGACTTACTCTTTCTCCCAAAACTCAGGGAGGTAGCCTTACCTGTTTTTCAGACAAATTAAAAATGTTAAATTGCTATCCTTACCACCGACTTTATTAAAAGCAATTCTTAATTAATAATAAATCATGCAGAAAACGATTAAAATATCATCCAAAGCTTTCGAAGATAAAACAAAAATAGAGTTGGCGATTTGCCATAGGTCATTTACCAAACGCCTCTTCTGTGATTGATCACCCATCTGTACATTCCCAAAATATTGAACTTGCCCATGGAGTCAAAACCACCCCATTTTTTCACATCGTTGGAAAATTTCACATTGCGGTACAACTCGTCCCAGCTCTACCCTTGCCTCACCAGGTCAAGAACCTGCTTATGCAGAATGACCATATATTCCTTTTCCGCCTTGATATCGGCAAGAGTTGCAGGTGTATAATGCCCCCACATCAATATATTTTTATTTCAGCATTCAAAAGCAGATCGCAGCCTGAGCCAATGCGGGATCTATTATATCGCACCTTATTTGTTAATCAGACAAGTTCGCGGTGAAGGGCTGGTAATGTACCATTGGTGTGGCGATAATGATTCCCCATTAATTGCACCAGCGTCTTTTCAAAGGGAGCAGCCGGAACATTAAAAACATCCGGAAGGATATCCTTATTTTTATATTGTTCCAGGTCTACACACGCTGCACCTTTTAGGATATTCTGGGCTATTTTCAAATCAAAAGTGAACATAGCCAATAGCAGAAACTTTGCTAAAGATATTTACTCATACACTGATTTTCTTGTGATCACGAAAATTCAATGGAACCTTTATTATCAGATTAAACTACTATAAATGAGAAGCTAATAGTGAGTTATCAAAATTGATTTTCCAACCTGTCTTCAAAACTAGTTTCCCTTGATCCGATATCAGTTGGTATACTGATTATTTTGGGCATCCTGAATCTGATAACGAGAGCTGAAACAATGGTCAAGCTGCCGATAATAAAGATGGCATATTCTATTCCCATCAAGTCAGCAACCACACCAGAAATTACAGCCCCAAAAGCATACTCCATATCCCTCCATAACCTGAAAGTTCCTATACTTTCAGCACGCTGTACCGGCGATGTTGCCGCTGCAATCGTCGAAAGAAATGTGGGATAAACCAAAGCTGTACCCAAACCTAATAATCCGGAAAGAACTAAAAGTGCATAAAACTGACTGGTAAACGGAATAATAAGGATGGCTACTCCCTGAAGGAGCATACCCCAAAACAGCATTGCTTTTTTTGAATAATGGTCGGACATTTTCCCGGTAAACAATTGACCGATCCCCCAAACTGTTGGATAAGCTGCTGTAATAATCCCTATATTTTCGGTATTAAAATGAAGCGATAGCAAAGCTATCGGCAATAACCCCCAGATCATACCATCATTCAGGTTATTAACCAGCCCCGCTTGAGTCACCGAACTTAATGTTTTGTTTTTAAAAGTAGTTTCGACAAAAACATTGTTCAGCTTTTTTGTATATGATGTTACCTTTTCCTTCTGAACAAAGATATTGGTATCTTTTACCCAGATCAAGGAAAGAAGAAGGCCTACAATAGAGATGAAAATTCCGATGTAGAACGGATAATGCATAACTCCATACTGGTGTGCTACATATCCCGTGAAAAATGCCACCAACCCAACAGCAAAATATCCCGCAAATTCATTTAAGCCCATCGCCAGTCCACGGTTTTTTTCGCCGACCAAATCTATCTTCATAATCACGGCGCTGCTCCAGGTTAATCCCTGACTGATTCCCAACAAAACATTGGCAAATAATACCCAATTCCAGTCGGTTGCGTTAATCAGGATTAGCGGGACTGGTATGGCTATAAGCCATCCCAGCAGCAATAATTTCTTTCTCCCAAATTTATTGGCCAGCTTACCGGTATAATAATTAGCAATAGCCTTTGTAATTCCGAATGCTGCAATAAAAGAAAGAATGGCTGCCTTCGATTCAATACCAAATTTTACTTCGGCAAACCGGGGGAAAATACTACGCTCCATACCAATCATGCCACCCACAAAGGCATTTACAATGATCAGAATGACAAATTGTTTCCAGTTTTCCTTTAATCCCTGTTGGATGTTATTTTTCACTACCTTGCCCATACCTCTTCCTTTTCTAATTTCTTTATCTTTCTTTAAAATTTCTCTGGATTTACTACCTGGCTCACGTTTTTAAAGGAACCGCCATTGATGACGTTATTCAGTCCGCCCTGTTCCAAGATATGTTTTGCCTGGCGACTTCGGTTACCGCTTCTACAAAACACGACTATGGCCTTCTTGCTCCTGAATTTTGACAGTTGATTTGGCATTCCGCTGAGGGGAATATTTACAGCCCCTTTTACACTTCCCATTGAAAATTCACCGGGTGTACGTACATCGACTAGAAAAGCTCCGTTTCGGATTGCTTCTTTTAGAGGACCGTTATCGGCCGGTCCAAATATATTTTTGAATAACTTAAACATTGTATAATTATTTTTTGATGATGGAATTGAAATTATTTAAGCATTTTCTCTGGCATACGAATTGGGTCCTAGGGACATGCGTCTGTGCAATGGCACTGAAACCGCCTTCCACTTCTGTAAAATTCCGATACCCTCTTGCCTGTAAAATACTGGCGGCAATTACACTTCGATACCCACCGGCACAATGCAGATAGAAATGCTCCTTGGGATCGATATCCCTCACCCAGTCATTGATATAGGCCAAAGGTTTGCTATAAGCGTCTTGCACATGTTCAGAAGCATATTCGGATTCTTTACGGACATCAATCACTTTGATTTTGTCGGCTTTCGCTTCCAGCTCAAACTGCTGAGCCGTGATACGGTTTACAGTATCGATTTCTTTTCCTGCTTTTATCCAGCTTTCCAATCCACCTTCCAAATGTCCCAATACATTGTCAAATCCAACACGGCTTAAACGGGTGACCGCTTCCTCTTCATTGGTCGGATCCGTCACCAATAAAATCGGTTGTGTTACATCAACGATCATGGAACCTACCCACGGAGCAAAATCACCATTTAACCCAATATTAATAGATTGCGGAATAAACCCCTTAGCAAATTCCCCGTTATTACGTGTATCCAAAATCAATGCGCCCGAAGCTTCGGCGATGATCTCAAACTCTTCCGCCGAAAGAGCTTTCATACCTTGTTTCAGCACATCATCAAAACTGTCATAGCCTTTTTTATTCATAGATACGTTCATTCCAAAATAAGCAGGCGGTGGAAGCAGTCCATCTGTAACCACCTTGGTAAAGGATTCCTTATCGGGTTGGTTAAGTGCGTAATTTACTTTCTTTTGGTTCCCAAGCGTATCTACCGTTTCTTTCATCATATTCTTACCACAGGCGGAGCCCGCTCCGTGAGCCGGATACACCGTGATGTCATCAGCTAAGGGTAGAATCTTTGTATAAAGACTATCGTATAGCATTCCAGCTAATTGATCCTGTGTCAGGTTTGTTGATTTTTGAGCCAAATCTGGTCTTCCTACATCACCCAGAAAAAGGGTATCTCCGCTAAATAGGGCCGTTTCTTTTCCGTTTTCGTCAATCAGTAGGTACGATGTGCTTTCCAGAGTATGTCCCGGTGTATGCAGTACTTTTATTCTTGCTTTTCCAATCTCGAAAATCTGGTTGTCTTCGGCAATAATCGCCTCAAATTCTGTATTTGCTGTAGGTCCGAAAACAATCCGAGCATGGGTCTTCCGGCTCAGGTCAACATGTCAACTTACAAAATCGGCATGAAAGTGTGTTTCAAAAATATATTTCAATTGTACACCATCTTTCTTCAGCCTTTCTACATAGGGCTGTGTTTCACGCAATGGGTCAATAATTGCTGCCTGACCGTTAGAAGTGATGTAATAAGCACCTTGTGCCAAACACCCGGTATAAATCTGTTCTACTGTCATTGTCTTATAATTTAATTGTTTATGATATTGCAAATTTCCTATTTTCATTTTACTTGAACGGTCACTTATGTTACACAAGCGACTTTTATTAAAGGATCGTTTCTTTAACGATAATATAAATGCCCACCGCTAATACAAAGCAACCGAATGCGGGCTTGCGTTTCTTGCCGTCAATTTTCGACGCTAGGGAACCTCCGTTTACGATTCGCGTTCAAGAATCTAGTATAAGACAGTTACCTGTTACAATTTCCTTGCATTGCATAATGTCGTTTTTTCACTAAAATGAAAGCAATTTTTATTAAATTTGAATGTATACGTTAACAATAATGTTAAGCCAACCGGAAATATTACAACATTTGGAATCTCTTCATCAGTTGAATGATGATGAACGTCTCGAATTGTCGAAAATATGCAAGCCGTTGTTTCTTCCAAAAAAGACAAAACTTGTGAAAACGGACGATCGTTTTGATGCTGTTTTTGTACTCACGACAGGTCTGTTACGTTGGTATTTCTACTCGGATGATGGAACCGAAAATAATGTTTTTTTTTCTTCGGAAGCAGATCATGCCGTTATTGTCGGGATTCCCGAATATTACGCGGATCAAAAGGAAACAAAATATACCATCGAAGCTACGGTAGACACCCAGTTACTGCTGTTTCCAAAAGACCGATTTGAAGAGTTAGCCTTTCTGCACAAAGGGATTTTCCAGTTCTATATCAAATCATTAAAAATTATCATTGATACATTACGTATACGTACCGAACAATTGTGCAGTGACTCCCCGAGTGCCCGCTATGAAGTTTTCCTGGAAAACCGTTCGTACGTCACCAGAAACACAAATCGTAAGCATATCGCTAATTTCTTGGGAATTACACCAAATTCTTTATCCCGATTAACAGCCCGTATACAAAAAAAACGCCCACCAAAAAACTAACTTAAGAATACTTTTTTAGCCTGTATTCGTTCTAATTTTGCTTCGTCAAAAAAGCTGTGAAACAGCCATTTGCACAGATAGTATGATTTAAAACGAAAACAAAATGAACAAATTTATTGTAAGAATAGGAGTCTTAAGCTTATTCGCACTTTTAGAAGTTAATGCAGCACATGCCCAATCTCAGGACGCAGAAAAGGTTGGCCTGTACATGACCCAAGAAATGTCATTTTTAAATATGACAGCAACGCAAGCCGAACAGGTCTATCAAATAAACCTTCAGGCGGCCAATGCTGTAGAAAACTTACGCCAAAACAGTAACGCTCAACAAATAGGCGATACTGAGAACATGGAAAGTTTTACAGATATCCTAAAACAAAGGAACCTAGCTGTACAGGAAATTCTATCACCGGTACAATTTCAACTCTTTAAGGAAAACAAAATAATAAGAGCAGCTACTTTTAGAACTATTGTCATGGCTAAAATGTTGGATTTAGCCCAAGATCAGCTCGATCCGATTTTTGAAATCAATCAAACAGTAGTAAAAAATGTAAGAAAGGACTTAGACTTATACTTTTCTACGGATAATAATAGAGGTAAAAAAAATGCACAACGTAGACTGCATAAAGCGCTAAAGAAAACGGACAAAGCATTTGAGAAAGTCTTAAGTCCGCAACAAACCGCGATTTACCATGAAAATGTTGATCTTTTGCGAAATGTACTTCGCGAAGAATATGGAACTAAAGACTCGTTTTAAATCATGTTTTCATGATGCTCGGCTTTATCTTAATTGATATTGCCGAGATTTTTATCACCAAATTTATTTTATCATGCAAAAATTATTCGCAACAATATACTTATTGCTGTTGTGCAGCGTTTCGCATGCCGCTACAGGCGGTACCGAAGACAGGATCGCAGATGTCGCATCATGGCTGATCATATTCATCTTACCGATCGCAGGAATATTTCTATTTTGGAAAGTGCACATTTATCCTGAAAAAGTAGCGGAGAAAAAAAATCATCCACAGCTGAATGCCATAAAAAGCATGTGTTTACTTTCATTGATATTCGGCGGCCTTCTCTGGCCAGTCGCTTTGATATGGGCAAACTACGACTACAAAAAAGATAAAACACCTGCTCCAGATTTAAGTGAATCAGACTCGTCCTCAGATGAAGAAAGCTTGGCTATCGAGGAAAAGAAATAAATTCTATAAGAAATACAGAATCATCTAGAACAAAAAATTATGTTAGAATTACTAATAGGAATATATGCTGGTATTTGCTGGCTGCTCATCAAAAAACTAAAACTAATCCCTTGGAATTTCAATACGCAGGTTGTTGTATACTCCTTACCTATTTTTGGGTCTATTGCGCTGATATTGAGCCTCAACTATTTTTGTCCCATTACATCGGATGTAAAGGTAGGAAACCGCAGTGTCGATATTACAACCCAAACCTTAGGGAAAGTGAAAAAGGTATATGTAAAAACAAATCAGGAGGTAAAAAAAGGAGACACACTGTTTACCATAGATCCGGTGCCATACGAGCAAGAGATAAAATCCTTAGAAGCGCAACTTAGCAATATGAAATCTACCGTTTCCTCCTATACTTCGGATATCGATGCTTCACGCAAAAATATACTGAGTTTACAATCTCAGCTTGATCTGAGCAATAAAAGAATAAAGCAATATCAGGAACTCGTCGCTGCTGGTGCTGCCAATAGGTTTGACCTGGAACAAGCCCTCGCCACTTCGCAGGATCTGCAATCGCGAATTAGCGCTGCTCAAGCTCAAAAATCATCATTTGAAGCCAAATATCATTCGACACATAATGGCGAAAATGCGTCTATTGCGGAACTGAGAGCTAAATTGGATCAGGCAAAATGGAATCTTTCCCAAACAGTAGTTTTAGCGCCTACCGATGGTCTGATTCCGAATGTACAGCTGAATGAAGGAGCCATGATGGCGCCGTTCAAATCTGCTTTCGTACTGATCCAGAAACAACAATCTATTATCGCCTTCTTCTCTCAAAATGAGTTGGAAACGGTAAAAAGTGGAAATGAGGTCGAGCTTGCTTTAAAAACAGCTCCGGGGAAAGTGGTCAAAGCCAAATTGGAATATGTGGTTGATGCAACCAGTCAGGGTATCATGAACAATGCCGGTGGAATGCTTGGTGGTAATGCCACAACATCAGGAATTCCGGAGACAGCGCGACTAGTGCCCGAAACGGATGGAAAGCTTATTGCAAAATTTGTATTGGACGAAAACGAGCAATCCTTAACTGTCGGTGCAAGAGGAACGGCTGTCATTTATTCCGACCACATCAAACCCTTGCATCTTATCCGGAAAGTAATGGTGCGTGTGAGCAGTAAAATCAATTACTTAATTCCAAAACTGCATTAATATGATAAAGAAAATAAGTGTGGGCGCCCTGCTCCTACTCAACTTGACTTCATGTATCGGGTACAAAAATGCAACACCTAAGAAGATTGAAGAATTAAAAAATACAAGCGCGATTAAGGCGAATGTTGAAATATCTGATAAATGGATTCAGGAACAAGGTAAGCACCAACCTGCTTTTTCCTACGCGTGGATGGAGGAACTACTCACTCCAGAGTTGGAAGAGTTAGTCAAAGAGGGGCTTACCCATAATGCGGATATTATCATCTCCAAAGAAAAACTGAATCAAGTTGAATTAGCCATGGATATCGCCGGAAGTAGCCTTTATCCAAGTGTTAATGCATTAGCAAATACAGGTAACAACCTTGTTAGTGGAAGCCACATGGGCAAGTTGCAATTAAAAGCCAACTGGGAACTTGATCTTTGGGGAAAAAACAAATCTGCGGAAATGGCGAGTGTAAGCGAATACTTTTCAGCGACGTATCAACAAAAAATGTTGGAACAGTCCATTGCCGCGATGATTGCTAAAGCATATTACCTAAATATTGCAGGCCAGTACCAAGAGCAAAAAATCAACGAGTATATTACGAAAACGGAAGACTTAAAAAGGATTTTAACTGTTCAAAATAAAGTCGGAACAGCAAACGCACTTGATTTGTCCAATATTGAAAGCGAGTCCATTCTCTTGAACTCCTACCTAGAGAAAATTAAAAATGCGAATTCGCAATCAAGAAGAAGTTTGGAAATGCTTTGTGGAAAATATCCCGAGGGTTTGATAAAAGTTAGTGCGAAATTTTCGGCTTTACAGCTGGATATCCCGACAAATTTTCCACTCAGTGTTTTGGAAAAGAGAGCTGATATTATGGCCAAGCAATTTCAAATAGAATCCAGCTTCTATGAGATTCAGGAAGCAAAAGCCGCACGGCTACCTGCTATTAACATCGGTGCTGGTTTTGGGGCTGCTGGTACCAATGTTGATGGAATAAGCAATCTATTTTCCAATCCATTGATAAAAGTGGGTGCTGGCTTAACAACGCCAATTTTCAACGGGGGGAAACTAAAAAAGAATGTTGAAGTAAAAACTTCACAACAAAAACAAGCCGTTGAAGAATATGCAAAATCAGTCCTATTGGCTTTCAACGAGGTGGAATCTGCTTTGGCAAATTTAGGTTCAATTGAGAAGCAAGAGGTTTTCCAGCAACAGGCAATTTCCTCGTTGGAAAAAAATATAGATTTAACAAAAAAACAGATTAATGTCGGTAGCAGCAATAGTTTCATCCTGCTTCAAAAACAAAGAGATCTTGTAAAAAGGGAAATGAACAATATCGATCTCCATCTCCAACAGCGCATTGAAAGGATCAACCTTTATATGGCCCTGGGAGCAAATGGTCTTGCCCATTTTTAAATAACTCAAGTTCTAACAGAAAAGCTAATCAAAAGATTAGCTTTTCTGTTTCCTCTCATTCCACGGATTTTATCATAATCGTTATTCTTCAATCGTATTGATATCCAGCTGCCCATAATTTCACAAATTATTCTGTGTATATTAACAAATAACAACTATCTTCATGTAAAAGCTACCCATAATCTGTACCTCGTCACAGAACTGGCGATGCTGAGATTAAAAATTAAGCTACATTAAATTGAAAGTGAGCACCTTTGCTTACAGGGGGTCACGACGTGTTACGTTAACGAGTAATTCACGTTGATGTAACTAATTTTAATGAGAACAAAAAGATGAAAAAAACTGTATTAACCATTACCTTAAATCCTTCGGTAGATAAAAGTACCAAGGTTCAAAACATTGTTCCCGAAAAGAAATTGCGCTGTGATACTCCAAAGTATGAAGCCGGTGGCGGTGGAATTAATGTTAGTCGTGCACTCAAACGCCTTGGCATGTCTTCAAATACACTTTTTACCTCTGGCGGAAAAACAGGCTATATGTTGGAGGTACTTTTAAAGCAGGAAGAACTCGATATTATACCAATCCCTATAGGATGTGAAACAAGGGAGAACTTTATGGCTGTAGATACGACCAATAACCAGCAATACCGATTTGGATTTCCAGGTGAAGCCTTTACAGCCGAAGAAAAGGAAAACATCCTGGCTATTGTTGACCAATTAAATCCGGTACCCGACTTTGTGGTCATCAGCGGCAGTCTCCCAGGCGATGTCTCAGCGGACTTTATCGGATTACTTATCAATAAATATAAAGCTATAGGGAGTAAAGTGATCGTAGATACTTCGGGGGATGCACTTAAAGTTGCGCTGGAAGAAGGGGTATATCTACTGAAACCAAATGCGGGTGAATTAGCCGCTCTTGTCGGAAAAGAGGAACTATCTAGTACGGATCTGGATTATGCCGCACGGCAAATAATTACGCAGGGCCAAGCTGTCCTCGTTGTCGTCTCTCTGGGCGCACGGGGAGCGGTACTGTACACCGCAGCCGAAAAAATTCAGATGGTTCCACCGCTTGTGAAAATACGTAGTACAGTAGGTGCTGGAGACAGTATGGTAGCGGGTATGGTATCCATTCTGGCTCTAGAAGGCACAATCGAAGAAGTACTTCGCATGGGAATAGCTTGCGGATCGGCAACCACCATGGCCGAGGGAACTGCCCTCTTTCAAAAGAAAGATGTGGACAGACTATATGACGAGGTCAGAAAGCTATAAGCACATGGATTCGAAATGCATGGCTTAATTCTTAGAATACCTGCTCAACTGCAACAATCCGGTATTGGGCAATGCGTTATGAGCCAAGCCTTAAGGAGCTTTTTAACCCAACTTTATTGTATTTATGCATATCAAAAAAATTCAGAACCACAATCTTTTCGCTTATAGAAGATTACGCCGGGCAATCGGCTATCTCGGTATCTTTCTACCTATTATCCTGGTTTTGCTATCCCTTTTTAAGTTTTTCGGCACCAGCATTCAACCATCTATCAGCCATTACTATTTTTCAAATCTACGGGAGATTTTTACGGGTGTTTTATGTGCTGTTGGCCTATTTCTAATCTGCTATAAGGGCAATGGAAATAAAGTCATCTGGAAAAATGATAATCTGCTTACTAATCTCGCCGGGTTTATGGCAATCGGAGTTGCATTTATACCAACGGATCCAATTGGCTCCAGTTGTACACAATGTACGTTGGTTTCTATTGGTTTAAAAGAACTGCATTCTGGATTTGCGGCCGTACTTTTTCTCACGTTTGCCTTTCTTTCCATCCATGTATTTACCATTGGTCAGGAACAAAACAAAGAGATTCCTATTAGTGTGATAAATGAAAATAACATTTACCGATTTTGTGGCTATGGTATTATCGTTTGTATCGCTTTGATCCCGTTTAAGCTCTTTGAATATGCGACCTTTGTATTTGAAGCAATAGCGCTTTTCTTATTTGGCAGTTCCTGGCTTATTAAAGGCCGCGCTTTGGGAGATAAAGGATCTATTGGCAGAAAACTGTACCGTGAACAGAATGTAACGGACACTGAAGAAATGTGGTCAGAATAGGAAGATCTAGGATTTCGGATGATCTATGGGGTTAACCTGCTTTTCCTCGGTTGTCAGTGGGGCTGGCGGAATCTCCGTCACATTGCGTTCGATCTCCTGGGTCTCCACATGTACAGCAAATTGAGCCGGTTCTATCGGAATTCCCATTACCGTTGCGTATTCTCTTGTATAGATTGCTCCAAAATATAAAATTGCAGCGGTATAATACACCCAGAGCAAGATTAGGACAAACGATCCTGCAGCACCATATGTGTCTTGGGTCGCTGAGTGTTCCAGATATATTCCGATGAGATAACGACCAAAAACAAATAAAATCGCTGTAAATAAGGCGCCTGCACGTACAGTGCGCCACTGAATATTGACATCAGGCAGCACTTTAAAGATAACGCTGAAAAGGATGAAAATAATGCCAAATGACAGTGCAAAATTGATCCCGTTAACCAACATCACTGTCATGTCAGGAAAATAGCGTTGTAACTGCCCAGTTAGTGCCAGAATTATACCGTTAATGATTAGGGTGACGACCAGTAAAAAACCTAATCCAATGACTAAAGAAGAAGATAGCAGGCGATCCTGTATTATCTTTAACCAGCCTTTTTTTGGCTTGGCGCGGACATGCCATATCTTATTGATCGAATTTTGGATATCCCCAAAGACTGTTGTCGCCCCTAAGATCAATGTAATACTACTGACGAGTAAGGCCATATTTGATTTACCAGATAATTCTAGATTTTGAATAACCTCCTGAATTTGTTTGGCGGCACTATTCCCCACTAGCCCGCGTAGTTCCATAAAGACCTTCCCTTCAATGGCATCTTCCCCATAAAATATACCCGCCAATGCAATGATCAATACCAATATGGGGCCAATCGAAAAAACAGTATAGTAAGATAGTGAAGCACTGTATTTCATTGAATCTTCGTTCAAAAACCCCGCAACTGAGCTCTTCAAAATTCGCCAGTAAGTCTTTATACTATTTCGACTCTTGGTTCTAATATCCATAATAATCATTCTTTGTTCGTATGAATAAACCACTTACGAACGGAGAATGTTTTGGATTTGCAAACAAACAGATGCCCCACTGGCGCTGGCCAATTATTCATGCGAATAATCCCGAATGGTACCTTGGAGAATTAATTGATTCGGGCGAGCAACTTTCAAGCTGAAATCCATATCTGAAGCAATCGCCTTCGACATTAAAATCGGAGTGATCTTTAAAGCATCCGGCCAATCCGCAAGATGAATTGCAATATGTGAAAGACTATTGGTTTTCGTGTATTTCGTCGGCAACTTATCTATCGTTGAAGCCGTTGACAGAATATTGAATTGACCATCATTTTTCTGGAACCACTGATAAAATAACTTATTGGGAAGAAATTTAGATAAATGCTCATCCCCACGAATACCAAATTGAACATTTGGAACTTTACTTTCATAGGCTGTTTTTTCCTCAACTGTTTCGAAATCATCATTAACGGCAAAATTGATAATGGTATCTGTCTGAACAACCTTATTTTTTAAAATTTCGACATCAACATAATCACCCTTCGCATGGGCGATAATCGAATCTGCTGAAACCGGAAAATCAATAAGCATATCTCTTAAGGCTGTCTTTAACCTTTCGTTTGGAAAATTGATCCAACCTTTGCTGATGTAATCTTCGTTTACCAACTCGCGGACAAGATATTCCTGCGGAAAATTCCAGGTATCGGATTGGAGTTCACCAGCGATCTCAATACGGCTACCTTTCAATTCAAATTCGATAAAATTTTTGGAAGAAATATCGCTATAACGCAATGATTTGCGGGTTAACTCGCTCGGATGATTGATAAAACGCTCAATAGAGACTCGCTCTGTATCCGACTGGATCAACTGAATCATTTCATCTTTCTTTTTATCAAGATTAAAACCCAGGCCAACCAACACGGTATTACCCTTCCAAACAAATGCAATTTTATTTGTATCCTGATAAGCATAATTTACTCCAGGAGCAGTATTACTTTCAATAGAATCAACTTCCAACCCCTCTTTTAAGAATGTCAGAAATTGTTTCTCATCTTTCAAATCAAAAAAAGCATAAAAGTTTCTCGCTGAATCTTCCAGTGAAAAAAGAAATACATTGGCCTTGATATCTATTCCATTATCCCTTAATTTACTCAATTTGTTGGCAAAGTCCTGCCCTCTTTTTGGCGCTGTTTGCCATTTATTGAAGAATTGGTTCAATAGGATATCGTCAAGGGAGATGGTTAATAATGCCTTACTCTTTTTATGGACTTCGGAATTATACGATTGCTGCTGTCGAATGATATAAATTCCCCACCCTACGATCGCCAATCCTACCAGGAGGCCTAAAGTCCAAATTATTCCTTTTTTAATCATGATCAGTTACATCAATTGGGTTGTCTATTTTAGATTGTTCCTCCGGCACGATACCATCGAGCAATTGGTTGATCACAAACTGTAAGCCGCTGTTTGCATTTGCAGGTAACTCAAGTTGCAGATCAGTTTCCAGTCTATCGCCAACAATTCCTTTCGAACTCAAACTAAAATTACCATAATTATTCAATTCTGCCAGTGTAGTACGCCAGCTATTGTCCAATACAAGATTCAGATCTTTTGTCAGCGCGGGTATTTTCTTTGTCTGGAACGCCGCAGAAAATTTACTTCCTTTCATTAGCTTAGCAAAAGACTTGTTGGGCCTGACCGTGTATTTATCCATGTATAAAATTTTATTTAACTCCAGGCTATCGTTGCTGATCATCACCAGATCTTCCCTGAACATCAGATATAAAGGAAAATCTTTGCCATTGCCTTGTTTGATTTTATAGATCCCCCCCGCAAAGCTTGCGTCGGATTTTGATACTGCAACATCCAGTGCCTTTTTGATCATCCTTTGATCTTCGGATGTAAACATCCAGATAAAAGACACGACCTTCTCTTCCTTGGTTTTATTGACTTCCTTTACGTCATAATTATCGTCATAGTCGTAATCAACATAGTCGATCTTCAGATTAGTGATTCCATTGATAACAACCAAGTTATCGCCAGGCATAATTTTGGCAACAGCTTTTTCATCCAGCGCAATTTCAAGACCGAGCGCCATAAGTTCAAGCACCTCATTCTCTTTTCCAAAATATTTTTTCAGGTTTTTAGAAACAAATGCGGGCATTTCTTTTAGGTAGGCTTCAGTATTTATATTTACATTAAAATAGCCCAGTGTTTCCTCCGTTAGATACTTTGCAAACTTTGGGTTTGGCTTCCTTGCATATAATTGCTTGGTCAGTTTCACCAGGTCTTTGCCTAGGGTTACACTCGTTTTAAGCGTAATCTTATTTCTCTGTTGTGTCAGGTCGAAGAACATGTCCTTATAATCATTTTCCAACGAGAAACTACTTGTATGATAATACGCATCTGCCATGGAACGTAGGGAACGAAGTCCGTCATAAAGGCCTTCGACTTTGGGTAGCCATACGCGCGCAATATCTACATTCTTTAGAAAACGGGCTTGCTCGCCCACAGGTATATTTGGATAGTTACCGCTCAATAGCTGTTCCTGCTCGTGCAGCAACCATTTTTCCAATAACATATTCTTAATGGAATCGTTACGTCGATTCACTTTCTCAAAAGCAACATCAAGAGAATCGTAGTTAATATGATCCTTATAAACACTAGTATCGGTTGCTGTCGCACTTGCATAGACGTCCAAAGGCTCCTGCTCCTCCTGCTGCACTTCAGTTTTTAATGAGTCAAAGTCAAACGCCTCCCACTCCATCGTTGTGGAATCCATTAGCACAGAATCCGTACAATTAGCAACGGCCTCTGCCTCATCTGCAGCCTCAGTTGCAGCCCCGCTCGCGGCAGCTACAGCTTCCGCAGCATAGTCTATATTTTCGATTCCATATAATGCGGCAATGGAATCTTTCTCAAAATAGGCTGTGCCAACTTCACCTTTTAATAATCTGAATTCCTTTGTATTCCAGGCAAGCAATTGTCCATCTGCTGTTTTGAACCGCTTATAACCATTTATGGCAGGAAGTGGAGTACCCTGCATATGCAGCAATTTTTCAAAGCGACTGACAGTGTTGATCGGAACAATCATCTCTCCATATAGCAAGCTGTCCCGATCATTTCTGTAGTATATCGCCATTCCCTTCGAATCCACTCCCATCTGCTGGAAATCCATTTGCAGGTCGCTACTTTTCCTTTCGAAATATTTAAAAAAACCGAGCCGATCCAACATCTTATTCAATGTAGAAGCTTCTGCGTACTCAACAACCTTCGCCAGATTGATAGCCGCTATCGTATTTGATCCTTCGGGGATTTTAGTATCGAAAACCTGTGCGTGCACCGAACCACCACCCAAGGACAGCATAACACCAAAACAAAGGGGTAGCATTTTTTTTCCGGTACAGCGAAAAAAATTAGCTGACATAGCCATATACATTTGATTCTTTCTCTTATTCATCTATAGCATCAAAAGTATCAAATACAATAGGGTATTCTCATCCCTGAATTCAGGTAATTCGTGGATTTCATCTATAACTCGCGTATCAGACCATATTCTATGGCAGATTTGACAGCCGCGGTCACACTCTTTGTCTGAAATTTTTCCATTAAATTTTTCCGATGACTCTCCACCGTATGGGAACTAATAAACAGGCTATCAGCGATCTGATTGGTCGTCATACCTTTAGCTACAAAGGTCAGGATCTCCTTTTCACGACGTGTAAGTTTAGGAACTTGCTTAAGTCCTGCGTCTGTCTTCTTGTTGAGTATCGCCTGAGTTTTCGTACAGATATACCGTTTACCAACCAGCACATCGGCTATGGCTGCAATAATCTCAGCGCCGGTGGCATTTTTTTGAAGATAGGCATCTGCCCCTTCACTCAGAATGCTATTGATCACAGCCAGTTCGTTATGCACACTAAAAGCTACTATTCTCATTTCCGGATATGCTTCTTTTAATCCTTTGACCAAATCTATACCATTTGCATCAGGAAGATTGATATCCAGTAACAATACATGCGGTGCATCAGCAACAATATTCTTAAATAAGTCCTCAGCACTCGCATACATGCCCACAACCTCAAAATCCTCGTGAGCATTGATAATATTTTTTAAGCCCTCCAACAACAGAGGATGATCATCCGTAATCGCTATCTTTATCATCTGACATTATAATTAAACAACGGGCATTTCAATTTCTATGGTAGTACCTTCGCCAAGGACAGATATAACCTTCATATCACCATGGAGAAAAGAAAGCCTCGACTGTATATTGTGCATACCCGCTGAATGTTGTAAATCTATTTTTTCGGTATCAAATCCCTTGCCATCATCTTCGATCGTGATATGTAAACGCTCCTTATGCGCGGAAAGTTGTATAAAAATATTACTTGCGGCAGCATGCTTCAACGCATTGTTCACCAGTTCCTGAATGATCCTGTACAGGGAAATCTGATGTTCTACACTTAATTTCGCTTCAAATTGAATGAATTCACACTCTACCTGGCAATTCGATTGGCTCATCCGGGCCACATAGTCCTTTAACGCTACCTCTAGACCATATTTGACAATTAAATCCGGCATCAGGTTGTGTGCAAGTCGACGCAGTTCGTCTACTGCATCATCCAACAGTTCGATACTCCGTGTAATGCCATTCTTAACAGAAGACTGCTCACTACTGCCTTCCGCAATCGATGATAGACCGAGTTTTGTACTCGACAACAATCCGCCTAGCCCATCGTGTAAATCCCTAGCCAGACGGGTCCGCTCCTTCTCTTCCCCTGCCAACATCGCCGTCAGGTTTTTAATCGCGTGTTGCTGGTTATTTTTTTCGATTTCAAGTCCATGCAGGTGCTCCTTTTGCTTTAGTGTCTTAGAACGTTGCCAGTAGGCGTAAAACAATAAGATAACAGCTATTAAACAACTAATAAATAACCAGATATAGATCGAATTCATACGTGATTTAAAGGCAATATCTTGCTTGGAAACATCAAGCTCCTGCAATCGTTGCTCATTCTCCAAGCGGCTTAATTGCAAGTCCTGTTCCTTTTTGTCACGCTCAAGCTGAAGCACTTTCAACTGTTGGGTACGGTTTAGTTCGTTCAATTTGAGATTTTCAACCAATTGATTCTGCCGGTCATTTAGCGCTTTCATCAATTTGATCTGCTGTTCCTTTTTCTCTCCCTCTAAACGAAGACGCATTAATTTCTGGTTTTGTAGCTCCCGTTCATATTTGATTTCAAGTTGTTTGGTTTTATCCAATTTATCCGAGTTGAATGCCTCTTCGAAAACATTGATATAGCTTTTTTGGTATTGAAATGCCTCTTCGTATTTTCCTTCTTCAACACTGACTTCAGCCAATCTACTATACAAACTTAGTCCCATCTGATAATCGTAATGGGGTTCACGTTGCAGGTTGTAGAGTGCTTGTTGAAGGTATTTTTTCCCCTGATCGCGATGACCACTTTTAAAAGCTTCGTCAGCCAATACACCATAGGCAGGAATAGAAATGGCATATTGTCCCGTTTCCTGTGCAATTTCTAAGGCTTGTTGGGCAAATGAAACCGCTTTTTTCGCTCCGTTTTCCGGATAAAACTCATGGTACAAGTTGGCAAGATTCACCGAAACATAGGCCATATCCGTTGGGTTAACAAGATCTTTTTTATTCGTTTGGGCTATTCGATATGCCGCAAGATAATGATCTTCGGCTTTCTTCAAAAGTAGCTGATCAGTTCGGTTTGACCGATATTCTTCCTCAAACAGATAACCGGCTTGCATATAGGCATCAAATAAACTCGCTATGTTTCGGCCAGCTTTAGCTGTCTCCAATAACAGGCTTGTATATTTTTCCTGAAATTCATAGTTGCGTTGGTTGGCGTAGATGGAAGTCAATTCTTTATATATAGCCAGTTTACGTGCAATATTTGCATCCGTCTGGGGTGCCTTTTCTAAAAAAGAAATCGCCTTGTGAAACTGTCCAACCGCCTGATCCTCCTTATTCTGTCTTGTCATAATCCAGCCATCACAATAATGAACATAGCCCTTGGTACCATTATCGTTGACTAAGGGTAAAACGGATTTTGCATGCTCAAGATAAAAACGTGATTTTTCAAAAAGATGATCGTTATAGCTATTCATTGCTGCGATACAGTTTAAATAGGCATAGTACTGCTTATCCGGATAATTTTTAGCCAATTGGATATTATCATTGAGCAACTGGCTCGCTAAAGCTTTCTCATTGTTAAAATACAATGCCTGGGCATATTTTCCGGTCAGTACAAAACGCTCCTTACTTCCTAAGGGAAGATTATAGTATGATTTCTGTAGCTCCTGCAACTGTTCCTGAGCATATAGCTGAAAACAAGAGAATAGAAAAACTAAGCATATAAAAAAGGTTTTTGAAAAAATGCGAATACACCTCATAAAGTCTATTAATTCCCATTAGTGGATCAGTCAAAACTAGATAAATTTACCCTTATAAACAATTATAATTAGCGGCAAAATACCCTCGGACTCGGTTACGATGCTGAATTGGTCGCGATTCAATACCAACAACTTTCCAAATACAATACCTTTCCGGCAAAGTAAAAGGCAAAAAGTGTAGCTTTGTATGAAAGCGTCATTTGATCAGCAAATAGTCTATAAAGATGAAATACATATACTTGTTTCTTGCTATTGCAGCAGAAATTTTCGCCACAACTTTCCTGAAAAAATCTGAAGGTTTTACCCTATGGAAGCCTACCCTTATCTGCATCATTGGCTACGTTATTGCGTTTTATTTCCTGAGCATAACATTGAAATATCTTCCTGTCGGAATATCCTATGCAATCTGGTCTGGAGTTGGCATTGTTGCCATTACTTTGATAGGCATGATTTTGTTTAAACAGACTCCGGATACAGCAGCAGTGATCGGAATGATATTGATTGTCGCTGGAGTTATTATTATCAATGTCTTTTCAAAAATGGGTGCACATTAGCTGATCTAAAAACTAAATGTGTATTTTTGCATCTTACATAAACAAAAGGATACGTGTCGTTAGAGAAACTAAAACTAAGCAAAAGATTGACTGCTACAATGACCGAGCTCGGTTATTTGGCTCCAAAAGAGATTCAGAGTAGATGTATTTCCAGAATTCTTGGTGGACAGGATGTGATTGCGATCGCTCCTGAAGGGGCTGGCAAAACCACAACTTATGTGTTATCGACCTTGATGAAATTGAAATTTACGGACGATGAAGCACCTAAGTTTTTAATATTGGCTCCGAATGAAGAACGCATCGATGAGATTGTTGAAAAATTTCACCAACTAAGCAAAAATAGAGATCTTCGTATCATCGGATTACGAGCCGGCGGTAGTATGGAAGAAGAAATAGAAGAATTAGTTGCTGGAAAGGACATTGTCGTTGCAACGCCAAACCGTGCACGTGCCATCTATCTCAAATTAGCACTCAATCTAAACCGTATCCAAACCTTGATTATTGATGATGCCGAAGAGATCATCAAACAGGGAATGCAAACCCCTGTACGAGAACTAGCTGAAAGTTGTGGCAAGGTCCAACACCTTGTCTTCAGCACCGTTGAGCATCAGAAACTGTATGACATGATTGATACCCATCTCAATGAAGATTATGCATTGGTCGAGGTCGACGAACTGGAAAACGAAGCCATTGATACATTGGATCTTTTGCGCTATCAGCTTCCCAATTTTACCACAAAAATCAATCTGCTAAATTATCTGCTACAGGATAAAGAGGTTTTCCAAAAAGTGATTGTTTTTGTAAATTCAAAACTTACGGCACAAAAGCTGGCTACGAGTTTATTTAAACAGACCAAAGAAGAAATCGCCATTCTAAATCCGCTGTTTTACGATGATTTTGGCTACGAAACGACAGCAGATTTTATCGAAAATGAGCAAACCCGCGTACTAATCATTGCCCGAGAAAACTCCGATGCTGTTGATATCGTAAATATTCCCTTTATTTTCCAATTTGAACTGCCGAATGAGAAAGAAGAGTTTTTGAGCTATATCATCAAAAATGACGATAATGAGGAAACAATCGTCTTAACATTTTCCACCGACCTGGAACTCCCAATGGTCAGAAAAATAGAACAGGCTGTGGGTAAAAGAATGGATCTATTGGATTTACCTGAAGATCTTCAGATCTACAATCCTATAAATGATAAAAAGAAAAAGTCTATCAAGGAAGAACAGCAGGAAGATGGTTCCCGTGGAGGGGCATTTCATCAAAAAAAGGAAAGTAATGCCAAAACTTTTAATTATGGTGGCGGCGAAAAAGCAAAAATGAAGATGAAATTGAAAAAGAAATAAATAAAATGGGAAGTCCACAGACCTTCCCATTTTTATTTCAACACCCTTTTTAATAGGTTAATATAAGCATTTGCAATATGTTCCATTCCTTGATCATTGGGATGGGCATAATCTACTGTTGAGTTGAGGTCCAGTCCTAAGTCTTCGCTAGACAGCATAAAAATCTGCTTATGGCCCAGTGACTTTAATTTCTCGTAAGTTGCCTTCAACATCTTGCTGCTTTGGAGATATTCTTTATTTTTGTCTTCGTTAAATACCGTACTGATATTTCCGGAACTATGCTGCGTTAATATAACAGGTGTTGTCGGATGTTCTTTTCGTAAAAATGTAACGGCATGGACCAGCAGGGAATCCAATTGTTTTTCACTGAGAGACTTAGTTATTGCAAGATTAGGAATACAGTCCAAAATATAACAAGCCACGTCCACCTGATTCATCAGCGTTAAAATAGGCTGCTCGAGACGACCATTACCTGAAAAACATAAATTCATCATTTCGTTATTAACAGCCCTCCCGACTTGGCTTGTCCAAGCAAGGCCTGGACGACTGGTACACGCCCCCTGTCCAATGGAAGTGCCGTACACCACAACAGGTTTCAAAGTAGCTGTATGGGTATAGGTTAACTTAGCATCCTTCGGAAGGCCAATCTTCAACCATTTAACCGTATTATAAAGAGGTAGATACAAACGATATTTGAAGTTATTATTCTCCCCTATATTCCGCCACGTATAAGAAATCGTGTCTGAAAAATCATAATTACCATAAGCCCATTTCCAGACTTTATTCGTTGAGTCATAAGCATAAAGATCAAGACCGCTCACACCTGTAGTGGGCATATGGGGCATATTTAATCCACCGGCCACCTGATATTGAACTGTGATTTCTGGGGCTGAGGTTTGAAAATCAATGTAAAGTCCAGCAGAATTTTTACCGAGCTCCCAGACGGGTTTACGGACCTGATTTTTGAGCTCATCCGGAAGTCGACTAAATCCTGTAAGCTGCTGATTATCGACACGGCCTTCGATATGCTTATCGTCAAGAGGCGAAAACCAGGTATAATTTTGCTGTGCTTTAATAATCGATGAAAATGAGAACAGCATAAGCACCAGAAAAGAAACTTTTGAAAACATGGAATAATTTAGATTTTGAATTGATTAAAAAAGGAGCCGATTGGCTCCTTTCTATTGCGATTTATTGATTATACTATAAAATAGCTTGTCTAACACGTACTAATTTTTCCATCAGGCCTTCAAGCAAATCCAGATGTAGCATATTTGCACCATCTGATTTTGCGTTTGCCGGATCAGGATGGGTTTCGATAAATAAACCATCAGCCCCCACAGCAATCGCAGCTTTGGCAATTGTCTCTATTAGTGCAGGTTTTCCTCCAGTTACCCCTGACGTTTGATTCGGCTGTTGAAGTGAATGTGTACAATCCATCACTGTAGGTACATTAAAAGAACGCATTTCAGGAATTCCCCTATAATCAACGATCAGGTCCTGATAACCGAACGTATTCCCACGATCTGTTAAAAATACCTTTTCGTTACCAGACTCCACAATCTTATCAACAGCAAACTTCATGGATCCGGCACTTAAAAATTGTCCTTTTTTTACATTGACGACTTTATTGGTTTTTGCTGCCGCGACCAATAAATCCGTTTGTCTACATAAAAATGCTGGAATCTGAAGAACATCGACATAAGCCGCAGCCATATCTGCCTCATGACTTTCATGGATATCCGTTACCGTAGGAACACCAAAGGTCTTCCCTACTTTCTCCAAAATTTTCAATGCTTTTTCATCTCCGATACCCATAAAAGAATCCAAACGAGACCGATTGGCTTTACGATAGGAGCCTTTAAAAATATAAGGGATATTGAGCTTATCTGTAATCGTAACAATTTTTTCAGCAATCCGCAAAGCGATTTCTTCTCCCTCAATTGCACATGGCCCTGCCATTAAAAAGAAATTCTGCGATGTTCCATTCTTTATTTCAGGAATGTATTTATTGATCATATGAAATATATAAATTTTTTAATTACCCAATTCCGATAAAAATTTGATACGCATCAGTTGAAGGTCTTCAAAAGTATAATCGTCGCCGCCTAATTCTTTAAGCGCATCTTCGATAGAATCAGTTTCAGCTGTTTTAAAGTAATCGTATACTTCGTCCTGACGGTCTTCATCAATAATTTCGTCAATAAAATAATTGATATTTATCTTGGTACCTGCATTGACGATCGTTTCAATTTCCTTCAATATTTCCTCGTAGGTAATCCCCTTTGCTGCTGCAATATCATCCAGTGCGATCTTGCGGTCAATATTTTGGATGATGGCTACCTTTAGAGCAGATTTATTTGCTGTGCTTTTGATAACCAGATCCACCGGTCGGTCAATTTCATTTTCCTCTACATAGTCTTTGATCAATGCAATAAAGGAGGCACCAAATTTAATCGCCTTACCATTCCCTACCCCTTGGATCTGTTTTAATTCGTCAATATTGACCGGATAGTGTGTACACATTTCCTCTAAAGAAGGGTCTTGGAAGATGACAAACGGGGGCAATGATTTACTCTTAGCAATCTTTTTACGCAAATCTTTGAGCATGCCGAGCAGCGTCGTATCAAGAGCTCCAGTGCCATGGCCAGCGTCTTCTCCATTAGCAGTCTCAGCACTTTCAATAGGATGATTTAAAACAAACTTTAACTGATACGGATTATCCAAATAACGCAGACCAATATCCGTTAATTTCAGTAAACCATAGTGGTCAATATCTTTTTCAATGAAATTATCCAATACCGCCTGTCTTAACAAAGATTTCCAATAAAGGACACCTTTCTCTTTTCCAGAACCAAACAACGGGTGCTCGTCATGTTTATAGGAAGACACGGGTTGATTATTCTGCCCGATCATCACGTTAATGACATGATGGTCATCAAATTTCTCCCCCTGTTCTTTAATAAAGCCCAATACATTTTTTAGGGATTCCTCGGCTTCAAAATATTCTTTTTCCGAACGACAGTTGTCGCACATATTACTACAGCCTTGTTCATCAAAATTTTCACCGAAATAATGAAGGATCTGTTTACGGCGGCAGACAGCTGACTCGGAATAATCAATGACTTCTTTGAGTATCTGTGTACCGATTTCACGTTCGGCCACAGGTTTATCTTTCATGAATTTAGTCAGCTTTTCAACATCTTTCTCCGAATAGAAAGCCAGACAATAACCATCTCCACCATCACGACCGGCACGACCAGTCTCCTGATAGTAGCCCTCCATAGATTTTGGAATATCATGATGGATAACATAACGGACATCCGGTTTGTCAATTCCCATTCCAAAAGCGATTGTCGCAACGATCACTTCGACATCCTCCATCAAAAATTTATCCTGCGTATCGGCCCTTGTTTTAGCGTCAAGGCCCGCATGGTATGGAAGCGCTTTAATGCCGTTCAGATTTAACACCTCGCTTATTTCTTCTACTTTCTTCCTACTCAAGCAATAGACGATACCGGTTTTTCCTGATTTTGTTTTGATAAACCGCACAATTTCTTTGACCACATCTTTTTTGGGACGTACTTCATAATATAAATTGCTCCGATTGAATGATGATTTGAATAACACCGCATCATTCATCTGTAAGTTTTTACGGATATCAGATTGCACTTTAGGAGTCGCCGTTGCTGTCAACGCAATAATCGGAATATTAGCGCCAATCTCATTGATCACCTGACGTATTTTGCGATACTCTGGTCTAAAATCATGCCCCCATTCTGAAATACAATGTGCTTCGTCCACAGCGACAAAAGACACCGTAATCTGATGTAAAAACTCCACATTATCTTGCTTAGCAAGTGATTCTGGAGCTACATACAGCAACTTGGTCTTTCCTGCAAGCACATCCTCCTTGACCCGGGTGATTTCACTCTTGTTTAGTGAGGAGTTCAAAAAATGAGCGATACTATCTTCGCCGCCGAACGCGCGAAGCTGATCTACTTGATTTTTCATTAAAGCAATCAACGGGGAAATTACAATTGCGGTCCCCTCACTCATGAGTGCTGGCAGTTGATAACAAATTGATTTCCCTCCCCCGGTTGGCATGATAACAAAGGTATCCTTCTTTTGAAGAATACTAGTTATAATAGCCTCTTGATCCCCTTTAAAAGTATCAAAACCAAAAAAATCCTGTAAATTGTCGAAAAGTGATTTTTCTATTTCCATTGCGCCTTGGGCAAAAATAAGATAGATAATGAAGAAATAATCCTGAAAAATAATCTATTTTTGCAATCTATTCTAATACATAAAAGTAAGAGTATTTTTTGTGAAAAACAACTACGAAATAAAAAATATAGCTATCCAGGCTATTCAAGAAGAAGCCAATGCAGTAGCTGCTCTGGCCCAATATATTGATGATGATTTTGTTACCGTTGTAAATAAAATTCTACATCTTCAAGGGCGCGTCATCGTCACAGGTATCGGAAAAAGTGCCATTATCGCACAAAAGATTGTTGCAACATTAAATTCCACCGGGACGCCGTCCATCTTTATGCATGCTGCCGATGCTATTCACGGCGACTTAGGTATTATCCAACAACATGACCTGATTATTGCCATATCCAAAAGCGGGAATACGCCAGAAATCAAAGTACTGGTTCCTTTTCTGAAACAAACGAAAAATACCCTAGTGGCTATGGTGGGCAACACGGCTTCCTACCTGGCCAAAAATGCAGATTATATCCTGAACACTACTGTTGAGAAAGAGGCCTGTCCAAATAATTTGGCACCAACATCCAGTACCACTGCACAATTGGCCATGGGCGATGCGCTGGCCGTTGTATTACAGGAATGTCGTGATTTTACAGATCAGGATTTTGCTAAATACCATCCCGGTGGCGCCTTAGGTAAAAAACTCTATTTAAAAGTTGCAGATCTTTCGGATCAAAATGGTAAACCGAGCGTACAATTGGATGCCAACATCAGAGATATTATCATTACTATCACCCACTTCAGACTGGGGGCTGTCGCTGTCTTAAATGGCACAGAAATTCACGGTATTATTACCGATGGGGATATCCGCCGCATGCTCGAAAAACATACGGACCTGGCAATGATCCACGCTGCTGATATTATGGGTCAATCACCAAAGGTCATCGACAAAAATGAACTTGCGGCCAATGCCCTCCATATTATGCGGGAAAACAACATCAATCAGTTATTGGTATCCGAAAAAGGGAACTACGATGGCGTTATCCATATACAGGATCTGCTTAAAGAGGGTATAATCTAACTGTAATAAAGTTGTTAGATGCAGAATAAATTGGCAATAAACAGTACATTTGGCATATCAGTTGTACTAGTTTAATCACAAAGTAATATCTTAGAAGTATGAAAAAGTATATAACAATTTTAGCAGTGATCATTTCCTTTATCGGTTTTTCATCTATGCAAGCCGGGCAAGGAGAATTTAAATTTGAGAAAGAAACACATGATTTCGGAAAAATTCCAGCTGGAACTCCTGTATCCTATAATTTTAAATTTTCAAACACCGGCAGCGAGCCCATTATCATTTCGAATGTAGTACCTACCTGTGGTTGTTCGGTGGCCGAATTCACCAAAACTCCGATCAAACCAGGAGAAACAGGAACAATCAAGGTTACGTATAATGCGGCAGCCAAGGCACCATTTACAAAAAGTTTCACGGTACAGTCTAATACAAAAACCCCTGTAAAGACACTTTATATTAAAGGGATTGTGGAATAAAAATCCGACAGATAAAACGAAAAAAGCCACATCCTGATGTGGCTTTTTTCGTTTTATTTTGGTTAGCTTTGCACAACTAATTTTAAAAAAACTATAATGCCAGTAATATCAGAAAAAGGGCTAAATATGCCTGCCTCACCAATCAGAAAACTGACGCCTTATGCTGATCAAGCAAAAAAAGATGGTAAAAAAATATACCACTTAAATATCGGGCAACCAGATATCCAGACACCTGAAATTATGCTTAATGCTTTGAAAAATATTGATTTCAAAGTATGGGCTTATACGCCTTCTGAAGGTACTGCCTCCTACCGAAAAAAATTAGCCGAATACTATAACAAGCTAAATTACAATATTGAACCTACCGATATCCTCGTGACGAATGGTGGTTCAGAGGCAATCACAATCACCATGCAGGCTTGCTTAAATGAAGGGGAAGAGGTCATTATCCCGGAGCCGTTTTATGCAAACTACAATGGTTTTGCCTGTTCATCTGATATTGTGATCAAACCGATCATGTCTTATATTGAAAGTGGATTTGCGTTACCTTCTATTGCTGAATTTGAGAAAGTAATTACCGAGAAAACCAAAGCCATCTGTATCTGTAATCCCAACAATCCGACGGGCTATCTTTATTCCAGGGAGGAACTAGAGGCTTTACGGGAACTTTGTCTGAAATATGACCTCTACCTGTTCTCTGATGAGGCTTATCGCGAATTCTGCTATGATGGCCGCGAATTTATTTCCCCAATGCATCTGGAAGGCCTCGAAAATAATGTTGTTATCTTTGATACAGTTTCAAAACGTTATTCCGCATGTGGTGCACGTATCGGCTGTATAATCACTAAAAATAAAGAATTATATCAGACTGCATTGAAATTTGCTCAGGCGCGTTTAAGTCCATCACTGGAAGGACAGATTGCTGGCGAAGCTGCAGTCGATACCCCGGACAGCTATTTTGAAGCCGTGTCCAAAGAATATACGGCCAGAAGAGATACATTGGTCAGCGGATTAAATGCAATTGATGGCGTATACTCTCCTAATCCCGGGGGTGCATTTTATGTGGTTGCTAAATTACCGATCGACAATGCGGATAAATTCTGTCAATGGATGCTGGAAGAGTTTTCTTATAACAACGAAACCGTCATGATGGCTCCGGCGACTGGTTTCTACAGTACAGAAGGTGCGGGAACAAATGAAGTCCGCCTAGCTTATGTACTGAATCAGGATGATCTTAAAAACGCATTAGTCTGTCTGGAGAAAGCGCTGGCAGTTTATCCCGGAAGAACAAATTAATAAGCACAGCCCAAAGGCCAATCGAAGCCAGTCTCTGAAAAAGAGACTGGCTTCTTTGCTTTTTAGCAGTATCCCAAAGCCTGTTTTCGACCGAATTTAAAAAAGTCAAAACAAAGTTTCGAGCGACATTGTTCTTATTACAGTATAACTAAAGATATTGCATATGGATAAATTGAAGAAATTCCAATTGATGGAAAAGATAGCGAGAGAGATGGAAGATGTCAGAAATAGCCAACAGGCTGTTTTAGAAAAGATAGGCAAAATCGAAGTTGATAATATCGAACTCGGTGATAAGAATATCGAACAGACTATTCCCGAAATCTATCAACGAACAGCGGATAATTCAGACGCTATTAAAGCGCTACTGGAATCTTTTCAAGAACAGACAGCAGAGTTTGGAGAGAAAAACAATGTAGACAAGCTGCTGGAGCAACAGCAAATCAATAGTATCAAATAGCTGTAGCCAAAAATACAAAAGATGCCGATTTTTCCATCGGCAACTTTTGTTATATCGTATTTATGCTTCTATTCTTAAGGCTTTAACTTTGAGATATTCCTCTTCGACAAAATGCAGTTGCTGTTCGGGGGTTAAATTGGAGTTATCCAAAACGATAGCGTCCTCAGCCTGACGCAGCGGACTCTCGGCACGGGTACTATCAATGTGATCGCGATTGGCCAGATTTTCCACCACCTCTTCTAGTGTGACGTCCTCCCCTTTTTCAGTTAATTCCAGGTATCTTCTGGCTGCCCTAACTTTAGGATCTGCGGTCATAAAGATTTTCAGATCGGCATCCGGAAAAACGGTGGTGCCAATATCCCGGCCATCCATAATAATATTTCTCCGGCGACCCAATTTTTGCTGTTGCGCCACCATTGCTGTTCGCACCGCTTTAATTGCACTTACCTCACTGACCTTATCAGAAATGTACATCTGACGGATTTCTTCTGAAATATCTTCATCGTTGAGGTGAATCTCCGTTTTGACGGCATTTGGAATAAAGTCAATATGGATGTCCTTTAAAGCTCTTTCGATCGCTTCCTGATCATCTAAGGCAATATGATGACGAATAAAATAGAGCGTGACAGCCCGATACATCGCACCGCTATCAATAAAGGCAAATTTTAACTTTTTAGCCAGCGCTTTGGCAAGCGTACTTTTTCCACAGGAGGAAAAGCCATCTATGGCGATAATAAAATTGTGTCTTGTACTCATTATTCATTTCCTCCTATGATCACACCGGGCTTATTCACCAAGGGAACCTTAGTTAGGTTTCCATCCACGATGCTTTCTGGTAAAAAGATATATTTTTTATCGTATATTGTATTATCGATATAAAAGCTCAACCAGTATTCGTTGGTTAGACCAAAGACCTGTTCATCGATGGCTTCAACGCGATCAAATGATTTTGCTTCGATGTTTCCGATAAAATGCCGTAAAGTGGTAGTTGTCACCTGTCTTCCATCTTTTTCACCATAGCCTTTTGAACTGATCAGCACATTCTGTATTGCGATATTCTTATCGTTAATAACATACACCGTCCAATTCTTTGTCTCCACGGTCTCGCCTTCCAAAACCACGGCAATCATGATATCTTTTACTATATTTTCTGGCAAATCTGCTTTCATCCCTATTTAGACTTTGTCGTTTTTTTAGTTGTAGCCTTCTTTGCTGTTGTTTTTTTAGCAACTGTTTTCTTCTCGGCGGTTTTGGCTTTAACGGCTTTACCTTTCGGCGCATCTGCTTCAGCCCATTTCAACACATCGGCATAGCTGATTTTTTCGATCTCCGTTCCTTTCGGAATTTTTAAGTTCTGCTTGCCAAAACGAATAAATGGTCCCCAACGTCCCTGTTCGATCTGTGCATCTGGATTTTCATCGAATACACGGATCACTTTTTCAATGTCTTTCTGACGTTTTTCCTGAATAATCTGAATGCACTCCTCTTCGGTTACATCCAGCGGATCGACTCCTTTTGGCAAGGAATAAAACGCTGAGTTATGACGGATATAAGGCCCAAATCGACCAACGGCAACAGTCATTTCCTTATCTTCAAAAACACCAACTTTTTTCGGCAATTTGAATAACTCCATCGCATCGTCAAAAGTGATTGTCTCGATCATCTGTCCTTTACGCAAAGATGCAAATCGAGGTTTTTCTTCATCATCCGGTGAGCCGATCTGTACCAAGGGGCCAAATTTTCCTATACGTACCGAAACAGGTTTGCCTGAAACTGGATCTACACCTAGCTCACGCTCATTATTGGCCCGATCAGCATTTTCCAACGTATCTTCTACCTCTGAGTGGAATGGCCCATAGAAATCATGCAACATTTTTGTCCATTCGGTCAATCCATGTGCGATATCGTCAAACTCTTTCTCAACATTTGCCGTAAAGTGAAAGTCTACAATACCATTGAAATGCTCTACAAGGAAATCATTGACCACAATACCGATATCAGTTGGGAACATTTTCCCTTTTTCTGCTCCCGTAATTTCTGTTTTCGTTATTGCTTTCAGTTCAGCATGCTCAAGGGTCAGCACGCGATAGTTACGTGACTTTCCCTCCCGTTCTTCTTTCACCACATAGCCACGATTTTGGATCGTAGAAATTGTTGGCGCATAAGTCGAAGGTCTACCGATGCCCAGTTCCTCTAATTTCTTCACCAATGCAGCCTCCGTATAACGTGCTGGTGGACGTGTAAAACGTTCCGTCGCAGACATACTCTTTAATACCAGTTGTAAACCTACAGTCAATGGTGGAAGAATGGCATTATCACTGTCCTCATCGAATGTTGTCTCCTGATCATCGTCCACAGACTCCATATAAACTTTCAGAAAACCATCAAATTTCATAACCTCTCCCGAAGCATTCAAATCTTCCGTACGGGTGGAAATCGAAATTTTCGCGAGAGTACGTTCAAATTCCGCTTCACTCATCTGAGATGCAATTGCCCGCTTCCAGATCAGTTCATACAATCGTTTTTCAGCAGAATCGCCTTCGATGGTATGTTCAGAAAAATAAGTCGGACGTATGGCCTCGTGCGCTTCCTGCGCGCCCGAAGTTTTGGTTTTATATCTCCTTACTTTATGGTACTTGTTACCATAAGCTGATTTAATTTCCTTTTCAGCAGCCTCTATTGCTGTATCACTCAGATTGACAGAATCGGTACGCATATAGGTAATACGTCCTGATTCGTAGAGACGCTGGGCAACTTGCATGGTACGAGCGACGGAGAATCCCAGCTTTCTACTGGCCTCCTGTTGTAAGGTAGACGTTGTAAATGGTGCTGCAGGCGATCGTTTCGATGGCTTCGTCTCCAGATTTTTAACGGTGAACAAAGCCGCCTTACAATCCTCCAAAAATTGAGTCGCTTCTGCTTCAGTTGCAAAGCGTTGCGGAAGCTCGGCTTTAAAACTATCTTTGATCTTGCCTGTATGAAAGAAAGCAACAATCTTAAATGCCGCCTCTGGTTCAAATTTATTAATCTCCCGCTCCCGGTCAACAATCAACCGCACAGCAACAGATTGCACACGACCCGCAGATAAAGAAGGCTTTACCTTTTTCCATAAAACAGGTGATAACTCAAAGCCCACCAATCTGTCCAATACACGTCTGGCCTGTTGTGCGTTAACAAGATTATAATCTATTTTACGGGGATTCTCGATGGCTTTTAATATTGCAGGCTTCGTGATCTCATGAAACACAATACGTTTTGTACTTGCATCCTTCAGTCCCAATGTCTCAAATAAATGCCAAGAAATAGCTTCTCCCTCACGGTCCTCATCGGATGCGAGCCACACAGTTTCTGCTGCCTTAGCTAATTTTTTCAGCTCGCTTACGACCGCTTTTTTATCTGATGGAACTTCATACTTCTGTTCGAAATTATTCGCCGTATTAATTGCATCATCGGTTTTCACCAGGTCACGGATATGCCCGTAACTTGACTTGACCAAAAAATCACTACCTAAATATCCTTCTATCGTTTTTGCTTTCGCTGGAGACTCAACTATCAATAAATTTTTCGCCATCTAATTTGAGATTTGTGCAAATAAAGGGAATTCTAAAAGGAATGACAATAATTTCTTGCAAAAAAGACAAAAAAAATAGATTTCGCCTTAATATATATGTGTTTTATCCTATAACATTAACCCTATTGTCCTATTTTAAATCAGCCTGTAATCGACCTTAAAAAGGAATTTGTCTATAAAAAATGTTGATAATTATTTAAAACTTCGTTTTTCTTCATATCCGCAATTTCAACAATTCATTTTAGTTTGTTCTATTTCGAAAACAATTACCAAATGCCGTATAATTCAAGCATCCGAAACCTTCAGCGTAAAAAAAGTAAAATAGGTTATGTATATTCGCTTATTCAAAAAAGGGCAATTCGCCCTTAATTTTGGTTTAATATAATAAATAATGAAAAGAAGTCTTGTTAGAACAGTCTTTTTTGGTATAATATTACCATTTGCGTCTTGCTCAGTTATGAAAGATTCAACAAAAACAACCAACAGCTTTCCTAAAATCAGTTTGGAAGCCCATCGCGGTGGACGTGGTCTATACCCCGAAGAGTCTATTGCAGCGATGAAAAATGCGATTGATCTGCAGCAGGTAACAACACTAGAAATGGACTGTCAAATTACGAAAGACCGAAAGGTTGTTGTCTTTCATGACCATTATCTCAACCCCAAATTTGTACTAAAACCAGATGGCACCGAGATCCCCGAAAAAGATAAATCATTGAAAATATTTGCAACGGACTATAAAGACCTGATCAAATACGATATCGGTTCCAAATTTTATAAGGAGTTTCCCGATCAAAAAAAACAGGTTACACGCATTGCGAAACTCGCTGACCTCATCGATAGTACAGAAGCCTACGCCCTCCAAAAGAGAACGGCGCCTATGTTTTATAATATTGAGGTGAAAAGCAGTGTGGACAAAGATGGGATAGCTCATCCCCGGGTAGAAGAATTTGTTGATTTAATGGTACAGGTTATCACAGAAAAAAGAATTGCAGCACGTACCGTGGTTCAATCTTTTGATATCCGGGCAGTCAAGTACCTTAACAAAGCCTATCCACAACTTAAAGTGTCTTATCTGATTGATGCCAATTACACGAAAAATGCAGAAGAAACAATAGCAACACTCGGTTTCGCCCCCTTTATCATTAGCCCACACTATAAATTGGTGACAAGCGACTTTGTCAAGCAATACCACAAAGCAAATGTGAAGGTGATCCCCTGGACGGTAAATAACAAAGCAGAAATAGAGCAATTAAAGGCGTTAAAGGTAGATGGAATTATCAGTGATTACCCGAATCTGTTCTAAGGCTTTAACTTTTTCAATACCCTAAACCATTCTTCGCTCCCGCTGTTGGTTTAAACCAAAGGACCAAAATAGAGTAGCTTACGCTATGCGCTACTCTATTTTGGTCTTACTCTTAAGGGCTTTATCAATATACTCGCGCCCTTTTTGAACTAAAAACTCTGCCCGATGATAGTCCCATAGATTACAGATATTATAAGGAATATCTACAACAACATCCGGACGATAGAGGTCAATAATCATACGGCTCATTTTTCTACGCATCACATAATAGGAAGCTTGTAGAATATCTAAAGAATTTGAGGTTTTTGTATCCAGTTTTTTGATCACTGAATACTGTTTATCCGGTTTTGATTCCAAATTAACCGCAATAATTAAATTCTCTTTTCTGGTGACATGGTTGATGGGCAGTGGATTGAGTACACCGCCATCTACATAGACGTGGGTATCTTCTTCGACTGCTGTAAAGACGGCCGGTATCGCAATAGAAGCCCGGATCGCGTCATACATACTTCCAAAGTCCAGTACAACTTCTTTTTCATAATTAAGATCCGTAGCAACAGCTTTGAATAAAATCGGGAACGTTTCGATATTCGCATCGGGAATCACCGATTTCAACGCATTAAAGACTTTGATCCCTTTCATCATTCCCAGGCCTTTCCAACTGAAATCCATCATATTGAAGACTGATTTCTTTGTGAGATTATGCATCCAATCCTCCAACACATCCATCTTTCCCTGCGCATAAATTCCACCGACCAATGCGCCAATGGAACAACCGACAATTTCATCTATCTCAAAGCCCATTTCCTCCAGCTTACGAATAACGCCGATATGTACTAATCCTCTCGCCCCACCACCTCCTAGGACAAGTGTTACTTTACGGTTCAAAAAATCTTTCTCTGACATATACTTAGACCTGCAATATAATGATGTTGACATTGCCCCAACAATGTTATCCGATATTCACCGTTATAATATGTATTTTTGATTACAATATACGGAGTAAAATAAGAAATATGAAAATAGAAATCTGGTCGGACATCATTTGTCCATTTTGTTATATTGGCTTGACAAAGCTTGAATCAGCATTACAGGAATATGAGCGTGAAATACAGGCGGAAATTACATGGAAATCCTATCAGCTCAACCCTGATTTTCCCGAAGATGCGCCAGGGATGCCGACATACGACTATCTTGTCCGGACAAAAGGAATGAGCATGGACGATGTCGTAGCGATGACAGGACAACTCAGTGCACAGGCAAAAGAACTCGGCATTACCCTAAATTTTGATAAGGCAATTGTTGTAAATACCAAAAAGGCACATCGCCTTCTTCATTTTGCCCAGGCAAATGACAAAGGAACGGCACTCAAAAAATCGTTACTCAAAGCCCATTTTACCGACGGCTTGAATGTCAACGATAACGCCACCCTTATTGAGTTAGCTACACTGGAAGGTTTGGATGAACAAAAGGTTCAGGAACTTTTGGATACCGATCAATATGCTTATGAAGTCAGTCAGGACATACAGGAAGGTGTCAACCTTGGCCTTCGCGGTGTGCCCTTCTTTGTATTTGACCGGAAATATGCAATTCCCGGTGCGCAACCCATGGAGGTTTTTCACAATACGATCAAAGAGTGTTTGGCGAGCCAAGCTACCCCTTTACAGCAAAGAGGTGAAGAAGGGGCTTCCTGCGATCCTGAAACAGGAAAATGTGAGTAAAGAAAGAAAAAAGTTTTAGTTTAATTTACTATTTTCGCAAGCTTATAACGACAAACAAATTTGGTATAAATGCAGTTAACCAAACTAGAAATAAAAGGATTTAAGAGTTTCGGAGATAAGATCACGATCAACTTCAATGACGGTGTCACCGCAATCGTTGGACCAAACGGATGCGGAAAATCCAATGTAGTGGATGCAATACGCTGGGTGCTTGGTGAACAAAGTACAAAGATGTTACGCTCTGACAAAATGGAGAATATCATTTTCAACGGAACCAAAAATAGAAAACCAGCGAATCTTGCCGAAGTATCCTTAACCTTCAACAACAACAATAATATCCTCCCAACGGAATTTTCTACCGTTACGGTAACACGTAAATTATTCCGAAACGGAGATAGCGAATATCGTCTGAACGATGTAAAGTGCCGTTTAAAAGATATCACAGATTTATTTTTGGATACTGGAGTAGGTGCGGATAGCTATTCCATCATTGAGTTGAAGATGATTGATGAGATCATCAATAATAAAGACAATTCGCGTCGGAATCTTTTTGAAGAAGCCTCTGGAATCTCAAAATATAAAGTACGTAAAAAACAGACGCTGGCCAAACTACGCGATACCGAAGCTGATCTCAGCCGCGTAGACGACCTTCTCTATGAGATCACAAAAAATCTCAAATCCTTAGAAAATCAGGCTAAAAAAGCGGAGAAATACACCCTGCTCAAACAGGAATACCGTCAAAGTAGCATTGATCTCGCATATTACAGAATCGCTGATTTTTCGACAGAACTTGACCGACTTCAAACACAGGAGTCCAAAGTCCAGAAAGATGCCTCAAATTCCCAGCAATTAATCCTGAAAGCAGAAACAGAATTGCAGTCATTGCGTCAGATAAACCTGGAACAGGAGAAAAATCTTTCCGTGCAGCAAAAGGCAACCCAGGAATTTGTCAACAAAATCCGTGGGTATGAATCGGAAAAGAAGATCAAAAATGAAAAGGTAAAAAATCTTCAGGATAAAGAAAACAGATTAAATCTGGATATCAATACGGACAAACAACAACTTAATCATGTCCTCTATACCATAAAAAGGTTGAACGAGGAGTTGTTTGATGAACAAAATAAACTGGATTCATTCAAAGACAATCTGGAATCCAATAAATCTGAGGTGGATGCCTTACGCGGTCAGCAACAATCTGCAAAAGGTAAACTGGATATCTTTAACAAAAGTAATGCTGAACTTCAGGCTAAGATTTATAAACTCGAAAAGGATCTTGCTGTTTTTAATATCCAAAAGGAGGCCCTTCTTCAGGAGGCTGTACGCAATAGTGTGGATACCGAAGCAAAAGAGACCGAATTGGTTCAATTTGATAGCGCTGTAGCGGAATTGGAAGGTCGTGTGGAGGCTCAGCAGTTGCAATATGATTCAGCCCATCAGCTTGAAGAAGAACTGCAGGCGCAAATTCTCGCATGTCAAACCAATCTGGAGGAATTTAAAGCACAGCTTGCGAAAGACCTCAGGTTAGTTGATGCTAAACAGAATGAATATAACCTAACAAAATCCCTTATTGACAACTTAGAAGGTTTCCCGGATTCTATTCGGTTTTTAAAGAAAAATGCAGGCTGGAAAAAACAACCGCCTCTTTTCTCCGATGTGCTATTCTGTCAGGAAGACTATCGCGTTGCAATTGAAAATTACCTGGAACCGATCATGAACCATTATGTTGTCGAAACACAACAGGATGCCGTTCAGGCCATTCAATTGCTAAGTGATGCCGCAAAAGGTCGTGCCAATTTCTTTGTTCTTGAAGCTATTGATACTGCTGTTACACAACCCCTTCCTCCCCGGGATAATCTCATGTGCGCATTGGATGTGATCACAGTAGACGATAAATATAAAGCACTTTGTACCCTACTCCTTCAACATGTCTATATTTTAAAGCAGGAAAGCGAAAAGGAAATGGAGCAAAAGCTTCCCGAAACCGGACAGGTTATCTTGCAAAAGAACGGTCGCTACGCCAAACATCATCTGGGGTTATCGGGCGGGTCCGTTGGATTATTCGAAGGAAAACGTATCGGTAGAGCAAAAAATCTGGAAGTTCTTTCGCAGGAGATTAAGACGCTCAATCAGGAGATTGCAAAACTTGAAGACAAAATAACTGCTGAAACAGCCCGTTTAGAGGCTCTGCGTGGCAATTCGCAAAAGGAACTTATTGATGAACTACGCTTTCAACTGAACAGACTCAACAACGAGCTGATTACGGTGAAAACCAAACAAGAGCAATACCAGGCTTTCATCAGTAATTCTCAGCTACGTAAAAAAGACATTCAGGAAAAAATTGCGACGATCGAGGCAGATCTTATTCTTGCCGAACCTCAGCTACATGAATTACGTATTCAAAAAGATCAGAGTGTAGCCGAACTATCGGAATTACAGGATCAATTTCATGAAATTTCAGAAATCTTGAATGAAAAATCCATTGCCTATAACCAGGAAAATATCAGTTATCATCAGCAATTAAATAAAGTCTCCAATATTAGCAAAGATCTTGAATTCAGAGAGACTCAAAAAGATGATTATGAAATTCGTATCGAACGAAACAGCCTTGAACTTGTAGAGGTACAGGAAGCACTACGGACGACCATTCCTTTTGAGGACGAAGAAGACGCGGATCTTATTGCGATGTATGAGCAAAAAATTGCATTGGAAGATGGCTTAAAGGAATTGGAAGAAAAATATTACGCAGACAAACAACAAATCAATAATCTTGAGGATTCTCTTACACAGCAACGCCGCTCAAAAGAACAGAGTGATTTTCTTGTCACTGAAATTAAAGACAAAAAAACAGCCTTACAAATTGATCTAAATGCGTTGAAAGAACGACTTTCTGTTGAGTTTAATATCGAATTGAAGGATCTTATTGAACGTGAGGATGTACCAGAAATTGCAGAGGACCAATCTACTTTGACCGCAAAATGTAGCAAACTCAAAAAGCAGCTTGATGAATTTGGAACAATCAATTTAATGGCTAAAGAAGCCTTTGATGAGATGAATGAACGTTATGATTTTATCAATAAGGAAAAAGCGGACCTGATCGAAGCAAAAGGTTCTTTAATGGCCACCATCAAAGAGATCGACGATACCGCTAAAGTGCAATTTATGTTTACCTTCAATGCAGTAAGGGATAATTTCATCAAGGTGTTCCGCTCTTTGTTTAATGAAGAGGATAGCTGTGACCTTGTCCTAACTGATCCGGGCAATCCGCTGGATTCGGATATTGATATCATTGCTCAGCCAAAGGGAAAACGTCCGTTGTCAATCAACCAGCTTTCAGGTGGGGAGAAAACCTTGACTTCTACGGCATTGTTATTTTCGCTGTATCTGTCAAAACCAGCACCTTTCTGTATTTTCGATGAAGTGGATGCACCTTTAGATGATACCAATATTGACAAATTCAATAACATCATCCGTGATTTCTCCAAAAACTCTCAGTTTATCGTTGTATCACACAACAAAAAAACCATTGCCAGTACAGATATTATCTATGGTGTGACTATGGTCGAACAAGGGGTCTCGCGTGTTGTTGCAGTAGATTTAAGGGAAGTAGCCTAAAATTAAATATTACACATAAAAAAAGTCCTGCGGTCAAAATCGCAGGACTTTTTTTATGTGCAGGGAATACTACTCCCTAAACAATGCTTTTATTGTACATAAATAAGCATTAGGATAAATAAATTTAATTTCTTAATTTCTAACCATTATCAAGAATTAAACAATGAAATTATTAGCAACACTATTGGTCTGTGCGGTCCTACAGTCATGCCATGTAAACAATCTTCGCAAAAAAGATCAACACGCATTATATATAAATACAATTGTTCCCGCCCGTACATTCTTAGAGATTTCAACGGAGGATAGCGGGACGTTTTCTGTAGACGCCATAAATAAATCCAGTGACAATATTGTATTGACGACCGAAACCAGTGAAGTTATGATGAAAAAAAACAACACCTATTCCCTGACTATCGGTGAGAAGAAAAACTTACGCATCAAGAATATATCCGGGCAGGAAATCGGTATAAAGCTAAAAGTGTATAATCACTCCTCCAAAGTGATTCAGCAGTTAAATAAGCTATAACACACCGCGACTCGGAAGCCAGAAGCTCGGATATTTTCCATGTCCGAGCTTCTGGCATTTATCAATCAAATAAAAAGCCCAGAGTGGGGAACTCTGAGCTTTCGTTAGCCATATATTAACCTATTTTATGAAAAGTATTTGATTTTAAAACGTCGCTTGTTTGAATTAATTATATGATTACTACCTCTTTAACATTTTTTAACATTTAATAACCTATGCTATATTCCCCTCCTTCTTCCATGAACTCTTATATCATTAGTGATCTAACATCTACTTTGGCTGTATTGATACAGTGATGACTAAAAACAAAAAAGCCCGAAGTTGAGAACTCCGGGCTAACCTAACCAATTATTAACCTAAATTTATGAAAAGTCCAATCTTAATCAAAGCATCCTTTTACATTGATTTTCTTTATAACGTATCCCTCTCGATCAATATTACATGTACCCCTCCGATTTATTTCAATTTTGACATTTTTTAACAATTCAATAAGTAACTTTAGGTGAATAAATCCTATAAAATCAACGATTATGGCAGAATATGATTTAAAAGAACTTCAGAAAATCCGTCAAAACAAAGATGTTCTTGACTATTTAGAGCAACACGGAATTTTGGAGATCAAAAAATTTAACGATATCTATGACTATGAAACAGAGCTTTATGATCTCCAGGTTACCTTACTCAAATTACAATACGATATTATCGAAAAAGGAAAGCGTGTAGTCATTCTCTTCGAAGGAAGGGATGCTGCCGGCAAAGGAGGAACGATTGGTCGGGTAACCGAATATCTAAATCCCAAAAAGGTACGTGTTGTCGCTTTGCCCAAACCTACAGTGGAAGAGAATGGGCAATGGTATTTTCAACGGTATATCAAGCATCTGCCCAATGCGGGCGAAATGGTTATTTTCGATCGTAGTTACTATAATCGCGCGGTCGTAGAACCTGTATTTGATTTTTGCACAAAGGAACAGCATGAATTATTCATGCAGCAGGTACCGGAATTTGAAAAGCAATTGATTGATGACGGGATTATCCTCATCAAAATTTTTCTGAGTATCAGTAAAGAAGAGCAGGCTGAACGATTGAAGGAGCGACAGGAAGACATTCTAAAACGCTGGAAAATTGGCGTGCTGGATCAACAGGCGCAGGAAAAATGGGATGTTTATACCGGATATATCGAGAATCTTTTTAAAAAGACCGGTACTAAAAAATCACCATGGTATGAAATCGATAAAGACAATAAAAAGAAAGCGCGCTTAGCCGCTTTTCGGATAATTATCAATGCAATTGCTGGAAACGAAATGGAGAAATTGGATTCTTTTGTGAACAAACACGATTAATCTCTCAATCATAAAAATGCCCCCGAAAAGAAGAGGTCTTTTGGGGGCATCATATACTATCCCTTGTCAGACTTTTAAACAAGTATGGAAGTTTCTAACCTTGGGCCAGCCATCTGTACCGATGCCGGCATAGAATGATCGAACTTTTCAAAATTCTCGATAAACAATTTTGCCAAGCGTTTAGCTTGTATATCGTATGCTTCTTCATTGTTCCATAATCCTCGTGCGTTTAGAATCTGCTCCGGAACATATTCACCACAGCTTGTTGGATAATCTAATCCAAAAATCTCATGTTTACTAAAGTGAGCCTCCAATAGAGAGCCATCCATCGCAGCACGGATTAGCGCTCTTGTATAATTCAGCTTTATACGTCGACCGATTCCATAGGGACCAGCTATCCAACCTGTATTTACCAACCATACTTTGATATTGGGATTTTGCTCCAGCTTGGCTCTGAGTAGGGCAGCATACTTCGCTGGATGCAAAGGCAAGAATGCTTGACCAAAACATGTCGAGAAGGCTGCCGTAGGCTCCTTTACCCCGACTTCGGTACCAGCTACTTTTGCTGTATAACCACTCACAAAATGATAAACAGCCTGATCTATGGTCAACAAGGAGATCGGCGGCAATACACCAAAAGCATCCGCAGTCAGAAAGAAAATATTTTCAGGTACATTGCCTATTCCTGTCATCTCCGCGTTTTCCATAAAATCTATTGGGTAGGAAACCCTCGTATTCTCTGTTTTACTGATATCGTCGTAATCTGGCCGATCAAACTCGTCCAGAACAACATTTTCGAGCAATGAGCCGAAACGAATGGCATGGTAGATCTCGGGTTCTTTTTCCTCCGTAAGTCCCACACATTTTGCATAGCAACCACCTTCAAAGTTAAAAATCCCCTTTTCGCTCCATCCATGTTCATCATCACCGATCAGCTTTCGATTTTTATCTGCCGATAGTGTTGTTTTGCCCGTTCCTGAAAGCCCAAAAAATAAGGCCGTTTTGCCGTCTTTGGAGGTATTGGCCGAACAGTGCATAGATAATACATCGTGTTCGAATGGTAAAATAAAATTCAAGATTGAAAAAATACTTTTCTTGATTTCACCTGTATATCCCGTCCCCGCAATCAGTACCATTTTTTTTGTAAAATCAATGGCTACAAAATTTTCGTTACGAATACCGTAATGTTGTGGATCCTGGATCAACAATGTCGGTGCGGCTAGTATGGACCATTGCGGTTGAGCATCACCATCAGCTACCGATCTCAAAAATAGGTTATTGGCAAAAATACTCTGATAAGCGGTTTCTGTGATCACACGAATAGACAATTGATACGCCGGGTCTGCCCCTGCCGCACAGTCCCGAACATAAATTGTTCTGTTACTCAGGTGCGCAGCAACCTTTGAAAATAATGCATCAAAATTGGCCGGAGTCATCGGTTGATTGATTTCACCCCACCATACAGCATCTTTGGTTAGGGAATCCTCAACCAAAAAGCGGTCTTTGGGGGATCTTCCAGTAAATTTTCCTGTATCAGCGGCTAATGCTCCGGTATCAGACAGTCTTCCTTCCTGATTCGCTAATGCATGTTCAACCAACTCTGAAACAGGTAATTGATAAAATACATTTCCTGTATGATCAATTTTCAAATATTTCAAATCAGGCGCGTTTCCAATGTTACCCTTTTTCATATTTTTTGTTTGTTTTAAAATGTGCCCAAAGTTAAAGGCAAATTTCGCTAAAAACAAAACTTAATTATCTAAAAATCAGGCTTATTGTATAAAAAACACAGAATCAAAAATCTAATTATCAGCCACTTATAGAGATAAAATAAATTGAAATTTTTAGCATATTTTTTTAGCACCATATCCGCTTGTACAGTCGATATATTTTATATTTTTCGTAAATTGTTCCAAGCTTTACAAATATTAATAAGATGAAATTACATGCGATAGAAACAGGTTTTTTTAAATTGGATGGTGGCGCTATGTTTGGCGTGGTTCCCAAGAGTATCTGGAACAAAACAAATCCTGCTGATTCCAACAATATGTGCACATGGGGTAATCGCTTGCTTCTTATTGAAGAAGGGAAGAGATTAATGTTGGTGGATACAGGACTTGGCGATAAGCAAAATGAAAAATTTTTCAGTCATTATTATTTACACGGTGATGCTACACTCGATAAATCGCTTAAAAATGCTGGTTTTGACCGAAACGATATTACAGATGTCATCCTAACACATTTACACTTTGACCACTGTGGAGGAGCTATTGTCCGTGAAGGAGAAAAATTATCTCCTGCTTTTAAAAATGCAGATTTTTGGAGTAATAGTGAGCATTGGACCTGGGCGACAGCTCCAAATCCGAGAGAGAAAGCATCATTTCTAAAAGAGAATATTCTGCCCATTCAAGAAAGTGGTCGATTGAAATTCGTTGAGGATAGCGCGGATCCCTTTGGCAAGGAAATTAAAATCCGTTATGCGAATGGTCATACCGAAGCAATGATGCTGCCACAGATACAATACAAAGGAAAAACGATACTCTATATGGCGGATCTACTGCCCTCTGTTGGTCATATTCCCATTCCTTATGTGATGAGCTATGATGTGAGACCCTTAGTCACGATGGAAGAACGTGTTAATTATTGGAATGAAATCGTCGAAAATGAATACATCCTCTTTTTTGAGCATGACCCGATTAACGAATGCTGTACTTTACAACATACAGAAAAAGGAATTCGGGTAAAAGATATATTTAAATTAACCGATATTTAGGCAACATCGATGGAGTAAACTCCCCTGCGCCTACAGCTGGCAACAACATAAGAGAGGGGCTATCACAAATAGCCCCTCCCTTATGTTGTTATAGATTGGAATCCTTAAAATCTAAAACCAAGGGCCCAATAGTTTTCAAAAAACCAGATTTGTTGTGTGGCTTTGTCAACCCCTCTTCTACCCGTTGTACGGATATTATATAAATCTGTCCAGCCTGTTTTGAAGTTTCCTTGCAGGTAAAGTCCTTTATAAAAACGATAGTGTAAACCGACTTTTGCAGAAGCGCCATATCCGGCAATATTCCAGAAGTGATTCCCCCCTTCACCAAAAAGATGTACATCAGAACGTGGTACTAAAAGCCCGACGTCTATGCCTGATTCCATGGTTAGTACCTGTTGACCTTTGCGATTGTTGATGATATCGTCGTATCGTTCCAAACCTACCGAAGCAAAATTGTAGCCATCCGTGTGCTCAAAAGTTAACATCGCAGAATCCACGGTAATCATTTCACCATTGTATTGTCCCGCGCGATTTCCAGTTGGTATACCTGGATTCGAAATCTCGTCACCGATATAACCTGTGATTTTCACCTGTTGTGGAATATCCATCACATATTTCATGTGATCCCAGCCCAAAGAGATGGAATAATTATCTTTGATATAATATCCGAAATGTAGATTAAACTGAGGAATAGTCAAACGGCCTGGATCGAAATAGGTCGAACCAAATTTTGTCGGACGATCAGCCGCTTTTACATCATGGAGGATAAAATCATAGTTTGGACCTGTAAAATGTATATCAGATTTCGCGTAAGATGAAAAGTTATACCCCCAAAAGAAGAAAAATTTCCCTTTGTTACTTTCTGTCCTTAAATTCTTGGGTTTAAAAATGCTTTTTCCTATTTCTGGATTTTCCTGTGCAAATAAACTCGAAACACCTAATGCAAGTGCTCCAATCGTCAAAAATATTTTTCTCATATCGGCGCTAAAAACGTTGGGCAAAAGTACCTTCATTCTATTTTAGAACCAAATAAATTGCATGGAAATTAGTAAAATATGACGAAGATCACAGAAAAGTTTTTAAGTTGGGACTATGCAAAAAACGCTGCTTTCGGATGAAAGCAGCGTTATAAGCTAAATTTTATAGAATCAATTTATTTTCCCTGATTCTTACGGATGATATTCAAAGCACCACCTGCTTTGAACCATTCAATCTGTTGCGCATTGTAAGTATGATTTGCCAAGATCTCTTCCTGTGTTCCATCCGCATGATGCAAGACAAGAGTCAAAGGCTTACCAGGAGCAAACTCTGTCAGGCCAAGGATATCAATGGTATCGTTTTCCTGAATTTTGTTATAGTCGTCCTTGTTCGCAAAGGTTAAGCCCAACATCCCTTGTTTTTTCAGGTTTGTTTCGTGGATACGGGCAAAAGATTTAACCAATACCGCACGAACTCCCAAATGACGAGGTTCCATTGCCGCATGCTCACGGGAAGATCCTTCACCATAGTTCTCATCCCCGACAACAATTGAGCCGATACCATGTGCTTTGTAATCCCGTTGCGTTGCCGGAACAGGACCGTATTCACCTGTCAATTGATTCTTCACGTTATCGGTTTTCTCATTAAAGAAATTAACCGCACCGATCAGCATATTATTGGAGATATTATCCAGGTGGCCACGGTATTTCAACCAAGGGCCAGCCATAGAAATATGGTCTGTCGTACATTTACCTTTTGCCTTGATCAATAGTTTCAAACCTTTTAGGTCTGTACCCTCCCAAGGAGCGAAAGGTTCCAGTAATTGAAGACGATCTGATGTTGGAGCTACATCAACAACTACAGCACTACCGTCTACCGCGGGAGCTTGATATCCCGGGTCGTCCACCGCAAATCCTTTTGTTGGTAATTCATCCCCTACCGGTGGATCCAGCTTCACTTGCTCTCCTTTATTGTTCGTTAGCGTATCCGTAACCGGATTAAAACCCAAATCACCAGAAATTGCAATTGCCGCAACCAGTTCCGGCGAAGCAACAAATGCATAAGTATTTGGATTACCATCCGCACGTTTTGCAAAGTTACGGTTGAACGAGTGGACAATCGTGTTTTTCTCTTGTTTATCTGCGCCAACGCGATCCCACATACCAATACATGGGCCACAAGCATTGGTGAAGATCGTTGCATTAAGATCTTCGAATGTTTTTAACAAACCATCACGATCTGCTGTAAAACGAACCTGCTCAGAACCAGGATTAATACCAAATTCAGCTTTGGTGATCAGCCCTTTATCAACAGCTTGTTTTGCAATGGATGCCGCACGCGACAAATCTTCATACGAAGAGTTTGTACAAGATCCGATCAGTCCCCACTCTACTTTCAAAGGCCAACCATTCTTGGTTGCCTCTTCGCGCATACGTGAAACCGGCGTATATAGATCTGGCGTAAATGGCCCGTTCAGCGAAGGCTCCAATTCCGAAAGATTAATTTCGATCAATTGATCGAAATATTGCTCCGGATTAGCATAGACTTCAGCATCAGCTGTCAAGTGCTGTTTAATGGCATTTGCGGCATCCGCAACCTCAGCACGACCTGTCGCACGAAGGTAACGCTCCATCGACGCGTCATAACCAAATGTTGAGGTAGTCGCGCCTATTTCAGCCCCCATATTACAGATTGTTCCTTTTCCTGTACAAGATAGAGACTCCGCACCTTCGCCAAAATATTCAACGATTGCGCCGGTTCCACCCTTTACCGTCAAGATTCCTGCAACTTTTAAGATAACATCTTTTGCTGCGGCCCAACCGCTCAATTTACCAGTCAATTTAACACCGATTAATTTCGGGAATTTTAATTCCCAAGGTAAACCAGCCATCACATCACAGGCATCCGCACCACCTACACCGATAGCAACCATACCCAAACCACCAGCATTCACCGTATGTGAATCGGTACCGATCATCATACCGCCGGGGAAAGCATAGTTCTCCAATACAACCTGGTGGATAATACCTGCACCTGGTTTCCAGAAACCGATACCATATTTATTTGAAACAGAGCTCAAGAAGTTAAATACTTCCGAACTTTCGTTTTTAGCGCGGGCTAAATCTTTATCTGCTCCTTCTTTCGCCTGGATCAGGTGATCACAGTGAACAGTAGAAGGAACCGCTACCTTTGGACGTCCTGCCTGCATAAATTGCAATAAAGCCATTTGCGCAGTTGCATCTTGCATCGCTACACGGTCAGGAGCAAAGTCAACGTAAGAAACGCCACGTTTGTACTCTTCTGTCGCATTGCCATCCCAAAGGTGGGCATATAAAATTTTCTCAGATAAAGTCAAAGGTTTATTCACCACCTGACGGGCCGCTGCAATGCGTTCGTCATAACGGCTATACACCTTTTTAATCATATCTACATCAAAAGCCATATCTCTCTTATTTATGTTATTTAATTAAGTTACTGAAACCCTGGTAGCTTTTATTTTGTCGGAATAGGCGCAAATTTAGTTAAGTTAATGCCCTCGACAGCAGCTTTATATTCTTCTATATTAGGGATACGACCTAAAATAGCGGAAAGTACGACAACAGGTGTAGATGCCAATAAAGATTCACCCTTTTTACCATCTCTATCCTCTACGACACGGCCCTGGAACAAACGTGTAGAAGTAGCCATTACTGTATCACCCTTCGCAGCTTTCTCTTGGTTACCCATACACAGGTTACAACCAGGACGTTCTAGGTACATGATATTTTCATATTCTGTACGTGCAGTGCTTTTTGGCAATGCATCACTGAATTCAAATCCCGAATATTTTTGCAAGAATTCCCAGTCGCCCTCAGCTTTCAACTCATCAATAATATTATACGTTGGAGCTGCAACAACCAATGGCGCCTCAAAAGTAACAACACCTTTTTGCTGCTCGATATTCCGCAACATTTTTGAAACGATTTTTAAATCGTCCTTATGCACCATACATGAACCCACGAAACCTAAATCTACCTTTTTGTTTCCACCGTAATAAGAAAGATCACGGATGGTGTCGTGTGTATAACGTTTAGAAACGTCGGCGTTATTTACATCTGGATCCGCAATCATTGGTTCTTCGATCAGATCCAAGTCAACGACAACCTCAGCATAGTATTTCGCATTGTTATCTGGCGTCAATGCAGGTTTAGTGCCAGATCTGATTTCTTCAATACGCTTGTTCGCTTTATCGATCAAACCTTGTAAAACCTTGTTTTTATTTTCCATCCCCTTATCAATCATGATTTGGATACGGTTTTTAGCGATTTCTAACGATTCGATTAAGGTCTCGTCTTGAGAAATACAGATTGACGCTTTTGCTTTCATCTCTGCAGTCCAGTCCGTAAAAGTAAAAGCCTGATCGGCAAGCAATGTACCAATATGAACCTCAATGATTCTACCTTGGAAAACGTTTTCTCCAGCGAATTGCTGCAACATCTGCGCTTGGGTAGCATGTACAACATCACGGAAATCCATGTGTTCCTTCATGCTGCCTTTAAAAGTAACTTTTACAGATTCAGGAATTGGCATCGAAGCCTCACCTGTAGCCAATGCCAATGCAACAGTACCCGAGTCAGCGCCAAAAGCCACACCTTTAGACATACGTGTATGCGAGTCACCACCAATAATGATTGCCCATTCGTCAATCGTAATATCGTTTAATACTTTATGGATAACATCGGTCATGGAGTGATAAACGCCTTTTGGATCGCGAGCAGTAATCAAACCAAAATCGTTCATAAATTTCATCAATTTCGGAATGTTCGCTTGTGCTTTCTTATCCCAAACAGATGCTGTATGACAACCTGATTGGTAGGCACCATCAACTGTCGGTGAGATTACTGTCGCAGCCATAGCTTCCAACTCCTGTGCAGTCATTAAACCTGTCGTATCTTGAGAACCGACAATATTTACTTTGACACGAACGTCAGAACCGGCATGCAATACTTTGCCAGGTGTTACACCTACTGCATTTTTGTTGAAGATTTTTTCTACAGCAGTTAAACCCTGACCTTCAATCGTGATTTCTTTCGAAGGCGCAAATACAGTCGGTGCCTGGATACCTAATGTTTGTGCTGCGAAAGTTTGGATTTTTTTACCAAATACGATAGCATAAGAACCACCTGCTTTGATAAATTCCATTTTCTGTGGAGTCAAAGCCTTTGAAATATCAATTAGCTCCTGCGCTCCATTATATAATTTCTTTGTTTTTGTATTGATGGTCAAAACAGTACCTGTAGCGACAGAATAAACTTCCTCCAAAACAGGCTCGTCTTTTTCATTGCGAACAACGTTTCCATTTTCATCTACCTTCTTCACCCAGTTTTTAAGATCGATACCGATACCACCGGTAACATCTACTGTCGTCAAGAAAATTGGTGAGATACCGTTCGTACCACCTACAATCGGAGCAATGTTTACAAAAGGAACATAAGGACTTGCCTGTTTACCTGTCCATAAAGCCACATTGTTCACCCCTGACATCCGTGAAGACCCCACTCCCATTGTACCTCGCTCAGCGATCAACATCACGCTTTTACCAGGGTGTTGTGCCTGTAATTCTTTGATTTGTTGCTGTGCTTCTGGCGTGATCATACATTTACCATGCAATTCACGGTCAGAACGTGAATGCGCCTGATTACCCGGAGATAATAAATCCGTAGAGATGTCACCTACACCGGCGATAAAAGTAACCACCTGAATTTCTTCCGCTACTTCAGGAAGTTTCGTAAAGAATTCAGCTTTCGCATAGCTTTCCAAAATATCTTTTGCAACAGCGTTTCCTTGCTCAAAGGCTTCCTTCAAACGAGCTGTATCTGCATCATATAAGAAAACCTGAGTTTTAAGTACCTCTGCAGCTTGATTGGCGATTGCAAGGTCAGTACCTAGCGCTAAGTCCAATAGCACCTTGATCGAAGGTCCACCCTTCATATGAGACAATAGCTCAAAAGCAAAAGCAGGAGTAATCTCAGCAACAACTGATTCACCCAAAATAATTTCCTTTAAGAACTGCGCCTTAACACCAGCCGCGGGTGTTGTTCCGGGCAAAGTATTATAAATAAACAATCTTAAAGATTCCGCTCTATTTTCATTGTTTAAATCTTTAATCTGAGCGATTACTTCACTTAGTAATTCTGCTCCGTCAATAGGCTTAGGATGTAATCCCTGGCCTTCTCGCTCTACAACCTCTTGTACGTAATCGTTGTAAATACTCATAGATATCAATCTTTCTATTTTAAGGATAGTTCAGAAGATATATTTTTTACCTTCTTCCACTACCGTGTCTGTAATATAATTAAGCTAATAAAATAACTCCTATAGACCCGCTACAATACATTATAAATTAGCCCGTTCAGTTCGTGTATTCAAGTCGATTTTTTTACCGTAAATCAACTATTATGACTAAATACAAAAATAGTGAAAATCCAACTTTAAACGCATGCATTCCATTTATTTAAATCAATTTGGAATTGTTCTAAACAGCACTTAAGCCATCCGCTCGTTTTTTCCTGAATTTGTTTTTCTTCCCGTTATCTGCCATAAAAAAAGAGGTGATTTATTTTACTAAATCACCTCTGCATATCTCTATATTTTTGCTATAGCAATATCTATATCTTTTAATGTTTTTACAGTCTCCAACGGATCTGCAGCATTGAACACAAAAGAACCTGCAACCAGCACATCAGCACCTGCTTTCAAGAGGTGTGCAGCATTTGCTGTGGTAACTCCACCGTCGATTTCGATCAACAAGCCATCATTGACACCCTGAGCCATTGCACGGAGTTCCTGTACTTTTGCATAGGTATTCGGGATAAACTTTTGCCCACCGAATCCTGGATTGACAGACATCAGACACACAAGGTCCAGATCAGCCAAAACATCTTTCAAAAGAGCAACTGGTGTATGTGGGTTCAACGCCACCCCCGCTTTACAGCCCAATTCTTTTATCGCCGCCAATGTACGGTGCAAGTGTGTGCAAGCCTCATAGTGTACGGTAATTATTTCCGCTCCCGAATCTTTACACACCTGCAAATAGCGGTCAGGATCAACAATCATCAAGTGTACATCCAATGGTTTTGTAGCATGTTTCGCAATAGCCTGCATAACCGGAAACCCAAATGAAATATTCGGCACAAAAACGCCGTCCATAATATCGATATGAAACCAATCAGCCTCACTATTGTTTACCATGATGATATCATCGTATAATTTCGCGAAGTCTGCAGCAAGAACGGATGGTGCAATGAGATGTGATTTTGTTGACATGTTGTGTTTTTTTTGCAAAGATAACAAGTATTTTCCGTTCAGCACAACATTCTCCGCATTTAACATGATTCAAATAGCAGCTAGCAGAACCCACAAAAAATAAATTATAACTACATTTGTATATTAACTTTATATAATAAAACATCGTTCGCAGTGGGAAGATTAAAAATAAAATATAAAAGAGAATTAAACACGACGGAAAATCTCATCCGAAAAATTGGACTTATATTGATCACTATCGTGCTGATCTGTATCTTTCTTCCCAAACAACCGCGATTCCGCTATGAATTTCAAAAGGGTAAGGTCTGGAACCATGAAAATCTTATTTCGCCCTACAATTTTGCGATCCTGAAGACGCAGGAAGAGCTCAATGCAGATAAAAAGGGAATTTTGAATACCATCCAGCCTATTTATAACGCCAATACGACAACAAGTAAGGAGCAGATTGATCAGTTCAACACCGACTTGTCCGAAAAATGGCAAAGCAGCAAGCTGGATACAACACATGAAAATATAAACGATTATCGTAGTGCCGGAAATGCCATATTAAACCACCTCTATGGAAAAGGGATCCTCTCATTGAATAATCGGTTTCAAAACCGCAACAACGAGAAATCACCAGCTTCAAAGCATTACAATTTTACGTTAATCCAAGATAAAGTCGCCACACAGAAAAACACGGCTGACTGTTATACGATCGAAAGCTCTTACGAATACATGGATAATTTAATGCCCAAATTGACCAAAATCAAACAGAAGAGCTGGCTACAGGAAACATTAAAAAACTATATCACCATTAATTACATTTATAATGACCAGCAGACCGAAGCGCTGGAACAAAATGCCATCGCCAATATATCTGCTACCCGAGGTGTTGTCCAAAAAGGTGAACTGATTGCTGAAAAAGAAAAGATTATATCCAATGAGACCTATCAAAAACTTGAGTCGCTACGCAAAGTATATGAGGACGAGGGTAAAATCAGCGGAAATCAAAACTATGTCACGCTTGGACAGTTTCTGATTATTTCACTCGCCCTTTCCATCCTTATGGTATTTCTCTTTCTGTTTCGTAAGGATATCTATTTTAACAATCGACTATTAATGATCATCATGATTGTGATCATAGGGATGCTTGCTGTACTATCCTGGGCCATCAAGATCAAAATTCCAAATCTATACTATATTCCTTTTTGTGCGGTTCCTATTATCATTCGCATCTTATTTGATACGCGGGTCGCCCTAAATATCCACCTGTTAATGGTTCTCCTAGCGGGACTATTTGTACCAAACAGTTTTGAGTTTGTCTTTTTGCAATTTATGGCAGGCATTGTTGCGATCTATAGCATCAAAACACTGGTAAAACGTGAACAACTGTTTGTCTCTTCGGCGATTATTCTGGCAACATATTGGATTGCCTACATCGGCTTGGTCATCACAAGAAATGGCTCCATTGACACCATTTATTGGTCAGACCTACTACCCTTTCTAGTTAGTGTGCTGATTACTTTGCTGGCCTATCCGATGATCTACGCTTTCGAAAAACTTTTTGGAATAGTATCTGATCTAACCCTGATGGAACTCACCAATAGTAACTCCAAATTACTGCGGGAACTTTCTTTTAAAGCACCCGGCACATTTCAGCACTCCTTACAGGTCGCCAATCTGGCTGAGGCAGCAATTTATAAAATTGGCGGTAATCCCCTATTGGTCCGTGCAGGAGCATTATACCACGATATCGGTAAATTGACAAATCCACAATTTTTTATTGAAAACCAAAAAACCGAAAAAAACCCGCATGATGAACTTTCTCCGGAGCAAAGTGCGCAGATTATTATCTCACACGTTATTAAAGGTGTAGATGTCGCTAAGAAACATCAGCTTCCGGAGGTTATCCTTGACTTTATCCGAACACACCATGGTACCACAAGGGTGGACTACTTTTACAATTTATTTGTTAAAAACAACCCGGACAAACTCGTGGATGAATCTTTATTCACTTACCCCGGACCGATTCCTTTCTCTAAGGAAACAGCTGTCCTAATGATGGCCGATTCTGTAGAAGCGGCGTCCAGAGCTTTAAAAGAACCCTCAGAAGAATCCATCAATAACCTGGTAGATAAAATAATTGAACACAAATTGATGCGCGGACAGTTCAATAATAGTAATATCACATTAAAAGATATCACCGAATCCGCCGTTATTTTCAAGGCTATGCTCAAAAGTATCTACCATGTTCGGGTGGATTATGATTTGAGTAAAAAAACAATGTAATTTTAATTGCCAAACAACAAATTGAAATTCAAATGCTTATTGTAACGTTACGTTTTTTTTGCATTTTTTTTGATATTTAGGCTTTGCAGATTCAAATAATTGCCTTATGTTTGCAATGTCAAAACACGGAAGGGTGCCTGAGTGGCCGAAAGGAACAGTTTGCTAAACTGTCGTACTGGAAACGGTACCGCGGGTTCGAATCCCGCCTCTTCCGCCAAGACTGCAAAAAAGCTCAACGCAAGTTGAGCTTTTTTTGTTTATGGGGCAAAAGCAGCACCAAGTTTGCGAACCGCCAGCTTGACCACTATTTTTTATACTCACTCAGCCCGAGACGCTGCGAACTGGTATTTCCTGGTTGAGCGATATAATCTGGCAATTTAGGCTTTTTGGGATCGTTATCCGGCTTACAATCATCCCCCCTCAATTTACAGATGGAGTAAAAGAAAAAATCCCCAACCATCTTGAAATGATTCTTCAACCATTCACTTTGACCTTTCTTGTCAATTGGATTCAACGCCACTTCTAATCCTTTGTTAATCCGTTCATTTATGGCTGCTTCATTAATATATTTGTCTAAATCCGAGGGTGGATTTTTATCCAAATTAAAGTCTTCGTTGATTTTTTTTAGATCATCGTATCGGCTTTTCCATTTTTCGACATCCTTATAGGCATTCTGCAGTTCATCCAAGGAAAGATTACTTTTATCTTTTATCATCTGATCCAAGTTAAATTCCTTCGCTCCTTTCAATATATCATGGACAAAGTCCATTCCCAGATCGACATACTTTCCATCCCAGGGATAAGTCGTCGCTTCCTTTCCAGGCCCCGCCACGGTATAACTTTCAATCTGCTGCACCTTTCCGGTATAATCACCTAATTGAATGGGTTTACCAGTATCCTTATAATTGACTTTGACTTGATAGCCATCGTTGGCATAGCTTGAAATTCTATTTTGGGCATCATAGGAAACTTCGGCATGCACTGGTCTGTATAAACTTACCGCCGATGTTGAATAGCTTTGTGGATCAACTCTTATAAAATATCCTGAATTTAGATATGACCACTTCCCCTCATCTATGGAAATACTCCCAACACCTAGCGGTGATGCGCCAGTTTTTACAGCGATATCTTCCAATTTATCGAAACTCATCTGGGTAGACTGCATTTCCTGCCGCAATGATGCATACGTATTCATCAAGCTCTTGACTTCGGGAGGGAGATTGCTTTCCACCATATCCTTCACATTGATTTCCAACAAGGCTATATCCTTTATGGAAAGTAGAGGCTTTACCCTGAGCTGAAAGTCTGTTGGATAAGAAGAGAATTTGGTCCCTGCCTCTATTCCCCAGATTAAAGTCTGAACGTCTGACTGTGTTATTTCAGAATGCTCAACGGATTTTTCTAAAATGGAAACAATCAGTTTTTTTTGAGCACCTTCAAAATTGGCCAATTGATAACCGGCACCCTTCGATGGGCCATAAGTACCTGCATGAAGACAATAGGACCGCAATGTTGTTCTATAATAACCCGGTGTTAATGAAAATGTAGTGATGGTATCAGCTGTGCGTGCTTCCAACACATCGTTCATCCAGTAGAAGCCATTCAAGGTGTCTTTTAGCGCGGTTGAAACTGCTTTACCGGGCTCCCATGAAAGGGATTTTGATAGGCTTTTTGCTCCTTGTTTGACTTTATTGAATAGACCGCCCAGATCTTGAGCAAAACTAAAGCTAGCCGAAAACAAGCTAACAGCTATAATTATACTGAATCTTCTTATCATAATTAGTATCTGATTTCAGTAGCGAATATAAGTATTTTAGCATAGATTATTTTACGTCAAGCCAACGATTAATCTTAAGCCAGCAACGATTCGTGAAGAATTTATATTCAGTAAAACCGAGTTTTAAAAACTTATGTACGGGCAATATCACTGTATTTCTCTACATTGTTGGGGATAACATCACGATTGATAACATAACCTAGAATAACCCAAAAATATATAAAACAAGCATCTCCAAAAAATTGGGTGATATTCAGTATACAAGATAGTAAACTCCACTTCCAATTGGAACGGAGTTTACTAATTATAAGTGCTATAAATGTAAAGTAATAATATCAGTAATATATTCAACTTGACATCGATCTTATTGAAATCATCTTGGCTAGTTTTTGTTTTATCTTTTTCTTACAAAATGATTTTGAACGATTGAATTTAGAAAGATCTTTGTATCTACAGCTTCAAACTTTAGCATTTCGGAAAGATCTCCGAACAGGGGAACTCCTCTCCCCAGTAGATAAGGAATCACGGTAATGATGATCTCATCAATCCGGTCTTCCTTTAAAAAGCCCTGAATGGTTTTTCCCCCATCAATATACAATTTATGGTATCCTTTTCCATTAATTTCAGCCAGCACATCGTTTAGGCTGCCCTTGACAAGAGAAGCTTTATCCCTGAATTTTGCAGGGATCTCCGTCATACTGTCGCTTAATACAAATACATGCTTATCATAATACCATTCATCAAAACCACAAACAACTTCAAAAGTATTGCGGCCCATGACCAGCGCATCAATCTGCGCTATAAATTCCTTATAGCCCATATCATCCTTTCCTGGGTTCGGTATGGAAAGCAACCAATCGATTTCTCCGTTCCTATCGGCAATATATCCATCCAGACTTGCGGCAATGAAAACTTTGTTTTTCTGAATCATTTTAATGTATTTAAAGTTGTGCTACAAAACTAAACCCTTCGACACATTTAAAATTGTACAGAATTTACCTTATTCCAAATTTTGAAAATTCTTTTGGCGTATATCCACTGAATTTTTTAAACACGCGAATAAAATGAGACTGGTCATAGAATCCGGCGTTCAGCCCAATATCGGTCAATCTTTCCGAAGAATTACCCTGAAGCAGCATTACTGCTTTATTCACTTTGTAGAGATTCAGATATTCATTGGGAGTCAAAACATAATATTTCTTGAACTTTTGAATGAAACTTTTCTGTGAAATCGGCAGTAGTCTACTGAAATCATTTAGCATCCCCCTTCCTGCCATTTCAGCAGACAGATAAGCTTCGAACCTCATCAGGTGAGGGTCGATAAATACAGTTTCAAATATTTTTAACAAGCAGTTTTCGGCTCGAACAAAATCAGGATTTTCGGTAACAAAAAGAGAGTCAAATAAAACCGCAGCTACTTCTTCTAAAGATGAGCTTCCTAACTTTTGAAGCAGTATTCCGTAGCAAAACGGCTTTAAAATTAGCCCTATGCATGCGTAAGTTCCATTTACATTGGTCACAAAAGGTCTATTTTTTAAACCAGATAGCAGCTGAAGTCCCGTACGACCTTCTATCCTCTCGGTATTGATACCTTTTATATCATACTCATCGCCATAACTGAAAATAAGTTCGGTAAAGAGAGCCGCATGATGAACAAAATCCATGGTAAGATCAGGCGACTTTCCTACCCAGATATAATCCACAAATTTGCTGAGCGGATATTTTGGTCGGTAAGCTATTTCTTCTATCATTTCTATTTTTTTGCTAGCCACCTGCAGTGGTTCTTATCGGAGCAGATAAATATACAGTATATTTTCTCTCCATCGATCGCGGAGTAGCCTTTGCAGTTTGTAATCATGTTCAGATTCCGCATTAAAAATCACGGCACATTAATGTCTTTCCTTAAAATTTCCTTGGCTCGCGATTCGTGTTCAATGAGCCGCGTGATGTCTTCTTTAGCTAACGATGAGATGGCCGGGACAAACATCACCTTAGGATAATTAAGATATCGACTATAGAGAATCTGAGCTCTTTCCATATGAAAATCTGATGTAATTACGATTAACAAATCGGGCTTCTTTTGCCATACAAGCTCCTTTACCAGTTGAAAATCTGTTATGGTATTAGTCGAAAGTATCCCCTCTTCGAGCGCCTGCTCGGGTACTCCCCGCTCCATCAAGAATTGATACGCGTAAAAGTAATGTGGCTTTTCTGTTATATTGAAATGCGCTCCGAAGCCACCAGTACATAGTATTTTAAAACCAGGATTGGCTAAATGTAAATTGAAGGCGCAATTCAACCTGTCTTGAGCCATCGTGGTTAAATTGCCCTGCGCATCGTTTGGCGCACCGAGAACCAAAATAATATTATTCATACCATAATCTACAAAATTCGGCTCTATCTACCAAAAAATAGGTAAAGCTTTGTTGTGTGCTAGTTTGGCATAAAAAATAGTTCTACCAATAGTTGAAGCATATTAATTTAATTACGTATATATCCGCATTTTGCATTTGCTGAAAGCGTAAATTAATTCTCAATTTTTAGGTGGAAAAAAGAACGACTTGGGATTCATCTTAAAATAAATCCATACCGCTTTCGCCATTTTCGTAAGCTCTTTTGAAGACAGGTTTCTCGAACGGAATGCCAGAACCAACGACAGCCCAAAGCTCACCAAAAAATTAAAAAGTCCGATAATCCCTATCCCCAAAATTCCCCATACCCAGATATCCGTGGATAACTCCATCTGATGTCCAAAAAGACCGAGAGCCAAATTACCACTTGCAAAAGTGATATGCCGAATATCCAAATTTAAGCCGAGAAACATGCCTATGGAAGCTGTTGACCCCATAAAAACACCAAACCAAAGATTTGATACGATGCCGGCCCATTTCTTTTCATAAAAGGCAGCGATTTTATCAGTCTTTGTTTTTCCGAACAGTTTCTTCAACAAGGGGTGCTCCTGAATCCTGTAGTAAACCGAATTATGTTTATCGCGATTTGAAATACTGCCGGCAATAATCCCCGACAGAAATAAAAATACTCCGGCAATGGAAGCGTGCAAGATGACCGGAGTCTTGGTGGGATTTAAATCATCGACCAAATGCAACCATTTGGCACTTGCAATATTCACACCTGTGAGTTGCTGTATCCCCCAGACCAACAATAGGCTGACAGGAAAAGCCATAATCACATTCCCCACAAAAGCGATAAACTGCGAGCGAAATAAACGTGCAAAAAATTGCGCAAACACCCAATATCGGTGCCTGTCAGCACCTTGATCTGCCGTCCCTTGCTCGATAGCGCTCACCAGCGATGAGGCGGTCATCGCCGGCTGCTTGGTCGCTAAGGTAGCTCCAAAAAGATAAATAACCGTAAAGCCAATCGCGTAATTCAGGCTATATAAAAATGCATGTCCGAATTCACTCGTCCCTACTTTTCCCAATAATAATTTCACAATACACATCGCTCCAACAATTACTCCCCCTCCACAGGCCGAGCGAAACATCTTCCAATATTCCTGATTGGTTGACGTAATATAATGCTCCCCTGTCTGTGCAGTATGATGCGTAATTTCGTAAGCCAGTAATTGGGTACTCTGCCCTATTAATTTACGGATATTGCTTTTTCTCGAATTATAACCGATAAGCGTTTTCGCCAGATGAATCGTCTGCTCTACTTTTTGGGATTCCATATCAATCACCAAAAAAGAGAGCATCTCTTTGATACGCTCCAGCTGCTGACGGATGCGCAATAAGGACTGATTCACCTTAATGGAAATACCAAAACGGTGCGAATTGCCAAATGCGGTTTCGATATAAGCCTCACATTGTCGATGAAGCACGAGCAACTGTTTATACGAAAGATCTTCTGAACTGATGTATTTCGTTTCCGATTGCAAAATACGGTCATTTAACTCCGTAAACTCCCGCATAATTGCGATAAAGGGACTATCGAAATTCTGGAACTCCGGCACCATTTTATTGACATCAGTTTCCATTGCCCGGCCGGTAATACGTTGCACTAACAGCTCGATCCCATACAGGATCTCAATCATTTCAAAACCCGTTTCATCATCATAGATGGAATTAAACGCACATAGTTGAAATAGTTCATATAATTGCTCCATTGAAATAGTGGCTATCCAATCCGCATCTTTGGGGGAATAAAATACCTGGTTCAGCAAATATTGTAAAGTTGATTTTGCCGGTTGATAAGGCAAATAGCGTTCTGTTATCCGCTTCCTGAGCTCATAGATAAAATCTGCATAACTGATAATGCCCGTGTCAGACACCAGTTGGTCAAAATCTCTTTGTCTGAGAATCCGTTTAAGGTAGCGAATAAATTGATTTCTGCAATCCGCTGACTCCTGTAAAAAATCAAGAAAAAACTGGATATCTACCTGATAGAACAACTGCACTCTTTTTGGTCGAATTATCGCAACAATTAAAACCAAAAGTTCAATTTCTACATATTCGGGACTATCCAATTGATTCCTGTAGCGATCAAATAGCGCACTTACTTGCTGTTTTTGATCTATTTTTTCTTTCATAAATTCCTATTATTCGCCTACAATCGCCTTTATTAGCCCTATAAGTTTTCACGTCTTAAGATACCACATTTAAGACAAAATTGTTTTGAAATCATAAAATCTATTCCCGCTGACCTACTATCCTATTAGGTTTACTAGGGATTAAATCCCTGGCAAGAAAATACCTGAAACCAGTGATAATCCTACACAAAAATTCTTCTATTTTTGCAACAGTGAACAGGATAAAGATGAAAACAATAAATTTCACACTGGCATATTTAAGCTTATTTCCCTTGCTTCTGAAAGCGCAGGATAACATTTCCTTTGATGATGACTTTAATCTCTGGAATATACAGAAAGGGCAAACAGCTGCTATTTTTGTTGAAAAAGCCTATATCCGCTCCGCCCCCGGCCTGCAAGCTAAACCAATAGACTCTTTAGGTCTCGGGACGACGGTTACGATGACAAGCGCCCCACTCAAAGGCAGTACCATCAAGAACTTCTACGCCCCATGGTACCAGATTAGCTACATGAAGGATGGTCAACCTAAAAAAGGTTTTATCTGGCTTGGCTTATTGGCTCTTGGCAAACAGGTTGATCGGGAAGGTTTCCAATACCTCTATGGTTTTGAACGTTTTATCAAACCGCCAAATGAGGAACAAGAGGATTACTTTTTAACCAAAGTAAAAGTACTGAATCCACAGGACTCCTTGATCGCCAGCCAATCCTACACATTTGCATTTAGCGGACAGCTAAGTGCGCAGAGCAAACTTTTGCCGAGCATGGGATTAACTCGTGTAAAACAGATCTTACGCATGGAATTTATTTCTGGCGCCTGCGGAGTTCCCAGCGAATATCATTATGTTGCCTGGACCGGCCAGAAACTAATCAACCTACCCAGCAGGTATTCTGTCTCCGATGCAGGAGTCTTCTATTACGACGAGAAACTCCTGTTCCCTACAGAACACAAAAAAAACAACCAATTGATCTATAAGTATATCGAAGAAGGGGAAACCGAAAACGACAATATCGACAACCCCAAATACCGCATTTCCAAAAGAGAAGAGCATTTTCAATGGGATGGTGATAAATTTGTCAAACTCACGTTACCCAAATAATTTTTAATAAATTCAACCGATTGGAACAACACACAAAGAATTAAAGAATTAAAGAATGGAAGATAAAAATATATACGATTTATTCTACAGTGGACAGCTTGATCTATTTATCATTGAAGGTGAAAATCAATTAAAACAAGATGACCAGGATGTCCCCCTTTGGACACATCTCGCAGTTGCCTATCACGACCAGGTATTTTACGAAGGACACGAAGCTATTTTTGATATCATACAGGAGAAGATGATCCCTTATTTTCAAAAAGCACTTCTGATAGATCCGGAAAATGAAACAACGCTCTATCACATGTTAAATTATGTCCTCGATAATCAGACCAGATTGGAACAGATCAATCGTCCAAGGAAACACATCAATGCAGACAACAAAGAGGAGTTTATCGGCTATGCAAAAAAGTTGATCGCTATACCGAAAATGGCTCCCTATGGTTACGGATTTCTAGCAGATATTTATGAAAGTCTCCAGGATGACACTGCCCTACTGCCTTTATTGGATGAAGGCATTGCTTACTTTCGTGAAGCATTCAAGGACAACCGCGAAGCTGCCGATCAGAATTTCTCCATATTCTGGATAAAAAAAATATATCTCCTAGACCGGACCAAACAGATTTCGGGAGCTGACCTAACGACTTTAATCAGCGAGCAATTTGATCGCTTCATCAGTGGCAGCGAGATGCAGTATGTGGACCTTGCGGAGATCTCCTATGAAAACAAGAATATCGATCTGGCCCTAAAGGTATTGTTAAAGCTTATCAGAGGAGAAAATTCAGCTGCACATATCCACAGGGAACTGGTCAAATGGCACAGCCGCTTTGAAGATCTTATCGCTGACGGTTATGAAAACCCAGAGGTATTCTATTACCAGCTTATCATCGAACGTAATTATTCCGAAGAAATCGGCATCCCCTTAGACTATTACTATTTACATGCGTTAAAACTCATTGATCAATACCCTGACTTATATGCCGGTTATCATTTTGCGGCCGCATACCTGTATGATGAAGGACAATATGAAGCAGCCTTACCTTACCTCCGACAATTGGGCGAAAGACAGTGGAATGCAACTTCTTGGCGTCGTCTCGTTGAATGTACCTACTTAACAACAGGCGAAGTACATAAGCATGTTCCAACTTTTGATGACTTGCCACGCGATCTCTATAACGAAGGGGTCAATTTAGCTGACTTTGTCGATAGTCTGGAAACCCTATCATCCGAAGAAACGCTGGCCATGCGGCAGCTTTACCTTGCCGTTTACCGCCAGGCTTATGATGCCTTCGCTGCTTATTTCGAACAGGGGAAATATGAAAGTGATTATTTCGGTGGCAGCCACAATCGTGCAATGAATTGCAATAACCTGGCAATTGCATTAAAGAATGTGGATCTCCTCGAAGAGAGTTATCAAATCGCAACTGAAGGGCTAAACTACTCAGACTTTGAAGAACTACATCAGACGCGAACAGACGCATTGTCGAAATTGGAGGATTATGAACGTTTAAAAGACGCCCTCATAGTATATTTCGACACCTACCAAGTCACTTTGAGCGACCTCAATGAAATACGTGATGAAATAATAGAAGAACAATCTGCTGAGGATGAATCAGATCTGGTATTCCCAAGTTGCTATCAGATGTTTGTGTATCAGCTTGAAGCAAATTATCATCTGGGACTTTCCTCCGATATACAGGGCGAAGCACAATATCTTCTGGAGCACATCTATCAGTTCTACATCAATCATCCTACCTTGAACGACTATCATTATCGGGATTTTGAAGCGGCTAAAAACGGTGTAGAAAATATAATTTATGCTATTCTTGAGCCCTATGAACGCGATTACCGTATTCAGTATTATAACGATATGGCCCAAAAATATCCGCATGAAGCACAGCCACAATATATCCTCATGCAGCTTTACAATGAGATTTCTGACTATAGCGCTATCATTACAGCTGCAAAGGCCTACCTCAAAAACAAAAAAGAATTTATTATCAATGACTTTGATAAAGCAAAGACTTTATATATGATTATCAAAGGGCACTATTTCCTCTCCGAATTTAGATCGGGTGCAGAAGTATTTCAACGTCATGATGCTTGGGTCGCCACCGTCATGGATCCCGAAGATTATGTACTTTGGATAAAATTCGGAACCATGTTGCTTGCTGAACAGGAAAACCTGGCCGAAGTCAACCGCAATGTAATGGTCTTTAACAGCATCTATGCGCAACATGAATGGGGCTATGATGACGATTGTGAATCTATAAAGTTGGCTGAAGCACTTGTTAATTACAAAACGGGAAACCTAAAAAAAGCACACAGTTTACTCAATGAAGTACTGGCTTATTCAGACCATAGCGCACTGGCAGACGAATATAAAAGAACCTGGAAGAAACCGGGTTTCTTATCAAACTTTAAGTTCTAGCGACGCGCCAACTTAAAGAATATAAGAAGCGTAGTAAACATATCAGACTGTTTACTACGCTTCTATGTAATATACCCTGCTCATGCATACCCAGGTTCTTCGCCCATAAGACGTGTTTTCCATACTGCTGCCACGATCACTTCAAAGTCAACACCTGAATAAGAGACAGCCATCCCAATGGCAGATTTAATACTTATCCAAAAAAAGCTATATTTGAATTGTGGTAGCACTAAAATATCTCATCGGACTAATTCTTTTTATTGGCTTATGGGCCAATCCGGCCATGGTATTTCCCTGCCATCAAAGCAAAGCAAATACCTGCTCGATAGACAGTCCGGAACATGCGAACAAAAAACAGGATTGTTGCCATAAAGCGAAGAAAAAACCGTTATGTCAACACCGCAAGCAATGCCGGGATTGTAGTTGTCATTGCGCCGCAGCGACAAGTATACTGGCGGTCTCCACCCTTCCCGTTCAGCTACCAAAAATTTCCTTTTCAATCTTAAAAAAATTATATCGTGGTTTGTTGCCCGTCTATCTTTCAGAGGGCTATTTCTACCCTTGGGTGCCCCCTAAAATAGCTTAAATAGAAAATGGAGCTTCATTAAAAATGAGTTCCCCATCGATAAAAAAGAATTAAGAACCTGTCCATGCCGATCAAGTAGACCGATCGCATTCCGCAGGAATCCATAAATGTATTTCAAAAAAATAAAACAAATGAAACTACTCAAAAATATTATAGCAATTTGCCTTTTATCCAGCAGCCTATACGGCTACGGACAAAATACCGCCATGACAACACAAACTGTCAAAGTCAGTGGCAACTGTGGTATGTGTAAAAAAACAATAGAAAAAGCCGGAAATTCAGCGGATTCCAAAGTAGATTGGAACGAGGATAACCAAACAGCAAAGGTGTCTTTTAATGCCGAAAAAACCTCTTTGGATGCAGTCCTGAAAAACATTGCACTGGCAGGTTATGACAATGAAAAATACCTAGCTCCCGCAACGACTTACGCCGAGCTACATGGATGTTGTCAATACGACCGGACATTGAGCGCTCCACCAGCAAACCCTGAAAATAAAGAAGAAAGCATTGAGAATTCATCTGTTGCTAAGGCGGGCAACTTTCAGCCCATTTATGATCAGTATTTCATATTGAAAGACGCTCTTATCGCCGCTGATCATCAGGCTGTCACTGCTGGCGCCGCGAAACTGTCAAACCTGCTATCTACGTTAAAATCGACATCTCTGACAACGACTGAGCAACAGGTATGGAAAACACAGGCAAATTCGCTGGCACAACACAGCAAGGCGCTTCAGGACGCAAAGGATCTTGCAAAACAACGTTTGGTATTTGTATCGCTTTCCGAGGAGGTTTATAAACTGGCAAAAAGCTCCAAACCAGCTCTTCCCGTTTATCAACAAAAATGTCCCATGTTTAACGGTGGCAAAGGAGCTACTTGGTTAAGTCTCATTAAGGAGGTCAAAAATCCATATTATGGTGCTCAAATGTTAACATGTGGAAGTACAATTCAAACCATACAATAAACGATACCAAACGTACTACAATAGGTTCGTCTGCGCTGCAGACGAACCTATTTTTTGACGATCCGCTTTTATTTAGCGCTATCTTTTCAGGACGATTTCACTTTATTCCCCAATCCCTGAATAATTGTCAGAAAGGACCTTCGGTCGATTTCGCGCCGCCACATTTCCCACATTTGAGCCTGCCGCCCTGGAAAGGGACTGTAAATAACAGAAATAAAAACTGAAGTTTTAAAGGGATAAACGTTAAAATACATCTTTTTTTATTGATTCAAAATAGTATATTAGGAGGAGTATCGCGCTGATTATCCAAAAGGTGATAGTAACGATATGGTGATCAAATAAGATGAGATTAATCCATGGAAAAAGTAATTATTACAGGTGGAACGGGTGCTATTGGCCTTCATTTGACCAAGTTATTGGTCGCCAACTTCTATGAAGTGATCATCTTCACTAGGGACCCAAAGGCTTTCCCAGCCCAACCAAATGTGCGTTATGTTCATTGGGATCCCAAAAAACAGGTCATCGATACAAGATCGATCCAGGAAGCGGATTATATCATCAATTTAGCTGGCGCCAATCTCAATGGATCACGATGGACCAAGGCCTATCAACAAGAAATTATATCAAGCCGTGTAGAAAGCGGACTGCTGCTTTACCAGACATTAAAACAGGTTCCAAACCAGGTTAAAACTGTTATATCAGCATCAGCAACCGGCTGGTATGGTGCCGACGACAGCTATCAGAAAAAACCCTTCGAAGAGGGAGATCCTCAAGGTGGCGATTTTTTATCCTGGGTTTGCAATCTTTGGGAAGACAGTGTAAAACCAATTGAAACGCTCGGGAAAAGGCTTGTTGTCTTCCGATTCGGCGTGGTGATCAGCAAAGATCAGGGCTTATTAAAAGAAATCAATCAGCTGCTTCGCTTTCGGCTAAGCCCTATTTTGGGCTCGGGTAAACAGATGCTAAGCTGGATCCACATGGAGGACCTCGCCCGCATGCTCCTATTTGCTATACAAAACAATGCCCTGGCAGGCGTTTATAATGCGTGCTCCTCCGATCCGATGCCACTTGGCCAGTTCACCAAGCGGATTGCCAAACGCAAGTACGGCATCGGTTACATTCCTTTTCCGGTACCTGCATTCCTGATCAAACTGCTCTTTGGAAAAAAAGGACAGGAAATGGTGCTCAACGGAACCTGGGTCAGTAACAAAAAGATACTGCAAGAAAAATTTCCTTTTAAATACCCCACTCTGGACAATAATTGTATAGATAATTTACACATCGGTTAATTGTTAATTCGCGTTAATTCCAGGCCTTTTCGGGACAAAATCCGTATATTTGCGGCTTATGAAGATTTTTAGATATGGCGCAAAGGGCTCCGAAAAGGCGGGAGTCATTTTAAATGAAAAGAAATATGATGTTTCGGAAGGAAATTTTCAATATAACCGTGATTTTTTTGCAAATACGGCAAATTTGGAAGAACTTCAAGCATATGTTGAACAAAATTACCACAACTTAAAAGAGATCGACGCGGACGAGCGCATCGGCACTCCTCTAGAAGCTCCTTCCAAAATTCTCTGTGTAGGACTCAACTTCGATGATCACGTTAAGGAGACCAAGTTGCAACAAGCGGCAGAACCCATTGTGTTCATGAAATCTGTTTCCGCTTTTAATGGACCTTTCGATGGTATTACGTTACCTAAAAATTCAGTGAAATCCGATTGGGAAACCGAGCTTGCTATCGTTATCGGTAAAAAAGCATCCTATGTTAGTGAAGAGGAAGCATTGGATTATGTTTTTGGCTATGTGCTGCATAATGACGTCACCGAACGCGAGTTTCAGATTGAAAGAGGTGGTACCTGGGATAAAGGTAAAGGCTGCGACACTTTCGCTCCAATTGGCCCGTTCATTGCCACAAAAGATGAGATTCAAGATGTCGATAATATGCGAATTTGGCTTAAATTAAATGGCGAACTTATGCAGGACGGTAACACCAGCGATTTCATCTATCGTGTGCCTAAGCTAATATCGTATCTAAGCCAGTTCATGTCCTTACTTCCGGGTGATATCATCTCAACAGGTTCACCGGCAGGTTCTGGGATGGGAAAATCTCCACAGCGCTTCCTTCGCGATGGCGATATTATTGAATACGGTATAGAAGGTCTTGGATCTGGGAAACAAGTGATATCTGCTCACCCCTTGTCTTAATATCCTATCGGACCGATCTTTCCTGTCTTTATTTATTGTGTCCGGAAAGATCGGTTCAACTGCTATTTTTTCGTCATTTCATTGTAATATATCAACCGCATTTGTGTACATTTATATCGACATCCACTTTGTTAACATAAATGCATAAATCCCTATAGGGTCAATGATTCAACTAAACAACATATCTAAATCATTCGAGGTTAAATCCAAACGGATAGACGCATTGAAGAGTCTCTCCCTATCTATCGCCAAAGGCGAAATATTTGGTGTTATAGGGGCTTCAGGAGCCGGAAAAAGTACGCTGATTCGTTGCGTCAATCTACTGGAAAGACCTGACACCGGTCAAGTCATTATTGAAAATGAGGACCTGATGTCCATGTCATCCAAGGATTTAATGATGAAACGAAGAAATATCGGCATGATTTTCCAACATTTTAATCTGTTGTCGTCCCTAACGGTGTTTGAAAATATAGCTTTTCCATTGCAACTGGAAGGCAGATCAAAGGCATTTATCCGCGAAAAAGTTTCAGCATTACTCAGCCTAGTGGGACTGGAAGATAAGGCAGAGAACTATCCAGCGAATTTATCCGGCGGACAAAAACAACGGGTGGCAATCGCTCGTGCACTGGCAAATGATCCCCATATCCTACTTTGTGACGAGGCTACCAGTGCACTGGACCCAGCTACGACGAAATCTATACTCAGTTTATTAAAAAAAATAAACAAGCAACTGGGACTCACCATCCTATTGATTACCCATGAAATGGATGTGATCAAAAGGATATGCGATCAAGTAGCCGTATTGGATCAGGGGCTTTTGATTGAGAGCGGATCTGTTGAAACCATTTTCGCCAACCCACAGCAAGAGACCACCAAAAACTTTATCCAATCTTCTTTGCAGATTGATATCCCCCTAAGTTTTCAGGAAAGATTAAAAGATAAGGGTAATCCACTTGTCGAGATTTATATGGCTTCAAATGGAGATTCTATTCCATTTATACAACAACTGGAACAACACTATCAGGTCAAAACAAATATTATAACCGCACAGATCGATTACGTTGGAGAAATGAAGTTTGGCGTTATACTGGCCGAATTATCAGGTGACAGCGAACATATAATAGCTGGCCTCTCCTATTTAAAAGAACAGCATCCGCAAACTAAAATATTAGGTTATGTCTGATCAAGTACTGAATTTACTATTATCAGGAACGCTTGAAACGTTAATGATGACTTTCCTATCAGGCTTCTTTGGCTTTGTCATTGGACTGCCACTGGGCATCTACCTATTCCTGACCAGGAAACATCAGCTGTTGGAAAACAAAACGATGCACCAGATTGTTTCGTTGCTAGTAAACGTGTTCCGATCTATTCCATTCATTATTCTTATTGTATGGATGATTCCATTTACACGTCAGCTCGTAGGAACATCTATAGGCATGTCCGCAGCATTGGTTCCTTTGAGCATTGGCGCAGCTCCATTTATCGCACGTTTGGTGGAAAACAGCTTATTGGAAATTCCCCATGGATTAATTGAAGCCGCGAGGGCAATGGGCGCAAGCACCCGGCAGGTAATCTTTAAAGTATTGCTTCCTGAAGCCTTACCTTCGCTGGTCAACAATGCGACAATAACGTTAATTACTCTTGTAGGCTATTCGGCTATGGGTGGCGCTGTGGGAGCGGGCGGTCTGGGACAGATTGGTTACCAATACGGCTATGTCGGTTATGACACCTTTATCATGAACGCAGTCCTAATTTTATTAATTTTAATTGTATTCCTGTTGCAATATACAGGCGATTACATATCAAAAAAAGTGAACCATCGCTAGCATGAATTGTATCATATGAAACCGCCAAAGGCAGCGTGAATACCTTAATCTAAAAATAATTGATGAACAAATAATTTAGACAGATGAAAAAACTGAACTACGCATTTGCAATCTTAGCCTTTAGTTTAACGACTATTGTAGCTTGTAATAACAGGGAAAAGAAGGAAAATACCCTTAAAGTCGGTGTGGTGACAGGGCCTGAAAAGGAACTTGCGGAGACGGCTAAGAAAGTTGCAAAAGAAAAGTTCAATCTGGACGTGGAACTCGTTGCTTTCAATGATTACGTCGTCCCCAATGAAGCCCTGAACCAAGGTGATATCGATGTCAATGTCTTCCAGCATCAACCCTATCTTCAAGAGCAATCCAAACAGCGCGGTTTTACCAACTTAACTATTGTGGGAAATACATTTGTATTTCCGATTGTTGCGTATTCCAAAAAGATCAAAACCATTACAGAGCTTCAACCCGGAGCCAGCATTGCCATTCCAAATGACCCAACAAACGGTGGCCGGTCACTTCTACTTCTTCAGCGTGAGGGAATCATCGGTTTAAAGGAAAATGTTGGTATACAGCCCAAAGTCACAGACATTGTAAGCAATCCGAAACAGATTAAAATTATCGAAATGGAAGCCCCGCAGCTCCCTCGCGTGCTTGATGACCCTCAGGTAGCCATTGCCATTATCAATAATAGCTTTGCTTCACAGGCCGGATTGGACCCTGAAAAACAGGGTTTATTTACAGAAGATAAAGAATCACCTTATGTCAACTTAATTGTTGCCCGGGCAGATAATAAAAATGACGAAAAAGTACAGCATTTTATACAGTCCTATCAATCTCCTGAAGTCGAAGCAACAGCGAAGAAGGTCTTTAAAAACGGCGCCATAAAAGGCTGGTAAGCTCCAACAACATGATAATAGCAACTGATTCATGTCCCTGCGGCTCCGGTTCAACTTTTGGCGAATGCTGTTTACAGATCCACGATAGCCATGCGAAGGCCGCAACAGCTGAAATGCTTATGCGGGCACGTTATAGCGCATTTGCGGTAGGAAACATTGACTTTTTATACAACACATTTCACCCGACAACACGCAGATTTCAAAATAAGCACACGATTCAGCAATGGGCTGTGGAAAATAAGTGGATGCAGTTAAATATCCTGAAAACAACTTTTTCAACAGTGGAATTTGAAGCCCATTATTTGGACGCAGCAATGGAAGTGCAGATTCATCACGAAAAATCTACTTTTAAACAACAGGGCAACCTTTGGTATTATGCAGATGGGCGGTAGTCAGCTTCGATCAATCAGCAAAACCTTCATGTACTTATAAGTACCAACACGATGAAAACCAACTGAAGGCTCTTGCTGACCACTAGAAAACAGACATTGTCAAAAAAAAGCGGCTCCAACACATAACGCATTGGAGCCGCTTTTTTATAAGTTGATTGGTATATCAATTAAACCAATTCTTCGGTATCTTCCCGGTAAGGTGCTTCTTCATCAAATTCCCCCTCCCACTTCGCGACAACAACCGTTGCGAGACAATTACCTACAACATTGACAGAAGTACGCGCCATATCCATCAATTCGTCTATCCCCAGAATGGCGGCAATCACAAAGGTCGGTAGACCAAACTGATCCGCAGTTGCTATTAGGATAATTAATGAAGCACGGGGCACAGCAGCAACGCCCTTAGAGGTAATCATCAGGGTAAAAGCAATCATCAACTGTTGTCCAAATGACAAATGAATACCTGCTGCCTGTGCGACGAAAATTGAGGCCAACGATAAATAAAGGGAGGTTCCATCCAGATTAAAGCTATAACCCGTTGGGATCACAAATGAGACGATCTTACGCGGTACGCCAAACCGTTCCATTGCACTCATGGCTTTTGGCAGAGCAGCATCCGAGCTTGTTGTCGCAAAAGCAATAGATACCGGCTCTTTGATTGCGTTGATAAAACGTTTGACCGGAATCCTTAAATAAAGTGCAACAGGAAGTAAGACCAGCGTCAAAAAGCAAAACAAAGCAAAATACAATGTCGCCAATAGCATAAATAAGTTTTTCAGAATATCAACACCGAGATGTCCAACCGTGTAGGCCATCGCTGCACCCACCCCAACCGGAGCAAAATACATAATGATGTTCGTAAACTTAAACATCGTCTCCGACATACTTTCCGTAAAATCCACCAAAGGCTTCCGTTTCTTCTCATCAACCATCGCAAGGCCAATTCCGAATAATACCGAAAACACAACAATTTGTAACACCTGATTGTCGGCGACAGACTTTACGATATTCTCCGGAAAAAGATCGCGGATAAATGCCGTAAACTTATAAACTGGATGTACATTATCCGGCAGGGACTTCAGTACATGCTGATCCACACTCTCTTTAGGAGCCGGCAGCTCTTCATGCGGCATATGCGCAACATCCACTCCTACACCTGCACGGGTGAGGTTGATCGCACCCAAACCGATAAAAATCGCGCAGGTCGTCGCACAGAAGAAATACAACATGGACTTCCAAGCCATACGCCCCACCTGTTTCAAATCAGAGTGGCCCGCAATACCATAAACTAGTGTAGCAAAAAGAATAGGCCCAACAATTGTTTTTACCAGTTTGATGAAGCCCTTGCTCAATGGTTGCAAAGAAATTGCCAGATTGGGAAAATCCAATCCCACAAAAATACCCAGGATCATACAGGTCAGGATCCAGGTAGTCAAATTTTTCTTAAAAAGCGCATTCACAACCAAAACCGTGGCAACTATCCAACGGACAGCCATTAGAAATTCATGCGAAAAGCCCACAACTTTAAATTCGTACAATACAGCAATGATACAAGCTAATGTAACTGTGATGAGGGTGATTAACCCAATTTTGGTTTTTAACATTTAAAAGATTTTAATGGTCAAAAGAACAAAAATAAAAAAATACTATGCTTTTGCAAATATTATTATTTAAATAGCCCAACTTTCGCAACAAAATACCGATTTTAACAAAAGCTCCCGTGCAAAAAAAAAGCAGGATAATTTCTTACCCTGCTCTATATTTTAACGGAATGAAAAAATTATTCCGCGTGTAACCAAGCTTTTTTCGCTAATAGCTCATCATTGGATTCCCGTACATCTTCGTCATCCACACAACAATCTACCGGACAAACAGCAGCACATTGTGGTTCATCATGAAAACCCACACATTCTGTACATTTATCCGAAACAATATAATAAACTTCATTTGAAATTGCTTCCTGTGCTTCATTTGCGTCAAGCGTAACGCCGTCACCAAAATCTATAACACCATCCAAAGCAGTACCATCTGAGAATTTCCAAGTTACACCAGCATCGTATATTGCATTATTTGGGCATTCCGGTTCGCAAGCACCACAGTTAATGCATTCGTCTGTAATTTTAATCGCCATTTATAACCTCACAATTATGATAAATAAACTATTTTTGCATTATCAATATGAAAACAAAGTCTGATTGTACAATAAGGCTAGTTGATTCACGTTGATTAATGTTAACAGCACAAATATAACACAAATTTGTGTATTCATCTTTTAAAAATTTAATATTTTGACAAAGCAACAACGAATAAATGCGTTTGTAAAACTGGGTGAACTGTTGAAGGTGCAACCTGAAGATCTTACTCAGATCATTCAACTGGCACAGCATAAAAACCCCTGGTATACCCGCCAAAATGTTGAAAGAGCCTTACATGCAATTTCATCCAACTTAACGGCGGAAAAACTGAATCATTGGCTACACAACTACCCGGATATCGAATCAACTAAAACAGTAGGATTAATCCTTGCCGGAAATATACCTCTTGTCGGATTTCATGACATCCTTTGTGTCCTAATCAGTGGATTCAAAGCGAAAATTAAACTATCCTCAGATGATGCCGGTTTAACGACTTATGTGCTCAATCGTCTAAAACAACTAGAACCTGACTTTGCGGCAGCGTTTGAAATCGTCGATAAACTCAAAGACTTCGACCTCGTGATTGCAACGGGTTCAAACAATACGGCCCGTTATTTCGACTATTATTTTGGATCCAAACCACATATTATCCGCCGCAATAGAAATAGTGTAGCAGTCATTACAGGACAGGAATCCCCTGCCCAACTGGAAGCCCTGGGTCACGATATCTTCGACTATTTCGGCCTTGGCTGCCGCTCGGTTTCCAAGCTTTTCATTCCAAAAGAGTATGCAGTAGCGCATTTTTTTGAAGGAATAGCGGCTTATAAAGACGTATCCGAACACTTTAAATACAATAATAATTACGACTACAATAAATCCATCTATCTGATCAACGGCGATAAGCATTTTGACAATGGATTTCTGCTGCTCAAACAGGATCCGCGTCTGGCCTCCCCGCTATCCGTGGTTTATTATGAGGAATACGGCTCCCTTGAAGATGTCGAACAGGAACTAAAGCAGCAAGCTGAACAGATCCAGTGTGTCGTCTCGGAAGTCCCACTCAACATACAGTCCCCGGTTTTTCATTTTGGTGAAAGTCAATGCCCGGCCTTGGACGATTATGCAGATGGTATAAATACGCTGGATTTTTTATTTGCAAACCCGTAAGCTTCCGTTAAATTCGTAGTAAAGAAATTGCATTAAAAATACTAACTTTGAAATCATGTATATCATTAAAGTAAAAGGTGTCGCCAAAATTCCCGACTATGTGCAGCTGCGAGATGATGCCTTCACCTTGTTGGCATATTTTAGAGTGGATCGACCTGACAAATCCCTAGACAAGATCGGATTGGGAGAAAAGGCGGAATATATCATGCAATTGGTGAGAGAAATGCCTTTTGGTCAAATTAAAAAATTAGAGTTTTAACGCCCATGATTGAAAATAAAGTAATTACATTAAAGAACGTTGATATCTTTCAACAGAAACATTTAGTTTTATCCAATGTCAATTTAAGCATCGGTAAGGGAGAATTTCTCTACCTTATCGGACAGTCTGGCAGTGGAAAAAGTAGTTTATTAAAAATCATCTATGGCGATTTATATATCGGCAACGGAGAGGGAATGATCGCCGGATTTGATCTCAAAAAACTTCATGAAAATGATGTGCCCTATTTACGCCGGAAATTGGGTATTGTCTTTCAGGACTTTCATTTACTCTCAGACCGGACGATAGAAAAAAATCTGGAGTTTGCGCTGAAAGCCACAGGTTGGAAAGATAAAAAAATGATCGATGGACGCATCTTGGACGTATTGGAGAAAGTTGGACTTCGTTCAAAACTAAAGAAAATGCCCCATGAACTTTCCGGTGGTGAGCAACAGCGGATCGTTATTGCCCGTGCGCTACTGAATAACCCAGAGATTATCCTTGCGGATGAGCCTACCGGAAACCTGGACCCAGCTACTTCAGAGGAAATTGTCCTTTTACTCCGTGACATCGCCAATTCCGGAACAGCAATTTTAATGGCCACCCACGATTATACCATTATCCGTAATATGCCTTCCCGAATTATTAAAACTGGAGATGGCATCCTACAGGACAATGTCAGCATCTAAGTGAAAAACTGACAACTAAAAAGACATTTTTGCAAATTCCGACAAATTGTTAGGTTATTTTATTAAAATCTGACAAGCTGTCGGAATTTTATTGTTTGGCAAAAACTTTGAGAAAAGAAGATATAGAAAATTTTTGAATCTATTTTAGCATTGAAGATATGAATGAGCAAGATAATTATTACGATGAGAGTCAAGATCAAGTAGAAACGAATTCTTCTGATCAACAAGAGCAGCCTTCCGATAATCCGGTAGAATTATCTGCCGAAGAAAAGTTGGCAGCAGAATTGGCAGAGGCTAAGGATAAATATATTCGTCTTTCTGCTGAATTTGACAATTATAGAAAACGTACAAGTAAAGAACGTGTTGAATTGATTCAATCCGCAGGGAAAGATGTGATCAGTAAATTATTACCTACCTTAGACGATTTTGACCGGGCATTAAATGCAATGGAAACTGCTACAGACGTAGAATCCGTTAAAACAGGAATGGAGATTGTCAACAACAAATTAAGACAGACATTATCTCAACTCGGATTAAAAGAAATGGAAACTGTGGGTCAGGCATTTGATCCTGAATTACAGGAAGCGATTACATCTATTCCAGCTCCTACAGCAGATTTAAAAAATAAAGTAGTGGATGTCATTGAAAAAGGATACTACCTGGGTGACAAAGTGATCCGTCACGCAAAAGTAGTTATAGGTCAATAATATTAAGACGATGTCAAAAAGAGATTATTACGATATACTTGGTGTCGCGCGTTCAGCGGACGAGAAGGAGATTAAATCAGCCTATCGCAAATTAGCGATTAAGTATCACCCGGACAAAAACCCCGGTGATCATGAAGCTGAGGAAAAATTTAAGGAGGCTGCTGAGGCATACGATATCTTGAGCAATCCACAGAAACGTCAACGTTATGACCAGTTTGGCCATGCCGGCAATTCCGCAAGCGGAGGCTACGGTGGTGGCGGCGGCATGAATATGGAAGACATATTTAGCCAATTTGGTGATATTTTTGGTGGCGGACACCCTTTCGAGAGTTTCTTCGGTGGTGGTGGCGGTCAGCGCGGTGGGCGCCGTGTCGCACGTGGAAGCAACTTGCGTATTAAAGTTAAATTGACTCTTGAAGAAATTGCCAAAGGTGTTGAGAAGAAAGTAAAAGTTAACAAACAGGTTTCCTGCCACAGCTGCGATGGCTCAGGTGCAAAAGATAAATCCTCTTTCCATACCTGTAAAACCTGTGGTGGCTCTGGATCCGTACGTAGAGTAACGAATACGATTCTTGGACAAATGCAAACCACCAGCACCTGCCCTACCTGTAATGGTGAAGGTGTTGAAATCACAGCAAAATGTACGACCTGTAGAGGTGAAGGATTAGAACGTGGCGAAGAAACTATCGCAATCAATATCCCAGCGGGCGTAAGCGAAGGCATGCAGCTCTCCATGAGCGGAAAAGGAAATGCCGCACCTCGCGGCGGTGTTCCCGGAGATCTTATTATATTAATCGAAGAAGTACCGCACGAAAGCCTAAAACGCGATGGCCTGAATGTGATCTATGATCTATACATTAATTTTGTCGATGCCACGTTAGGTACCAGTGTCGAAGTTCCGACAATTGATGGAAAAGCTAAAATAAAAATCGAACCCGGAACTCAGGGCGGTAAAATATTACGTCTGAAAGGAAAAGGTATTCCTGAAGTCAATTCTTACCATAAAGGTGATCAACTTGTGTATGTGAATATATGGACGCCAAAAGTTGTATCCAACGAAGAAAAAGAATTGTTGAATAAACTGAAAGAATCACCAAACTTTAAACCACAACCCGGTAAAAGTGAAAAATCATTCTTTGAACGTATCAAAGAATACTTCGAATAAATTCGAATCAACCGATAGCAAAAGCGCCATTGATCAAATTGATCAATGGCGCTTTTTTTTGCTTTCTTACGGAAAACTGACAAATAAAAACAAAAAGTCAATTCAATATAGAAATTCAAAAAACAAACCGCTGTTTATTAAAAAATAACAAAATTTAATTAATTGAACCACTTTAATTTACGAGTTCAGCAAAATATCCAGACAATACAGTGACAATAAAATCAACTAATTTTACGACATTTGACTAAAGAATTAAAAAAGTCAGAAAGTAATTACTGGCTTATTGAAACAAACTATTAAAATAAAAACACATGAAAAAAGTTTTACTTACATTAGCTGCCGTAGCTGGTTTGACAGTCGCTTCACAAGCGCAAGAATTTGGTTTCAAAAAAACTGACTTCATTGTTGAAGGTAATCTTTCAGCAAATACTTCAAATGATAAAACGGAACATGTAAAAACAAACTCATTTAACTTCAACCCTTCTGTTGGTTACTTTGTTACGGATAAAATTGCCGTAGGTTTAGATTTCAACATTGGAAATGATAAAACAACAAAGAACGTTGATCAAGCAAATGAGTCTTATGTAAAAGGCAATAGCTTTGGTGTAGGTGCATACGGACGTTATTACTTCCTTGAATTAGGATCACGTTTCAAAACTTACGCTCAATTAGGTGCTGGCTATGCGCAAGAGGATGGAAAAATCAATGACGGCGTTAAAACAACTGATATCGCTAAAACAAAAGCTTTTGGTGCTAACGCTGGTTTAGGTATCAATTACTTTGTAACACCTAAAATCGCTATCAACTTTGGTTTGACTGATTTATTGTCATTCAAAACTTCAAAACTTGACGTTGACGGAGCAAAATCATCTAACGAATTTAACGCAAACATCAATAGCTTCAACAACTTCTTTGATACTGCTAAATTTGGTTTAACATTCAAATTCTAGTTTATAACACTAGAATATCCAATACAAAGAAAAGGCGATAAGATACTTATCGCCTTTTCTTTGTATACGAGCTGCTTAATTATATCGCTTTACAATACGCAGTTTATGCGAATATTTATTCAATTCCCGGTTAAAGATACCTTCGTTGTCCATTCGATCAATACGTACTTTAGCGGATGCATGGATAATGGTATCCCGATCCAGCATAATGCCTACATGTGTAATCCGTCCTTCAGCATTGTCAAAATAAGCTAAATCGCCTGTCCTAATCTCCGAAACAAAATCAACGGTATCGCCGATTTCCGCCTGCTGATAGGCATCTCTTGGCAGGTTGATCCCAAAGCAACTATAGATTAACTGAGAAAAACCTGAACAGTCAATTCCCCATTGTGAACGCCCGCCCCATAAATAAGGCGTATCCTTATAGCTCATTGCAAGCTGAGCCACCTCCGTCTCAAAATCAGCCCTGGAAAAGGCATTGACACTCCCTTGATAAGTCAGCGCCAGCTCACCTAAAGTAACCCTATTGGCTTCATTTAAATAAAGTTTTGTGCCGTGACAGAGATGCAGCCGACTTTCCCCGTTAAAAAGCAATCCACCCTCCCTTCCGACGATATCGGGTTTCCCCGCAAAATACTGCGCTATATCCGCCGCGTCTACGGCCATAAACTGACCATTCTGAATCCATCCCAAATAGTCCGTCTCCAACATCCTGATCGCTGTCCAGTCAGGCTGAGCGTCCAGAATTTCAAATAATTCACCAAATAACACCTGGGAAACCATCTCACTCCGATGTGCCTGCTCCGAACGCAAAGGAACCAGCGCAAGTGTACAAATACCATATTTCATTGGCCAAATAAAACAAAACTGTCAGATCTGTGATTATATATTATAAAACGAAGATAAATTAATTATAGTAGATATGGAGAATACAAATTTAAAATTCAAAAGAATACTCGTTGCTGTCGATGATGCTCCATGTTCTGAGAAAGCTATTCTATATGCCCGAGAATTGGCGCAGGTATTCCGTGCTTCCGTTGCCCTGGTCACTGTGATCCCGCCTACCTCACCGACAAATTTCGGGGCGGATCCCCTATTGGGCCAGCAGCCTATTATCGTACCCGAAGTATCTGAAATGGAACAGGAAAACGCACAAAAATACCTGGAAAAATTAAGCCGGGAATTTGTCGGCTCGGAAGAAGTCTATCTTTTCAATCGAATCGGATCCGTTAAAGAAGAAATTCTTACGGCTTCTCATGAATGGTCAGCCGATCTGATTATCATGGGATCCAACGGCCGGAGTGGATTTGATCATTTTATTTCAGGTTCCGTATCTGAATCCGTTATTCGCAAAGCGACCTGCCCTGTACTAGTCATTCCAAGTAAATGTGATTAAATCTAAAGGAGCCTATCGCCTGGAGTTATCTGTAGACAAAAAAGAGCCTATTCTTAAAAAAGAATAGGCTCCTGTATACTTATTGGATCACTCGACTTATTTTTTGATCAGGCGGGCAACGAACATACTATCTGCCCGCTCTGTATAACCGTCCAAAAGACGCATACTCTCCAGTTCAAAGCCCAAATTACTTAAAATATAATCAACCACATCCTCATTTTCGGCTTTAAACACCGAGCAGGTAATATAAATCAGTGGTTTCCCTACTTTCACATATCCCGCAACATGTCCCGCAATTGTTTTCTGCAAAGCACTAAATTCCGCAATCTTGGCCGTTTTAAATTCCCGGATCATCTCTGGTGTACGCCCCCAGGTACCTGAACCCGTACAAGGTGCATCCAGCAATACGCCGTCAAATTTCTCATTTCCTAGGATTGGATAAGGATCCTTTGTCAGATCCAATATTTTCTTGCGGTAATGTTTGATACCGGCATGATCAAATCGCTCATCCAGGTTACGGAGGATACTCATCCGCAGATCAGACACCAATAAATCAACAGAAGGGCATGCATCCATTAATAAAAGAGATTTACCACCAGATGCTGCACAGGCGTCCCACCACGACTCTTTTTCCTCAGGCTTCATAAACTCAAGCGTCCGCTGCGAGGATAAATCCTGCACCTCAATGAGCCCGTCCAATGCTGAAAGCCGCTGTAATGAAGTCCCATTGGGCAAAGAGATTGTCTGATCGCCCAATTCACTATAGGGAATCTGGTTTTCATCCAAAATGGCGCGTACCACCTTATTTTTACCGCGTTTTACCCGAATATACAAATGTGGCTGAACCAATTGACTCTTCAGAAACAGCTTGGTATCTAGCTGCGCAGAAAAATAGGCTGTAAAAGGAAATAAGTCTTCTACTTTCAGCAAGCCCTCAGCTTCCAGAAAAGCAATCTTTTCGTCCAAAGATAAACCCATTCTACTACTATACTCCGGTTCCAGCAGTTCAACCAAAGGGCTCTCTTTTTCACATAAAAACTCAGCAAGCACCAATCTGCGTTGCTGCGACAACTGTGACGCAGCTTGGCCCAAACGGAAATAATTGTAGCACAAACGGGAAGTAGACCGACGGTCCGAAGACCCCATCTGTTTATTCTCCTTAAAAAAAGTCGTTAAATAGCGTGAAAATGGTTGATCCCCTTCAAATCCATCCATCGCCCGCTCAAAATTACGTATTTGTTGGTAAACACGCTTTTCACTCAATTCAGCCATTCAAAGATTATTTTCTTTCAAATTTCTTGTTGTGATAAACAATAATCCCCAGCGCTCGATTTGCATAGCCCCACTTCGGATAGAACTCAAACTTATAATCGCTATTGAGTCCCGAGAATTTTTCCTGGGTTATATGGCTTACGTAATCCACACCATACTTATGCAGTAGACGGCCAAAATAAACAGCGGCATCATAGCCCTTATAGGAGAACTCAGAAGGATCTACTTTATACAGCGATTTGTAATGTGATATAAACTTTCTTGTATCGCTATCGGAATCATCGGCCAAGCTTGACGAAGTAACCGTTAAGCTATAAAAATCCATATTTTCAAAGTTTTCAAAAGAAAGTTTTGAAAGATTCGGATGACCATATAACTTAAATTGGTTACCGGGATTTAAAAAACGCTCATCCATCGCATCCAACAAACCCTTTATCAGGTTCTTATTTGCAGTTCCGGATACGATATGGTTTGTTCCTGTCAATACGAGACTATTCTTAAGTTCATTGATACTCACAACCGTTTTTACCTTTGCCTGGGCATTCGCTTTTGTGATTCCACTGGCAAAATTGACCAAAAACTGTTTGCTTTCATCGTCTCCGGCATCATAGATCAAAATCTGATCACCATTATAATATTGATCGGCGACATATTTGGCCATTGTTTCGGAATGCGTCCGTATCGATGGTGTCATAGACACTAGGTTGGGCACACTGAATTCCGAGGCCATCGTCGCTGCCAAGGGAGACACTTGAAGAACGTTCTTGTTCGCAAAGGTCTGCGCAAAACTTCTGATTTCCCGCGGGTAAACAGGACCGACAACAAGTGCTGCATCTTTAACTGCCGCAGCTGTTCCCAAAGACGCGTTATAGGCTACATTATCGCGTGAGTCGATGACCTGCAAATCAAACAGCATTCCATCTTTGGCGATCTTGTCCAGACCTATCTGAAAACCTTGGTAAAAATCCAATGCCAGAGCAGAACGCCCGACATCCTCAGCAGTCACCGTTTTGGCAATACCATTTAATTCAAAAGGCAAGAGCAGGGCAATTTTATTGTTCTTAACCAAATGGCCATTTATAGTCTGCACATCGCCTACTTTGACAACAGGCTTATCTTTCTCCTTGTTTGGTTTGGTGACAGCAGTTTGCTGTTCGCCCCCGCTAGAAGAGGGCGAACGCAATACCGTGCTTTTTTTGGTTGTACAGCTTGCCAGGCATAATGCCACAAGCGCTGCAACCCATATTTTATTCCCACTCAATCGTAGCGGGTGGTTTTGAACTGATATCATATACAACTCTGTTTATTCCTTTCACATGGTTGATAATTTCATTTGAAATTTTTGCCAACAGGTCATATGGTAGATGAATCCAATCTGCAGTCATGCCATCAAGAGATCCTACAGCTCTTAAGCTCACAACATGCTCGTAAGTACGCTCGTCGCCCATTACCCCTACCGAACGCACAGGTAAAAAGATCGTACCAGCTTGCCATACTTTATCATACCATCCGGATTCTTTCAGGTTATTGATAAAGATTGCATCCGCTTCCTGAACGATTCTTACTTTTTCGGCTGTAATATCACCCAAAATACGAATGGCCAAACCCGGTCCTGGAAATGGATGTCTTCCTAATATCGCCTGATCTACCTCTAATGCTTTCCCAACTCTTCTGACTTCATCTTTAAATAAAGTCTTCAATGGTTCAACAACTTTCAGTTTCATAAAATCAGGCAGACCGCCGACATTATGGTGTGATTTTATTGTCGCTGAAGGGCCTTTGACCGAAACCGATTCGATGATATCCGGGTAGATTGTACCCTGACCCAACCATTTCGCTTCGATACCTTCTGGCAATTCTTTTTGGATTTCCTTTGCCGCCTCATCAAATACATCGATAAAGGAATTACCGATGATCTTGCGCTTCTCCTCAGGCTCTGAAACTCCTGCCAAACGACCGTAGAAAAGGTCCTTTGCATTAATTCCTTTAATATTTAAACCCATATTTTTGTAAGAATCCAATACCTGCTCGTATTCATCTTTACGGAGCAAGCCATGATCTACAAAAATACAGTGTAAGTTCTGTCCGATAGCATGGTGCAATAAAACTGCAGCAACAGTAGAATCCACACCTCCAGATAACGCCATAATCACGTGGTCATCCCCCAACTGTTCTTTCAGTGACGCGACTGTAGTCTCTACAAATGCATCTGGGGTCCAATCCTGCGCACATCCGCAGATACCCACGACGAAGTTTTTCAACAAAATAGCCCCATCGGTACTATGGGTTACTTCGGGATGGAACTGTATACCATAGGTACGTGTACCTTTGACCTGATATGCCGCTACACGTACTTTATCTGTGCTGGCAATGATCTCAAAATTGTCGGGCACCTCTTTGATGGTGTCACCATGAGACATCCATACCTGAGATTGTACCGGTACACCTGCCAATAAATCATTTTCACTATTGACAAATTGCAGATTTGCACGACCATACTCACGGATTTCAGATGGCAATACATTTCCGCCCGATTGCTGCGCAATATATTGGGCACCGTAACACACTCCTAAAAGTGGGAAACGCTCCTGGATAGCGACAAAATCAATTTGAGGTGCATCCTCTTGTCGAACGGAAAACGGACTTCCTGAGAATATAACACCTTTCACAGATTCATCAAAATCTGGCAATTTATTAAACGGGTGTATCTCACAATACACATTTAGTTCTCTGACACGTCTTGCAATTAATTGCGTGTACTGAGACCCGAAGTCTAGAATGATAATTTTTTCTGGCATGCTGCAAAGGTAAGTATTACGAATGAATTATTAAATGTCAAATCAGGAAATAATGCCTGCTTTTAACAGTTCAGCTTCCATTTCTTTTTGTAGTTTTAGGGCCTCCTCACGCGCGCGCTCCGCAAAGTCAGGTCCTTTTGAAGCATAAATAATCCCTCTTGTGCTATTGACCAGGAGTCCACAGTCTTTATTCATGCCATATTTGCAGACATCTTCCAATGAGCCACCCTGTGCACCGACCCCCGGCACCAATAGAAAATGTTCGGGTGCATGTTCACGGATTTTAATAAAACCTTCCCCTCTCGTCGCGCCGACCACATACATTAGATTTTCGGTATTGCCCCAGGTGTTTACTTTGTCTATAACCTGTTCAAATAATTGAAGACCATCTCGGTTTTCAAAATTCTGAAAATCTAAACTCCCTTCATTGGATGTCAGTGCCAATACGATGGCCCATTTATCCTTGAACTCCAAAAAGGGTGTAACAGAGTCTTTCCCCATGTAGGGCGCGATGGTAATACTGTCGAAACCCAAACCTGAATTTGACTCATCAAAAAATGCCATCGCATACCGGCCTGAGGTATTTCCGATATCACCACGTTTGGCATCCGCTATACTGAAACAATCTTTTGGCAATGCTGCCCAGGTTTTTTGAAGCGACTGCCATCCTTTTAGACCATAACATTCATAGAAGGCAATATTTGGTTTATAAGCGACGCATAAATCAGCTGTAGCATCAATAATTGCTTTATTGAAACTATAGATCGGATCCTCATCATCCAACAGATGCTCTGGAATCTTAGTAAGGTCTGTGTCCAATCCGACACATAAAAACGAACGTTTCTCTTTAATTTGATGAATAAGTTCTGCTCTGGTCATGCTAATGTATAGATCGTAATTATTTATTGATTAAATCTTGAATAAAGGTTGTCACTTCCGGGCTGGAATAATCTGCCATGCCTTCGTGCCGTGTCGCAAGCTTGCCCTCCTTGTCCAAAATAACGGTACTTGGGATAGACTCCGAAAGCCATTCTTTTGGAATATCACTGTTTGGATAACTAATCGGTAGCGTCAGCTTTTCATTTTTGACAAAAGCTGCAGCCTTCTCCTTATCGCCCTCGATCTCCACAATCAGAAATACAACATGCGGATTATCCTTAAATTTATCGTAAAGCACATTGATGGAGGGCATCTCGGCCCGGCATGGCCCGCACCAAGTTGCCCAAAAGTTGATAAAAACCACCTTACCTTTTAGATCCGCTATCCCTATTGTTTCTCCCGAATGATTTACAAAAGAAACAGCCGCACCGACATCCTTTTCATCCGCAGGGAGCGGGTCAGCGACCGGTTGTGGTGCTTCCAATTTCGGTTTAAACAAACCGATTTTCATCAGTTGCTGCTGAAAATAACTTCTGCTTGTCGGCCATATCAATAAACCGATGAGCAGCACAAAGACAACATTGCCGATGATCTTTTTTGTTTTTGGATTCATAAAAAGAAATGCAGTTGATTAAGCATCAAATTTATCCAGCAGCTTCAGCAAAGTCGCAAAGTCTTTTGGATAAGGTGCCTCAAACACCATTTGCTCACCATTTAGTTCAAACTCCACATGTTTTGCATGTAGGGCAAAACGTTTCATGATCGGTTGCTCCTCCTCATCCTTGGATAAGGTATAGCCCCTTTTCTTTATTTGTGACAGATAAACAGGTTTCCCACGGTACATGCTATCCCCTACAATGGCCGCATGCTGTGTGGCCAGGTGGATACGGATCTGGTGCATCCGTCCAGTGATCGGTTTACACTCCACTAAGGTGTAATTCTTATAGTATTTAAGCGAATTAAAGATGGTTTCGGCAGGCTTACCATTGGCACGGTCAATAGAAACGTTTTTATTCCCCTGATTCAAGATCGGCAAATCAACGACAAGATCCTGAAAAGTATGTGTACCGCCAATGATTGCGTGATAGATCTTATTGACTCTACGTTTTTCGAATGCGATCGAAATCGAACGATAGGTCTCCGGATTTTTCGCAATCAACAAAATACCGGAGGTCTCTTTATCCAGACGATGGCAGACCTGAGCGTCAGCATGATATTTCTTTGCCAAACGGAGAATGTTGATCTCTCCCCCCTCCCTTTCATCCAAAGAAGCAACAAAAGGTGGTTTATTTATAACAATCAAATTTTCATCTTCATGGATGATTAATTCTGAAAATTTGGGGAATTTAAATAGACGGGTTTCATTCTGTATCATTTTACAAAAATACAAAACACAAGGCAGAATATTGGCCAATGTATGATAAAAACCTTACTTTTGGGCATATAATATAAGTCAAGATGTCTGTAAACAAAGAAATAAAACGAGTAAGCACAGCGATGCTACAAGCCATGAAAGACCGTAAAGAGAAGATTTCTATGCTGACGAGCTATGATTACTCCATGGCCAAAATGGTGGACAACGCCGGTGTGGATGTTATTCTGATCGGAGATTCCGCTGCGAATGTATTTGCCGGCTATGAAACTACCCTGCCGATTACCCTCGACAATATGATCTACCATGCGGCGGCTGTTGCCAGAGGCACCGAAAGGGCTATGGTCCTGGCAGACCTTCCTTTTGGTAGCTACCAAGGTTCTGCCAACGAAGCCTACAATGCTGCCGTACGTATGATGAAAGAATCCGGCGCCCATGCGTTGAAATTGGAAGGTGGCTTAGAAATCATCGACAACATCAAAAAAATTATTTCTGGCGGAATTCCCGTTTGTGGACATTTGGGCCTGACCCCACAATCCATCAATAAATTCGGAAATTTTGGTGTCCGTGCCAAAGAGGAACAAGAAGCGGCCAAACTTATGGAAGATGCATTGGCTCTTCAGGAGGCTGGTTGTTTTGCCATTGTACTGGAAAAAATTCCTGCGGCTTTGGCAAAAGCCGTGACTGAAAAATTGGCCATTCCGACCATAGGGATCGGCGCTGGTGCTGATTGTGATGGACAGGTGCTTGTAATCAATGATATGCTGGGCATGAATGCAGACTTTAAGCCCAAATTTATGCGGCACTTTGCCAACCTACATGAGCAGATCACTACCGCAGTAAGCAATTACGTTGCTGAAGTCAAGGCAGTGCAATATCCAAATTCGGAAGAACAATATTAATAAGCGCTATGAAATTATTGATCATAGGGATAATTATCCTTATCGCTTACCTGATGATTCGAAAAAAGTTCAATTTTTTCGAATCATCAGACACGGATGCCAAAAGCTTAAAATCGGGCTTTCAATTGATAGAAGCACCGGCCGCTCTCATTCGATCTACCTTAAAAAAAACAATCTCCAATGTCGTTATTGGCTTGGTACTTATTCTCATTACCATATTGCTTTTTGTAAAAATTAAAATCGTATTGTTTCTCCTCCCAATAGCCTTTTTTTTAATTGGTTACTTCTTCCTGTTTAACAATCACTTCAGCAAAATAAAGAGCCAACAGATTTGGTTTAATGCCAAAACCAACGAGGTTTTTGTGGAACAACTGCGAGCAGAAAACTATGCTTTCAATATATTCCAGGATGTGCTGGCTGTACAAAAGATCGAATCTATTCAGACAACAAGAGGCCTGCTCTATGGTTACTATCGAATAAAACTAAAAGATCAGCTTTTGGAAATCCCCTATTTACTGGCTGAAAATAAACCTGCCAATAATCTTTTTTTTGAGACACTCGTACAAAACTTCAAAATTGAAACCCAGAAAAGAATTTTTCCAATCATTTAGTACTTAATGTATTGGAGTTACAAAAGAAAATAGTATATTTAGGTTACTTAAGAATACATTGTTAAAACCAAAATATTTTATACTATGGGAAAAGGTGATATCAAAACCAGAAGAGGAAAAATATCAAATGGTTCTTTTGGAAAAAGAAGGCCGCATTTATCGAAAGCATCCATCAAACCAAAAGTGGATGATGCAGCTCCAAAAGCAGTTGAACCAAAAGCAACTAAAGCGAAAAAATAATACGTATAAAGCTAGAATAGGTTTCTAGCTTTTTTTATAGCATGTAGTCCCATTAACTTACATGCGGTAGATTCGTTGCCAGCTATTGCTGTTCTGTATTGTAAAATCCTTTTGACAACCGGTATCATCATGAGAATAAAGCTATCTTTATCCTCCAGATCAAAAAACCAGATAAGGACTATACCGCATGAATAAAAAAACGACCCTCTACATTCTTTTAGCCTGTGCTGTTATTGGAGGTGGATATTTTCTCATAAATCCCAAAAAAGACAAAAATGAAGCCGATAAATCTGCTGTCAAAAAAGATGTTCCTGTTGCTGCGCAGGCAATTATAGCAAGATCATCTGTAGCCGATCGGTCCATTAATTTGTCCGGCAGTATCGATGCCGAAGAAAAGGTGGAGATCAGAAGCGAAGTCAGTGGTCGAATTACAAAAATCTACTTTATTGAAGGACAACGTATCCAACAGGGGCAACCTTTGATCAAGATTGATGATATTGAATTGCAAGCGCAACTCAAACAGGCGCAGACAACGAATCAGCTGAATGCAGAAAACGAACGTCGCGCAAAATTATTGCTCCAGAAAGGAGCAATCAGTCAAGAGGAATTTGATATCGCCAGTGCGGCATTAAAGACTGCACAGGCGCAGATCCAGCTGATTCAGGCCCAGATCTCCAAAACAACCGTACGTGCACCGTTTAGTGGCATGATTGGCCTAAGAAATATTTCAGTTGGTGCTATCGTCTCATCCAATACGCTGATCGCAAATTTGGTTAAGGACAATTTCGTTAAGATTACCTTTGCTATTCCGGAAAAATACAGCAGTGTAGTCAAACTTAACACGCCCATTGAGTTCAGTGTTGCCAATGACCCGGCAGTTATCAAAGCTAATATTTATGCCATAGAGCCTGAGGTCTCCCTGAATACCCGCACCCTGACTGTCCGTGCACGCGCAGCAAACGAACAGGGGCAGCTTCGTGTAGGTTCCTTTGTCAATGTCATCCTGCCGATAGAAGTCGAAAATAATGCCATTGCTATTCCCACGGAAGCAATCGTTCCGGTCCAGGATGGAAAAAAAGTCTTTATACTAAAGAATGGACTCGCAAAAGAAACTAAAGTTGAAACCGGCGCCCGTACCGATAAGGAGATTGTTATCCTATCTGGCATAAGTGCCGGAGATACCGTATTGACAACAGGTGTTCTTGCCTTAAAAGATGGAGTAAAGGTTAAAGTATCATTAGCTAACTAACTGTAAATGAATTTATCTGCTATTTTTATTAAGCGCCCTGTGCTCACCATTGTCGTCAATATAACGATTATTCTATTTGGCTACATTGGCTTTAGCTTTCTGGGTGTTCGCGAATACCCCTCCATTGACCCGGCCATCGTATCGGTACGTACCAACTACGCTGGTGCCAACCCTGATATTATTGAATCGCAGATCACCGAACCGTTGGAGAAAGCGATCAACTCCATTGATGGTATCCGTAATATCTCATCCTCCAGCAATCAGGGATCCAGCAATATCACCATTGAATTCGATTTAAAGAAAAATCTGGAGGAAGCTGCCAATGACGTTCGGGACAAAGTATCCCAGGCAGTCAGAAGCCTGCCCCAGGATATTGACGCCCCACCGGTAGTCTCAAAAGCGGATGCGGATTCTGATCCGATCATTACCCTGACCCTACAGAGCGAAACCAGGGATAAGCTTTCCCTGAGTGACTATGCTGAGAATGTTATTTCCGAAAGACTGCAGACCATCCCGGGGGTCAGCAGTACGCAAATATATGGTCAAAAACGTTACGCCATGCGCCTATGGCTCAACCCGGACCGCATGGCGGCCTACGGCATCACCGCTTCCGATATCCGTACAGCATTAAGTAACCAAAATGTTGAATTACCTTCCGGTAAAATTGTTGGCAATACCACTGAATTAACCGTAAAAACCGTAGGAAACCTTTCCACGCCCGAAGAGTTTAACAATATTGTCCTAAAAGCCGATAGCACGCGCTTGGTTAAATTTATAGACATTGGCCGTGCAGAAATTGATGCCGAAAATCTGGAGACCAAGATGGTCAGTAATGGCAAACAACTGGTCGGTGTCGCCATTATTCCGCAACCGGGGACAAACTACCTGGATATCGCGAACAATTTTTACAAAATGCTTGATCAGATGAAAGAGGATATCCCTCAGGATATCAGCATCAATATCGCATCTGACAACACCAAGTTCATTAAGAAATCGGTTGTTGAGGTTGCTGAGACCTTACTGATATCCATTATTCTGGTGACGCTTATCATTTACTTCTTCTTTAGAGACTGGGGAATTGCCCTACGGCCATTATTGGATATCCCCGTTTCACTTATCGCAACTTTTTTTATTATGTACATTTTTGGTTTTTCGATCAATGTACTGACCCTACTTGCGATTGTATTGGCGACAGGGCTTGTGGTCGATGATGGAATTGTCGTTACCGAAAATATCTTCAAAAAAGTTGAGGAAGGCATGTCCCCTATTGAAGCTGCACTGAAAGGCTCCAAAGAGATCTTCTTTGCAGTTATCTCCATTTCCGTTACCCTCGCCGCGGTTTTCTTACCCGTCATATTTCTTGAAGGTTTCGTCGGACGGTTGTTTCGGGAATTCGGGGTGGTCATCGCGTCAGCCGTACTGGTGTCAGCCTTTGTTTCACTGACGTTGACCCCGATGCTGAATGCTTACCTGATTAAAGGCGGTGGTCACAAAAAGACCCGCTTTTATGAATGGACAGAACCAATGTTTGTGAAAATGAACAAAGGCTACGCCAATGCGCTGGATAAATTCATGAAATTAAAATGGATAAGCTTTCCGATCTTATTGATCTGTTTTGCCATCATCGCAGTAATCTTCTCTTCGATCAAGAAAGAAACTGCTCCCTATGATGACCGCAGCGCCATCATGGTCAATGTCACCGGTCCCGAGGGTGCTACCTATGAATACATGGACCGTTATATGCAGGAACTGGACAAACTGGTTTACGATTCGATTCCCGAAAACAAAATCAGTTTAAATATTACCTCCCCTGGTTTCGGACCTAGTTCGGTCAACTCCGGACGTATCCGGATGACACTTGTCGATCCCGAAGAGCGTACAAGGTCACAAGATGATGTGGCGAAGGAGCTGACCAAATGGACAAAAAAATACGATGGTGTACGTGTCAATGTATCACAGACGCCGACCATTTCCATGAATCGTCGCGGCGGCCTACCGATACAGTACATTATCCAGGCTCAAAATTTTGAAAAGCTTCAGGAGAAGATTCCTGAATTTATGAACGAAGTAAATAGTGATCCTACATTTTCAACAACAGATATCAATCTGAAGTTTAACAAACCCGAACTTCATGTCGAGATAGACCGCTTAAAAGCCTTAAGCATGGGTGTATCTGTGCTCGACGTATCCCAATCCCTCCAGCTGTTGTTAAGTGGTCAGCGCTTTGCTTATTTCATGCGTGATGGCAAACAATATCAGGTGATCGGACAGGTCGAAAACGATCGACGGGCAACACCGACAGATCTGACCTCCATTTATGTGCGCAACAATATCGGACAGCTCATACAGCTGGATAACCTCGTCAATGTCAGCGAAGAAAGTAGCCCACCACAACTCTACCACAATAATCGGTATATGTCGGCGACAGTCTCCGCAGGCCTGGCTCCGGGCATGAGTATGAGCGATGGTATAGCCGCAATGGACCGTATCAAGGAAAAAGTATTGGACCAAAGCTTTACCACTGACCTCAGTGGTGAATCCCGCGATTTCATCGAAAGTAGTTCCAATACCCTCTTTGCTTTTGGTCTCGCTTTATTACTGATTTATCTCATACTAGCGGCTCAGTTTGAGAGCTTCCTGGATCCATTTATTATCATCCTGACGGTACCGATGGCAGTTGCCGGTGCACTGATCAGTTTATGGCTATTTGATCAGACCTGGAATATATTCAGCCAGATCGGAACCATTATGCTGATCGGTCTGGTGACGAAAAATGGTATCCTAATCGTTGAATTTGCCAACCAGATGCGGGAGGAAGGGATGGAAAAATTTGAAGCGATCATGCATGCTGCCGAATCGCGTCTGCGCCCCATTTTAATGACCAGTCTGGCCATTGCCCTGGGCGCATTGCCTATTGCGATGTCATTGGGCGCGGCTTCCACAAGCCGTATCGGTATGGGGGTTGTCATCGTCGGTGGTACTATATTCTCACTGATCCTGACCTTATTTATTATCCCAGCAATTTATTACATGTGGTCCAGACCAAAGAAACACAGACCTGAATTTGACAACATTAAAAGCTACGAATAGATCAGACATGAAGAGAAATGTAATCCTAACACTGCTGTTTAGCGTCATCCTATTTCAGGCTCCTGCACAACAGATGTTGACGCTGGAAGAAGCGTTGGCAACCACTTTAAGCAACAATTTCAATATACTTTTGGCAAAAAATGACCACAAAATAGATAGCGAAAATACAAGTGCGGGCAGCGCCGGAATGCTTCCCGCCGTTACAGGTAGTTTCAGTCGGAGCAATTCCATCCAAAACTCCCGGCAGGTACGGGCCGACGGTCAAGTGCAGCAGATTTCAAATGCCAAAAACGATAACATGTCCTATGGGGTCAACCTCAACTGGACCGTCTTCGATGGATTCGGCATGTTTGCACGCCGCGATAGATTCAAAGAAATCCAGCGCCAGGGTGAAGCCGAAATCAAATTCGAGGTCATCAGTCAATTGAGTGAAGTTATAGCAACCTATTACAGCTTAGTGCAACAAAAGCGTTTATTGAATGCTTTAGACACCACCATTACCCTATCGCAATATCGCGTTACGCTGGCTGAAAATAGGCTGGAAATCGGAAAGGGATCCAAACTGGATTTACTGAATGCGAAAGTGGATCTAAACACCGACCAAACCAACCTGTTACGCCAACGCGAGAGCTTTCAAAATACAAAAACATACCTAAACCAGCTCATGACCCGCGATCTGGGCATAGATTTCCAGGTTGAGGACGAAATGAAACTGGATACTGACCTTAAACTGGGAGATCTGATCCAGATTGCCGACCAACAGAACCCGCAGATTCAATTGGCCCTTATCAATAAAAGAGTTGCCGAACTGAACCTCAAATCGATAAAAGCCGAGCGTTATCCCAAAATAGGCCTCAATACCGGCTACAACTGGAATGAATCTCACTCTTCATTGGGCTTCTCGACCGAAAACAAAAATAAAGGACTCAACTATGGTGTGACCGCCTCGGTGAATATCTTCAATGGATTTCTTCAAAACAGAAATGAACGGATCGCCAAATTCCAGGTACAGAATACCGAACTACAGATCCAACAACAAAAACAAAATATACAGGCGCAAGTCCGTACACTTTTTCAAACCTATATCACCAACATCGAACTGGCGCAGGTAGAAAAAAAGAATGAAGAACTCGCAAAAGAAAATCTAACTATCACCATGGATAAATTTCGGATCGGGACGATTACGACCCTCGAAGTCAGAACGGCGCAGCTAAATTATATCAATGCCATGACACGGAGTTATACCGCACAATACGATGCGAAAGTTTCAGAGATACGCCTGAAAGAGTTAACAGGTGAAACTTATTAGTTCGCAGCGTCTATTTTACCCTGAGTGGGCAGCGGACACGATGCTATTCGCGCGTTGAAACCGGGCAAGAAAAACATCGACAAAGTGTATGAAAATAATATAATGACCTTATGCAATGCTCATAAAAAAACTTTACGTTCTTATAAGCGCCAATAGTCATGGAATTCAACTGAAGGCTCTTTCTGAGCAATAGAAATAGATAATTCACAAAAAAGCTCCCTTTATATTAAGGGAGCTTTTTTATTAGGAGCCATGCTCATTAATAATCAATTGCAATAATAGACCTTAGTGGAATCAGTACACCACTCTTGATCTGGATATATCTATCGGTTAATGACCACACCGTGGTTTCGATACGCTTTGGTCCGGAATCTGTTTGAAAGGCTATTTCAGTCTTGGATTTAAATTCATTTCCCAAGCGAAGGGCCCCTTTTAATTTATCCATAAAACTTGCTGACTTATCTTCACTCGCAGGGATAAATTTAAATTGAGGAATTTCCTCTTTAGCTATTAGTTCTCCAACCATAATATTAGCATTTAATGTGTAAATTAATGTTTCGCGCTACACTAAATATAACGTGATATAACCAATCTTATTTTATTAAATAATGCCATTGGCTTATTTAAATCTACCTAATCCGATGATAATAATCAATTAAATAACTGAAAACTATCATTTATTTTACAATAAAAAAACGATTGGCAGTTTTCGCCTTTTTTGTCTGGTTAGGTTCAAAAACTGTGCAACAGTTCATATGATCGGAATATCTTAAAATTATGTCATTTCATTTTGAATTTGAGGCACAAATCAGTCATATTGCCTAATTTTGCATAAAACTAAACACAGATGGAAAAATCAGTCTTTGAGAAAAACTGGGAAATTTATTTCACGCAATGTTACTCTAATGGCCGTATCCGTTTCTCCGATTTGTCAAATATTCTTCAGCTTACCGCTGGGGAACATGCCACTCAAGTTGGTTTCGGTTTTAAGGAAATGGCCAAACATAATCAGACCTGGGTACTCAGTAGAATGCGTATTGAAATCAATAGGCTGCCCAAATGGATGGATATTGTTCAGGTAAAAACCTGGGTACAGGAACTTGAAGGGGCCCGTTCTACGCGTAATTTTGAAATTTCGGTCAATGGACAAGTCTATGTCACTGCCACGAGCTATTGGGCCGTCATCAATACGGTAAAAAGAAGTTCGGAAGATCTGGCTATTTCCACAGAGGATTTTACAACTTATCCTGACCGTCCCGCAACACAGCGACCGTTCTCAAAATTGAATATCTCCCAGCCTGTCAAAAATATAGATCAATATATTGTCAAGTTGTCCGACCTTGATATTGTCAATCATGCCAATAACGTCAAATACCTGGATTGGTGTATGGATAGGCTTCCCATCGAACTTGTACTGACCAATCAGATCAAATCCTTGGAGATGAACTATCTCCGGGAACTACGCCACAATGATACGGTAGACCTTAACGGCGATTCAACGGACAAGGGCTATTTTATGACTGTGACAAAACAGCAACGGATTCACTTTGCCCTGGAGGTGGAAACAAAATAAAAATCGAAATAAGACAAAAAAGGAGGCTTAAGCCTCCTTTTTTATTTTGCGCAGAACATAGTTACTATGCGAATGCTTTATCTCCTTTTTTGTAAGGGAAGTTTCCGTCATATTTTCCAGGGATTTTGACAAAACGCAAAGCTTTTGTACAACCCAATTCGGAGTTAAAGAAACCTGTCAACGTCAATTGTTTAAACATCGTGAACCAGTGCGGTGGATCAGTTTCTACGTAATTGTACAATTGATTTTGTTTTTCTTTATTTTTCTCGCGGATATCTTTTTGCTCCTCTTCCTGCTTTTTATTAAATTCGTTTGCTTCTTTATCCAAAGCTGCTGCTACCGCTGTACGATCTTCAGCAGAAAGTTCAAGGAAAGGTTTTCCTTTTACTTCTTTCGCTTTGGTATCCAAGCTTGCAAAACCTGTTAAAAATGCTTTCTGTTGCTTCTCCGTGTAACAGTCACGGACCATTACTGGAATAAAGCTTCCTACACCAGCTTCTTTCGCACCCGGAGTTGCAGTTTTAGGTAAAATAGCTTCCGCTAAATCGCCCAACAAATCGGTTGTTTTTGCCTCAAATAAAGCCGCTACATCCTTTGTGGCCGAGCGTGTACAGCCTTCCAGAAATAAATTGGCGCCGATAACGGTACCTCCTAAAATCAAGGCAACCCGTTGTAATGCTTCTCTTCTATTCATACTACTAAATATCTTAATTTTAGAAATTATATTTCATTTCCCAACCCTGTCTGTAATTACGTTTGACATATTGATTCACATAATCAAAATTCGTCACACGCATATTGTCATTATCCCATAACAATTTGAGGTTACGTCCCGGATATTTTCCGTCAATACGTAAATCAGCACCTCTGATTGCCAGGTTGGCCATCAATAAAGCTTCTGTCAAAGGACCTGCAATCTCAAACGGTGAGCTCACCTCTTTCTTGCCGTAACCCGCTTGACAAGCCTCTACCCACTGCGCATAGTGACCAGCTTCTTGTCCCGGTACGCGTGCATATTTCTGCGCTACCTGATCTTTTCTTGATGTTGGCAACAGACGTGCATTCTGACCGTAAGTGTCCGCAAGGATCTTACCTTTGGTACCTACGAGTAAAATACCGTTACCACCATCACCAAAGATTTCATTTGGACCCAATTCATCTGGACGTGCTGGTTGAATACCACCGTCCATCCAATGTAATGTTACCGGGCCATTTGTACGTGGAGTTTTAGGGAAAGTCAATGTCGCGTGACTTGACGGCGGACAGCTTTCTGGGAAATAACCACGTTTGAATTCATCCACATAAACAGAACCTACTGTTGCCTGCACATCCTGTACATAGGTCAGGCCTAAGGTGCTGAAAGGAACTTCCAACAAGTGACAGCCCATATCACCCAGTGCACCGGTACCATAATCCCACCAGCCGCGCCAGTTGAAAGGCACCAATTTATCCACATACTCTTTGTATGGCGCGGTACCTAACCAAAGGTCCCAATCCAATTCTTTCGGAATTTCGGCTTTGCCAGTCGGCCATGCAATACCTGAAGGCCATACCGGACGGTCAGTCCAACAGTATACCGTATGTACATCACCGATTAAACCGGCTTCGTACCATTCACGGACAAAACGTGGTCCATCATTAGATGCACCCTGATTTCCCATTTGGGTAACTACTTTATATTTCTTGGCCGCATGCGTCAGCGCTCTCGCTTCCCAGACATCATGAGTCAAAGGTTTCTGCACATAGACGTGCTTACCCAATTGCATCGCTGCCAAGGCCTGAATCGCATGTTGATGATCCGGAGTAGAAATAGAAACAGCTTCAATGCGTTTATGCTCTTTGTCCAACATCTCACGGTAATCTTTATAATATTTCGCTTTTGGGTAACGTTTCAATGCACCTGCTGCACGACGATCATCCACATCACATAAAAACGCTAAATCCGCTTTACCTGAATCATGAAAGGAGTTAATGTCGCTGAATCCTTTACCACCTACACCAATACCAGCTATTTGTAACTTATCACTAGGAGCGATGAAACCATTTCCCCCTAATACATGACGAGGAACGATCATAAAGGCTGCTGCAGCGGTTGCCGCAGTCTTTATAAAATCTCTTCTACTCGACTTATTTGAGTTATTTTCCATTATTATCAATCTTTAGCTATTAGATATTACCTTTTTTCAATTCACTAACCGCAAAATCGACCGCACGTGCAGTAAGTGCCATATAAGTAAGTGAAGGGTTAACACAACCAGCAGAAGTCATACAGGCACCGTCTGTCACAAATACATTCAGTGCATCCCAAACCTGATTATTGCCATTCAATACTGAAGTCTTTGGATCACGCCCCATACGCGCTGTTCCCATCTCATGGATACCCTGACCAAGACCATATACATTATCATAGGTATAAGTGTCTTTAACACCAATGCTATCCAGCATTTCCTTCATTTCATTTTGCATGTCAGCACGCATCTTCAATTCATTATCCTTGATTTCCGCATCAAATGATAATACAGGCAGTCCCCATTTATCTTTTTTGCTCTTATCAAGCGTAATTTTATTTTCATGGTACGGCAAAGTCTCTCCGAAGGCTGTAAAGCCCACAGTCCAGTCGCCAGCTTCACAGATGGCATCTTTCCATGCGCCACCGACTTCCATCTCCGCAACAGCACCCGACCAACGGCCTCTACCTGCAGCTCCTTGATAACCAAATCCACGAACATAGTCACGTTTTTTTGTATCCCCATCAACGTTTACAAAACGTGGTACATACAGCCCCGTTGGACGACGGCCAAAGACATAGCTATCCAGGTAGCCATCCACCTTACCACCGGCACCACAACGGAAATGGTGATCCATTAAATTGTGTCCAAGTTCACCGCTGCTACTTCCCAGACCACCTTCCCATACATCCGTAGCAGAGTTCATCAATACCCACGTTGAGTTTAGGGCCGATGCACACACAAAAATCACCTTCGCAAAGAATTCGTATGTTTTATTTGTTTCAGCATCGACAATTTCAACACCTTTCGCCTTTTTTGTGTTTTTATCGTAGATAATCTTTGTGACGATGGAAAACGGACGCAGTGTTAAATTATTTGTTTTCTTTGCTGCTGGTAACGTCGCGGATTGCGTACTGAAATAAGCTCCAAAGTTACAACCCAACCAACATTGATTTTGGTATTGACAGTTGACACGGCCCTCATGTGGCACCGTGATATTTGCTGTCCGGCCCATAATGAAATGACGCTGGCCACCATATTGTTTTTTCAATCGTTCAGCAAGATCCTTCTCCACAATATTCATTGGCATTGGTGGCATATAATCACCGTCCGGAAGCGAAGGAACACCGTCTCTATTTCCAGAGATACCAGCAAACTTTTCCGCATAGCTATACCATGGTGCGATATCTTTATAACGGATCGGCCAATCTACTCCATGACCGTCTTTCAAGTTAGCCTCGAAATCCAGGTCACCTAGGCGATAAGATTGTCTGCCCCACATTAATGATCTACCGCCCACATGATATCCACGGTACCAGTCAAAACGTTTTACCTCTGTATAAGGACTATCCTTCTCATTCACCCAAAAATCAAGATTCTTTTCATTCAATGGATAATCTCTGCGCAATACGGGATAGTCCTCAATCATCTGTTGGGTACGACCACCAGCATGAGGCCATTCCCATGGCATTTTGTTTGGCGCAGTATAATCCTTAATGTGTTCGATATTACGACCACGCTCTAGCATAATTGTTTTCAGTCCTTTTTCTGTCAATTCTTTCGCAGCCCATCCACCACTTATCCCAGAACCGATTACAATCGCGTCATAAGTATTTGTTGCCATCTCTCTTCTAATTATTTGTTTTTAAATAGTTATTTTTTTCTGTTTAGTGTGCTGCACCAGTATTATCCACTTTCTCGTCTTTAAAAAGAGCTAAAAAGATAAAAAATACCACTGCGGCAATAATTGCTGGAACGACCCAGGTATGATTCCAAAATCCGGCTAAATCTGTTGCCTTTAAATCTTTATATTTGTCACCTACGTAACTTGCTACCCAGAAGCCGATCAATTGACCGACACCGTATGTTGCCAATGTAATCAAGCCTTGTGCGGCAGATTTGTATTTAATACCCGCCTTACTGTCTGTATAGATCTGTCCCGAAACAAAGAAAAAGTCATAACAGATCCCGTGTAAAGCGATACCGATCAACAGCATGAAGGAAAGCTCACCGGCATTACCATAGGCAAACAACAGGTAACGGATTACCCAAGCCAGCATACCCACCAAGATTGTTTTCTTAAAGCCAAATTTTGTAAAGAAAATTGGCAGTGCTAATAAGAACAAAACCTCTGAGGCTTGTCCAATTGTCATTTTACCGGTTGGATTTTCTAAACCGATTTCCGTAAGGAACAGGTTCGCATTGGAATAATAAAACGCCAAAGGAATACAGATCAATACCGAGGAAATGAAAAAGATCAAGAAGTTTTTGTCTTTCAACAATTTGATCGCATCCAGACCAATAATTGATGCAAAGGAAGGTTTTTCACCTTCATCCAATTTAACCGGCGGTGTTTTTGGCAACGCGAAGGAGAATATACCCAATACCAAAGAAGCTACACCTGACATCAGGAATGTATTCTTCAGGGCACCATCAGATGCCGCGGCATCCCATTTGAAGATATAACTAATCGCCAAACCAGCGACAATCCAACCAATTGTTCCCCAGATCCGTATCGCTGAGAATTGTTTTTCTGGATTTGTTAATTGACGAAATGAAACCGAGCTTGCCAAAGCCAAGGTTGGCATATACAGTATCATATAAGCCAATACATAAGGATAAAAAGTAGACATATTGGCCGCACCATACATCTGGTACATTAATACGGCACCGACCAAATGCAAAACACCCAAAATACGTTCGGCATTAAAATAACGATCGGCAATCATTCCTACGATAAAAGGTGCGATGATCGCGCCCAATGACTGCGTCGAAAATACATTAGCCATCTCAAAATCCGTTGCTTGCAGATTCTTGCTCAAAAAAGTGCCTAATGTGACAAACCATCCCCCCCAAATAAAAAATTCAAGGAACATCATGAAGGATAGTTTAAATTTTATTGTTGATGAAATCATAAATAAATGGTGTTTTACAATACTACTAATTGGTTTTACCAGCTCAATTTAAGAAATTAAATCTAATTGTCAATAGTACACTATTAAAATATTACAAAAAGCTATCGACCTCCCGGTAAGCAGCCACCAATCTGTCTTCGCCCTCTTTTCCGGGCTTAGAATTACCGTGTTCCATTCCCATTATTCCCTTATATCCCTTACTATGAATATGTTTGAATACGTTTTTATAATTGATTTCGCCGGTAGTCGGTTCTTTACGTCCCGGATTATCCCCAATTTGAATGTAAGCGATTTCATCCCAGCAACGGTTCATATTGGCAATCAAATCGCCCTCGGTGCGTTGCATATGGTAGATATCGTACAGGATCTTACAGGAAGGACTATTGACAGCCTTACACATGGCATAGGTTTCATGCGTTTGCTGCAAAAATAATTCAGGCGTATCACTTAATGTCTCCAGCACCATGACCAAACCATGTGGTTCGAAGATCTCCGCTCCTCTACGCATTGCCTCAAGGATATTGCTGAATTGATTTCCCCAGGGCAATCTCCGCTCATAGAATCCGGGAACCACCGTAAGCCATTTTGCATTGCATCGTTTGGCCGCTTCCACGGACTTATGACAGGTCTCGACAAATTTATCCAAGAATTCCTTTTTACCTGTTGCCAGGGAAGGCATCCAGTTTTGTCCACCATCGACTACAAATACCCCCATGGTCATGCCCAATTTGGCCAATAGCTCCCCTACTTTCTTTTGCTCATCCAATGTACGACCCAAGTAACCATTATCTTCAATTCCCCGAAAACCTAAATCATACATATAACGGATTTCATCCAGGAAGTTGTCCCCTGCATGATTCTTGAACATCCCCTGATGTGGTGCATAATTTAGATTGAATGTCTTTCCTTTATCCTTCATATGGGTTGCATTTTGATTTGTTGAAGCAAACGTATGCCCGGATAATCCGGCTCCGGCGACCAAAAGGCCACTTTTAATAAAATCAGATCTTTTCATTTTGTTTATAGTTGATTAATTTTTAAATAATTTACCAAATCCATCTGAATAAATCGTCTGAATGGTCTGGTTTTTATTTTTATAAATAACAAAAACTTCCACGCCCTTTAATTTTTTGGCCTTCGCAAGGATTTCTGTGGGCTCCATCCCCATAAAATAGTTGTCCAAAGCATCTGCATCCATGGCGGTCCGCGTGTATACGCTAACACTTAATACACTAGTTGTATAAGGAAATCCGGTCACGGGATTGATGTGGTGCCCCAGCTTTTTGTCCTTGTATTTAATAAATTTTTCAAAACTGCCAGCAGTGGTTAATGCACCGCTATGGAGTTGGACAACCGCTGTCATGATCTCCTCCTGACCGCTTTGATCTGGCTGGACAATACCGATGGAAAAACCCTTTTGTCCCGGCGGAGTTCCCGAAGCTCTGATCTCACCCCCCACTTCTACCATATAATTGGAAATTCCCTTGTGTTCGAGGTAATCGGCCAGTACATCGACAGTATACCCTTGCGCAATACCGTTGACATCAATCTTAACACCCGGCTTTTCCTTTAACAGTTGCCTGCGATTGACCTTGAGATGCTGCATGCCGACCAATTGCTTTGCCTGATAGACTGTTGCCGAGTCCGGCACAATCTGGCTTTTTTTAACACCAAAGCCCCAAAGGTTGACCAGTGGGGCAATGGTAATATCGAATTGGCCTTTGGATAGTTTATTGTATCGGAATGAAGCTGCAATCACATGAGCCATATGCTCATCCATATCGATCCGCATCACACTGTCCTGATTGAACAGGGAAATTTTTGAACCCTTGCGATAAACCGACATCGATAGATCAATGACCTTTAAGATGCTATCAATCTCCGACCGCTTGACAAGACTATCTGCCGCGAAATAAGTAATGTGAAACTGCGTGCCTTGTGCTGGGCCCTCCAGACGAATCTTGCTTAACTCTTTTAAACCCGGTTGCGCCTGTAAACCAAGCAGCCCAATAATAAAAAAGAATAGACAGCAGAACACTCTTTTAAGCCCCATCACTGCACAGCTATTAAATATAAAGGCTTGTATTTTGACCCGGATTTGCTACCGCATAAAAACCTTCTGCATCAGGCAATAATTTCGGCTTAGCATCCCAAGCCAACACATCTGGTCCCAATTTGATGGTTGATTTTAATGCCTCATCCCATTTAATGACCTTACCGGTGTAACAAGCAATACGTCCGATAATACCCGTCAACGTACTGTAAGCGCCGTATTCGGCATTGTCAAACTTATACTCACCTTTGGAAAGCGCATCGAAAAATTCTTTATGCTCCTGTTGATACGGGTTAGGATTACCCTTCGCATCATGACGATAGATCTCTTTACCTTTCCAATCATATAATACAGCCTGGCCACCAGCTGAAAGGTACACTCGGCCCTTTGTCGCCTGAAACTGCTCATCAACACGATTTTGTATACCTTCAAAATGACGGCATTGACTATATACGACGCTGTTGTCCGCATAGGTCATTTCAAGTGCAAAATTATCATAGATTTCACCATATTCCTTACCGGTACGATGCGCCCGGCTTCCAGTCCCCTGGATCGAGACCGGATACGAACCTTTCACCCAGTTGGCAATATCGATATTGTGTACGTGCTGTTCTACGATATGGTCACCACATAACCAGTTGAAATAATACCAGTTACGCATCTGATATTCCATTTCTGTTTGCTCAGGTTTACGTGGGCGTACCCATACACCACCTGAATTCCAATACACCTGTCCTGAAGTCACATCACCAATTGCGCCATCGTGAATACGTTTGATCGCTTCGCGATAGTTGGTCTGATAGCGACGTTGCAACCCCACGACAACATTCAATTTCTTGCGTTTAGCTTCTGCCGCAGCGCGTATAACCTGTTGTACACCGGGAATATCAACAGCAACGGGTTTCTCCATAAAGACATGTTTTCCCTGACGGATTGCTTCTTCAAAATGGGTTGGTCTAAATCCGGGAGGCGTTGCCAAAATAACAACATCAGCCAATTTGATCGCCTCTTTATAGGCATCAAATCCAACAAATTTATGGTTATCGCTGACATCGATTTTATCCTGCCATTTTTCCTTAAGGGTATTATATGTACTATCTAAATTATCTTTAAATGCATCGGCCAAAGCGACTACCTTGATATTTGCACCCGAACTCAGGGCATCAAATGTAGCTCCGGTGCCTCTACCCCCACAGCCTACCAAAGCAACTTTGATGACATCGGAACCAGCAGCATAAGCTCCGGATAAAGGCAATGAGCTTAATAAGGCTCCACCTGCGACCACAGCAGAAGTTTTAATAAAATCTCTTCTTTCTAGATTTTCCATAATAGTTTTATATTGATTATTTTATTTTTTAAAAATCTTTAATTGGTTTTTTATCATAATAGGCCATAATTTCTTCATGGCTAGGAGGATTCAGCGGTCTGACCAAACGCATCCCAACAAATGGGGCTTCTGGAAACCACCAATTACTTTTTGGAACCTGCGGGTCCAATTGCTTCCATACGGGGTCTGAGGCACCACGGGCGGCTGAACGGAGGTCATCTGCGGCATGGTCAAAGGCTCCACCGCGGACAACATGTGGGTACAAGGTCGTCGGAACAACCACCGGATTGGTCAAAACTTTATCTTTACCTTCGTTATAGCTATCGGCTTTGTATTGGTCATAGGTCCATTCTGCCACATTGCCATAAATATCATAAAGACCCCAAGGGTTCGGTTTCTTCTCTCCTACAGCATGCGTTTTCTGATCCGAATTATCTTTAAACCAAGCATATTCACCCAGCTGTCCTGCTTGATCGCCAAAGAAGTAAGCTGTCTTAGCGCCAGCACGGGCCGCATATTCCCATTCCGCCTCAGTTGGTAGACGGTAGAACACACCGGTACGCACATATAACCACTTACAAAATTGAATTGCATTATAGTGGGTCATGGCAAGTGCGGGATGCCCCTCTTTACCAAATCCAAATGTCATGTCCAGATAGGGCTTGGTGGGTCTGGTTACCGCGTCGATTTCCGGGGCAACCTTACCATCCTTGCTTTTCGCGATTTCATAATCTTTATACAGAAAAGGCTCAAACAAGTCCCAGGTCACTTCGTACTGTCCCATCCAGAACGGATCGAGCTTCACCTCATGTGCTGGCTTTTCATCTTCCTTTCCGCCAGTCACAGATCCCATTTTAAAGCTTCCACCAGGGATAGCTACCATTTTAAACGAAAGATTGGTCCCTTCAATGGTCTGCTCATAAGGGTCAAACTTCTTTTGAGCAATAGCATGTACCCCAGCAAACAACAAAACAGGAATTAAGAATCTTTTTAACATATTTAGGTTTCTATTTAAAGACTAAAATATAAAATAAGGTGTATACTTTACACTTTGACATTATAACTTTTTTATTACAGTTTAATTCTTAACAGTAGAATCGATTTATAATAACGGTTTAGCAAATTGACCTACCGTTCTTTACGCCGAACACAGTAAATCAAAAAAATCCCCCAATAAAAAAGGTTTCCCATCGCTATGGAAAACCTCTTTATCTTTTTTGCTGATCCGTACTCCTTATAACAGGATTTTCCGGCTTACCGCTTTGTCTATGGTAATATATCCTGGATAAAATACCGATTGGCCAGCAATATTGATAGAAGGTTTAATTTTTAACGTAAAAATTCCCTTTTTATTCTCATCACTGGACATTAAAAAATCCTGCAGGTCCGAATTCACCAAAAGATCATAAATATTGGTCGCAATACGCACATTGGCCACAGTTGAAGCCCCAGGTTCAATTTGCAGGGATTGATTGACAATACCCTCAACAAGCTGCTGGCCACCATACAGGATGATGTATTGAAACTTATTGATCGATGCTTTCTTTAGCGTCGGATTATCTATTTTAAGACGGATTACAGCATCCAATGGAATATCTTTTCTTAAATAAGCCAGAGCCAGGCTTGGCGCTGCTCCCAGATCAATCTGGTTATTTTTGACCAGACGCTGCAACGATGTTCCTGCCAGGCGAATACTGTCCACGGATTCCACATCAAACTTGCATTTCGCCAGATTCTCGATCTGTGCTTTTTGTCTGTTCACCCCACATCCGGAAATGAATAACCCCAAAAACACCAAACATCCAAATAAAATTTTCTTGCTCATAACCGCTATTTTCCTCCAAATTTATATAAAACTCCCAGTGTAAACAATGGGTAACCGGCTTTTAAATAGGTATTGCTTTTAAAGCCGAAAACCATGCCATTGGTATACTGCAATTTCCACCCCTTTCCGAGCCCCATTCGGGTATAAAACACGGGCTCGATCAGCATATTATCTTCTTTCTCCGCCGGAAGACCGTCAATCGCGAAGTTTTTCATGCGCATATTGCTCAGCCTGATAATGGTACCATAATCGATATCATGTCGGTTGCCGAACAATTTTAGGGCATCCTTCTTTTCCGATGAAAAGTTCACCTGCACGAAAACCTTGTCAAAATCCATATCCTGCGTCTCCACGATCGACTGCCCCATCGTCGATGATCTTTTATCAATGACAGTCGTCGTTCCCAATCCATAGCCCCCATAAACTTCAAATACGCGATTATTTTTCTTACCAAAGCGTGTAAAGTATCCTATCCCCGCTTCGCCCATTTTCTGCGCATAATCTTTGGTATTGGATCTATTATCCACATAGGATCCATTAGCAATAACGGCGACATGATCGCTCACTGCTACGCCTAAATTTGCGGACACATTTGCTTTTGTATTGATGTTTCCGGAAACATATACCTCGCCGGCTTCCGTAAACATCGGCGCCGAAGGTACATTGGGCATATAGATCGAACTACAGGAATATAATGAACAGGCAAACAATCCAGCACACAGACCATATCCAAACTTGTTGTATTTCATAAATCGGTATTTATCTTAAAAACACATATCCCTTATAAAAATTGTACCAAAGCTTTTACATTTAACAGAAAATAACAATGTATCCTAGCAATACATCCCTGTTTTTTTTCACATTTAAGATTTCAGTCAGCCTTGGGCATCAGCAAATCACTCTGCTCCAACCAGATGCAATGTTTCCAATCTTAGCAACAGCATTAAACTTGTTGAAAATAAAATTCGATAACAAAAAGCGATAGGTATAAAAAAAGGCATCAATTGCTTGATGCCTTCTTCAAATATTGTTGCAAACCTTATGCTTGTTCTGTAGGAACTACAGATACATAAGATTTATTGTTCGCTTTTTTACGGAAAACTACTTTACCGTCTACTAGAGCGAACAATGTGTGGTCTTTACCAATACCAACATTTGTGTCAGGATTGTGCTGTGTACCGCGTTGGCGTACGATGATGTTACCAGCGATTGCTTGTTGACCACCGAAGATTTTGATACCTAAACGCTTGCTATGTGACTCACGGCCGTTCTTAGAACTACCCGCACCTTTTTTGTGTGCCATTTCTTTATCTTAATTTAAGACTAATGTCTGATTAAAAATTCAATTATAACGTAATACCAGTGATCTGGATTTTAGAAAATTGTTGACGGTGACCGTTTTTCTTTTTGTAGCCTTTACGACGTTTTTTCTTGAAAACGATAACTTTATCGCCTTTTAAATGAGACAAAATTTTAGCCGAAACTTTTGCACCAGCAACGCTAGGTGTACCAATGGTAAATTTACCACCGTCTTCTGCTAACAATACATTGTCAAATTCAATACTAGCGCCTTCATCTCCTTGTAAACGGTGTACAAAAAGGAACTGGTCTTTTGCAACCTTAAATTGCTGTCCTGCTATATTTACTATTGCGTACATTGTTAATTAATTAAATGTGTTATTAAATGAAGGGCAAAAGTAATTAGTTTTTCTCATAATTCAAAGATAAATCTATCTTTTTCCCTTCAACTATTTTCAGCAGCTGCACCATCGCGCATTCGAAATAACAGAATAGCAAGCATTAAGCCCTTACCAAACTAAAATTCTCTTTTCCGGTGCGACATACATTTTAGCCGTAGGCTGTACATTAAATGCCTTATAAAATGCCTCCATATTATAGACAGGACCATTTACACGGAACTGCTCCGGACTATGGGGGTCAACCTTCAAACGTAAACGCATACGTTCGTCGCTGCTCTTCACCCGCCAGACCTGCGCAAAACTTAAAAAGAAACGTTGATCAGGTGTGAAACCGTCAATCTTTTCGCTCCCCTGTCCTTGTTTGGTCAATTTAAACGCATCGTAAGCGATGTTCAAACCGCCAATATCGGCCAGATTCTCGCCTAAGGTCAGCTCTCCATTGACATGTTGATTATCCAATAAGGTGAAGCCGCCATACAATTTTGCGACCTGGTTGGCCCGTTCGGTAAACTGCTTGGCATCCACGGCTGTCCACCAGTCGTTTAAGTTACCATCTTTGTCATACTGCCTACCTTGGTCATCAAAACCATGAGTCATCTCATGACCTATGACAGCACCGATCGCGCCATAATTGATTGCATCGTCGGCATTGGCATCGAAAAATGGGAATTGCAGGATGCCCGCCGGAAATACAATCTCATTGTATGGAGGATTATAATAAGCGTTTACAGTTGGTGTTGTCATCAACCATTCCTTCTTGTCGACAGGCTTGCTTATCTTAGCGACCATCTCCTTATAGGCATGCTTAGCCGAAGATTGCAGATTGGCGTAATACGTATCTTTTGCGATTTCTACATCGCTATAATCTTTCCATTTTTCGGGGTAACCAATTTTCTTGACAAAAGCTTCTAATTTCTCGATCGCCTTTTTCTTGGTCTCCGGTGTCATCCAATCCAATTTTTCAATTCTTGACTTGTACACCTTTTGCAGATTATCGACGAGTTCCATCATGCGTTGCTTTGCTTCGGGTTTAAAGTAGTCTTCCACATAAAGTTTCCCCACAATCTCACCCAGGTTTTCATCTGCTGAGCTCACCATTAATTTCCAACGCTCTTTTTGTTGCTTCTGCCCATTCAGTGTCTTACCGAATAATTCAAACTTAGCATCTCGAAATTCCTTGCTTAACGCCGTTGCCGAAGCATTCGCCAAATCTGCTTTTAACTTTGTTTTCCAGACCTCTACAGGCTGTGATTTCAACAGATTGTTCAAAGCCAGATAGAACTTAGGCTGTTGCACCAGGATCGTGTCCGTCTTCACTTCCAAACGGCCTAGAATATCTTTCCAGTTCAAATTAGGCGTTTGCTTCTGAAAATCCTGAACGGCAAATTTATTGTAGTTTTTGATCGGATCCCGCAGCTCCACAGGTGTTAGATGAGATTTCGCGATTTCCGTTTCCAGTTTGAGCACCTCTTCGGCAGCTTTCTGTGCATTTGCCCCCTCACCGATCAATCCGAACAATTTAACCAAATAGGCTACATAAGCTTCCCGGATCTTTTTGGCTTTATCGTCCTGGTCCAAATAATAACTCGCCTCAGGCAGATTCAACCCTCCTTGGAAAAACTGAAGCGCATTTTTGTTGCTAATCCGATCATCGGCAGCTACATAGAAACTAAAAAGATCACCATCCCCTTCTTTGAATCCATCAGCCGCATAAGCAATCAGTTCATCTGCCGTTTTCAAGGCATTTATTTTCTGAATAGCAGCTTCTATTGGCTTAGCCCCCAGCTTATCAATCGTCACGGTATCCATACCGCTCGCATAAAAATCACCGGCTTTCTGCTGGTCCGACCCCTTCTTACTGTTGGATTGGGCTGCATTTTCCAATACCGTTTTTAATTTCTGCAGGTTTTCATCTGCTAGAATATAAAATGAGCCCCAACCGGTTTCAGAGGCAGGAATCTGTGTATTTTTCATCCATGCGCCATTTGCATATTGAAAGAAATTGTCGCCAGGATTGACCGTGGTATCCATGCCAGAAACATCAAAAAAATTAGTTCTGACTTCCTGTGGACTCTCCTTACTTTTATTGGACTGACATGACAGCATCATTAAGACGAGCGAGAGCGTCCCCCATTTGACTTTTTGTATCATACTTTATTAGATTAAAGAATATAACTAAAGCTAAGCATATTTTGAAGCGCTTCAAAAATACAGGCAAATTATTTCAAAAGTTTTACTTCATATAAGTCTTTACGTCGGTCTTTTTTGATTTTTACCGTACCATATTCATGCAGATCGCGCAGGGCATAAAGATCCACATCAGCAATCAGCACCATCTCCGCGTTAGGCGTGGCCTCGGCCTTGATGGCATTATTCGGAAACGCAAAATCCGATGGTGTAAAGACGGCGGATTGCGAATATTGAATATCCATGTTGTTAACACGCGGCAAGTTACCTACGGAGCCCGCTATGGCTACATAACATTCGTTTTCGATCGCACGGGCCTGCGCACAGGTCCTGACACGGATATAGCCATTTTGCGTGTCTGTCATAAAAGGCACGAATAGGATCTGCATCCCCTGATCCGCCAGAATACGGCTCAGTTCAGGAAACTCTACATCATAGCAGATCAGCAGACCGACTTTCCCGCAGTCCGTATCGAATACCTTCACCTCACTTCCCCCTACCATACCGTAATATTTAAATTCATTCGGTGTGATGTGAATCTTTTTGAATTCATCCAGTTTACCATTGCGATGACAGAGGTAAGAAACATTATAAAGTTTTTTGTTTTCCATCAGCGGCATGGAACCGGCAATGATATTGACGTTATAGGACACCGCAAATTGCTGAATGCGGTCAATAATATCCGAGGTATGCTGCGCCAGCCTTTCCATCGCCAATCGCTCAGGAAGGTCATTATAAGGACTCATTAATGGGGTATTGAAAAACTCCGGAAACATGATAAAGTCTGTCCCATAATCACTCACGGTATCCACAAAAAATTCGACCTGATCATAGAAAGCTTCAATATTGTCGAACAAGCGCATCTGCCACTGCACCAACCCCAAACGAATGGTCTGCTTGGTCGTCGAAATCGAGCGGGTCTCCGATTCGTAATAAATGTTATTCCATTCGAGCAATGTGGCAAACTCCATCGACTCAGCATCCTCCGGCAGATAATGTTTTAAGATCTTTTTGACATGAAAATCATTGGAGAGCTGAAAGGTCAGGGTCGGATCATAAATCTCCTTGCGTTTTACTTTCTCAATGTAAACCCTTGGACTCATTTTGTCCGCGTAATTATGGTAATTGGGAATCCGGCCGCCAGCAACGATGCATTTTAAGTTCATCTGTTCACAGAGCTCTTTTCGTGCATCGTATAGACGTCTTCCCAAGCGCAAAGCCCGATGCTCGGGATGGACGAACACTTCGATGCCATACAAGGTGTCACCGTCATCACTGTGTTTGCTGAACTTCCCGTCGTCAATAATATCGTAATAGCTATCGTAGATATTATTTTTTTTGGAATTGAGGATAATGGACAGCGCACAGGCAACCACATGTCCATCGATCTCCACGCACAATTGTCCTTCGGGAAATATATCGATCAGGTCCTGAATATTTTCCTTCGACCAGGTATCCCCCACACCATCATACGCTTGTTCCATTGATTTTTTCAAATCAACATAATCCTTCTTTGTCAAGTTGCGCACTTGAATATCCATAGTAATCTCCTTTTGAAATAAGTTTTCCTAAAAATAGCAAAAGTCGGGCCCAAGCGCAAATATCCTAGTGGCCCCTTAGCCACAAATGGAGACAAAACCTTCATGCTCTTATAAGCACCAACAGCTAGGAAAATCGATTGAGGGCTCTTTCTGACCAATAGAAATCAGACACTTTCAGAAACAAAAAGGCGCCAATAAAACAATTGGCGCCTTTATTATCGATAGATTATGCTATTGACTATGCTTGACCTTGAGGAGTTCCGAAAGGAAATGCCACTGTTGGGTCACCACCTTGTTGCGGTTGTTCAGCAACCCCCGTATCCATTTTAATCGGACCGTTTAATGCTTCGAAACGATTCACGTTATCAACCAATGCACCTAACAGGCGTTTTGCGTGCTCTGGAGTCAAAACGATTCTTGATTTCACTTTTGCTTTTGGCACTCCTGGCATCACACGGATAAAGTCAACCACAAATTCTGTATTAGAGTGAGTGATAATCGCAAGATTTGAGTAGATTCCTTCTGCTACTTCTTCTGTCAACTCGATGCTCAATTCGTTTTGATTTTGGTTATTTTCCATAATAATTCTAAATGTAAGTTAATATAATCCTAAATTTTATTTTGTAAATGTTCTAAAGTCCTGGCCATCCTCGATATGCAGCAATGTCTGATAGATCAAACGGATCACATTGTCAACATCCTCTTTGTGCACCATCTCAACCGTTGTATGCATATAACGCAACGGCAAAGAAATCAATGCTGAAGGTACCCCACCATTGCTGTACGCAAAAGCGTCGGTATCAGTCCCTGTATAACGTGAGCAGGCCTGACGTTGAAATGGAATATTGTTGTCCTCAGCAACCTTAACCAACAGTTTATTCAAGTTGACCTGAACCGCTGGGGCATAAGATAATACCGGCCCTTTACCCGAGAATAAATCCCCTTGCGTGATCTTGTTGATCATTGGCGTCTGGGTGTCATGCGTCACATCTGTAACGATGGCAACATTCGGCTTTATACGGTCAGCAATCATTTCAGCACCACGCAGACCAATCTCTTCCTGCACCGAATTTACGATATATAATCCAAATGGCAATTTCTTTTTATTCTCTTTTAGCAAGCGTGCTACCTCGGCAATCATAAAGCCGCCGGCCCGGTTGTCCAAGGCACGTCCGATATAATAACGGTCGTTCAGGATCGAAAATGTATCTTCATAGGTAATCACACAGCCGACGTGTACACCCAAAGCTTCCACCTCCTCTTTGGAGCTGCAGCCACAGTCCAAAAAGATATTTTTCAAGGACGGATTTTCCTCTTTCTCACCCGAGCGTGTATGAATCGCAGGCCAACCAAATACCGCCTTCACAATACCTTTTTCGGTATGAATGTTCACACGCTTGGACGGTGCAATCTGATGATCTGAACCACCGTTACGCACCACGTAGATCAATCCGTCCTTTGTAATGTAATTGACAAACCAGGAAATTTCATCCGCATGCGCTTCGATCACGACCTTATAGGCCGCTTTTGGATTGATAACACCAACAGCTGTACCGTAATTATCTACGAAAGTTTCATCCACATAAGGCTTCAGATAATCCAGCCATAAACGTTGGCCCTCCCATTCAAAACCTGTGGGGGATGCATTATTTATATATTTTTCAAAAAATGAAAGCGAATCTTTTGTCACGACTGCAGTCGTTTTCTGTTCTTTTTTCTTATTCTTTTCAGCCATCTTTTCCTTTTCTATTTACTTTCGTCAAAATATGAAAATTTCAATGAAATGCAAAAGTAAAAATGTTTTTTAGAATATTCCTTTTACATTTCACTTTGATTTTATTGAAAAATAAGATTAAACCTTATCTTTACCCTAGTAATTTAAACTGACATAAAATATATGAATTCAATATTAAGTGCTATACATTGGAATATAGATCCCGTGATGTTCAACCTTGGTGCATTTGCTCTGCGTTACTATGCCCTGTGTTGGCTTCTCGCTTTTTTTGTTTCCTATGTTATTATGCTGCGCATTTTCAAAAAAGAAGGCCGCACGCAGGAACAATTGGACCAACTTTCCATTTATATCTTCCTCGGCACACTGATCGGTGCACGACTTGGTCATTGCCTATTCTACGACTTTGATTATTACAAAGACCATATTCTGGAAATTTTCCTTCCTTTCAAATGGGATCAAAACGGGTTCCAAGTCACGGGTTTCGCCGGATTAGCTTCCCATGGTGGGGCTATCGGTATCCTCACTGCGCTTTACCTCTTCTGTCGCAAAACAAAAACAGACTTTTTATGGTTAGCAGATCGATTGGTAGTGGTTGTTCCCATTGCCGGTGCCCTGATCCGTATCGGAAATTTTTTCAATTCAGAGATGGTCGGTACGCCAACAGATTTACCCTGGGCAATTATTTTTGAACGTCATGACAACATTCCCCGCCACCCGGGCCAACTTTATGAAGCCATTGCCTACATCATCATCTTTATTATTATCGGCTCCTTATTCAAGTCAAATCCTAATCGCCAAAAGGGTTGGTTATTTGGCGTTTTCATGGTCTTATTATTTGGAGCACGGATGGTATTGGAACATTTTAAACTTGATCAGGAAGATTTTGAACAAAACATGATCCTCAATATGGGACAACTATTGAGTATACCATTTATTCTGGTCGGTCTTTATTTTATTTTCCGAAAGCCAAAAGCGTAAAACAGCCTGCGATCAGCAATCGTTTACAAAATATAGAATTAACAAGGCATCTTTTCTGAGAAAGATGCCTTTTTTTATATCCTGTCCAAAGTACTGCAAGCGCTATCCAGGTTTTGGTTTCTGTTCGACCGTGCTAGCTATCTGCCCCGATACAGATACCTAGCCGAGACGGCATGAATCCACCATGAATCCATGCTGAGTCCGTGGTGAGTCCGAGTCTAACACTTGGTCAACACGGATCCATTATCGTAGCATAGTGGATACACCTGCTTGTAGAGTCGAATAAGCCCCGAATCAGCTTCGAACAGGGAGCGCACAGCTGTTGAATACCGCCCATAACACGGACTCCATATCTAATTTTTAAAACTAAATTATCTTGTCTTTACCACCAAAGACTCCAAAGATTGCTATATTTAGGCTTCTTTTATGATCAAATATTTTTACAACAAGAAAACTTAAGCCTAAAATGAGTCTAGAAAAGTGCGCATCTGTTGAAGCGAACGAAAACATGCTTCAATACAATGGTAAATATGGTGAGTACGGCGGGTCCTTTATCCCACCTGTTTTGGAGAGCCAGTTAAACAAGTTAGCCGAATTTTTCGACAGCCATGTACAGAAAGAAGAATTCCAAAAAGAATTTATCGCCATCCTCAAACATTATGTCGGACGGCCATCGCCTTTGTATTTTGCCAAAAACCTGAGTGACTATGTTGGTTCGAGGATCTACTTAAAACGGGAGGACCTCAACCACACGGGTTCACATAAGATAAACAATTGTATCGGTCAGATCTTATTAGCCAAACAAATGGGCGCTACGGAGATCATTGCTGAAACCGGTGCAGGACAACATGGTGTCGCTACGGCTACAGCTGCGGCATTGTTAAATATCCCATGCAAAGTATTTATGGGCGAGATTGATGCCGCCCGTCAGGCGCTGAATGTCAAACGGATGGAATTATTGGGTGCTCAGGTTGTCACCACAAACCTCGGAAGCCGTACACTCAAAGACGCTGTTGATGCAGCTTTGATGTACTATGTCGAAAATCCTTCTTCCTATTACCTGTTGGGCTCACATGTCGGGCCCCATCCCTACCCTAAAATGGTCGGATATTTTCAGAGCGTTATCGGGAAAGAAGCCCGGCAACAGATCCTTGAACAGGAAGGACGTCTTCCGGACAGCATTTTTGCCTGTGTAGGCGGCGGTTCGAATGCCATCGGTTTATTTTCGGGTTTTCTGGAGGACCAAGAAGTGGAAATCAATGGTGGCGAAGGTGGCGGTTCGGGAACCTATCCTAAAACAGCCGCAACTTTATCATTTGGCAAGCCCACTGTATTCCAAGGCACCTATTCCTATTGTTTAGTCGATGACGAAGGTAATCCAATTCCTTCCACCTCAGTGTCCGCAGGACTGGATTATCCCGGCATATCACCCCAGCATGCTGCTTTAAAGGACAGCAATAGGGCTAATTACTATCCGGTAACAGATGATGAAGCAATTGCTGCCTATAAACTGCTTTCCAGATTAGAAGGAATTATCCCGGCAATCGAATCCTCGCATGCAGTTGCTCTGGCGGTCAAATTACTGAAAGACAAAAACAAACTCGCCATCGTCAACCTATCTGGACGTGGTGACAAGGATGTAGATCGTGAATTTTAACTGCTCCCATCACAGCTTGTCTTACAAATTCCCCTATCGGGATTTTGTAAGACAAGCTGAATTGAATCGGGCATGCCCAATACACCTAACGACAATTCGCAAACAACAGAAGCCATGAAGCAAAGTAAACCTCGCCGCAGCTGGTTAAAAATTGGGATCACCGTACTGCTCCTGTCCATGATAGCGCTAACGGCCTATAACCTTTACCCCGAATCGCGCCTACCCCAAAATACGGTGGTCGACAAACTTGTGGTTTACAAATCCAAGCGTAGCCTATTGGCTTATGCAGATGGCAGATTGCTCAAATCTTACCGTATTTCACTCGGTGGACAGCCTATAGGTGCGAAAGAAATCGAAGGCGATCTAAAGACCCCGGAAGGATTGTATGTTATCAACGATAAGAATCCACATAGTGACTATCATAAAAATTTAGGGGTCTCCTATCCCAATGAAAAGGATATTGCTCATGCCAAAACCCTGGGTAAAGCTGCTGGTGGTGATATTAAAATCCATGGTCTGCGCAATGGAATGGGGTTTATCGGTAAACTACAACGCTATGTAGACTGGACTCTCGGTTGCATGGCCTTGACCGATACGGAAATTGACGAACTCTATCAGGCTGTTCCTATAGGTACAGCCATTGAAATTCATCCATAGTATTCGGGCAGGCACACACGCAGACGCTGAACTGCTGTAATCCTAGTCTTCTGTTTAACTTTCCCAAAACTCTACAACATATGCCCCAAATCTTACAACAGAATGTCTGATTAATTTGCGATTTTTGGGTTTAGATTTGTAACTTGTATTAAAAAAAACCGAATGAAACTCGCAATAAAGAATATGGTATGCAATAGGTGCATCATGGTTGTCGAAAACGAATTGGCCAAGCTTAATCTCCATGTTAAACATATTTCTTTAGGACAGGTCGAAATTGAAGAAACGTTGAATAAAGAACAATCTGCACAATTGGCCGCGAACTTCTCTGCCCTTGGCTTTGAATTGATCGACGACAAGCGAACAGTGCTGATTGAACAGGTCAAACATCTGGTACTGGATCTCATCCGTAATCAACATAATAACACCAATCTCAATTTATCAGAGATCATCAGCAATGAGATTTATCACGATTACAACTATATTTCGAATCTATTTTCGGATGTGGAAGGCATGACCATTGAGAAATATTTCATCAGTCAAAAGATCGAATATGTCAAGGAATTACTGGTGTACGACGAACTGACTTTAAGTGAGATAGCTTATCAGCTGAATTACTCCAGTGTCGCTTATTTGAGCAACCAATTTAAAAAAGTAACCGGACTGACACCAAGTCATTTCAAGCATATCAAGGAGAATAAACGGAAACCCTTGGATAAGATTCAAGATGCCGGATAACCCTTGTCCTTGTCGCCAACCTGCGCCGGGTACATCAGATCATTATCCTATCCCCACAAGAAAAAAAGAAAAGGCTTCCGAGCGGAAGCCTTTCTTTTAAAATTGCCCTTTCAAATTAGCAACCCTTATTTTAAATAACTCTAATTCGTTTTGTTGTTGATTGATAAAGGCGTTTTCGGCTAATTTCCCGACGACGATATCGCGTTCTTCCTCGTTGGCATATACCATATTCTTGAACGGATTTTTATAATCTTTTGCACGGGATTTATAGATCTGCTCGCCTATCCAGATTCGATGCCCCAAAGCCTGATCCAACAAAGATACAATTTTATCTTTGGATATTTCCATTCCCTCCAGATGCAGAATTTCAATCAGCGATAACAAGGCATGTTTTCGCTTATCCAATGGGTAGCCTTTGCTGCGCTCGTGATAAAATTCATGAATATCGTCCCATGAGTCAATCTTTTTGGATTTAATCTCATTCAGGAAAACCTGCAAAGCAGTACTTTCGATAAGTTGTCCACCGATATTTTCCCAGTTGGTCCGCTGTTCAGTGGCGAGGCTCGCAAAGATTTCATCCAGCGATTGTCCTTCCTCAAGCGCTTCCATCAGGTGCAAAACACCATAATACTTGATAAATGAACGATAGAGATGATAGGCTTCGCCTACTTTCTGAATCACCGTAGGTCTGCGCGAATTCTCAGCTCCGGATAAAACAATAGTCTTATCTTTTAGATCAATATTGTTGGCAAGTAAAGCACGTCCAGCTAAAATGCGCTCCGCACGTGTTTTGTTTTCTTCGGGCTGGAGACTTTCCGATACGGCAACGGCAAGTGTTTCCATTCCGGCGAACATCTCATTGACGGTATCCGGTGCCAACATATCGTACTCAAAATATTGGTTTTTAAAATGCCTATTGTCGCGTGCTTCATATTTATTGGCATTGCGTACCAGGGCATACATATTATACATAAACCAATATCCCGGAATAAGTACGAGCCGATCATGCTGCACGTCATTGCTGACCAATGTAAAAGGCAATTGGATATCCAGCTCATGTAGGAAGTCCCCCTTGACAATTAGACAATAGGAGGCAAATCTCGAGTTATGTTTAAGACTTACGCATAATCCCGGCCAGAAGCCACGCCCAGCGATAATCTCACCATCCGCTGCCCTGGAATTGTGGTTTGACCCTACGGTGGCCCCAGCAGCCATATTACTTTGTCCCATCACCAATGCGGCACAGAGGAAAGAATTATTATGGTGTTGTTCGTGTGCCGGAAAGATCAGTGAATTGAGCACTTCACAACAGGATATCGTCGAATTATCGCCGAGATAGGAATTGATCAGCCGGGCGCCATATTTCAGTTGCGAGTAAGAAGCCAAAATAAAACGTACTGCTTTTACACCATAGAATATACGGCAACCGTAACCAATGATACCATTGACCAATTCACAGCCTTCACCGATCTGCGTATAGGATTCCTGTGATGAATTCACCGTCACATTCTTCAGCTTATTCACTCCTTTGATATAGGCATCTGTACCAATCTTCACATTCTTGATCGTAAAGGTATTTTTGATGACACAGCGATCACCGATCTGGCTATAATAGCCACGTTGCGTACCAAACTTCTGGTCTGTAAGTTCTTCAAAACGATGTTGCAGTTCCCGATCATGGCGATTTCGTGTCCACAGGTAGACGTCGGCAGCCTGCATCCCATCGAAAGGATAGACCGAACGTGCACCATTTTCATTACAGAGCTCCAGTTGGATGCGTTTACCCGATTCCTCGCCATCGCGCAGGATTCCATTTCCAAATTTGGCCGTGCTTCCGGTCTCCATCTCCTTGATCTGACTCAGCAGCACTTCATTTCCCACAATAAAATAGGATAAATAACCGATATGATGAACAGCGACATCATCGCCAAAATCCGAACTGATAATGGTCGAATGATACAGGCCGATCGGAAGTTTTAAATTCCGGTACTCCAAATAGCTGGGGCTGAGATTTCCGATCCGAACCAGGCCATAGAATTTACAGTGTTGAATCTGCTTGGGATCAAAGATTGCAGAAACTTTTACCCTGGACCAGTCGCTCGACCAATTTCCGTTGGCGATGAGCTGCTGAATCTCATCTGCTGTAAGGTCACGGTAGCCATTACGTGGATTTTGCTGAAAACGCAGGGTATACTCATCCTGCCCTTCCTGGAGAAACTCATTTGGGATAAAATCATATCCCAAATGCTCCAAAGGTATTTTCTTTAATACACTCATGCGCCTCCTTATTCTACGGTAACAGATTTGGCGAGATTACGAGGTTTGTCAACGTCTAAGCCCAACTCCACACCGATATAATAAGACAACAACTGAAGTGGAACCACGGAGATCAATGGTGCAATAATCTCATCTGCTTCGGGGATTTCCATATAATCATCCGATAAGCCTTCGGATACAGCGTCACCTCTGGTCACAACAGAGATAATTTTTCCTTTCCTTGCTTTTATTTCCTGGATATTGGAAACAATTTTTTCATGATAAGCATCTTTCGTAGCCACAAAAACAACTGGTAGGTTTTCATCAACCAAAGCAATAGGTCCATGTTTCATTTCCGCTGCCGGATAGCCCTCAGCATGGATATATGAAATTTCTTTAAGCTTTAATGCGCCCTCTAGCGCTACAGGGAAGTTATAGCCTCTACCTAGGAATAAGAAATCCCGAGCATCTTTATATTTTTTTGCAATTTGCTGAATCTTTTCGATCTGTGTATCCAGTATCCATTCCACCTTCTCTGGTACTGCATGCAATTCTGCCGATAATTCCAGAAAACGTTCTTGGGAAATTGTTCCTTTTAATGCTGCGATTTTTAGCGCGATCAGGTTTAAAACAGTGAGTTGTGCTGTAAATGCCTTGGTACTCGCTACCCCGATTTCGGGACCGGCATGCGTATAAGCTCCTGCATCCGAAAGGCGGGCAATTGAGGATCCCACAACATTGACCACGCCAAGAATAATTGCCCCCTGCTTTTTCGCATTTTCCAGTGCTACCAAGGTATCCGCGGTCTCCCCGCTTTGCGAAATGGCCAAAATGACGTCTCCAGGATGGATCACTGGATTGCGGTAACGGAATTCCGATGCATATTCCACTTCAACGTTAATGCGGCATAATTCTTCAATGATATATTCGGCAATCAAACCCGCATGCCAGCTTGTACCACAGGCAACAATAACAATGCGATTGGTGCTACTGATTTCTTCTGCGTATTTCTCAATGCCGCTCAGAATAATCTGCTTGGCCTGCAGATCCAGACGACCCCGCATTGAATCGTAAATGGTATGAGGTTGTTCAAAGATCTCCTTTAACATAAAGTGATCATAACCACCTTTTTCAATAGCAGACAATTCCAGATCTAATTTTTGGATATAGGGTGTAATCCGTTCATTACCCAAGTTCTTGAGGATAAGTTCCTCCGGTGTGATAATTGCCAGTTCGTAATCATTAATGTACACAACTTCTTTGGTGTAGGCTAACATCGGCGAAGCATCCGAGCCCAAGAAATGTTCATTTTTACCTATTCCGATAACAAGGGGGCTTCCCTTTCTAGCCGCAATAATCCGATCTGCATGACCAGCTTCCAATACCAGGATCACATAGGCACCTACCACCCTTTTTAAGGCAATACGGATTGCCTCTTCCAGGGAGCATTCATTTTGCAATTGAATTTCTTCGATAAAGTTGACAAGTACTTCGGTATCTGTATCACTTTTAAAATGATAACCTTTGCTGATCAATTCTGATTTTAGGGATGCATAGTTTTCAATGATACCATTATGAATCATTGCAATGCGTCCACTGTTGGAATAATGCGGATGGGCATTGCGGTCAGAAGGTTCACCATGGGTAGCCCATCGTGTATGACCTATTCCTGTTGTTGATTGGAGATCCTGACCGTAAACGAATTCTTCCAGATTCGCTACTTTTCCGGTCTTTTTGTAAACATCGACCTGTTCACCTTTATGCAGTGCCACTCCAGCACTGTCATATCCACGGTATTCTAATTTTTTCAATCCATCAATGACGATACCATACGCCTGACGGTAACCTGTGTATCCTACAATTCCACACATGCTTGTCTCAATTTTAAGTATTTATATATTTTGTTAATGCGGCCGCAATGTAATAAAAAATATTTACGCAATCGATTGATTAACCTAAAATTAACACAAAAAAAAGGAGGCCAATGATTTAGCCTCCTTTCTTTTGTAAAATTATTTAGATTTAATGATCTGCGACATCCACATGATCATAGTCTTCGACCATCAATGCTTCATAGTCAGTCTTCTTCTTCCTTCCGAAACGGTCGAAAATCGAATACACGACCGGAACGACAACAAGGGTCAGGAATAAGGATGACAAGAGGCCACCGATGATAACGATTGCCAGACCTCTGTTCATATCGGCTCCATCACCTGTGGCAATGGCAATCGGAATCATACCGAATACCATGGCAATTGTCGTCATCAGGATCGGACGAAGACGGGCGTGGTTAGCCGCCACCAATGCGTCGTGCGTGTTATCCCCCGCTTCTTTACGGTGGTTCGCAAAATCGACCAGCATGATCGCATTTTTGGCCACCAGACCAATCAACATGATAATACCCAAAATCGTAAAGATATTCAGCGTCTGATTACCCAGAGCAAGGAACAACAAGGCACCTATAAAGGACAACGGAATAGAGAACAATACCACAAAAGGTGTGATAAAGCTGTCATATAGCGCCACCATAACCAGGTATACCAAGATAATGGAAGCCAGTAAAGCGATTCCCAATGTACCGAAACCCTCGGTCTGGTTTTCCATGTTACCCCCCCAGATAAAGACGATTCCCGGCTTGCGTGGTAGCTTCTCAAATTGCGCCTGCCATTCCTGTGCTACGGTACCCATTGGCCTACCGATGGCCTGACCTTGGATAGATACAGCCGGTGATTTATCGCGACGTTCCAATAAAGTCGGACCCGAACCATAAGAAACTGTTGCAAACTGTTCCAAAGAAATTGAAGCCCCTTTGTTATTGATAAATTTCAGATCGCGAACATTGTCGATGCTGGCGCGACCGCTTTCCGTATAGCGGATATTGATATCGTATTCATTATCACCCGCTCTATACTTATTGTCTGTATTTCCCGAAAATGCAGTCTGCATCGTCATACCGACCGTGGATACGTTCAATCCCAAAGACGTCATTTTATCGCGGTCAATTTTCACATTGATCTCAGGGTTACCTGCTTCGGAGGTTAACTTCACTCCTGCTGCTCCTGGGATCTTACGCAATTGCGCCGCTGCTTTCTCCGCAAATTCCTGCGCATCTTCAACCGAAGAACCGATGATGGTCAATTTCAATGGTGCCTGCTCAGCACCCATGATCCCTACATTCACGGTTTTAATCTTCGCTCCGATCAGCTTGTTTTCGAGTTCACGTTTCAAAGTCGCAGAATACACCTGTGAATTGCCTTCGAAATTTTCCTTATCCAGGATGACGTGAATCTCGGATTTATAGCGCGAACCTGTTGTCGAAGCCATACCATCTGAAGACTGTCCTACAGTAGTAATGATTTCTTTGACATCGGGTTTAGATTTGATATAAGCTTCAGCTTTTTGGGTCAGCAAGTTCGTCTTTTCCAGAGAAGCATCTTTGTCCAATTCCAGCTGGATGAAAAACTCCTTACGGTCTATCCCTGGGAAGAAATCCGAACCGATATAGCCTTTGACCACAAGCATAAAAGAAGCAACCAATAAACCTACAGCAAGTCCCAGTGTTGCCAATTTATTCATCCGGCTTTTTAATGCCCAGACCAACAAGCCAGATACCCAATGGGTAAAAGCTGTCAGTCCACTTTCAAAACCGTGGATAATACGTCCAAAGAAGGAAGTTTTGCTCAGATGCTCCAGTTTTCCGAAACGGGAATATAACCATGGAACAACCGTAAAGGATACCAATAGGGACAACAAGGTGGAGATAATTACCGTCACACAGAATTGTGCCAGGATATTTGCCACCAAACCCGTAGACATCGCAATCGGTAAAAACACCACCACGATAACCAAGGTAATCGCTGTTACGGTAAAACCGATCTCCGAGGCTCCATCGAATGCTGCACGCACCTTATTTTTTCCCATCTCCATGTGGCGGTGGATATTCTCGATAACAACGATCGCATCATCCACCAGGATACCTACAACCAGCGAAAGACCCAATAAAGACATCAGGTTTAAGGTATAGCCCATTAACAGCAATCCAATAAATGTCGCAATCAGGGATAATGGAATGGCTACCATCGTAATCGCGGCATTACGCAAACTCTGCAAGAAGAATAGCATGATAAAACCTACCAACGCAATCGCAATCATCAAGTCATGGATAACGTTATTGGCGGCATTTAATGTAAAGTCAGAAGAGTCATTTGCAACAAGAATCTTGATTTTGTTACCTGCATAATCTTTCTCAACTTGCTCTATCGTCTTTTTTACACCTTCTGATACGGCTACCGCATTGGCATCGGACTGCTTAAAGACCTGCAATAAGATCGTGTTTTGACGGTCAAGACGAGCGACCTTCTCAATTTCCTTGATACCATCCTGCACATCAGCGATGTCACGTAAATAAATTTGTACCCCTGATGGCGTTGTAATTGGCAGATTACGTAATTCTTCAATCGAGGTTACTTTACCCGCCAAACGGATTGTTGTTCTGTTGTCACGGGTACTGACGTTACCTGTAGGAAAATCAAGATTTGAAGAGGCAACAGTCTGTTGTACCTGAGCGATTGTTAAGCCATAGCCCTCAATTTTCTTCGGGTCTACAGAAATCTGAATTTCACGCTCCTCACCACCGACCATATCCACTTTGGCCACACCATTGATCCGGGCAAAGACAGGTTGAATTTTATTGTCCAAGAGGTCATACAGTTCTTTCTCAGATAAATTCGATGTTACGGCTAAACTCATAATGGCCACATCATCCAACGAAAATTTGGATAAGGACGGTGTTTTCACATCATCGGGCAAATCATTGACAACCGCATTGATCTTCCGTTGTGCATCGGTCAGCAGGAAGTTGACATCGGCCCCGTTATTTAAGGTAATCATGACAATGGATACCCCTTCGAGGGAAGTCGATTCTACTTTCTTAATACTCTCCAGCGAGGAAATCGCATCCTCAATTTTTTTGGTAACAGAGCTTTCCACCTCAGCAGGCGATGCGCCCGGATAGACTGTCTGCACCGTGATTACGTTGATCTCAAATTTAGGGACTAACTCGTACCCCAACTGAGTATAGGAAAACAACCCACCTAATGTCAGTATTATAAATAATACGATAATTATACTGGGACGTTTTATCGATATTTCGGTAATTTTCATTAGAATTATTTGTTTTTAATGGTAATGAAACCACAACTTCATTTGCTACTGGTTTTCAGTAAACATTATTTAATAATTTCAACAGGGCTCTGATCAAACAGATTGATTTGACCCGAAACAATCACTTGGTCGCCATTTTGCAGACCACCCAAGATTTCAATGTAATCGCCAAAATTTCTTCCGGATTTCACATTGGTTTCGATTGCTTTACCATTTTTAAGAACGAATATTTTATTGTCGCTCACACTACCGACAAATGCATTGCGAGGTACGATCAAGGTATTACCGGCAACACCTTCGCCAAATATTGCTGTACCATACATACCGGCACGCAATTGATTCGATGCGTTATTGACTTCGATTTCTACCGGGAAATTCAAGCTTCCGTCCGATTTAGGAGCAATAAATGTCACCTTACCGGTGAATCTTTGGTCTGCATAGACACTTGCTGACACGTCAACTGATTGCCCAACCCGCAATGTAGCCACATTTTTTTCATCCACATTGACCCGTAATTTTAAGGTACCGACATTGACGATATCAAAAGCCGGAGCGCCAACATTTAAATACGTTCCGGGCTCAATTTTACGTGCATTGACCACCCCGGAAACCGATGTTTTGATGGTAACATCACCAGCATTCAATTTTGATGCTCTCAAATTATTCTTGGCGTTTTCAAATTGCAACTTCACCTGATCAAGCTGCTGTTTGGTAACACCACCTGTAGAAAAAGCACTTTCAAATCGATGTAAGTCCGCCTGCGCATTCGTAAATGCGGCTTGCGCATTAGCTACATTGACATTGAGCTTGTCACCTTCGATAATTGCCAGAGTTTGTCCAGCACTCACACGGGAACCCTCGTCGACCAATACCTTCACCACTCTACCCGCAGTCTCCGCAGATACGGTGACTTCTTGCTTTGGCGCAAAAGTTCCATTAGCCGTGTAACGTAGGTCCATTGAGCTTACCTTTGCCGTATCGATACGGACCGCAATTGCCGCATTTGTTTTGGCAACCTCAGCCGTTTCCGCTTCGTTTTTCTTTTTATTTTTATTTAACACAAAAAATATTCCTGCCAGACCAGCAGCAATAATAAGTAGGGTAATAATTCCGCGTTTCATATTGTATTAGTCAATTATTCGTTAATTAGTGATTTTAACTCGCCATTCGATTTAATAATCTGTACTTCAGCAACCTTATAGTTCAATAAACTTGTATTCAGGTTATTTTCGGCATCAGCTAATGCTCTTTCCGCATCCAGTAACTCAGTTAAAGTTGCCAAGCCATTGTTAAAGTTGTTTTTTGTATCATCCAGGACTCCTTTGGCCAATTTCACATTTCGGCGATTGTTGTCGATAGTCAGTAAGCTGATCTTAATCTGAGATTTGGCATTTTCCTTCGCCAGGCTAAGGCCAAGCTTTGTATCTTCCAAGTCCACCTGGGCCTGTCTGATCTGGATATCGGCCTGATTGATTCTTGCTTTGGTCGTTCCGCCTGTAAATATCGGCACCGAAAGGTTAAGTCCGATACTCGAGGTCTTTGGCCAGCTAAAATCACCACCGATCGGAAACCCTTTACCAAAACCATTGAAACCAAAGTCAGCACCCAAGGATAGTTTGGGATAAAGATCCGCCACTTTAGATTTCTTGTTCAATTCATACAGTTCAATCTGTTTCTTCATCAGCTGCACCTCGGTACGATTCTCAATATTGTCCGATTCCATTGCCAATACCGGGTTGATCTCAAAAGTTTCGTTCGACAATTCAATATCTTCCTCGATTGGTTTACCGATCGCAAATTTCAGCGCATTCTCCTTGATCTGCACAGCGCTACTTGTCTGCTGTTTTTGGGCCTCTAGGTTATTCACATTGACCACAAGACGATCCAAGTCGATTTTTTTTGCCAGTCCGGCTTTGACAAGCCCCTCTGTCACCTCTTTGGTTTTAGTGGTGCTCTGCAGGTTATTTTCTATTGTTTGCAGTCTAAGATGTTCCTGATAGATATCGTAGTAAGCGTTAGCTACTTTTTCAATAAGCTGTTCATCTGTTAACTGAGCATTAATCTGATAAAATTCCTTTGTTGTCCTAGCTGCTTTTAACCCTGTAAAGATCGATTGGTTAAATAACTGTTGGTTTAAAGAAACGACGGCATTTGAATTCCAGGGTTGTCCCATTTTGATTTTTTGGGTTTGCCCACCTGCTTCCAACACCATTTCTGGAATCAATACATTGTATTTCAGGGAACCGTTGGCGTTGATCTGAGGCAATGCGCTACCTCTTACCTCATCAATCTGATATTGTGAATTTTCGAGATCCAACTTGGCCTTCTTTGCTTCCTTTTTATTCTGCAAAGCAAATTTGATCGCATCACTTAGGCTTAATTGCTGCTGTGCATGACTTTGGAAAACCATCGTACCTAATAAAAGGCTGGCTAGTATTCTGATTGTTTTCATTCCTAATTTATTTATCCTAATTTTATATCTATTTTTTATTTATACCATTAAAAAACAGCTTCGTAGCTAGCTTTTGTTTCTGTAGCACTTCATCAAAACGATCCTGATTAGGTATTCCCGAAATGATATCAGAAATATTGCACATCAGGGAGAGACTCTTCATCAGCTCGACATAGATTTCAGCGGTTTCATAGAGATGCTCGCCATTGAGCTCGCCATTTTCAGCCCCAACCTTCAGTATTTCATAAAGCGCATTTACATCACGATTGTGCAGGCACTGAAAAAAATCCTGCATTGAAAGCCCTTTAATCCATTCCAGATTCTCGTTCATGTGCAACATATAATATTTGCGTACAAAGGCGTCCCGTAATTCCAATATTTTCATGATCACTTCGTAGGTTGTCCCCCTGTGCGCGGCGACTAACCTCTCTTCCTCTTCCCGGTACTCGTCAGTCAATCGGATGATCACATCCCGTATGAGCACATTCTTCTCTGAGTAATAGTAATACAAATTCGCTTTGGTAATTTTTATATCCTCCGCAATCTCATTCATTGTTGTCTTACTAAAACCATAATGCATAAAACGTCTTATGGCAGCATCAATGATCTGGTCTTTTCTATCTTCCATTCTTCAAAAAACTCCTTTCTACTTTCTGACTTTTATCGGAAATTGTTCAAAAATATAAAAAGTAACTTCCTGTACAAAATATATTTTGAAATCGCTATTAATTTGATATTTAGTTGACAACAAAAAAGGCAAACTTTGGAAGTTTGCCTTTTCTTAATAACTCAGAATTTATTAAAACGCTACAGTATTCTGAAAATGTTTGAGGAATTTTCTTTTGTCCAGCTTATAGAGCCTTGCTGCCCGGTAAGCGACACCGGTCTGCACCTCATCCAGCTCCTTTAGGAAGCCATAATTCTGCATTTTCTTTCTAAAATTGCGCTTATCCAATGTTTTATTCAATATTCCCTCATACACCAACTGTAATTGTGTCAGGGTAAATTTTTCAGGCAACAGCTCAAAAGCGATGGGTTTATAAGCCAGACGGCGCTGCAACCTTTCCAGGCATAAATCCAAAATCTGCTTATGGTCAAACGCCAATTCAGGGACATTTCTGACAGGAAACCATTTTGCCTGCTTCATATAGTTTGTAACAGGCTTTGTCTTCAGTTTTGTGTTATCCAGCTGAATCAGGGCATAGTATGCTACGGTCAGAATACGCCCTTTTGGGTGCCGTTTTAAGCCCGCAAAAGAATGCAATTGGTCCATAAATACATCCTTCAAACCTGTATTTTCATACAGAATTCTCTTCACGGCATCTTCCATCTCTTCGTCATTGTCCACGAAAAAGCCTGGCAATGCCCACCAATCCTTAAAAGGATATTCATTTCTTTCAGCCAAAAGAACCTTTAATTCTCCTTCATGAAAGCCTAATATGACGCAGTCTACGGTAAAATTACTATACAAAACTTCTAAATTTATTTATGTGCAATATACTGAGCTAAATTTATTGGCTACTAATCATCGGGTTACCTGTAACAATTATACGCTTCCTAAACGTGATGCGCAAAAAAATAATGAAAAATTTATTCAAAGTGTAGAATATACACTATAAAAATCTTATATTCGTAAAACCTAAAATATAGAGTGTGATAAAAGAAATTAAAAAAATAGGCGTATTAACATCTGGCGGTGATGCACCGGGCATGAATGCCTGTATTCGTGCAGTTGTCCGTACAGCATTACACAAGGGCCTTCAGGTCACTGGGATCTATCAGGGCTACCAAGGTTTGATTGACGGAAATTTCAAAGAAATGGATACCCGTTCGGTGAGCAATATCATACAGCGTGGTGGTACAATATTAAAAACAGCACGTTGTCTTGAGTTTAAAACAACCGAGGGGCGAAAAATTGCATATGATAATTTAAAGGCTGCCGAAATAGATGCTTTGGTGGTTATTGGTGGTGATGGTACTTTTACGGGTGCGAATTTCTTTTCCAAAGAATTTGAAATTCCCATCGTAGGTATCCCAGGAACGATTGACAATGACCTATATGGCTCAGATTATACCATTGGTTACGATACCGCAAACAACACCGTTATTGAAGCCATTGACAAAATCAGAGACACCGCAGCGTCGCATGAGCGCCTCTTCTTTGTGGAGGTCATGGGTAGAGATTCAGGCTGTATTGCATTAAATGCTGGAATTGCAGGTGGTGCAGAAGCGATCCTACTTCCAGAAAAGGAGACTGCTATTGATGACTTAATCAGTCACCTGGAAGATGGAGCCATCAAAAAGAAATCTTCTTCAATTGTGATCGTTGCCGAAGGCGATCAAAACGGTGGTGCCTATTATGTCGCAAAAAAAGTAAAGGAAAAATTTGATCATTACGACACGAAAGTTAGTATATTAGGGCATTTGCAACGCGGCGGATCTCCAACAAGCTTCGACCGTGTATTAGCTAGTCGATTGGGTTTTGCCGCCGTTAATGAAATTTTAGCAGGCAATACACGGATCACCGTAGGTCTCCGTGGTAACGAAATTAAAACTACTCCGATCGAGGAAGCTATCAGCAATAAGGAAATTAAGCTTAGCCCTGATCTATTGGAAATGGCTGAGATTTTGTAATATAAAATTAAGCAGACGATGATAGCAGTAGTATACAGTGGATCCCGATTCTCAGACTGGCGGTTGGCCGACAAAGGCCGAATAACAACCGGATTTCGCATGAATGGTATCAACCCCTATCTACAGGATGAACGGTCCATACTACAGCATTTAAATAGAAACACCAATTTGATCAATAACGCTGAAAAAATAAAACGTATTTATTTTTTTGGTGCCGGCTCCTCATCAAAAGAACGTAAGGACAAGATCAAAAATGTGTTCGAGCGCTTTTTTGTCAATGCCCGTGTCAAGGTAGACCATGATGTCATTGCTTCAGCCATTTCAACCTTTGGTGATGAAAAAGGCATTGTCGGCATTATCGGAAGTGGATCGAACGCGGCCTATTATACCGGTAAGAAAATCATTGAGAACAACTATGGTCTGGGTTACATTCTCGCAGATGAAGGGGCGACAAACTGGAACAGTCAGCAATTGCTGAAACATTATATGACCGACACGCTTCCGGTCGATCTGAAAGATAAATTGGAAAAAGAATTTACCCTGGACAAGAAAAGTATTTTGGAGAAGGTCTATATTGCGCCGCAGCCAACCAACTTTTTAAATTCATTTACCGATTTTGTACTTGAAAATAAGGATCACCTATTTATCAATCAGCTGATCAAAAACGGACTGCGCATCTTCATTAAGACGTACATTAAGCCATTAATGAAAGAGTATCCGGATAGTGATGTGAATTTTACAGGTTCGGTAGCTTTCAATTATGAAAACATCCTCCGGGAAGTTGCTACAGAAGAATTTAATATCAGTATTGGCACCGTAGTTAAGGAGCCGATACATAATTTAATTAAATATTATATCAATAAAAATTAAGAATATGAAAATTGGAATTAACGGATTTGGCCGTATTGGTCGTTTAGCATTCAGAGCTGCTATCAATCGTCCAGAAATTGAAATTGTTGGTATCAATGACTTAGTTGAGCCTGATTATATGGCTTATATGTTGAAATACGATTCAACTCACGGTAAATTTGATGGTACTGTAGAGGTGAAAGATGGTAACTTGGTCGTGAATGGCAAAACAATCCGTGTAACTGCTGAAAAAGATCCAGCAAACTTGAAATGGAATGAAGTAGGTGCTGAAGTAATCATCGAATCTACAGGTTTCTTCCTTACTCAGGAGTTGGCTCAAAAACACATTGACGCAGGTGCGAAAAAAGTTGTGATGTCTGCTCCGGCAAAAGATGATACCCCTACTTTCGTAATGGGTGTAAACCACAAAGAATTAAAAGCTGATCAACATATCGTTTCAAATGCATCATGTACAACAAACTGTTTAGCGCCTATCGCTAAAGTATTGAATGACAAATTTGGTATCGTTGAAGGTTTGATGACTACCGTACACGCGGTAACAGCTACGCAAAAGACTGTGGATGGTCCTTCAGTGAAAGACTGGAGAGGTGGCCGTGGTGCTTACCAAAACATCATCCCTTCATCTACAGGTGCTGCTAAAGCTGTAGGTTTGGTACTTCCTGAATTGAAAGGTAAATTGACAGGTATGTCATTACGTGTTCCTACTGCTGACGTTTCAGTTGTTGACTTGACAGTACGTTTGAACAAAGGTGCTTCATACGAAGAGATCAAAACTGCGATGAAAGAAGCTTCTGAAGGTGAATTGAAAGGTATTTTGGGTTACACTGAGGATGAGGTTGTTTCAACTGACTTCTTGGGTGATGCACGTACATCAATCTTCGATGCTAAAGCTGGTATTTCTTTGAATGATAACTTCGTTAAAGTGGTATCTTGGTACGACAACGAGTGGGGTTATTCAAACAAAATCGTTGATCTAGTATTAGAAGTAGGTAAATTATCTTAATCAGATCCACCTAGACCATATCAAAGGGCTATTCACATCGAATAGCCCTTTATTTTTTCCACTTAGGAATCAATGGGTTGGCGTTTAAACGCAAAAAAAAGCGCTTTTGCCTTTTGTATTTCAAATAATCCCTCTATATTTGCAGCATCAATAAGGCAAACGCCTAGTATTGAAAAGGTGCCATAGCTCAGTTGGTAGAGCAAAGGACTGAAAATCCTTGTGTCGCTGGTTCGAATCCAGCTGGCACCACCAAAAGAAACAGAACGCGAAGTTCTGAAATACTTGAAAAAATAAATTCCATGCGAAAATAGCTCAGTTGGTAGAGCACAACCTTGCCAAGGTTGGGGTCGCGAGTTCGAATCTCGTTTTTCGCTCACCTGCCTAGGTGGTGGAACTGGTAGACACGCAGGACTTAAAATCCTGTTCCCGTTAAGGGAGTGCGGGTTCGATTCCCGCCCTAGGTACAAGAAAGCTCATCTAACGATGGGCTTTTCTTGTTTTTATACTGTTCAGCTTCCCTGAATAAAAAAGGGCACACGAATGATCATGTACCCTAACTAACTATTAAAAATGAAATTTTAATCCCTCAATGCCGTAATATCTTGATTCGGCGCTGGAAAATTAAAGTTGGCAATCTCCGTATAAACAGATTCATTAACTTTGAAGCCCCATTTTCTAAAAAAGTCTGAAAGGTCTTTCTGTGAAATTTGACAAGCTGAAAGCATAAAATAGCGCATTTTATCCGCATCTGTTGATAAAACAGGGCGATTCTCACGCGTAGCCTTGCTCAAATTAATATAGAGATCATCACCAAAAGCCAACCACAATTGATGGAACATAATCATCTTCAAGTCATTATCACCCAAATTGAAATCTCGTTCGGTAATAGGCTTTTGGAGATAAGTATCCAATTTGGGCCATGCATTGTTTGCAGTAACACGACTAACAGGCAGACCAAAACCTCGCTCACATGCTAACGAATAAACATTGACCGTCGTTTCCGTCAGATTGTTCCAAGTCCAAGCTTTCTGCTGATAGGTATGTCCTACTTCGTGCCAGATCCCCCATCCATTGGTGTTGGAAAGATATTTAGGCTGCAGCATGCGATAAGACAATGATTCCGTATAAAAAATAGAAATACCTGCCGCCATATATCCGCCAGAAGCAGAATCCCTAACCGTGATCAAATGTTTATTGTAAGGGATGGCATGTACACCGCTTGTACCGCTCAAGCCACTAATACGATTTGAAAAACCGATGATCGAATCCAATCGATTAACGATCAATTGTTGATCCTCGCCCTTATAAAGAAGAGCCTCATCCATATTAGCGACCATAATGGTACGGTCGGAAGAAAAGACCACATCCGGCGCAATGTTCTTAAGCGAATCCAATGTCAGCACCCATTGATCATGGGTTGTTTTACCTTTTTGAAAATACGGAACAGGAATAAATCCATTGCCGAAAGTAAGTTCAATTTCTCCTGTTGTTGTATAATTATTCGCGGTATAGATCAAATAAACCAACCCTCCGTATTGATCTACTGTAAACGATTGCGTTCCCGGCTGTAGATCAAAGTATTGTCTCACAGGCCTGATATTATCCCTAAAAGGAGTACCGATCGCAAGTCGGGCTCCTGTTGAACCAGCTTTGACGTTAACAGTTACCGTTATTGTACTATTGGGAGCAGCATAAAATCCCGTTGCCTGCATATCGTTGTGATTTGCCCTGAATTGCAATCGATCGGTCTCTGTCGATGCCGAAGGCATTACTTTGAACGTTTGTACACTATCTGCAATGGCCAATTTGACCGGTTCAGGATCATTAGGCACCGGATGCATCCAACCACCATCCTTTTTACAGGAGGTAAATAAGCCGACAAAGCAGATTGCAATTACATAAAAGATGTTTTTCTTCATTGGTTTTCAAAATTAAGTTTATAAACAGTTTAAAACTTTGGTAAAAAATTAGTAGTAGGATTATAATCGCTATGACCAATATAGAAGTAAATTATTCAATAAATCCGAGCAATCGATTGCGCAACAAACGAAAACGTTATCGTGTACAATAAACACAATAAGTTAAAAAGAACTAAAATTAACTATCGTAAATAAAAACCTCCTTTAATAGGTAAAATAAAGTATAACTGGCTCACAAATGGGATATCGTCCTTAATAGGCTTTGCTTTTGCTAAAAAAGAGCGGCTGACAATCCATTTATACGTGGACTGTTCACTGGTTAATGATCACCTTTCTTCGGATCAAATTCGGATCATATTCGCTAACAGCCAGACAGGTGGCTGAGCCAGAGCAGACCTGAGGCAGATTCGATGCAGAAATTGTTTGGGTAAAACCGGCCACCGATCTGCAGCAATATTGGTCAGTACCGCAAACGATCCGAATAAGGTCCGAAGATAATAGCAAGAAAAGCCCCGCCAATGACAACCATATCCAGTAGAAAAAAATAGGATGTAAACCAGGCCTATTATTTTAATTCCAAATCCATTTGATATTTCCCTGCTTCCAACTGGACTGCACCGCTACTGCGGATATTCGCTGGCGGATAAAAGGTTGCCGTCGCATTCGCCGGTATCTCGACAGTGTATTCGATTTTGTTTCCATTTACTCGCCAACTGGACACAATTTTACCATAAGGCGATTGATAAGAAATCGAGGATTCCTTGAGCTCCTTCGGGAAAATAGGTTTTAACAAGACATGTTTAAAGCCAGCCTGTGTTGGATCTGGCAGGATACCGCCAATGGATTTAAAAAACCAGCCGCCGATCTCGCCAAACATCATATGGTTATCCGAAATATCCCGCGTCGCCTGTAGGTCCCAATTTTCAAGCAAGGTGGTTGCACCATTGACAATCCACCAGCCCCAGGAGGGATAAGTATCCTGTACGGCGACTTTATACGCCGTCTCGCCGTAACCATTATCCTTCAATGCATTCAGCAGTGCTTTAGCCCCAAGTACACCAACATCCAAATGAAAATTGGTCTCTTCTACCCGCTTATTTAAGTTGGCTGCAACTTTGGCTTTCATCGCCTCGGGTACCAGGCCCCAATATAAGGGTACACTTAACTCGGTCTGTGTCCCTGTACTGTAGATCCCTGTTGTGGTATCCAAAAATTTCGTATTGATCGCGTCTTTGATCTTCTGGCTCAATCGTTCATATTTCTGCTGATCACCGGTCTTTCCAAACATTTTTGCGGCCGCGGCTAAGATCGTCGCATCCACATAAAAGTACACCGACGAAGTTAGCTCAAGATTAGATTGCGATTTGACGGGTACCCAATCTCCACGACCAAAGGTGGTCAGTCCATTCGGACTAATTCCGTCCACGTAATCCACATAACGCTTGATATTGTCATAACATTCTGCCAGTAACTTTGCATCACCGTAAAACAAATAGGTCTGCCAGGGAATAATGGCGATGGTACTTGTCCAATCCAAGCCATTTGCCGTACCATATCCCCAGCCGCCGGTCGGAATGATATCGGGCAACACGCCGTTTTCCTGCTGCTCATCCCGATGATCCGCCATCCATTTCTCATAAACGGTAATCCCGTCAAAATTATAATAGGCGGTTTCAATTGCGAGGTGCCCATCCCCCGTCCAACCATTTTTCTCCCGTTGTGGGCAGTCCGTGGGATAACCCATCAAGTTGGACAGGTAGGCGTTGTTAGTCGCTTCCCACAACCCATTGATCAACGAAGAAGAGGTTTTCAGCTGGCCAATGGGCCGTACATCACTATGCATAAAATAAGCCGTAACAGCCGATTCATCCACTGCAATTGGTTCACTGCTGCTCAGCTCAACATAACGGAAGCCCTTATAGCCAAATTTCGCCATAAATTCATCCATTTTCCTGCCACTCAGTGTCAGGATATCGGTCTGAAAGGGTTCCAGATCTTTGTTTCCACGGTAATATACATCAATATTGGACTGATCCAAGCGGCCATTTGCCTGCACGCGTTCGCCATGCTTGATTTTGACCACCGTCCCGGCTTTCCCAGCGATCTTGATCTTCGTTACACCAGCCATATTTTGCCCCATATCAAAGACATAGGTCCTGTCATCGATTTTTTTTATTAATTTCGGTTTATACGATCTGACCAGCCGTATCGGTACCATCTGCTGGGAGACGATATTTGCGGAAGGTGGTTTCCGATACTGCACTGCATGCCATTCTGAATCATCAAAGGCTGCTGTATCCCATCCTGGCATTTCCAGACGGGCATCATAATGTTCACCGGTATAAATATTATTGTAGCGGATCGGTCCTGCCGCAGTCTTCCAGGTTTGGTCTGAACTTACTGTTTCTTCAGTACCGTCCTCATAGACAATACGCAAATCCAAACAAAATGTCGGACGATCCCGCCAGGGTGCCTTGTCAAAATTCCATACCGCCAGGGCTTGATGGTTATACCAGCCGTTTCCCAAAACAATAGCGAGGACATTGTCGCCCTGCTGAAGCTGTCCGGTCACATCTTCCACCAGATACAATGTGCGTTTATCAAACCGAGTATACATGGGATCAAGGCGGTGATCGCCGATTCGCTTGCCATTTATGGACAGCTCATAAAGTCCTGCTGCCGCAATATAGGCCCGGGCCGACTTGATTGCTTTGGCTGCTTTAAAAGCCTTTCTGAAATAAGGGGCCGCCTGTTCGTGAATGTCCTGCTTATCATTGATCCATTTTCCCTTCCAGTTCTGCATCCCCATCATCCCTGTTTCGAACGAGGCGATGGAGGATGTGCTTGGCTTTCCATTTTTGTCCCAGACAAGGACTCTCCAAAAATATTTTGTCTGCGGTTCCAAAGTCGATCCATCATACTGAACCAAGATGTCGGAATTAGACTGCTTTCCACTATTCCAAATACGGGATTTATTTTTCACTAGGGCTGTTGAATCCCTGTCTACCAAGATTTGATAAGCAGATTGCTTTGCGCCCTGTCGCTTATCATCCAGCTGCCAGCTTAAACGGGGATTTAATTTGTCTACACCCAAGGGGTTCTCCAAATGTTCGCATCGGAGTGCAATAGGTACACATTCTTTTTGCTGCTGTGCATGCAATAACGTCCCCATGCTCAGCATGATCATCAGTAAAGTCTTCCTCATATTTCGTAGATACATGTTGACCTCTTGTGTTTCCCACGATGAAAATAGAATGCGTTTCCTAAGAAATCAGGGATGAATTCAGCAGGTTTACAAAAGGACGTTAAATTGTTTTAGTTGATTTAAAAACGAATATATCAAATATTTTCAACATAATAAACAGCCTTGTCTTATTGCAACAGTATTTAAAATTAACAGGGATGTTTTGGATTTTTCATCAAAATAGTCCTATATTAGTTGCGACTTTAGGGGTGTCTGCATATGCGGGCTGAGATTTTACCCTTATAACCTGATCCAGATCATACTGGCGTAGGGAAAAGTAAGCTGTCTACAGGATACATTACCGTATCTTATTGTAGCCATTCCTAAAGTTTTACCAAAAAAATAAAAGGAATGGAACTTACAATCAATCATCAAATCCGATTTTTCGACCCCGCGCCAAATTCGCTAGCCGATCTTTTACAGGTTGAACTTTCCGGTAAAACACAAGGTGTCGCTGTAGCCGTCAATAACCAGGTTATTCCCAAAGACGATTGGCCAAACACATCCCTACGTGCCAGTGACCAGATTCTACTTATTACCGCTACGCAAGGTGGTTAACCATCTTTGGAACTTATTCAATATACCTAATTTCTCCTTAACATGACATCAGAAAAAATCACACAGACCGCTTTTCCAAACTCAACCAAAGTTTTTGTTCCTGGAACACTCTATCCCATTCAGGTCGCCATGCGCCAGATTTCGTTGAGCCCTACCAAATTAAGCAATGGACAGATCGAAGTCAACCCGCCAATCACCATTTATGATACCTCAGGTCCCTATACAGATGGAACCCAGGAAATTGATATTCGTAAGGGACTTCCCCGGCTACGGGAACAATGGATCCTAGACCGTGGTGATGTGCACCAGCTGGACGGTATCAGTTCGCGGTACGGACAAGAACGCCTAGCAGATACAAGCTTAGATGAGCTTCGTTTTGCCTACAGCCATAAGCCGAAAGTTGCGGCACCGGGAAAAAATGTAACGCAATTGCATTATGCCAGAAAAGGTATCATTACGCCGGAAATGGAATATGTCGCCATTCGTGAAAATCAACGTATAGCCCAACTAGCCGACAGTACACCCGGAATGGATCATCAGCATCCCGGGGAGAACTTCGGCGCCCGGACAGCTGGAAAATATATTACACCGGAATTTGTCCGGGAGGAAATTGCTGCCGGTAGAGCTATTATACCCAATAATATCAATCATCCCGAGAGCGAACCGATGATTATCGGCCGTAATTTTCTGGTAAAAATCAATGCCAACATCGGCAATAGCGCCGTCAGCTCCAGCATCGAAGAAGAAGTCGAAAAAGCAGTATGGGCCTGCCGCTGGGGCGCCGATACCATCATGGATCTGTCTACAGGCAAAAATATCCACGAAACCCGCGAATGGATTATTCGCAACTCACCCGTGCCGATCGGTACTGTTCCGATTTATCAGGCGCTTGAAAAGGTGAAAGGTGTTGCCGAAGATCTCACCTGGGAAATATTTCGGGACACGCTGATTGAGCAGGCGGAACAGGGAGTTTCCTATTTCACGATCCATGCCGGTGTTCTCTTGCGCTATATTCACCTAACCGCAAAACGCGTGACCGGCATTGTGTCAAGGGGTGGCTCCATTATGGCTAAATGGTGTCTATTCCATCATCAGGAAAACTTTCTCTATACCCATTTTGACGAAATCTGTCAGATCATGAAGCAGTATGATGTTGCTTTTTCACTGGGTGACGGTCTGCGCCCCGGTGCTATCGCAGATGCCAATGATGCAGCCCAATTTGCCGAACTGGAAACCTTGGGGGAATTGACAAAAATTGCCTGGAAACACGATGTACAAGTGATGATCGAGGGACCGGGCCACGTGCCGATGCAATTGATCAAAGAAAATATGGAAAAACAGCTGGAATGTTGTGACGAAGCTCCATTTTATACGTTAGGGCCACTGACCACCGATATCGCGCCAGGATATGACCATATCACCTCGGCGATCGGCGCGGCAATGATCGGTTGGTATGGCTGTGCCATGCTCTGTTATGTCACACCCAAAGAACATCTTGGCCTGCCCAATAAAAAAGATGTGAAAGATGGCGTGATTACCTACAAACTGGCGGCACACGCAGCTGATCTGGCCAAAGGTCATCCGGGGGCACAATACCGTGACAATGCGCTGAGCAAGGCTAGATTCGAATTCCGTTGGGAAGATCAGTTCAACTTATCCCTTGATCCGGATACTGCCCGTGAGTACCACGACGAAACATTACCTGCGGATGCCGCCAAAGTAGCTCATTTCTGCTCGATGTGCGGTCCCAAATTCTGCTCCATGAAAATTACACAGGAAATCCGGGATACTGCCGCACAGGGTATGCTGGAAAAATCGCAGGAATTCATCGCACAGGGAAAGGAAATCTACTTATGATCATTGCATTGACAGCAGCGGAAGAATTTGCCTCAGAAATACAGACCATCCATGATCTTTTTGTGCATGGACTCGATCTTTTGCATCTGCGCAAATATCATTTTACGGATGAGCAAATGTATCGTTATATCGCATCTATCGATGCGATATACCACGATAGACTGGTTCTTCACTCCCATCCGCAGCTGTCGGATGCACTTCAAATTAATCGGATTCATCTCAACGCACATGATCGCCAAAGCGGCCTATTCGATCCGCAAAACTTCGGAGGTATCTGTTCGACATCAGTCCACCATATCGATCAGTTCAACGCATTGGACAAAAGCTGGGATTATGCCTTTTTAAGCCCTTTGTTTCCAAGCATTTCCAAGGTCGGTTATGGCCAGGAAAATACTGTACTGAGCCAACTTCCCTTCCGGACCAATTTTGATGTCGGCCTGGTCGGTCTTGGCGGAATACAAGCCTCAAATTGCCGGATTCCCATCCATGCAGGTGTAGATGGGATCGCCTTGCTGGGAGCCATCTGGCAAACCAACAACCCTATTCAACATTTTATAACATGCAAAAACTTATGCTCGAAAAACTCCAATATATCTCACAGGGGCTGACGCAGGCTGAACAAAAGAACAATATCCTAAAAGCCCTGGACGCCGGAGCCACATGGATACAGATCCGATGGAAACAGGCGGGAGAAGCAGAATTCGCCATACTTGCGAAGCAAATACAACAGGTTTGCCAGCAGTTTGGAGCCAAATGTATCATCAATGATGATGTACACCTGGCCAAGCAACTGGATGTGGATGGTGTACATCTTGGCTTAACGGATTGCGGTATCGCGGAAGCACGGCAGTTGCTCGGCCCCGAAAAAATTATCGGTGGCACCGCTAATAGCCTGCAAGATGTGCAACAGCGGATCGCAGAAAATTGTGACTATATCGGCCTGGGGCCATTTAAACACACGCATACAAAACAAAAGCTCAGCCCACTATTGGGCTTGGCTGGATATCAAAATATCTTCCAGGAAATCCACCGGCTGGAACTCCCTCCTGTTCCAATCTTTGCTATTGGCGGGATCAGCAGTGCCGAAGATATTCAACATTTAATACAGACAGGAGTTTACGGTGTCGCGGTATCGGGATTGATCACGCAAACACCGCACCTTATTTCATCCATTAAAAATCTCTTCGCATGAGCACATTACACATAGCCAATCGCAGCTTCGAATCCAGGTTATTTATGGGAACGGGCAAATTTGGCAATCTGACCGAGATGAGCGCAGCCGTTGCTGCTTCGGGTTCACAGCTGGTTACCGTCGCACTGAAACGCATCGACCAGCTTGGAGCCGATGATGAGTTAACCGCCGCGCTCGACCTTACAAAAATAGACCTGCTTCCGAATACTTCTGGAGCGAGAACAGCCGAAGAAGCTGTCTTAGCGGCTCAGCTTGCCCGGGAGGCCCTGGAGACAAACTGGGTAAAGCTGGAAATACATCCGGATCCACGGTACCTGCTACCAGATCCTATTGAAACCCTACGGGCAACAGAAGCACTGGCAAAGCTGGGCTTTGTGGTCATGCCTTATATCCATGCGGATCCGGTGCTCTGTAAACGTCTGGAGAATGCAGGTACCGCCGTTGTCATGCCCCTGGGAGCTCCGATCGGAAGCAACAAAGGACTTCGTACCCTGGACTTTCTGGAAATTATTATCGAGGAGAGCAATGTCCCCGTCGTCGTTGACGCTGGAATCGGTGCCCCTTCGGATGCAGCAAAAGCCATGGAAATTGGCGCGGATGCCGTATTGGTCAACACTGCAATTGCCGTTTCCGGAAATCCGGTACACATGGCCGAGGCTTTTAAGCAAGCTGTCATCGCTGGACGTCAAGCTTATGAAGCAGGTTTAGGCGCGCTTTCCACCGGCGCGGTCAGTTCAAGCCCGCTAACTTCATTTTTATTTGATTGATGCTGCGTTATGAACAATTTTAAAGAGATACTCGATCAATACAGCTGGGAAGAGGTTCAGACGAAGATCTATAACTGCTCCGATCTGGAGGTACGCCATGCATTAAACAGGGATAATCTGACCTTGAATGATTTCATCGCGCTGATATCGCCGGCAGCAGCACCTTATCTGGAACAGATGGCTGTCAAAGCCCAGCAGATCACACAACGCCGCTTTGGTAAGACCATACAGCTCTATGCGCCACTTTACCTCAGCAACGAATGCCAGAATATCTGTACCTACTGCGGGTTTAGCATGGACAATAAAATTCGACGCAAAACCCTGAACAACACAGAACTATTGCTCGAAGCCATGGCGCTCAAATCCATGGGTGTCAATCATGTATTACTGGTCAGCGGTGAAGCAAACAAGACCGTGGAAATTAACTATTTTCTGCAGGCCATTACACTGCTCAAACCTCATTTCGCCCAGATATCCATCGAGGTACAACCGCTTGAACTGGCGGAGTATCAGTTGCTACAGGCTGCGGGGGTATATGCTATTTTAGTGTACCAGGAGACTTATCATCGGGAGGTCTACAAAAAATATCATCCCAAAGGCAAGAAATCCAATTTTGATTACCGGCTGGACACACCCGACCGCATCGGGCAGGCGGGTATCCATAAAATCGGATTAGGCGTGCTACTCGGACTGGAAGATTGGCGTGTGGACAGCTTCTTTACCGCAGCCCATATTGCCTATTTGCAAAAGCACTATTGGCAAACGCGGTATTCAATCTCCTTTCCGCGGCTACGGCCAGCCGAAGGTTCCGTAGCTCCCAATTTCGATCTATCAGACAAGCATCTGCTGCAATTGATCTGTGCTTACCGCTTGTGGAATGAAAACCTGGAAATCTCCATTTCTACCCGGGAAAACGAACGTTTTAGGGACCATATTATCCCTATCGGTGTAACGACAATGAGCGCGGCCTCAAAAACGAATCCTGGCGGCTATGTCGTCGATCCTCAGGCACTGGAGCAGTTTGAAGTCAGCGACGAACGGGATATGGAGACCATAAAAAAACAAATCCGGAAAATGGGCTATTCTCCCGTAATGAAAGATTGGGAAAGCAGCTATTCAGGACTAATCCGTTAAATGGATGAAAGAAGACCTTATATTCGAACGTTATAGCCGACAAATCTTTATTGAGGAGATCGGTGTTTCGGGACAACGCAAAATCATGCATTCCAAGGTACTCGTCGTTGGGGCGGGCGGACTGGGAAGTCCTGTATTACAATATCTCGCTGCTGCGGGCATTGGCAAACTTGCTGTGGTCGACTTCGACCGGGTTGAGCTGCATAATCTCAATAGGCAGGTCATCCACAGCGAAAGACAGCTGTATAACGGCAAGGTCAGCAGCGCCGCCGACTTTATACAGCAGCACAACAGTACAATTGATTTCCGGCCTATACCTGTTAAAATCGATGTGGATAATGCCGAAGAAATTCTTCAGCCTTATGATATCATTGTAGATTGCTGTGACAACTTTAAGACGCGTTACCTGCTCAATGAGACCTGTCTCAAACTCAATAAGCCCCTGGTCTATGGCAGTATATATGGATTCGAAGGCCAATTGGCGGTGTTTAATTATTGTGGCAGCAAGAACTTGCTGGACTTATTTCCGACAGCTCCTCCTCCTGAGCTGGTTCCCAACTGTGATAAAAATGGTGTATTGGGTCCATTACCAGGGATAATAGGTAGTATGATGGCCATGCAGGTACTTAAGCTGGCTGCCGGACTGCCTGTAGACTGTAATCAATTGACCCTCGTGGATACACTGCACTGGCGCTTTACGAAACTATCTTTTTAAAACAGAGCCCAAGTAGCTCTCTTCTCTGGGGGAGCTACTTATTTAACGGGAAAATTCATGGAAAAACGCTTATTGGCAAACAATATTTTCTAATTTTAGTTTATATATTAGCAAGCTAAAATCTTAACGATACAATCTGGAATGAAAAAAGTAACCTATCCATTACTATCTCTCGCTTTATTACCTTTATTTTCAATTGCCCAAGAGACGAAGATCACTGCTGATGAGCTCTTTGCCAAAGCACGAAAGGTAGCTTTTGATTCAAAAGATTATCCACAGGCCATTCAATTATCAAAACAGGCCCTTCAACAGGCACCTGATTATACAGATATCAGCATCTTCCTGGGACGTCTTTATACCTGGTCGGACAAGGTTGATTCGGCCCGTACACTCTTTCAGGAGCTGGATAGAAAAAATACGAAGGATGAAGACTTTTTTCTCGCTTATGCAGCACTGGAGTACTGGAATGATCAGGCTGAAAAAGCGACGCAACTGACCGACAAAGGCCTGGGTTTTCACCCGCAATCTCAGGACCTGCTCTTGTTAAAAGCCAAGATCAACTATAGCGCCAATCACTACGATGTTGCCGAAAATGCCGTCCACCAGCTCCTTAAGATCGACCCAAAAAATGCGGAAGCGCGGTCTCTGGCCAAAAACATTGAAGAATATACTGCTAAAAACGCCATTGGCTTAACTTATAATTTCGTCTATTTTGACAAACAGTTTGACAACAACTGGCACATCGTTGGCTTGAGCTATAAACGCGCTACGCCAATCGGCTCGGTGATCTTTAGGACAAATTATGCCAATAAGTTTGCGGAGAATGGTGTACAATTTGAAATGGAAGCTTACCCACGCCTATCCAAGCTATTTTATCTTTATGTCGGAGCAGCCTACTCCAATAATGTGGGCATATTTGCCAAATACCGTACGGGTGTCTCCTTATACGCCAACTTACCAAACAGTTTTGAAGGGGAAATCGGTTACCGTCAGCTCCATTTCAGTGACAATATCTGGATGTATACGGCTTCAGTCGGAAAATATTACGAAAACTTCTGGTTCAACCTGCGAACTTACCTTACTCCCGGCGAGAAGAATATTTCTCAGTCCTATACCGGAACAGTGCGTTACTATACCAAAGGAGCAAACGATTATTTCGGCCTAATAGCAGGTACAGGTTTGAGTCCCGAAGAAAACCGGAATAATTTATTGGATAACGCACAGTACAAATTAAAGACATTTAAAGTGGGTGCAGAATATAATTTTTCGGTCAAACAAAGCAACCTATTTTCGATCTCCGGCACTTATTATAACCAAGAATTCCGACCAAAAGAAAAAGGAAATCAATTGGACATCATCCTTGGTTATATCCGCAAATTTTAGTCTTTTTTCAAGGGTCTAAAATAATTGCTGTAAACGCTATCCGGTAGCAATTGCTTTTGAGTATAAAACAGTTTGTTCTTGCGCTTAAACAATTCAAAGTGCTTGGACATTTCTTCTTTTGCAGCATCCGAAGCAATATCCTCATTGAGGGTTCCATCCAGTTGGTATAATTGTCCTTCAGACAGATGATAATTTCCACGTACAAAATCAGCCAGTTGATTTTTGCTCTGCATCATGGCAATCCCCTCGCCTTTTGCCGACACACCTTTGTCAAGTCCCTGACCGATCCAGGTCACCTGAGCTGGAGTTTTCAGCGCAAAATTTTCTCTATAATAAGCCAGCAACGAAGGGGCGACATCAAAATGGCTTACAAAGTTGTGGAAGGTCTTTGTTTCTTTTAGGAGCGGTGAATAAATCAAAAGTGGCACATGATAACGGTCGATCTTGCTCTGTAGCGGAATCTCCGGCATGGCATGGTCTCCCGTGATAACAAAAATGGTATTTGCAAAATCGGGTCTCTTGCGATATTCTTTAAAAAACTGTTCCATTGCACCATCCAAATTTAAGACCGAAACAAGCTGGGTCCGATTTTCCAGGGCCCACTTTTTTTGCGTTGAGGACAACTCCATAGATGCAATCCGCTGATCAAATAACTGCTCATAATGGGCCACATTATTAATCAGGAAGGGATTATGTGTAGATAGTGTCAGCAGCACATGGAAATAGGGATCCGCTTGCACTTTCTGTACTTCAAGCAATTTGCTAAATACAGCCTGATCTTCATAGCCCCAGCTTTCGCCGCCTTTTTCCGGTAACTTCTTATAGGGTGGAGCAAAAGCGTCCTGGTCAATAAACCTATCAATCTTGTTATAGTCCATGAATTTTTTCATGAAATCGAAATTGGAGTTGCCGCCATAGAAGAACCCTGTATTGAACCCATTATGCTTTAGAATGTTGAACAGATTAAAGTGATCCGGCAAAGTATCCTGCTCAAGGAAACCATGCATGGCGAAAGGCAATGATCCAGTTAATGTAGGTAATACGGAGAATGTCCGTCCCGAAGAGCTCATGTTATTATCCCAATACAGCGATTGCTTTTTTAATGAACCTATAAATGGTGTAAAGTTGCCGATATACCCATTTTCCGAACTATAGGCATGGCCTAAGCCCTCAATCACAAGAATGACTAAATTGGGCGGCCTCGTTGTCTTCTTTAAATAGGCTCCCAGGAAATCCTTAGTGTCCTCAGTTTTCAGAAAAGGGAATTTACTATTCAGTTCTTTGGTATCCACTTCATCCTGATAAAATGCCGCCAGCATGCCGGGATGTTCCGCCACATAATCTGACAAATTAGATTCAAAAAAATACCGCCATTTACTTCGGCTTGCATTGGCTACGAATTCATCTTTTGTCAAAGCGCTTCCCAAAATCGAACCTGAAGAAATAAAATAGGATATAAAACCCAAAGACAAACATGAAATACCCACATAAGCCTTTTTAAAAGTCTGCTTATTGGCAATCCAGAGGGGAACCCAGGCAATCGCAATCAATACTAAAAGTAAAGCGATATTTGTAAAATTCAACATGCCACTGGCTTCCAAAATCTGCTTCAGCTCTTCGGAATTGTAATAAAATAAGTCTGCACCCAGCAGGTTTCTCGATTCAGCAAAATACAAAAACAGGATAAATTGAATGACTATGATTGCTGAAAACGATAAGTCCAGCAGAAACTTGGACCAAAAACTGCTGATGAATTGAAGCAATAAGTAGCCTAATCCCAGGCAGCCCAACACCTGAAAGGCAAAGATGAGGTTATCCACAAGCAAATACTTGCCCGCGTTCGCTTCCGCAAGCTGGGAAAAACGTTGGCCATACCACCACCATTCCGCCCCGATGGACAGCATATACAGCACAAAGAAAGCCAGCATAACAGGGCCTATTTCCTGCAAAGCTGCATTTAAACGTTTAGCCAGGTATTTCCAAACAGACTCATTTGCCTCTTTTTGTTGAAAACCCTGCCTTGTCATTTCGCCCCAGCCATGCTGCTTGCGAAAATAATCCACGACTCCCTGCACACCGGCTTTGACAACAATGGGATGAAAATATAAAGGCTCAAGAACCGCTGTTGTAATTAAGGTCGAAAGATCCCTTTTTTTTGTATAGACCTGATGACTGACAAGGTCAACCAAGATGGCATAGATGGAATAGAGAATTCCGGAAGCGATGACCAGTGAAAATAAAGCAAAGAAGAAGGGCCAGTTAATAATGCCTAAAATAAAAAAGATCACAAAAATAATGTAGCCTGTAAATTCGACGATAGGGCCTAAAAACTCGAATAAAAACCAATATGGCATACTGATCATCCCAAAACGGCCATATTTGGGATTAAACATCAGCTTGCGGTGCTTCCATAGCGTCTCCATAGTCCCTCTCATCCAGCGGTTGCGTTGTTTGCGCAAGATCTCTTTCGATTCTGGCACTTCTGTCCAGCACAAGGGATCGGGAATATTAACGACTTCATAGGCTTGTTTCTGCTCTTCCATATAGCGTCGCATACGGACTACGAGCTCCATATCTTCACCTACAGTATTTCTGTCATAGCCACCACAGGCCAAAACGATCTGACGATCGAAAGCCCCGAAGGCACCAGAAATCAGAATCAGTCCAGAAGCGCGGGACCAGGCCATCCGTCCCAGAATAAAGGCACGGATATATTCCAAAGCTTGTGTGCGACCCAACCAGGACTTTGGAAGATTGACATCCGTTACAGATCCATTAACCACATTGCAATTATTGGCCAGACGTATTACCCCGCCACAGGCAATAACACGTTTGTCTGTTTGTTCCAGAAAAGGTTTCGCTAATTTTAAAATTGCATCCTGTTCAAGAATGCAATCGACATCAATACAGACAATATAATCACCGGCAGAAATATTGACTCCGACATTCAGTGCATCTGCCTTACCCCCATTCTCTTTGTCGACAACAATAAGTTTTTTAAAGGCAGGATTTTTACTCTTATAGATACCCCGGATTTCTTTGGTTTCAATATTTCCCTGGACAAAAAAAGACGTGGGTTCAAGTTCGTAAGCTGCGATCAGCTTTTGCATGGAATCATCCTTACTTCCATCATTCACAATGATAATTTCCAAATTATGGTAATAGAGGGATAATAAGGAGCGTACATTTTCAATGATGGTCATGCCCTCATTATAGGCAGGTGCAATCAGACTGAAGGTCGGTGCATTGGGATTTGTAGCAACGATGCTATAATCGGTAAACGCGTTTTTATGTTTATAGCGAAATACCGCCCCATAAGCATACAGCCCTATCCAAGTATAAATAATACATACGGCAGCAGAGTATAACAAAAATAGCCAAACTACAATTTCATAGACAATATGGGAAAATTCTAACATTTTTTCTCTTGCAAAGCGTGTTTAATAATCTGTATAAGCTCGTCTCCGGTCGCTGTCTCCTGCGAAATTTCGCGCAAATAGTCGGTTTTTCCTAAAATCACCAGCACTTCGGCCGCAGCAATTTTAATCGATACTGCGGCATTATTCCACAATTGTTCCTTTAGAAAGTTCTCACTTTCCCTGCTCCTGGCGATCTTCATGGATTTTAGAATTTCGAGCTGCACATCAATCGGCTGTTGGTCGAAGCAGGCAATAAACTGTCCGATCGTCGCGCTATTTTCTATTGCCTGCATGCTGCGTATTGCCTGCACACGAACAGGAATGGCCGGATGAGCAAGCAACTCATATACTTCCGCATAAAATGACAGTAATCTAAATTTGCGGATCAGGCGTAAAGTAAATATCACGACGGAATCATTTGTACGCTTTAACCAGCTGTAAACCTGTGCATCGGAAAAGTCAGGTAAATACTGAATAGAGTATAGAAGACGTAGTTGCTGCCAATCTGATAGGGGTTTATCAACATGTTCCAGGAATCCAAGACCTTCATAGCCCTGAAAACTTACCATAGCGTACTGTGCTTCCTGATAAACTGCCATCCGCTCATCATTCAGCTTCGCTTCTATTTCAGGAATTGCTGCTTCAACATTCATTGCTGCCAGTTCCTGTATACCGCCGGCAACGAGATATGCTTTCCTATGTCTTAACTTTCGCCAGGCTTCGTCTTCCAGTTTAAAATCATAAAACAGGCTATTTATGGATTCTTTGGCTGCTCCCGAAAACTTCCGGTCGGAGTCTACCAGTACCTCTAAAAAAAGCGCCCGAAAGGATGGTTCTTTTAAATGCTTGCTAAATTCCTGATCCCGTTCACGATTTGTATCACTGCCCACAATCGTCTCCATAATTTTATATTCAATAATCTGTCTCCAGGATTGTCGGTTATGCAAGATCCTATAACTATAAAAGCTAAATCCCAGCACGGCAATAATCAGCAACAGTACCAGAATCAGGACGACAATAATCGCTAGAATAAGCTCATGTAGGAAGATATGGCTGGGCATACAATACGTTTATTTAGTTGTTAAGCGTTTTATTCTCAGGATCAGTTCGTTTGGACTGAAAGGTTTAACCATAAAATCCGATGCGCCAAGATCAAAGGCATCTACGACCACTTCTTCCTGCCCCATACTTGACAACACAATGACGGGAATCTTTTTTCCGATGCGTTTTATCGCGGAAAGAATTTCGATCCCCGACGCAAATGGCATCATAATATCGGTTACCACCAGATCGAAATCTGATGCCTCAATCTTCTCGATTGCTTCCTGACCATTTCTAGTTAAAACAACTTCATGTCCTTCCTTTACTAATTTGTGTTCTACGGTACGTAAAATTAACTCGTCGTCTTCGGCAATTAAAATCAACATATTCCTATTTATTTAAAATTTTCGTTATCAAGTCCAACCCCAGCTCCATTTCTACTTCAATTACAGCAAAGGCTTTCGAGAGATCGGTGTCGGATGAAATGCTAGTTTCCAGTTCTTCCGTTAATTGGGCAAGTTTAATCAATCCGGCGGTTGAAGAAGTTCCTCTCAATTTGTGTAATAGCTCCTTCATACGCTTCAGGTCATTTTCCTGTATTGCTTCTGCGATCTGAACACCCGATGCTGTAATTTCTTTGATGACCAGGTCAAGGAAAAAAGATAAAAATGCAGGGTCATCGCCTGCCTGCTCATGCAGGCGCTGTACATCCAAATGTGTTTCAAGCTCAGCTGTTACCTCTTCTGATATACCAGAAGAGGTCGAAACAGATAACATAGCTTTTTCCAACGCATTAAATAAATCCTGTTGGCGAATAGGTTTAGCTAGAAAATCAGACATTCCCGCATTCAGACAGCGTTCTTTCTCTCCAGAAATATTGCCGGCTGTGATACCGATAATGGGTGTATTTTGATATTCTTTCATTTGACGGATCTGTTTCGTTGCTTCGATACCGTCTACTTCGGGCATTTGTACATCCAGGAGAATGAGGTCAAAATGGTTTGCTTTAGATGCCTGAATTGCTTCCGCACCATTGGACACTTCTGTCAAAATTGCATCGGGCATAATACTGGCCATCATCCTTACATTCAATGCCATATTGACCGCATTGTCATCCGCTAGCAAAACCTGCATTTCCTTTCGATAGACATCAGCAGATAAAGATAGATTTACCTTTGCCTGTTCCGTATCTTCTTTATTTTGTTGGATAGCCCTACGCAGGGTCTGGTACAACTCCTCCGATTTAATAGGTTTCAATAGACAAAATGAGCCTTCTTCCTGTCTAAATGTTGAAATTACTTCGTGCTCTTCGGAAGATGTATGCAATACAATCAAGGGAATACCTTCTTCCTGTTGTCGAAAGAGTTCCTTGATCTTTTCAATGGTTTCGAGTCCCGATAAAATAGGCATATGATAATCCATTAAGATGACATCGAAACGCTCACCCTTCATCAGCAATTGCAAAGCTTCCATACCATTTTCCGCCAAAACAGATTCGACTTGTTTATAACTCAGCATATGCTGCAGGATGGTGCGGTTGTTTGCATTATCGTCTACGACGAGCACCCGATTTAACGGTAATTGAGCATCTTCCTGCTCCACCGCCTCGCAGGCAACATCAATATCAAAATAAAAGGTAGACCCAGTGCCCAGCTGACTGGTCAGGTTTAACTTACTGCCCATATATTTCAATAAATTATTGGAGATCGTAAGTCCTAACCCAGTCCCGCCATAACGTTTGCTGACAGAACTGTCTTCCTGTGTAAAGGCATCAAAAATACGCTGCTGTTTTTCCTCAGGAATTCCGATCCCTGTATCACGTACTTCAAAACGCAGGCGTAGCTTATCATCAGTATGATGCAGCTGACTTATTTTGAATTCAATTTCCCCTTTTTCAGTAAACTTAACCGCATTGCCCAATAAATTTATAAGCACTTGTTTAATACGTGCATCGTCAACCCATATAAAGGCGGGCAATCCTTGCTCGATATTCAAAAGCAATTCGACTTCCTTTCTTTGAGCTTGGTATAAGACAACATTGATCACCTGATTGGCGATATCGTATACATTATGTTTATCGACAAACAGTTCCAGTTTTCCGGACTCGATCTTCGAAAAGTCCAGAATATCGTTGATAATATTTAACAGACTGTTGCCAGATTCATTAATGTAGCCCAAGTATTGCATTTGGATATCATTGAGCGGTGTTTTCAATAAGAGATCCGAGAATCCGATTACGCCATTTAATGGAGTCCGGATTTCGTGACTCATATTGGCCAAGAACTCTGATTTGGCTTTACTTGCCAGATCCGCCATTTTTTTCGCGTGTTTTAGTTCCTCATTTTTTTGGACAGACTCCGTAATATTCTGTGTGAAAATAATAATCCCACCAATGCTTCCATCGGTCAAATGCCAAGGTCTTACTTCCCAGTTGAAATGCTGTGGTTCGGCTATTCCACCCGCCTGAATAACTTCGTCTATATTCTTATAAGGAATCCCCCGCAATGCATCCTGATAGATTTTCTTTCGCTGTTCCGGAATATTTGGAAAAAGTTCAAACAGGTTTTTATTAAGCAATTGAGTTTCATCTTGATGAAAGTCTTCAATCCATTGGTTGCTCAATGATACATAATTAAAATCACGATCGAACATCGCCACGGATGCAGGCACATAATTCACAAACGCGCGCAGCATGGACTCTTTGCGTTCCAGTTCCAGGTATAGCGACTTACTCTTATCAATATCCTGGATAATACCAAATACCCGTTTACAGACATCATTCTCATATTCAGGAATTCCTTTTACCCTGACCCAAATCGCTTCTCCGCTCTGTTTCAACAGACGCAATTCCGTATCATAAGGTTTTCGGTTGCGGACCGATTCTTCAAATATCTGCCGTAGGGCGATTTGGCTTTCGGGTTCATAAAAACCGATGGCATGTTCAAAATCCGGAGTAAAATCAGGATCAACGCCGTGGATCAACTTTGTGGACTCTGACCAATATACCCTATTTTCAGCCAGGTTTACCTCCCAGCCACCGACCTGAGCAACAGCATTGGTCTGCTCCAAAATTTGTTTGGTATGCAGCAGGTCATTTTCCAAACGCATGCGATCGGTCATATTCAATGCAGTACTGACGACATAGGGCTTACCGTCTTCGTCCAGTTCGACCATATTGTGATAAAGCCAATAAATATCTTCCCCCTCTTTTGTCCGCAGGACCATCATTGCGGAGTCTTCTTTATTTTTAGCAATACGTTTTAAGTATTCTTCAACCAATGCCACATGATGTGGCGGAACCAATTTTTTCAGATTGAGCGACTTTACCTCTTGCTGTTCATATTTCAGCATGACCCTTCCCTTTTCATTGACAGCAAGAATATTGCCTTCCATATCATGCATACTCATCAGGCCAATGGCATTTTCAAAGAAACTACGGAAGCGTCGCTCTGAATTTTCCAGTTTCAGTTTTTCCTGACGCTCTTTGGTGACATTACGGCCAAAGGCCAGAATTTCATGGTTGATGGGGTCATGTTTAAAATGCCATTCAATAATGACTTCACTGCCATCTGCGATGGAAGTTGATGATGTCGATTGAATGCCGAAATCAGCAGCTTCGATCTGCTTTAAATCAGCAGCTAGTGTCTTCGTATCATCTTGCAATAATGTAAAAAGGGATTTTCCAATGCTATCTGGCCTTGATATCCCCAGTACACCGGTAAAGGCAGGATTGACATCTTTAACCCGGCAATTTTCATCCAACACACAAATAACATTGTTTGTCAACTGAAAGATTTCGGAGAAATATCCAGCCTGCCGCTTTCTTTTCTTTCCAAGTAGGATCTTGGTCACTCCTTTTCCAAGCTCTTCCAATAAATGTCGCTGCCGATCCGAAAGTGATTTTGGTTGAAAATCGATCACACAAATGGTTCCCAACACATCTCCATCCTCATCCATCAACGGTACCCCAGCATAAAAACGGATATTACCTTCCCGGATCAAGGGATTGGCGGAAGAGCGCGGATCTTCAAAGGTATCCTCGATAACGAGCAATTCCTTACTCAAAATCGTATATTGGCAAACGGTATTTTCTCTTTCGACAGTATCCAGCTCCATACCCACACAACTTTGTATACGCTGTGTTTGCTCTTCCATCATCGCTATCAATGATGCGGGACAGTCGGTAATCAAACAGGCTGCCTGCGCAAATACATCCAACTCGGGATCTTTCCCTAGTCCCATTAACTCATAAGACTTTAATTTCTCTATCCTTCGCCATTCATTTTCAGGGAAATTCTGATTTGCCATAAGTTGCTGTTTGTAATTTTTGGTTTTAATATGCCTGTGAAGTTAATAAAAAACATTGTTTAATACCTAAGCAATAAGGAAATATCATTGGATTGCTCTTTTATAAAGAACAATATTACCAGCAAATAGTTGGTACCAGTGAGCAGAAAGTTTTTAATAAACAATTGCAAACCGCTAGCAAAAATTCTTAATAATTAATTTTTTAAAACTACAAACTTATTCTATTCGCCTATAGATTGCTTTTTTCCTGCGAAATAGTTTAGCTGACACCAGGCTTAGAAAGAAAAAGGTCCTACTTTCGCTAAGTAGAACCTTTTTTAATGGAGGGGAACGTAATTAAAAAAGTTTTTCAATACTTTGTTCGGCATACCCGGCACTGGCTGTCATTCCTTTACCGCCGATACCGGTACGTACATGGATACGTGGACTAATGTCAACTTCAAGAATATGGTCTTTATGCTGTGAGTAAAAGCCCGACCAGGACGAAGCAATCCAATCTTTCTGCATCGGAATAATTCGGTTAGCTTCAGCGATCATAAGTTCGTTGATATAGGTATCCACTGCAAAACCCAGTTCATCCAATCGATTGCCGGCCGCATATTCATGTGAATCGCCAACAATAATACTACCGTCAATGGCCTGTTTAAATAAAATATGGATGCCATATTTGCGCAGTTCGTGATAATGTTCAGGTACAGGAATAGCGCCAAATGACGGACAATATTCTTCGAAGCTTTCATAACGGCGAATCGTTAATCCAGTCAGGATATTTCCGGGTAGTTGGATCTGAGGCAAAGGTTTGGTACGCATCATTTGCAATTTACTGATTTCTAAACCGCTATCATCAAATAGAGAACGATACAGGATCTTAAATTCATAACCGTTGCAGATAATTACTTTAGCCCCTGTAAAGGTTTCTAGGCTACTTGTTGTCAAGCATGCCATTTCATTGGCATCTTCGCACGCGATAACAGTTGTGTCATATTTCAGCGTATACCTATCAAATTTTGCCTGCATAAAAATATGCAGCTGGCGAATCATCGTTTCGGGCTCAGCACTTAGTTCCTGTTCAAAAACAATGGCTTCTTTCACGTAATCCGCATTCATACTGGGATATTTTGCCAGGATTTGCTCTTTAGACCAAAGGGCATGCTCATATCCTTTGGTTTGATAATGTGCGGATAGTTCGTGGATGACCTGCACTTCATCGGCATCGGACGCGATATAAATACTGCCATTATTCCGAATGGAAATATCCATTTCCTGTTGGATGGATTGGTATATTTCCAATCCCCTTACACCATAATCAAACCACTCCCCTGCCATTCCTGAGGGCACCACCTGGCCAAAGTTGCGTACAGTAGAACCTACAGGAAAATTATCTTTTTCCAGCTGTAGCACACGTAAGCCTTTTTTCAGCGCGTGATAAGCATGAAAAGTCCCCAAGATACCACCTCCAACAACAATTAAATCGTATGTATTTGTTTTCATTCTTTAAAAATATTAGCATTAACTTATTTGTACTTCACCATTGGATGCTTGCCAGGGCTGTACCAATTTATCATCTTTTTTTGTTTTCATCTGCTCTTTCTTACGAACAAAATAAACGAGCGAGAAGATCGCCAAAATAGCACCTATGATTGAAGCAAGATAAACCAGTTGAATAAAATAAGTTCCCCAGGTGACTGAATTTGGCAAAAATTCTTTATTCATTAATATGAGAAAGCTTCCTAAATACCCCACCGAATCAGCCATATACATCACAAAACCGATATTACTTTTCATACGATAAGTCGCAATCATCCGTTCAAAAAATATGGCATTGTAAGGAATATAGGCCATGTACAGTCCCAAACCCACCAATAACATCCAACTGAGTCCCCCGATCCAGTGCCTGGTAAATAAATAGGTAGAAATCCCCGCAATAAGAAATCCCAGAATAATCATGTAATGAATCAGCTTAAATGCCTTCAGGTTGTTTTTTACCATAATCAGGCAGCCTATTAAAATTAAGACAATTAATGCAATCGTTCCATCGACTTTCGCAAAAACACCGGCGCCTTGGAGGTGCAGCATCTGCCAGATTTCAATCTCGAAATTGTCCCGCACATCGCGTAAAATGGTCAGCATGGTATAGATTATAATGGTCAGGATAATACCCGGCATGAATACACTAAAAAAATGTTTGCGCATCGTTGCATCCATTGCCACGCGTTCGGTCCGTAAACGCTTATCTTCTGCAGTCGGCCCAGGCGTATTTTCCAAAATCCATACACACAGCACAAAGGGTAAGAAAAAGAGCATCCCCGTTAAAAAAGGCATCCAAAATTCATTAACCTGAAAGGTATCCATTAACCAACGCCCCACAGTCTTGATAAAACCAGACGCAAAAATCAGACTCACCGACATGACGGCTCCCATAATTTCCGTATACCGACGACCTTCGAGGTAACTGAACACCAAGCCCCAAACCATTCCCAATGGAAAACCATTGATAAAAAGAAAAATGACATTCCACGGTTTTGGTAAAAGCGCAAAAGCCAATAATCCTGCCCATGAAATACAGATCAGGGCAATTAAATAACGTCCTCTATGCCGTTGCTTGCTTTCGGAGATAAATTTAATTCCGTAGAACTTCGAGAACAAATATCCCAACATCTGGATAATGACCATGCACACTTTATAATCTAAACCAAAAATAGATTCACTGGCAAAAGCCGAAGCTGTGAATGATTTCCGAAATGAATACATACTTGTATAACATAAAAATGCAGTAATAGCCAATAATATGGCCACCGAACGCTCGTCAAATCCCGCTATACGTCTTTTTACTCGCTGGTTAAAATCCATGATTTAGAATTGTTCGCGGACTTCATTGTCCGCAATCAAAAGTAAATTCTGGAAATTAACATAACACTAAACTTTTGTTAAGTATTTATAAACAAATATAAATAACTGAAGTGATATTGTAGGTAGAGAAATAAAAAAAGCATCACTGTTGGGTTCAATGATGCTTTTTCATACTGCTTAATGCGTAGGGCTAGCGTTTATTTTCGAAGAAATACACAATAAGCATGGATGCTTTTTCCTTTCCTACATTGCGTGGTGTATGCGATAATCGTCCATTAAAGAAAATGGAGTCACCTTCTTCCAACCTGATTGTTTGGTCCTGGAATACATACTCCACCTCTCCGCTGATGATGTATTTATATTCATAGGCCTCGGTTTCTACCATCGGACGCTGTGCATCGGGCTGCAGTTCCAAAAGAACGATATCCATGGTAGAGCTATCCATGGCGGAGGTGAAGATTCGTTTATAATGAAATCCTATCGCATGTTCCTTTTCGAAGGCTGTATAGCTGTCTTTTTTTCGAACAACTATTGGCCCTGCGTCGAGGTCGGAATTAAAATCTTTAAAGAATTCATTCAGGTCGACATCCAGCGCATTGATAATATTGATCAACACCAACAGGGATGGAATCGTTCGATTATTTTCGATCTGCGATATGAGGCCCTTGCTTACACCAGCTTTATCCGCAACCTCCTGTATCGTGATTCCTTTCTCCTTGCGGATCTCTTTAATCTTATAACTTATTTTGAATAGTGTATTATCTTCCATAATTGGGTCAAAAATAAACATTATTTTCGCGGTCGGTATGTTAAGTTTTTATTGATAAATCTTGACCCAGTCTACCCGCATTTCGACTGGCAACTGTTCGGGATCTACTTTTCCCACCCAACTACCACCAAGCTGCTGGTCTATCAATAGGTAAAAAGGCTGATCATAAGGCCATTGCGAAGCATCAACACCGTTTATACGCGGATAAGTAAATGTATCCACACCATTCAATTGAAATACAATTCGATCTGGATACCAGCTTATACCATAGACATTATATGCTCCAGCATTGACTTTTGCTGTTCCCGAATGTTTGGGATTATCTTTTTGTCCGAGATTCAACGTATAATGCGAATGCGTCGTCTGATAAATTATATCATCAAAATTGAGGTGTTCCATGATATCAATTTCCCCATTTCGAGGGTATTGACCATATCTATCCAACTCGGCCAGCATCCACATCGCTGGCCATGCACCTTGTGCACTACCCAGTTTGGCTCTTATTTCGATACGTCCATACTGAAAGGCAAACTTTCCCTTACTCCATATCCCACCTGTTAGAAATAGTCTTGTATCTTTCTGCTGATCCGTGTTTCGGATCCCTTTGAGAATCAATTCCCCTTTTTCCCATCCAAAACAGGCATCATCTTGGCTCATATGACGGTTCCAGTCCGACCCACCTGCCGGAATCCGGCTCCATTTGCTCGTATCCAAATTTGGTGAATTAAAGTTGTCTTCCCACACAAGTTTCCATTTTTTTGTTTCCCGTCCGGGATTTTGCAAATACACCTGGGGGTGTTCTTTTGGATTATGATGTACACTGCACGCGGATATGAGGATATAAAACAGGCCTGCACCTAAAATTCGCTTCATTTAAATTAATTATTTTCTATAGTCAATACAAAACTACCCAATTTATGGATAGCGTATTAAATATAAGACCTTTTTAAAAAGGAACCAGCATTAATATCAAATAACTGATTAAAACATCGGATGGCTGTTAGCGGACTCCTTGGGCACATCTTGCTGTGCGTCCCAGTGTTCCACAATCTTTCCATTTTCTAAGCGAAAGATATCTATTGTAGACTTGAGACTACCAGCCGCATTTTTATTCTTAATATGAATAAATACGAGATCACCATCTGAGGCAATACGTTGCACGTCTACCTTGGTTTTAGGCTGCCCTTCAAACCACTTTGCAGCGGCGGCTTTAAATGCGGCTGCACCATCAGCTACATGAGGGTTATGCTGAATATATTCCGGCGCAATATATTTGTCTACGGCCGATAGATCCTTGTCGCCGAACATCTGCTGATAGAAGTCTAATACGATCCGCTTATTTTCTTTATTGATATCTAGCTGTGTCTGATCCTTTTCTGCGGGTTTATTAGGCGTGCTTTTTTGCCCACACCCGGTAAATAAGAGCGCTACGATTGCTGTCAACAGCATAAAATTTGTTCGTATTTTCATTATCTGAACGTATTATGATGGATAAAAAACCGATTATATGTCTCAGTTTGGTATTGATAATACCCAATAAACAAACATTTGGTTTATCGTTTTGTTTTCCACCAGTTGTTTCCTTTAGTGAAGAATAGGCTGAAAAAGATGGCATGATAATTGAAAATTACCCCATAGTATAATATTCAGAAATATACATTTCATAAATTTAGGTTAATAATTGGTTAGATTAAAACACCAGAAGTTGGGGACTTCTGGTGTTTTTTTTTCTGAAAGTATCTGTTTTCTATGGATCAGAAATAATCCACAGTTGATTTTTGGGGCCATTGCTGCCTCGTAAAAGCACGAAAGTCTTGTTTAAAGCCCTACTCCTTTTAAAAAGTTATCGACAAGCTAAAACAAAAAGTTCATTTCTTGTTTTTATTAATCTAGTTCAATGATTTTTTTTCTTGGCTGCCGTAATTTTACATCAGTTAAGAAAATAAAAAACAACAACCATGGACAATAAAATATTAGGACTACACCATATTACAGCGATAGCTGATAACGCAAAACGAAACCTTGATTTTTACACTGGCGTACTTGGACTCCGTTTGGTAAAGAAAACTGTCAATTTTGACGACCCTGGCACCTATCATTTTTATTTCGGGAATGAACAGGGGGATCCGGGCACCATCCTGACCTTTTTCCCTTGGGAAGGTATTGGCAAAGGTACACAGGGTGCGGGTATGGCAACCCATATCGGCTATGCTGTTCCCGAAGGAAGCCTCGCTTTCTGGAAAGACAGATTGAAAGCGCATAATGTTGCATTCCAGGAAAATGAAATTTTTGGCGAAAAGTTAATTTCATTTACAGATCCTGACGGTCTACAGATCCAATTTATTGAACCGTTAACAAAAGATCACAGAAAGGTGTGGACAACCGCAGATATCACGAATGAAAATGCTTTAAGGGGATTTCATAATATTACCCTATCCTTAAAAGAGGCTGATCCGACACTAAGGGTCTTAACGGATATATTAGGATACACGGTGCAAGGTCAGGATAGTGGACGCTACCGGTTGACGACCGACAGCATAGATACGGCCAATATTGTTGATATTCTGGCAGATCGCAACCTACCTTACGGTCGTAATGCTGCCGGTACGAATCATCATGTGGCCTTTCGGGTAAAAGATGACAACATTTTAATGGAATATCGCGAAAAGGTGCTTTCTGCAGGTTTGGATATTACACCAAAAATCAACCGGGATTACTTTTTCTCCCTTTACTTTCGGGAACCTGGTGGTGTTTTATTTGAGATCGCAACAGACAATCCCGGATTTACAGTGGATGAGCCCTTAGAGCATCTTGGAACAGCTCTTAAATTGCCAAAACAATACGAAGGTCATCGGTCGCAGATCGAAGCTACATTACCAAAAATAAATTAGGATCGACATAAAAACGATTAAGTAAAGCAAAAAATGGAAAGAACAGAAATTGTACTGGATAAAAATCAGCGTGGTGAACTTCAATTATTCTCTGATGAGAAAAAAGCTGGTTTAATGAGCATCGCTATTATCGATGGAAGATTGGTCGTCTACCATACCGAAGTCGATGAGGCCTACGAAGGCAGGGGATTTGCCAAAATACTTTTGGAAAAACTGGTGTCCTATGCGCGGGAAAACACCATGAAAATTGTCCCGCTATGCCCTTATGTAAATGCACAATTCCATCGTCATCCCGACATATATGACGATGTATGGTTTAAGAAAACAGTATAGGAAAAACTATAATGAGTCACTCAAATAATATTAAAACAGCTGGACACAGTTTAGAAAATACAGAAAAAGCATTGATCATGATTCATGGCCGTGGCGGAAATGCAACGGACATTCTGAGCATGTCTGCTTACCTGAATGTGGGGGATTACGCACTACTCGCACCACAGGCAGACAATTACACTTGGTATCCATATTCCTTTATGGCTCCTGAGCAAAGCAATGAACCCTGGTTAAGTTCGGCAATTCAAATCATTGAAAATACGGTACAACTTGCTTTGGATAAGGGGATCAAAACTGAAAACATCTATTTCTTCGGATTCTCCCAAGGCGCATGTCTAACGCTTGAATTCCTGGCACGCAATGCCCGGCGGTATGGGGGGGCGGTCGCCATTATTGGTGGACTAATCGGCGAAACAATCGATCCGGATAAGTATATGGGGGACTTTGCGCAAACACCTATATTTATCGGCACGAGTGATCCTGATCCTCATGTTCCGTTGGAACGCGTTAATGCGACAGTGAAAATTTTGGAAGCACAAAATGCGGATGTTAAACTAGCCGTTTATCCAAATTTCGGTCATTCCATTAATCAGGAAGAGATTACGATTGCCAACGAGTTTGTCTTTCGTTAGGCGCCCACGAAAGCTGCGCAACCAATAGTAAGGCCTTCAATCAGCCCTTCGTTGAAAAAGCGATGCATATGCTGGCTTTGAACTGTATTCATTTTAGCAGCTCAAAGTCAGCATATTTATTAAAAGTTATCGGTTTTCGATTGCTTACTTCCCGATGGCAAGTCTTATCACCAGCTATCAAACCTTGGGGTACTTATACCCGTTATGATATACCGAAGCCAGATATTTATTTGCTGCCTCGTCTTTAAAACGCTGTTTATCCTTATCCCAGTACAGCTTCTGTCCGGTTCTATAGGCAATATTTCCCAATTGCGAAAAAATAGCGATGTGTGCACCGACTTCAAGTGGAGCATGCAGCAGTTTCGGATTTTTCTGGCGAATGGCATCCACAAAATTAGCCATATGCTTCTCCAGACCGTTGTCAATGGAAGGCTGTAATGCAATTGCCTCCATCCTGCCCTTCTCGGGTATCACTTCCCAGCCAGCACGGTTTAATACCAAGGTCCCGTTATTACCAATAAAGGCGACGCCATGGTTACGGTTATAGGGGCCTAAATCTATTCCCTTGGCATGCTCCCATTGGATATTAAAGTTGTCAAACTCGTAGACTGCAGTCATGGTATCCGGTGTTTCCCCGGCATCATCCGGGAAGGCAAATTTTCCGCCGGAAGCCATAACAGATTTTGGGTCGGAGACATTCATACCCAGTAAGGCATAATCCAGCATATGTACGCCCCAGTCTGTCATCAAGCCACCCGCATAATCCCAGAACCACCTGAAATTAAAATGAAAGCGATTGACATTAAACGGTCTTTTTGAGGCGGGTCCCAGCCAATCCAAATAGTGTACACCTGTAGGAACCGGTTCGTCCGGATGAATGGGAATACTGTTTTTCCAGCCCAGATAAGACCAGGCCTTGACCAAGCGTATTTTCCCGAGCTTACCTGAATGGACAAAGTCAATGGCATCTTTAAAATGCTGTTGACTGCGCTGCCATTGCCCCACCTGGACAACAGCATTACTTTTGTTTGCCGCCGCTAGCATCAACTGGCATTCCTGAATAGAATTACCGATGGGCTTTTCGACGTAAACATGCTTCCCTGCCTTCACAGCGTCAATCATCTGTAAGCAATGCCAATGATCAGGTGTCGCAATAATGACTGCATCCACATCCGGGCTGTTCAACATTTTTTTATAATCCAGATAGGTTGAAACCTTTATATTCCGGTCCTGAAGTTCTTTTGCCCTTTTGCCCAAAATATGCTCATCCACATCGCACAGGGCCGTACATGTAACACCTTGTTGCTTTAACAAAGCATTCAGATCAGACCAGCCCATCCCATTGACCCCAATCACTCCCACTCGAATGGGTTGTTCAAATAGACTGGATGCATGGCTTCTACCGATGACGGATGCCGCAGCCAAAATACTGGAAGTTCGGATAAAGTCTTTTCTATTCATCAGATGCTGGTTTATATATTCACGGTTTAAGTTCGCGATGAAAATACAAAATTCACTTTAAGCCCTTACCAAAATTATTGTAAAATATATATCGACATTCAGCGCATTCCAGTGAGGAGCCCTAGGGAGAAGTTTACTAAGGGTTGAGATAACCGGAGAAAGTCTGTTGCTATTGATTCGTGTTTTATGATTCCCGGATGATATAGCCTACCCCATGTTACAGAATTTACGAAAGACACTTCAGCAACTGACTTTCAATACAATAGAAAAGTGCAGCTGAAAGGTCCTGAAGGTTGATTATTGATATATAAATGTTAAGAAAGAAAAAAAACTTTGTTATTTCAACGAAAAATAAAAGATTAGTCATTTATTATCCCTACCTTGCGGAACTTAATTAAAAATAATGAATACAGGTAAAATTAAATTTTTCAATGAAACTAAAGGTTTTGGTTTTATTACACCAGAGGATGGTAGTGCAGATGTTTTCGTACACGTTTCTGCTCTTAAGAACCAAGTATCTGAAGGCGACGTTGTAACTTATGATGTAGAAAGAACTCCAAAAGGAATCAACGCTACAAATGTAAAATTGGCGTAATCCAAAAAATACACTTTCTTGTTAATGGGGTAATTCATCATGATTTATCCCATTTCTTTTTCGTATTCTTCCCTTGTTATTTCAATAGACTTATTCGTTCCAGGTGTAATTAAGATACCTTTAATTAATCGGTTAAAACTATACAAAATATGCAGGGCCTTCGTTTAAGCTTATTTTCCTATCATATTTAATGGAATTCAAACAACTTAATTTAATACCTCCTCTCCTCAAGGCAATCGCGGAAACAGGATATACAACCCCCACTGCAATACAACAAAAAGCGATCCCCGTCATATTAAGCGGTCAGGATCTGATTGGATGTGCACAGACCGGTACCGGTAAGACAGCGGCATTTGCCCTACCCTTATTACAGCGTTTATCCGAGAAAAATGTACATGCGCATGGTAAGATAATGCCTATCCGCGCCTTAATCCTCACACCGACCCGCGAATTGGCCATTCAGATCGGTGAAAACATCAATTTATATCGCAAGCATCTAAAATTAAATTACAGCACCATTTTTGGCGGGGTCAATCAAGACAGACAGGTCAAAGAAATCAAAAAGGGTGTCGATATTTTAGTGGCCACACCGGGTCGTCTATTGGATCTGATGAATCAGAAACTGGTCTATCTGGATAAAATAGAGGTCCTCATCCTTGATGAAGCTGACAATATGCTCGACATGGGCTTTATCCACGATATCAAAAAAATCCTGGCTAAAGTACCTGCGAAAAGGCAGACCCTGTTTTTTTCAGCGACGATGCCACCAAATATTCGGAAATTTGCACATGGGATACTTCACAAACCTGTCGAAGTAGACGTAACTCCTGTGAGTTCAACTGCTGAAAAAGTAAATCAATCGGTTTACTTTATCGAGAAAAAAGAAAAAATAAAACTACTTACAAGCCTTCTTAAGCAATTTAAGCAAGACCGTACGATTGTATTTTCACGGACTAAACATGGGGCGGATAAAATTGTCAAATTATTGGCTAAAAATGGTCTTCGTGCTGCTGCAATCCATGGAAACAAGTCGCAAAATGCCCGACAAAAGGCATTGGGCGAATTCAAGGAAAACCATCTAAAAATCCTGATCGCTACGGACATTGCTGCACGGGGAATAGACATTGAACAGTTGCCGATGGTCATTAATTACGATCTGCCAAATGTACCGGAAACCTACGTGCATCGCATCGGAAGGACAGGCAGAGCGGGTCTGGAAGGTAACGCCATTTCCTTTTGTGACGTGGAAGAAAGACCTTATTTAAGTGATATTGAAAAATTGATCGGATTAAAGATTAAAGTGAATAAGATCGGAAAATAAACGCGGATCTAATTCCAATACAGCGCGCGCCGAAACTGATAGTTTCGGCGCGCGCTGTATAACGACTATTTTTTACGGTCTGCAAGCAGCAGCGTGGATGGTGTGCGGTGCAGCCAGTCGGGTTTTTTATTGACAATCTTATGCCAGGAAGGCAAACTGATGAGCATCAGATCTTGCTGCGCCCAGAGATCAACATCGAGACTCTTCTCCTCCAATATCGTCAAATGATTGGGCACAAGTTGTTCTAGCTGTCTCAGCTTTTCCCGGAAACCCTCCTGCGTCCGCAAAATCTGGTCAAAATCCCATACCATCACCTGTGCATCCGAATGATGAATTAACCGTTGTATAAGTACGCTAAGGAATTCATCATTTTTAAGTAGTATAGGAACAATAACACGGCGGGCCTTAACAAAATTCTTGTCAATCAAAATTCCTACCATCGCGTTAACTTTAGCGTTGATCTGTTGATTTCTATCAAAGGTCGCAAAAGGTGATTCGGCGTTTGTCACGGTATGGAACAATTTCTCCGGATTGATAATACGTGAAGTAAAATCCAAAAATCTTCCCAAAAGACTACCTTCGTAGATGGATTCGCTGACACCCAACAACAATAGATCTTGACTATGTTCATTTGAAGTCTGCACAATTTCACTGTCGATATCACTGGAAATTTTAAATATCGTCCGGATAGGTTGCGCTAATTCCTCCGCAACCTGCTTTATTTCCCGAAAGCTATCCTGCTCCTGCGTTTCTACTTCGTAATGATGGAGCTCGTTGGAAGGCTCGATATGCAACGCCGTAATTTCTGCAGTATTTTTTGATTTTAACGTTAGCGCATCTGCAAGATGAAGCAGTGAAATCCCGGTATTGCTCTTGGCAAACGATAGCAGTATCTTAAATTTCGATTTATTTTGAATTTCCTCCTGTAGGGAACGTTTCCGGGGGCGGTATAGATAATTGATCAAGTCCAACAATGGACCCGTCATAAACGTAGTGACCAATGCCATGACAACCATCATAGAAAATAATTCGGCACTCAGTACTCCGAGATCGTAACCGATGTTCAACACAATCAGTTCCATGAGTCCTCTTGTATTCATCAAGGCACCTATACTCAAACTATCTTTCCAGCTTTGTCCTACAAAACGGGCAGCTAAGGCACTACCGGCGAATTTACCAATTACTGCGACCAAAATAATCAACAGGGTGGTCATCCAGAGTTGCGGATCATTCAATAGACCGATCTGTGTACGCAATCCAGTGTAAACAAAAAATAATGGTAATAACAATAATGTGGAGACATCTTCGATTTTTTCAATAAAAGCTGTTCGAAAACGACTGTTTTCAGGCATGATCGCTCCCGCCATAAAGGCACCGAACAAAGCATGTATGCCTATTACCTCTGTTGCATAAGCAGACAATAAAAGCACAATAAAAAAGATGGCAACAACAGGTTTGTTGAGTCCTTCACGTGTCCCTTTTACTTCCCCCACACGCATCAGAAAGGGACGTACGATTTTGATCATCAGCAGCACATAGGCCAGCGCGAGGGCAACGGTATACAAGGCGCTTGCAAAATCTCCCGCCTTCACGATCGCGATCACCACGGCCAAAATACACCAGGCTGTAATATCATCAGCAGCGGCACAGGTAATCACCATTGCACCCAGTTTACTTTTCTGCAATCCACGTTCCTGTACGATCCTAGCCAAGACCGGAAAAGCAGTGATGCTCATCGAAATCCCGATAAACAAGCTATAGGACAAAAATTCCACATTCGCCGGTGGATGATATAAGTATAAAAAGTAGGCTAAAGAAATGCCAAGTGTAAATGGTATAACGATACTTGCATGCGAAATCACCACAGCATCGTGGGCTTTGTTGCGCAGCACATTCAGGTCCAGTTCCATTCCGATAATAAACATAAACAGGATTAAGCCGATCTGGCTTAGAAACTGTAGGTTGCTCAGAGATTCAACAGGAAATAGCGTATGGGAGAATTCAGGAAAATAAAGCCCCAATAAAGATGGTCCCAATATTATACCAGCTAGCATTTCGCCTATCACAACAGGCTGTTTAATCTTTATACAGATCCAACCCATTACCCGGGCAGCAATAATAATCGTTACAATCTGTGCCAACAGAATAGCCAAGGGGTGCTGAATACTATGTAATAAAGTCAATCTAAAATCCTGCCAGGCACCCCGGCTTATCTTTTCACTGGTAAGCAGCCCCTCGCTTTGCATTTGCGTACCTAAATGAATAACCCAGTACATCACCAGCAGCAGTGTACCGATTAAAGTCACATAAAAAATCGTATTCCTGTATTTCTTCATCCTTTTTCGCTTTAAAAAGTTAACGGTGATAATTGCATGTATGAGCTTACTCCAAAATCAACGTTCCAGTTGGATTTGGAGTATAACCATCACAAAAATAGAATTCTGGGTCTGTTTTAAGACGTGTCGGGCTACAAGAACGGAAAAATATGTAATGAACTCCTTGAATTTTGTAATCAATTGAATCTTTCAAGGAATGTTTTTTTATAAGATTCTCCCAGGCTAAAAACAAGAGGTGTATCCTGTCCATCGATCAGACTGCTGGTAATCACATCGCCCGAAAAGAACTTCACAATTCTCAGTGCGATGATTTCCTTTTTATTGATACGAATGAAATTTTGTTGCGGCAGTAGCGCGAGGAGCTTGTCGAAACTGATATTTTTTAATAAAATAGTGGACCCATCGTTGAGGAACACCATCTTATCGCGACTATCTACTTCAGCAATCTGAACATAGTCAATCTGACTGAAGTAAAGTATTGCTTTGCCCTTATTGGTATTGAATTGTGCGAAAGGGGAAGGCTCCGCCGGCCGGCTAGTGATTACCTGCTCAACTTTCAGAACGGCTTGCTGCAGGCGCGACAGCGATATTGGCTTCCGTATATAATCTACGGCATTGATATCAAAAGCGTCGCTGGCATACTGCTTATAGGCGGTAGCGAAAACAATGGGGTAATTTTTTAGCCGTTCTGCTATGTCAAAACCATTAAACTGGGGCATTTCAATATCCAGTATACAAAAGTCAAAATCTAAGCTTTTGTATTCGTCGAGTAACACCGCAGGATCATTAAATGCTTTGACTACCTCCAGACCGGGAATCTGCTCACAGAGCATCTTTAGAAACCGCAACCCAGGCAGTTCATCATCCAATAAAATGCATCGCAGCGTTTTCTCAATTTTCATACAGTCGGATCTGAAGGTAAGCGTTATAGACATCATTTTCTACAAAACGTTTTAATTCATGGCGATCTGGATAATACAGCATCAACCGTTCCTCCAACGTCTTACTGCCTATTCCACCTTTGGTTTTATACAAGGGTGAGCGCTTCGATATTTTATTGCTGACAGTCAATTCCAGCAGACCATTGCGAAAGCTAAGTACAATCGAAATAAAGGAGTCGGGATGGTGAAAATCAGCATGTTTAAATGCATTTTCGATGAGGTCTACAGTCATCAATGGTACCAGTGAAGGACGTTCCAATAATGATTCGTTCAATTCATCAATATCAAATTTAACCCGCATATCAAACAAGGGACTCAACTTAACCTTATTGACTTCAATTAAATTACGGGCAAACTCGATCTCCGCTTTTGGAGATACCAGCTCCTCTTCACTTTCATATAATACGTAATCCAATACCATAGCCAGCTTATCCATCGTATAGTAAGTTTGATAGGCGTGAGAAAGGATACCATTGAGCGAATTTTTCAGCAAATGTGGGTTTAATCGATTGCGATGCACATGATCCATCTGCTCATTATCCATTCGTTTAAAAAGTTCCTGATGCCGCCGCTCTTCCACCCTGAGCTTTTTGTATTTCCGTATTAATAATACATACAAAATCAACAGGACAACGACTGCTACAAGCAGAAATAGAATAATTATATTGGAAAGTTCAGTAGTCATGATTCCGCTCAAACTTAATTAAAATTTTATTAGCAACGAAAAATGAAACAGGATCTAAGTGATCTTCCTTCTATTAGCTGCAGGCTTCTTTCACGTAAGTCCTGCTTAAATCCGTTAAGAAGATTCCCTTATACAAAACTTGGGTAAACCCGCCTTTCAGCCGACAATACCGCTCAAAACACAAGACAAAAAATGCTATTTATTAACTATAAAATTTGCAGGTATTGATTACAAAAATTAACAGTTTCATTACAATTTAGTCACTTTAAACTATTAATTTCAGAGTATTCTTCTTATATTGAGAGTATTGTAATTAGCCGATCAAATGATTGTCTACGCTATTTTGGTTAAACCTGCCTGATTTGTTCTAATCGGGCCTAATATGAAACACGATGGAAAAGCTCATTTTCGAAACTAATGCACAACATCCCAGTCTTGTAGACAAGATCAAACAAGCTGTTGAAAAATTAAATGGTATCCATGAATGGAAAATAGATCTGGATTCTATTTACAACCTGTTAACCATTGAAGGCATTCGACTCAATCCGACAGAGATCGAATCTGAACTTGCACTTCATGGCGTTGAGGCAAGTCGCCTTTATGAGGAATAACCTCAATCAATGTTCTGGCACATTGTCACCAACCAAAGAATAGACTTTGTCCAGATAAGTACTTACTTTAAAATAAATACTTATCTGGACAAAGCATTATAGTTTTTTTATAATCATTCCCGAAGCACCACCACCACCGTTGCAAATTGCAGCAAGTCCGATTGTCCCGCCTTCCTGTTGTAAAATGCTCGTCAAGGTGACGACTATTCTCGCTCCGGAACAACCCAATGGATGACCCAGGGAAACTGCCCCCCCATAGATATTCACCTTACGCATTGGAATATCCAGAATTTTAGCGTTTGCAAGTGCAACAACAGAGAAAGCTTCATTAAATTCAAAATAGTCAATATCATCTTTCGTTAGTCCAGCCTTTTTCAAAACCTTTTCCGTTACTATAGCGGGACTTGTCGTAAACCATTCTGGCGCTTGTTCTGCATCAGCATAGGCTATGATTTCAGCCAATGGTTGCAATCCCAGTCCCTTCACCTTCTCAGCACTCATTAATAATACCGCAGCCGCCCCATCGCTTAATGTGGATGCATTTGCGGCAGTTACCGTTCCATCTTTCTTAAAAGCAGGTTTTAATTCGGGGATCTTATCAAAATTGACCTGTGAAAACTCCTCATCCCTGGAGATTATCTGCTCACCCTTGCGCCCTTGGATAGCGACAGGACTGACCTCCTTGATGAATTTATTCTTCTGCCAAGCCTCCAGGCTCCGCTTATAGGAATTAATCGCATACTCATCCTGTTCGGCCCGGCCGATACCATATTTCTCAGCACATAATTCAGCAAAACTGCCCATTGGTTCATTTGAATAGACATCACTTAAACCGTCCCGTTGCAAACCATCGACGAAACTCTGGCCACCGAACTTGGCACCCCAGCGCATTGTATTCGCATAATACGGGACTTTACTCATGTTTTCCATACCTCCGGCAATGACCACATCGGCATCCCCCAACAAAATAGATTGTGCGGCAAAAGCGATGGCTTTCATTCCACTGGCACAGACTTTATTTACTGTAGTCGCTGTTACCTGATCAGGTAAGCCGGCAAGCCTTGCAACCTGGCGGGCGGGAGCTTGCCCCAAATCGGCCTGCAGAACGCTACCGATCAGAATTTCATCGACTTGATCTGCAGCAATCCCAGTCTCATCCAATACAGCACGGACAGCATGAGCGCCCAGCGCTGTCGCCGCAACCGATGATAATCCACCTCCAAAACTTCCTATTGGCGTACGCTTTGCCGCAACGATAAATACACTTTTTGACATGTTATTCTGTTTATAATTGTTTTTTCTTGAATTCAATAGACTTGCTACCCGATTCACCTGAGGATTCATCAGCCAAAACTGGTATCATTCCTTTCCTAAAGATAAAAAATATAACACAAACAAGCGAACCCTCTTATTTTATTTTTTTAGGCCAAAACAAAATAAATAGAAAAAAAACAAGGCAAAAAGTTCCCTACATAACCTATTTGACAAAAAATAAACAATAAATATTTGCAGAAAAGCCAACGCTTTTCGCTAAATTCGGTTAGACATTCCGCTCTTTTTAACGAGGGCGATGTTATACCAAGATAAAGCAAAAGACAAATCGTTTTCAGTCCGCAGTCATGTAACTGAAACCAATAACCAAAAGTAAAATAAACAATTATGCAGGCAAGCAAACTCACAGCCGAACATCAGATTTTTCGCGAAACCATTCGGGCATTTATTCACAAAGAAATCATCCCGCATGTAGATCAATGGGAACAGCAGGGTGAAATAGATCGAAGCATTTGGAAGAAAATGGGTGACATGGGTTTTATGGGACTCAACTACCCGGAAGAATATGGTGGTCTGGACCTGGATTTTTACTATTCGATGATTTTGTGCGAGGAACTATCCTATTGTTTTTCGGGAGGATTCACGATATCTGCTCTGGTCACCCAATACATGTCAGCTCCTTATCTATTGAAATATGCATCTGAGGAACTCAAGCAACATTACCTTAGACCAGTGATCGCCGGTGATATGGTGAGTGCTGTTGCTATCACCGAACCTGGGGCGGGGTCTGATGTCAAACAGATCAAAACAACTGCCGTCCGATCGGGCGACCACTACATTGTCAATGGCTCCAAAACATTTATCACCAATGGCTACTACGGCGATTTTTTTATTACGGCTGTTAAAACCGATCCAGAAAAAGGAACAAAAGGCATCAGCCTCTTACTGATAGAAAGACATGCTGAAGGTGTTTCGGCAAATAAAATCAACAAATTAGGCTGGCATGCCTCGGATACTGCCGAGTTGGGTTTCGATCAGGTCAAAGTACCTGTTTCCAATCTGATTGGAAAGGAAGGTGATGGTTTTCTTTATTTAATGGCCGGATTGCAATTGGAACGTTTGACCGCCGCCATACATAGTCTGGCTACAGCGGATTCCGCATTACAGTACACCCTGGAATATATTGGGCAGCGGCAGGCATTCGGCAAAAAAATCCAGGAGTTTCAGACGATTCGTCACCGCATTGCCCAGATGGCTGCCGATATCGCAACTACCAGGGCTTTTGTCTACCAGTGCTGCGATCTCCAAAATCAAAGTGAATATGCCGTTCAGGATTGCTCCATAGCCAAACTGCAAGCCAGCGAGCTTGCCGTACAGGTCGTGAGCCAATGTCTTCAGTTATTTGGGGGCTACGGATTCACCGAAGATTACAAAATCGCCCGTCTATATCGGGATGTACGGGTCGGAACAATCATTGGCGGAACATCCGAGATTATGCTGGAAATCATTGCAAAGATGACGATCGACAAGGTTAACTATCAATCAAACAAACCCAGCTTAACTTAAACATTTTCAACACAAAAAGCAGTTCAGCATAATGACTTATCAGGTACACCCATTTTTTCATATCGAACAGGACAATCAACATATTGTCACCATAAAACCATTGGCAGATGCAGCGACCGAGGAGTCAACAATCCTTGACCGTATACAGGAGTTTGTCGACTTGGTGGCTCATGTACTAAATGAAAAAGAAGTCCGCGGATTGATCTATACCTGTCCGCTAAACAACAAGCAGACTGATTACATCCGATTATTTGATCAGGTTTCCAATGGTCAACTCGATCCCGAGATCATACAGAAAACCACTTGGAAGGCATTGCAATGGAAGACCTTGGGCAAACCTATTGTATCGATCTTGGATAGCAACTGCACGGGCATCGGTTTAGCAACGATGCTATGGTCAGACTACCGTATTGCAGGTCCACCGATAAAACTGGGCTTTCCAGAGAGTAAATTCGGCCTATTTACCGGCTTTGCGACGACCATTACCTTAGCTCAACTTGTAGGTTCTACTGCAGCGTTGAACCTGTTGACCCAAGCAAAACTGATCTCAAACAAAGAGGCTCTTGAACTGGGTTTGGTGAATGAGGTAACAACAGATAGCGAGCAGAGCCTAGTGCTGGCAAAGAACTGGATTCTTGAAAATTCAAAAACCAGCATTTCCACCTCCAGCCCAACAGCAGTCTCCGCCGAATTTGAAGAAGCTTGCACTATTGTTTTAAAGAAAACAAGAGGATTGTTACCCGGCACCAATGCGGTTGTACAGTTATTAAAAACAAGCCAATCGCTGTCTTTAACAGAAGCTGTGGAGGCCGAGGCAAAGCTATATCATAAGGTATTAAATGCCCCTGAACCGCTGCACATGGTCAGGACACTGTATGAAGGCATACTACAGGCACAACATCGTGACCGTATCAAATCACTCGGCACCTATGCAATCAAAAAAATAGGCATCCTGGGTGCAGGTATGATGGGATCCGGCATCGCCTATGAAGCCGCCAGAGCAGGCATTTCCGTTGTTTTAAAAGATGTGAACAGAACTCAGGCGGAGCAGGGAAAAGCTTATTCTGCCAAACTTTGTGATAAATTACTTGCACAGGGCCAGATAAATAGCTTACAACAACAGACGCTTTTAGCCAATATTCAACCCAGTGACCAGGTTGCTGATCTTGTCGATGCTGATCTTATTATTGAAGCGGTATTTGAAGACCTGGAGTTAAAAGCCGAAGTAACCCGACAAAGCCTTCCCTATCTTGCCGAAAATGGTTTTTTCGCATCCAATACAACGTCGTTGCCCATTACAACTTTGGCTGCGGCAACGGATCGGCCAGAGCATTTTATCGGTATGCATTTCTTCTCCCCTGTAGATCGTATGCCATTGGTCGAAATTATCTGCGGTACTCAGACCGATCAAATAACATTACAAAAAGCGATTGCAATCGCTTTGCGCCTCGGTAAGATTCCCATTGTTGTACATGATGGCCCCGGATTCTTTACATCCCGTATTTTCTTCAATTACCTACTGGAGGCCATCACCATGTTGCTGGAAGGCATTCCGGCAAGTCAGATTGAAGACGAAGCCATACAGGCCGGATTTGCTGTCGGTCCATTAGCAGTACTCGATGAAATTTCATTGGAACTGATGCTGCATGTCTATGATCAGTTTCCAGCATTGCATAATAGTCAGCGACGTGCGTATGCCCATTTAAGCAAAATGATTAAAAATGGCAGAAAAGGTAGAAAATCCGGCCATGGATTCTATGATTATGATGCAGCTTCCAGAACGAAAACAGTCTGGCAGAACCCCGCACTACCTACATCAGGAGAATCCCCTCCCTCTGGAATAATACAAAAAAGACTTCTTCATGTCATGGCCCTTGATAGCTACCGTTGTCTCGAAGAAGGTGTATTGGAACAACCCATTGATGGTGATATCGGCTCTATCCTCGGTGTAGGCTATGCAGCACATACCGGTGGTGTATTTGGCCATATCGACCTTACAAGCCTTCCTGTTTTTGTACAGGAATGCCAGTCATTTCTACACCTGGGTGAACAATGGGAAGTCCCCCGTTCGTTAATCGAACGTGCTGACAGGAATTTTAAATTTTATACAGGTTTTGATTCAAATTGGCCAGGAAAGAAATCCTAGATTGAAACAGTTATAAGTTCACGAGGAAACATTGTGTATCGGACAGCGCTCTCGAATAACCAGGAAACAACTCTTAAATGAAGCGGAAGCATTTTAGCATGAAACATCTAGATCAAACAAGTCATTTGTATTTAGCTAAAAATCGTTCAATTAAATAAGATCTCTGAGAAAGTCATTGATCGATAGTTTGCCTGCTATCGATCAATGACATTTTTATTTAGCGGGCAAGGAGATCCATTAGTTCGGATACATCCAGGTCAATGAAGGTATCGTAATCCAAAGTCACCTCAAGCAATTGTTTTTGCTGTTTTTCAGAAAATACACGGGCAAGATTCGTTTTATACTTTTCGATCAATTTAGGAATCCCCTCCTGCCGGCGTCTCGGATGTCCAATCGGATATTCCACCACCAGCTCCGGCAATACTGTTCCATCCTTTAATACCACCGTCAGGGCATTTGAGATCGCCCGTTTTTGTGGATCATGATAATCAATTGTAAACTGAGGATCTTCAACACAGAAAATTTTGTCCCGCAGTGCATCAATACGTGGGTCCAGTGCAATATGGTTTTCATAATCCTCCGCTGTCAGACGTCCAAAGATTAAGGGTACAGCAACCATATATTGGATACAGTGATCCCGATCGGCCGGATTATGCAACGGCCCCTTCTTGTCGATGATTCGGATTGCGGCCTCATGTGTACGAATGGTAACACGTTCAATATCATCACTGCTTTTCCCAAAATCCTTTAACTGCTGGTGCAATTGCATTGCCGCTTCGGCAGCGGTCTGTGCGTGAAATTCAGCAGGGAAAGAAATCTTGAATAGGATATTCTCCATCACATAAGAGCCATAATCGCGCTGAAATTTAAATGGGTTGCCTTTAAATGAAACGTCATAGAAACCCCATACCGGTGCTGTTAACACCGATGGATACCCCATTTCACCCGTTTTTGCAATTAAAGCAAGGCGTACCGCACGCGAAGTTGCATCTCCAGCGGCCCAGGATTTACGACTACCTGTATTAGGCGCATGACGATACGTACGCAAAGCCTGTCCGTCGACAAAAGCCAATGAAACCGCATTGAGCAATTCGTCCCGACTGAGGCCCAAAAGCTTACCAACAACGGCTGTCGAAGCAACCTTTACCAAAATTACGTGATCCAATCCCACTTTATTAAAGGAATTTTCAAGTGCTAATACGCCTTGAACCTCATGTGCCATAATCATCGCTTCAAGCACCTGTTTTGCCTTTAGGGATTTCTCCCCTTTCGCAATCTGTGTTCTGCTCAGCCAGTCTGCAGTAGCCAGAATACCTCCAAGATTGTCCGATGGATGTCCCCACTCCGCAGCCAGCCAGGTATCGTTAAAATCCAACCAGCGAATGACTGTACCAATATTGAATGCCGCTTGTATCGGATCCAGTTGATAATTCGTTCCGGGTACTTTTGCACCATTGGGAACAATCGTACCGGGCACAACAGGCCCCAGTAATTTGGTACAGGCCGGATAGGTCAGCGCTTCCAAACCACAGCCGATGGTATCCAGAAAACAGTAAAAAGCTGTATTCCATGCAACTTTACTTTCGATTTTGTAATTTAACACGTAATCCACAATAGCCACCAGAACCTGATCTGGCTGTGGTCTTTCATTTGATATCGTTGAACTCATTATTTTATTTCTTATAAGGCTGTTGTTCTTTTCAATTTATTTTTTCTGGACGCACCTGCATCAATGATCAAAAAAACACAGCGCTGTTTCTTCAATGCGAGATGCAAACGACTTCTTTCCGTTTTATTTTTTTATGCTATACACTTTATCACACTATCTCGCGGAGATGGGCACGAAAGGCCTATCTTCGGGTCCGATATAATTTGCACTCGGCCGAATGATTTTTCCATCCTGGCGTTGTTCGAATACATGAGCAGACCAGCCCGTGATACGTGAAAGCACAAACAGTGGCGTAAACATTTCCGTTGGAATTCCCATCAGGTGATAAGAAACCGCGGAATACCAATCTAAATTTGGAAACATCCGTTTCTCTTCCCACATTACCTTTTCCAAGCGTTCGGCAATCAGGTAAAGTGTCATATCCCCCGCTTCTTCGGATAGCTCTTTAGCGACCTGTTTGATGACCTGATTCCTGGGATCCGATATCGTATAGACAGGATGTCCGAAGCCTATGATAACTTCTTTATTTTCCAGCCTTTTACGAATATCGGCTTCGGCTTCATCGGCATTGGCATAGCGGCTCTGGATTTCAAAAGCAACCTCATTGGCACCACCATGTTTGGGACCACGCAGCGCTCCGATTGCACCGGCAATACAAGAGTACATATCAGATCCCGTCCCCGCAATTACCCGGGCCGTAAAAGTAGATGCATTAAACTCGTGCTCAGCATATAAGTTAAGTGAAATCTGCATCGCCCGTACCCAGGAGTCGGATGGCACCTTGCCGTGTAACAGGTGTAGAAAATGCCCGCCCAGGGTAGAGTCGTCGGTCTCGACCTGAATTTCGCGCCCGTTTTGGCTAAAATGATACCAATAGAGTAAGGCTGAGGCCATAGAAGCCATCAGACGATTGGCGATGTCCCTGGCTCCTGCCAGTCCATGATTTTCCTTTTCTGGATTCACACTTCCAAAAAAGGAGACGTAAGTACGTAGGACATCCATTGCATGGGCAGTAGAAGGAAGCTGTTTCAGCACCTGTTGTACCGTGATGGGCAAGCCGCGCTGGCTGAGCAACTGGCTTTGATAAGTGCTGAGTTGCGCCTGGGTAGGCAGGCTTCCATAGATCAGTAGATAGGCAACTTCCTCAAAGGAGGCCTGATGTGCCAGATCTAAAATATCATAGCCCCTATAATGGAGATCATTACCACTTTTTCCAACAGTACTCAAGGCTGTATTTCCGGCAGGAACACCAGAAAGTGCTACGCTTTTTTTGGGTTTAAAACCAGTGTCGTTTGTCTCTTTCATCGGAATATATTATGTATGAAGAGCGTATCCTCGATAGTAAAAATACACTCGGTCACGCGGTTTGAAATTCTTATGATTTAGTATTGAACAATTTATCCAGGCGATCTTCGTACGCATAATAATCTATGCTCCGATATAGCTCATCACGTGTTTGCATGCGATCGATTACTGCAGCCTGACCGCCGTCCTTCCGGATATGTTGGTACACATCGGTTGCGGCCTTATTGGCTGCACGAAATGCAGATAAAGGGTAAAGCACAATGGACACATCCGCGTGGCGAAGTTCATCAAGATTAAACAAGGGTGTTTGCCCAAACTCTGTAATATTAGCAAGTATCGGCAGTCCAGTAGCTCTACTGAATTGCATATATTGATCCAGATTGTGTACGGCTTCTGCAAAAATAAAGTCAGCTCCTGCTTCTTTATAGGCTACAGCACGTTCCAAAGCACGTTCCAATCCCTCTGAAGCCAGCGCATCCGTGCGCGCGCCAATAACGAAATGCGGATCTGTCCGGGCATCCACCGCCGCTTTGAGGCGATCGACCATCTCATCTTTCGAAACCAGTTCCTTCCCCGGCCGGTGACCACAACGTTTGGCCCCAACCTGATCTTCCATATGTACGGCCGCAGCTCCCGCTTTGATCAGGCTCTTGATCGTACGCGCAACATTAAAGGCGGAAGGTCCAAAACCGGTGTCAATATCGACCATTAAAGGGAGCTTGCATACATTGGTTATGCGCTCCACGTCGATTAATACATCCTGAAGCGTTGTGATACCCAAATCAGGTATACCGAGTGAGCCGGCGGCAACACCGCCTCCGGAGAGATATATGGCTTTAAAACCAGCTTGTTCAGCCAAAAGTGCATGATTTGCATTGATGGTTCCGACTACCTGTAGGGGTTTTTCATGCTTGATTGCCTCCCGAAAAAGGAAGCCTGGAGAATCTATCATATCATCGAAATTTGAAATTCCACCGTCCATAATCTGTCGGCAAAAACCCTCCAACGATAGTATGAACAGCATTTAAGTTTATTTTAGTTTGAACAATTGCATATTGGATCGTTCATCCTAAAGATACTAATTATCATGGTATTTCAACAAATTATTTTCTACATTTCAAGCGTTTAGCAGAAGAAAATATGGAAAGAGGATTTTCCTCTCGATATTGAATAAAATCTTTTAATTGTTATTTTAGTACGCAAAGCTGACTGATACCTATTCAAATATAGGGTGATCGCCCAAAAATTCTTTTCAATGGATGGCTTGATATGTTTAATTGTAAAAACGAGCAAAGCCCTAATCAGGAATGATCAGAGCTTTGCTGTTCTATTAAAATTAAATTAGGTTGATTTTTATATTAACTATAGGCCTATTAATTTTTTCCATTATTTTTTGCCCACCACAATCTTTTACCCCAGTTGTAATCGACAGTCCCTGCTTCGGCGGCTTTAACATTCTCAGTATTATATAAATACTCATTATTTGGATACGGTAATCGCCATGGTTGGTCAGTATGAGGGGTTTCAAAATTCTGAATTTTCGAAGGATAATTTGTGCTAGGAATACCCGTTCTTCTATACAAACTCCAAGCTTCGTAATTTTCTTTAAATAAGGCTACCCACATATCCCAATAAATGCGATTTTTGGTTCCATCAAATTTACCTGATCCTGCGAGGTATGTGGCAATAGCCGCCCCGGCTATATTATTATCTTCCATCGATAGGGTAACTGCTTTTTCATAGGCCTCTTTCGCCGATATTCCAACATTATACCCCGATAAAGCAGCTTCTGCCAGCATATAATAGGTTTCACAAGCCCTATAAAAAGGAACTGCTCCAGCAGGATCGTTAATATAGTGTTCACCAATCCAAGAAATCGAACTCAGTGGAGACGGATTCGTCAAAGAACCATTTACAAACCCCACATACTTACCTTCATTATTTTTCCGTGCAACTGATGCAATTCTTGGATCTTTTGTGTTATTTAAATGATCAATAAAAATATCAAACATCCCCCAGTTATTGAGACGATTGCCATTGATACCGGATTCGTACCAAGGTTCCATATAAGGTAAGGTTCCAGGGAAAGCTACTTCACAATTTTCCGCATTTGTTTCAATTAATGGATATTTAGCGCTATTTCCAGCAATTTCCTCAATAGTAGATTTCGCTAAAGCGGGGGCTACGGAAGAGATACGCGTCGCCATCCGCAAACGAAGTGAATTACAAAACTTTTGCCATTTCAACATCTGAGCCTTTAAAGCATCAGGCCCTGTTTCTTTTGTTCCGTATATAATATCATACTCTCCAATTTCATCGGTACCAATACCAGCAGCAAGTTCATCTGCCAATGTTTTAAGATCTGCCAATACCGCCGGAAAAATATCCTCCTGTTTGTCATATTTTGCTTTCAAAATAGAACCGTCTTCAGGACGCCCTTTAAAAGCCTCTGAATATGGGATATCGCCCCAACCATCCAAAAGGTAGGACCACATATAATTATTCCATATACGGGCTACAATTCGAGTATTTTTAAAACCAGCGGCTTTATCATCCGTTTTCTTCAGCAAATCATTCATCTGTGTGATATTATAATAACATGCTGCCCAACGATTGCCATAGGAGTTATTGGTTGGTATCAATCCTGATAGATTGTCCGGATATTGAATTTTGACAATATATCCCGCGAAGGTGCCATAACCGTCTATGTCACCTCCAAATTGATCGGCAGCATTTCGCAGCACATTTACCAACATATTCCGAGGTGGAACATCTGTCAAAGCATCTGGATCGGTATTAATTTTTTCAAAATTTTTGGTACATCCTGAAACCAAAAGCATTGCTAAAAGGGGCGTATATTTTAGTTTTTTTATAAAAGTGTTCATAACCATAAATTGTTTTAGTACGTTTTAAATTCTGTAAAAGGATTAAAATGTAAAACCAAGCTTAAGACCTATACTTCTTGAATTCGGGACAGAGGCTTGTTCAAAACCTACACCACGTGAATCACTTGAGACCCCGCCACCTTCTGGGTCCAAACGCATGGTATTGGTTTTATGTACCCAAAGCAGCGCCAAATTGGTTCCGGTAAGAGAAACATGTGCACGTTTAATTCCCTTGATTCTACTGTAAAGATGTTTTGGCAAATTATAAGTAATATAGGCCTCTCTCAATTTCAGAAACGAACCATCAAAAACATACATTTCCGCAATACCACCATTTTCATACCAATCCTGCGCGCTTGTCTCGATGGTATTTTCAACCCAATTATCGCCAACTTTCATCGCGAATCGTTCATTTTTCATTACATCTTTACCCGCAATGATCGCCCGCTCGCGTATACCATCTTTAGCTGTGATTTCAGCAATACCGGTTGTATAACCATGAGACATAGTTTGCGACCAGATGTCCCCACCTTTTCTGAAATCAAGCATAAATCCAAATCTAAAATCCTTAATGGTAAAATCATTGCGCATCGATGCTAGGAAATCAGGCACTACATTACCAATAGCCTGAGCGTCCAGCGGCTTTGATACCAATCCATTAGACCCTACTTTTATTGCTCCTTTCATTGGACCATCTTCCACACGATCATAACCCGGTCCGACCAATGTGCCCCATGGTCGCCCAACCGATGCCATATTGGATATACCCCATGTCCAGCCTAATCTAAGATCGTTCAAACCCAATTCAGGATACAGTTCGACGACTTTATTTTTATCCTTGGAGAAATTGACGGTTGTGGTCCAATTTAATCCCTCTTCCCGTTTGAGGATATCACCTCTTAACTGAATTTCAATTCCCTTACTTCTGATTTCGCCAGCATTTAAGAAGATGTTACTAAAGCCAACAACATTTGATGTGGGGACAGAAAGTAATTGTTTTTTATTGATTTTTTGATAGTAAGTAAGATCCAGGTGCAATCGGTCCTTAAACATACCAAGCTCAGTTCCGATTTCGTAGGATGTAATCGCCTCGGGCTCCAAGCCCTCAATAGCATAGGTCATACTTTTGTACATCTGAGCCAGATTATTAAAAGCATCTGTCTGTGCATAATAGTAATTCCCATTTTGATACGGACGGGTCGCATTCCCCACTTTCACCAAGTTAAATCGTAACTTCCAAAAATTGAGGTAATCGCTTTTTAACCCTTCAAAACTAGACGTTGGTATCCAGCTCAAACTTGCTGCAGGATAAAAAAATGATTTTTTTAAGGTTGAGGACCAATCGTTACGTGCGGTCAAATCTAAGTACAATTGATCTTTCCAACCTAAATTGGCCTGCCCGTACAAAGAATTGGACCGGCCTTTGGCATGATCCATAAAGGTATAAGCATCACCAATTTTGTTGGTGATTGTATAAACACCCAATACATTAAGTGCTTTTGCTCCGAGGGTATTTGTTTCAAACTGATAATCCCGGTAATTTGCACCTAAAATTCCCGTTAAACTAAGATCTCCAAATTGTTTGTTGAAGTTTGCGATAAAATCTGCATTGAAATCCGAATTACTATTTTTTGTTTCATTGAACTTACCATCCCTATTATCAAAATTGAAGTATGTCGATTCAAAAATATGTGTATTGTAATAATCCAGTCCAACCCTACCTTCAAATTTTAGGAAATCAAAGGGCTGATAAAACAAGGATGTCTTTCCAAAAATACGGTTCATTTTAAGCGCATTCTGGGATTCGTGCATTGTATAAAACGGATTCATATGATAGGATGAATTCCAATTGTAATAGGTGTAATTTCCCTGTGCATCGCGCTGATCCCAATTTTTTTTCAGGTCCTGCATGTCTACTTGTCGGCCAAACCAGATCAAGCCATTCATTGGATTTGCACTGTCATAGCCCTGCATTACCAAATTATTACTTTCAGTACGTGTAAAGTTAGTCATGATGTCGTATGAAACTTTATCGCTGATTTTGTAATCGTTATTTAGTTGTGCAGTATATTTTTTCTGGTCTGTATTGGGAACTGTTCCTCGCTGATCTCTAAAAGAAATGGAAGCACGAGTCGAAGAACGATCTGTTTTCGACAGCAACGAAATATTATGATTTTGAGAAAAACCCGTTTGGAAGAATTCTTTCACATTATTTTTATTGGAATTCCAAGGCGTAGCTTGTCGTACCCCATTCACAACAGGACTATTGAATTGTGGGATTAATAATCCCATATCCATCCGAGGCCCCCAAGACTCATCAATTCCGTCGTTAACTCCGTCATTTCCGGTTCCATCCAAATAGCTGAACGAATTTTTCAAAACGTAATCTTGATACGATAATCCGTCGCCGTTAGTTTTAAAACTGTATTCATCTCCCCGAGATCCTTGACCATATAAATTTTGGTATTTGGGTAAATTGGCAGCCCGATCAATAGAAAAATTTCCGTCATAGGAAATTTGCACACCATTTTCACCACGCTTTCCAGATTTTGTAGTGATCATAATAACACCGGCACCGGCACGCATACCATAGATTGCTGCCGCGCCTCCTTTTAAGACGTTGATACTCTCTATATCATCCGGATTAATATCATTCAATCCAGATCCGTAATCCACACCGGTGTATGTATTATCACCCGTGCGTTGCGCGTCATTTGTAATTGGAATACCATCTACAACGACCAACGGTTGTTGATCCTTTTGTAATGAGGTATTTCCACGGATAGAAATCCGCGCTGAAGACCCAATAGCACCTCCAAATTGATTTACTTGAACACCGGCCACTTTGCCCGCCAATGCACCGGTAAGACTATGTTGTCCGGCGTCGGTCAATTCCTTTGCGCTTACGTTCTGGGTGGCATATCCCAGGGATTTTTTTTCCCGTGTAATTCCAAGGGCAGTTACCACGACCTCATCCAAATTTTCCGTAAGGGATTGCAGCGTGACGTTGATGACGGTTTGATTATTAATCTGTACTTGCTTTGACTGATAGCCTATCGCACTGACATTTAAGATAGTTCCATTGGTGTGGATCAACGAAAAACTGCCATCAGCACCTGTCTGTGTGCCTGGGCCGCCCTTAATAGATACGGAAACGCCCGGAATGGCTTTCCCATCCTGATCCACTACCTTTCCTTTGAGTGCTGTTTGAGCGTAGAGCGCAGAACATACTAGTATATTGGATGCCAGTATCGCAATACTTCTTTTGTTCATAAGTTAGTTTCTAAGAGTTAGTTTTAAAATGTTTTTACTGAGCCAATTTATATAAATATTAAAGCACAACACAAGAGTATATTAACCAGTATTGCCCACATCTTAACATCAAATGTTAAATTATAGCTACTAGACTTGGCTAATTGAAAAATAGGCTATCCAACAGGCATCAAATCCCCCCTTTATCGTACTCTTATAACTCTTATAATAGAATGAAATCACTACGTCAGGTAAAAAATTAAGCCCTGATCACAGCTGACCAGGGCTTAAACAAGCGTTTCCAGATATAAAAGATCAGCTAGCCACAATGGCTAGCCTATTCTCAATTGATCACTGTTCCTTAAATTTGGTTCCAAGGAAAATACGCTTCGAATTACCTCTTTTAATTGCAATCTGGTCTTTCCATCGCTGATTTTCCGCTGTAGCCTTTTGCAATCGTTCGAGCGCTATCAACTGTTCTTCCAAACGCGAAACAGCAATTTCTCTATTTTGCAATTGAGAACGAGTATCCATTACCTGCACCATCAATCCTGTAGGAAGATGGGTTGCGCGAACAGCCGAGCTCACTTTATTTACATGCTGTCCACCAGCACCGCTGCTCCGCATTGCTTTGAATTGCACATCTTTTAGACTCATTTTTGCGGCGCCTTTTACCGGATGCCAATCCTTCACCTCTACAAACCAATTTTTACGTCGATGATTTGGTCGAAAAGGGCTTTGACAAATCCAGCAGATTGTACCTATCCAACGGTCCCTGAATAGCTCGACTTCTGCGCCCGTCAATTTTAGGACAAATGAGCATGGAAGTCCGTCTATTTTCTCCTCCCTCATCGTCTCGATCGATATAGCATATTGATCCGACTCTTTCAATAGCCTTTCGAACACCAGTTGAACAGTTAAATTACACTCCTTAGGACCCCGTCCCGAAGTAATTAAAATATACTTTTCCATCCCGTCTTATTTATCCATACGAACAATCTTCGGACTGAATGTCCCAAATACATTAACCAGCTCATTTTGCAAGCCCATCACACGATGGATATCTTTGTAGGCATGTGGTGCTTCATCCAGCGCCCCGCCAATTAGCTCCACACCATGCTGCTCCAGTTCGTTGAGCATGGCACTTTTAGTGAGGCTACTTTTACAGGCTGCACGGGACATTATACGTCCAGCGCCATGTGAAGCCGATTGTACACTCAATGGATTTCCGCGCCCCTCAACAATAAAACCCGGTGCCGTCATAGAGCCCGGAATAATTCCCAATACCCCTTGTCCTGCAGGTGTTGCCCCTTTACGGTGCACGATACATTCCTTGCCATCGACCATTTCCCGCCAGGCAAAATTATGATGGTTCTCAATGGTCAACACAGGGCGTTCACCCAATGCCTTTGCCAAACGTCTATGGATATCCGCATGGCAAGCCTGCGCATAATCACCAGCTAGATTCATTGCCAGCCAATACTCCTGTCCTGCCTCAGTGTCTAGATCCAGCCATGCCAAATGTTGTACCTGGCGTGGCAAAGGGCATTGCTTTGCAGCTAAAGCTGTGTACTGTTTAGCAATATTAGCGCCCAAACCACGGGACCCACTGTGTGACAAAACCGCTAGATAAGCTCCGGGACTAATGCCCCACTCCGCGCGAACGCGATGCAACTCAACCACACCGAATTCGACAAAGTGATTTCCACTGCCCGAAGTCCCAAATTGTTTATAAGCTTTGTCTAACAGTGATTTCAACAAAGGGATAGCTTTAAACTCTGGACGGCTAAAAATAGCATGATCCTGTTTCTCCCGATGTGTATCGTACATGCCAAATTTGGTATTTTCCTTCAGTATATTCCGCAGCTGGAATTCCCGTCCTTTGAAATAACTTGCCGGTAGATCGAAGATCGATAAACTCATCCGGCAGCCTATATCCATACCTACCCCATAAGGTATTACAGCATTATCCGTTGCCAGTACGCCGCCAATAGGTAAACCATAGCCCATGTGTGCGTCTGGCATCAATGCCCCCTTGCAGGCGATGGGCAGCTTCAAAGCCTCATACAGCTGCCTTTTGGCCTGCTCATCAATTTCATTTTCACCAAAGATGGTAAAAGGAGCCATTTGCTTATTTAGCTGTTGCTTGCGCACTTCAGCCGGTTGAATAAGGCCTTCAGCAAGCTTGGCCCAAACTGCATCTTCTCTGAATTTTTCAGGTGCTTCCAGCACCTTCTTCGCTTCCAAAAGGATATTTTCTTTCTTTTCTCCTCTTCGGTGGCGTGTGATTAGCCCTAAGGCTACATTTATAATATTATGCTGAGGAAAACCAATTTTAACAAGGTCTTTCCCCGATAATTTACTTCCCATATTCTTAAAAATAATGTAACATATTGCCTTATCCGTTTTAGGAATAGGCGATCTAAAAACATTCGGGAATCTCTTTTCTAAAATAGCTGTTTACCAACGGCGACGGTTAGGCGTTTGCAGATTGAACAAGTCTCTCAATTTAACAAGTCTCTCGAATGAACAAAACACTTCCAGTCCTACCGAATTGATCTACCTAAAGGCAGTGACAATATCATGGATCGCCAAAACATGACGTGCATAAGCTGGCAAAACAGAAAATAAAAGGCAATAAAAAACCCGAATGATCTTCGGGCTTTTTTCATTTCGTAAAGAATACGTTATAGGTGAAGAAAAGCACGAAGAATGCTTTCAGCAAATCCATTTGCTGCAAAAGCGCTTTTTGTTTTAATCCTGGAGACCAACATAGTTCTTCGTCTTTAAATTGTTTGCAAATTAATATCGAGGGCAAAGATAAGCAAGATCAACTTACTTTTCAAAATTTTATTTTGTATTAAAAGGCAATGGATCTTTCAACAAGAATGTATATTCAAGCACTTTTCCTGCTCTTTCAATCTTAAATTTCATTTCTTTACCTTCCTCTGATTTGAAAAGGGTATGAATCGTTTCGAGGGAATAGGAAGAAGCCGATCGCCCATTGATTTTCAACAGCTTATCATCAGGTTGTAATCCAGCAATTGCCGCTGGTGAAGCTGTCCGGACAGTTGCGATTTTATACATGTTTTTAAGGACAAATCGATACTGCACCCTGTTATCCATCCGGATCTCGGTTCCACCATCTTTCTTTAAGTAAACAGGAACCTCCTCTTTCTCATATTTTATACCGTCATGGATAATTTCAAGGCCACTCATGTTTAGGTAATAAAATTTATCAAAGTTTCTATTTTTAAGAAGATAAACCGCATTATTGGGATAGTCGAAAATTACTTTAAATCTACGCAGGAGTTCGTTTCCAACAGAACCGATGCGCTCATTGACAAATGTTGCATGTTGCGTCGAGCTCAATTCAGGATAGGCCACTAACGGATAATTCATTTTAAATGGTCCCAATTCCAGGGATTTGATGCGGTTTCTTTTTCCATAGATCTCGCCATTGAATCCCTGTCCAATATAATCATCGATAAAAGGTGGTTTGATCGTAAAATTATTTAATTTGGAAGGGATTAACATCAAGGCATCACTATTGCCCATATCGATCAGTACACGCCCTTCAATGTCTGCAGAATCCTGATTAAAAGCAACAGGAATATAAGGCCTACTGTTCAAAATATCAAGCGGGATACGATGCATTTTAGCGAGCCCCTTGGGATCCTCGCCCTTCTGATATACAGTGATTCTATGTTTCAAAAAATCCATTTCAACAACATGATCACTAAAAAAACGACTACCCATAATGCCGTTTACTTCAACGCCTATTCGGGTAGAAATATCAATATGAGCATTCTTAAGGATATAGATAGGCTGGTCATTATCTTCATAAACATCGGCTACGCTAACACTGTTGTTCACGGACAAATAACCGTCCAAGCCTTCGTCCTTACCCAGGCCTTGAAATTTATTCACGAAAACGGCACTATCAATAGATTTCAGCGTCTCTCCAAATATCATGGTCTCTTTGACTCCTGTGTCCAACAGGAAATTCATGGCAAAACCATTGACCTTCACGGGGATGATTACCAAGTTATGCACAAACAGAAATGGGAACTTAGCTTTCTTTTTTTCTTTCAGAACAAAACGGTCTTGTCCCCATGCAAAAAAGCAACAGAATAAAGCGAAAGATAAAAATACTGCTTTCATCCAAGTTTATATTTGGTATTTCCAATTTAAACAAGAATTTTCATAATAAAAAAGGTTTATGCAAAAAAAAACCGTATACATCTTTCTCTCCATTTAACTCCCCTCTATTCGGACCTGCTTCCCCCCTTACTTGGGGCAACATACCACTTGCCTTGCTATTTCTATGCCTCTTTATTGGTATTTTATTGGTGTTTTATTGCTATTATACCAAAGAAACAGCAATAAAACACCAACGAATAAGCAAGGAAATACCAAAGGAATACCAAGACAGTCTCAAAGAAAGGGCCTACAAAAGGCAAAGAAACGGCAATAAACAAGCAAAGAATAAGTAGAGAAAAGAGGCTCTATTCGGCTTTAAAGTTTGTGATTGTTCTTCCACCGTAAACATACACACCATCTAGCGAACCAAACCAAATATTGCGTTTATCATCTTCTAAAATCCCGAATATCATTGCTTTATTTGCGATTTCGGTTATGGTAGGCTTCTTATTGGACAAGGACTCCTTGCTATATCGGGAGAGGATCCAACTTTTCTTAAACGCACTTTCCGAACTCGTTAAGATATTACCTTCTTTATCTTCATAAATATATCCGACAAAGGTCTTGCTAAAATTGCTAAATGTGTGACCGTCATAGCACCAAAGTCCATCATACCCTCCAAGCCAAATATTTCCTTTTTTATCTTTGATTATTGATCTAACATTTGCAAAAGGCTTGCCTTCGTTATTAGTTATAACCTTAAATTTCTTCCCATCATATACATAGGCATACGCTCTGGTACCAAACCAAAGTTTTCCGCTCTGATCTTCGACAATAGCATCCACATCATTATGCATGGTATGATTTTCTGGTAGCTGTTGTTTATAAATTGATACGTGTACCGAATCAGCTGTATTGAGAACAGTTCCTTTATTCATCTTAAAGTTTTGAAAAGAATTCCCATTGTAGCGACTGACGCCATTGTCTGTGCCAAACCAAATATAACCAAACCTGTCTTCATAAATAGTTGTTACCCGGTCACTGGCAAGACCGTCCTTACTTGTAAAATTCCGAAAGGATTTCCCGTCGTAATAATAAACACCCGAACCGATAGAAGCAAACCAAAAGTTCCCCTTTTTATCTTCTAGCACAGAAAAAAAACGTGCTGAGCTCACTTTATTGGTTACATTGGTAAACGATTTTCCATTATACCGAAAAACACCCTCCCATGAGGCCAACCAAATATTCCCTTTTCGATCTTGTTTGATTGTACGTACGATACTGTTTGGTCCATACTGAGAGGAAGTGTTATTAGTTTTAGCTGGAAGGTTACTTACTTGTGCTACTGTATTTTTGTCCTGCGCATTGCAGCTATACTCGACAAATAAAATGGATAATGTATATAAAAGGTATTTCATGATTTTTGTATTTATGACCAAGGGACAGACATCCATAAAGTTATCTGCTCCTGTATTTTTATAATTTATTTTCTCAACCTTTATTATGCTAATGCGAAGCTAGGTAGGCGCTTTCGAAAACAATTGGATTTTGTCAGGTGCGGACTGACCATCGACAAACCTAATGCGCTTTTTTTGTTGGACTGATGGGTGTAAATAAGAGATTACTATTAACAAGACCAGCGCAAAATATAAGGCAGTTTTTTTTATTTTCATTTCGTATCGGTGTTGATAGAGCGAAATTACTTTGGTATTTTTCAGTACAGGAATTTGGATTGTAAATAAAAATGTAAACTTTGTAAATAAATCGTAAATAGCATGTTAGATCGAAAAAAAACATCCAAAATAAGCAGCAGGTATATCTATGGATCTTTGCTACTTTTATTTACTGGAATAATCTTCGTTTCATTTAGCAGCACTGACACCGAAGATTTTGACTTCGCTAAAAGAGAAGTTTTACTTCGCAGCATCGGACACCAATTGCTTTTGCAATCTGGAGACAGTACTTCAAGAGTACTCCCCATAGAAAAGGTTGCGAAGAATGAATATCAGATTAAGTTTGAGCATGAGCTGGACTTTCAACCGGAGGCCCTTGTAAATACTGTCCGAAGTTTGCTCGCAAAAGACCCTTTGGCCGTTGACTACATTGTCGATGTGCTCAACTGTAGCCGTTCCAATGTAGTCTATGGATTTGCCATATCCAAAAACAAAAAAGATGATATTATTGCCTGTCAGGGAAGAACGCAGCCTCGCGCTTGTTATATAGTCAACATTAAATTCAAACCAATAGGAATAGATACGATAAAGAATAAATATTTGTTTGGCAGTCTACCCATTTTAGCCGTTGTAGGATTTATTTTTATGAGATCTGTAAAATCAAGAAAAAACCTCCCTATACCCCAGCTTATGGCACTATTTACATTAGGCACTACAGAATTTGATGTTACGGAAAGAAAATTGACAATCAATGGAACAACTATAGATCTAACAGCAACTGAATCTCGTCTAATGCTAATTTTTGCTTCCACGCCCAATGAAATGATAACAAGAAGCCGGCTGCAGAAAGAACTTTGGGAAGATGAAGGTGTTATTGTCGGGCGCAGTCTGGATATGTTTATATCCAAACTTAGAAAAAAATTAGAAGCTGATCCGAAGATCAATATCGTTGTGATACGAGGTAAAGGATATAAACTTGAAGTGGGTACTTAGCAAGATGTACCGAACACATAAAATAGCTAATAGTATTTGAAACTGTATTCAAAAAAAATCCCTCTCTACTTGCGTAAAGAGGGATTTTGTACCCGGAGCCGGAGTCGAACCGGCACGGTTTCCCACTGGTGTTTGAGACCAGCGCGTCTACCAATTCCGCCATCCGGGCATATCCGTTTGGGATGATGCAAAAGTAGGCTTTTTATTGAAAAAGAGAAAACTTTTCCAACAAATTTCCGCTCAAAATCAATAGCACACTGAAAGACAGCCGAATAATTTTCCATTAATTACTCAAAAAGCTCGCTTTGACTGTAATATTCGCTGTTTTCTTACGTGAAGTTGTATTAAATGCTCCCCCCGACGAGTATTCTTCATTATCGTTTTGCCCCGTTATCTGAAAAATACCCAAATCAGCTTTTACCAAATCACCTAATCCAGCATTCGATTCCTTGGCAATATTATCTGCACGTTGGTGTGCATTTTTAGAAGCCTGGGAAATCAATTCTAATTTAAGGTCTTCCAGTTTTGAGTAATAATAATTTGGCGTACTTGAGCTCAATTCTATTCCCTTCGAAATCAACGTTGATATTTCTCTGGAAGCATTGTCCACTTTGTTGAGATCCTTGGATTCCACACTTACTGTTTGGGACAGGGTGTAGCCTGAAAATGTATTATAACCGTTTCCTTTTCCATCAGTATGGTATTCAAAGTCTTTGGCAATATTCACGGCCTCGAAACGAATTTCAGCGACTTTAACGCCCTGCTGAACTAAAAAGTCCCGTACCAGATCACGGTCTGTTGCCAATTGTGCCGAAGCTGCGCTTAATTCAAAGTTCTTCCTACTAAATGTTGCGTTCCATTTGACTAAATCAGATTCAAAATCTTTCTTTGCATTGCCATTGACGGTAATTGTCTGCGTAGATTTAAATTTATATCGATATGCACTGCCCAAGATCCATGCAGTAAGCAACACCACGACGCCCACGATAACAGAAACGATAATAGATGATGATTTCATAATCAGTTTTTTATATTTACGTAACAATGAATATACCAAAAAATCAACGTTTTTTTATTTTTTATGGATAAATTGCAGCAAAAAGAATTTAAACATGAATAAGAAAAATATCTGTATTCCATTCTGTTTTCTTGCGAGCTTAGCGGTACACGCACAAAAGAAACCAGTGGACCATACGGTATATGATAGCTGGCAAAGCATATCATCTCCCTATATCAGTAAATCCGGTAAATTTGTACTCTTTCAGGTGGCTCCACAAGAAGGCGATAGTCAACTGTTCCTGAAAACGAAAGAAAACAAAGAATTGATCCAGATCCCGCGGGGCTATAATGGAAAACTGACCGATACAGAAAATCATTTGATCAGCTTAATCAAAGCGCCATTTGCCGTAACACGTGAGGCAAGAATTAAAAAGAAAAAAACAGAGGATTTGCCGAAAGATTCTCTTGCAATCTATAATTTAACCAGCTCTTCGCTTGTCAAATTTGGACAGGTGAAATCCTATAAAGTTTCAGAACAAAACAACAATTTTGTTTCCTTCCTCTTTGATAAACAATCAGACGAAAAAACAGAGCCATCCAAAAATCCAGCAGACTCTACACAAAATAAGAGAAATAGCGGCGACAAAAAGAAGAAAGCTATTGCTACACTCGCGTTATATAACCTCAATTCTGGAGATTCGGTCCAATTTTCCTTAGTAGATCAATATGAATGGAACAAAAATGGAACAAAACTGGTCTTTTCAAAGAAAACCGACGCAAAAGACAGCCTTTCTAAGGAATCTGGAGTCTATTTATATGATATAGCCACCAAAAACCTAAAAAAAATATCAACAGGCAAAGGCGAATATAAAAATTTCAGTTTTGATGAAACGGGCAATCAACTAGCTTACTTAGGTGATCTATCCAAGGAAAAGGCACTGGTTAAAAACTATAACCTCTATTATTATACCAATGGCATCGATACTGCGCAGTACCTAGCGACGAAAAATAGCATGGGCATTCCCAAAAACTGGGCTGTCAGCGGAGATGGAAATATCCGGTTCAGCAAAAATGGTGAAAAGCTTTTCTTTGGTATCGCACCTATCCCCCGTGTCAAAGACACGACATTAGTTGATTTTGAACATGCCAAAGTGGATGTCTGGGGCTGGCAGGACGACTACTTGCAGCCTATGCAATTGGTCAACCTGAACAAAGACCTTTCCAAAAATTTCCTGGCAGTTACCTATCCCAAAAATAATCGTAACGTTATTCCGTTGACAGATGAAACTTTTAATTCTACAGCCCTGACACCTGATGGAAATGCAGAATATATATTGGCCCGTACAGATTTTGGCAAAAGGATTGAAAGCCAATGGAAAGGTGGCACAAAGGAAGATATCTACCTGGTCTCGACAAGAACTGGTCAACGGGAATTAGTTCTTTCCAACTTCTCGGGAAATGTAGCGCTTAGTCCGGATGCAAAATATGTCGTTTATTTCGACGAAGAAAAAGGGACATGGAATTCCTACCAGGTCAGTTCCAAAAGAAAAGTGGTCTTAAATGAAGGTATTCCTGCATCCTTCGCCGATGAGGAAAATGATATGCCTACTTCCGCTCAAGCCTACGGAATGGCGGCCTGGAGTCCTGATTACAAAGGTGTATATCTCAACTCTCGTTATGATATCTGGTATTTTAATCTGGATGGATCCAATAAATCCATTCTCACCAACGGTTACGGCGCTGCTTCCCAAACGACATTCCGTTATCTCCCTTTAAGACGTGATGAAGACCGTGATCAGCCATTGACGCTGGACTACAAAAAAGGAGGCTTCTTGACCTCATTTGACAATAAAACCAAAGAGTCTGGTTTTTACCAATTCAAAGGGCAGCACAATGATCCTAAAAGCCTTTTTGTTGAACCAAAAACATTTAGAAATATAAATGCTTCTGCGGATCAACAAACGATCCTTTATAGTAAGGAAGACTATAGCAATTCGCCCAACGTTTATATCAATAGTATAAAGTTCAAAGATGAACTGCAACTGTCCGATATTAACAAACAACAAGCAAACTATAACTGGGGTACTGCCGAGCTTGTGCATTGGACCACACCTGCAGGCCATCAGGCGGAAGGCATTCTTTATAAACCCGAAAATTTTGACCCTGCAAAAAAATACCCGATCATTGCTTATTTCTATGAAAAGCTGTCGGATGGCCTATATACCTATCAGCCGCCTGCTCCTACTCCTTCGCGGCTCAATATCCCTTATTTCGTGAGCAACGAGTATTTGGTCTTTGCGCCAAATATAAGTTACGAAACTGGGCATCCTGGAAAATCTGCAGAGGAATATATCAATTCGGGCATGCGTTATTTAGCACAAAATTCCTGGGTAGACAGCACCAAAATGGGTATCCAGGGACAAAGCTGGGGCGGCTATCAAGTAGCTCACCTGATCACACGCACCAATATGTATGCTGCAGCATGGACCGGAGCACCAGTAGTCAATATGACTTCCGCTTATGGAGGAATACGTTGGCAGTCGGGTATGTCACGTCAATTCCAGTACGAGCATACACAAAGCCGTATCGGAAAAACCCTATGGGAGGCGCCCGAACTCTATATCGAGAATTCACCCCTGTTTCATATGAACAAGGTAAATACACCTGTTGTTATTATGGCCAATGATAATGATGGTGCTGTGCCATGGTACCAAGGTATCGAAATGTTTACTGCTTTACGCCGGTTAAACAAACCGGTCTGGATGTTGAACTATAATGGCGATGAACATAATTTGATTCAACGACAAAACAGAAAAGATATACAGATACGCGAACAGCAGTTCTTCGATCACTATCTAAAAGGAGCTCCTGCAGCAAATTGGCTGAAGAAAGGAGTGCCAGCCACCTTAAAAGGAATAGACTGGGGATTGGATTACAACTAAAAATACTCAAAATGGGTCGATTTATAAAAATCGACCCATTTTTTTTAACCAAAAACCATTGTCAAATACATATTTTTCAAAAAAAATCAAAAAAAATTTCAGTTTTCCGTAAAAACACAATATTTTTGAAAAACAAAATCAACAAAACTGTAATTTAATTATAAAATACAAATGTCGAACCTAAGATTCAAAGCAGTAGAGGCAGCGGGCTCACGCCAGATTGCACAATTTGAAAAAGTTGAAACTAAAAAAGCAACTGACATCTACGGAAAGAACGTTTTTTCCGTAAACAAAATGAAAGACTACCTTCCTAAAAACTCATACAAGGAGTTAGTTGCATCCATTGAAGAGGGACAGATTATTTCAAGAGATCTAGCTGAGCACATTTCTCAGGCAATGAAAACTTGGGCACTTAATCATGGCGTTTCCCACTATACACATTGGTTTCAACCTTTGACTGGTTCGACAGCTGAAAAACACGATGCATTTTTCGAGCCGGATGAAAATGGTGAAGCAATCGAAAAATTCACTGCTGACGCTTTGGTTCAACAAGAACCAGATGCTTCATCCTTCCCAAATGGCGGTATCCGTAACACTTTCGAAGCGCGTGGCTATACTGCCTGGGATCCTTCGTCACCAGCATTTATCTACGAAACCGGTGCCGGCAAAACACTCTGTATCCCTACAGTATTTGTTTCCTATACGGGTGAATCATTAGATTATAAAGCACCTCTATTAAAAGCAATCAATGCCGTTGATAAAGCTGCAACCGAAGTGGCACAATATTTTGACAAATCTATCACGAAAGTAAACGCTTCTCTTGGTATCGAGCAAGAGTATTTTCTAGTTGACCTTTCTTTATACAATGCCCGCCCTGACCTTCAATTGACTGGACGTACTTTATTCGGTCACATGTCAGCCAAAGGCCAACAATTGGAAGACCATTATTTCGGTGCGATTCCAGAGCGTGTATTAGCATACATGGTTGATCTGGAAAATGAAGCGTTGAAATTAGGTATTCCATTAAAAACGCGTCACAATGAGGTGGCACCATCGCAGTTTGAGTGTGCACCAATGTACGAAGAGATCAACTTGGCAATTGACCACAATCAATTGTTGATGAACGTCATGGAGCAAGTTGCTTTGAGACACAACTTCAAAGTATTATTACATGAAAAACCATATTCTGGTGTAAACGGTTCTGGAAAACACAACAACTGGTCTTTGATTACCAATACTGGTGTCAACCTATTGTCTCCAGGCAAAACGCCTAAAAATAACCTGATGTTCTTGACATTCTTTGTCAATACCATCAAAGCGGTTTTTGAAAATGCTGATTTAATGCGTGCATCTATTGCAAGCGCAAGCAACGACCACCGTTTAGGTGCTAACGAAGCGCCACCGGCAATTATCTCGATCTTCTTAGGTTCTCAATTAGACGAATTATTGGAAGAAGTAGAATCAGCTCGTGTAGCCAAGAAAGTTAAAGCTGAAGCAAACTTGTGGCACGGTATCCCTAAAGTTCCAGAATTGAAATTGGATAACACGGACCGTAACCGTACTTCACCTTTCGCATTCACTGGTAATAAGTTTGAGTTCCGCGCCGTGGGTTCTTCAGCAAACTCTGCCCTACCAATGACGATATTAAATGCCATCGTTGCTGCACAATTGATCGAATTCAAAGCAGAGGTAGACAAGCAAATCAAAAAAGGCACGAAAAAAGATCTTGCGATCTTAAATGTTGTCCGTAAATATATAAAAGATTCAAAAGCAATCCGTTTTGAAGGAAATGGATACAGCGAAGAGTGGGAAAAAGAAGCGGAAGCACGCGGTCTTTCCAACATTAAATCAACTCCTAAGGCTCTAGATGTCTATGTAAAAGAAGAGTCTTTGGCTTTATTTGAATCCTTAGGTATCTATACAAAACGCGAATCCGAAGCTCGTCATGAAATCTTGTTGGAGAACTTCTACAAAAAACTTCAAATCGAGGCTCGTGTGATCGAAGAGATGGTTAATAATCAGATTGCTCCTGCATGTTTCACCTACCAAAACGAATTGATCGAAAATGTGAAAGGCCTGAAAGACTTAGGTCTGGCTCAAGCAGCATTTAGCTCACAATTGAATTTCGTAGAACGTATCTCCACACATGTAAACACAATCTTGGAACAAGCTGAAGCCATGCGCCAAGAACGTAAAAAAGCAAACCAAATCGAGGATGTACGTGAACGTTCAATCGCTTATGATGAACTAGTAAAACCATATTTTGATGTGATCCGTTACCATGTCAACAAATTGGAAAAAATCGTTGACGATAAAAAATGGCCTCTTCCAAAATTGAGAGAGATCTTATTCTTAAGCTAATTTCGCTTATATATAAAAAGAAGAAGAGCATTCCTGCAGGAATGCTCTTCTTCTTTTTATACAAGGGCAGTTGATTTAAACGCCTCCCCCTTTTATGAAACAGTTATTTCTTTAAGCGATTATCCTCATCGTTATTCCCCGCTCTCTTATCAACCGATTTGATATTGACGTTTCCAAAACGGTAAGAAAGCGAAAGCCGGATAACTCTACTATCATATCCGTTGCGAATGCGATAATAGCCATTCTCCTGCGAACTTGATAATCTCCGTTGTCCTCTGGTATTCAAGATATCATTCAGGGCCAGCTTCACATTCAGCTTTTTATCAAGAAAATTTTTCCCTGCTCCGAGATCGATCCCATAATAAGATTGAAAACTAAAGACACCATAGACAGCCGGAGAGAAATAATTGGCTGTCAGTTCCACATTGGTTGTCTCACCGATACGGATATCATGATTGGAGCTCACCTGAAAAGATAACTTTTCCAGCTGACGCTGAGCGCCTGAGCGCTCGTCAAAATTATATTTGCTATAAAACGCGGTCAAGTTGTTGGAAGTAGTCCATCCTTTAAGCACTTTAACCGGTACATTGATGTTCATATGATAATAATCGAAATAGGTCAGGTTCCGATCCGTCTGTGCGATGGCCTTGGTTTCCGAATTGCTCTCTATGACCTGCGTGATTGCATCATTGGTTCTCTTATAGCCAAGGCTCAACAAATAACGTTCCTTAAAGGTATAATTCAGCTCATAGGAGTTGGTATATTGTGGATTTAAATAAGGATTACCGTATTGATAGGTATATTGATCCAGGTAGTAGATAAAAGGATTCAACGCACCATAATCCGGGCGGTCTATCCTTCGGCTATAGCTTAGACCAAGTTTATGATTATCATTGATCTGTTGTTGTATAAATACCGTTGGAAAGAAATCCGTATAATTGCGTTTTGTCTGCTGTCCTAAGGTTACTGAATTGCCCAATGAACTGGTATTTTCAACACGGAGTCCGGCTTGTACAGAAAACTTTCCAAAGGACTTATTCAGCGTAAAATATGCCGCTGCGATGTTTTCGTTATACAGGAACTGATTGCTTTGTTTTGTATTTAGCACAAACTCTCCCGCCAAGTTTTGATCCTCATAGATCAGGTTGTTATCTGTTTTCACGCGACTGTATTTCAACCCTGCTTCGAGTTTTGTTGTTTTGTCAAAGGGGTGGACAAAATCTGTTTTGAAAACTAAAATTTTGGAATTGGACAACATGTCATTTCGAAAAACCTTCGGCATTTTAAATTCCGTCCAATTTGAATCTAAGAAACGGTTTTTCACGGTGCTATTATCGTTATTTTTAGAATAGGAATAATCTGCATTCGCTGTCAGTTCAGTTCCCAATGTATCGAATGTCTTTTTGTAATTGAGGTTGTAAGCCAGATAGTGATAGGTAAATTCCGAAAAGTTGCTTCCCTGTACCACAGAGTCCAATTTACCTTTTTCCGAAGCAATTAAATTATCTCCCTGCCGTGTAGAATTACCATTGCTCACGTTACCATTGACGACAAAGCCAAGCACATCTTGTTTGCTAAGGTTAAAATCCGCAGCGAATTTAAAATTATGTCCGCGATAACGAAATTTCGAATAAGAATCCGAATTGAAATAGGTTGTCCCGGTTGAATCCCTGACAGAACGATCGATCGTTAAATCATTAAAGCCCAAACTATTCTGGTAATTATAGGAAGCAAACAGATTTACCCAATTATTGCGATGGTTGAGTAAAAAACCACCATCACCTTTTGTATATTTTCCCTGTCCCAGATTGAAGTTCAAGCTAACGTTACTGCCGAATTGTGTATTTTTTTTGGTTTTGATATTGATAATACCAGCGTTTCCAGCGGCGTCATATTTCGCCGGCGGATTGGTAAGGACTTCAATCGAAGCGATTGAATTGGACGCCGTATTTTCCAACAGTCTGGAAACTTCATCCGCAGAGAGATAAGTAGGCTTTCCATCGATCATAATAATCACATTACTTTTACCGCGCAGGTTGATTTTTTTATTGTCCAAAGTCACACCGGGCACCTTTTGTAGAAGTTCCAACGCGTTGTTTCCGGTTGCCAGTACACTATTCTCTACATTGAGGACAATCTTGTCAATTTGACTTTCAATTAGGGGTTTCTTGCCAACGACCTGAGCCTCACCCAAAACTCGTGTTTCCGCTTGCAGGCGAATGGTATCCAACGACATGATCGCCCCCGCCTTTAATGCGATTTCAGTAGAGCGGTAGGTTGTGTAACCTACTGCTGAAACTTGCATCACATATATACCATGAGGAACTTCCACAAATTCAATACCGCCGTTTTCTTTCGACAACGTCCCTTTCAACGGAATATCGCCAGGACTACGCAATAGTGAAATACTGGCGGCGCCAAGGGGGAGGTCATCCTGACCAACAACAACGGTATGGAGCTTCCCACCTACCGATTGTGCAGAAACTGCTGCCCAAGGAGCAACGAGCATGATCATTAGGGACAATAGCAACAATTTATTTTTCTGTGGTTTCATCATGTAAATCTTTATATCATCAATTAGGGAGTCAACACGCATTTTCTAAACGATGACAACAAACCTCGGGTTTTCATTACACCTTGACCAGTGTTAATAGATAGATAACCAAAAACAATCGGTAGAACAGCAAATTACTTCGGTAAACCAAATTTTATCCATACAATAAGATAGCTTACTGCAATTTTTCAAAAAAAACTGCGCCATCTCCAAGCTCAGCCCATGGCGCCGCTAATTAAGCATGCGCTTAAAACAATGCTTCAAACATGACTTGTTTCAAAATAAAAATTCATAAAAACAATCATATTCAAAATAAATAAAATGTATCTATAAAATATTAAGCATAATATTCGTATTTTTGCAGCGAAAATTAGTAAACTGATTGATGGGCATCGTATCATTAAAGAAAAGATTCTACTGTATTTATAACCAAGTCATGCGATTTATCCAAGGTGAACACAGTGGTGATGCCTTGCGCAATGTATCCATCAGTATTTTACCAAGTTTAGCCATCTATTTATTAGGGGTTCCGGCAAGCACCGCCATAGGAATTGGAGTAGGCTCTTTATTGACGACCTTGACTGATCCTCCAGGTAACCGTAAGGATAAATTATCCTCTGCATTGCTCTGCATTCCGACATTCTTTGTTGCCTCATTTCTTACCGCTTATTTATTCCCTTTTCACTGGCCCTTGGTTATTCTCCTTGGTTTAGCCGGATTCAGCTTTACCTTGTATGGCCTGTTCGGCCCGCGGTATGCTGCGATCGGCAACATGACCTTGATCTTAATGAGTTTTATCATCGGTCTGGCACCAAAACAACCCTTGGCGGTCGGACTGCAAATCACAACTGGAGCAACGATATACTATTTGTTCAGCCTATTACAGGCTTATATAAAACCCTACCGTTCCTTGAAGCACGCGATGGCAAATGGCTTTCAGGGTTTATCTCAATTCTTACTGATCCGTGCCCAATCCTATGACCCGAGCATCCCGCTGGATATTACCTACAGTCGCGTTGGGAAAATCCACGGTCAGATCAGCGAACAGCAAGAACAGATCCGTTCACTGCTATTCCGGGAAAAAAAAATTATCGGCCATCAATGGCCTAAGAGTAATTATTGGCTGAGTCAGGTTTATGGCCTAATTGATCTACACGAGCTTATTATCGCCCTTGACCATGATTATGACGCCATTCGTAAAAATCTTGCGGACACGGGCAGCCTCCCTGTAATCCGCCGCGCAATAAAGTTGTTGGCCCTAGAAATTGATAGCTTTTCACAGCCACATAAACGGTTTCGTTATGCACAACAATTGTATTACAATACAATTAAACTGAATGAATGCCTGACTGAGCTGAAAAATATCCAGCTACAGCAAACCGGTCAAGCAGGCCCCATACTACTTTCTATTATTGCCAACATGGAATCCATTCTTGAGGTGCTTCAACGAATCCAAATTGCTTTTTATCAAAATCAGGAAATTCAGGATAAGATTGGTACCGAAGAATACCAACAATTTATCAACCGACCGTTGGGCAGTCTGGGGGAGATCAAAAATAAACTTCATCTTAAAAATCCATTGTTTCGCTTTGCGCTCCGTATGGCTTTACTTTTTGGTGTGGGTGCGTTGATCGGTATCCTGTTCCTGGATTTCAAATATACCTATTGGATCTTGCTCACTATTGCAATTGTCGCCAGACCGGCGTTCTCAATGACCAAAACCCGAAATATCGAGCGAATTGTAGGGACATTTTCGGGTATCTTGATCGGTATTTTATGTCTGACATTTTTGGAAAGTATCCCCTTACTACTGAGCTTATCGGCAATCGGGCTTTTCGGATTCTTTTTATTCAACCGCTCCAATTATATGGTCAGTGTTGTTTTTATTACATTGGCTGTGGTCATTGCCCTGAACTTATTTGAAGGTAATATCAATCTTATTTTGGGCAGCCGTATGGTTTTTACTTTGGTAGGTGCTTTTCTAGCGATTGCAGGATACTTCCTTATCCCGGTGCGTCAAAGTTCAGGTCTGGTCTACCTGGCAAAGGAGGTTGCAAGCTATAACCAGCATTACTTCCAGATAATCAACCAACGTCTCTCCGACAATCTACAGAGCTCCTTTGACATCCGGTTAGCGCGTAAAAAGGCCCAAACAGCAATGGCCTTATTTTCAGATGCCATCAACCAGATGAAGAAAGAGCCTGAACATAAATGGATCGACTGGTCACACATACACCATTTTCAGGCACTCTCCTATCGGATCAATTCACACTTGGTCGGACTTTCCATCTCCATCAGTAAAAAGAATCCGCAAGTCCTGCACAACGACATCTACGTCAGAATAGACGAGTTAAAACCTTTATTAACAGATCTGGATCAAATTGCGGAGCATATCGCACGCAGCAAAAAATAAGCTGCTACTCCGGATCTGAGAGACAGATAACCACAAGATTTTCAACCCAGCCTATATTTCCCTAGGCTGTTGGGAATATGTATTTACACAATAGTTTGATTTAAAAAATTGTTTTTCTTTTGCATTAATAGAAAAGAAGTTTATATTTGCAATGTCTTCAGATGAAGATTTCTAATCAACACCTTCCTTAATCAGCAGGTCTTGATTTATAAAGAAGTGGCGAGAGACTGGCTCAATGACCCACTGGCAACCTTCAATTTGGTTGAAAAGGTGCCAAATCCTGTCCAAAGCAATATCGTTTTGGAGCATATAAATGAAATAAGACAATGATTATTACATTACAGAAAACCATCAACAATTTAGGTTTGTTTCAGACAAACCAGCTAACAGGTAAAGAGGCGATACATAGCAATGCCATGTCTATGCGAATGCGCGAGCATACGCACCTTCCAACTTGTTAAGCATCATTTTCCCCTTTCCCGGATTACGATATTAACAGACCTTTTAAACAGGTGTGTATGCTTTCTTTTATCTCTTTGTCAACATTTTTTTTGAACCCTTAAAATCTGATATATTATGTCTTCCAACAAAAATCTAAAATTCGAAACGCTACAAGTTCATGCCGGCCAAGTGGCAGATCCTACCACGGGATCCAGAGCAGTACCTATATACCAAACATCTTCATTTGTATTTGAGAATGCCGAACATGGAGCCAACCTATTTGCACTGAAACAATTTGGTAATATCTATACACGGATCATGAATCCCACAACAGATGTTTTTGAGCAACGTATCGCAGCATTGGAAGGCGGGGTTGCAGCATTAGCTGTTGCTTCGGGTCAGGCGGCACAATTTATCGCATTAAATAATATTCTTGAAAACGGAGATAATTTCGTAGCGGGCTCTAATTTATACGGTGGTACATTCAATCAGTTTAAGGTTGCATTCAAACGTCTTGGCATTGAAGCCCGTTTTGCGACGGATGCTGAAGCCGATAAAATTGAAGCACTTATTGACGATAAGACCAAAGCGATTTATGTAGAAACTATCGGAAATCCGAGTTTCAATATACCTGACTTTGAAAAAATTGCGGCTGTAGCCAAAAAATATGATTTACCCTTAATTGTCGACAATACTTTCGGAGCTGGAGGCTATCTATTCAAACCCTTGGAATATGGCGCACATGTTGTCGTTGAATCCGCAACAAAATGGATCGGCGGTCATGGCACAAGTATTGGCGGTGTCATTGTGGATGGTGGAAATTACAATTGGGGCAATGGAAAATATCCACAATTCTCGGAACCGTCCGAAGGCTACCACGGCTTGGTCTTCTCAGAAGTATTTGGGGAAAAGGGGCCTTTGGGTAATATTCAGTTTGCTATCCGCGCCCGTGTTGAAGGTCTACGGGATTTTGGTCCGGCGCTTTCGCCATTCAATTCATTCTTATTACTGCAAGGGCTTGAAACCCTGTCGTTACGTGTACAACGCCATGTAGACAATACCCTAGAGGTCGCCAAATGGCTAGAAGCTCATCCGCAGGTAGAGAAAGTAAATTATCCAGGATTAAAAAGTTCACCAAGCTTTGCCAATGCGCAAAAATATCTCAAAAACGGTTATGGCGCTGTCCTTTCCTTCCAGTTGAAAGGTGATGCCGCTCAAAAGGCAAATGCTTTTATCGACAGTCTGGAACTTATCAGCCATCTGGCCAACGTTGGTGATACCAAATCATTGATTATCCACCCTGCTGCAACGACTCACCAACAGTTAAGTGATGCAGATCAGGCAAATGCGGGTGTATTCCCGGGATTATTGCGCCTTTCTGTAGGGATTGAGCATATTGATGATATCAAAGCGGATCTACAACAAGCATTCGATAAGATCAAATAATCAGGTAGATTCATAAATTTAAGTGTAATGAGCAGGCATATTTATCAACATCCCAGCCCCTTTATATTTGAAAACGGGAAGGAACTTGTCGATTTACAGATCAGCTACCAAGTATTTGGTGAGATTAATGCTGATCGCAGTAATGTAATCTGGGTCTGTCATGCCCTAACGGCAAATGCGAATGTGCTGGACTGGTGGCCCGGTTTGTTTGGCACAAACGATCTATTTAATCCGAATGATTACTACATCGTATGTGCCAATGTCATTGGATCAGCCTATGGCAGTAGCAATCCCCTATCCATCAATCCGGCCACTGGTCAGCCTTATTACCTATCTTTTCCGGAATTTACGGTAAAAGATCTGGTCAATGCGCATCAGTTGCTCGCGGCTCATCTGGATATCAACGAAATTGAAATTCTAATCGGGGGTTCCCTGGGTGGTCAGCAGGCGCTGGAATGGGCAGCGTCCAATACGATCGCCATCAATCAACTCATTGTCGTCGGCACCAATGCGGCACATTCTGCTTGGGGCATTGCGTTTAATGAAAGTCAGCGCTTAGCAATTACGGCAGACCGGACCTTCTATGCCAACCATCCCGATGGGGGTAAAAAAGGTCTTAAAGTAGCCCGCTCGATCGCCCTGTTATCCTATCGAAATTATATCACGTACGACCATACACAACGAGATGAGGACGACAGCAAAGTGAATGGATACAAAGCGGCTTCCTATCAAAATTATCAGGGTGAAAAGCTTGTAAAACGCTATAACGCTTATAGCTACTTCTACCTGACAAAGGCGATGGATAGCCACAATTTGGCCCGGGGAAGAAAATCGCTGGAATCAGCACTCGCTGGGATTCAGTGCCCTACATTAGTTTTAGGTGTAAATACAGATGTGTTATTTCCACCAGATGAGCAGAAATTTATCGCAGCGCATATTCCAAATGCCAGCTATCAGGAGATCGAGTCAAGCTATGGCCATGATGGCTTTCTGATAGAAACAAAAAAACTGACGGCTATTATCCATAATTTTTTAGCGAATAAGAAGGCGTATATCAACGAATTAGTATAAGAGAAGTAAACAATAATATAAGAGCACACAAGAAGAGATATGAGTAATAAATTAACGATAGGGATGTTTGGCTTTGGAGTAGTAGGCCAAGGTCTCTACGACATTATCAAAACCAAAAATCTGAATCTGGAAATCAAGAAGTTTGTCATTAAAAATGCGGACAAAAAACGTACACTGCCAGCTGACCTATTTTCGACGGATGCCGAAGCGATCTTGGGCGATCCCGAAATCAATACTGTTGTCGAACTGATCGATGATGCCGAAGCAGCTTATAAACTAACTGTACGCGCGTTGAAATCTGGCAAGAATGTGGTATCTGCCAATAAAAAAATGATTGCCAGTCATCTTGAGGAGCTGGTTGATATTCAACATGAATATGGCACTAGCCTCCTTTATGAGGGGGCCGTCTGTGGAAGTATTCCTATTATCCGTAACTTGGAGGAATATTATGACAATGAGCTTTTGCATTCGGTCAGTGGTATATTCAACGGATCTTCCAATTACATTCTTTCGAAAGTCTTTAATGAAAACCAACAATACGCAGATGCACTAAAAAAAGCCCAGGAACTCGGCTTTGCAGAAACAGACCCTACGCTTGACGTGGGCGGATATGATCCTAAATTTAAAGTCTGTATTGTCGCTTCACATGCATACGGTATCTATGTTAAACCAGATGACGTGTTTAATATCGGTATTGACAAATTAGGTCAACAGGATATTCGCTTCGCAAAGGAAAAGAACTTAAAAATCAAGTTGATCCCTACCGCCAAAGAGATCGATGGCAATAAGGTTGTACTTTATGTGCTTCCTCGTTTAGTAGGTAAAGAAAGCATGTTGTACAATGTAGAAAATGAAAATAACGGCGTATTGGTCAAAGCTGCTTTTGCGGATGAGCAATTCTTCTATGGCAAAGGCGCGGGCGGTCACCCTACCGGCTCAGCCGTATTGTCAGATATTGCGGCATTACGCTATGGCTATCGTTATGAATATAAAAAGCATTTAGAGTCGAGTACCTTAAATTATAGTCAAGATTATCTGCTCAAGGTTTATTTAAGATACACGGACGATCAACTGATCGAAAAACTAAATTTTAGTGAGATCACCGAAAGATATTACGCAGCAGATTTCAAATATGTTATTGGCTATATCAATCTTCAACAAATTGCAGCCCACAAGGCGGATTTGGACCAAGAGGGCAATTTCATCGCTGAGATCGCGTAGGCAATCAACAAACCAACCTACCATTAAGGGGTGTTCCATAAAAGTTGGACACCCCTATTTTTTTAAATGCTTATTTTTTATTGATTCGTATTTTTCAATAAGGGATCAATAGGCGCTGTGTTCGATTTATTGACCAGAAGGAACCTTCAGTCGCTTTTCAGAGCTATTGGTATTTGTGAAAGCCTGAAGGTTTTATTTTATATATTCCTTGAAGTCAATTTTTTAAATTATCTGGTCTTGGACAGGTTAGCTCTTACTTTGTGGCCAACTACTGTTATTAATTAGCAAGTACCGCCATGAACAAACCTTAATTTGTACTGGCACTGCTTTTCAAATGCACTGTCATTACCCCACCTTTCACCAAATGTTCGAAAGGAAGCTGCCAACCCGTCCAAGGCTTGTTATTCAATCGAACCTGACCAACATAAAAACTATCCGGATTCGTCTTTTTAACCTGAATGGTAAATTTGTTTTTTCGTAAAGTTTTGGGTAGCTGTATCGTAATTTTATCAAATAGAGGAGCACCTATCTGAAAGGCGGGATTTTCAGCTGTTAAGGCGCTCACATCGAATAAACCGATACCTGACAGAACGTACCAAGCTCCCAGTTGGCCCTGGTCTTCATCCTGCCCATAGCCATAACCGTGTACAGGATCATTACCGTAAAATTCATTTGAAATAGCCCGTACCCATTTTTGACTGAGGTCGGGTCTTCCTGAAAAGTAAAATAACCAGGAGATATGTAAGTTGGGCTGATTGCCATGGTTATATAAGCTTTCAATCCCTGCGAAGGCATCGATATGGGTTCCTCCACCAAACACATTCTTTTGTGACACTGTAAATATACTATCCAAGCGTTGATTGAATAGATCCTTTCCGACGAGCTTGACCAATTCCTGCGGAACGTGTGGCACATAAAACGTGTACTGCCAGGCATTTCCTTCCTGAAAACCACGCCAAGGTTGATAAGGATTAAAATTTGGAATAAATTTTCCCAAACTGTCTTTTGGTCGCATGAATTTAGTCGATGGATCGTATAATCCTTTCCAGGCAGTTGAAAGTTCATACAGTTTTCTGTAGTCTGCATCACGGCCGAGTGATTTTGCATATTGCGCTGCAGCTGCGGCCGAAAATGCATATTCCAACGTATGGGAGGCACCAAATGGCGATCCGGTGGTCAATAATTCGGGACTACCGGTATTATCCTCGATATAAGGTGAATACCCCTTATCGACAAATACCCCTACATCGAGCTTGCCTGCCCCCGGAATTCGTCCACGCGATTCAAGTTCATTTTTTCGCACAGCTTCATAGGCAAAATTCGTGTCGTAATTCCGGATACCGACATTATAGGCCGCAGCAATCGCCAGTCCTGTGAAGTTAGTACCCACACCGGAGACATATTTACTATTGGCAATTCCGTCTCCAAGCCATCCTGCATCACGGTATACCAAGAGTTGGCTCTGTACCCAATCGTTGTAATAATCAGGATAGGCAATCGACCATAGTTGTGTCAGGTTCCAAAATGCCCCCCAGATCGCATCTGTATTATAGTGCTGATGTATCGGTTTTCCTTGTGTATTTAAAGCGATCTGGCCAACTGAACCATCATTTTTGGGATAGGCTCCATTAATGTCACTGGCAAGTCCCCGTCCGAGCAGAGCGTGATATAGTCCTGTATAAAATTTTACGCGGTCCGCTTCTTTGCCGCCTTCCACCAATATCCTCCCCAGCTCGTTGTTCCAAGTCTTGAGTGCCCCCGCCTTCGCCTGATCAAAGGTCAGATCCTTGGCCTCCTGCTGCAAATTAAGTTGTGCATTTTCTACAGAAGTATAGGACAAGCCTGTCTTGATTGTAATGGATTCATCAGCCTGTGTAGCGAACCGAAGAAATATTCCGGCCCCTTTTCCTTGTATTGTTTTCTTTTCTTTAAAAATCACCGAATCTTTAAATGTACCGTAGGACTTTGGCAACTTGCTGAGCTGTGCAAAGAAATACATCTTTACAGTGGCTCCCGGTTGATATTTCTGCACATAAACTGGGTTAGTGACTACATATCCCCATACAGACTGCTTATCATAATTGACCTCGGCATCCACCACTGGACCACTTTCTCCCATGACATGTCCAATATCAAATATAATATTAGCGGCATCTGTTTTTGGGAAGGTATAACGATGGAAGCCTACTCTTTTGGTTGCAGTCAGTTCCGCCAGGACCGCATAGTCCTTCAATTTCACGCTGTAATAACCTGAGGTGGCAAATTCATCCTTCTTATCAAATGACGACCGGTAACCACTTTGTGGCTGATCCAATTTACCCGGAACCGTTTTGAGCGTTCCTACCGAAGGCGCAAAGGTAATCCCGCCGACCTGAAATTCGTGAAAATTCGCAAAGCCTTCGATCGAGCTGTGTCTATCATCATAGCCCACCGCCTCCCAACCAGACTTATTGCCATAACTTCCATTAGTACTTGGTGCCAATTTGGCCATTCCAAAGGGAACCGCTGCCGGTGTGTAAAAAAAATACCGGCTATGAACAGATCCAATATTCGGTTTTACCAGTGTGGTTAAATCAATCTTCCTTTGTCCCTGCACACAGTTTACACTGGAGAGTATGCAAAAAAAATAAAATATGAGTCGCTTTGCCATTGTTGTCAATTAGGTTCAAAAACAAACTTACGAAAAATAAACTATGTATAAACATGCTAGTATAATTTATTAAAAAAAGTGGGTAACAGACAGGGCTAAAATCACCATCAGATTGTAAAAATTTAAATACCATCTCAATTAAATCCTATTAAAAGCTTAAAAAGATGGTTATTTTTATATTTTTGTTTGTACATACATAAATAAGAATAACCAAGAAGCTTTCATTCATCAAGGCCAATTTAAAATCAGCGATCATCACTCTTAATTTAACAAATCATACGTAAAGGCTACTGAAATGCTTCAATAATTCAACCACTAACACTAGTTCTCATGAAAAGAAAACTGACATTTTTAAGTCTTACATTTATTTTATTCGGAAGCAGCCTGTCCGCTCAGCAAAAAGCAGCATCAAAAGGGACAGCACTTAAGCTGGCACAAACCATTTTAGCTGATCAAAAGTTAACCTATGTAGACAGTTTGGCCCGACAGGTCATCAAAGAAGGTTTTAATGCCGGGAGTGGTTATTCGCAGATCTGGGCGCGGGATCTCAATACTTTTATTGAAACTGCATTGGAAGAAAGATCTGCTGCCGATGTCCGCGGTGCGATTCTCCTGTTTTTCCAAATGCAACAGCCTAACGGCGAGATGGTAGACGGCTATGTGCTCAAGAAAGATTTTACCTGGCATGACGATACTCCCTATTATTCTAAAAATGCACCCGATCATGTCGGGTTTAAAAATACGGTCGAGACTGACCAGGAGAGCTCTTTGATTCAGTTACTGGGCAAATACATACAGAAAACCAAGGATTACAGTATTCTTGACGAATCCATCGGTGGACTTTCCGTCAAAGAAAGGGTGCAGCTTATGCTGGACTATCTCAAACGAGAGCGGTACAATACAAAGTATAAGCTGCTATGGGGGGCCATGACTGCAGATTGGGGAGATGTACAGCCGCATGACGATTTTGGTTGCGATTGGAACGAGCTTTCAAATGAGGCCATTGATGTATACGACAATGCCATGCTAATCATTGCCCTACAGCTGTTGATCGAAATACAACCTAATGCGGCGAAGACCGCTGACTGGAAGGCCTTTAAAAAAGCGCTTGAAACAAACAGTCGACGCTATCTCTGGGATAAAAAAAGGCAAAAATTTATTCCCCATATCTATCCAAAGTCATCTCCCCTTCCTACAGGTTTCGATGAAAACAAGATTCATTATCATGGCGGAACGGCAGTTGCAATTGAAGCTGGCTTACTCAAACGGAGCGAAATAGCAACTGTCAATAAGCAGATGCTCGAAAATGTACGCCTCTCAGGTATGCCAAGTATTGGTCTCACCCTTTACCCGACCTACCCCGAAGGATTTTTTAAAGGTTGGATGGCCGAGCCTTATCACTATCAGAATGGTGGTGACTGGACCTGGTTTGGTGGCAGAATGATTCAGCAGCTGATCCAACATGGTTTCTATCAGGAAGCCTACGATGAACTACAGCCAATGATCGATCGTGTGGTCAAGAATAAAGGTTTTTATGAATGGTACGGGAAAAACGACGTCCCAAGTGGATCCGGAAAATTCAAGGGATCGGCGGGTGTATTGAGCAAAGCTATTGCAATGATCAACCAATGGGCATCGGAAACGGCTACTCATCAGCAATAATGCAATCAATGAAATGATCCACTAACTAGCCGCTACTGGATCATTTCACGTTTTAATAATCTCTTCGGCTCTCAACCGTGTAGGTAAAACTTTCTGCACGATAGAAACCTAGATTATATTCAATTGGCTTTCCAGACTGATCGAAAACAAATCGCTTGCGTGACAAAATAGGATCACCGATATTAATTTCGAGCTTATCTGCGATAAATTTATTTGCTGCAACGGCATCGATTTCCTCTTGTGATAGATCCGCTACCACATGATAGTCGGCTTCCAATATTTCATACAAGGGACGTTTAAAATCTTCGTCTCCCGTCAAACCGATACGTGGATGGAAATAAGAGATAAAATAGACGAATGGATCATCCTTCTTGCCGCGTAGTCGCTCCAATTTCAACAGCTTTTGATCCTCATCAACAGCAAAAAATTGTGTAATGGCCTTATCGGGTACCACCCAGCTCACGTGTAGCTCGAAATTCTTTACCTCAATCCCGCGATTTTTCATCTCCTGCGAAAAGCTCAGCCAATTTTTGGATTTGGAACTGAATTTGGAACTGGCAACCTTCGTGCCGATACCTTTCTTTCTGGTCAATAGCTCTTCATATACCAGCTTATTAATCGCCAGGCGCAAAGTGGAGCGGGAAATAGCCAATCGCTTAGCCAGTTCGATCTCATTGGGCAATAGCTTTCCTTCGATATATTCCGGTTGTTTTATCAACTCCCGCAATAGATTTTCTGCCTGTATATGCAGTGGAACTGGACTTTTGTGATCTATTTTTAAATTCATTACATAATATTGCTTAGGCTAAAATAAGATTTTTTGCATAATTAAAAAAATAGACATATGTTTGTATGTATATACATATAAAACTTATAAATCAGATATGTCTAAGAATTTTATCATTATTTTATGCATCGTTTCACTGGGGGGGCTACTTTTCGGGTTTGATATGGCCGTTATAGCCGGGGCTTTGCCGCTGGTGAAGCAGTTTTTCGGACTGTCACCAGCACAGGAAGGTGTTTTTGTTAGTTCAGCACTGATCGGTTGCATTATAGGTGTATTTTTTACAGGATCTTTTACAGACAAATACGGTCGTAAACAGGCCTTCATTGTCGCGTCCTTACTTTTCTTATTATCTGCGATCGGTTGCGGATTGAGTCCCAACTATATTTTGCTAATTCTGAGCAGGGGGATCGGAGGACTAGGCGTGGGCATTGCTTCTATCGTTGTGCCACTTTATCTTGCCGAAATATCACCCAGCAAATTCAGAGGCAGATCGGTTACCTGTTATCAACTGGCGATCACCTTTGGTATCCTGATCGCTTATATTAGTAATTATTTTATTCTACAATTGCAATCCTTGCCGCAGACAGAACTTTGGCGCGGGATGTTTCTAGTTGGCGTGGTCCCTGCTATCCTACTCTGTTTCGGCGTTTATTTTATTCCCGAAAGTCCCCGTTGGCTTGCAAAAAATGGACGCAACGAAGAGGTCGCGGTCATTAGCGCCAAACTTGGTCTGACAGATCTACATGATTCGCCTAGTCCGGCCAAAGGAAATATCCGCGAGTTATTTTCTCCTATTTACCGTAGAGCTTTTCTCCTGGGCTTATTTCTACCCTTGTTTTCCCAGCTAAGCGGGATCAATGCGATTGTGTATTACGGTCCCAGTATCCTCCTTGAATCGGGTATTTCCTTAGCTAATTCCTATCACGCGCAATTGTTTTTCGGCGCTGCGAATGTCTTATTTACCTGCTTTGCTATCTGGAAGGTAGATAATTGGGGAAGAAGACCTTTATATATTTTAGGTACATTGGGTGCGACCATCAGTTTGATTGCGACAGGCTATCTTTTCAGTCTGGAACAGACAAACAATGTTGCATTGATTGTTTCCATCCTCTTATTCTTGTTTTTCTTTGCTTTTTCTATCGGTCCATTGAAATTTGTAGTAGCAGCCGAAATATTTCCCAATGCCATACGAGCGCGCGCAATGGGGATAAGCATTATGGTTATGTGGATTTCCGATGCTATCGTTGGACAGCTGACGCCGATTTTGCTTGCATCCTGGGGTGCCCATTATACCTTTTGGTTATTCGCTTTCTTCTGTGCAATAGCTTTTATCGTTGTATTGGGCTATCTGCCCGAAACAAAAGGTAAACCTTTGGAAGATATAGAAAAATATTGGATTGAAAAATCTAAGAAAAATCCCAGCAATCAAAACGCATAATATCATTTTAAAAACATTATATCAATCAAGTCAATTTTTAAATACGCAATAAATAACATCTTATGTATTCCAATACTCAAACGACATCTTTTCAATACGACATCTTACCTACATTTCCAGTTCAGGGCAAATTGTCAAACTCATATTATGAGTTGGTCGATCACCTTGTCGAACATGATATACACTACATAGATGGATTTGTTGGCGTAAATTGGGAAGTACCTGTGGCACAGATTCAGCAGGAATTTGTTAAACGCGGATTAACGGTAAGGTTTGTTTCAATGGAAACCGCATTCTTACCTGAATCGAGCATTCAGGAGAAGGTCGCCCCCTATCTGGGTGGCAATGATCCATTATTTGGAAAAAAAGCGCCCCTCCAACTGGCCGCATATTTTGATGCCGTAAAGCTGGCCGCTTTTGAGGAAATGCTAAACAATACAGCTGCCAATGAATATGTCATCTTTTACGGTCCGGGAGCAGCACTTTTGGATAGCACCAGTAAAGTAATGTACATCGATCTGCCAAAAAATGTGCTTATCCAACGGATGCGTGCCGGGCAGGCCTGGAATTTGGCTTGTGCGAAGCACACGGATCAGAAAGAACTTTACAAACGTTACTATTTTGTCGACTGGGAACTTCTTAACCGACACAAGCGGACGATATTACCCCGGGTGGAGATCCTAGCCGATCAGCAATCTCAGGAAAATCTACCCTGGATTATAGGAAGCGACTTAAAAGAAACCTTACATGCCATGTCCGAAAACTATTTTCGGGTAAGACCAACATTTGAACCTGGAGTCTGGGGTGGACAATGGATGAAGGAACATTTAACGGGCATCGATCAACAGGCAAAAAACTATGCTTGGTCTTTTGAGATGATCGTCCCCGAAAATGGTATATTACTTGAAAGCAATGGACAGGTGCTCGAAATTTCATTTGACCAACTGATGTTTCAGGAAAGTCCAAATATATTGGGCACTGCAGAGCGACGTTTTGACGTTGAATTCCCAATCCGGTTCAACTTTCTTGACACCTTTGATGGCGGCAATCTTTCGATTCAGTGCCACCCTAGCCCAAGTTATGCCAAAACGGAGTTTGGAGAAAATTTCACACAGGATGAATCCTATTACATCGTTGACAGAAAAGGAGACGCTCAGGTCTATTTGGGATTCCAGGAGGATATTGATGCCGACCAGTTCCGAACTGTACTTGAAGATAGTTTCCATACGGGTGAGCCCATTGCAATTGACAGGTACGTCCAAAAGTTTGAATCTCAAAAACACCAACTGTATCTGATTCCGCATGGTACTGTGCACTCTTCCGGTACCAATAACCTTGTGCTGGAAATCAGTGCCACCCCATACAACTATACCTTTAAGATGTACGACTGGGTACGTCCAGATTTAGATGGGAAGCCGCGCCCATTGAATATCGATAGAGCTTTCTCCAATCTCAACTTTAACCGGAAAGGTGATGTTGTTAAAAATACGCTCTTGTCACAACCCCAGATCGAAGTACTGGATACGCAGTCGATAAAGGTACATTTACCGACACATGAAGATCATTTCTATGATGTCTTCAGATACGAATTTGAAGAAGAAGTGCGCATTGAAACAAAGAGTCAATGCCATATTATGATGCTCGTTGAGGGGGAAGCCGTAGAACTGACGACTGCCAATGGAATGAAAAAAATCTTCCATTATGCAGAGACATTTGCTGTTCCCGCGGCTGCGAAATCTTATTCACTCCGTAATCTGGGCGCTAGTCAAGCGAAGGTCATACAGTCTTTTGTCAAAGACGCTAAATGTTAATTTAAGTATACTAACGATAAAAAACAGCATCATGAGAAATTTATATTTCGCGCTATCTACATCATTGTTAATCTTATCCTGCAATAGCGGAGGAAAAAAATCTACCAGCAGCAACACACAGCAAAGCGCTCCCCAGGATAGTAGCTTTCAGGTCGTTAAAGATATGGCGACCAATGTGATCAAAGCTGGATTCAATGCCGGAGACGGCTATAGTGAAGTGTGGATCAGGGATTATAATACCTTTATCACCTTGGCCTCCAAAGTACATCCCCATGATCAGATCAAAGATCAATTGGGCATATTTTTTAAATTGCAGGGTACCGATGGCAATATCGCTGATGGTTTTGTCAAAAAATCCAGCCTGAAGAATGGCGTTTCCGATTATTATACAATCACGAATACCCTGGCACCAGAATATGCCGGGCATAAAAATACGGTTGAAACCGATCAGGAAACATCCCTGATCCAAGCAGTACATAAATACGTCGTCGCAACCAAGGATACCGTTTTTCTGGAACAAAAAATAGGGGCAACAAGTGTAAAAGATCGCATGGAGCAAGCATTGCAATTTCTCATGGATAAGCGCTATAATAGCACCTACGGTCTACTGTGGGGTGCCACAACGGTCGATTGGGGTGATGTACAACCCGAGCATGACTGGGGTGTGCATTTAGATGAAAGTTCCCATATTGCACTGGACATTTACGATAATGCCATGTTTTTAATCGCACTGGACAATTACATTGACCTTTTCCCTGAGAAAAAGGAAAAATGGGGCAAGGTTCGGGAGATGATCGCAAGCAATACGATGAAACATCTCTGGGATGATAAAAATCAAAAATTCATTCCACATATCTATATCAAAGGTTCGCCGTTTCCGAAAGATTTTGATGAAAACCAAATCTACTACCACGGCGGAACTGCGATTGCCATTGAGGCGAACCTGCTCAGCAAAGAGCAGATCAAAACGTCTTTGGACAAGATGATCAAAAATGTAAAGGATGCCGGTGCTGCCACCATTGGTCTAACTATATACCCGACCTATCCGGCCGGCTTCTTCAAGAACAAAGGCATGTATCCCTATGGTTACCAAAATGGTGGAGACTGGACCTGGTTTGGAGGAAGAATGATCCAACAATTGGTTAAACATGGTTTCCAACAGGAAGCCTACGCGCAGATCAAGCCCATGTTGGCGCGTGTTATTAAAAATAAAGGCTTCTACGAATGGTATACCAAAGACAATAAACCCGAAGGTTCGGGAACTTTCAGAGGCGAGGCTGGTGTACTTTACGATGCGATCAGCCTATTGGAAAATACTGAGAAATAACCCGCAGTATTTATACACGACAAATAAAATAGGGTATCCGAAGAGATCGGATACCCTATTTTTATTCAATTTTGTTCGCATTCCCTACACCCTCTTTCCAAATATGCTATAAACGCTATCCTCCTCCAATCGCTTCTTTCTAATAACCACAAGTCAGGTCTCCAATACCCTTTAAGTATTGACTAAGTATTGTTTCAGTATAGACTAAGTATCTATACAGCCGTATTATCGTCAATGGATCATACGACTTGATCTGTATTTTATCATCGCTAGAACCTGACTGTATCCGTAGCGATAAATGGCAATCGGTAATTACCCGTGTCAATACGAACCTTACCATGTAATGCCTTTAAGACCGTACTGTCCTGGCTTCCCGTTTGGTAGATATATACATTTTTCAGATTAGGAACATCCTTCAAATTCGACAAACCCTTTGCAGTTACTTTTGTTCCCACCAGATTGAGATAAATCAACTTTTGCAGTCCTTTCAATTGTGACAAACCACCGTCAGAGACCTTTGTGTTCTCGAGATGCAAACGCGAGATGACAGGCATGGATTTTATGGTAGAAAAAGCCTGGTCTGTAATGGCTGTATGTCCGAGTTTCAGCTGAACGATATTCTCTTTAATGGCCAACAGATCTTGCAGATCCTTATCATTAAACTGTGGGTAGTTGATGGCATTGACCAGCACGAGATTATTTTCTTTAGCCACAGGAATGATTTTAATACCTTTTGCCTGCCAGGCATCGACTTTATCCTTTGGTAAATCGGGTGCTTTGGGAAAATCTGCATACAATACCTGGGAAGCTTCCTGCTCCCCTGTTTCTAGCTTTTTCAATATTACTGCTATTTCTTTGGTCTGTGTGAGTTGATTCACTTTTTTATCGAAATTCGCTCCTTGATCAATCCACCAGGCGATCAATTTGATCTGGTCAGGACTGATTGGTGTACGTCCTTTTGGTGGCATTCTTTTTTTGTGCCCTTCCGGTAAGATCAATCGTGCATACAGCTCACTTTCTTTGGACTTGCTATCGACCAGTACTTTACCGTTCTCGCCTCCTTTTAGCAGGCTTTCCTTTGTATGTAAGGCCAATCCTCCCTCCTGTTTACGATCACCATGACAGCTTTGACAACGCTGTTTGAGGATAGGCTGAATAATACCATCATATACAGCAGCCTCCTGTACATTCTCAACGATTAATACCTCTTCGCTGCTCTCCTTCACGCCAAAAGTCTTTTTCATTGCTTGCGGCATCGCCTCAATAAAGTAACCCTTGCCATGTGTCAAGGTACCACCGTAGTGTCCTGTGATTCCCAGCAATACGACCAGGATCAAAAATAACCAAAAGCGAAACCCAACGATCTTTATTGTCCATTGCAACGTTTCACTTTTTTCACGATAGAGCATATAGAGCAGTATACTGCATCCTGCCACCACAATGCCCAACCATTGGTGGTAATTGAGCACCTCTATTTCGTAACCACCATTGCGCGAAAGCAGAAATCCTGAGAGCGCCGCAAATACAGCTGCTATACTACCTAATAACAAGGATAACCTAATCGCAGGCCGGTATGGATTTTCCTTCTTGAATAGCTCCAAAAATGCCATCACAAATGCGATCAATAAAATTCCGATGGGTAAATGCACTAAGATGGGATGAAAGCGTCCCAAAAAGGCCATCAATTCTTCAAGGAAAACCATCATTCTTTATACCTGTCTTTGAGTAAGTTCAACATATATACATTTACCGACCATTGGTCAGCTACGGGTTGCTGCGTAAAAGGTAGTGTTGGCAGATAGCCCGCCGGACCAAACTCTGTGGTGATGGTCAACACTTTAGCTCCATTTTGTTTATGCTGCTTAACGATCTCATCCCACCAGGCCAAATGTTGACCGACGGTATTTTTCCATTCCGGTGCCGCAGGATCATTGACCTGTGGTCCTTCAGGGTGCCCGATCCGGGCATGGATATGTTCCGTCCGGGCAAGCGCCAAAGCTACCGCTTCTTGCTGGTCACCGAGTAGAGACTCATGTACGTTGCACCAATGTGAAATATCCAGAGCAAGCCTTAAGGAAGGAATCTTTGCTAAGTAATCTTTGGTCAGATGCGCTGCAAAGCTAAATCTACCGCGATGCGTTTCATGGTATACCGGAACATACTGTTTTTCCATGACAACCTGGCCAATGTCGATCAATTGCTTATTTTGTTCAAAGGAATAATATTCCTTACCTGTATGGCAGTTGATATAATCAGGTTTCATACTTGCAGCTTCTTCCAGATTACGTTTAAAGCTTTCACGGTATTGTTCGAAGGAAGCTCCAGAACCACCGGAAAGCAAGCCTAGGCTCAGACCGTATTTTTGTAGGGCATCCGTCATTTCCTTCCGTTCTTTCTGATCTCCAGGTAGCCAGGCTTCGACACCCTGATAACCTGCTTTCTTAACACGCGCACAAAACTGCTCCCAGGAATCGGCATTTCCCCAATTGGTACAATAATATTTGATATGTAGGTTCTCTTTCTTTTGCGCCAAAACTGCAAAAAAATTGGCTAACAGAAGTATTAGTAATAGGAATCGTTTCATTAGTTAAATAATCGCTTGTATAAGTTCACCTTCCACATCCGTCAAACGGAATGGTCGGCCCTGAAATTCATAAGTAAATTTTTCGTGGTCAAAGCCAAGGAGATGGAGCATGGTTGCATGGACATCGTGTACGGAAGCCCTTCCTTCTACACCCGTAAAACCGATATCGTCCGTTTGTCCATAACTGATGCCATTGCGTATCCCTCCGCCCGCCATCCAAATGGTATAGGCATCCGTATGATGATCGCGTCCCAGGAACGGCATATCACTATTATCCCGATTTTCCTGCATTGGCGTCCGCCCAAACTCACCACCCCAGACCACCAGTGTATCTTCGAGTAGACCACGCTGTTTTAGATCCAAAATCAGTGCTGTCATCGGGCGATCAATCTCCCGACATTTATTTCGAAACCCAAGATCTATCGAGTCAGATGCATTGGTACCATGGCTATCCCAGCCCCAATCAAATAATTGTACAAAGCGTACCCCCTGCTCAACGAGCTTGCGTGCCAATAGGCAATTATTTGCAAAAGATTCCTTTCCGGGCTCGGTACCATATAATTCATGGATATAGGCCGGTTCATTATTGATATTCATCACCTCCGGTACAGCAACCTGCATTTTATAAGCCATTTCATATTGCGCAATCCGGGACAGTGTCTCTGGATCTTTAAATGTGTCATACTCTGTTTTATTCACCTTATTGATCGCATCAATAAGATTTCGCTTCATATCCCGATCCATCCCTTCAGGGTCAGCAATATACAGGACGGGATCTCCTTTCGAACGACATTGGACCCCCTGATAAACTGATGGTAGAAATCCACTTCCCCAGACACTTTTTCCTGCATCCGGTGTTTTACCACCAGAAGTTAACACCACAAAACCCGGTAAATTGCTATTTTCAGAGCCTAGACCATAGGTCACCCATGAACCGATACTCGGACGTCCCAGACGGGCACTCCCGGTATGCATAAACAGCTGTGCCGGTCCATGATTAAACTGATCGGTATGAACAGCTTTCAAAAAACTAACATCATCAACTACCTTACTGAAATGTGGTAAATGATCAGATACCCAAGCGCCACTTTGACCATATTGCTTGAAGGTAGCCTGTGGCCCCAGCATTTTAGGCACCCCTCGAATAAAGGCGAACTTCTTACCTGCCAAAAGTGATTGTGGACAGGGTTGATTATGCAGTTTCTGCAATGCAGGCTTATAATCAAAGAGTTCAAGCTGTGAAGGGGCTCCTGCCATATGTAGATAGATGACACTTTTGGCTTTACCTGGGAAATGTGGCGATTTAGGGATCAATGGATTTAGGGCATTGAGATCCAGACTCCCTTTAGAATTCGATGAATCCCATCCACCGCAACTTGCCAATAGGCCTCCAAGTGCAATGCTACCGATACCAGCGACGCAATCTTTCAGGAAATGTCTTCTTGTCACAGCCTTCAATTCAGATTGCTGTGCCTCTTCAATTAGTTTATTCAGATCTTTCATTCAAGTAAATCTTTTGTAACAGTATCATTCTATCAAGAACCTGCTATTATCTTTGTTTATCTATTATTTTAAGCTTCCGTCCATCGCACTCACTCACTCACTCACTCACTCACATCAATTACCTTTGCGTCTATTCCTTATGATTTTGTCAAAAATTCATCTAAATTCAATAAGGCATTTGCCACCAACATGTAAGCGGCTTTGGATGACAGGTTTTTGCTATTCTCTTTTGCCAAATCACCGCCCAGGTATTTCGCTGCTGAGGCTGGTGTTTTGTTAAATTCAGCAAGCGCTTTTTGGTAGAGCAGTTCGAGATCGGCAATCTTCTTTGGATCAGCCTCCCGGAGCATCGCCCTTCGGTAGCCTGCACCGATACTATTTTTTGTATTTCCTTTGCCTTCCCGCTCCATGATCTCGCCCAAATGTTTTGCAGCTTCAAGATATACAGGATCATTGAGCGTCGTCAAAGCCTGTAATGGTGTATTTGTCCGTATACGATCAACCAGACAGACCTCCCTACTCGATGCATCAAAGGAGACAAAGGAAGGGTAAGGACTGGTACGTTTTAGGAAAGTATACACACCGCGTCTGAACTGATCTTCGCCTTCACTTTTCACCCAGGACTCACCGCTATATACAGTCATCCAAACCCCATCCGGTTGATAAGGCATGACACTAGGGCCATACATTTTATTGCTTAACAAGCCACTGACAGCCAAAGCCTGATCGCGGATCTGCTCTGCGGAAAGTCGGAATCGGGGTCCTCTTGCCAGATAATAATTCTGTGGATCTTTTTTTACATTATCACTATTTAGTGTCGAAGATTGCCTATATGTACCTGAGAGGACGATTTCACGAATCAACTTCTTCATGCCCCATTTTTTTCCGTTCATAAGATCCAGGGCCAGATAATCCAATAATTCACGATGGATTGGCGGTGTGCTCTGAGTGCCCATATCACCTAGAGGTTCAACCAGTCCCCGACCAAAGAGCTGCGCCCAGACGCGGTTAACCAAAGTACGGGCAGTCAATGGATTTTCTTTACTCACAATCCATTGTGCAAAGCCCATACGATTTCGAGGGGCTCCCTTAGGGAAATCATTTAGTGACTCCGGAACCATGGGCTGTACTTCCGCGCCGAGAGACAAACGATTTCCACGGATAAATACATTGGTTTTCCGCTGCATATCTTTCGGGTTTTCGATCATAACAGGCACACCTTCGGGCTGTAGATTGACGAGCTGCAAAAAGGTACGTTGCAGATGCTGATTTTCCATCGGTTTCCCAAGAGGAAAATCTTCGCGAAAAGCAAACCATTCAATCATACATATTGGCTGACCAACTGCAACTGCTGCATTTTTAAAGACCAGGTAGAGATCATGTACGCCTGTTGTCGGTACAATCGCTGCCTGAATAACCTGTCTTCCTGAAGTTTTCGGCAACTCTACATTGCTTAACAGGGGTCCGTTGGGGCTATTAAGATGCACCTCCATTTTCCCGCCGACGGCATCAGTCCAGAAGTTCATAAAGAGCTGTCTTTTGCCGTCCAGCGTAATTGCTTTCAGACGTGCCGATCCACTGTTGCGTACACCAAGCCATTTTGTATCATACAATGCACCATCCACAATCTGATCGCTATAATGCGCATGAATCTTGGGTTCTAGCGTATGCAGAAACAGGTCTGCTGATTTCACCAAGTTTGTATTTCCATTTGCTGCCAGCCAATGCTTAATGCTATCGATGCGTTTTTCGTCCTGCGCAGCGTAAAAACGTAACTTCGGATGATCCCCCTGGGTATCTTCATCTCTTGTATTATTGAAAAATGCCAGCGATTTATAGTATTCTTCAAATTTAAACGGGTCATAGGTGTGGCTATGGCATTGTACACACTCAAATGTTGTACTCAACCATACCTGATAACTGGTATTTAAACGGTCCAGGACAGCCGCCATACGAAACTCTTCACTATCAGTTCCCCCTTCATCATTATTCATCGTGTTACGGTGAAAAGCTGTCGCAATAAGCTGATCTTTTGTTGGCTGAGGCAAGAGGTCTCCGGCCAGCTGTTCAACCGTAAACTCGTCGTAAGGCATATCTTTATTTAGTGCTTTAATCACCCAGTCCCGATAAGGCCAAATGCTACGGGATCCATCTTTTTCATAACCTTTGGTATCTGCATAGCGCGCCATATCCAACCACCAACTAGCCCATTTTTCACCATATTTGGAGGAGGCTAATAAGCTATCAACTCTACGGGAATACGCGTCGTCACGCTCATCTTCGATAAAAGCACGGGTTTCGGCCAAGGTGGGCGGTATACCGATGAGATCCAAATAAAGTCTTCTTAATAGGGTGGCCCGATCGGCTTCATCAGCAAAAGTCAGATCTTTGGACTTTAATTTATCCTGAACAAAATAATCAATGTCATTATTCACCCCTTTGGGTTTTATTCCAAATAATCCTGCAAAAGAAAAGGTCTTGGGTACCTCAACTTCTTTGGGTAAAGTATAGGCCCAATGTTCGCCCCACTTTGCACCTTGATCAATCCACCTTTTTAGAATATCGATCTCATCATCACTCAGTTTGGGTGCGTTGTAAGGCATACGTAATTCGGGATCATCCGATAGCAATCTCTTGATAAACTCACTATGTTCCGCATCCCCCCGGATAATCGCCGATTTGCCAGACTCAGCTTTAGCAAAAGCTTCATTTTCGAACAGAAAACTAAGCCCGCCATTTTTCTTCACGCCGCCATGACAGGTAATACAATGTTTATTCAATATCGGTTTGACATCTACACTAAAATCTATTGTTTCTTCTTTGCGAAATGTAAATATTGCAATGCAGGCTACAACTAAGGCCAATGATGCTAACACCATTATTTTTCTATTCATAGCAATAAGGTCTATTCTATATTAATTAGTTATTAGGTTTATTTATAATTCTTATGTAGCTATTCAAGTATCAGTTAATTTGGATAGTTACAAGTTAGTCAACATCAGTTTGGATATTGATTTATAAATTTAAAGAAGAACAATGGGATATACTAAAACTAGATTAACAGAAATATAATCGATATTACCCTTACACGGATCAATCTTCGTTTTTACCCCTATTCGCGCCATACGTCTACATTTACTGCCTATAACAATTTGGTTACGATATCGTAGTCAGCATTGCTTTTTATACTTTTATTCTGGTGCTAAGTTGCTGTTGTTTCTATCATACGACCTATTTACCCTATCTTTCCAGCGATAGCTGATAAGGTGGGCTATTATTAATTGGTCAGGGCGTGGAAGCATCAGATTTGCTCTTGGAGATATGAAAGGAAAAATAGCATACAAGAGGCGAAAAATAAGATACAACAAGGGTAAAATAAGCTATAAAAAAGCCTAAATAGTGTCAGCATTTAATCGATATGACTACTAAATTTGTAAAACCATCCACATAAATTATGAAATACGGCTTTCTTATATTCTTATTTTTCGCTGCGCATCTAGTTAGTGCCCAGCCATCTGCTGTTTATAATCTCAATCTTACGGATCTCGCAACACGATGGGATGAGGCCATCCCTTTGGGTAACGGTCAATTGGGTGCATTGATCTGGAAAAAGGAAAATACGATCCGGCTATCCTTGGACCGTGCTGATCTTTGGGATGAACGAAAAGCTTTTGAGATCGAAAAACATGATTTTAAATGGGTACAGCAGCAATTGAAAAGCAACAGCTATCAAGCGGCCCAACAGTGGGGCGATTCACCCTATGACCGTTCCCCCTATCCCACCAAATTACCTGCGGCGGCGATGACCTTTAACTTAGCTAAGTTCGGAAAAGTTGTATCCAATGTACTGGATATACAAACTGCTGTACATACACTGAAATTCGATGATGGAAAAACACTGACCTCTTTTATCCATGCAACCAGTCCAATGGGTTATTTTGAAATTACAGCGAAGGACATTGGCGACCTTGGCCCTGAGCTTATTCCACATCAATATGAAACCAAGACCAATACGGATGAGCAAAAAAGTGTTGTCGATGGTCAAAGTTTAGCCCGATTGGGCTACAAACAGGGGAATATTGTTAAAATGGGGAATGCGCAGCTATTACATCAGGAAACGTATGATCATCACTTTTTTGAGGTCATGTTATGTTGGGAAAAAGTCTCATCGACCAAATTGATCGGCTATTGGACAATCAGTAATGATGAAAAGGTCAAGAAACAACCGCTATCACTCGAACAATTTGAAAAAGCAAAGCGAAGCCATCTCGCATGGTGGACAAGCTATTGGTCTAAATCCAACATTTCCATTCCTGAAAAAGATCTCGAAAAACAATACTATCTGGAGCTTTATAAATTAGGGGCCACAGCACGTCAAGGAGCGCCGGCAATAACCTTGCAGGCGGTCTGGACAGCAGATAATGGTGGACTACCACCTTGGAAAGGCGACTTTCATAATGATCTGAATACCCAACTGAGCTATTGGCCAGCTTATACAGCCAACCGAATGAATGAAGCACAAAGTTATACGGATTGGTTATGGAAAATCAGACCGAAAAACCTTGCTTACACCCAACAATATTTTGGTGTCGACGGATTGAATATCCCGGGTGTGCTGACCTTGAACGGCTATCCTATGGGCGGTTGGATTCAATACTCCCTCTCGCCTACGGTCAGTGCCTGGACAGCCCAACATTTTTATTGGCAATGGAAGTACAGTATGGATCCTACTTTCTTAAAAGAACAGGCGTACCCTTATATTATAGCAGTAGCGACCTACCTAAAAAATATTACTTATCTCAAAGATGGGAAACGCTATCTACCCCTGAGCAGCAGTCCAGAATATAATGATAACAGCACGGCCGCGTGGTTTAATAGTTGGACCAATTTTGATCTCAGCCTGGCACATTATTTATTCGCTATAGCAGCCGAGGTCAGTACAGCTAACGGCAAAGCCGAAGCAGCAAAAGAATGGACAGGGTATGGCGCAGAATTACCCAATTTTGCCATCGATGAAACTGGTCTCCGCGTTGCAGAAGGTTTGAGCATGAAACATTCACACCGGCATATGTCACCCTACATGGCTATTTATCCCTTAGGCATACTTGACATCAATAACACTCAAGATAAATCGTTGATTGAAAAATCGTTATCACATTTAGAACAATTGGGTACACGGGCCTGGGTCGGATATTCGTTCTCCTGGATGGCCTGTCTCCATGCGCGGGCGAAACAAAGTCAACAGGCTGTCGTAAACCTACAGAAGTTTGCGCATAACTTTTGTTCCATCAATTCATTCCACCTCAATGGGGACCAAAATGGTGGTCAATATTCTGATTTTACTTATCGGCCTTTCACGTTAGAGGGAAATTTTGCCTTTGCACAGGGTATTCATGAATTGTTAATTCAGAGCAAAAATGATTATATCGAAGTTTTTCCGGCCACCCCTACGGATTGGAAAAATGTATCCTTTAAAAACCTGAGAACAATGGGTGGATTTATTGTGAGCGCTGAAAAGAACAACAACAAAATCACGCTGTTGAAAGTAACCGCTAGTCAAGATGGTATCTTCCGTATTTTTGAAAATACAGATCTTCAGGATATTTCAACTAAAAAGCGGCTTCCAAAAGATAAACAGCTTCAATATATCAGACTGAAAAAGGGTCAGACAGTTCAGCTAAGTAGCGTTTAACAAAATCCGTATTATCAATTCGTTATGATCAACCGAAAAAAATTCATCCAGTTAGGCGGTCTAGGCATAGGCGGTCTCTTTGTCAACAAGAGCCTTAAAAGTGCACCTACAACCTCGACAAAAAGCACTGTACTCAAAACTAACAACGTTAAATTTGGCGTTATCGCGGATCTCCATTATGATCTGATGCACGACGGTGCACGACGGGCCCAACTCTTTATTGACGCGATGAAGCGTGAAAATCCCGACTTTATTATTTCCTTGGGAGATTTTTGCGTCCCAAAAGCCGAAAATAAAGAATTAATGGATATCTGGAGCGGTTTTACAGGGGAAAGGCACTTTGTCATCGGCAATCATGATACCGATGGTGGATTCACGAAAAAACAGGTAAACGATTTCTGGAATAGCCCGGCTCCATACTATTCATTTGACAAACAGGGATTTCATTTTGTTATCCTGGATGGTAATGAAAAAAGCCAAAGCAAGAAAATTGCAGGTTACCCCCGCAGTATCAGTCAGCAGCAACTGGAATGGTTAAAAAAAGATATCCGCGGCACCAAAGACAAAGTGATCATTTTTTGCCATCAAGGCTTGGACAATGACAATGGCGGATTAGAAAATGGTATGGCAGTCAGGTATCTGTTAGAGCAGTTGAATATCGAGGCCGGATTCAATAAGATTTTACTTGTCCTGACTGGCCACCACCATCTCAACTATCATAATGAGATCAATGGCATTCACTATGTACAAATCAATAGCGCCTCCTATTACTGGGCAGGTGATACATTTGAAAGCAAAGCATTTGATGGAGAGTTCTACAAAAAGCATAACATTCTAAGACGGACATTGGTCTATCAAGACCCTATCTGGGCGACTGTCAGCATAGATCATAAAAAAAATATCCATATCCAGGGAGCTGAAACCACCATGGCCGGAATACCCTTGTCTCAGGTGGGTATAGATATCCATAAAGATGTATATCCCATCAGTTCAAAGATCGATAACAGACACCTGCGGTACTAATCGCAATCGATAACTCATTTTAGGACCGATCCATAATAACAATGGCCAAAGTATATCCGAAAAGATCTCTTTGGCCACTATTAATTTTATAATCCTGTTATTAACAGAACAATAGTTATCCTAATATCACCCCCTATTTTACGGTAGTTGAATCAAAAACTCGTCTTTCGGCACCCTAAATTTCTTCAGCTTCAACAACCAGTCCTCCTCACCTAAGCGATAGCCTAATGGTAACAAAACAACACTTTTTAAGCCTCTTTTATCCAATCCCAACAATTTATCCAGCTCATCGTTAGAAAATCCCTCCATTGGTGTAGCATCTACTTTCAGTTCTGCTGCTTGAGCAATGGCCATTCCAAAAGAAATATAGGCTTGTTTAGCAGCATGTGCTGCTTGCTGTTCTTCAGTAAGCGCAGCAAACATCTCTTTCAACCTGTTTTTGTATTCATCGGTTGTATCCAATGGTAATCCCCGGTGATTGTTCATATGATCAAAAGTTGAATCAATCCGCTCGTCTGTGTATTTATCCCATGCCGCAAAAATCAAAAGATGTGAGCTTTCTGCAACAATTTGCTGCCCCCAGGCAACTGGCACAATCTGCTCTTTCAATTGCTGATCGGTAATCAATATAACACGAAATGGTTGTAAACCTGAAGAACTCGGTGCCATGCGAGCTGCTTCGATAATTTTATCCACGTCTGTTTGATCAACTTTTTTTGTTGAATCGTATTTTTTGGTCGCATAACGCCATTCCAGTGTTTCTAATAATGCCATTTTCTTCTGTTTATTTACTTGTCTAATTTGTTTTTCATCCCCTATAATTAAGAGGTTTTCTATTCTAAATTTCATAAAAAAAACTAAATCTAGAAACAGTAGATGAACGAATGTTCCAATTTTTATTTTATATTACATTATAACTACATAAATGTTCAAACACAGAAAAAAATATAAGAAAGCTGTATGTTTTGAAAGACCGGGGCGACGTTAGTCTTTTTCGATGTCGCATTGTCTATTTTTTTTAAGACCTTTGTATATCACTGATTAAACAAGCAAATACGAGAAGCGGAATGTCTATTACCAACGAGAACGAATTGACTGGAATGCAAAAAGCGAGTGCGGCGGTTGCCCAGACGCTTAAAGCGATGTGCGACTATGCGAAAGTGGGCATGTCAACCAAAGAATTGGATGAATATGGAGCGAAGATACTAGAACAATTTGGTGCAAAATCTGCACCAGCGCTGACCTATAATTTTCCGGGTTGGACCTGTATCAGTGTAGACAACGAGTTTTGTCATGGTGTTCCATCCACAGATCGCTTCTTACAAGAAGGAGAACTTATCAATATCGATGTATCGGCCGAACTGGATGGCTTTTGGGCTGATAATGGGGCTTCTTTTGTGATCGGTCAGGATATTCACCATCACCAAAAATTGGTTGACGCTTCGAAGGAAATACTTCAAAAGGCTATAAAAAATATACGTGGTGGTGTTAAAATTGCTGACATTGGCCAACTAATGGAAACAGAGGCTAAAAAGAGAGGCTATAAAGTGATCAAGAATCTCGGTGGCCATGGTATCGGACGCAGTCTACACGAAGAGCCAGATGAGCTGCTCAATTATAGAAACAAATCCGATCAAAGGCGATTTAGAAAAAATTCAATTGTTGCTATAGAAACCTTTATCTCGACAACTTCGACCTATGCAGCGGAATTAAATGACGGTTGGACGATGGTCGGTGACAAAGGTGGATACATGGCGCAACATGAGCATACCATTATGATTACCGATGGTACCCCAATTATTTTAACAGCAGAAAATGGTATTTTCTGTTAGAAAAATTATCCCCGAAGATCTATTTTCCTTTATCATCCAAGGCGATAATCTTCGGGATAAATTACTTTTATAGAAATCTCCTTTTAAACTGACCTCTTCACAAAATCTAAAGACTTATCTTCATCAGTATTGGCATATTTTCACTTGTAGACGCTATAAAAAATATAAGGGGCCTCTCTTGACGAGAAAACCCCCAAATAATATATTTTTATATGGCTATCTAATCTTTCCTATAACAATCAAATAGTTCTTTTTTAGGATAAGAAATGTAAAGCACTTTTAAGTCAGTATTCACATGGGAAAAATATCACCATTAGGTTTTGCCTATTTGATTATGACATAAAGGTAAATCAATTCTTTCAATAAAAAAGTGACGAAAATCACATTTTTCATAAATCTCTTAATTATTTTAAAAAAATATTTTTATCCAAACTATTAAATAGACATAAGGAGGCTTATCGGCAAATTATGTTGATGCAAGATTGAACATATAGTACCGTATTTAGCGCTAACATTAGTACTTTTGACTTATAAAGTATACTGCTATTGAGAACGATAAAATTCCATAAAGGTGAATGTGGCGTTGAATTTCTATTAAACGTACTAAATCAACAGGAAACGGACTATACCCATCGCGAGACCTATCATAAAGACTTTTTTGAAATTTTATTTTTCAAAAAAGCTAAGGGACGTTTACGACTGGGGCAAGAAATCATCAAATTAACGGACAACAGCATTATATTTATTTCCGCCTTTCAGAAGCATACCTGGGAACTGGATCCTACGCATCTGGAGTTCACCACACTGATTTTTCAGGAAGATTTTCTCAATGAGTTTTTTGCAGATAAGCTTTTTACGTACCGACTGCTGTATTTCTACCAGTTGCACCATACGGTAAAAATAGTTGCTGATGATGTACATCTATCTAAATTTTACACACTGCTTGCAGAAATAAAATCGGAGCTTGTTTACACACAGCCAGACAGTGCACATATTATCCGTTCTTTGCTCTATTATTTGCTACAGACCTTGAATCGAAAATATGCCCGGTTGAATGGACTTTCTCTGCAAAAACCTGAGAATAATTTTGCTTATCAGTTCAGGATGTTACTCGAACAACATATTCAACAGAAACAACGGATCAACGAATACACGGCATTGATGGGCATTAGTCGTATCACCTTAAATCATGCCGTTAAAGCACAATTCAATACCACAGCAACACAATTGCTCAAACAGCGATTATTATTTGAAGTGCAGGAGTTATTGATACATTCAGACAAATCTATCAGTGAAATTGCTTTTGAACTGAATTTTTCCGAGCCTAACCACCTGATGCGCTTCTTTAAGGCGCAGACAGGTAAGACCATCAGTGCATTTATCCAGGAATTACGGTAATAGGTCTATTACGGGTGTCACGAACCAGATACCCATAGTACGAAAAAGCTGACAGTATATAACAACGCTGCTATATACTGTCAGCTTTTTTAGTTTTGCGCCAGATAGGTTTCTGTCGTCTGAATCCGCGCATAGAAGAAGTCCAATGCTGCAAGAAAGGCATGATGTACATCGTCAGCTTTTACCGTAACACCGTTAATTTCCAGGTCACGTGTCGCACAGGCATCCCCTATCACTGTGCATGGGAAGCCAAAATCAACCGCAGCCCGCGTCGTGGCATCAATGCACATGTGCGTCATCATGCCAACAACAACGAGTTCAGTAATTTGATTGGCTTTCAGATAATCAAAAAGTTCGGTTTCCCTAAAACCATTTGGAAAGTGTTTTTGAATCACTTTCTCTCCCACTAGCGGTTTAACGTTTGGATGGATATCAGCTGCACTGGTGCCCGCCACAAAAAATGGCATTTTTGCAGGCTCCGGAGAAATATGCTGAATGTGAATAATTGGTGCTTTCATTTCTCTAAAATGGCCGATTATTTTTCCTGCATTTAGACTTGCGACAATAGGGTTTACGAGTTCCATTCCGCCATTTTCAAAATATTCGTTTTGAATGTCTATGACAATTAACGCTGTAGTATTCATCTGTTTTTCTATTATTATGTTTTCGTTACTACAAAATTAGCTTGTCAACCAGGGAAGGCACTACCAAATAGCTCATCGACACTACCATTTTGATAAGAAGGGATGTTTTAGCTATCTTAGCCATCGAAAAGGCCCTTATAAGGCCATTTCAATTTGTTTAAAGGAGAAAACTATCGTGAAAGAATTACTACACAGCAAAATATACGGCGCGGAAAACGGTGGGACACCGCTTCTTGTTCTGCATGGCCTTTTTGGTATGGCAGACAACTGGGGATCTTTTGGACGTAGCTTTGGAGAAAAAAGACAGCTGCATTTACTTGACCTGCGCAATCATGGCCGAAGTTTTCACAGTGAAGACATGTCCGTGGAGGAGATGGTCGAAGATCTGCGCCTCTATATCGCTTCGATCGGAGCAGAAAAAGTCTTATTATTGGGCCATTCCCTCGGCGGTAAAGTTGCCATGCAATTTGCCATTGAGCATCCAGAACAGGTTGAAAAATTGATTATTGCGGATATCGCTCCCAAGGCTTATCCGCCACATCATGAAGATATCTTTAATGCACTTTGTGCGGTTGATATCAATAGTATGGACAACCGAAAAGATGTACAGACAAAACTCGAAAGCTTCCTTAATGATCCAGGAGTAATTCAATTTTTGTTAAAAAACGTCTATATAAAAGAAGACCGCAAACTGGGCTGGCGTTTCAACCTGGATGTGCTGCAGCGGAAATATGCAGATTTCATTACAATAGGCGTAAAAGCTGGAATTTATACCGGCCCTACCCTTTTTCTAGCAGGCGAAAAATCGCGCTACATTCTTCCTGAAGATAAAATCAAAATCAAGGAGCAATTTCCAGATGTTAGCTTTGAAACAATACCAAATGCGGGACACTGGGTACAAGCTGAAAACCCACAAGCATTCGACGCCTTTGTTGCTGATTTTTTGGACCAATAAAAAATCTACTATTAGATAGACCAATCCCACCTAGGCCGATAAGGTATGGTGGGATTGGCCTATACTAAGTCGTCGTTTACTTCAATGCTGCTGCATAAGTTTTTAGCGCACGTTCTCTGGCTGTCGGATGTGCTATTATTGGTTCGGGATAATCTGCTGTCCCAAGTTCAGGAATCCATTGTCTACTATATTCTAGTTTTTTATCAAATTTTTCGGCCTGAATGATTGGGTTAAACACCCTAAAATAAGGAGCGGCATCACAGCCACTTCCTGCTGCCCATTGCCAATTCCCGTTGTTCGAAGATAATTCATAATCGTTGAGCTTTTGTGCAAAATAAGCCTCTCCCCAACGCCAATCAATCAATAAATGTTTGCATAGAAAACTAGCTGCAACCATACGTACGCGATTATGCATATAACCGGTGCTGTTCAATTGCCGCATGCCCGCATCAACCAAGGGATAGCCTGTTTTTCCTTGACACCAGCGTTCAAACTCAGTTTCATTATTACGCCACTGGATATCGTCATACTTCTTTTTGAAGGATTCAATGACCACATTCGGAAAATGAAATAAGATCTGCATAAAAAACTCCCGCCAGATCAATTCAGACAGCCAGACCTCATTATGCTGTATTGCAAAAGCAACACAGCGACGAATACTAATTGTCCCAAAACGAAGCGCAATCCCCAAGTTGGTCGTCCCCTCTAAGGCGGGATAATCACGATATTTATCGTAGCTATCAATAATCACTGCATTCAGTTGTGGTGTTTCAAAAGTCAAATCCGTCTTTTTAAACCCTATTTTTTCCAAAGGAATTATCGGCACGTAGGTCTGCTGAAAAAAATGCCCATCTATTTGATCAGTGGATTGATAATCTCCTAACGTTAATTTCTCCCGCCATCTTTTTGCATAAGGTGTAAAAACGGTATAGGGTGTACGATCATTTTTCAACAGCTCATGCTTATCAAAAATAACCTGATCTTTTACTGCTTTAAATGGAATCCCTACTGTTTTAAAAAAATCAAATATCACACGATCCCGTTGAATCGCCTTAGGTTCGTAATCTCGATTACAATAGATTTCCTGAATATCGTATTGCTGATGCAATGTTTTGAAAATTGTCAAAGGACTACCATGAAAGGTCGTTAAAGTAGCCCCATATTTCTTTAGTTTTTTATTTATTCCATCAAGGGCCTGATGGATATAATCTACACGTCGGTCCAACTTATCTTCCAATCGCCCTAAAATATCCTCATCGAATATAAATACTGGCCATACGGGAATCCCTGTAGCTAATGCACGGGATAATCCGGCATTGTCTTCCAACCGAAGGTCCCGACGGAACCAGAACACCACAACTTTGCTTTTCTCCATAAAAATAGAGGTAACTCGATCAATTACCGTCGAGCTCCAACTGTTTAATTTGATAACACTAATAAAATAAACCCCAGGAAAAAACGCTGGTTTAGTTGTTTTTTAAACTATCCATATCGATAACAAAACGATATTTCACATCGCTTTTTAACAATCTGTCGTAAGCCTGATTGATATCTTGCATACGTATTAATTCTATATCTGAAGTGATGTTATGCTTTCCGCAGAAATCCAGCATTTCCTGCGTTTCGGCAATTCCGCCGATCATCGATCCGGAGAAACTTTTACGTGTAGGGATTAAGCTAAATGGAGCAACTGGCAATGGGTGTTCAGGAGCACCGACAAGTGTCAGTGAACCATCGCGTTTCAATAAGCTTAAGTAGGCATTGATATCGTGTTGCGCGGAGACACAATCTAAAATAAAATGCAAAGTACCAGCATTTTTTTTCATCTGCTCCTGATCGGTAGACAAAATGACTTCATCTGCCCCCAGGCGTTTGGCATCCGCTACTTTACTTTCAGAAGTTGTTATCACGACGACATATGCGCCCATTGCCTTGGCGATTTTTACCCCCATATGTCCCAAACCACCAATGCCCACGATGCCTACTTTTTGCCCAGGACCAACCTTCCAATGCCGTAACGGTGAATATGTTGTGATACCTGCACAAAGTAGCGGTGCAGTTGCAGCTAAATCTAGGTTTTCGGGAATATGTAACACAAAATCCTGATCTACCACGACACGCTCCGAATATCCCCCAAAGGTCTGTTTGTCCAAATGCTTATCATGGCCATTGTACGTTTGGATGTTTCCATTCTCGCAATATTGCTCCAATCCTTCTTTACAGCTCTCGCATTCCCGACAACTGTCAACCATGCAGCCAACACCAGCAAGATCGCCGACTTTAAATTTCGTTACATCGGAGCCTACCTTTGTAATCCGTCCCACGATCTCATGACCGGGAACATTGGGGTAAACTGTTCCACCCCATTCATTGCGAGCCGTATGTAAGTCAGAGTGACAAACACCACAATATAGAATATCAATTTCTACATCTCTTGCCGTTACCGCACGACGTTCGACCTCCAGTTGTTTTAAGTCTGCCGTCGGTGCCTCAGTTCCGAACGCTTTTATTGAAAATGTACTCATATTAAAATAATGATCTATGATGAATTGTTTCGTTAAAAATAACCCCTGATAATCAAAAAAGTTTAGTTTAGAACAGTAATATTTGAAAAATAATCTGTTTAAACTCATTATCAGCAAACGATATATTGAAGTTTCAATGCCACTTTTGAAATCATCACGCTGCTTTTGAAGCTATTTTATTATTTTTACTGTTATGATATCCGATACTTTCCCAATTTTAACAACAGAACGTCTTTATTTACGTCAAATCCAAGATGCAGATGCTCCCGCGCTATTTTCTTATTTTTCAAAAGATGAGGTAACATTATATTTCGATTTACCAACATTCCAGCATCTGGACGAGGCTTATGAGCTTGTAAAAACCTGGCAGAAAAACTTTCTGGAAAAAAAAGCCATCCGTTGGGCAATCTGCTTAAAGGACAACCCAGATCAGCTCATTGGTTCTTGTGGTTTTCATAATTTTTCCACCGAGCATTTTCGTGCAGAGATCGGCTATGAACTTCATCCTGACTTCTGGCAACAGGGCATGATGACAGAAGCGATTTCCACTATTATTTCTTTTGGTTTCGAAAGCTATAAACTCAATCGAATAGAGGCTTTTATTGACCCGGACAACTTAGCTTCCCGTAGGTTGCTGGAAAAAATGAATCTTGTTTCCGAAGGAATTCTCCATGACTATTTTTTTGAGAAGGGGCGTTTCGTGGATGGTGAAATATTTGCCTTGCTTAAAAAGAACTATAGCCAGCCTACTTCCTTTCGCCAGATTGTATAATCCATATCCTGCTGATCCAAAGTCGCCAGCTGGTCTAAATCATACACTGTATCAAGTTTCATCTGGGAAAGCTCAGGTAGATTCATCCGCAAACGTTGTTTATTGAGGTTCGCTTTGTCTTCGACCGGATAGATTCTACCATCAGCGGTCAGTTGTGTTCCAAAACGCTGTGCTTTGCCCTTAAAATAATGTATTCTATCGTATAAATAGGCTATATGAGCAGGGTTGATGTCTTCTTTTTCATTGATCATCAATTGATAGCAGTGTTGCATAAAATCGGGTTCTGAGATGGCATGCTGTACAATTAACCATGCCGCCTCACTGGCCTTTGCTCCTACTTTTGAAATACCGGGGTAACCTATCTCGGCAATTATCTCCCGTAATCGCTTCGCGTTATCACGGTGAACGACCGCCATTGCGGGATGATAGCCCTTTTGAAGTTCCCCCTTCTCGGCCAGTTCGTTCCGTAATAGGAGATCATCATCTGCTAATTGGACCAGTTCGTTCGCTAACTTTTTGTATAATATCATACCGATTGTCTCTTATATACTCACAACTAGATGTTATTGTTTGGTCAAATGCCAAGAAAAACCACATTTGACATGCGAGCACCTGGTTTATAGCAGCTTTATCATTTCAACTTGATTGATGCCATTGACCAGTCCCTGTTTTTCCAAAAATAATTTCACATCTTCCGCTTTCGCATCAACGTTGTTGAAACTTATTTTTTCCGCAGGCATTTCTTCTTTAAGCGTCTGAAAAAGCTGCGTTCCAATTCCTTTCCGCCGATATTCGGGTGCTACAGCGATTTGATATAGCCGATTGTTTTCAGAGGTAAAAAGAATGTAACCCACAAGTTTGTCGTCGATATAGGCTCCTAATGCACGGGGTTGCAAACGATCCATACTCTGTGCTGCGCTTTGCCAACTGGGTAAAATATCCCAAAACGATTGAAATTCCTGCCAGGAGAAATTAGACAGCGGCTGGATTCTCGCTACATTGCTCACCGTAACTGGCTGAATCGTACCATTGAAACATAGCAATTGTCTGTTGATCGAAAAACCATTTTTCATATAGGCCCGGATGGCCGCTTCATTGCTTTCTATTGCTTCCAAAACAATCCGTCTGACCTTATTCTCATTAAAAAAAGGAATTAGATAATGATACATTTTTCCGACTAACCCATGTCCCCGGAATTCAGGCAGTACACCCGTTCCACCATTATAGACCACAAGCTGATAATCTATCTCCCGCAGACCATGCATCATAAATGCGACAAGTTTGTTCTCCGTAAACACGGCAACAGACCAAGCTAACTGAATATCTTCCGTTCTGATTTTCTGTCGCAATTGTTCTATATCGAGCTGAAATGGAACAATATAATCCTTAAAAGCTCCATTAATAGTTTGCAGCAGCTCAGGAATATCCGATTGTGTTAATTGTCGTATTTTCATTGACATAGCATTTGTTTATTGCCAAAAAACAAAACAGTCCGAAGTACAGGCAAAAGCCGGAGGAATGGACTATTCTGAACAAGGCGATTTCCCCGATTTATCCCTGAAATTTAATGAGCGTCCCGATCTCCTTACAATAGGCTTCCAGTGTCGCAATTAATTTAGCAACATGTATTCCATCACAGACCGCATGATGCACCTGAATTGCGATGGGCATTAAGATTTCATCAGCTTGTTGCTGATACTTTCCAATTGTAAAAGAAGGTGCAAAATAATCTGTGAAGTCGGCAATATGGAGATTAAAACTATCAAAATTAATCCAGGGAATTGCCGAAATATTAAAATGATTCTCCGGCGGTGTCTCCGGGAAAAAACGTAAATCGTCGCCATGGCGTTCGGCTACGCGATTGTAATTGGCCATAAACGCTGCAAAATCCTCATCGTATACAGTCGATAGCGCTGAAAAAGTTTCCGTTTCCGGATGCAGCTCAGTATATATCGGATTTACATAGTCCCAGACAATGAGCCTCCCTTCCTTCATTGCCATCTTAAAAGCATCATGATTATTTACGGCTTTTGTAATTAGGTAAATCATGACAGGATAAAATTTATAGCCATTTTCCTTTATAAAAGGAAGTAGGTTAGTGATATTAATTTTTGTCGTTAGGCTAAAGCCACATTTCATCTGGCTACGATAGATCGAAAAGTGCTCCTTTCGCTTCCAGTCCGCTAAATTTATCGTTTTATAATCTGATCCTATTTTTCCCATTTTATTCTACTCATTAGTTAATATATACTGATTGGTATCCTCCTGAAAATCACCAATTCCTGTCGAGATCTTCTTTCCAGTCAAAAGGCAATAATTCTTTTAAGGATTTGAATACCCCATTTTTCACTTCCACGATTGCATCCAGATTAGTCTTGGCAAGCTGACTTATCAATTCTCTACAACGTCCACAGGGAGGCACTGCATTTCCCGCAGCATCCACCGCAACAAATGCCCTGATGTGAAATTCATGATGTTTCAGCATTTCAGCAACCGCGCTATGCTCGGCACAAAAACCCATAGAGCAAGCCGTATCAATGCTGATTCCAGTATAAATATTGCCTGCCACCGTTTCTATAGCAGCTGCCACACCAGCATATTCAACAAAGTCATTTAATTTTTTCGTACCAGCAAGCCCGCTTGCTATTTCTTTTAATTTGTTTGTCATATCTTCCTCCGATCAGATGCTAGGTATGTGATAAGGTTGCCACTTTCATGCGCTCTTCTTCTCATTGCATCCTCCCCTTGTGCCATGCCAAAGCGATTTTTTCCTGCGCTTTTAAAAATAGATCTTTTCCCTTATTATAATCATTTCCATCCCTCCAGTCGAGTTGGGTTAATTTTTCCTTAAGTTCCTGATAGCTTTCCCGTATCGCCGGATGTGCGATTAGATAGTCGCGTAATGCGAGGTGTCTTGTCCAATCTGACGAACCTTTTACAAATGCATGCAAATGTGCGATACGAAGGTCATGATCATGTAAGATGGCAGGTATATCATCCGCTATTTTTACAATATCTGGAACGTTGATTTTATACAAAGGTTCTTTCAATAATATAAAAAATCGGCGTTCTGGCCAGTCCTGATTATATTTTTCATAGTAAACAATATTTGGTAGTTTCAATAGAGCGGGTAACCGGTCCAGATCAGTTTCGTTCCCAAGCCCAATCTGTATATCAATTATTGGCTTCGCGGAAAGACCTTCCACCGCAGTACTGCCGATATGATCAATTTGAGGGTTGAGGGATTTCAACAGGAATTGAAGCTCTAGTTTAATGGACTCAAATTGTTTTTTCCATTTTGGATTATAGGGTTCAAAAGGTAATAGCATTTAAATAATTATTTAAAATCCAATACATTATTTGTTTTATACTGACCTTATCTATCAAGTTTTTAAAAATGGACGCGGGTGCTCCGATAGATCGGATTTACGCCGTAGTTGCCAATAAGTTGAAGCCGGTAAAACAATAAAACTTTGGAGGCCAAATTAAAGTTTTTTTCGATTTTCAATAAGCATCCATTTTTTTGTACAGCAAGTGCAAATTATAAGATTTTATAGGCTACAAAGCTTTTTGACAGCAAACTAGTCCATCAATATAGCGAATAATCACACTGGCTGCCTCACTGTAGATGTTTCTCTACAAGAAAAACTTCATCCACCCAACAATACTTCTTAAACAAAAAGTTCCATTTAATTTTGCGCAAGAAAAAAAATATTTGCCACGATCATTATCTATTACTGACACATCAAAACAACACACAGCTATTATCAACATATTCTTCGGGATACTGTTAAAAGCCCATAATAGCATAAAATTACATTAAAATAAAGAAATCCATTACATAAAAAGCGAATTACATGAATTTAAAATCTTATCGTAATCTAAAAAATATACTAATACTAACGTCCATTATACTAACAGGTTCTAGCCTTTACTCGTGTAAGAAGAGTGGTGAAACCACAGATTTAACAGGAGAAACAGTCGTAAAGATCAACCTACAGGGTGTTGAAGCTTATATGGAGGATGAGGGTAATGCTATTGGTCAAAAACAGGGGTCTACAAAAGCGTCTTTAGCTTCGAACAATACATCAGATGTTCAGGAAATGACCATCCCTTTTGGCAACGGATGCTCCATTGATGTTGTGCTGACAAACAACTCAGCGGCTGCCGTTAAAAGAGGGTTAGTTGCCTCATCGAGCCCCAAAGTTGCAGCTGCACAAGTAGCTGAAAAACCACTGGATAAAGATGTCAAGTATAAAGTTGTTGTTTATGACAGCCAAGGTAACTACGTTACTGAAAAGATCTACAGCTACGGCGGTGAATCAACTGCAGCAGGTATCGCTCTTGACGCAGGAAAAACTTATACCTTCATTGCTTATTCCATCAACAGTACAAGCACAGTACCCGCTATTAATAACCAAAACAAACTTTCTTCGGCAAGTTTAGACAACATTAGCGGAGATTTAATGTTCTTCACGGGTAACCTAACGTTGAATACAGGTGTAAACAACCTGAATGTTGTATTAAAACACCGCTTCAGTCAGATCGTCACGACTTTGACAATGGATCCGAACATGACGGGTGCAATTACCAGACTTGAAAATGCAGTGTTCAAACCAAGCCATTCAACTGCGAACTTCCAATTAGCAAATGAGGCTCTTACTTACAATGGTCTAAACGAAACTGGTGTATCGGCTCAATTTCCAAATTTAGGTATCGGTTTACGCACAGTGGTTAGTGCTCCTTCCCTATTGATCCATCCTGGAACTAGCAGCGGAACACTTAACTTAGGAACGATGACCATTGACGGTGAAACAAAATCAAATGTTACTATTCCTAATGTGAAGATCAATCCGGGACTAAAATATGACCTCAAACTTAATTTCAAAACCTGCACACAGAACGTAACAAGTGATGGCTTAAACTGGAGCTATCCTGAAACCAGTTCTGGTCGCAGAAAAGGAATTATGAAAGATGGTACATTCTATGCAAATGGAAGTATGATCTCCAACACCTTCACTGCTCCTGTGGCAGACTATGGTTTTGTATTTGATATTACTGAATTGGACAATGCTTTCAATATGGAAGTAAACGGTATCAAATTGGCAACGCAGGAAATTCAGTTCCAAAATGCGGGTGCCTCTTCAGCTCAAAATATTCAGTTTGCTGATGGAAGCAAATATGAGGGAACCGACGTTGAAACAAATAAAAGAGTCGGTAACATCTATGACTTAAGAGGCACAGCAACAAAGCCCTTGATTAAACTTGTAATCAGCAGAACTGGCCAGGTGACCATGTTTGGTAGCAAGACTTCTGGCGGTGAGTTGTATCCACTTGTATTAACGAATGGTAATGCATTCAATACTTTCCCATGGAATGGTACACAAAGCAATTCTGTGAAAGTGACCCAACTTGTTGATGGTAGAACCGTGATTAAAGGTGTTGGTGCTGGCAAGAAGAAAATACCTTGTAATTAATTAACTGGGTATACATGATAAATGCAGCTCGACAGCAAATTTATGACTTGTCTGCGATAACAACCATCGCACAGTCTATACTTAATCCTATCTAAGACTGTATCATAACAAAGCCAGCAAAAAACTTAAATGTTTTTGCTGGCTTTTTTGTTTTTCTTTAAACCTCTTTCCCCAAGATCTTGGTCAGATGACTGACATCTGTCAATCCAAATTCATCAGCAATTTCCTTTAAAATCATTCGTCCGGCAGCAATACGTTGCCGAATAAGTGTATTCCGATATTGGTGTATATATGCCCTTATGGTTATACCAGCATGACGTTTGAAATAGGTACCTAAGTAATCAGCAGCGATATTGAAATGCGGGGCCATTATCTGAGACCGCAACAGATTGGGTGTATAGATATTTTTGTGAATATAACAAAACATGGCCTGTAGATCGCGAGTTCCAGCACCATCCGTTTGTAATTCAGGCATATTTCTTGCCAGCAGCATTGAAACGCTGAGCAGCTGATGCCATATTAAATCCTGATTAGCAAAGATATCGTGTTTTAGAGACGCAATCACATTAAACAACAGGCGAACAGTTTTTAGATCAGCTGCAAGAAGTGGGAATCCATGCTGATGAGTTTCCCTGCTTTTAATTAAATACTCCAATTGACGGGTTAAATTACCCGATTCGGCTGTAGTTCGATAGATGTAAGCATCGGTAAATTTTAAATAAATAAAATGCGTCTCTTGTTTGATATTAAAATAATGATATTCTTCTGGTCCGATAAAAAAAACAGCATCATTTTGATAAGGTATGGCATAGCCATTGATCACATGAGTTCCTTCCCCGCTCACAATAAAGATAAGTTCGTAGTGATTGTGATTGTGCTCCGGATGTGTCCAAGCGCTGGATTTAAATTCCGAGATCAGGATAGGTTCAAATTGTCGATAGCGTTCCATTCCAGAAATTTACAAAATTATAGCCGATTTTTACCGCTCTTCGATTCAAAGCAACACTAATTTTGTTTAAAAAGCAATTCATATGGAAACTATAAAAAATACGGCATTGATTGTGGGTGCGAATGGTGTGATTAGCACAAATCTTATTGAACATCTTAGCAATCTTGGCAACTGGGATATCATCGGTCTCTCCCGCCGTGGTGGAACCGATCATGGTCCAGTTCGTTATCTCGCTGTAGATTTACTGGATTTAACAGACACGGTCAACAAACTAAGTCCATTAACTACGGTAACGCATATCTTTTATGCAGCTTATCAGGACAAAGATAGCTGGGCAGCATTGGTCGAGCCTAATTTGAGGATGTTGGTCAATGTAATAACGGCTATTGAACCCGTCGCCAAATCCCTGCAACATGTTAGCCTTATGCAAGGCTATAAAGTCTATGGTGCGCACCTTGGTCCATTTAAAACACCGGCCAAAGAATCTGACGCCGGTATCATGCCACCTGAATTTAATAGCAGCCAACTACAATACCTGCAACAGCAACAAATTGGCAAACGATGGACCTGGTCCGCTATCCGACCATCGGTTGTAGGTGGAACGGCACCGGGTAACCCAATGAATCTTGCTCTGCTGATAGCTGTATATGCCACTATTTCCAAAAAATTAAATATTCCACTTCGTTTTCCGGGCAAAATTGGTGCATACGACAGCTTACTCGAGATGACGGACGCTACTTTATTAGCTAAGGCAACTGTATGGGCAGCAACAGAACCTCAAGCGGCCAACCAGGCTTTTAATATTAATAACGGTGATTTGTTCCGCTGGAAAGATCTCTGGCCAAAGATAGCTCAATATTTTGATATGGCAGTCGATATGCCGCTCCCGCTAAACCTGCAAACGATGATGTCCGATAAAGAAAATATATGGGAAGACATCCAAAAACAACATGGATTAAATTACAATTATCAGGAAGTCTCGGCCTGGGCATTCGGCGACTTTGTCTTCTCCTGGGATTACGACTTTTTTGCAGATGGCAGCAAAGCACGGAGATTCGGTTTCCATGAGTACATTGATACCGAGCAGATGTTTTTTCGGCTTTTCGATGAGATGCGGAAAAAAAATATTATACCTTAGTCACAATTCCCGGTGTTACGGCAGCGATAGCGGCTGCCATAACACCGGGAATACGATTTCAATAATATCATAACAAAATCAACTAAAAATCAACTAAATAAATAATTTAAATTAGTTATTTTTAAATTATTGCAACCTAAATTTCACTTATGGGTCTTATTTATCCGTGAACACAGAAACAGCCATACAACGTCAAGCAGACCGGGCATTAGTCTCTCAGATCCTCAAACGGGATCCGAAGGCATTCCGCAAGCTTATCGTTGATCATGAGAAGCTCGTCGCCCATTTGGTTTACAAAATGATTCCAGTCGTAGCAGACCGCCGGGACATTATACAGGATGTTTATATTAAAGTTCACAATAATCTAAGACAATTTCGTTTTCAGAGCAAATTGTCGACCTGGATCGGACAGATCACGTATAATACGTGCTTGCATTATCTTCAGAAAAAACGGCCGATCCTGATGGAAAGTTTTTTTGAAAATGCTGATTTGTCCTATACCGATTATAAAATGGTACATACTGCTACCAATGAAACGGAAAATAGACTTTTTGCCCGTGAACTCAGCCAGACAATAGCACTAGCTGTAGCACAGCTCTCCGCATTATATCAAACACTGATCGGTTTACATTATCAACAGGAACTAAGTCTACAGGAGATTTCAGAAATCACACAATTACCGGAGGGTACCATAAAATCTTATTTGTTTCGCGCACGTAAGCAATTAAAAGACATTCTACTCAAATCACAAAAAAGAGAGGAACTATGAACAGTATACATTTAACAGAAGTACAATTGCAAGCTCTTGCTGATTCCACCGACGCTACAACAAGATTGGAAATGGATCATATTTCTACCTGTATGGCCTGCAGAATCAAATTTGAAAACTATCAGTTGATCAACTCGACTATCCATGAATTACCCATAGCAAGCTTTGATCCCGATCTAACCGATTATATTGTCGATATGCTAATGCCCAAAAAGGCTCCAATTCATTGGGCAGCCCTCCTTTCGGCAAGTTTAGGTGGTCTATTGGTTGTAGTTGCTGCTGTTATCTTTGGGAAACAATTTATTGCGTTATTTATTCAGCTTCCCGATATTTTACGTTATTTCTTTGCCCTCCTACCGCTTTCTTTAATCAGCATACAGACCATACTCTCCCTCATCCGGTATCGACAAAAAATGAACACCATCATAAAAAAAACAGATTCTTTGCAACCTAAATTGGATTGGTAGGTCTGATGTACTATAAAATTAATGATATGAAACGCATTTTGAACTTAACATTGATACTGCTTACGGTCAACACGATGCCTACGATGGCTGCGCAACAAGCTACTTCAGTGATGGCAGATAAAGAAGTAATTTTTTTCTCGCTCAACGCGATTGCTGTTTTGCTGTCCATTTGGATCGCTTCCTCTTTTTTGCTCAAGCTTATCAAGCTATTCTTAAACGATCGTTTGCGCAAAACATTGATTGAAAGGAATGCACCTTTGGAGATCGTTACTGAGATCCTTCCAAAAGAAAACAATCTTGTAGAACAAGCCTTAAGCTGGTGCTGTGTATTATTTGCAGGCTCCGTCGGACTCGCCTTATGTTATTTTACACAACCTCTTGGCTTTCACTCAGCCATTATCTTGAGTATGAGCTTAGCATTCGGTTTACTCACCTATTATTTCATTCGTAAAAATAAAAATCAATCATGAAAACAAATTACACCCTTATCGCAATAGCTATGCTATGTATTGGCCTATTTGCATCCGGCAAACAGTTGTTCGACCAGTACGTTCCCAATCTGTCCAGAACCACCGTTGTATACAATGAAATCGGCCCACTCTGTACCTTAACGGCAAACTTTCCAAAGGCAAAAACGGCCTCAATTGGCCAATACGTTAAAAATTGGAGTCAAAAAGCTGGTAAAACTTTGGTTTTGTCGGGTGACACAGCGATACTATCCTCGTTCAACGGCCCCCGTTACAAACTCTATATGGATGAGACCAACCTAAAAGTCATCGCAAATCGCAATCAGTTTGACCGGACAGCATATGCCCGCATGAAAGACGACTATAAATCGCTTACAGATTTTATTACAAAGGGGAGCGAACCGCGTAACTAAAGCATAAAACAAGTGAAAATAACAGCAGGACTTCTCACCCTTAGCTTGAGTTTTGCCCTATCTATGACCTTCCGAACTCAAGGTCAACAAAATATACCTGTGATTCAGGCCAGCAAGCCCATGGTTAGTATCCGTGATGGAAAGCTGCTAGCTAAGGATGTATGGAAATTAACCCCAACAACGGCACCTGATATTTACTATACGCAGGTGCCAAGAGCAGAGCGTAAGATCACATTTATAACGGATAAGGATTCCATATCTTTTACGACTACTTATGGTAAAACCTATGATTTTATCATACTACTGAATGGACGGGATCGTATGCTGACACGCATATCGGCCAATTATGAGCAACTATTAAATCCGACTGTACAACCTAAGCCAGCGATACACTCGTCGGATACCATTCCCTTTTTTATGAAAAATAGTCGTCTTTATTTTAAGGGAAGCCTCAATGGCCATAAAAACTTAACGATCATGTTTGATCTAGGTGCGGGTATCACCTGTCTCAGCGAGCAATCTCCTGCAAAAGCGGCTGTCAAATTTGATGGTCACATCAGTGTCCAAAATTCGGACGGTACAAACAATGAACCCAGTGCCAGTATCAATAGTTTGGAAATTGGCGGATTACGCTGGGATAAAGTTCCCTTGGTACAAATTCGAAACCTAGCGGATGGCGAGGATATGATCATCGGAAATTCACTGTTCCAGGACAAGATTATCGAAGTTGATTACGAGAAAAAGATTATGATCCTGAGCGATCAGATAAATAAAGATCTACTGGGTTATCAGGTTCACGATGTTGACTATTTCCAACATCGCCCCCGATTTGAAGTCACTGTCAATGTCGGGGAACAGGATTATCCCTTCCATTTTCTATTCGATACCGGTCGGGATGGCAGTATGCTTATTGGAGACGATTTTACGAATCGTTATGATCTTTGGAACAAGTATCATTCGCTATTTTCTTTTGGCAAAAAAAAGATCATTGTCATTCCGGAACTCAAAATCGGGAACCAGGTCTTTAAAAATATTATAACCAATGCCAATAATCCCGATTATCCGAATGCCAAGCAAAGCTTATTGGGCAATAAAATATTGAATCAATTTAATTTTATTCTGGATAACCGCAATGGCAAGATATATCTGAAAGCAAACAAATACCAAAATGACAACTACAGTACATACAACGAATTTAAGCTGGTAGGGATGTTAATTGTAATCTTGATCATCGGACTACTGATCTTTATCGGATACCGTATCCGAAAGTCATATCTTCGAAAACAATCCTCGTTATAAACTCAACTTTCCGTTATAAACTCAATTTTCACGCAACCTACATTTCCGGGAACCTATCTCCTACCAGATTAAGCAAGATATTAAATTCCAGATATGCTTTCAGATTGGCCAAAACGAGTGTAAATCCTTCGGTACTATCGCGTACCTCAGCAATGAGGGCCTCTGTTGTCGCATGTTCGAATGTATTTGTAACCGAGACAAAAGTTCCTCCTGTAATTTTTTTGAATTTCCATTCCACAAGGGATGGGCTGTCATGATTACGCCAATTGAAAATTAGTGTTTGGTTTTCGACAATCTCCAGCACCTCCACATTGACTTTATGGTTATACATCTCCCACTCCCATTCAATAGTCTTTCCCTTTTCTAATTTTCCCGAACTCTTGGTGAACCAGATTTTAGTAGTAATCGCAGGGTCTACCATCGCCTGAAACACTTCAGCGATATCTTTCCGGATAAACATTTCTGCTTTTGCAAAATTCTTCTTCATCGTTTTTATTTAAATACCAATAATTAACTATCTTTTTTAATTCTGAAACTTAATCAAAGTTTGATCCGTTTCAGGATACCGTATCCTTATTTAAAAATAGTATTTTCTTATTCAACAAAAGATCTTTGATCAACGACCATCATTATCTCAGACCTTGGTACTACTTAACTTGATACTCAATAAACGAAAAAAGCCAAGAATCCTGCAGAGGACTTCTCGACTTTATCTATCAAAGTACTTTAGTTCTACAATCATTGAAAGTTAATCCAATTTGTAAGATACTCGTTGATTGTAGGAGTAACGAAAATCTCATCATAATTAGCTCCTCCAGTCTCCTCAGCAGGCATTATGGTACATATTATTCTTTCACCTGGAAGAAAAAAAGCAGGATCTGGATTTTGGAAAAAGAACATCCCATAATTTCCAATCCCTAATTTCACTTTTTTACCTAAGTTGTTACTTGTAAAACTAGGTTCGTTCGTTCCTTTTTTTACAAAATCAAATGTGTAATATTCTGATTCTGAAATCGGGGGCAGCTCCATAGTTACAAACGATGATTTAGCAGGAATTGTAAATCGCAATTCAGGGCTTGTTTTTTTGACATCAGTCGTGTTCAAATTTCGAATATAAGCGAGCAAATCCACATCGCCACCAATAAACTTAGTTTCGATAGTATTTACATTTGTCAGCAGCTTAAAGGTCACGGACATCCCTTTTGGGTTTTTCAAAGCTGGAATAGTCAGATTTTCTAATAATTCGTTTCCTTCAAGATAGAATTTCAAGAACCTATTACTGTCGGCTTCTGTTATGGTTTTTGTTAGCAGAACTTCCTTTCCTCCTTTTTTCTTTACAGTGAGTACCCTTTTTTGATCTTTGTTGATCGGTATTGTTATTTGATCCTGTATTGGTTCTTCAAATGGACTCTGATACTTTAATACATCATCTAAGTACAGATCCAATTTATCTTTCGTATAGATTCTCAGATTATACTGTATACCAACATCATATATCTCGCCTTTATCATAATAAATTCTCAATACATTACTAAAATTTGTTCCATCAATACTATAGGTTTTCAATATTTCAGATTTTCCTTTTTCCCTAATATAAACCTTTCGATCTCCTTTCGAAATATTCAATTTTATTGAAACTGGCAAGCTATTGTTCTGCTCTCCTGTACTGGCAATGACAGCATTATCATAAAAAAACTCCAGAGGTACAGAAGTTGAACCGGCAAAAGAAATTTCCGCAATTTTGGGAGTATTTGATTCAAAGAGTTCGCCCTTTTTACAAGCTTGTAAAAGAACCATCATGAATACGAATAAATGCAATAATTTAAATATGGGTTTTTTCATATTTTTCATATGAGAACCTAGATTGGCTAATTAGCCAATCTAGGTCTTTTTATAAAACAATTTTTTTTAACAATGTTTAATAATTAAACTTTACCCAAAAGTATGCAGGCAATGGAAGACCTGAAGCAAAGCTTGGCTCATTGTAGAAAGGTTGTGATGAAATGCTGAACGTCGGAGCAGTAGTACCTACTGGAGCAACAGTGTTTGTGCCAAGGTCTGTGTAACCAGCTGTAGCAGCCAATGTAAATCCAAATAAGGATGATCCTTGAACAGAAGTCAACGAAGGAGTGGCATCACTATTAATATGCAAACCTGTTTTATATCCTGTAATTTTGGAGTTTACCAAAGCTAACTCGGCACCACGACGTACCAACACACCAGATTTAAATCCAGGGGCTGTTATACCTGTTTCATTTTTGGTTCCTACAATACGAACGTTGTTAAACGTAGGTTTGGTTTTAGGTAATGCAGTGAACGCGGTAGGGTGATTATCAATTTCAGCGCCATTTGAATCGCTATTTCCACCACTTGCACTATGTGTAGAAACTTTGTTCGCGAATGCGATTGAATTTGAAATAGTTCCTTGATAACCCAAATCAAAGTCAAACTGATCATCATCATTTGAGAAAGCAACTAAATCCGATCCATTTACACGACCACCGAAGAATTCAAATCCATCGTCTAATCCCCATGCTACCTCAATTTTGTTCAAGACAGTACCAGATCCTACACCACCAAGGGTTAATCCATTCACTTCAATATTGTCAGCCAATTTATATCCAGCGTACTCTATACGTACATTTTTGATGGTTCCACTGCTTTCAGCATTGTTAGCTGTACTACTGCTACCATAATAGAATTTTGCGTTATCAGCTAATCCCTCAATCAACTTTGTTCCAGCTGCCTCATTGATCTGTGCATTACCTAATACAATTAGACCTCCAAAATCGCCAGGTTTACCAACAGTCGCATTATCGCCATCCAATAAGTTACGGCTTGTAAATACGATTGGGTTGGTATCTGTACCCTGCGCATTTATCTTCGCTCCTTTAGCAATGACCAATACACCATTTTGTGCACCTGGTGTATTAACAGCAGCTTTAATATATGTTCCAGCAGGGATGGTTAGTGTAGCACCATTGGTCACGGTAACCACTCCTTTAATTTCATATACATTACTTGCAGACCAAGTAACATTGCTAGTGATATCCGCTGAAATAGTTACAACTGGTAGTGAAGATTGGCTGTAATCTGCTGCTGAAGTACTGCGATTATCGAAAGAATCATTTTGTAAAGCGTTATCTTTATTACATGCTGTTAATGAAGTAGAAGCGATTGCTAGAATAGCTAAAGTTTTATTTAGAGTTTTCATTTTTCTATTGATTTGTGTTAAAAAATTATTAATTTGCGGCCAGATAAATGGCAAGTCGACTTGTTTAGTGCCCTAGGCATTCTGCAAGATTTGTTGGTTTTCTTTTTAGGAAGCACATGACTTGTATATGCATTCAAGCGAGAGGTCCGTTTCAGCAAAGCCTTTCGCTTTTTTATTAAAGTCTTCCACTTTATCCTCCTTTCTTTTTTTATTTATTATTGTTAGAATTTATACGTTATTGTTGTTCCAAAGGTTCTTCCGAAGCGTTGTCTTAACATCACCCGATCTCCTTCATCAAAATCATTGCTAAATCCCGGTTTTAACCTTCTATTATCAGAAATATCTCCTGGCGCTGCATCCGGATTTGTTTCATAACTATTGTAATTATTATAGAACACAGATACGGCATCTAGAATATTTCCTGCATTCACCTTCACTTCCAAACGTTTATTTATAAATTTATAGCTGACCTGAGCATCCAAAAGGTTTCGTGGCTTTTCATATTCGGTCTCATCTGCCGTTACCGCGATGAAAGACGTCTTTCTGCCTGAACGATTAAAAACGATATTTAGTCCGAGCCGTTCACCGATATATTGCATACCCATATTAATCAAATAAGGGCTTTGACCATACATAGACCTTGACTGCTTAGATTCAACACGTTTAAATTCCTTTGTTTCGGGATCTTGCACATCCACAAAGGCGACTACATCACCCTTTTGCATCGTCAGGTTTCCATAAACAACGATGTTTTTCAACAATAAATGATCATAGATAAAACCCAAGTTCTTCCGTGCTTCAAGTTCCAATCCATATACTTTTGCCTGGGCTGAGTTGGCCAAGGTATACTGCCAATCATAAGTTCCTGTAGCTTGTGCGTAAATTTCAGCTGGTTTGTCAAAATGTTTATAATATGCTCCCAGTGAAAGGATTTCACCTAAGTCTGGAAACCACTCCCCTTTCAAGTCCCAACTTGTAATACCTGTGCTACTAATCCCAGTACTACCAAATACGCCTTCAAAAGTCGGGTTATAGCGTAAGAACTGACTGTTTTCGAGCATTTCAGGACGGATAACGGTTTTACCATATGCCGCCCTGATATTTAACGTATTGATTGGTGAGTAGGTTAAATTGGCAGAAGGTAGCCAACGAACCGCTGGTTCTTCAGGTAGTTTAAAATCAATAATGGATCCATCACTTTTGGGGTTATTGATCTCCGTATATTTATACGCATCCGCCCGCACACCCCAAACCAGACGGAGTTGATCAGAATACTTATGATCAAACATTAGGTATCCAGCGTGATTTCGACTCTTACCTTTGTAATAATCCAGATCCCATCCATCCATTTCATACATAAATCCATGTTCACCTATATTTTCAGGTTTAAAACGGTCTCCGATAGAAATGTATCTTAATTTCTGATCGAACGTTTTGTTATCTACAACCATCGCTGCAATTTGATAATGGAATGCTGCACGACGTTGTAAACCAAAATAACCGATCTTTGCCGTAGTCTTCACATTTCCAAAATCGAATGGGTGCATCGCTGACGCTCCCCAAGAGTAATGTGTCTCCCTATTGGAGTAATTATGTCGAGATGCTGGTTGGCTTCTGCCTTCCACCAATTGTGAATAATCATAGAGAAAAATACGTTCGCCGTTAATTTTTTCGGCAGACAGATTCTGGGTTAAAATACCCATATCCTTATCATCGCGATTGATACCAGATCGCGCGACTTCCCATTCTAGTTTTAGATCTTGAATCTGATGCTGACCAGTTAGCTTATTTTGCAAGAGTGTGGTAAAAGTCGGAATAGTAGTCTCTCTGATACGATCCGGTTTTCCATCTGGATCACCATCAACATCAATCCCCATTACTCGCGTTATGCTATTATTGAATACCCGAGTTACGGTATTTCGAAATGAAAAACGATGCTGGTCAATCTGCAAACCCATATTTAACAAACCGCCCCATGTTGTATTAAACTCATAAATCTTACCGGTATTTTTATCAGGAAACTCGTCATACCACGACCCTCTTTTCGTATCCTCAATATGCGTGATGTCTTGTCGATTGCGATAATTAAGCGTTCCTACAAAACCAAATTTACGGACACTTCCTCCTTTCAAATTATAGAGACGGCCAATTGTAAATTGATAATTTTGAGATGGTATAGTTTTATATTTATATAGCGTAAAATTATCCGTTGTGAAACGCTTACTTTGCGCAACAACATCCTCAATCGGAGATCTCGCTGTAGCGATATACAAATCTTTTGGAAAGGATCTTCTTCCATCATCAAAACCAAGGTAATCATGTTTTCCTCGTTTCGGACTCAGGAAGTCTTTTCCTATAGATTGCCCATTTATTGAAGTTCCTGCCCCAATAGTCATAAAGTTTTCATTTGGGATATCCTTGGTATTAATCTGAATAAGTCCACCACCAAAACTCACATTCATATCCGGTGTGATAGATTTCGCGACCACAACATTGTCTATAATAGCCGTGGGAATGATATCAAAAGAAAAGCTTCGACTCTGCGCCTCAGTACTTGGCAGCGTGGTACCGTCCAATGTCGCGGAATTATACCGTTCCCCTATTCCTCTAACAATAACAAATTTGTCGTTTATTGTAGACACACCAGAAATGCGTTTCAAACTCTCACCAACATTCCGATCTGGCGTCAATGCAATCTGTTCTGCCGAAATACCATTGCTGATTTCTGAAGCATTCTTTTGTCGTGCCAATAGCCCTGAGATGCTGGCTTTTTTATAGGAAGATGTCACAATCACCTGGCTTAGTGTATTTGCGCTTGCTTTCATCGCAATATTTAAGTTGGTGCTCTTCCCGTCAACGATTTTTATATCTGTCACCCGTTGACTTTCGTAAGAAATATAAGTGATATCAATGGTATATGTCCCCGCTTTTAATTCAATATTAAAATTCCCCTTGCTATCGGTCATGGCAGACTTACCCACTCCCTGTACGATAACCGTGGCTCCGACCAATGGGTCGCCGCTCGCGTCAACAATAGTTCCTATCATTCGTCCGGGGCTTACCGGCGGGGGTAATTTAAAGAGGACAACTGTATTGTTGCCTGCTGTTTTAAAACCAACGTTACTACTTGCCAAAAGCTGTTTTAATGCAGTTTCCACCGTGTAATTTTTTGCATGTAAACTCACTTTGGTCTGCCCGGAAAATATACTGCCATCGTAATTGATCTGCAGGCCAGATGCCGTCTGCAAATCTCGTAAGGCATTGGTAATGGGTACTGAGTTAAGCGTTAAACTCACTTTTTTCTGAAGTCCCTGTGCATAAGCACCATTGAAAACTACAGGAATAAAAAACTGTAATATACCGAAGACTGTCCATAAGAAGACCTGCCTCCAAGATTTTGAAAATTTTCTTTTGTTTTGAGAATATATGCTTATATTCATGGAATTCAACAATTTTTTTTAATTCAATTAATTAGAAATTTGTTTCTCGAACCGTTCTGTTGGTCCAGAGCGGTTCTATTTTCTTTTTTGTTTCTCGTTCGTTGTAATAGCGTTATTCGCTCTTTATGTTGCGATTATATCATGGGCATTCCTTCCTCCATAAGGTGATTGAATTTTGGTCATTGATCCGATAGCTAAGCTTACCTCCGCTCATCATTGTTAACTGCTCCATAATCTTCCCGATGGGCTGGTTGTCAAAACTGGCGTTAATACGATAATTATCAAATTTACACGAGCCCTTGATATCAAAATGAATGTTGTAATACCGGCTTAATTTCTTTGTTATTTCTCCAAGGTTGGCATTTCGAAAGCTCAGACGGTTTTCTATCCAACTATTAAATGATACGGGATCCTGACCTTTTTCGACAACGAAATCCCTCGTCTGCTGCTCATAGGTCAGACGCATTCCTGCGGTCAGATCTGCCAGTTTTTTTAATTGGTTCCCCCCATTACTGATCACACGCACCTTTCCACTGCGTACCGAGATCATTTGATTTTTATCTTTAGGATACGCATAGATATTAAAGGAAGTGCCCAATACCTGTGTACTCACAGCGCCCGTATGAACAATAAATGGACTGCTGGTATCTCTTTTAACCTCAAAAAAAGCTTCACCTGTCAATATAACTTCCCGCTTCCGTCCTTTTACAAATTGGTCGGGCCAGCGTAAAGTACTTCCCCCAGCCAGATAAATAATACTACTGTCACTTAATCTAATCTTAACTTTTTGTCCATCAGAAGTCGTTTTACTCGACCATGTTATGCTTGTGGTTTGCATAGCTTTTTCAGGTTTCTGAAAATAAAACCAACTCGATACAACTGAAAAAACTAATACTGCCGCCGCCGCGTAATACCAATACGGTACTATCTTAGCTGGCTTTCCTTTCTTATCTTTTGGGATTTCTTGCAAGATCTCAGCAAACTCGGCCCTCGTCTTGGCCGTGTCCTCCCGATAGACAGGTTCGTCTTTCCACAGATCAGCCATCATCTCTGCAAAGAGCTCCATATGCTCTTCTTCTTGATCTGTCTCTAAATAGTGCAACAGGATCTTTTTCTCCGTTGGGCTTGCCAGGCCTTGTCGGAAACGTTCCATGATGCTTTTGATATATTCTTTGTCTTGCACTTTTTTTTGCTTATTTATCTATAGAAAGACTGGCAAGGAAAGAACGGCTACTCGAAAGAAAAAAAAATAAATAATTGATTTTAAGAAAAATTGGCACTTAGGTCAAGGCCAAAACCAAGCACATGATACAGCCAAACGCTTCGGGATAGCTATGATGATAATAGGCACGAATCTGGCGCATGGATTTTTTGATGTGATTGCTCACCGTATTGGTCGAAATCTGTAGTTGATCAGCGATTTCCTGATGACTCAATCCTTCTTCCCGGCTCAGTCGATACACCTTCTGTGCCTGTTGGGGGAGGGACTCAATCGAACGTGTTAATACCGCATAGCATTCTTGATAGTCGATATATTGTGCGGTGAAATCTTGGTGCTGCTCGACTCTGCTTTGCGTTTCGAGAAAATTATCGTAGCGCAGCTTTCTTTTCCAGGCATCGAGCATACTGTACCGTACCATGACAAATAAAAGGCTCTCAATATTCTTGCTGGCATCTATTTTTTCGCGATTTTCCCAGAGTTTGACAAATACCTCCTGTGTCAGTTCTTTCGCCCCTTCTTGAGAACGTAAAAACTTGTAAGAAAAGCCAATTACCTTACTACGCATACGAAAATACAGTTCCTGAAATGCGGCCGTATCTCCCTGACGTAATTTATCCAATAACTGTTCGTTTGTTTCAATTGCTTTCCTTTTCATAACAAGTATATTGATGGTAATAACCCAAAGCTAAACAGCACCTATTAACCCACAGTTAACAACAGTTTAAGTATCTGTTATATAGTTGTTAATACATAAGCTGTTAATTGTTTATATGTAGGATATTTTGGTTCGTCTGCTCCCTTTTACTATCTGTGAGTATCCGCAGTGAACTTACCGAAGATTGTTTGCTTGCGCCCCGCTTGTCTAGGCTCTTGCTTCCTCCAATAAGACCAATAGCATGCTGAATCAAGGGATCATCCAGGGAAGGCAGCGCTTTTAATGGCAAGGATTCGAATTCGTTTGCATGATATTGTGGCACTATTCCAGCAGCATAATCTCCTGCTCCAAGCGCATTGGACAGCTTGTAAATAATTGGATGCATTTCCCAGGAAATTGTTTTTGAAGGCCGCATATCTTTGATAACGAAAGAAGCTTGGTCTTTTCCTCTGGTTGTCTCACCTACTGTGATGACATTCACATAGGGTTTAAGGTTATTGATCAATATCTCAGCAGCTGATGCAGTCGTAGCGCTCGTTAAAATGTAAACCTCTTTTAATTTCAGGCCGGTTTCCAGAACCTGCTGATATTGTAATGTACGATCACCGGAGGCACTTTGTCCGATACTTTCTGTCTTTCGCCCACCATTCTTATTACCGGTATAAATGATAAAAGGCGTATCAAAAGGTAATCCGCTAATCAATCCGGCAATACCCGCAGCCTCTGCAACCTGTCCCCCGGGGTTATAGCGCAGATCCACGATCAATGCATCTACGTTTTCATTTTTAAAAACGGTAAAATCTGACATCGCCGACTGTGCTATACCGCGGCTAAAATCATTGATATAGAGGTAAGCAATTGTCTTGGCATTCAAATGGAAAGTCTCCCGTAATATGGGCTGTTCCACTAACATCCCCATGTTTAAATCCACAGTTCGAATATCCTTCAGGGAATTATTTTCCAAAGCGGCTAAAGTCAGTTGCCCCTTGTCTCCTATTAACAGTTCATTTTGAAGAACAACAGCATTTGCGGCTGTCAATTGCTGTCCATTGATCTTACTGATGTAATCTCCCCGCTTCAATCCATTTCGGGACGCGGGCGAATCGCTGTAGACGTATTTGACAACGCCAAAGACGAGCTTACCATCCGCACTGCTCACCGTGCTATAATCAAATCCAAATTGATTCCGATTGGATTTTGGAAAGCTACCAGGATCTTCTGGATTGACCATATAGGAGAAGCGGTCGTTTGCATGCAGCAAAGACTTGAAAAACAATTGTGGATCCTGGTCTTTGTTGACCTTTTTTGGGAGAGATTCATTCCACAGATAATAGCGGCGAAGGCTATCCAATATCCAGTTGTTGACATAGGCATTGGACCCTACAGGATAGCTTGGTGGATCTTTCTTGCAACCCAAAAATTGAGCGACAAAAAGGAAAACAATCAAATTCAGTATATAATAGACTCGTTTCATGATATTCACGCTAAACGCTCGTTTGATCGCTAAGGCACAACAACTTATGCATCTAACATCAACTTATCATTATGATTATATTAAGTTTTAAATGAAAGAGTATACACTTCCGTTAAGATAAATCCAAGGGCGTTCTGGAAACGGAAATTGGGCTGTTAAAATATCAACAAAGGGACTCGCTTCATAAAGAAAAAATCTGAAGCCTAATCTAGATTAAACATATTTTAAACTATCTACCAACTCGCTAATACGGAGTTATATAGAAGTTTGAAATTTTCAACGGACTTTGTTGTAAATTGCTTATGGACAGGTTCGTCCCAAGTTCGCCCCCCTCCCGATTTCTAAAAAATATGGAGCCACAGTGAAAGCACCTCAAAAGGTGGACTCAACGTGGACTCACTGTACATTCACTCTGCTTACAAGTCGAATTTGGTAATAACTTGGTCAGCAGCAGTCCCCTCGATCGGCCGAGCCTCAACCGTCAAACATGATCAAGAAACCTGTTCTCCCTTTTTTCCTGCGTCCTCAGATTCTGTCAACTGAGCACCTTCATTGCCACTTGCAGATCATGGCGCTGGCGGATAAGATTTTGTTTTATTGTTATTTTATTCTTACTTTGATAAGGTTTTTGTGGGATACCTATTGTAAACAGAATTAAATTATGAATTTCTCCGCCTGTTCGGATCAGCAAATTTTTGAATCAGTTTGTCAAGGTGAGGAACGGGCACTACAACACCTGATGCATCGCTTTTGGCAACCCCTTTTCAAAACAGCATCTGTCACGATGCAGGATCCCGAAGTATGTCAGGAACTTGTCCAAAACGTATTTATCAATATATGGCGCAACAGGGAGAAAATCAATCTTAAATATTCCATCAAAACCTATCTATTTGGCTGCATTCGTTACGAAGTATTCCGAAATGTCAAAAAGAAAATGAATTATGTCGAATTGAAAGATTTAGATGAGGACTATGTTGATTCCTTCAATCCATTACTAAAATTGGAGTACAGCGAACTGCTGGATTACCTGGATCAGATGATCAACCAGCTTCCCGACAAATGTAAGGAGATCTTTTACCTCAGCAGAATGGAGCAGCTCAGCCATAAAGAGATTGCGGAGAAGCTGAATATTTCCGTAAAAACAGTAGAAAACCAAATCTCTATTGCGTTGAAACGATTAAAACAAGGTATGCAGAATATGCACATCTTTTTTCAGATTTTCTTTTTCTAACAAAAAACTGAAATACAACACCTTACAACAATCACAGGCTAATAAAAGATTCTTTTATATTTTCTTTTTTTAAAAAAGTGCAATTCCTTTTGGGGGCTAATTGAAAAAATGAACTCTATAAGAACGAATCAATTATAGATTTCATGAAAAAACCTGAAATTATAGACTTAATCAAGAAAATTTTGCGCAAGCAATCCTCCGAAGATGAATTGCGTGAAGTCGACGACAGGCTCTTGGATGCATATCATGATGCGACTTGGGACGAAGATAAATTCGGCCCTGCAGAAAATATAGAAACACAGATTAAGTACAACGTAGAACAACTTATTCATGCAGAAGCGGGCAATTCAAAAAAAATAAGCACTTTCCGTCGCTACCTGCCCTATGCCGCCTCATTGTTCCTGGCTGTTTCCAGCATCGCCGGATATTATTTCTTTAAAGGTCGGAATGCCGACTTACAAGTTACAAATCAGCGGGCCTACCTAAATCCGGGTGCAGAAAAAGCCTCTTTGAAAAATTCAGACGGCAGCAGCTTGGATCTGCAGCAACAGCAGGTTGGAGACACTGTTCCTTTTGGAAAGCTATTGTTTAAAATTGACCAGGAAGGTAGTATCAGTTATCAGGCAAAGACCAGGGAAAAAAATATGCAACCTCAACTTGTCACCTTAGCAACCCCGAAAGGCGGTAAATATCAGATTAATTTAGAAGATGGTACCAAAGTATGGCTCAACGCCGAGAGTAGCCTGATTTTCCCGGAGCATTTTGCTGCGGACCGTCGTCTCGTTCAAGTCAATGGAGAAGCTTATTTCGAAGTTGCCGAATCAAAACACAAACCATTTATTGTGGAGGGCAATGGATTTGGAATACGGGTGCTGGGCACGAAGTTTAATGTATCCGATCGGGACAAGCATCATATTGCAAAAGTCGCCCTGCTTCAGGGATCAGTAAGTTTAACATCAAAAGCAGGCCAGACGATGCTCAAACCTGGTGAGCGGGCAAAGATATCTGCTACAGATGTTCAGATCGATCAATTTGATCCAGAATCCGAAATCGCCTGGAAGAACAATTATTTTATCTACAAAGATGAAAATATCAAAACCATTATGGCGGATGTGGCGCAATGGTATGACGCCGAAGTAATATTCGAGGGAAAGGACTGGGATGATGTAAACCTCAAAATGAAAGTTTCCCGGAGAGAACGTATTGAAGAAATCTTATCGCTTCTCGAACTAACAAAATCAATCAAATTTAAAATTGTGGAAAGGAGGATCTACGTCAGCAAAAGATAAATAGAAAACTTAAGCCAGGATGCTGTCACATCCTGGCTACGAATAGAGTTTAAAAATTTTCTGTCAAAAATTAATTAACCTTTTAATTCTAAACAAAATTATGAAAATAATACCGGGAAAAGAACAGAATATGTTCTTAATTAAGACCCTATTGATTATGAAGTTCTATCTACTGCTCGCATTTTTTGGCGCTGTTCAGGCTAAAACTCCGGTTTATAGCCAAAAAATGAACCTACATTTTAAAAATAGTAAGGTCGATCTCGTTCTCGCAGAAATCAGCAAACAGGCTCAGCTTGACCTGCTTTACGATTCAAAGCTGATCAAGAAAGCAAGCCCTGTCACGCTTAATCTGGAGAATGCCACATTAAATGAAGCGCTGACAGCCCTGTTTCGAAATCAGGCACTTGAGTTTGAGGTCATCAAAAAGACCTTAATCATACGGCCAAAAGAGACTAAAGCTGCAGCCCGAACCAGTGAAGTTACCGAGAATCAAAAGGCCATTAATGGTTCGGTTAAAGATCAACAGGGAAAACCACTTGCCGGCGTAACTGTACGTGTAAAAAATACCCAGATCACGACCACATCCGATGGCCAGGGTAATTTTACCATTGCTCCGCCCTCAGGCTCTGGACAAGTGATCTTGACATTCACCTACGTAGGCTATGAGAACACTGAACGCCAAACAGATAACAAGGGGTATTTAAATGTGGTCCTAACGCTAGCCAACAACAACCTGGATGATGTTGTTGTGGTAGGTTATGGTACACAGAAGAAAATTAACGTAACGGGTGCGGTGAGTTCAGTAAATATGGCCGATATGCGCACACCAGTTCCCAACTTATCGAATGCTTTAGCTGGTAAAGTTGCTGGTATTATCTCCGTGCAATCAAGTGGCGAACCCGGTTATGACAATTCAACTTTTACAATCCGGGGAATCGGAACGTATACGGGTAATTCCTCTCCGCTAATTATCATCGATGGTGTACAGCGTGATGATGTCAATGGTGGTTTCGGTGGTTCTTTCAATAATATTGATCCCGAAGATATCTCTAGTATTTCTCTCCTAAAAGATGCTTCATCCACGGCAATGTATGGTGCCAAAGGTGCCAACGGTGTTTTGATTATTACGACCAAAAGAGGTGTCGCTGGCAAACCAAAGATTTCCTTTAAGGCAGAAACGGGCTTTTCCAGTTTTACGAAAACCCCACAAATGCTGGACGGAATAAAATATATGGAACTGCAGAATGAAGCTCGAAGAAATATGGGACTTAATCCCGTCTATACAGACGAATTGATCCAAAAAACAGCCAGTGGACTGGATCCCTATATGTATCCCAATGTGAACTGGATTGATGAGGTATATAAGAAGAATTCCATGCTCACCAATGCCAACATCAACATTACCGGTGGCGGTGAATCGGTGAAATACTATATTTCAGGATCGTATTATAATCAAACCGGTCCCTATAAAGTCCGTAATTTAAACAATTACAATCCGAATCTCGATTTCAAGCGTTATGATTTCCGGAGTAATGTGGATGTCAATTTATCAAAAACCACCTCCGTTCAGCTCAACTTAACGGGGATGCTAGTCAACTCCCGCTACCCCGGAATTGCTGCCGGTGATCTGTGGTATCTGGCTTATGCGACTACACCCGTCGCCTACCCAATTCAATATCCGGACGGTAAATGGGCCGGACCACTTAGCGGTGGCGGCGCCAATCCATTAAATGAAGTTCAAAACAATGGTTACTCCAGCGAATTCAAACCCATTGTGCAATCGGTATTGACCATTAATCAAAAATTAGATGCGATTACGGAAGGATTATCCGCCTATGCCCGGTTCTCTTTTGACAGTTATGGTGAATTCAACAACCGACGCTCAGGGAAAAATGATTTATGGCAGGCCACAGGAAGAACACCCGAGGGGGAACTCATTTTTAATCAAAGCAGAGTTGGTCAGCAATTTTTGGACTATAGTCAAGAATCTTTTGGTCAACGCGTCATGTACTTGGAAGGTAATTTAAACTACGAGCGTACTTTCAATGACCACAAAATCGGCGGGATGTTTCTCTATAATATGCGTAACCGTCTGGTCAGTCTATCAGGTAGTGTTATTGGCTCTATCCCCTACCGAAACCAAAGCCTGGCGGGGAGGATCAACTACGGATTCCGCGATAAATATCTTGTCGAAGTTAACGCGGGTTATACAGGATCTGAAAATTTCGAAAAGGGTCAAAAATTTGGCCTGTTTCCGTCCGCTTCTGCAGGTTGGGTGATTTCCAATGAGGAATTTTTTGAACCGTTGAAAAAGACATTCAGCTTATTAAAAATCAGGGGGTCCTATGGTATTGTCGGTAACGACAACATCGGCGATGCTCGAAATCGCTTTCCCTACTTAACACAGATCGGGGACGGTGGTTATACGGGTTTTGGTCTCAATGGTACCTGGGCCGGTGGAAAAACGGAGAGAATATTGGGTGTCGAGAATCTGACCTGGGAAAGATCCTACAAAACCGGGATCGGCCTTGAAATTGGATTATGGAACAAGCTCAATCTGATCTTTGACGGTTTCGCCGAGCGTCGGAAAAATATTCTGATCCGTAGGGAATCCATTTCATCTATCGCCGGCTATAATAGTCTTTTTGTTTACGCCAATATAGGTGAGATGGACAATAAAGGTATGGATGCCAGCATTGAATACAACGATAAATTTGGGGATGTCGGGCTCCGCCTTTTTGGTAACGTCACCTATAGCCGCAATAAAATTGTTTTTGCCGATGAACCAGTCAGACGCTATGGTTATCAATCCAAGACAGGAACACGCTATGGCGAATATCAGGGGCATATTGCCATGGGCTACTTTACGAGCAAAGAAGAGGTCGAGTCTGCTCCTCAGCAAAAATTTAACCCCGTGTCTCCGGGAGATATCCGTTACAAAAACTTAAATGCCGAGGACGATAATATCATTGATGCATATGACCGAACCTACCTTGGGAAATCCTGGTTTCCTTCCTGGCTATACGGTGCCGGTTTTTCAGCTTCGTATAAAAACTTTGACCTTTCCGTATTTTTTCAAGGGGTCGCTGATGTGGGTATCATGGCAAATGGCAGTGAAATTCCGGGGAAAGGTATGGGCGTCAATGGGGTCGGCGTGCTCCCTTTTTCAGGGCTAGGAATCTATCCCAACAATACCATGGCCATTGTTGAAGACCGTTGGACCGCAGAAAATCCACGTCAGGATGCTTACTATCCACGCCTAACCATGGCCAGCGGCAGCGACAACAATTATATCAACAGTACACACTGGTTAAAAGATGGATCTTATATACGGATGAAACAGGCCTCTGTTGGTTATAATATTAAAGCAAAAGGATTGGACAAACTTGGTTTCACTTCGCTTTATGTGTATTCATCGGGCCAAAACCTCCTGACGTTTAGCAAATTCAAAATCTGGGATCCTGAACTGGGAAGCAACGGTGCTAAATATCCATTAAATCGCATGATCACCTTTGGCGTTCGGGCACAGTTTTAAAATCTATACCACAACCATGAAACAGATTACACCAAAATATATCGTATCGGGCCTACTGGCACTGGCCTTATGTCAAAATATGCAAAGCTGCAATTATTTGGACAAGAAACCGGATAACCTCCTCACCTCAGACATGGTCTGGGAGACCCGGGCCAATGCAGAGTCTTACTTAAACCAGATCTATAGTTATATCGAAACACCCGTAGACGATTTTACAACCCTGGGAGCCAGCGATGAAACCTCCTGTAATATACCCGTTGTGAACGTCCGGCAAATGGCTGTCGGGAACTGGAATCCACAAAGCAGCTATTGGCAGCATTATTGGGATAACGCCTACGTCGCTATCCGGCAGTCATTTGTTTTTGAGGAAAACATCGACAAAGTTCCTGAAAGCGCATTGAGCACAGAACTTAAAGTACAATACAAAGCCGAAGCACGATTTCTGCGGGGCTGGTTCTATTGGAAATTACTACGACAGTATGGTCCTGCGGTATTGCTGAAAGGGACATTGGGTTTGAACGAAGATTTCAATAAGTATCCCCGTAATTCATTTCAGGAATGCGTCGATTACATCAATAGCATGATGGATCTTGCCGCAGCAGACCTTCCTGTGGTATGGTCCGCCTCCTCCAATTACGGTCGACCAAGTAAAGGAACCTGTCTGGCTATAAAATCACAGGTGGCGCTATGGGCGGCGAGCCCCTTATGGAATGGAAATCCGCGTTTTGCAAATTTCAAAAATAAGGATGGAAAAGCACTTGCCCCCCTACAGAACGATGCTAATAAATGGCAATTGGCCGCTGATGCTGCAAAAGCCGTTATTGACTTAAATGCCTATAAACTCTTTACGAATCTGGATGAAGGGGATTCAAAATTCGATCCTTACCTTTCTTTCCGTAACCTCTTTTTAACAAACTGGAATAGTGAGATTATTTTTTCTACGCACAAAGCGGACACCTGGCATTGGGGACATGAGAAACGAAGTGCGCCTGAACCCGGTGGGATTGCCATGATGAATGCTACACAAAATGTCGTGGATGCCCACCTGATGCGCAATGGTAAAACCATTGACGATCCCACTTCTGGCTATCGGGAGGATGGTTTCGTCGCAACGGATGATCCCGCTGAATGGGGCAAGAGCCGCGATGGAGTCAATAGAGGTTACATCGCAGGAAATTCCAATATGTATGTAAACCGGGAAGCGCGGTTTTACGTCAATATCCTCTATAATGGTAAGCCTATCCTACCCGCACCGACAGCCGATGACCGCAACTTCTTTTCCTCAGATGGCAATAAGGATGGACGCGGAAGAGCCGAGTTTTATTATTCAGGAAAAGCAGGGCTGGTTCAAAATTCAAATAGCGCTGATAAAACAGGGTATCTTGCACAAAAAAATGTCAGCCCAGCCAGTAATATTCGCCAAGACCGCGCTGTATATCGTCCGTATATTCATATTCGCTTGGCTGAAATCTATTTAAATTATGCCGAATCGCTCAATGAAGTTAATCCAAGCCATCCTGATATTCTGACCTATCTGAACCTCATTCGTCAACGGGCCGGTTTACCTAAACTGGAAACGGTATATCCGCAGGTGGTGGGTAATAAAGATGAACAGCGTAAATGGATTCTTCGCGAGCGACAAATTGAACTCGCTTTTGAAGGTGACCGCTATTTTACCCTCATTCGTCGACTGCTGATGGGAAACCCAGCCTCACGCGCAATATACCGGATGAATATCGCTTCAAACGATAATAATCAAGGATTTTTCTATCAGGATTTCTATAAAAGAAATTTATTGCAAAACAGATTCTGGGATGACAAAATGTATCTATTTCCGATTTTCCAAGATGATCTGGACAAGAATACAGCCCTTGTCCAAAACCCAGGCTGGTAATTAGGGTTTGATTTTTACTATTTATAAACCACCCTTAGTTGAAATTTCATTTATGTTACAGCTGTAAATGAAAATTTCAAACAGGGTAAGTCCATCTGGCGGATGGAAAAAAATATTGACAGATGAAATTAATATATAAAAAGATTTTATTCTTCCCCCTGCTCTCCTTTGTGATATTGGTGGGAATATCTTCATGTAAGAAAGATCAAATGGGTGCGACACATGATCCCAATGCAGCCATTGTTGTCACAGATTTCCTTCCAAAGCAAGGTGTCTATGGAACAGAAGTGCTGATCACTGGGGAAAACTTTACAACGGACACAGCTGCGATTTCCGTTAAACTCAATGGTATACCGTTAAAAGTCATTGGCGCAAACGGGACACAGATCATGGCTATCATACCCAAACGGGCTGGTAGCGGCCCTATTGAAGTGTCTATCGCTGGCAAAACAGGGACATCCAAAGATAGCTACAGCTATATCTACAAAAGAACGGTCAGTACCTTGGCGGGCAACGGGGCCGCGGGGTTTGCCAACGGAAAAGGTGCAGATGCGAAGTTTAATTTTGGAGGCGAATCCTGGTACCGCAATGGCGGTATTGCTGTAGATGACGCGTTAAATGTCTATGTCACTGACCCCGGTAACCACTGTATCCGTAAAATCGATCCTGCCGGAAACGTCAGTACTTTAGCCGGATCCCCAAATAATGCTGGTTTCGCGGACGGAAAAGGCGGTGAAGCACGTTTCAGCCTCCCTTATGGATTGACCATCGATGAACAGGGCAACTTATACGCTGTTGATCCGGGAAACTGGGATATCCGCAAGATCACACCCGATGGGACGGCAAAACTTGTGGCCTGGGCAGCAAGAGAGCCTTGGTTTATTGCTTATGACCGAGTGTCAAAAAAGCTATATTATAATTCTGTGACCTCCCCTGCTCCTATTTATCAGTTAAATACAGATGGTACAGCAGTAACGACCGTCATTGATGGATTGAATTTTCCAGCAGGTATGGCCTGCGGTCCGGATGGCAGCCTATACATCTGTCTACATGGCGACAACCAAATCAGAAAATATGACCCCAAAACCTGGAAGCCGACCATTATTGTCGGTTCCGGTAAATATGGTTATAAAAATGGTGTTAGTACGGCGGCTGAATTTGCACTCCCTTGGGGGATAGCAGCTGACAGCAAAAACAATGTGTATGTTGCCGGAAACGGTACTGCCGGCGGCGATAGCGGTTCCCCCGATCAGAGCATTCGTTTTGTGGATGGCAAAACATTTCAGGTAAGTACATTTGCGGGATCCAATATCGCAGGTTTTACAAATGCTGTCGGCGAAGCCGCTTCATTTAATGTGCCTGAAGGCGTGGCTGTAGATAAAAATGGTACAGTCTATGTGATCGACAAGAAAAATAATAGTGTCCGGAAGATTATATCAGAATAACCTAGCGGGTGTCCGAAATAGTACGATCGGACACCCTCTTTTCTTGATTTTTGTTTGCATCCCCGACAACATCTTTTCAATTTATGCATCCTCAGAGAGGCCAAGATCTAAATGGGGCAATAAAGATATGAGAGTCTATGCACTTTCGACAGCTTCTTCAAATTTCAAATGATTTAATATGATTTTTAAGCATCTATTTTCGTTGAGCTACGCACTATTGCAGGGGGTGCTATTGTGCGCGGCATGCAGTCATGCTGATCATCCCGAACCTATTCAGACCGACTCAGCCATTCAAAAAAGCAGGTACGTTTCGCTCACAGGTAATGACCAGAACAAGGGTACCGAGAGCAAACCTTTTCGTACTATCTCACGCGCTTTAGATGCAATATCAGCGGGCGACACCATTTTTGTGCGTGAAGGTGCCTACCATGAGAAACTATTGATTTCAAAATCGGGAAGTTCAGCGAAGCTCATTACGATAAAGCCCTATCCCAATGAAGCTGTGGCCATCGATGGCGAAGGATTATCCATTTCGGGCACAGAAGCATTGGTAACGATCAGAAATGCCCGATTTATTCAGTTTGACGGTTTTGAAATCCGAAATTTTAAAACACAGGACAAAGGCAATGATGTAAATGGGATTATTATTGATCAAGGTTCTAAAAACATAACCGTAAGAAATAATAGGGTTCATCATATCGAGAACAATGCCAGCCCACAGGATGGCCGAAGTGGGCATGGTATTCTACTCATCGGCAATACCACCGAGGCCTTACAGGATATTATTGTGGAGGATAATACGATCCATGACTGCAATACCGGTTACTCCGAAAACCTCACCATCAATGGATATGTTGATGGCTTTATTATCAGACGGAACAAGGTATACAATGGCGAAAATATTGGCATTGTTGCAGCCGGAGGATATGCCGCCAATGCTACAGCAAACCTGAATTATGTACGTAACGGACTGATCAGCCAAAACGAAGTTTATGATATTGATGGTAGAACTGGTCCTATCCCTGCATTTGCCCAGCATAACGGGGCCATTGGAATTTACATCGATGGTGCCCGGGATATCATAGTTGAAAGAAACAGTGTCTATCGCTGTGGACGCGGAATCGGCCTGGTCAGTGAAACCGACAATTTTCCTACACGTGACTGTATTGTCAGAAATAACGAGGTCTATAACAACTCCCTCGCGGGGATAAGCCTGGGTGGCTATCTAAACTATACCGGTGGTGGTACGCTGAACTGCTATGTTGTTAATAATACCCTATTTCACAACAATATCGACAAAGGATATTTTGATGAAATTGAAGGTGAAATACGACTTGTTGAGAACTGTATAGACAACATCATCCAAAATAATATTATTGCTGCCAGGCCCAATAGCGTGTTTATTCATAAATATACCAATACGGGCGCATCCAATGCGATTGACTACAATTTATACTTTAGTACTGGAGAAGATCAGTGGATATGGAATGGGAAAGTCATCCGGGATCAACAAACCTGGAAATCAACCCTTATTGGCGATACGCATGCGATCTTTGGACAGGATCCGGGGTTTATATCAACGACACAAGCAGATTTTGAATTAAGGGATTCATCTCCTGCCCTTGACAAAGGAAATTTTATTAGTCAAGCAGTCAATGGCGAATTGGATCTGAGCGGAAAGGCAAGATCAGAAGCAAATCGCATTACGATTGGAGCATTTCAAAAATAATCGTTTAGAAAGAAAATAGGCCAGTCAACACGAACTTGACTGGCCTATTCTGCACTTAATTCTAATTCTTTCCCTTTGATTTTAAAAATCGCTTGGTCAGATATTTTCGCACAGGGATATCGTATAATTTTAAACAAGCATAAGCGAGCACAATACTACCGATTACAACCGCTGCAGCACCGGGCAATGATTGCTCAAAACTGAGGTTTTCATTTTTCACCCAAGCGTAATATAAATAGATAAAAGGATAGTGCACCATATACAAAGGGTAAGAGATGTCTCCTAAGAATTTAGACAGTTTGTTTGTAAAACTGCCCCCTTTTCCGGAAGCCCCCAGAACAACTAGCAGTGGAAAAACCAGCACACAGCACAGCGTATCATAGAGTCCATTCATCCAGAGATGTTCAACTCCCCCGATACGAGGAATCGCCAAAAGTGAAACAAGGATAATACTACAGATCCAAAATGCACCTTTAATCCGAAAAGGCTTAAATACGCGCGATAAAAACAGTCCTGCAGTAAAGGAAAATAAAAGACGTAAGGATCCCGCTGTAAATTCTGTTCCGGTCAGTGAAAATCCTGCACAAATATCACCCAAAGGACCCCAGATCGCAAATATGGCTAATCCACAACCTGCAGCGACAACAAGTCCTCCAAGTGCTTTTGTTGAAAATTTACGGATAATCAAAACATAAAGGAGATTACCGATATATTCAAAAAACAAGGACCAACTCGGACCATTGAGCGGAAACATCTCACCCAATCCCCTTACTTCATGTTCGGGGAGAGCAGGGATCAGCAGTGCATTTAATACCGTCGCTAGTAATAAAGCCGAAAAAGTCACCTTCGATACATCCCAAACCGAACACCCCTGAAAATAAAACATAACAGCACCAATAATCGCCCCCATAATAACCATGGGATGTAGCCGTATAATCCGGCGTTTGATAAAATCCATTGTCGTCATCGTTCCCCAACGATCATCATACGCATAACCGACGACAAATCCAGATAACATAAAGAAAAAATCGACCGCAAGGTAACCGTGGTTAATACGTTGATCCAGATGGCTGGTTGCAAAGGCTTCGAAAATGTGAAAACATACTACCGTGATAGCTGCAACACCGCGTAAACCATCAAGCACGTTATAATGCGGCTTGGTATCAGCATAAGCGGAGGTAGAAACTGTTGTATCGGGCATAGAAAGAGTAAGATTAGTTTGATTGATTTCCTAAAAACAAAGACGTAAATATAAACAAATTTCAAAAACTGTTCTATGTCCGCCATTCAAACTAATCTTTTCTTATTTGACAAGGGGAATGTAGTCTCTCAGATAGACCTGCTCCTTCCGCATGTCCTGGATATATTCCTTACTAAAGATTTCCAAAAGTATTTCTGAAATAGCTGTCGTGGTGGGCTTGTCATCTTCGGATTCACCAAAGGAGAAAATTTCCTCCTCCGTACGATCTTTCTTCGTTAAGAAATAATAAAAATCCGGACTTTCCCAGCCTTTTATCCCTGAACCAGATTCCTCTGATATGTTGAGGGCTGTATATGTTTTTTGTAGAAAATCCTGAAGACTCTGGTAATCAGTTTTGTTTTTTGATGTTTTAGTCGCATATAAATAAGCAAATTTACCATCCTTATTTTCCGCCATCGCTAACGCGGGAAAAGCGACGCCATTCAACATGGCCAAAGTATCTTTCTCTTCGTTGTAGGACACGGTGGTATACCGGTAGCCATAATATTTCTCCGGTTTTAGCTTTTTGGTTCCCCAACCCGAAGTAGACTCCAGATAAAAGGGTGTAGGCAAACTTCCTTCACTATTAAAAATCGCCATTGTATCTTTCTTAAACATGGCTGTCTCAAAAGCCTCTTTTAACGCTTTCTTATCCATCTCTTTCACATCAGCAGCTAACATGGATTCCGTTTTCTTGATTTTTGGCGCATAAAAGGTTGAAACATCAAAGCTGGGATCTAATTTGTCCAAGAATACAACCGCTGAATCCTGAGATTGACAGGAATATAACAGTGTGGATAAAAACAGTAAAGAAAGAATACTTGTATTTGTTGACCTAAATAGCTTCATGGAAAATTGCTCAAAATTATCTTTTCATTTCTATCTTAAACCAACGGTAAAAGATATCCAAATATACAGCGTATGAAGCGATATTAACACGAATATTTACAATCCGCATACACTCATTTTAAAAACGTCATTTATTATTCCAGGGAAGGGCTGCACTTTGTAGAATGTAAAAAATAGATCTTAGTCTATTTAGGATGCAGTAGCTATTCATTATATTTGAGAAAATACGAACCATACCCCTTTTATGTCAATCGTTTACGACAGTATACTCAATCATATCAGTCAACACAGCATCTTATCGGAGGAAGAGAAAGAACGCTTTTGCGCAGCATTGACCTACAAAAAAATACGCCGCAGACAATATTTACTACAAGAAGGCAACATCTGTACACGCGAATGTTTTGTGATCAAAGGCGCCCTGCGGCAATATGAGGTTAGTCCCAGCGGTCGGGAGAATACCGTGCAATTTGCTTTTGAGAACTGGTGGATTTCAGATTGGTATAGCACCTTTCAAGCTCAGCCTTCGGTTTACAATATCGATGCACTGGAAGATACGGAAGTATTCTTAATAGAAAAAAGCCAGTTGGAAGAGCTGTTTATTGAAATCCCAGCTTTAGAAAGCTATTTTCGAAAAATATTTCTAAAAGCATTTGTTTCCCTTCAGAAAAGAATACTATTTCAGCAGAAAACAGCTGAGGAAAGGTATCTTGAGTTTATGAAATGTTATCACTGGTTTGAACAACGCATCTCCCAACAACATATCGCCTCTTTTCTTGGTATTACAAGGGAATCGCTGAGTAGACTCAAGGGACAACAGTATAAAAATATTTAAATCTGTGATAAATCGCACCGATTTTATTTATCAAATAGCACAGGTTAAAACATTAATTTCGAATTAAATTTGTTCATCATAAACCAAAGTAAGATGAACAAAAAGATTAAACAATGGATGCTGTCAACAGATAATAGCTGGACAGCCTTTATTTTACGGTTAACATTGGGGCTCGTACTATTTCCACATGCAGCCCAAAAACTATTTGGCTGGTTTGACGGTCCCGGGTTGCAGGGCGAGATTGACTACATGACCAGTCATGTCAATCTACCGATGTTCTTAGCCATTAGCGCAATTGCAGTTGAATGCCTGGGAACATTTTTTATCCTATTGGGCTTTTTGACCAGACTCACCAGTATTGCTATTTTTTTCCTATTTATTGGTATGATTGTAGTCGATCACGCCGCACATGGTTTTTTTATGAACTGGTTTGGAAAAATGCCGGCTGGTGCTGAGGGTTTTGAATACCATTTGTTGGTCCTGGGGATCTGTCTCGCACTCATCCTACAAGGTGGTGGCAGATATGCGCTGGATAAATTATGGCGCTCAAAGTCCTAAAACAGTCGTGATCAACACTAAATTTGCTTAAATTTGCGTCTTATTTAGACACCCACAAATGCGATATTTTTGCAATAAAGTCTGTCGGTGTTTTTAATCAAGAGATATGAATTTAGACGCTATCAGTTCGCTATTGATCGACCATTTCAAAGAGATTGTGCCACTCACTGAAGCGGATATACTGTCCATTCTCCCAAAATTGGAAATAAAAGTTGTAAAACGGAAAGAGTTTATTCTTCAGGAGGGGCAGATTTCCAAACACATGAGATTCATTGTAAAAGGAAGTCTATATGCCTATTATATGGAGGAGAATGGCAAAGAACATATAACGCAACTCGGGATAGAACAGTGGTGGATCAATGATCTGTATAGCTACCTGAGTGAATTACCATCTCGCTTATATATCCGTGCAAATGAGGATACCACACTCATACAGGTCAGCAAACGCAATCTGGAAATATTGTATAAGGAAGTCCCTGCCCTCTCCGAGTTTTGGCGATTGAAAATTCAGCATGCTTATGTGAATTTACAGGAACGTACTTTCGAAAATGTACGATCCGATGCGTATACCAAATACAGGAAATTTATCTCGGACTATCCTCCGATTGAACAACGGTTTCCACAATATATGATTGCATCTTATCTTGGGATTACGGTCGAATACCTCAGTTATTTGAGAAAAAAACACCTGTCACGTCTTTCTTAAGATTTCTTAATTTTTATCCCCTCCGCCTTGTCTAGTTATGCTCGTAATTCAAACGAGAGAACATGAAGACAACAGCTATTACACTTGCACTTTCTACCTTGGTTGCTGTGGCGACATATGCTCAGCAACTAACCTATACACCTGAGGTCGTCCTGGGACATCGTTCATACTTCTATATGCATCAGGTCAGCTACAAGATCAGTGATAAAATAAAAATCAACCTTTCGCTTTTTGATACAGAATATACAACCGATAAAGAAAACATCTTTTTTATCAGAAATACGGCTTCGTATACAGTTAGTAAACGATTCACATTGAATGCAGCTTTTGGAATGAAAAATCCCGGAGCTTTCTTTAGCGCGTTTGTACAATATCGCGTGAGCAAACCTACCCAGTCTTTTTCTTACACTATAGGCAGCACCTATCAAAAAGGATTTACGCTCGAACAGTCCTTATCGTTTGAATATACTCCCTATTTAACCGCACAGAAACAGGCCTATTTCAGTGTACTTGCTATCGGTAATGTAAATACCAAGATGTACCAGCGTGGACTTCAATTTATACGATTGGGCTTAAAACAGGAAAAACTTATGTATGGACTGGCATCCAATTTTGACCAATTTAATAACAGTAAAAAAACACTGGAAAATATTGGCGCTTTTGTAAAACACAACTTTTAAAAATAATATAATGAAAAAAAATCTTGATTTAGGCATTTTAATCAGTAGAGTAGCTATTGGCGGTCCCATGTTGGTGTACGGGATCAATAAGTTGATTCATGGCATCGGGTTCATTAAGGACATCATTGTCAGCATCGGACTTCCCTCCTTTTTTGCCAATGGCGTATTTGTCGGCGAAATCATTGCACCGATTATGATTATCCTTGGTCTACGCATACGTTTGGCGGGTGTAGTATTCGCCATTAACTGCCTTACGGCAATTTGCCTCGCCCAAAGCGGTAATATCTTTAAATTGAATGAATTTGGGGGCTGGGCGGTAGAGCTTTTGGTTATCTACATGCTGATTGGACTAAGTTTTCTATTTATGGGAGCAGGTAAATATGCCGTTTCGACAAATAATAAATGGGATTAATCGCACTGCATTAATTCGAAAGCAGAAATGGGCTGTCCAAAAAGATTTCGGACAGCCCATTTTCTTTTATTTTATTCGTCCCCCCTCTTACACACATGCACTACTTAGGGGATGTTTTTACTCTTCGGATTGCTTATTTTCCATTTATATCCTTATTGTTTGGTTCCTTCGAGTGTCGACACACTCTTTGCTGGAATAGTTAAGCTATATACCCCAGCAGTTGGCGCAATCGTGCCGGCAGGTGCCCAATGCCCTGTACTGGTCGCTGTAGTCTGATAATTGGATAATTGTCCCCCTACAAAACCTGACAGATTGATATCCAACGGAACACTACTGCTACCTGTATTTGTCACGACCATCGCAAATTTACCTGTTTGCGGATCTTTATACGCGGATATCAGTAATCCGTTGGCATTTTGTACCGCCACATTGATACGCTTGTAATTGGCTTTAATAAATCTGGAATAATGCCCCATCACGTCATAAGCCTTGGTAAACTCTAATGAACCATCACTCCGTGTACAGATTAAAGCCTCATTGTTTTGGAATGCGAGCATCCCGAGCCAAAAAATATAGGCACTGGCATCACAATCAGCAAGCAATTTGTGCATATTAACGGCAAGCTTCAATCCACCTTCAATTCCAGCATCGTAGTTTCCGCCATCGTCCGACGCTTCGGTTACCCACATAGGTTTGCCGCCTGTGGAAAATGTCCACTTTGATGGGTTTTGGTTGAATCCTCTTTTTCCGCCGATCAACTCTGTAATTTCAACATAACCATGACCTGCCAGAATATCGACATTACTCCTGTCCATTCCTGATAGGAAGGTATTGGCTGTACCCCAAGCCGCATTTTCAGAAGCGATGATTTTGGTACTTTGCAAACCTTCTTCATTTAAAGCTGGTCTGAGGTTGTTAGTGACAAACTCACCAAGTTTATTCGAAGCCCAATAAGATGCATCCCAATCCGAAAATACATTTTCAGGTTCGTTCGTTGGCGATATGGCATTAATTGTGATCCCTTCATTTTGATAGGCTTTAGCGAAACCAGCCAGATAGCGGGCAAATAGCGTCGAAGAGGTATTCAGATTAAGCCCATTAAACCATTTACCACTGATACTATTGGGATTTGTCTTCATATAAAGCGGTGGTGTCCAGGTACTGGCGATAATAACCGGAACCTGAAATCTTTCCTTAGCCTTTTTTAGAATCCATAGCTGTCCCAGATGCTCGCGCGCATCCGCCGAAAGTGCCTGATAAGCCGGACTACTCACTGCGACATCGATATCAACCCCTGCAGGCTTGATGGTCACCACCCTATTCTGTTGATTGAAAGGATAGGTATGTAATACCTTGCCGCGCAATATATTCAACTTCAAACCCGAATTACCCCAAAGATAGTCCAGAATACTATCTCTCTTCGGAGATTCAAAGAAAGGAACGATACGCCCTCCGAAGGCACCAAAACCGTCAATTTTTTGCCGTTCCTGGTTCCATTCCACAACGGCATTTGTCGTTACTGCGGCAGCCTGCGCATTTAACTGATTCAAACGATTCACCGCATCATCTTCATTCGTCGATAATACCTGCTTTTGACACCCCGTCATCCATAGGGATGCAACTAATCCAAAACAAAAGATGGATTTAAAAACCAATTGATTTCTGTTCATAAATTTTTATTTTATTAATTTGTAATAACAGTTATATCTTTAAATATGACTTGCGGTAAAATTGTTTTGTCAAATTTCAAACAAAATATTTTTTATTTGAAATTTAACAAAACAGTCAATGAAGCTAACAATCAGCTATTACCATGTTAACATTCAATAAAAATGGACAATTTTATACAAGATTTTGAAGTGCTCATAGCTGCTTTCCCGAGTGAACTTTCGGCCATTGATACCATAGCATTTAGTGCGAAGCCAGTTCCAGAAAGATGGAGCAAGAAAGAAATTTTAGGGCACCTGATCGATAGCGCAATGACAAACTATCTCCGGTTTATTAGAGCACAATCTGAGGAAAATCCGCAGATCTTTTACACACAGGATGACTTTTGTGAAAATGCAAATTATCAGCAGTCAGAAACCAAACAGCTGCTTGATCTATGGTTAGCACTCAACAAGCAACTTTTATTTCTATTCAAGACTTTGATTACTAAAAGCCTGACAATGCGAAAATGTAATGATCTAACACTTGCCTTTTTGATGGAAGATTATGTAGCCCACCTTAATCATCATCGTCAACAGATACTAGCTAAATCGTAAAAAAGGTCTAGTCCAAATAATCATATGATGCTAAGGACTAGACAAAATTCAGTTTACCTTTTACTCCACCAATGATAATAGTTGTGCAGTCCATCGTATTCAAAACCGCAACGTGGGTATAGCGTATTGCCAATGTCATTTGTTTTTTCTGTTTCGAGCATTAACCCGCAGGCACCGGTTTCGGCACACCATTGTTTGCTTTGATCTATCAGTGCTACGGAGAGTCCCCTACCGCGATAATCTTGGTGGACAAACAGATCGCTAAGCAACCATTGCATTTCTAATTTAGTGTAATGAAATAATTTATACAATTGTACAAAGCCCACGGCTTTACCGTCAGTGAGAACTAGAAAAACAATCGATTCGTCCTTCAAAAAGCGCTCCTTTAAAAACATCTTCCCTTTTTCCAGATCAGATTCCTGACGGTAAAAAATTCGATAAAGGTTAAACAATTCTGCGGTCTCGTTCAAGTCTTCAAGATTGGCTCTTTTAATTTGATAATTCATTTTAGTAAATATTTTGATTTATGCAGGCAAAAATATCCCTAAAAAGAATTCACATTATCATCCAGATCTGAGATGTCGGATAGTCCAGGCCTTGGACTTCATCAAATTGGCCTTTGTATCTGTTTCTATAATCTATCGGTGTCAATCCTGTTCTTTTCCCTATGGATGGAGCAGATTGAATCCTATGGTCACTATTCAAATCCATATTTCGTCCACGATTTTTCGGTAAAATGAAGGCCGAGGAAATCGGTATTTTAGTCTATAAACATACGGATCATCAATGAGACAATTCGGCATATGATCGAATATAAAATCTTTTCTGGCGGATTGTAAATTTAAAACGTATCTACTGTTGCACACGATTATATTTACGAAATAATCTATCGTTTTACATTACTATTGATCAATGAATAGGTTGATTACCTGAAGTAAAAAATAGATCTTCACTTATAGGGAGCTTATGGTTAATGAGGTGCAGTCTGAAAAGATTTATTATCATCCAAACTGGAAAAGAATCATGATCGCTGTTATTTTAGTGCTCATTGGAACAGGAACATTATGGATAGACATTACTTCTTTTTTGGGATCCATACCATGGCTACCATTAAAGCTGATATGCATCCTGATCGGGTGTTGGATGCTGAAGAACAACAAAAAAGCCGTTCGGGCGAAAACAGATTCAAGGGGATTTTATTTCACAAGAATGCCCGCTAGAAATACATTCAAAAAAGCCATTGCTGACCTAGATTTATTGGTATTTGTTCCATTCGTACAAATTGTCAATATCCGGATAACTGCAACTATATGGACAGGGACAAGACTCGAATTGGAAACTACACAGGGAAAAGAGATACTCACGATGTTAAACGTGTTGAGTAGAAAAGAGAAACAGCAGATTTATCAGACTATCAAAAGATTTGGTATAGCGAATGTGGTCAAAGCCCAGGAGGAAAAGGGGAAAATTGATTACATTAAAAAACCTGCTGTAGATTAGTTCCCTTTTAATTGAAGTTGTCCGATAATAGCTGATCGACATCTTCCCTAATTTCTTCGGGCAACATCAGGTAAACCGGTGTTTTTAAATTCTCTCTACTGGCCTCTCCTTCTATAAAAATGTTTTTAAATCCTTCATTGAGCCATTTTCCGTCTTCTTCCAAATAAGCTTTATATTTATTGTCCAAAATCTCAATAATGTTTTTGCTCTCTTTCATGTGTTCCGTCATTTATCTTATTGTAAACTGCATCTAAAAATATTTGACAGGGGAACATCAACATTGGTGCCACTCCTGCCCTGAATTTTTAAAAGAGGAATGGAAACATAAAATTTTAAGATTTCTTAACATCTTCAGCGATTTGCTTTCTTACATATTATTGTCGATTTTTGTTGTGTACATTTAAGCTATCTGTTACAGCGAAATGAACGGAGCCTGTTTCGGTTTTTTACACAGTTCTTTTATAAATCGTTTGATATGATATTGATTGCAGTATTACTACCTTGGTTATCTTTCTTTTTACGAGGTAAAATATTCAGTGGAATTATTTGTTTAATCCTCCAACTTACTATTTTAGGTTGGTTGCCCGCGGCAATATGGGCCGTTGCTTCACGTGTTGATGGTAAAAATCAACAACGCATACGCAGTTTGGAACGTAGTATGCGCCGTTAAATACCTCATCTGCTGTTCTAATCCAACGCATATAACATAAATTGGAAGATAATTATTCGGCCTCAAGGAATTTCTGAATTTGGAGGATAGTAAAATCAATTAATCCTTTATCTATTTGACCATCAAAACCTTTCATGATATAATTACCATGGTTAGCATGTAGAATCATGAGCCGTGCATTGGGAATCTGCTGTTGCATTTGTGCCAAATGCGGCCCTTTGACAACGTCCTGATCTCCTCCGATCAGAAATACCGGACAAGTTAGATTTTCTAAAGTACCCGGTTCGAAATCACGGAAATTTATCATGCGTTGGCTATCCTTTTCATACATATTTTTAAACTTTTCGGGATCCGGATTCAATTTCAAAAAATTTTCTTTCAAATAAGACGGCATCACTTCAATCGTAGAAGCTGACATGCTATCAAAAAAGCCATCTAACAAGCCCTCTCTTTTGGTGTTACCCGAAGCAGCAATTAATTTGTCTACCCTATCCGGGAAAAGAGAAGCAAGTGTCAAAATGGTCGTTGCACCATTACTGAAACCTAAAAATGAGGTTTTAATGATCTTTAGGTAATCCAAAACCGCGATAATGTCCCTTGCATCCTGTTCAAATGTTTCCGGAACTTCCCTATGCTCCGATCGACCATGATTTTGCATATCGAGCAAAATCAATTGATAGCGATCTTTCAATCTCGTGACGGTCTCTTCAAAATCACAAAATCCTGAGGATCCACCGCCGTGGATAAGCACAAGAGGCTTTCCGGTTCCATATATTTCATAATATAGTTTTATCCCGTTAGCTGCGGCATAGCCTGAGTGATTGTTCAATATGCTCATTATTCAATTTAATTGGTTTATTCTATTTACGATTTAGCTTTATCTACCTTCTACAAATTTTTTAAAGCTGAGCAGAACGGCGTCGGTGAAATTCTGCTGAAGATCAAGCGGTGTCACCGTGTCTGGTTCAAACGTCTCCCTTATAATCGTATTATGATCGATAGCCTGAAATTCAACAATACAGCTTCTTCCGCCACTGGTACTTTCAATATATTCGAAAGGGATAATACGTTCATATATCCCAACATAATCAAAACCTTCATGATCAATTCGCCGCTCCATTCGAAAATTAAATTGCCCACCTTCCCTAAAATTGTTTTCTACCTCCGGGCAATGCCAATCATCGAATGGAATATTCCATTGTTTTATAGACGCTGATCTGATCCAGTGCTCCCAGACATCTTCGAGCGGTTTCTCCACCAAAACAACTGAAACCAGCTTTTTTTTCCCTGAATTTACATCTTCCATATGTTATTTTCTAGATTAATTGCGATCCGTTAATTAATTTCCATCGTTTATTGGATAAATATTTCAACAACTGCCTTTGGTAAGCATAAAAAGCGGTGAATGAACATGTAGTATCAGCTGCAATACAATATTAATAAACATGCTATTAAATTAGCTTGCCCTATGGCAATATTTACGGTTCACTTATTTTTTTCGAATAAAGGATCAATTTGGCAAGTATGGTATATTTATTGCGCTGCAGAACAAAACATATAAAAACCGATTAAAATGAAAAAATTAGCATTTTTAGCACTATGTGTTACCCTATTTGCAGGATGTAATAATGCACAGCAACCGAACTCTGCTGAGAAAACAGACAGTGTGGCCAAAGAAGAAACACCATCTATCGGCGGCGATAAGGATGAACATGGATGTCTTGTCGGTGCAGGCCAAACCTGGAGTGAAGTTAAACAGGGATGTATTCAGGTCTTTAATGTAGGCACACGTCTGAATCCTGTTGATGTTAAAGAAGGGGATGCTATCATAAGTGCATTTGTTGTTGCTAATGACGATAAATCCAAAATGGAGCTATTTTTACCGGACGACAATAAAACAACGATTATTTTGAACAAAACTGAAAACAATACATACCAAAAGGATACCTTTAAATATGATGCTGATAAATCAGATCTATATGTAAATGGTGCAGTAAAATATAAAGGTGAAGTTAAAAAATAACATCCCTGAAACTTTATAGGACGTATAAGGTAATGCCAATGTTAATCACATCGGCATTTTTTATTTGTTTATTTTCTATTGATCTTTTTTTTACTAAGATATCCATAAGTTCGCTAAACTCGGTTTATTGGTCAAAAAGATACCGTCATAGGTTTTCACCGATATCTATAAGGAACTGCTATCTAACTATTCTATTTCGAAGATTGCCTGCGCCATAATAACATTGGTCAACACAACTAACATTACTCCGATAAGGGAAGCATATAATTTTTTCATTTTAAATCACTTATTAAATCTGACACAGATTTAATCATGCTTCCTTTATATATTTTGCCAAAAATTACACGCAAAACGACAACTAGAAATAGCGTATAAAGCAATTGGGAGTATATAAATTTTCTATATCTTTAAACTAATATATTTTTTTTTAAAATGATCGAAACTAATGCTTGTTTTCAGGTTGCAATAGAGAAATCTTCTCACTTTAATTATAGCTTCTGTTTCCATAATCTGTCGCTGGTGGAAAAAATTAAAATCACCGCGGTTACAAAGGATCTTGAACAGATGAAAATTGAGATTACTTCTGAAATCGGATTGTTCAGCCCCTACACATTTTATATAGACAGGTTTTTGGAAGGAACACCAGTGACAGTGGAAAATTTAGCTTTCGATTACAACATTCCATTTATCCGTAATCTGGTAGAGAAAGATTTGGATACGCTTACCTGTACGATTTATTCTAAAAATGAAATCTTATATCAGCAAAATTTCGCCGTAAACGTTTTACCGATGGATTATTTTGGCGGATTAAGTAAGTACCCCGAGTTATTGGCTTCTTACGTTTTGCCCAATCACGATATCATCTATACGATTAAAGCAGAGGCGGTCAAAATTCTTGAGAAAAACAGGTTAACACCAGCGTTTTTGGGCTATCAATCCGATAGCAAGGATCGTGTCCTGCAGGAAGTAATGGCCCTATATCAGGCTATTCTAAATATCAATATTACATACAGCGCCATGCCTGCAAGTTTTGAAACTGAAGGTCAGCGTATTCGTCTGGTCGATCAGATCTGGGAAACGAAGTTTGGAAACTGTATCGATATCTCGCTACTATTTGCGGCCTGTCTGGAAGCTATCGATCTGAATCCAATTCTTATTGTCACCCGAGGGCATGCATTTATAGGCGTTTGGCTCAGCGACCAGCGACTAGAAGCTGTTGTCAATTATGATCAGGCGGCTATTTCAAAACGGATCGCGCATGGAATTGATGATATCGCTTTGATCGAGTCTACGCATTTATGCCGAGGAAATGCCTATACCATGCGGGAAGCAATGAACATCGCCGAAACGCAGCTATTACATGCCAACAACTTTATTTTATCCCTTGATATCAAACATGCCCGTTCGCATGGGATCCTTCCCTTACCTTTTACTGGAAAGGACGAACTGAACAACGCAGCTTTAAAGAATACCACTGGATCAGCCAAAAAACAGGCTATCGATTATTTTAATATCGATGACAACAAACTGGATCTCGTTCTCAGTGAAGTCAAAGATCTAACAAAACAAAAAATCTGGGAACGAAAGCTGCTCGACCTTTCACTCAGAAATAACCTATTGAACCTCCGGTTCACTAAAAGTATGTTGCAAATAGTGGATCTGAAAACTGATCTCTTGGAAGATCATCTATCAAACGGAAAATCACTTACCATACATCCCAACAACAGTCAAGAGGTTTTACGACGTTACAATCTTTATTTAGAACCCTTGCATTCTTCCGAGCCATTATTCAAGCTTGCTGACGATGAATTCAGATATAATCGCCTGCTGACACTTTATCATCAGGATGATCTGGATAATATCTTAACACACCTGTACCGCAATGCGAAACTGGCCGAAGAGGAAAATGGAAAGAGCACCTTGTATCTGGGGGTCGGTTTATTGAAGTGGTTTGAACCCAAAACCAATCAACAGCCTAGACTTGCCCCCATCCTATTGATTCCTGTTGAATTATCACGCAGATCTGTCAACACCAAGTTTACGCTCCGAAGCCGTGAAGAGGAGGCCATGATTAATATTACATTGTTGGAGTATCTCAAACAGGAATTTAAGCTTAACCTCAATGCCTTGGAAGTGCTACCAATGGATGAGTCAGGGGTTGACGTACAAAAAGTATTCGCCATTTTAAGAAAGTCTATTTTAAACCTGGAAGGATGGGATATTCAGGAACAGGTTGTCCTTGGTAACTTCTCTTTTAACAAGCTTATTCTATGGCAGGACCTAACCAAATATGCAGAAGAAATTAAAAAAAGCACCATTGTAAAGAGCTTGATTGACGGGCGGCTTTCGGATCTATTGGATATCACCGCTGATTCGGAAAATCTGGAGCAGCTCCCCTCTTCCTTGTTAACATTGCCCATTCCAACAGACAATTCCCAGCTTGAAGCTGTACGTCACTCCAATGCGAATAAGAGCTTTGTATTACATGGCCCTCCCGGGACCGGTAAATCCCAAACCATCACCAATATTATCGCAAATGCACTAGCGAATGACAAAAAAGTGCTTTTTGTCGCTGCTAAAAAGGCTGCTTTGGATGTGGTACATCGCCGTTTGGTAAAAATTGGTTTAGGTTCCTTCTGTTTAGAGTTACATTCAAATAAATCTAAAAAATCAGATGTCCTACGGCAATTGGAACAGAGCCTGGAAACACCCAAGTATCAAAGTCATATCGATTTTCAGGAAGAAGCACAACGTATTGATCAGCGCAAAGCAGCATTAAGTCAATATGTTGACTCCTTACATCAGCCCTTTGCAGTGGGTTGGAGCCTGTATGATTCCGTTTCCTATTTAGACAGTCATCATGTCGAAATCAACACGGACTGGTTGCTATCCCTTCAACTGGAACATATTGACAAAAAGACCTGGAATAATTGGCAGGACTGGGCAATCCCCTTCGGAGAGTTAACGCATAAATTACCAGCGATTGACAAGCACCCATTGCACTTGATCCACTTGAAAGATCAGAACTTTGCTCACAAAAATAATATCGAGAAATCTATCGAAGATTATATACAGGCAGACGCTGAGGCAACAAAAGCTCTCTCAGATCTGCAATTGAATCTCCCGAAGAATTGGATCGAAAACAAGACCTCGCTATGTTCACTTCTCGAAAAGATCACTCAGTTTTCGGCGCATCAGACCATCGTAAATGTTTACTTTGATGTTCGCCAAAAAAATTTACTTGATCATTGGGTTGAACTGCAGAGCCAAAAACAGACATTAGAAAATGCGCTTGTTACAGATTTTGGCAACCGAATATTTACGACAGACTGGAATCTGATTGAATCCACATGGAATCAGTCAAAACATTCCTGGTTTCTACCCAAATGGTTGAAACAACGTAAAGTAAAAAAATTCTTAAATGGTTTTGCCACAAACAAAATTACTTCCGAACAGCAGGTTGATCAGTTCTTTTATCAGAAAAATTCCTTCGATCTGGTGGCAAAGAATTTGGCGGAACCGCAATTCTATCCGATAAACGAAGCGACGAGTTATTATCTCATAGGCAATACCTATAATTTAGCTACGCTGCAACAGCATCAGCAAGAACTGCGGGCATTCAATGAACTGGCGCAACAGCTCAAATTTGAAAACTTTCAATCTTGGTTAAACTATATACTCGCACATATAGATCTAAAGTTGAGAATACCAACCCTTATTTTAACGCTCCAACATTACGCAGATAAGCATCAGGCCATTTCGGCATTTTTAGTTCATATTCCAGAAGTCGATGTTTTAAATCAAATAAAACAAGATTTAGATCAACTTGAAGACTGGATCCGATACAATTATTATAAGGATCAGGGTATAAAACTGGGACTATCCTGGTTGATTGATCTACTTGAAGCGAACAAGATCAATAAAGATGCACTGACCATGGATATGGAAAGTGTATTGCATCTCAATTACTTTGTAAATTCTTTGGATCAGTCCAGCATTTTAAATGGTTTTGATGCGGCTGTATATGAGGCACAGATTTTACAATACAAGACACTTCATCAAGAGTTTACCCGATTGGTGCGGGAGCAATTGGTTTTGGAGCTCAGCAACAAAATCCCGAATCTCGCCCAAGAAGCAGTTCATAGTTCGGAAATCGGAATCTTACAACGTGCGATCCGAAATCGAGGTCGTGGAGTCAGTATCCGTCGTTTATTTGATCAGATTTCGACCTTACTTCCGCGACTCAAACCCTGCATGCTGATGAGTCCGATTTCGGTCGCCCAATATTTTGATGTAAATACCGATCACTTCGATCTGGTTATTTTTGACGAAGCATCGCAGCTACCGACATCAGAAGCAATCAGCGCCCTCGCTCGGGCAAAACAGGCCATTATTGTAGGGGATCCAAAGCAAATGCCACCAACGAGCTTCTTTGCCAGCAACAAAATGGATGAAGATCATCTGGAATTAGAAGACCTGGAAAGCATCCTGGATGATTCCCTCGCCTTGTCCATTCCATCGAAATACCTATTGCGTCATTATCGCAGTAAACATGAAAGTCTTATTTCTTTCAGTAACTCCAATTTTTATGAGAACAAATTGTTGACATTTCCTTCCCATGACGATCAGGACAAGAAAGTAAGTTTTCAATTTATCGATGGTCATTATGACAAGGGGAAAACCCGAACAAACCTAAAAGAAGCTGAGGCAGTGATCCAATATATAAAACAGCATTTGGAACATCGTCCTCATCGTTCATTGGGTGTGGTCACTTTTAGTCAAACGCAGCAGAATTTAATTGAAGATTTGTTGCAGTCATTATTCTCAGCGCATCCCGACTTAGAAGAAACGGCGCTACAGGGTGATGAGCCTATTTTTATTAAAAATTTAGAAAATGTCCAAGGCGACGAACGTGATTTTATTCTATTTTCCATCGGCTATGGCCCAGACGAAGATGGCAAGGTATCGATGAATTTCGGCCCTTTGAATCGTGATGGCGGCTGGCGCAGGCTCAATGTTGCTGTAACCCGGGCCCGATACGAAATGCGTGTTTTCTCTTCGCTAAAGGGAGATCAGATTGATTTAAACCGTACCAGTTCAGCTGGTGTGGAGGGACTAAAAGCCTTTTTAAACTTCGCTGAAAGAGGCGTATTGCAGACAGCTGAAGCAGTAGCCCATGATCAGGAAAAATATACGCTCATCCAATCGATTGCGAAATATTTAGACCAACAGGGTATAAAAGTGAAAACAAATATCGGTACCTCGGGCTATCGTGTTGATATTGGTATTGTGGATCCGCTGCATGCTCATCAGTATATTTTGGGGATATTGGTTGACGGGAAAAACTATTTCAATACACAGACAACCAATGACAGGGAACTGCTGATTCCGAATGTGCTGCAATCACTGGGCTGGAATATTTACCGCATCTGGACCTTAGACTGGATAAAAAACAGAGATAAAATACTGAATGAGATCCAAGCGGAAATTCAACGCATCGTAAACGATACAACGGCAAAAGAGCCTATCATCATCGATGCTTCTCAAGCACAATCGAAAACCACCCTTTCAGTGCTATCCGATGATGCCATTGTTTCATCTAAAATGAAACCTTATGTGAGCGCCAAAGTCAATCCAATGACAACAGCAAGTCCAGAATTAATTTATGATGCGGCCTATCGAACGGTATTGAGCGATCAGATCCTGAAGATCATCCGCACGGAATCTCCAATCAGTCAAAACCATCTCTTTCGCAAGGTACTACGTTTATGGAACACCACAAGAGCCACATCAAAACTTGTCCAGTATCTAACTGAACTGACGAGAAAATTGCCCGGAGTAAAGGAGGAGCTTTCCCATCAAATTTTTTATTGGGATCAGGAACAATCGGCCACAGCGCTGACATACTACCGTGACAATAACCTCGAAAAACGAGCGATCGAAGATATTGCGCCTGAGGAAATAGAGATCGCACTTATCGAGGTCATGGACAACAGTATCAGTTTATTAAGAGAGGATCTTGTACGCGCCACAGCCAGAGCTTTTTCCTTTTCAAAAACCGGTGCTCAAATTGATAGCATTATCAATACTTCAATTGATAAACTACTCCAACAGGGCTATTGGAAATCAATAAATGGGAGAATTGTTTTGATATAGATCAGGTTTAATAGCCTGATCTATACATTTGATTGATGTAAGCGGTATAAATTCCGATGGGAATCTTGCCAGTCACCATTCCACGCAGCGATTCGGGGCAGGCTGTCAAAATACTGTCCAATGAGAAAACAAATATATTCTCCACTGCATTTTGGAGTCTCCGCTCCCCTTTTTCGTGCATGTATTCCATCAGGTGCAGTGCTTTACCCAACTCATCCTCGCGTCCTTGCTCGATCATCTTTTTGATATACGATGTAAGGATGCGGATTGTTGTGATTGGATTGCCAGCATTTTCTGGCTGCGAAATTTCTGCTTGCGCCAATGGTATCACCGAAACAATGATCTCCTGAGCTTGCTTTATATTCATCATATATTCACTTTAAGCGGTTTAAACATTCTTGTTATAAAATAGCTTTTTATAAATCCGATATTAAATAACACCGGCTGTCATCCGAACTTTGGCCCGCAATCGATTTTGGCTTACAATCGGTTATACAAGCCCGCCGTATGATTACATTAGTTATTTTCATAGGGATAGTATTCGCCAGCTTTGTTTTTCTCCTAGTCATGCCTACCTTCTGGAAGAATAAGCTGTTGTATCGAAAGGGGCAAACGGGCCTCGAGGTGACTCCATTCAATCCTGTTACATGCTTTTTTAAATCTGGAGATGGTCTTTGGTAGTAATCCGTTTATTACAATCTGGAGTTCTGAAGTTCCGCGCTCAAGTATATAAGCCACGACCTGCATGACCCATTCAAAACGGCGCCAATCTTTGGCATAAATGACATCCTCAGCAAACTGAGATATGACATTGACAATATTTTTGTAGTCCTTTTTAAGTTCGGTTTTCCTGAGTCTAAGATTCAGCTCCGGGATTACAGCGGCAACAAAATCCACCGTCTGTCCTTCATCCATTTTTTTTCTTGCTTCCATTACATTGTTTTTATGAATACCTATTATTCATTGTTACTGGCATAAGCCAAACAACATTCCACAACAAAAAACAAGAAATAACAAACTGAAATACAGCTCTATAAATTTATTTTACAAAGTTTTTAATAAGAAAAATGATATCAAAATGAAAAGGTTATTCTCAAATTGGGATAAATCGATCTCCATTACATTGTCCAAAGACTCCATTTCGATTTTATTGCGGCTGGGTTTATTTGCGCTATTTTCTTATAAAATTTAACAAAATCTTTATTCCATAGGGTATAGTTGTGCGTAAACTTAAATACTATTTTTTGATTGACAGCTCCATTGATAATGACTTGCCAGACCCTTTGATTTGTGATTGTTATCGAAGTCTTGCTCAGCTCGATGATATCCGTTAGCGGGAAAACCGCCTTTCTCTGCTGTTTATTATCAATAGCATAAAAGTTTATATCATCAAAATAGAAATCTTCATCACTGACAAGATTATCTTCCAAGCCACACAGGAAAGGACGGGATGAAATCTTTCTGATCTCTTCTCCTACCAGATCAGCTGAAGCTTCATAACTGATCTGACTATTTTTAGGTTTAAATCCAGCAGTATACTTCCTGAAAATTAGGCTAAATAGTACAATGAATAGCGCAAAGCCTATTAAAAATATTAGGTATAAATACATTCTTCTCTTTATTAAACGAAACTTGTCTTTCACTCCAGACATCAAAAAAAACTGTCTAAATATGTAATGCAGTAATTAATTAGCCGCACAAAATTATCAAATATAATCCAATATGCAGATTTTTATGGACGACAGCGAAATAAGATGGGCCGAAGGTTTTATTTTACTGCTGAATTAACTATTTTAGGTACAGTAAGATCAAGATCGATGGATTATTTAAATAAGATAAGGAAGTTATTTGCTTTAGAACAGGATGGTATTGACGGATATAGCGAACTAGAGATCCAGAAACTTGAAGAAAAAATAAATATCGTTTTTCCTAAAACTTTACGGATATATTATCAGACTTTGGGTGCAAATAATAACATCAATTATTGCTATAATCGATTACTTAGCCCCGAAGATGATGTAGTGCTATTGGATGGTTATTTACCCATCTATGAAGAGAATCAGGCTGTAGTCACCTGGGGAATCAAAACGACAGATCTATCTTTGGATAATCCGCCGGTGTATGCAAATTACGATACCACATACGATTCAGACTGGGAGCTAGAAAAAACACATGTTTCAGACTTTTTGTTGATGATGGCAATCTATAATGGCACTTTTGGGGGTTTAAGGTATTATGCCAATTGTCTTCACACGATTCCCTCCACTATGGTGGCTGCAGTGGAAAGCAATTGGGAATTAATTCCGGAATTGAGTGTTGATAACCAAAAAATATTTACCCGAGATTATACGGATGTTGTTAGCCTATCTTTTGATGGCAACGGAGTATGCCAAGGGGCATTTGTCGGAACAATGGATCCGCAACTCTTTGACAATATACTTGAAGTACTTGATGTTGATTGGTCTTACATTTCATTTGAAGATGAAGATGAAGATGAAGATTAAAGCAGCTATGTATAAATTTTCTGCGAAGAAATCCGGCTATTTAAATGAAAATCATTGTTAAAAGTATGACTATAGAAGAAAAGAATGCCATAAAAGAGGCGAATATCAAGCAAATTGAGGCCGAAAATTACCGCTTTACAGCTTGGCTACCAGTTTTAGAGGATCCGAATACCAGAAGCATTGATGCAGTAAGAGGGAGAATGTCTGTCATGAATGCGTTGATCAATATATCCTTTGAAGCTCCAGTAGAAATTATCAGGAACTGGATCGACCATCATGGTCTGAGCAAACATTTATCGAAATGGGAACAGGAAATTCTACAAAAAGATAACGATGCACTTTCAGACCGTGAACTTAATTCATTAAGATGGTACCTTGAGGGGCTCTGGGCATTGATGTGGGCAACTGAACTAGTCGATAATCTAGATGAGACCGCATGGTGTGGCGATCATATGGCCTCCTTGTTGCCAAACCTCGAACGCAATGAAAATAATGAAAAAATTGATCGTCTGTCGTCGTTAAAAAGTGGAAATGAAATTTACGCCATGCTTGATTTTTATTACCGCTTACATTGGTACTGTGTTGATGAGAGGCTAAAGGGAAAACAAGCATTGATCAATGAAGGACTCGTCTATGAGCGCCGAAAAGCATTGGAATGGCTTATCAACAAAGATTCAGATTGGGATGATATCGAGATGGGAACATAAAAAATCACTCAATGCTTGTCATTGAGTGATTGATAAGCGGCATAATATGCCGCTATTTTTATAATAAACAACAGTATGATACGTATTTCCGTTTCTTGCGATAAAAAAGACTAACTTCCAAAACTGATAAAATACAAGGGTGTATCGCCGGAATGATTCTCGACACGATCAAGCCCCTCAAAGAATATATGATCCCCCAGTTCCTTGCCTATCAATTGTTTCTCCATCTGATACAATAGGTCCAGTGCGGTAAAATTCTTCCCATTGGAAGCTTGGATTCGGGCGCATATATCTACTTGAAAATACCCATCCTCTCCATTATCCTCATCAAAAGCCTCTTCTTCATCATCCATTAGTACCTCATTGGGATTCAAATCTTCCATCCCCTTGATCCAACACATATAACAAAGCTCTATTTCGGGCGCATCGACCACAATTTCATTGGCATCCCACTGCGCCCGATCAGCTAAAATATCACGCTGATACTCCGCAACATCGGCATCAAACTCCTGGGAGCTATGATACGACTTGGCCTGAAATGTCCAGGCAATAGCTGACAGCACACGGTCTTGGACTGGTTGGGTATTCCAATCAATATTATTCCAAGGACTGCCTATCTTTTCCCTTAAATAGCCAACATATCTTTTTAAATAAGATTTCCCGATTTTATTGTTCAGCCCAACATGATGTTCTCCCTCCAAAAATTTTTCGGAGAAAGTATGCCAGTCTTTAAAGTGCAATGTTGCGTAGGAAGAAAGCTTTTTCAAGATATCCAAAGCGTCTGATTTCGGCAAATATCCTACATCAGCTGCGGCGGTCGTGATATGACTACTGACAGTAATGGCAAGCGCATCCACACCGGATTTGCTGATATCCCAGCTTCCACTGTCGATCTGATCTTCCCGACCTTCCAAGACGGTACCCCCTGTCCTAATTCCGAGCAAGTTAAAATATGCTGCTAATATTTGCAGGCAGCATTCGGTATCTGCAATAGCGAAGTCTCTTTTCAATAGTTTCACCAGTTCATCGCGGTACTCCGCTTGTTTGGGATAAGTTCCGAACTGATATAGATGAACCGGATAAGTTCCATCATCACCTGCACTACCAAATACGGTAAACCAATCGCCAAAGACGATAACGCGGAATGCCGCTCCCAATGCTGTACCAAATTGTTCTTCATAAGGAATATTGTTCAGCATATCCTTACTGTTAATCTGCTGTTTTTTTGCTTTATCCAATTCCGCTTCCTCTGCGAGTTCCTCTTTCGCTTCCCTTACACCCTCCTTTGCTGCACTCAATAATTCTTTGAAAAATTTAAACATAATTTTAAAATATTATTTTTAGCTAATGATTCCTATTTACATTTTATCGCAACCCCAAAAGGCTTCATGCAGTGAGTTTAACGACTCATGACCACCTTTATGGGCTTAAGATTTCAATTTACTGCTGTAAATCTGAAAATAAATATTTACTTTTTATTCAGAAATCCATATTAGTCTGGAGCCCGGCCATATTTGTCGCCGAAGACTCCATATTTGAAGGAAGATAACAGGAGTAATTTTCATCATTATGAAAGCTCCATTCATTAAAGCAATATCAGACATGATTGTATTCAAAGATCTAATTACACCTGCCGTTTTTAAGAAAACGCTTACATTCAAGCGGAATGAACTGATTAAAAGCAGCGGAACTGTAGACTCAAAAATATACTTCATAAAAAAAGGCAGCCTTAAAATTTCCATCTTCCAACAAGATGCCGAACAGATTATCCGGCTAGGTTATACTGGAGATCTTATTGTGGCCATGGACTCCTTCTTTGATGGTTGCCATTCAGATTTCGTTATTCAAGCCATAAAGAAAACTGAAGTATTGGTCGCGGAAAAAGAAGATTTTATGCATTTCGTCTACGAAAATCCTGAGAACACTTCGCTTTACATCAACATATTAGAGGGATTGGTGAAGCAACAGCTTGACAGAGAACAGGATCTATTGCAGGACTCCCCTAAAATCCGATATGAGCGTGTTTTTAAGAGAAACCCTATCTTATTCCAAATTATTCCCAATAAACATATTGCCAACTATTTGAGGATGACACCTGAAACTTTTTCACGGATCAGTAAATCTTGAGTTCAATCAATTTTTTTGCCCTTTTTTTTCGTGTATTTTATCAAAAAAACGAAAATGAAATATAAATCTTTAGCATTACTTGATCAGCTCAGTACACAGACAAGGGAACATATGACTTTTGTTGAATCGTTGAAAACACTGTCGTTAGATGATCTCAATAAACGGCCCCATAAGGGCTCATGGAATACCTTAGAGTGTATCGCACATCTCAATCTTTATGGAAACTTCTATCTGCCCGAAATTTCAAGAAGAATGGCTGCTAGTCAATCGAATACAGCAAGCTATTTCACCAGTGGCCTTTTAGGAAACTATTTCGCAAAAAGTATACTTCCAAAAGATCGGCCCAACAAAATGAAGACATTCCAGGAGATGGATCCTATACATAAGCAATTGGACGAAAATGTGCTTGCTGTCTTTTTGGAACAACAGGAGAAGTTCCTTCAATTACTTGAGCAGGCAAAATCAAAAGATCTCAACAAAATCCGAACAAATATTTCCATCAATAAATGGATAAAAATCCGTCTCGGAGATACCTTCCGTTTTCTGGTTAACCACAATATCAGGCATATCGTACAGATAAAAAATATCCTTTCAAGCTGCTCCATTATTGATCAAACCAGTCCGATTTTACCAGCTGCCAATCACCAATAATAGCACCAACTTATTTTATTAAGAAATAGAAATGAATGCCTCTAAAGACCTCAAAGAGCATATTTCAGCGCTTTTAGACAAGATGGCTAAGGATACTTTAACTATGTAAATAATTTGAAAATATCCAGCACCGATGCGAGTATATTTAGTAGCTGTTTCATGGAAAAAATAGCGCAATTATCGCGCCATTAGGATGATCGTGGTGTAAAGAGCTCGATTACTCTTTCCAAGGGGCGGCCGATAACCGCTTTACCATCTTTAATAATGATAGGCCGTTCTATCAATATGGGGTTTTGCAGCATCACCTCAACCCACTCCTCATCCGTCAATTGAAGATGTTGAAATTTTTCAAGGAATAGAGCTTCATTCTTTCGAATAAGCGCTAGTGGTTTAAGTCCGAGTTGCGACAATATTTCAATGAGCTCAGCTTTACTGGGGACTTCTTCAAGATACTCTTGCACCTGCAGATCTACAGTATGCTCTTGCAAAAAATCCAACGCTGCGCAACTCTTGCTGCATTGTTTATTATGGTATATTTTAATCATAGTAGCTTTTTGTTGGGCCTTATTATTTGAGATTATTTTTCGAATCTAATAAAAATTCCAAAGGAAATACAGGCAGATTTCGTTTTCTCCGAGGGGGCGCAGGATCCTCCCAAGGGAATTTACTTTTCTCTTAGGGGATCTTGGTTTTCTCCTAAGAGGATGTGGCATTCTCCCTGGGGAGTTTACTTTTTCCTTAGGGGATTTTGGTTTTCCCCCAAGGGGACGCAGCATTCTCCCAAGGGAATATACTTTTCCCTTAAGGGATTTTGGTTTTCTCCCAAGGGGACGCGGCATTCTCCAAGGGGAATTTACTTTTCCCTTAGGGGATTTTGGTTTTCTCCCAAGGGGACGCAGCATTCTCCCAAGGGAATATACTTTTCCCTTAAGGGATTTTGGTTTCCCCCGAAGGGAACGCAGCATTCTCCCAGAGGAATTTACTTTTCCCTTAAGGGTTTTTGGTTTCCTCCGAAAGGGGGCACAGCATTCTCCCAGGGGAATTTACTTTTCCCTTAAGGGATTTTGGTTTTCTCCCAAGGGAACGCAGCATTCTCCTGGGGGAATTTACTTTTCCCTTAGGGGATTTTGGTTTCCCCCAAAATTCACCATCGAGAAACCAAAGCAGCAAATCATGCGATTAAAAGCAATAAATCCACTTTTTACAAAAAAACAACTTGTAATTCAATAAATCATAGGGGTAAAATTCTGCCAAAAAGTTTTTTGTGCTTTTTAGATTTTGGCAGAATTTTACCCCTCCAATGAGCTGGGAATTGTTTATATAGGCGGGCTAGTCTCTTATTTATTTGAGAGACACGGAAGTTATCAGCAATTCCTCTGGGAAAATTGAACTGTAAATGACCGTGGTTTGTAAAACGAATTTTATAATTTAGTAGTATGAACTCAGCTGAAAGTGTAACAGATTTCTACAAAAGACAACCGGGCTTTGCGAACCTAGACTTACCACTTAATAATACGGGTATTGGTCACTTCAATGTGTTTAGCCGAGAATCCTGTACTGTAGTCTCCCCTTATAACCGTCGTGATTTTTATAAAACTTCATTGATTATAGGTCGGGGTAAATTGTATTATGCTGATAAATGGATACAGATCGATCGACCTGCGATGTTATTTGCCAATCCGGTCGTGCCCTACGCCTGGGAACCGGAGTCTACGGCACAATCTGGATGGTATTGTGTCTTTACGGAAGAATTTATTCAACATAGTGAACGCATAGAGAGTTTAAAGGATTCTCCCCTTTTTAAAATTGGGAGCAACCCAATTTATTTTCCAAATACAGAACAGCTGGATGAAATCTCAACAATTTTCAAAAAAATGTTGTCTGAGATGAATTCAGATTACGCACATAAAGACGATGTCTTGCGCAGCTACCTGCATCTATTGATCCATGAGACAATGAAGTCAAGCCCTGCTCAGGAGTTTGGTGCATATACCAACGCATCTACCCGTGTATCGAGTCTATTTTTGGAACTTCTGGAACGTCAATTCCCAGTAAACACATTGGATACTGGTTTGCAGCTGAAAAGCCCAGGGGATTATGCCCATGCCCTTTCGGTGCATATCAATCACCTGAACCGTTCTGTCAAAGAAACAACAGGTAAAACCACAAGTGCACATATCGCCAGCCGCATTGCGCAGGAAGCGCGGGCATTGCTACTGCATACCAATTGGAATATCGCCGATATCGCTTATAAATTAGGCTTTGAATACCCTTCTTATTTCACAAACTTTTTCAAAAAACATACTGGAATGTCACCAAACCAATTACGGATGACGACTGTTTGAAAAATATAATTATCTGTTTGATTGTCTTAAGTAAGACACCGTATACCTTCGCTACTTTTGTATTGAACAAAATATAACAGTTATGAAATATAGAAATCTCGGAACAACAAACGAACAATTATCTGCTATTGGATTAGGTTGCATGGGAATGAGTTTTGCCTATGGACCTACAGACGAAAAAGAGAGTATTACTACACTTGAAAGGGCATTGGACCTTGGCGTAAACTTCTGGGATACAGCGGACATGTACGGCAATGGCGCCAACGAAGAATTGATCTCAAAAGTTCTGGTTCCCAATCGGGATAAGGTATTTATTGCAACCAAATTTGGCTTTCGTTTCAAGGATGGACAGGCGGGACCAAGCGGCACCGCAAACACTTATTTTGACGGATCACCTGCTTGGATAAAAATTGCTGTAGAAAATAGTCTCAGAAGACTTCGCATCGATACCATAGATCTGTATTATGCACATCGGGTGGATCCGAATATCCCGATCGAAGATACTGTAGGCGCTATGGCGGAACTGGTCAAAGAAGGAAAAGTAAGATATCTCGGACTGAGTGAGGCATCGCCGGCTTCGATCATCAAAGCCAATGCGGTTCATCCCATTGCGGCACTGCAAAGTGAGTATTCTCTGCTAACACGTGATGTAGAAAAAGAAATACTACAGACTGTACGTGATTTGGGTATCAGTTTAATCCCCTATTCACCACTTGCCAGAGGTTTATTTTCCAATACCTTAAATTTAGATAGTCTGGCAGCAGACGATTTTAGAAGAACACTTCCCCGCAATCAAGGAGAACATGCGGAAAATAACGCTCGTTTGATTGCTGAATTTGCGCTCTTAGCTCAAGATAAACATTGTTCGCCAATACAATTGGCGCTGGCTTGGGTGCTTGCTCAGGGGAATGACATCATTCCAATTCCAGGTACGAAAAAAAGAAAGTATCTAGAAGAAAACGCAGGTGCTATCGAAGTCCAATTGTCGGATTCGGATCTAAACGCCATTGAAGAAATACTTCGGAAATACCCGAATGTGGGCGCTCGTTATAGCGATGGTGCAATGGCATTGGTCAACAATTAATGGATCAACTTTAACCGATACGGGGTATAGCATGCATTTTACACTAAATGATCTCTCCGACTCCGTATTTGTTTTATTGAGACTTAAACCTCTATCCGCTTCTACCACTGAGACATAACCATACCCTAAAATGGGGTGATGTATTTTTCTAGGTATTATTTCAGGAACCTTGCTGTTGTCTATTGATCCAACAGCAAGGTTCATCTTTATTTAGAAACTAACAGTTAGTGCCATAACAGCCGTTGTGCTATTTTTCACCAAACTATTACTCCGATTTAGGAAGATTGCTTCTTTGTTGGTCAGATTACGTATTTCTGTCCGCCAGAGTACATTGGGGAGAATTGCATAATCAGCATTGAGCGAGTACCCAAATGTTTGGAACCCATTTTTTGCGTCGGTAGAGATAATGACTCCCTTTTTATCCTGATAGTATTCTCCCCGAGCAGTAAGGCTGAATTTATCGGATCCTGTATAACGTGCAATTAATACCGGGGTATACCAGACATTGTATTTGCTGCTCCCTTTTTCCTTTTGCTCTGCACCGATGTCAAAACCTACCGTGAATCCGACCTGTTTATTTAGCTGATAAATAGCATATAAGTTATGAAAATAGCGCATCTGTCTGACACTATCCGCTTTATCACTGCCGATAAAAGATCCACTATTGATCGTTAAATTACCGGTCGGCTTATATACAAGCTGATGTCCGAAGGCAGGCAAACTATTGCCATCGACACGCTGTATACGTTGCCAACCGTTTAATACAAGTCCGCTAAGAAATAATTTTCCAGATGCAGAGGTGTAAGATATTTTTGCGCCGGTTTCAAAATAGGGCGAATTATCGGCAAAAAGGCTCCTTGTCACTGTCCAATTGTCCTTTCCAATGGCACTTTCAAAACCCAAATGGGAAGAGAAAATACCGGCATCAATCCATAAATTATGCTTCTTTGAGATGCGTATACCAGCATTGGCTTCATAGATATTCTTCAATACTCCAGGCTCCGCCGCATAGTTGGCATTCATGTAGGTACCTGTTGCCAAGGTTACATTGGCCCGCGTCTTCTCCGTATTATAGGTAGCTTTTAGCATGGCCAGATTAATATTCACTTCATTGTTACGGTTATGGCTGTAAACAAAACCCGGACGTGTATTTCCAAGAGGGTTATTGAAATCCCGCATATAATAAGCTTCCACATATCCGTTGAATGAAAGCGGATTATTTTTCGTTGTGTCTTCCTGTGCAAATAGTGATGTTGTTGCCCCAAGTACGAGGGAGGCCAACAGGGTTAATTTCTTCATTTATTTAATTTTTGACTGTCATTTATTCTATTCGTATAGCTACGCTTTGGCATTTATTTTCCCATCATTGTCATTCTCCTATCACCTAGATTCGTTTTATTTCGGCTAAGGGCTGCAGCCCGTTGTATACTCGACATAGTGACTACTCCGACTATATCCTTTCACCAAAAGCTGATATCGCGATTGCATTTTCAAAATTTAACCGAGATACAGCTGATAGATCATGGTAAGGATCAAGATGATCATCACAACCTTCGCTATGCGATCCATATACAATTTTCGGGGCGACTGCTGCTCCTGATTTTCTTTTAAATCTTTCATGGCTAACGTTAACTTAAGTGTTGTTCTACTTTGTATTTTCTTAATTTTTCTCAAAGGAATCCATCACATTTTAAAGCATAACTAAAAGCAAAGTATTCGAGTTATTATCAGTACTCGTATTTTCACTTTGCTGTGGATTATTAAAGATTCGTGAACTATTATTTTCATTCTTGGAGATGTCATATCATCCGCGGTCGGTTTATCAGCTTCAATGTGGGCGGGCTCTGTGCCGATTCTTTTATTTTTCTAATCATCTTCATTTTTATATACGTTGTCCCTATATGCCAAACACTAGTCCACAGTTTTTACGAACAACGTAAAACACTAAAAGACAATAGATTTAAAAAGAAAAGATTAAAATCAAAATAGCTAGATCCTATCAGAATGAAAGGGTTATTTTATCAAAATGAGAATTGAACCCTCAGATAAACTATCGAAAAATAAAAACAAAAAACATGAATAATCTGTAAATTAGGTATTCAAGAATAGGGAGTGAATTTAACCCGTAACAATTAGATGCAAGAAAATAAATACGACGATCCAAAATTTTTCGAAGAATATAGCAAAATGTATCGGTCACAGAAAGGCTTATTGGGAGCTGGCGAATGGCATGAATTTCAAAAGCTCTTACCAAACCTGAGGGACAATGCTGTGCTCGATTTAGGCTGTGGGTATGGTTGGCATTGTCGATATGTGATTGAAAATGGCGCAAAATCTGTTATTGGCGTAGATCTATCCGAAAAAATGTTGGAGAAGGCCAACGAGATCAATAAACTGGAAGGAATCGAATATCAACGAAATGCAATTGAAGAGCTTACTTTCAGATCCGGACAATTTAATCTAGTGATCAGTTCTTTGGCATTTCATTACATACAAGACTTTGATGCACTCTGTCGGAATATTTACAATTGGCTCCAACCTGTAGGGAAATTTTTATTCTCGATAGAGCATCCTGTTTTTACCGCGCAAGGCAACCAAGATTGGATCTACAACAAAGATGGAGACAAACTCTATTGGCCTGTAGACAACTATTTTCTCATGGGGGCCAGAGAGACAACATTTTTGGGAAATACGGTTCTAAAGTACCATAGAACAATTACTTCTTACCTCAGTAGCATTCTACAAAGTGGATTTAAAATAAACGCTTGTGTTGAGCCTGAACCCAGTACAGAAATGCTCGAAAATTTTCCAGCAATGGGTGATGAATTGAGAAGACCGATGATGTTGATTATTTCCGCTGAAAAGTAGTTCGCTACATCGGCTTCCTCTGTAACAAATTTGCATAAGAGCCTGTATTTATAATGGAAAGCAAACATTAAAATTTATTTTAGTGTATCAGGTTCCTAAAAACATTCAAGTACAACAAACTTTAAACAATGATAAACTTAAACCTATTCAAAAAAATTGCAGTGGCTGCCTGTATCAGCTGTCTATTCTATTCGTGTAATAAGGAGGCTAGTGCTCCAAACACATTGACTGAGGAAGAACAAAAAGAAGGCTGGCAGCTCCTATTTGACGGCACTACCCTGAACAATTGGCATACCTACAACAATGAGAAAAAAGCACCGACGGCCTGGTTGGTGCGGAATGGTACAATCTATTGCGATCCAAATAACGAAAGTCAAAAATATGATCTAGTGTCCAACAGCGACTATAAAAATTATGAGTTCAAATTTGAATGGAAACTGGAAAAGGAAGGCAACAGTGGCGTTTTCGTCAATGTACAGGAACAGCCGGATATCAACGCGACTTATCACTCAGGCCCTGAATATCAATTGCTCGCAGATTCGCACCCTGACTTTGACAAACCATTAAAACGTGCTGGTTGTCTCTACATGTTTTTACCCCAACAAAATTTTGTCAGCACCAAAGCTAAAGATGATTGGAACCAATCAAGCATTGTGCAAAAAGACGGTAAAATAACCTTCTATCTGAATGGTACGGTCACCGCCGAAATGGATTTCAATTCGCAAAAATGGAAGGATCTGGTAAAACATAGTACTTTCAAAGATTTTCCGGAATTCGGTCAACATGTTAGCGGTAAGCTCGCCCTTCAAGATTGGTCAAGAGGTGTATCTTTTAGAAATCTAAAGATAAAGCAATTATAATCACACCTATATATAGCCTCAGAAGTCCTTCGTTCACACAAAAACGAAGGACTTTTTTACGCCTGATTTTATCTATTCCCCCCAACTACCTGATTATGCTTCTGATCTGGATAGGTTAAATCACAAATAAAGTTCAACCAATTTTAACACGATTTGCAATCACTCTCAATTTTAAATTTGAGTCCCTTTGTGCCGAATACCCGACAAATTTCGCAACATGTACTGTTCGTAAACGAACAATTATGCCCATCATCGGACACTTCAAAAGTTTATAAAAATCATATCTAACTTATAACAAAGCAACTATGAACTTGGCCAAATAATTGTCATCCTTCGGTTAATTAAAAATCCTAAATATTATGTTTAAGCTTATTCTGTCATTTGCTTCTATTTTCATTTTCAGTGGTAATCTACAGGCGCAAAACTGTAATTGTGCTGAAAACCTTAATTGGGTCAAAAAAATTATTGAAGAAAATGATGCTGGTTTTCAATATGCTTTAGATCAGAAAGGATTGGACGCTTACCAAGCGCACAACGTGAAGATAGAGCAGAAATTAGCAGCTGTTAAATCAAATTTAGACTGTACAAAACTCCTATCAGAATGGTTACAGTTTATCCGCAAAGGGCATTTGTCTATCAATCGAATCGATGGAAAAGATGTTGATGTACTTGTCTCCAAAGACGATCATAGCGTCAATATAGCTCACCCTTCCATCCCTTTCTCCGAAGAAGAATTTAAGCTTTACCTCTCTAAGAAAAAAAGACAAGATTTAGAGGGAATATGGGACTCTCCACCCTACAAAGTGGCTATCAAAAAATATCCTGAAGGATATAAAGGCATTATCGTCGGATCTACAACGGATAATTGGTTAGTTGGTGACGTCAAATTCACCCTAAATAATGAACTATCAGAAGGCACTTATTATCTTAGAGATAAATCCCAGGAAAAAATATCCTCCACATTAGCCATTGGAAAAAATATCTTTCAATTGGGTAATTACCTATATACTAGAAAATATCCAATAGTGGAAAACTCGCCTTTAGAAGCGGATTTTGCAAAATCATATTCAACAGATAAACCCTATCTTCAAAAGATTAATGCAAAAACAATTCTGTTACGTATCCCCAGTTTTAACGGTAGGCAAAAACAAACAATTGATAGCCTTATCGCCGCGAATAAACCACAGTTGAAAAAAACAGAAAACTTAATTATTGATATCCGAAATAACGGTGGCGGTAGTGATGGCAGTTATGCTGAAATTATTCCCTTCTTATATACAAACCCTATTCGTACCGTTGGTGTCACATTTTATTCCACAAAATTAAATAATAAGCGAATGTTGGACTTCTGCGAAAAGTATGAGGAATATGGGATTGATCCAAAAGACGTTCCTTTCTATAAAGCTGCTTATGATAGCTTGAGCAATCATTTGGGAGAATTTGTCAATGTAAGACCAAACAGAAAAATAATCAGCATTGATTCTAGCCATACGGCACTTCCCTATCCTAAACAAGTTGCGATTATCATCAATGGTGGAAATGGAAGCACGGCAGAGCAATTTTTACTTGAGGCTAAGCAAAGTAAAAAAGTTAAGCTTTTCGGCACAACAACTGCTGGTGTTCTTGACATCTCAAATATGTATTTTGTTGAATCCCCTTGCAAAGAATACAGGTTGGGCTATTCACTTAGCAAAAGTTACCGGATCCCTGAAATGGCCATTGATAATAAAGGGATACAACCTGATTATTATATAGACCAAAGTGTACCTGCCCACGAATGGGTTGAGCATGTCAGAAAAGTACTTGATGGTTCGAACTAACTGTTAAAAGAGAATTCCGACAACTTTGGCGCAATCTCCTAACAAGCTTCACCATTCGGTATTCGTTATGGTAATAAAATTGGCGTATATGGTGAATTTGGTTTCGGATATCTGGGTATCGCCAATGTTGGTGTATCTTTCAAATTATAATATTTCATACTATAAATTAGTATAGTTTTTCAAACATTTAGATGAAAATTATTATGATCAAATCTATCATATCATTACTATCTGTTGCGCTTATCAGCAGCAGTTGTTCAACTATCCAACATGCAGAAAAAATAGATTCAACTCAAGAGAATGTATCGGTAAAACTTCAGAATTCAAATCCCGTTACCATCAAAAATCCTTCTGGTAAAATTACCCTCTATGCTGTGACTGCAAACATCGCTGATGTACCAGCAACGATAATAGCTGAAAAAAGCTTTAAACAAAGTGAATTACCATTTGAGATTAAATTGGATCTTCCAAAAAATCATTACAAATTAATCAAACCGGCAGTTAACGAAACTGATCCCATAAAATATTACGTCGCTCTGGAATGGGACTCTAATGGTGACGGTACATTGGGCAAAGGAGATGTGAGGATTGACTTTAACAAGAAATTTCCAACCGTATATCTTGGAAATAATAATGAGGTATTTGTCTTATAAATGCTTTTGGAAAGTACAATTATAGACCGCTCAATTGCCCTTTGGAACTATTATCGCAAATCGATACGGGCATCGATCCAAAAGTACGCCCTGTTTTTTCGGAATAAATCATCGGGTAATTGATGGTTATAAATCAGTTCTTCCAATGTATTAAAATTGTAACGCAACACCTCATCGTTCTTAAACTGGATCGGACGTAAAATCGCGTCTTCATCATCAATAAAAATATCAGATTCGAAAAGATTGATTTGATTTGCTGTGACCCAAGCCATAGCGGCTACTCTATCCATTTTTATCAAAGCCTTGGCCGCTTCTTGATATTGTTTCATTTCCCAAGGGAGATCTTCGGGATAATGGGAGGCTACATAATCCTGATATATTTTTATGTTCCCTATTCGCAGGCATTCGTTACGAATCAACAATCTTGTTGTATCACGGGCAAAGCTCACATAGTCGGGATGCATAAACAAGCCGTACCGTTTACTATACAATGCTATCTTATCTGCCAATTCTTGCCTCATAATTTATGTACGCAACAAAAATCATCCCAACATCCTCTTTTATAGCAAGTTTTAAACTAAATTATTGATTTTTTAGTTGAGAAAATTTATTTTTCTCCAAATCAAGCAGCATATAGAAAATATCACAAGTTAATTTTTCCAATAAAGAGAAAGGATTCTGATATCACTCCCATTTATATGCAAAGCGATATCAAAATCCCTGATTGTTATTAAAATATTTTTAAGCCTACAATACCCGCCACGATTAACGTCGCCGACAAAAGTCTAAAGACGTTTGCTGAATCGCCGAAGAACAATATCCCGACCAGCAATGTACCGACAGCACCTAAACCAGTCCAAACCGCATAGGCTGTACCGATTGGAATAGCTTTTTGCGCGTAAAACAATAGTCCTCCACTGATAGTCATCGAGACGACAGCCAATATAATCCAACCAAATTTATTGCTATCTGGCTGTTGGGCCATCTTTAATCCTAAGGGCCAACCAATTTCAAAAATACCGGCAATAATTAATGCAATCCAATTCATTTTCAATTATTTAAATGATCCTCCACAAAAGTAGTGACTTGATCGGCTGCATTTTTTGATCTATATCAAAATCGTTCCTTATCGTCTGATCCGGCTCAAAGTCTCCTGTGTAATGCCCAGATAGGATGCAATGTGACCGAGGTTGACCCGATTTAGCAAATTTGGTTGCAACTTGATAAGTGACTGGTAACGTTCTATAGCAGATTCGGTATGCAATGAGATAATACGTTCCTCGAGGACGATACATACCTCCTCTGCGATTTTTCTTCCGATAAGGTTTAACTCCGGATATTTACGATAGAGTTCATTCAGATCATCCACAGCAATTGCATAGACCTCCGAATCTTCAAGAAACTGAATATTCTCAAAGGAAGGTTTTTCAGTATATACAGGTAATATCGATCCAAAAATTTGATTTTCTTCACCAAACCAGCTGTTGAGTTTCCGCCCGTTTTTAAAGAAATAAGCACGAATGAGACCTTTACTTAGTACAAAATAACTGGATACATGCTGGCCCTCTTTTAAAAAATGTTCTCCCTTACGCTTCGAAAAATAGTTGATCCTTTGTTCGATCTCTTTTTCGGCTGCTTCATTGAGATGCCCGTATCTTCTGAGTTGCTGGATTAATGGATTCATGACTTACTATAGACTAATGGATCTGAAGATACAAAACTCTCAAAAAAACGGTGAAAGATATGATAAAAAAGTCTGGTGTACTGTATCTTTGTTTAAACGGAAATCCTATCAATTAAAATTAATCCGTTTGGAAAAAAGCAGTACAAAAATCTATACATCGAAACATCGCGTTGAAGAATTCAAGTTGGGATCCGTTATCGCTTCAATCAATAAGTAAAAAATAATGTAAATTTGACCCATCCTCATTTAAGGATGGGTTTTTAGTTTAATATGGTATGAAAAAAATATTCTTTTCTTTTGTCGCGCTCATCGCATGTATTTCCTCCCAAGCGCAACATTTTGACTTAATCCCCTTAGGTATATATGGTGGTGAACAAGAGGATAATCTATCGGCCTATCTGGTCGGAACTCCAAATGACACTGCATTTCTCTGTCTTGATGCCGGTACAATAAATACCGGGATACGAAAGGCCATTCAGCAGAAAAGTCTTCATGGAACAGAAGAAACTATATTACACAATCAAATAAAAGGGTATTTTATTTCTCATGGTCATTTAGACCATCTATCCGGTCTGATTATCAATTCTCCGGCGGATAGCAAAAAGAATATTTTTGCTCTTGCTCCTGTACTTCAAATTTTGCAAAACCATTATTTTATAAACGATACCTGGATTAATTTTGCTGATCAGGGTCAAAAACCAATTCTTGGAAAATATCATTACAGTGAATTGCAAGAAGGAATAGAACTTGCGGCACAAAATACCCCTTTCTTCCTGACGGCATACGAATTAAGCCATGTAAATCCATATAAAAGCAGTGCGGTGCTGCTGCGCCACCATGATCATTATCTGCTTTATCTCGGAGATACAGGTGCTGACCGGGTTGAAAAGGCTGACCGAATTGACAATCTTTGGAACAATATTGCTCCATTGGTCAGAAAAGGTCAATTAAACACGATATTAATTGAGGTGTCTTTTCCCAATAGTCAAGCCGAGAACCTGCTGTTCGGTCATCTTACCCCTAATCTGTTATTAGAGGAGTTAAACAAACTAAAAGATAAGATCGGACAAAATGATTTAAAAGCATTAAACATTGTGGTCACTCACCGAAAACCAACAAGAGATAATCCAGAAATCATAAAAAAGGAGCTCCTAGAGAACAATCCTTTAAAAGTAAATTATATTTTTCCTGAGCAAGGAAAAAAGATTAGTCTACCTTAACCATATCTGATAACAGGATGTATCAAAGTGCTATTCCCCTAAAATTGAATTGCTAAAAGAAGGCAGTCGAGGTTACGAACAAAATTAAAAAACAATAGGGACGATCGATTTTTTTGGCCGCCCCTATTATTGAAAGAACTATATGGACTGAATAATATCCGCCATATTCAAACGTGACTTAGCTGTTATACTTGGTTGATTTGAATCCTCCGCATTGCGATAGCCAATGGCGACGGCAAATAAGGTATGGTATTGCTCAAGTCCCAAAATTTGATCATAACGATCATTCTCAATTCCCTCCATTGGTGTTGCATCGATATTATTTGACGCACAGGCCGCAAGAAAAAATCCCAAAGAAAGATACACCTGCTGTTTCATCCAAGATTGCACATGTTGTTCTCCCTGTGATTTTAAAAAACGATGGTAATAATTTATCGATCCCTCGGGAAGCGTGCTGTTGATCTGCTCCTCGAATCGCTGCACATCGTAAAGAGCACTAAAGACGACAAGATGACTTGCCTCATTAATTTTCTCTGCATTCCAATAGGATGCTTCAGCTAATTTTGTTTTTGTCTCTCCATCTGAAATGAAGAAAAACTTCCAGGGTTGGCTATTGATAGATGATGGACTCAAGCGAAGTATTTCCTTTAGCTCAGCAATCTTGTCCGCTGAAATTCTTTCTGTTGAATTATACTTTTTTGTTGTATAACGTTGTTTTGCTGTTTCTATAAATGCCATAACATACAATTTTAAATTAACTATATTTTTTATAGTTGCAAACTTAAATATAGTGTTATATATTTGCAATAACGGTCAAAGTTGATAGTAACAGATGTATTTGATAGACAACAAACAATACCCATGCAGTACCAGCCTGACAATGAAATACATAGGCGGAAAATGGAAAGCAGTCATACTCATTCATTTAATTGAAAAAAAACGTTATAATGAGCTTAGAAAAGAATGTCCAATGATTACCGAACGTACATTGAGCCTACAGCTGAAGGAGCTGGAAGCTGACGGTTTAGTTACGAGGACAGTACACACAGACAAAGCGCCATTAAAGGTCGATTATGAACTTACGGATTTTGGCAGGACACTTATTCCTCTATTGGAATCTATTGCATTATGGGGCAGGGAAACGGCAAGTAGAACCGGAACCGTTCAACAGGTTAAATAGAATCCAGGTAATAGCTGTACTTATCTAAAAAAAAGTAGGCCCTCTGTTCATAAGAGTCTTCATTCGGAAGCGTCTATCCCGATCGCTTCCGAATGAAGTTGAGATTAAATTTGTTGTGCGGCAATATTTCAAATCTACATCAGAAGTTTTCTTCAACCAATTCTTTATTAACCATTGCTCCAGCTAAATTTCCCGCTGCTACAGCATTAGCAACAGACCGCATCATGCTCGCATTATCGCCGCATGCAAAAATCCCTTTAATAGTTGTCTTCTGAAAATTGTCAACGACAATGTGCCCTTGTTCAGTCAGGTCACAGCCCAACTCAACAGGAATACTTGAATGCTGCCTAAAAGGGATTGCTGCATATACGGCATTAAATGCTATTGCTTTGTTGTCCTTGAAAATCACTTTTTCCACCCAGCCATTCTTGTGCTGGATTTTACTAACCGGTTCATCTATGACAGTTACACCGTGCTTCTTCAATTTTGCAGTCTGCTCCGCACTGAAATTTGCTTCTCCAGAAGTCAGTATTGTCAGATCGGTGGAGAGATTGTTGACTAAAGATGCCAAATGTAAAGCCCGTTCACCGTTAGCCATAATTGCTGTTTTCTTGCCCCTGAATTCATATCCATGGCAGTATGGACAATGGATAACCGAAATCCCCCAACAGGCCGAAAAACCTTGGATACCTGGCATGATATCTTCTACCCCAGTCGCAAAAATCAACTTTTTTGCACTAAATAGTTCACCATTTTCAGTATTGATTTCAAAGCCATTGCTTGTTTTCTTTCCACTTAAAGCAAGTCCTTTCTGGAATCTTACTGTTGGATAATTTAATACCTGCTCTTTCGCTTTTTTAGCAATAACCGATGGTTTTTCGCCATCATGAGTTATGAAATTATGCGAATGCGGTGTCTGTCTATTACATGGTAGACCACTATCAATAATAAGCACCTGACGTAGTGATCGCCCCAGTGCCATTGCTGCCGAAAGTCCCGCATAACTTCCTCCAATAATGATGACATCAAAATTTTTATCGTCTTTCATCTTTATAAATTTGATTTTAAATGCTGATGATACTGGCAGATTTATGGACCTGTAAGTAAGAGGTTTTCGTCTCCCGAACGTATTCATTCCAACAGGTGAATTAAATAAATCACAATAGTTTCATCTATGATTTTCTTGTTTATTCTATTTTTTACAAATGATCAAATAAAAAGGATAATTCTCTTCAACTTCCTTAATTTCAATCAACCCATATTTTTCGAACTCTGACCGAATAGACTCCAAGTCATAAAAGAACATGCTAACACCTCCAAACATTTCAAAACGATCGGTGCCTATGGCAGCCCCCTGCCCATAAATATTCGCCTGTTTTGACACGGTCGTAAAGATCATGTAACCATCGTCGGATAACTGCTCGTAACAGTCATGTATAAATTTCGCCCGCTCCTCAGTTCCCAGAAGATGTATAAGTCCGTAACAGAATATACCACCATATTTTTTGGTATCAAATGGCATATCTACGACCGAACCATGATGTATGATCGTCTGACTTCCAACATATTTTCGGGCGATTTCAATTGCTGTATTGGACAACTCAATTCCGGTAACAGCTATTCCATGATCAAGAAATACATGACCATTTCGCCCATAGCCAAAGCCCGGAATAAGGATTTCCTTTATATTTTCTGCTATAAAGAAATCTTTCGCCAGATGTGCTGAATGAGCAGGACTACCGCCCCACATCTCCCCTTTTTCTATAAAATTACGTTCCCAAAACTCCATATCTGTAGGCTTTTACTTTAAGTATACGGTCTATTTTTTTATTGAATTCTGCCTCCGATAAACTCTTTAATTTCAATAATGATAGAACGAAGGTAAGATATTTTATTATTGCAACTATGTAGCAACATTATTAAATGCAATTAAATTGCAAATAAATTACATTTAAAGATCGCTGTTCACATAATGGTTATTTATCAGTATTGAAAAAGACAGCATGCCAACGATATCTTTGCCTTTAGAAAAAAGAATACACCTCTTGCTAAAAAGATTATAATGAAACCATCATGATTTATTCAAACCGAGTCAACCGAACGATTGAGCTTATGAATACCCATGAGATCAACACTTATACCGCCAAAGGCAGCGTGAATGCCTTAATCTAAAAATAATTGATGAACAAATAATTTATACAAATGAAAAAAATAAAGACGCTTTTTGCGGCCTCATTACTTCCTTTCTTCGCTACACATACCTCTGCACAACAATTGGACAAGATGACCTGGTTTAACGAACCTACTGAATGGACAGTCAGTAACAACTCTCTTTCCATGTTTGTCACACCCAAGAGCGACTACTGGCGAATATCACATTATGGATTTACAGTAGATGACGCACCATTTTTCTACACGGAGAGAGGGGGTGAATTTGAGGTGAAGGTTAAAATTTCGGCCAAATATAAAAATCGTTTTGATCAAGCAGGCATCATGCTGCGTATAGATCATGAAAATTATATAAAAGCGGGAATAGAATTTGTCGATGGCAAGTACAACCTGAGTACTGTCGTCACGCATCGAACCAGCGACTGGAGCATCGTACCAATAGATAAAGAAATCCCTTTTATATGGATAAAAGCAATTCGAAGATTAGATGCTGTAGAATTCTTTTATTCTTTTGATGACAAGGAATATGTGATGATGAGAAATGCCTGGTTACAAGATAATCATCCTATCATGGTCGGTTTGATGGGTGCATCCCCGGATGGTGATGGCTTCCAGGCTAAGTTTGAACACTTTGGGATCAAACATTTTCCAGACCAGCGTCGAACCAAATGGCTAAAAGAAAATAATTCCAATTAAGCAACTTAATTTCAGGTCTGTCAAAAGCTAGTCTTTTGACAGATTCTTTACTATAGCGAAGTATCATCTTGGTCATACATTTTATTGTATATACTGATCGCTTCATGCGAGTTGCGCACTCGTAGTTTTTGCAGAATATTCTGTCGGTGCCGATTGACGGTATTAACGCTCAAAGCTAGCTTCTCGGCAATTTCTTTACTGCTCATACCTGCTCTAATACAGCGCAAAACCTCCTTCTCCCGCACACTCATGACATCCTTCATCTCCTGTTTATCAAGCGGAAAAACTTCGCCGCTGAACTGATTAAAAATATAGTTTTTCTTACTTTGACGATCTTCTCGATCAGGCATTAACGTATAGCAGCATAATGCCAGTTGCGGAAATTCTTGACCGGGAGTATCCAAATAGATAATTTGATGTGACATCAACATAATTTGCCCATCTTTTCCTTCTACGCGGAGTACACTATTTGCCTGATATCGAAAACGCTCTTTCGGTTCGGTTTTCTTGACCAGTTCAAGAAACTGCAGTTCAAGTGCATGTTTTACAGCTAGATCTTCAGGGTGTACGCGCTCTAGGAGAAAATCCTCCCATATACTATTGATCTCCAATTTTCTTTTAGCTGAACTCAAATGTAAACGTTCAGCAATCTCGCCCATAAAGGTAAAACTCCAATTGGCTGTCAGATCACTCAATACCACAACGCCGTTATGGATGTCGGTATATGTTTTGGCATATTGCTTATAGTATTTCAAGACAGATAGGTCTACACTTGTATTTCGCAGTCCTTTACCAGCAAGATTTTTATTTAGTGTCTTTTTTAAATCCGATCCCATAGTTAAATATTCGCAAGTTCATGGACATCCCCGGACCATTTTTAATTTATATACAACCTGACCGGACTTTTCGCAGCTCTCCCGTTAGGCAAACATTTACGCTTAAAAAGAAAGACCGATCCGAATATAAGGCAAAGTCGCCTCTTTGCTAAAACCCAGCACTCCTTGAATCGTTAGAAGCTCTCCCGGCATAAAATAAATTCCTCCGCCATAGCCCATATGCCATGTATCTGAACTTTCCGCTGTCATCCAAACCCGCCCAACATCGTAGAAACCAATCGCTCCTACCGTTCCCGGAACAAGATAGGATGAATAATTGAATAGTTTCAATCGCATGTCAAAATTATTATATACAGCTGTTTTCCCCGTAAAGCGTCTTGAATTATATCCACGCAGGCTCATCTCACCACCGATCTGTGCGTGCTGATAAAAATATGGATCTCCCCAAACAGCATCTATCCCCGTCCTATTCGCAAATGTGATGTAGTCATTGGCAATTGTTTTATAAAAACTCATCGCATGCTGTAGCTTTGTATATTTCCGTGTCTCACCACCAATCTCAGCATTCCACCCTATTCTGGTATGGATATGTATACCTGATTTTGGATTTGCAGCGTTATCACGTGTATCATAATCAATTCCCCCAGTAATTCCTGTAAAAAAATTGCTCCCATAAATAGGTTCAGAAGGAAACTTAGTATTAAACTCCTCAAAGTATTTTCCAGTATTATTAGACTCTTTACTGTTGTAATACTCAGAAGACGAACCATAAAATAATTTCAGTTTAGTATCTAGATACTTTTCCAGAAAAATATCGCCACTTACGATATCAAATCTATTTCGATAGTAAGAAATACTCCTTGATTCCGATTTTTCAAACAAGCTGTTGTTTCCATAACCAAAAAAATTGCTCAGATTCCTAGGGCCAAGTGATGAAAGGTGAATAGAAAGATCCTGATCTGCAATCAGTTTCTTAAAGTGACCTTTGTAATCAAACATAAATGATTCGCGTCCTGTTAAATAACTGGCCATAAACTGGTGCCGATAAGCATAAGGTTTCTTCCTAAACCCTTGATTTTCTATCAGGTATCCTAACCCAAAAATCAGACCGCGGTCAACACCATAATCCAGATTGACCACAACTCCTTTACGATCGTATACAAAATTATCGTACTCAAATTGGTGAATAGCGGTATCTGCGCTCAATTTTAGTCGTACATTTTTATCAACCTGAATGTTGGAAGGCTGTTGATTTTTAGAATCATAAATATAAACCGTACGGCCATTGACAAATTTATCAGAAGTACGATATAGATCTTCACCTTTTCCACCTATTAAACGAAGTTTGATAGGAGATCGGCCCGATCCATGGATTTTATATTCATCCGAGCCTGAAATCCCATAGATTCTGATTTCCTCGGTTTGACTGGGTAAAAAAGTACGTTTTATAAGCTTTCGACCCTCAGTACCATCCTTTTTCTTATTGTGTATATTGACCGATACAGAACCGTCTTTATTGTAATCGATATCAACGAATTCAGATTTGGCAGATAAGGGCAAATCAACAACACGGGCAAGAAAACGGTAATAGGTTAACCCACTCTCCATGAGATCGTCCCTTCTGGATCGAATATTTGTTTCCAGTTCATTCGCACTTAATTTTACGATAGTATCAGGCATAGTGAGCATAGCCTGATGAATCAGCGAATCGGCAAGTGTTTTCTGAACAAATTTTATTTCATCGATCCATTCGTCTTCTGTAAGATGGGTAAGAAAAAAGTGATCAAAATGACGTGCGTTAAAATTCCAATGAGCCACATTACGTATATGTGGGCTAAAGGGTTGTAAGTGGGCCTTTAACCATTGATAGGAAAGTAAAGTCGGAAACAGACCTGAGGTCTTATAATAAACCTTATCCCGATCACGTGGTACAGGGGTATAAATCTTTTTGCCCTTCTCTTTTTCGGGATCCCATCGCCAATTATCTTCATGACGGTCCCAATCCCCTAATGTAAAATCGAGTAATCGTGACCTTAAAGTTAGTTTTTGATCAATCTGGGTATCATTATCTTCCAGTACCTTTCGGATGACTTTTGCACTATTATCTGTCTTTTGGTCTTCAAAAGGTGTACGTGCCTCAAACATATAAGGTCTATTTTTAAAGACCTCGCGATACTCGCCAAATCCAGGATCATCACCAACAAAAACGAGTTCTGGAGATGCATGTGGAATACCTAAGGCCTTATTAAATGTCGGAACAGTCAGAGCACCAAATGGATGTTGTATCGATATTTGATCCTGAACGATATCTTTTGCAAATGTTTTTCGAAGACTTTCCGGAAGACTGCGTTCCGGATATTTCTGTATAGACCTGAGCACCCATTCTCTACCAGAAGGATCGGCCATCCGAAGTGATTGGGTCTGCATCCCCCCGCCCAGTTTAATAATATGAAGTCCCCCTTTTTCAGTTTGAAGATCCATAACACGCATTTTTACAGGCGTATTATATAATTTACGGTAGCTATCGCCCAACCAGAAACGATGAATCAAGCCCACTCGGTCATATTCAGGTGCAATTACAGATGTAATACTGTCAATTCGTTGGCCCTGCGAATTTAACGCACAACAGCAGGCAATTAAAGTAAATATTCTTCTCATTTTATCTAAGTCGGTCTTCGGTGGAATCAACACTCAAAATAACATATGCAGGTATCTTTCCGCATTAAGCAATAGATCAATAGTTGCCTGTCCTAAATAATCAAAGTACTAACTGTCTATTCAGGCTAAAGTTCATATTTTAAAGCATGGAATCAAAAACTTTCTGTTCCTTTTTTTAGCTGAAATCCCATATTTCCATAAAATTTGTTGCTTTCTGTTCGTGGCACTTACGCGCAAACGAATACAACCTTTCATTTTTTTCACGCTACCGCCCTATTCTCCAACGTACCTACCAACAACAATATTCTTGGTCGCTTATAGAATCGTCAGCATTTCTTTCAACTTTTCGGCATCATTGATATGCTTCAACCGTACGGTCAAATAGGTCGCCTCTTTATAGTCAGTTACTTTAGCGCTTCTTATTCCCATTGTGCTATAATTTGCGTTTCGAATTTACTGCATAACAGAAAGCCCTTATAATAAGATAATCAAGCACAAAACTAATGTATATCCAGCAGACGACGATGATAATTGATCTGCCCTAGATGATAGGTTAAATGTGTCGTTAAATGCACCAATAAATACTCCGTTGTTGTCATCTCGTCAAATACCAAAATAGGATATTCTGCCGCGAGATCATCTCCTTCCAGCTTATCCAAAGACTGATCAACGACCCTGATCGTATCATCTATACCATCTAAAAGCACCGTTCTTGGAATATCCCGTAATGCAAACTCTGCCTCCCTATTTCTGATATAACCTGTTTTTCCGATCTCCGCTCCTATATACGTCTGTAAATTCCCTATCAAATGCAAGCATAAATTTCCAGCTGAATTTGCGATATTCCGATCAACAATCCAGATATTCTCTTCTTTACTATAGGATGCAATTTCTGTTTTCAATCTATTTAGATCTCGATAAAATAGACTCTTCAATGTTTTTACAAGCATAACTTAATTTCAATATTTTTCACTATAACATCCTTATCATTTTTCTCAATCAAAACTAACGCTTTCAGAATAATAATAGTTTGCATATGCAAGGAAAAAAAACTACCTCATTCCATCAAAATTCTGAAAAAGTAGGCTTAAACCTATTGACAAATATATCCAAGAAATATCCATAAGATATTGTAATTTTATTGATATTAACGAGGGTTTACGTATGCTTCCAAAGATTCCAAAAGCGACTTGGCTCATTTTTTTTATTTTAACAGTAATCATAACCATCCTATTTTCGAAATTTGACAGTCCCTCGGATGGTAATGATACGATTGGTTTTCCCTTTTATCGGTACCTGGGCGGAAGGCATTCCCCAGAACCAACGGACAGAACATATTTCAACGGCATATATCTTCTTCTGAACCTTATTATCTATTTTGGAATCTCTTATGCCTTAACTTATTTTATAAAAAAGTTTAGGAATAAAAGAGTCAACACCAAGTAGATAATCTATTGTATGAAATGTTTTATTTTTAACACCTTACATTTTAATAACAAGAATTGCTATCACCATGAAAAAAAACACGCAGATAACCAACTTGAGTATAGAATCCGCCGGTTTACCTAAAGATCCAAAACTGGTCATTGCTGAATATATATGGAACGGCTTTGACGCAAAAGCTACCGAAGTCGACATTGCAATTGATAGTAACGAGCTCGGTTATATAAACAGTATCATCATCAGCGATAATGGAGAGGGGATCGTTTTCGATACACTTCCCTATTCATTTGGTAATTTCCTCGATTCAGTAAAGAAAACTAGCATCAAGCGAAGTTCCTATACAAGAGGGAAGAAAGGAAAAGGCAGATTTTCTTTTTCATTGTTTGCGACAAGAGCGATCTGGAATACCATTGTAAGAGAAGAAGGAGTTTTAAAAACATACCGTATCCAGATCGATAGGGACAGCAAAGAACAATATGACGTTAGCGAAAGCATCCCGGTAGAAAATCAGCGCACAGGCACCCAAGTGAGATTGGAGGGAGTATTCGGGCTAAATTCATCCCATTTGGAATCCCAAGAATTTATGGATTACATGGCGCAGGAGTTTGGCTGGTTTCTTTACCTTAACCGCGACTTAGGCTATACAATACGAATTAATGGAGCACAGTTAAAATATGATCATCTGATTCAAGAAACGGATCTGCTATCTTGGACCTTATATAGTCCGGTAGGTGATTCCTCCTATACTTTTCAGGTCAATTACATTCGTTGGAACCAGCAGATCGGAGACCGCTATTACTATTATTTGCGCAATAGCGAAAAAAGAGAAGTGGCAAAAGTTCTCAGTAGCTTTAACAATAATGCAATAGATTTCCATCACTCTGTCTATGTAACATCCAACTTCTTTGACACGTTTGAACAGGAAGATATCAGCGTATCTACTGACGTAAATCTCTTCACTGGCAAAGAAAAACAAGTTGTCTACCGTAATCTGCTTGCCGAATTGCGCGATTTTCTCGATCGTAAACAGAAAAAATACGTTCGTGAAAACGCTGTTGCTGTCAAACTCAGCGAATTGGAAAAGAAAGGATTTCTACCCCATTATGACCAAACAGAAAAAGACAGGAAAAGAAAAGAAATACTGCTTGCATTGGTTCAGGAAATCTATATCATAGATCCGCGCATCTTCTTTGGAGTCAAAACCGACCTGATCCGTACCTATTTAGGTTTCTTGGATCTCCTACTCCAAACAGAGAAAAGTGCAGAGATTCTGCCCATACTCGAACAGGCAATTCCATTGTCTGACAAAGAGCGGATCCGAATAAAACAGCTCCTAATACTTCCAAATAATCTCGATAAAGGAGTCATTTAAGCAATATTGAAGTGTATTTTTATTTAATGACTTTTCTATGTCATTAAATAAAATAAAAAGTTTCAATTTTGCTTAACACTGTTAAATCATTTATGCATTAAAGCATGGGTAGTAAAGAACGTATACAACGCCTCAAGGACGAGAATAGAACAAATATTCTCGATGCAGCTCTCCAAATCGTGAAAGAAGAAGGATGGCAAGCATTGAGTATGCGTAAGATTGCGGATATTATCGAATATACCGCGCCGATGATTTATGAGTACTTCGCAAATAAAGATGCAATTTTAAACGAACTCGCCAACCAGGGTTATCTCTTACTTGCCAAAAAAGTCAGACAAGCCAAATCAACTCAGTCCGACCTGGAGAAACAATTGGAAGCAATGTGGCTAAGTTATTGGGATTTTGCATTCGAGGAGCGCGAATTATACCAGCTCATGTTTGGCGTTGGAACTGCCTGCTGTGGATTTGAAAAAACGTATAAGTGTGCAGAATCCCATGGCAAATTGATTAGTGATGTGATTCGTGAGATCATGAAGGATAAAAATCCACCGGAAGATTTGATCTGTAGAAAGTATTTTACATACTGGTCAATTATACATGGGCTGATATCAATCAACTTGGTTAACCAGGGTAATGGTGAAAATACCAACCAAGAGGTGCTAAAAGACGCAATCTACGGCATCACCCGCTCGCTTACTGACTAAATTTTTTTACAGCAAAAAATACAACGTTAAAAAATCTAACACCGTTAAATACACCAAAACTTCAATTTTTAATATCACATGAAAACAAATGTATCACAAAGTCTTAAGAAGATTTACATTCCGGCACTTAACAGTGTTAAACGAATTAATATCGTAAAGACCGCATATGTGCTTAGTGCAATCTTTTTATACAGCTGTTCAACAGGAACCAGCAAACCTATTGACCCTCCTCCTGTTAACCTTCCTGTTGTTGCCATCGAAAATGGTAACGAGACAGTCTATCAGGAATATCCAGCAACAATAGAAGCCTCGGCTAATATTGAGATCAGACCCCAGGTTGAGGGGATTTTGGAGCAGATATTTGTCGATGAGGGTGCCAAAGTCAGTAAAGGACAGGCGCTTTTTAAAATTAATGACCGGCCATACCAAGAGCAGTTGAATCAGGCCAAAGCCAATCTATTGGCGGCGAAAGCAGCATTGGAAAATGCTGAACTGGAAGTTGAAAAGAAAACGAAGTTAGTAAATACCAAAGTATTGACTGACTTTCAGTTAAAGACAGCGATCAGTGCACGTAATGCTGCAAAAGCGAATGTTCAATTGGCAGTATCCGCGGTGGAGACCGCTAAAATCAACGTAGGATACACGCTAATCCGCGCCTCAGCTGATGGATATATCGGAAGACTACAAAGAAAACAAGGTAGCTTAGTAGGACCAACAGATCCACAACCATTGACAGCATTGTCAAATGTCAGAGATCTCCATGTTTATTTCTCATTGGGAGAAAATGATTTTATTGCTTTTAAAAATAATACGGAAGGTAATAATCTTCAACAAAAATTGAACAACCTCCCTCCGATCAGTTTAGTTCTTTCCGATCAGACGATCTATGATCAAAAAGGAAAAATAGATATGGTCGATGGTCAGTTTGATAAAAACACGGGTGCGATTACCTTACGCGCAACATTCAGTAATCCTGAAGGCGTTTTGCGCAATGGAAATACCGGCCGTGTCAGACTCCCAAAGAAATATGACCAGGCTTTATTGGTACCACAACTTGCTACACTTGAAATGCAAGACAAAATCTTCGTGTATACTGTCGGAAAAGAAAATAAAGTTGTACAGCAACCCATCACCGTCATTGGAAAAAGCGGCGCAAACTATCTTGTAAGTAAGGGAATCAATGCCGGAGACCGCATTGTTTACAAGGGTATAGATTTACTTCAAGATGGACAAAAAATCACGCCACAACCTTTATCAAAAGACAGCATCAATTAATATTATAAACAACAAACTTATGCTTAAGAAATTTATAGAGAGGCCTGTACTTGCCACCGTCATTTCCATATTACTTGTAATACTGGGAGTGATTGGTATACTGAAGCTGCCCTTACAGCAGTTTCCGGATATTGCCCCTCCAGCAGTACAGGTAACAGCATTATATCCCGGTGCAAATGCCGAAACAGTACTTCGGGCCGTGGCTCCTTCCTTAGAAGAATCCATCAATGGTGTCGAAAACATGAGCTATATGAGCTCTACCGCCAGTAATGATGGTTCATTAATGATCACGGTCTATTTTAAACTTGGCACCGATCCTGACCAGGCTGCTGTCAATGTGCAGAACCGCGTGGCACAGGCTACTAGCCAACTCCCTGCCGAAGTAGTTCAGGCGGGAATTACAACGGCCAAACAACAAAATAGCTTGATCATGGTATTGGATCTATATACCGAGGACGAAGGTAAATATGATCAAACTTTTATCACCAACTACGCGCAGATTAATATCATTCCCGAGCTTAAACGTATCCCTGGAGTAGGACAAGCATTGGCTTTCGGTGGTAGTAAAGATTATTCCATGCGTGTATGGCTTAATCCAAATCAAATGGCCGCCTACAAATTAACTCCGGAAGAGGTTATGGGGGCAATTCAAGATAAAAACGTCGAAGCTGCTCCAGGAAAATTTGGGGAAAGCAGCCGTGAAGCTTTTGAATTTGTCATCAAATATAAAGGTAAGCTTAACCAACCAAGCGATTACGAAAATATCATTATACGCTCAAATACAGATGGTTCCGTCTTGAAGCTTAAAGATGTAGCTCGTGTTGAACTGGGATCCTATACCTACGCGAGCCACACCCGCATTAATGGTAAAGCCGGACTCAACATAGGGGTCATGCAACTAGCGGGGTCCAACGCCAACGAAATCCAGATTGCTATTCAGGAATTTATGGAAAAAGCTTCCTTGAGCTTTCCAAAAGGTGTAAAATATCTTGTTTTATACAATACCAAAGACGCGCTTGACCAGTCTATTGATCAGGTTAAACATACCTTGATCGAAGCTTTTATTCTGGTCTTTTTAGTTGTTTTCCTATTTCTTCAGGATTTTAGATCCACACTGATACCGGCCATTGCCGTACCTGTGGCGATTGTGGGGACATTTTTCTTCATGCAACTATTTGGTTTCTCCATCAATCTATTGACATTGTTTGCGCTTGTATTGGCAATCGGTATCGTCGTGGATGATGCGATCGTGGTGGTCGAGGCCGTACATGCCAAAATGGAACATAATAATCTCCCACCCAAATTGGCGACGACCTCTGCCATGAGTGAGATCACCGGAGCCATTATCTCCATTACCCTGGTTATGTCCGCGGTATTCCTCCCAATTGGTTTTATGGAAGGTTCGACGGGAGTTTTCTATCGACAATTTGCCTTTACACTAGCTATAGCCATTGTAATTTCAGCGATCAATGCATTGACTTTAAGTCCAGCCCTCTGTGCATTATTTTTAAAGCCTACGCATCATAACCACGACGAGACGAAGAAACTTAATTTCAAAGAACGTTTCTTCACAGGATTCAACGTTGGTTTTGACCGCCTGACGAAAAACTATTTAGGCAGCTTACGTTTTCTGATCCGTTACAAATGGGTAGCTTTTGCGGGACTGGGTATCACCTTATTGCTGACAGTTTTTATGATCCGTCGTACACCTACCGGATTTATCCCTTCCGAAGACCAAGGTTTTATCGCTATCTCACTATCGATGCCTGCTGGAGCCTCGTTGGATCGCACCTCAGGTGCTTTGGCAGAAGCTGAAAAACAGCTTCAACATGCTGATTTCACCAAGACATTAAACGTTTTGGCCGGTTTTAATATTTTAACGCAATCCACCAGTCCTTCTGCGGGCGTTGCTTTTATTCTGCTGAAACCACATGAAGAACGTGGTAATATCAAGGACATTAACGCCATTATGGCTGATGTCAACCAACGTTTGGCAAATATCAAAGGTGCGAATTTCTTTGTATTTACCTTCCCTACGGTTCCCGGATTTAGTAATGTCGATGGTCTCGATATGGTTCTTCAGGATAGAACAGGTGGACAACTTGGCAAATTCAGTACAGTAGGTCAAGGTTTTATCGGAGAGCTCATGAAACGTCCCGAAATCATGATGGCCTTTACAACCTTTAAAGCCGATTATCCGCAGTACGAACTACAGGTTGATGATATTAAAGCCGAACAACTTGGTGTTAGTACCAAGAGTATCTTACAGACTATGCAAGCCTACTTTGGTAGCGCGCAGGCGTCAGATTTTAACCGATTCGGAAAGTACTATCGTGTGATGGTCCAAGCGGATGCAAAAGATCGTAGCGAACCAACTTCTATGGACGGAATCTTTGTTAAAAACAGATTGGGCGACATGGTTCCTATCAATACGCTGGTCAAATTGGAACGTGTATACGGTCCCGAAACGGCTTCACGTTACAATCTATTCAATTCGATCGGGATAAATGCAATTCCAAAACCTGGCTATAGTTCAGGTGATGCTATCCGTGCCGTAGAAGAAGTGGCCAAACAGCATTTGCCAACTGGATTCACCTACGAATTTTCGGGTATGACGAAAGAAGAAATTGTTTCCGGAGGTCAGTCTACGCTTATTTTTATACTCTGTTTGATCTTCGTGTACTTCCTTCTTGCGGCACAATATGAGAGTTACATTATCCCATTAGCCGTTATACTTTCTATTCCAACAGGTATATTTGGTGTCTTTGCAGCAATTAGCCTCACCGATACTGCCAATAATATTTACGTTCAGGTAGCGTTGGTCATGTTGATCGGATTACTAGCGAAGAACGCTATTTTAATTGTCGAATTTGCCATTCAAGGTCGAACACAGGGACTTTCGATACCAAGCGCTGCGCTTAAAGCTGCGCGCTTACGTCTGAGACCTATTATCATGACATCCTTGGCGTTCATTGTCGGTATGATTCCCATGATGACTGCCGTAGGTCCTTCGGCACAAGGTAATCACTCGATCAGTATTGCAGCGGCCGGGGGAATGCTTAGTGGGGTTGTATTAGGGCTTTTTATTATTCCTATCCTCTTTATCGTATTCCAATTTATACAAGAGAAAGTGAGCGGTACGCCAAAAGAAAAACAGCTGGAGAATGAGCATATTTCTTTGGAAATTTCTGTGCATACAAATAACTAGTAAACAATGACAACATCGAAATATATGAATAGAAAAGTAAAGCTACTAACGGTTTTCATCTTATCTTTTGTCGCTTGGTCTTGTAAAACAGATAAATTGGTTAGCAATAAACATCTTGCCCCCAATCTGCCTGAGCAATACCGTGATCAGGGAAAAGCAACACAAGAAAACAATATCGGTTCTATTCCATGGCGTGATTTCTTTAAAGATCCTGTTTTACAAAGCTTGATCGACAGTGCAATCCAGCATAATCTGGATATGCAATTGGCACTGAAAAATATAGAGTCGTCTCAGCTGAGCCTGAAACAGGCAAAAGCGAACTATCTTCCTTCGGCGCAGTTGCAGGTCAGAGGAAATAGTACCAACCCTTCCAATAATAGCATGAACGGATTGAGCTTGAATCAATTTTTAAAACAGCATCATGTAGAAGACTACACAGCATCCATTGGTTTATCCTGGGAGGCCGATCTATGGGGGAAAATCAAGAATCAAAATGCGGCAGCGTTAGCTTCTTATCTGCAAACGGAAGAAGCAAAAAAAGTGATACAAACCCAATTGATTGCCCAAGTGGCGCAAGGTTATTATCAACTTTTGATGCTCTATCAGTTACGGGATATCGCACAGCAAAATTTACAGTTGAGCGATACCACGCTCCGTATTGTTAAGCAACAATATGAAGTTGGTGATATTACCTTGCTTGCTTTGGAACAAGTCGATGCCCAACGTCTATCCGCTGCAGCTCTTATCCCTGATTTTGAACAACAGATCCATCTTCAGGAGAATGCGATTCAAATCCTCAGTGGTAAACTCCCCGCGGAAATCAAAACACAGGAACAATTGGTCAACGTTCGTTTTCCTGAAGATCTGGCCACAGGAGTACCGGCAGATTTATTAAGCCATCGTCCGGATGTGAAACAGGCAGAGCTTGCTGTCACTGCTTCTCAGGCCTATCAAAAATCGGCTAAAGCAAGAATGTACCCTTCGCTGGTCATTAGTGCCGAGGCAGGTGTCAATGCATTTAAAGCAAGTAATTGGTTTAATCTGCCTGCATCTTTATTTGGTGCAATCACAGGAAGTATTACACAACCTATTTTTCAGCGTAGAGAGCTGAAAACGCAATATGAGCTTGCCCGTATAGAACAAGAGAAGAATGTGATGATTTTCAAGCAAAAGGTCATTTCAGCGGCCGGAGAAGTTTCCGATGCCCTGATTTCAATCCAAAAATTGAAGGAAAAGCAACAGATTACTTTGGATAGAACGACTCGTTTAAAAGAGGCTACAAAACATGCCAACCTTCTCTTTGAAACCGGTATGGCAACCTATCTGGAAGTAATCACCGCACAAAGCAATATATTGCAGAGTGAACTTGAGCTGGCTCAAGTAAAGAAAGCCGAACTTTCGGCTGTGGTAGATCTATATCGCTCCTTGGGTGGTGGATGGAGCAATAACTAATTTAAATATTTGCAATTTTTCTAATTTTATATCACATATCTGGGAGACAGGGGACCGCGAGGGTCTCCTGTCTTATTTTATAACAACAGCTTTGAAGGAATAACGCTCCCCTCCTATTTGGTTATTCTTACTCTTACTCTTACTCTTAATTAAGCATCCTTCTTAAGTATCAAAACAATAAAATAGCCTCCCTTTTTAGAAAATCTAGCATGTCATTATAGTCATTGTTATAAATCCTTCAAACCTTGGAATAAAAGGAACAAATGCAACAGTTATAATGCAATTACTTTTGTGAAACAATAAATTTAATGATTATGAAAGATTTAAAAAAGATTGCATTGGTATGTTATATTGCCATTTGTACTTTGCTGATACCCAGCTGCAGTAAGGACGATGAAGTTACACCGGAGCCTCAGCTTACACCAAGCGAGGTATTAGCTAGTACCGCTTGGGAGACAACAAACGCCAAAAATAACAAAGGTGAAAATGTGGTATTGACAGATGCCAATGTCTCAAATTTTGTAGGTTTTGCCTACTTCAAATCCAATGGTACCTTTACTATGTTCAATCTGGATGACTCTCCTAAAATGCAGGGAGACTGGTCTGTTTCAGCAGATGGGAAAACCCGGACTATCGTTGCTAAAAATGCTGCGGGAGAAACACTTTTCACACGTGTAGTTGATATTACAGTATTGACAAAACAGGAATTTACATACCGGATCTATACGAACAACGACAATAAAGCCGTTTATTTCGATATTGTCCATACACCGACAACACACAAAGAACCAAAATAATCAGCTTTTTTGATTACATGGAGACGTAACTCCACTTAAACCATAAGGATTGACAAAAGAAACATTGTCAATCCTTTTTTACAACCGGACAGCTCTCCACCTTCCTACTTATTACTATATCAGTCGGTGAAATCGTCGAATTCAGTAATATCATGATAACCGAATACCTTAACGTCAGGATTTAGGGCTATAAAGCGACGGATTTTGTCCAGCGATTCTAATCGCTTATGATTATCTTCGGCTCTACTTTCGGCCAAAATATTCACAGGATGCGTTTGGTCAGTAAGTTCTACTTTCATGTAATACGCATCTGCGACATAGAGCAATTTGACTTCAGATCCTATAGCAACTCCACAGTGTCCTAAAGTATGACCAAAGAGGGGTACGAGATACAGCGGTACCTGAACATCAATAGCTAGTTTTCTAGCCTCAAGACCATGCCACTGAAAGTCATTTTTTGTATAAGTTTTGATTATCGGCTGATGCGACAACGGCATTTCCAAATAACGTGGGTTGCCGGCCAGATAGCTTTCATACTCCTCTTTTCCAACGTGAACAGTGGCATTTGGAAAATCAGCCAAGCCTCCAATATGATCGTTATCTAAATGGGATATAACACAATCGGTGACACAAGATGGATCGAATCCTAATTTTTCAATCTGACGGATGGCCGTCAAATCCTCGTTAAAACGATAACCAACCATTTCAACAAGTTCTTTACCTATCCGTTCCATCGGATAACGGGTATCCAACAAGCCGATACCTGTATCAACTAGAACCAATCTGTCTCCTTCCTTAATTAACAAACAATGCCCACACACATTGTCGTTCACCGGCGAAACAATCCGAACACAATTTAAATGAAATAACTCAATCATAACATGCATTATTTTTTACACCGAACAATTTAATAAATTATCAGGTTAAATATTGTTATTTGATTGTAAAAGCAATTCGAATTTGGTATATTAATATGGCATGATCGGGAATCGGATGATTTATAAAATATACGATTGGGTTGTACAAATTGATATTTCAGCTTGCTCTTTGTACGTTTCAGAATAAATTTGTGATTCAATCCTTAAATGAATTGTGAAATTTGTAGTGATTTAATAGCTATATACAAGTAAAACGAATGCAGGATAAGACCATCTATAAAAATGAGAAAAATCTAATCAGTACAAACAAGAAAAGGTTATTATTTACCTTACTTTCTTTTTTTCTCATTTATCTTGTTGCCTATATTATAGATCCATTCTCAAGTTGCTGGAATGGCTATTTTCAACGGAACATGTTCGAAATATTGGGAGAATGGACATTTACCATTATTTATAGCTTCTTTATTTCAGAGTTCAGTATCATTGTCCACAAGAAATTGGATCGTGTCTTAACATGGAAAGATAACCCAGCGGAAAGGCTTCTTATTGAAACCGTCATTAATCTGATTGTGGTTCTCCTTATCAACTTATTACTGGTTTACATCATTTCCCATTATTTTGAGCTGCAAAACCTCACACTTGCAACATCTCTGGAAGAAAAAAGAGGTACTATACAGAATATTTCCATCAGTGTTATGGTCGCATTATTGATTATGGGAATCAACATTGGTATCCACCTGATCAACAATTGGAAAAATGAATCCATACGTGCAGCCAAACTAGGGCAAGTCATTCTCGAGACAGAACTTCAATCACTGAAATTACAGATTGATCCACATTTTGTCTTCAACAATTTGAGCGTGTTATCTGAAATCATTTTAGAAGATCAACAACTAGGTTATGAATATGCTGAAAATTTCTCCAAAATATATCGTTACCTTTTAGTGAATTCTAAAAAAGATGTTATTTCTCTCGAGGAGGAACTCAATTTTTTAGATTCCTATATTTTCTTAATTAAAAACAGATTTGGAGAAGGTGTTCATTTTGAAATAAATGTAGATCCTGCGAAATCCAATTATCAACTACCGCCACTCACCTTACAACTTTTAGTCGAAAATGCACTAAAACACAACCAAACCAATAAAAAACGTTCATTAAAAATTAAGGTGTATACCAATGCCCATAACCAGTTAGTTGTCGAAAATATTTTGATCCCCATCGAGAATGTCTCTGAATCATCTGGGATAGGTATTTCGAATATCATTAAGAGATATGATCTATTGTCCAACTTGCAACCTGAAATCATGAACAATGGGAAGACATTCAAAGTTAATCTACCACTTATAGAACAAAACTCATGAGTATAGCCAACGTATTGATTATTGAAGATGAAAAATTGAATGCTGATCGTCTAAAACGTCTGTTGAAGGAAATAAAACCATCTATACAGATACTGGATGTCCTGGATAATATTACGGACAGTATCAGCTGGTTTCAAAGTAACGAATCACCAGACTTGGTCATGATGGATATCCGTCTTTCTGATGGTTTAAGCTTCGAGATTCTGGAAAGCATACAAATTGACTGCCCTATTATCTTTACCACAGCCTTTGACGAATATGCCGTCAGAGCTTTCAAGTTCAATAGCATAGACTACCTACTGAAACCGGTAGAAAAAAAAGAATTAGAAAGTGCGCTGATCAAATTAGACAATCTCAAGCTTCAACAGATTAGTTCGGATCCGATTCAGGGCCTATTGGATTTTATCTATCCCAAAGATTTCAGAACCCGCTTTCTCCTCCCCTTCAAAGACGGCTATAAAACAATACAAGTGGAAGATATTCAATATTTTTACTCCGAGTTTAAGTTAACACACGCCAAATTGAAATGTGGTACCGTCGAAATTGTTCCTCAAACCTTAGAAGAGCTGGAACAGCAACTAAATCCGAAAGTTTTTTTCCGTGCTAACCGACAATTTATTATCCATATAGACGCAATAAAGAGACTTCACAACCATTTTAATGGCAAACTTAAAGTGGAAATCAAACAAAGTGAAGATGTCGAAATCCTCGTCAGCCGGGAAAAAGCACAGCTCTTAAAAAACTGGCTGGATTATTAGTAACAACGATCTATAATTCCAAATTTTTGGATAAATTAACTAATCGTAACAAGGTGTGAAGTAGTCTCACTCTAATAAAAACGACAAAAAAGTTCTGTTTTGATTAAATAATATCAAAATTCAGTGCATTATAGCTACGTTTCAGTAAGCAATTGTTACGTCTCGGTAGATTTCCCTATTATATCTCTTAAAAGAATTCTTTCTTTTGCTTTAAATAAAATGATAAAATGGCACTAAGAACGATGAATTTAAAACCTATCCTTACATTTATTACAGCAGCTACACTTTTATCGTCCTGTGGAGGCAGCCAAGAACAACCGCAAGAGCAGGCAGTTACTGTTGACTTTATCGAATTATCCCCCGCACTTGCGGAGACAGAAAAAAAATACCCAGGCACCTTGGAGGGAACCGTCAATGTTGATGTAAAGGCTCAGGTGACAGGATATCTGGAGCAGATCTATGTGAAAGAGGGAGATTATGTCACAAAAGGCCAAGCCCTTTTCAAAATAAAAGCGGATGTATACAATGAACAAGTAAATAACAGCAGAGCGGCCTATCAAGCGGCACTATCCGCGGAACAAAATGCAAAACTGGAAATTGAAAAAATCAAACCGCTCGTAGAAGGTAAAGTGTATACCGAACTTCAGCTTAAAACCGCAGAAGCCAACTACGCTGCTGCAAAAGCGCAGGTCGCTCAAGCGCAGGCAGTCTTGGGTTCCTCACAGATCAATGCTCGATTTACATTGATCAATGCACCTGTTAGCGGTTACATTGGACGGATTCCCAATCGTATCGGAAATTTGATAACCCCTGCCGACGCTATGCCCTTAACAACATTGTCTGAAATCAATTCCATAAATGTTTATTTCTCCTTAAGCGAGGCTGATTTTATATCATTTATGAAAGATCATAATACAAAGTCAAGCAATCAACAGGCAACCTTAATCCTGGCTGATGGTACGGTTTATAATCATTCTGGAAAAGTAGAACTGGCTAGCGGTAATATCGATAAAACGACCGGTAGTATAACACTAAAGGCAATCTTTGCCAATCCAGATAAGATACTTCGTTCTGGAGGCTCAGCAAAAGTTGTCCTAAAAAAGACTCATGATAACGTATTGTTAGTTCCGATGGCAGCTGTCAAAGACATCCAGGATCGTTATTTTGTCTATGTTATTGGCGACAAAAACAAAATTGCCATGAAACAGATCGAGATTGCCGGAAATACGGCCAATGAATACCTGCTGAAATCGGGTCTGACAGCTGGTGAAAAAATCGTAATGAATAGAATTGATATGCTTAATGACGGAATGCAGGTTCAACCGACTAAGAAATAATGAACCTGTAGTAGATTTATCTAAAATTAAAATAAAATGCTGAAGAAATTTATTGACAGGCCAGTTTTGGCAACTGTTATATCTATCATATTTGTCATACTCGGGGTAATTGGCCTGTTAAGGCTACCGCAGACACGGTTTCCCGATATCGCTCCCCCCACAGTTCAGGTTACAGGGAGCTACCCCGGTGGTAATAGTGAGACCGTACTGCGGTCTGTTGTAACACCACTTGAAGAACAGATCAATGGTGTTGAGGATATGGAATACATTACCTCAACAGCAAGTAACGATGGTACATTCTCCGTACGTATTGTCTTCAAGGCTGGCGTAAATCCAGACCAAGCAGCCGTAAACGTACAGAATAGGGTGCAACAGGCAACACCGATCCTGCCACAGGAAGTTGTGCGGATGGGATTGACGACCTCCAAACAACAGAATAGTATGATCATGATTTTCAATATCTATACGGTAGACAACAAAAAATATGACGAACTATTCCTACAGAACTATGTGAATATCAACCTGATTCCACAGATCAAGCGTGTTCCGGGGGTAGGTCAAGCTATGGTATTTGGTTCGAAAGATTACTCTATGCGCGTTTGGTTGAATCCTCAGAAAATGGCTAGTTATGGTCTGGTACCACAAGAAGTCATTGCTGCTATTTCCAAGCAAAGTCTGGAGTCTGCACCCGGAAAATTAGGGGAAGAATCAAAAGCGCCCCTGGAATATGTTATTCGATATAAAGGAAAAAAGAATCTTCCTGAACAGTACGAAAATATTATTGTCAAAAACAATGATGTTCAGATCGTCCGGCTAAAAGATGTTGCCCGAATCGAATTCGGTTCGATCAGCTATAGTGGTAATTCGCAAAATAATGGATTGAACACGGTTACAATTGGTATCTTCCAGACTTCTGGTTCCAATGCCAACGAAATTGAAATAGGCATCGATAAACAGATCGAAATAGCGCAACGCTCATTTCCTCCTGGAATCAAGATTTTTAAACTGATCAGTACCAAGGAACGTCTGGATGAAAGTACTGCGCAGGTGCGTTCGACATTAATTGAAGCGTTTATCCTGGTGTTTTTAGTGGTTTTCTTGTTCTTACAAGACATCCGGTCGACCATTATTCCGGCAATCGCAGTACCTGTGGCCATCGTAGGGACATTCTTTTTCCTATTGGTGTTTGGGTTTACAATCAATATATTAACACTTTTCGCTTTGGTATTGGCCATCGGTATCGTCGTTGATGACGCCATAGTCGTGGTAGAAGCTGTCCATGGCAAGATGGAAAAATCGACCATGAGCGGGAATGAGGCAACGCACAGTGCCATGAGCGAAATAACCGGTGCCGTTATCTCAATTACCTTGGTCATGTGTGCTGTATTTATTCCTATAGGTTTTATGACCGGTTCATCGGGAATGTTCTACAAACAGTTTGCCTATACCTTAGTTATCGCTATTGTGATCTCAGCGATCAATGCATTGACGTTGACACCAGCTCTTTGTGCCTTGTTACTGAAAAACACACATGCCGAAAATCATGATGGGCAAAATCAAAAAACAGGATTCTCACAACGCTTTTTCAAAGCCTTTAATGCAGGTTTTGAAAACATGACAAATCGATACGTTGGCTCGCTGAAATTTCTTGTTAAGAAAAAATGGTTAGCCGCTTTATTAATTATTGCTACAATAGGCGCAGCAGGATATCTCATGAGCAGCACCTCAAAAAGCTTTGTCCCAATGGAAGACGATAACTTCGTCGTATACAGTTTGGAGATGCCCCCGGGTACCGGTCTCGATCGAACAACGAAAGCTGTAGAAAAAATAGAGAAACTATTGGCTGACTTACCTTCTATTGAAAGCCACACGAGTATCACGGGTTTCAATATGATTGGCAACAACTCCAGTGCGGCTTACGCAACAGGGTTCATCCGTCTAAAGGATAAGAAGAAACGTGGCGAAATGAATGATATTGATCAGATTCATCAGGTGATTTCTCAAAAACTAACTACTGTTAAAGAAGGTAATGCAATGGCTTTCCGCTCCCCTCCTGTTGATGGCTATGGTATGATGAACGGGGCCGAACTTGTGCTACAAGATAGAGCTGGAAAATCTCCAGTAGAACTTAAAGCAATGTCCGATTCTGTCATCGCGAAGATTATGCAACAACCAGGCGTACAATTTGCCTACACCATGTTCAGAGCGGATTATCCACAAATGGAATTGGAAGTTGACGAAGATAAAGCTGCTCAACTCGGCGTAGATGTCAGTGAAATGCTTTCGTCTGTCCAGACGTATTTTGCCGGTGACCAATCATTGAATTTCAATCGCTTTGGTAAATTCTACCGTATCGCTGTAAAAGCAGACGGAATTTTTAGAACGGATAAGGATGCATTCAATGAAATATTTGTCAAGAACAACAAAGGGGAAATGCTACCCGTAAATACCTTGGTAACACTTCGCAAAGTCTATGGGCCAGAATCTGTAACTCGTTACAACTTGTACAATTCGCTTACCATTAACGTCGTCAGTAATCCAGGTATCAGTAATGGTGCTATTATGGAAACACTGGAGAAAAATGTGCTGAACAAATTACCAGGAGACTATAGTTACGAATGGACAGGACTTAGTCTGGAAGAAAAATCTTCTGGCAATCAGACGATGATCATTTTGACATTGAGCTTATTGTTCGTCTACTTCTTACTTTCTGCACAGTATGAAAGCTACCTGTTGCCACTGGCGGTGCTGTTATCTATCCCAACAGGGATCATAGGATCATTCTTGGGAACGCGTGCTATCGGTCTGGACAATAATATATACGTCCAAGTCGGATTGATCATGTTGATTGGTCTCTTGGCGAAGAATGCGATCCTGATCGTTGAGTTTGCATTACAGCGTAGACGAGCGGGTTCCTCACTCATTGATTCTGCCTTGGAAGGTGCCAAAGCACGCCTTCGTCCAATTCTAATGACCTCACTAGCCTTTATCGCAGGTATGGTTCCTTTGATGTTTGCTAGCGGGGGGACGGCGACAGGCAACCACTCCATCAGTACGGGAGCTGCAATGGGTATGTTAAGCGGTGTGATCCTTGGTGTGATCGTTATACCGTTATTGTATCTGGTGTTTCAATATTTACAGGAGAAGGTCTCTGGTAAAAAACTCGTGGAAAAGACAAACGATTAAAATGAAAAAATTTCATCACTATAAAATTATTTTAGTAGGTATCCCTTTACTTCTTGCTTCATGTAGTGTGGGCAAAAAATATACGCGTCAGGATATGGACCTGCCTGAGAATTTCAGAAATAACGAAATTGTCCTGACTTCGGATACATTGGCATTATCCTGGCGAAAGTTTGTGAAAGATCCTAATTTGACGGCACTTATCGAAAAAGCACTGGTCAAAAATACAGATGTTAGCGTAGCACTCTTGAGTATGCAGCAGCTCGAGCTCGCTTATAAACAATCAAAAAAAGGGCTTTTACCGACACTTGATTTAAACTTGGGCGCGAATAGAACTTGGTTATCTACCAATTCCCTTAATGGATCGCTCAGTGACCAATTTATTGGGACACCCTATATGGATGACTACAACGCTACGCTCAGACTTTCCTGGGAGGTAGACATCTGGGGAAAGGCTAAGATGCAGAAAGAGGAAGCTTTAGCAAATTTCTTTGGACAGAAGGAAAATTTATCAGCATTAAAGACGCGCATTATTGTTCAGGTGATCCAATCGTACTACAATCTGATCTCACTGGACGAACAGTTAAAAATTGCGCAAAAAAATGTACTACTTAGTGATAGCACATTGAATATGATCCGTTTGCAATACAATTCCTCACTGGTGAGTTCTTTAGCTGTAGAACAGGCCGAAGCACAAAAGAAAACGGCGGAATTGCTGATACCACTCGCAAACCAAAATATCGCTATTGAAGAAAATGCAATCAGTATACTCTGTGGTGGTTTTCCCGATAAAATTCAGCGTTCCGAAGGTCTTGATGCAACGCTAGTCGGTGAAACATTCGCGACCGGCGTTCCGGCAGAATTGCTTAGCCGGAGACCCGATGTCAAAGCAGCCGAGTATGCCGTCGTTGCAGCAAACAGCAGAATCGGATTGGCCAAAGCAGCGATGTATCCTTCGATCAGTTTGACCCCTTCAATTGGAACAAACTCTTTTCAGTTCAATCGCTGGTTTGATCTCCCGGGGTCCATTGTGAAAACAATAGCAGGAAACATCGCCCAACCGATCTTTCAGAAAGGTGCATTGAAAACAAATTATGAAATTTCGATAATCGAACGGGATAAATTAGCGGTACAGTTTAAACAGTCTGTTATGCTCGCAGTTTCGGAAGTATCAGATGCTTTAGCGAAAATAAAGCATAGCGACCAAAGACTTCAACTGATTGAAGCGAAATCCCATTCATTGGCCAAAGCAACTTCCGATGCTGCCCTATTGTACAAAAGCGGCATGGCAAATTATCTGGAAGTTATTACTGCGCAAAACAACGCGCTACAAAATGACCTCGAACAGATCAGTATAAAACGGGAAAAACTAAATGCTGTAGTGGATTTATACCGTGCGTTAGGCGGAGGAAACGACAGCGAATAATAAATCATCGCGTATACTGATCTTGGTTCGCTCAGTTTTTACGTATATTCAGAATCACAATTGTTCAACTAAGGGGCTAACGAAAGTTTAGTCCCTTTTTTAATGGTCTTTAATCATCATATAAAATACAATTTCCCTTTAATAACTTACTGATGCTACAATTATTTGAATTAAACCACTGGATTTTATTATCTTCGGGTATAGAAATAGAATGTAATGAACCGAACAAGCTGTCTTCCTCCTCCAATCGCTTAATATTAATAAATATTAATAAAGCATGACACCGAATAATCGGCTGATTCCCCATGTTTTATATTCTCAATCAAATTTTATAACAATAGTATCTGTCTTTTCAAAGATAGATCTGGAAGACAATATTTTATGAAACATTCATATTTCATGCTACATCTCGCTGTAGTATGTTTGGGTATATCCGGAGTATTGGGCAAAGTCATCAGCCTAAATGAAGGTATGCTAACCTGGTATCGTGTATTTTTTTCGACCATTTTCCTTTTTTTAATTTCAAAATGGTCAAAATCAGCTGGTGAAGTCAGCTTGCCTGAAAAATTAGTGATCGCAAAAAATGGCCTATTGATTACCGCCTCCTGGTTACTTTTTTATGCCAGTATTAAATATTCCAATATTTCAATCGGAGTAGTTTGTTACTGTATGGCAAGTTTCTTTACCGCAATCTTTGCTCCCATCATTAACAAAACGAAATTTAAACCTTCAGAGTTTTTTCTGAGTGGGCTAACGCTTTGTGGCATCGCCTTAATATTTCATTTTGATACAGCACATCAATTGGGCATTATTTTCGGGATCATTTCGCCGGCCTTTGCTTCGCTTTATGCAATTTATAACGAACGCCTGGTCAAGCGACATAGCAGTATAGTCATCAACTATTATCAAATGATTGGTGGAACTGTTGGTCTTGGGTTGGTCCTCCCCTGTTATCTTTATTATTATCCGATATCATCTTTTATCCCCAATACAATGGATCTCATTTACCTCCTAATTTTGTCGCTGTGCTGTACCGTGGCTGTATACCTTGCTTTCACAGAAATTTTAAAGAAAATTTCTGCTTTTACACTCAATTTAAGTCTCAATCTAGAACCTGTATATGCTATCCTGATTGCATTTTTATTCTTCAATGAATCCAAAGAGCTTAATCTTTCATTTTACATTGGGCTTTTCCTAGTACTGCTTTCTGTACTTATACAGGCTCTCATCAGTAGAAAAAAAGAAAAATCGATTAATACAATAAAAATAAGAAAAGAATGATTGGATTGATATCCGATCATTCAATATCAGACTACAGAGATGCCCAAATTTGTTGATAGAAAATCCTATATTTACACTACATCAGACATCCAACTAATATTAGGAATTCTAGTCGATTCCTCCAACGAAAGATAACATCAATTAAAAAATATTATGAGCAATTCCTCTTTAGACAATAAACTCGTCCACGAACAAATTCAATATCTTGAATTTATAACCAGCGATCTTGAGCGAGCTAAAAAGTTCTATTCATCCAGTTTCGGCTGGAAATTTACAGATTATGGTCATGAATATACAGCCTTTGAGGGCAACCATGTGGATGGAGGATTTACGATCGGTACACCAATAAATAGCAGTATTTTGGTTGTTCTCTATTCGAATGATTTGCTATCCACACGTGATAAAGTCATCGGGGCAGGTGGCACCATCGTTAAAGATATTTTTAGTTTTCCTGGAGGTAAAAGATTTCAATTCAAAGACCCCGATGGCTATGAGCTTGCGGTGTGGACAACAGCTTAAATATTCCCAACAAAATAAAAACAGAAAAGAGCTTAATTTGTTATTAAGCTCTTTTCTGTTTTTGGTAGTTTTTATTTTTATTACGATTGAAACGTTTTCTTTTTTGTGGATTTTGGCTTTTCCTCGTGGGGTTATATTCAGGACCAGCTTCAAAGCCTTCCGGTAATGCAATCTGTTCTACGGGATAACCGATCAGGCTTTCGATCTGAGCAAAACGTTGCTGATCTTTATCATTGACAAAAGTAATCGCTGTGCCCGTTGTCGCTGCCCGTGCTGTACGTCCGATACGGTGCACATAATCTTCGGGATCCGGTGGTACATCATAATTTACCACCAAACTGATACCTACGATATCAATACCTCGCGAGATCACATCTGTTCCTACCAGTACCCTTACCTGACGTGATCTAAATCTACTCATGATATCCTCACGTTTAGTCTGCTCAAGATCTGAATGAAATCCCTCTGCGTCTATACCCTGCTTTTGAAGTTCCTGTGCCAGTAATTTTACAGTCGTTTTTTGAGAGGCAAAAATGATCACAGAAACATAATTAACGTCTTGTAAGATGATCTTCAAAAGATCCATTTTTTGCTTATCATACACTAGATAAACGCGCTGGTCTATACCTTCTGAAGGCTTTGAAATGGCGATATTGACCTCAACAGGTTGATAAAGGATCTTTCTCGCAAAATTTCTGATCTTGAGAGGCATCGTCGCTGAAAAAAGCAACATTTGTTTCTTTTTGGGCAGGTAGCTGACAATACGCAATATATCATCTTGAAAGCCCATATCTAACATGCTATCTGCTTCATCCAATACGAAATGTGTCAGATGAGTCAGATCGACTTTCATCGATGTAAGGTGACTGATCAATCTACCGGGGGTAGCAACAATAATATTAACCCCCTCTCGGATAGCTCGCTTCTGTTGTTCGTAGCCCATACCGTCACCACCGCCATATATAGAGATGGAAGTCGCTCCAGTATAATAAGACATGCCCATGATCTGTTGATCTATTTGCAAGGCTAATTCCCTTGTCGGGACCAGGATAATCGCACGAATAGACTCCTTTGCATCTCTAGCAACAGCATCTAAAATTGGCAGCATATATGCGGCCGTTTTACCGGTACCTGTTTGCGCACAGGCAATCATATCACTACCCTTCTTAATGACGGGGATTGTCTGTTCCTGAATAGGCGTAGCCTCTTCAAACATCATGCTTTCTAAGCCCTCTTCCAATTCCGGAACAAAACCAAATTCAGTAAATCTCAAATTTTATTATTTTATTAAATATGCGCTAAGTTACTAAAACTAATCTATATATGACGTCAGCATTTGTGATACTAGGAGCTGCATGGAAAATATATCCGCAGAACTCCCCCACTGGATCTTCGTTATTTTAGCCTAAGTTGTCTGAGCTGCTTTTGGAATTATCAGCCAACCTCAACAATGTGTACCCTAATATACCTGCACAAAGAGAAGCAATGAGCACTGCAAATTTAGCTTCCTCAACCAAAAAAGCATCATCAAAGGATAAGATCGCAATGAAGATAGACATTGTAAAACCGATTCCGCCGAGCAAACCGACGCCGAATATCTGTATCCAGCTTGCGCCCTCAGGAAGTTGTGCTATTCTGAGTTTCTTTGCGATAAAACAGATCAAAAATATGCCAATCGATTTCCCTGCGAGCAATCCAATAATAATACCTAGTCCCAATTTGGACGTTAAACCGCCAACCATTTCAGCATGAATTGGAATTAACGTATTTGCGAACGCAAACAAAGGGATAATAATAAAATTCACCGGTTTAGTTAATAAATGCTCCAACTTTTCCAATGGCGACTCTTTTTCATCAGGTGTGGTGGGAAGAGTCATGGCAACCAAAACCCCCGCAATAGTTGCATGTATGCCTGAATGGTGGATAAAATACCAAATGAATACGCCCGGAATAAGGTAGGCCCATAGGGCTTTTACTCCAAGTTTATTGAGGACCACCAAAAAGGCAAATATACCAAGCGCCATCAATAAATAACTGGTATGGATTCCACTACTATAGAACAAAGCGATCACTAGGATTGCAAGCAAATCATCCACAATGGCCAAAGCTGCCAAGAAAATCTTGAGACTTGCTGGAACTTTATTTCCCAACAGCGTGATAACGGCCAGCGCGAATGCAATATCCGTTGCCATGGGTATGCCCCATCCGTGCGCTGTATCCGCCACATCCTTATTGATGAAAAAATAAATTACTGCAGGCAGAAGAGCTCCCCCTACCGCTGCCAAAATAGGAAGGACAGCTTTACTTGCTGAAGATAGTTCTCCCTCGACGATTTCTCTTTTGATTTCCAATCCTACCAATAAAAAGAAAATAGCCATCAATCCATCATTAATCCACAGTAGCCACGAATATTTCAGCTGGATATTATCTGTTTCAAATCCTACCTCCCGAAGCAGAAAGTCCATGACCGCCCCATATAATGATGTATTCGCGACAATAAGTGCCAAGATGACGCAGGAAAATAGGATAATCCCACCGGCAAAACTAGATTTCAAAAATTCTCTGAAGACAGTTAAATTTATAAGTTGTGACATGACAATAATAGTTTTAAACGCTTAAAAGGTTCACAATATACGACTTTATGGCCATTAATCCGCCTGCAGAACGGGGATTACATCAATCTATTCTATCAGTCAGACTAAAAAATCCTTCATTCACAATTAATCCCAAATCTATTTTTTAAACAACAATTTGGCCAATTATACCCTGATTTAACTTTAAAATACGCTACCCAAAACAAATATCCCTCCTAAAACCAGCACCTTATCTACAAAGCATATAAAACCCCATTTAAATATTGTCATTTTTATAAAATTAATTTGTCTTTATTGCAAAAAATAGTTAGCTTGCTACTATAGTTAATAAACCGTTTATTATGTGCAAGAAGTGGATTTTCATGGTGCTTCTTTTCGTAGCAAATTTTACATATGCGCAGACGACAGAGGATACAACCCAACATCAACAACAATCAGGCTCCCATTATATCATTTTAGGGATCGTAGCAATTATTGTCATCGTTTTTATATTATACAGGAGGCAAAAGAGGAAATTTAATGAATAAGGGAGATCAATAGATCTCCCTTATTGTTTCTCTTTGAATTTTTATCGAAATAAATTTATCCTTTTTTATCCCCATCATTCTTCCTGTTTAATCGGCTCATTGGTTTGTGCCAAACGTTGCGATCCTGTATTCGCTGGACAAGCAATATCATCTGTCGCATTATAAACCAATTTTTCGACGTTCAAGTTCGTGATCAATTCTTCCGGTACATACGCCTGTACTTTGGTTATGGAGTAACCACTTGGAAGATAATGGACGAAATAACCATCGGGATGTAGTGTCCAGATTCCACTTGGAACACAGCTTCAAGTAGATAACCGTCCTGACCATTTTCAGTAAGGAACTCATGTTTGGAAATAGTTAAAAAATACAAGATTAAAACGTATCTTTGCGGCATGATTAATATATCAAACCTCTCCCTTCGTTATGGTAAACGTGTACTATTCGAAGATGTCAATTTAAAATTTACACCTGGCAACTGTTACGGTATTATTGGTGCCAATGGAGCTGGTAAATCTACTTTCCTAAAAATTATTTCTGGCGAAGTTGATCCCTCTACAGGTTCGGTGGCATTCACGCCAGGCGAACGTATGTCTGTATTGAGTCAGGATCACTATGCTTTCGATGAATATACGGTACTGGAAACAGTCATGATGGGTAACCAAGAGCTTTACAAAATCATGAAAGAAAAAGACGCCATTTACATGAAAGAGGATTTCTCTGATGCAGATGGTGAACGTGCCGGTGAACTCGAAAGTCTTTTTGCAGAAATGGACGGCTGGAATGCAGAATCCAATGCAGCTACCCTATTGAGCAGCTTGGGCATTAAAGAAGAGCTTCACTACAAGTTAGTATCTGAAATTGATGGTAATCAAAAAGTACGTGTTTTATTGGCACAGGCATTATTCGGTAATCCAGATATCTTGATTCTCGATGAGCCAACCAACGATTTGGACATTAATACCATTGCTTGGTTAGAAGACTTTTTAGCTTCTTATGAAGCAATTGTACTTGTAGTGTCCCACGACCGTCACTTCCTCGATGCTGTATGTACACATACCGTAGATATAGACTTTGGTAAAATGACGATTTATACTGGTAACTACTCATTCTGGTACGAGTCTTCTCAACTGGCATTAAAACAGCGTGCAGACCAAAATAAAAAGATGGAAGACAAGGTTAAAGAACTACAGGAATTTATCCGTCGTTTCTCAGCCAATGCATCCAAATCAAAACAAGCTACATCCCGTAAAAAAGCCTTGGATAAGATCAATATTGATGAGATCAAACCGTCCAACCGTAAATATCCGGCAATCATGTTCAATACCATGAACCGCGAACCGGGAGACCAAACATTACAGGTAGAAGGTTTGAGCAAAACCGTCAATGGTGAAGTATTCTTCAAGGATATCACATTTATGATCAATAAAGGTGATAAAATTGCGGTATTAGGTCCCAACTCTTTAGTCACTACAGCATTTTACGATATTATCACCGGTAGAGATACTGATTTCGGTGGCGAATTCAAATGGGGTGTAACAATCACTCCCGCTGATATGCCGATTGAAAATGCAGCCTTTTTTGAAGGCAAAAACGAAAATTTGGTCGATTGGTTAAGAGATTACACCACTAACCCTGAAGCCGATGAACAGTTCCTACGTGGATTCTTGGGAAAAATGTTGTTCTCAGGTGAAGAAGTCATGAAAAAAGTTTCGGTCCTTTCCGGAGGAGAAAAAATGCGCTGCATGTTTTCAAGAATGATGTTACAGGGAGCCAACTTCTTGATTTTTGACGAACCGACCAACCACTTGGACTTAGAGTCAATCACAGCATTGAACAACGGCATGGTGGACTTTAAAGGATCGATGTTATTCACCTCACGTGACCATGAGTTGACCGAAACTGTTGCAAACAGAATCATTGAATTGACGCCGAAAGGAATTATCGACAAGTTAATGACATATGATGAATACATCAATAGCGATGTCGTAAAAGCGCAACGCGAAGAGATGTATAAATAAGATAATTTATCCCAATTTTATAAAGGCTCCGTAATTTATTTTACGGGGCTTTTTTGTTTATAGGCATCTACAGGCGGGCGATCGAAAACATCAAAAAAAAGCACTGAAGGGGCTCAGTGCTAATCGCGATTGATATGAAAGAATTGAGAAAGTCTACTGTACTGAAGGTTTTATCAGACGCCATCCCAATTGTAGCGATACCGCACAATGGTCGGACAAATCCTGCCCCTCCCTATTTTGAAAAAGTTGCTTTTGAACCTGATAGTTCCTTGCTTCAAATACGATATGATCATTGTTCCGGTAATATATTTTATCAATTCCTTCACAATCATCCGTTAACTCCAATGCGGCCCGCGCAACAAAATTTTTCTCGCTCTGCGGTATTTTACCACTGTTTTTCAAATTTACCCATGCGTCCACCAGGTTTAATTCCCCTTGAAAAGAAACAATATTATCCAATGCATACGCATAATGAGCATTAAAATCTCCCATAATTAACAAAGGTTGCCCCGAAGAGTTCTTTTGAATATAGTCCTTTAACTGGTCCAAATTCTTGCGTCGGGCTGTTGCCGCATTAGGGTCATCCTGGGCCGTTGCATGTACATTATAAACATCAATAAAAACAGTTTTTGCCAGCTGTATCCGTGCATAAGAAAATCCTTTTGGAGTCAGACAGTCAGCGCCATTACATGCCTCCCAACTAACGCGTTCAAAGTCTTGGATCGGATATTTTGACAAAGTACTCAATCCATCCCCAAATGGTACACCACCTATATTTTCAGTTCGATAATTATGTCTATTCTTGCTGTACAAAAATTTATTGTAATTAAAATCCTCCTGTACATTGACAATATCAAAGGGATTCATCAATTCGCCGATGGATGTAATACTTGAAGCCCTTTCAGTTACAGCACTTGAAATTAATTCCGGGAGACCGGCAATATTATAAGTCAATAAACGAAGTTGCCCCTCGCTGACATCAGGCATATCGACATAGACCGTGTTCATCGGCCGAACTTGTTTGGGCTTCAGTTTGAATCCTAACGTGATCCCTGCAAAAGCACAAATGGATAAAATAAGAGCTTTACGAAGGCCTTTAAGCTTGGTTTTCCTTTCGAACAATAAATCTAACAACATGGACTGAATAATTTGTTCATTCCAAAAGTAAAGCCTCAAGATTAGGTTAACTATATTCTTAAATTAATTTTACTTATAAAAAATATTTACAAATTATTAATAATAAACAATTTATAAACACTTTAATGATAAAAAGTTAATATCAAAATAGCTTTGGGGTTATGCTTTTCGAATATTTTTACGAAACCCCTAATTAAGAATACAATGAGAAAGGTAGCTTTTTTTACGGAAATACTCGTTGAGGATTTCGACGGTGCATCTCGCACTATGTTTCAGCTGATAAACCGTATCGATCAACAGAATTTTAGATACTTCTTTATTTATGGTGGTGGCCCCACACAATTTCGCGACTTTCATTCCTATAAAGTACCTACGTTTAAAATACCGGTCAATGATGACTATTGTCTTGCCATTCCACAGCTTATCAAAAAAAAGCTCGAACTGGCTTTGGATGAATTTGCACCCGACATCGTTCATATCGCAACCCCTTCCCTGCTTGGCTTTTTTGCGTTGAACTATGCCAAACGTAGAAATATCCCTGTATTAACAATCTACCATACCCATTTTATATCCTATATTGCCTATTATTTCAAAAATATCCTCCCTTTGGTCAAACCCACTGAGCAATGGATCAAACGGGCAATGAATAATTTTTATAACAAATGTGACATTGTTTATGTCCCCACCAAATCCATCTTAGCCGAGCTGCAACAGATCGGGATCCAACAGCGAGGTTTAAAACTCTGGCAAAGAGGGATTGACACCCAACTATTTACTCCCAAAAAAAAGAACTCAAGCAATATCCAACAATTGACAAAAAATAATAAACCCACAGTATTATTCGTCAGTCGGATCGTTTGGGAGAAAAATATTAAAACCTTAATTGACATCTATCAGCAGATCCATGCCCAACAGCTGGACTATAATTTTATAGTCGTCGGAGACGGAACCGCCAAAGTAACAGCAATGCAAGAAATGCCCAATGCTATTTTTCTGGGAAAAAAGACACATCAGGAACTTGCGGTATTGTACGCTTCAGCCGATGTGTTTGTCTTCCCTTCTGTTTCAGAAACTTATGGTAACGTTGTCGTCGAAGCATTAGCTTCAGGTCTTCCTTGCGTAATTGCTGATGGCGGTGGCTCGGCATCGCTTATTCAACATGGTGTAACCGGATTTAAATGTCAACCCGAAAATGCTGCTGGATATGTTTATTACCTAAAGAAAATAATATCCGACAAGGCGCTAAAGAAGAACATGATTACCGCCGGACTTTCTTATGTAAGTCAATTGGACTGGACACGACTATCACAGCAGTACTTTGACGACATTGAATTACTTGTTGACAAAACGCAAGATGCAGATCTGGCATGGGCAAATTAACAACATCCCGTCAATTGATCAAAGTTGTCTTTTTACTTGTGATCTTGACATCCTTGGTAATTTTTGTAACTCACAGTGACCTTTCGGCTTTGAAAAAAGAGCTGTCAAGGATTGGTTACCGCTTTATTTTTATCGTATTTACCACTTTAGTTGCCTATCTTTTTGGAACGCTAGCCTGGTGGATTTGTCTAGGCCCTTCAAAAAAAAAGATCAATATTTTCGAACTTTTTGCCCTACGTCAAATCGGCGAAACAGTTGGACTCTTTAATCCCACGAGTATTATTGCCGGCGATTTACTGAAAGCCGAGCTGATAACCCGCTATGACATCCCTTTACAACAGGGACTCAGCTCTGTCGCCATCTCACGCATTACAGCCATACTTTCCCAGTTAAGCATTTTCTTACTGGCCATGATCTGGCTGATGCTTTCACCCTTAAAAAACGAGGTGATGCAGTATACGGGATACGCTATCTATGTCGTATGTGTAGTCTTGTTACTATTCGTCGTTTTAATATTCTACTGGTTAGTTTCCACCAAAACACCACCTAAAAATACCCCTGCTGATACTTCCTTTGTATCGAAAGCAAAAAATCAGCTCCAGAAATTAGTTTGGAATACGAAAGACTTTTATCAACAACAAAATAAAGTATTTTGGTACTCCTATCTGTTGTTTGCGATACATTGGGTTATAGGTAGCTTGGAATTCTATCTGATCTTAAAATTTCTGGATGTCGATGTCAAGGTTATTCACGGATTAATTTTAGATATGAGCGTCATCCTATTGAAAAGTGCAGGTGCATTTATTCCCGGTCAACTGGGCGTTGAGGAACTCTCCAACAAACTCCTGCTTAACATGATTGGACTTTCGGGCGGAAGCATCTGGCTGAGTGTCTCGCTCCTGCGTCGCGGCCGTCAGGTATTCTGGACAACTATTGGCGCTATATTTTATCTATGTATCAAAAAAAAAACCGTACATGCTACCGTCTGAAATAGAAATCTTATTTGTTAGTCACAAATATCCACCTGCAGTTGGCGGAATGGAAAAGCAGAGCTTTGAGCTTATTAACCATTCGGCACTCTATCTAAAAGTACACACGCTCTTGTATGACAACGAAGAATCCATTCTCACGTTCTTCTATCGCCTAAATCAACGTATTCTCTCCAAAATCAAAGCTAATCCCCATATTAAGCTTATCCATTTTAACGACGGATTAATCGCTGCTTTAGCAACTTTTCATAAGGGATACGATCATCTAAAGAAAGTAGTTACCCTCCATGGTCTTGATATTGTTTTTCCTCTACCTTATTTCCAACATAAAATAATTCCGCGTTTCAACATATTTGATCAGGTTATAGCGGTCAGTCAGGCCACCGCAGAAGCCGCCAGGTCACGTGGTATCGACCCTTCAAGGATAGCAGTCATTCCAAATGGAGTCGACCCAGTAACCCCGATATCCAAGCTGAAAGATGACAAATTACCACCCTATTTTATTACGCTGGGAAGACCTGTGAAACGCAAAGGATTCTCTTGGTTGATGCAGCAGGTCATTCCCGCCGTTCAAGGTAATTTCCGGCTCCTTATGGTAGGTCCATTTGACCAAGTCCCAACCTGGAAAGAACGCATGCTCAACCTTCTACCTGCCAGACTCTATCATCTCGCTACCCTATTTTTGGGCTATCCAACTGATCAACAGGAAATACGTAAATTATTGAGAATGCATCCCGAAAAAATCCAGCATCTGGGAAAAGTCCCCTTCGATCAGTTAAGGCATCTACTTACCAATGCACATGCTTTCCTGATGCCCAATATTCAAGTTCAGGGAGATATGGAAGGCTTTGGCCTGGTTTGTCTTGAAGCTTCATCTAGGGGCACTGTTGTTGTCGCCGCAGAACTGGAGGGTATCACGAGTGCTATTTCGCATCATCACAACGGCCTTTTACTCCCCAGTCAAGATGCCGATGCGTGGATCGGGCAACTCCAGAACATTTTGGACAATCCGGCTCATTACGAAAAGCTTGGACAGAAATTCCAGAAAAATACGAATGCGGATTTCAGCTGGGATATCATGGCCAGAGGATACTGCGATACCTTTATTAAATTGTGCCAATAAGCAGGGTGAAACGATAAACTTAACCCTTCGACAAATCAAGAATCCGTAGGTAGCGATCTCGCATCAATTTATACGAGATCACCTGCAGTATAGTCGCTGCCAAGAGAATGAGCAGGAAGGGAAAAGAAAAAAATGTAATCGTTATAAATAACAGCAACAGAAATAACCGCAGCATTTCGAGCGAAAAGACCCATCTTTCATGCTCCAATAATCCACCGATACAGATGACACTGCACAAAATAAAGAAGCCACCAACAAGCAATTGCCCAATATCTTGGTAATTGCCATACAGCAGAAAGAAAAACAGAAGGACCATCGTTAACATAGATTGGATAAAAATATATCGGCTCAGATTTTTACCATGCACCTGAGATCTAGTCCCTGCAAACATTTTTTGCTCTAATTCCGCCCTAATTTCAGGTTGTATATCGTCAGGGCTTCCAAATACCGCACGCATTTTGTTTTTAAATCCCACTGCACGCTTAAAAGAAAGCCCTATTTCAAATAGATAGTGGAAATGCTGCCAAAGGAAGGTGTACCGATGGATAGGTTTGGTCAGTCCGTAAACACAGGGGTCTTCTTTCTTCTCGGCGATAAAAGTCCCAAACATTTTATCCCAGATAATTAAAATATCACCATAGTTCTTATCCAAATAAATCTGATTGCTACTATGATGCACGCGGTGATGCGATGGAGTGACAAGTATTTTTTCAAAAATCCCGAGCTTATCTACCGTTTGCGTATGGGAGAAAAAGGGATAGACGCCATGAACCAATAAAATTACGGTCATCATGAAAGGCGGAAAGCCCAAAAGAGGAATAAAAGCCCAGAACAAAGAACGAAATACCGCCTGGAATATAGTAATCCTGGCGGCAACGGTGAAGTTATAATCTTCACTTTGATGATGAACTACATGTGCCGCCCAAAGCAAATTGATCTCATGACTATATCGATGATACCAGTACCACAAAAAATCCGTAAAAAGAAAAAGCAGGATCCATGTCCAGACGTTCGCCTCGATATGAAAAATCGCAAAATTCTGGTAGACCCAAATGAAAAAAAAGTAGAACAGGCTAACCGAAAACATATCGCACATACGCTCGACAATACCGACATTTAGATTAGAGATTGATTCATCGAAGGTATAATACCGCTTTTGTTTCTTCAGACTATACCAATATTCCAACAGCATCAGTACTAAAAACAAAGGGATAATAAAAGCTAAAAAATTAAGTCTTCCTGTGTACATACGGCGCTTATTTTAAACAAATAACTTCCTTGTAACGACTAGCTTATAGACGTAAAACTCAAAAAAAAAATCTTTTATTATTTTTAACAATCAATTCCGAATCAGGTTTTAGTTTTATGCCTTTCTGGAAATAAAAATCTTCATGTTATCACCGAGCGTAAGGACTATTTATCACGAAGACTAAGGGCTATTGAAATTGGCTAAGGGCTGTTTATAGAGGGATTAAGCCAAGTTTGCAAGCTGATGCGTTAAAAAATAAAAGCCCTCAAAAAGTAAAATCCTTTTTTTGAGGGCTAATTAATTATTATATCATTTTCTGGGCTAAAAGGCTCCAGTCCATGCGACCGCTAGTGCACGCTTGACATATCCACCTTGGTCTTACCCTGTTTGATCATTAGCACAAAAGGCACACATATCAAAAATGCAATTCCCAAATAGAGAAATACATCCATATAAGACAATACGGTTGCCTGTTTCATGACAGTCATATCCAGTATCTGGTGCGCTTTGGCCAATGCTTCATTTGGAGCAAATCCTTTTGACTGAAAACTCATTTGCAGCTGTTGCAAACGTTGTTGTACCTCAAACTTGCTGGGATCCAGATTAGCAACTAGGTCAACCCGATGCTTTTGAGAGTCGCGTGCAATAAATGTTGTGATCAACGCAATACCGAATGAACCACCCAACTGGCGCATCATACCTGTAAATGCCGCCCCCTCGCCGATCGACTTACCATGAAGAGTAGATAGCGATAAGGTCATTACTGGCACAAATAGCAGCCCCAAGCCTACCCCACGGAGGATAAGTGGCCAAAACATGTGTTCCGAACCCGTATCATTTGTCATCAGGCTGTACATCCAGAAACAAAAGCCGAAGAAAATGCTCAAACCCACCGCAACCATATATTTCTGCGGAACACCATTCTGGATCATTTTACCAATAAAAGGCATCATGATCCCGGTCATGATTGAGCTTGGTAGCAACAAGAGACCAGCATCTGTTGCTGTCCATCCCAATATGGATTGTGTATAGATCGGAATAATAAAAGTCGATCCAAACAGACCAAATCCAAGGATAAAACTCATCACAACCCCAACCTGTAGGTTTTTATCACGCAATACCCTCAGGTTCACGATAGGTTTTTCATAAACCAGCTCACGCCAGATGAAGAATAATAACCCGAATACCGATAAAATTGATAGTCCTAAAATAAGTGGATCATCAAACCAGTCATCCTGTTGGCCATGTTCCAGCACAAACTGAAGTGAGCCGATAAACATAATCAAAAAGATCATCCCGAACCAATCCACCTCTTTTGCTGATTGTTTCTGGCTATATTTCGGACTACGTACAAACGACAAAGTCAGCAACGTAGCAATAATTCCCAAGGGCACATTGATATAAAAAATATAAGGCCAGGAGAAGTTATCTATGATATACCCCCCTAAGGGCGGCCCCAATGTCGGGCCAATGATCACCCCCATACCGTAGATCGCCTGTGCCATACTACGTTTTTCTTTGGGATAGCTTTCTGTGATGATGGTCTGAGCAGTCACCAACAAGGCGCCACCGCCCATTCCTTGGAGAAAGCGAAATGCGACAAGCTCCCAGATATTGGTCGCGTTACCACACAAAAATGAAGATACGGTAAATATGATAATTGATGCCGCAAAGTAATTACGTCGACCAAACTGTTGGGATAACCAACTCGTCATCGGAATAACTATTACGTTAGCGATTGCATAAGCCGTAATAACCCAGGCCACGTCTGTCAATGTTGCCCCCAACGACCCTTTCATATCATTTAAGGCCACATTCACGATCGTGGTGTCCACGATTTCCAGCAGGGCACAGAGCACTGCTGTAATCGTGATGACCACGCGTCGAAAACCATATTCAACCAGACTATCCTGTTGATTTAAATTTTCCATAGTTATTGAACATGCACATCTACGTCAGCATTCATGCCCGGTCTGAGCAGAGCCACATTTTCAGCTTTATTATCTTTTGTCAATTTGATTTTTACTGGCAGACGTTGTACCGTCTTCACAAAGTTACCCGTGGCATTATCCGGAGGTAACAGAGAGAAACGAGAACCAGTAGCCGGCGAAAATGAATTGACTTCACCTTCAAATTCGATATTTGGATATGCATCCACTTTAATACCCACCTTTTGTCCCGGTTTCATTTTTTGTAATTGGGTCTCCTTAAAGTTCGCTACGACCCAAGTTTCTATATTATCAACAATGTAAAATAAAGACTGTCCTGGGTTGATCATCTGCCCTGGCTGCACTTTGATATTCGATACCTGACCATCTACCGAAGCTAATACTGCGGTATAAGATAGATTCAATTTCGCAGCCTCTAATTGCGCTTTCGCTCTTTTTATATTTGCCTCGGCAACAGATGTTTGCTTCGAAGCTACTGTAGTTTTACTCACGATTGCATTACGTTGTGAAGCACTGGCATTTCGTTGTTGTTGCAAGATCTCCACTTGTTTATCCGCCTCTAACTTCGCTGTTAAAGCCTGCTCATATTGCTGCTTCGTGATGGATTGATTGTTATATAAGTTTTGGTATCGGATATAATCGTTATTTGCCTGTTTTGCACGGATACGTGCCGCATCAATACTTCCTAAATTCGACTGTATCGTCGCGTCCGAGATTGCCACGTTTGCTGATGAAGCATATACATCCGCTTTAGAGACATCAAAGCTGCTTTCCGCAGCAGCCAATGCAGCTTCGGCCTCATCCACACGCACCTGATAATCCTGGCTCTCGATCGTGAACAAGGTATCGCCCTTTTTCACCAAATCGTTATCCTTAACATACACTTTAGAAATAAATCCCCCTACACGTGGAATAATCGGACTCATATTCTTCTCCACCTGCGCATCATCAGTAGTCTCATGCGCTTGACCATGCAGGTATTTATAACCACCGTAAGCCCCGCCAAAGATGACCAAAGCAGCTAGAATAATAGTAAATTTTTTATTTGTACCTTTTTTTTCAGGTGCGTTTTCAACTGTATTTTCCATGTCTAGATTAATTGCTATTTAATTTTTAACGACCCATTTGCTAACAATAGGTCATAGTATTTTTCAATTGTATTTGCTTTGCTTATTGCCAGATTGATTTTGCTCTGAAGCTGTTGTACATCAGCTGTCAATAAATCGTCCGTGTCGGCAATACCATTATCATATTTATCTTTTGTAATACGATAATTTTCAACGGCTTGATCTACCGCCTGATGGTACACCACATCCTGTTTTTGGGCCAGCATATAGTTTTCATTTGCCTGTTGCACCTGCACTTTTACCCGGTCATTGAGCAGTTCCAAATTCTCATCAATTTCCTTGATCCGGTTTTTGACGACATTGACCTCCCTCTTGTTTTTATACAAAGAACCAATATCATAGGATACCCCAATACCCACCATTGCTGCATTCGTTACCGTCACCACCTTCTGCAATCCAAAAGCATTGTAACCTGCCGTTGCCGCAATCGTTGGCAATGTCGAAGATCTGGTGACTTTCAATTGATCTTCGGCAACTTTACGTTGGGAAGCCAGCGATTTTAGATCCGATCGCTCCGTCTTTGCTGTGTCATAAGAAGCCTTCAATCCAAGGTCAATTCCAGTAACCTCAGCCAGATTAATCTGATCCAATTGCGTATCCTCCGCAATCTTTAGCAAATTGGCCAATTGATAATTCAGCACCTTAATATTCTTCTGTGCCTCCTGGAGCGACACTTGATAATTAGACAGTTGTAATTCCGCTTTAAGCAGATCATTTCTTGCGATCAACCCATTTTCTAACATCGCTTTAAAGTCCGAAACACGTTGCTCAGACTGTTTGATGTTTTCCGTAATCAACAAATTGGTTTGCTGCGCTTTATACAAATTCAGATAAAGTGCTATCGCACGTGAGGCCAATTGTTCTTTGCTTGCTACAGCGTTCCATTGTTCGGCTTGTAGCGCATCTTTTGCTATTGCTATTCCTCCTTTGATCTTACCTCCAGTATAAATAGGCATGCTGACAGATGCCTGCCCCAACCACAGTTGATTTGCTGCAATATCCGGAGCCGAACCTCCTCCACCAAGTGCTAACTTCAGATCCACATTCGGTGTAGTCATCGCCATATATTGCCCGCTCAATTTTGCATCCGGAAGCTGTTTCGATTTCGCACTTTCGACCTCTAGCTGTCTTCCCAATACTTTGGTATCGGCAGTTTTCGCTTCCACACTTTGGTTTGCAGCCATGTGAATTATTTCTTCCAAGCTCAGGTGTTTGTTTTCTTGTGCCAGCAAACCCAAAGGACTCAAAAGCAATAAAGCACTTAAATTGGCCAACTTATTTTTCATATGTCAATAAAGCTTTAATTGTTTTCTGTATAAATTCTGTTAACGTTGTTTCTATATATTGGCCATAGCCATCGTCATCGGCTATACCTAGTTGCTCCTGTAAAAAGACCTGATTCATCTGAAAATTCATGAAAGTTCCCATCATCATCGAATGGATTAATATGGGATCATTACCTGTCTTAAAGACCCCTTCTGCAATACCACTGTTGATGATAGAAGCGATGACCTCCAGGTTATGTATTTTTAATTTTTTGAAGGCTTCAGATATTAACATCCGTTGTTTTAAAGTACTTTCTATCGCAATAACCCGATAGAGCTTGCGATGTGAGTTCATCGATTTGACATACCTATCAACCATTACATCGACTTTATCAAGTGCACTTCCTACCAAAGAAAGCTCATCCACATTGATCATAAAATCTGGAACACGCCATTCAAAAAAGGTGTCCAGCAACTTATCTTTCGATCCAAAATAATAGTTGATCATGGCCACATTGACATTTGCCTCCTGCGCTATATCACGCACCGAAGTCCCGTCAAACCCTTTTGTTGCAAAAAGTCGCTCAGCGGCAAGGAGGATATCTATTTGCTTCTCGTTAAATTCCATTTATAACCCAATCTTTTTATAGATAATTGCATCCTACTTTCTCAAAAATGAGATCATCATTTGTTAAATGCGGAGCAAAGTTAAACAAACGTTTAATTTAAACAAGTGTTTAATTATTGAATTAATGTAAAAAATACACCGAAATCTGGGTAAAACCATCATTAACAACATTTAACAAACTATTTTACAGTGAATTAATATTTCAAAAAATAAAATCCGTTTATTGTAATTTCAAATGGAGTACAAATCGTATAGTTTCACATCTACTAAAATGAAAGTGGGGTATCCGAATTGTCGAAAGCCATGCTCTGGCCATAAGTTGCCGGAGAATCTTGCCGAGTTTAAGATTTGTTTGTATATCGCTCCTGGGTGAAGCGACAGAAAATATGAGTATAAAAAGCACATATTCGATCCACAGCCACCTATAATGTTTGGGCGAACAGTATAGGCGACTGATAAGGGAGACCAATGATTCTATAAAAACTTCTTCTCAGCAGGCCTAAAATACCAGGACACTGCAATAAGGACCAAATAAAGCAGCCCCGGGGCGAGCAAGCCAGCGGAATCTCCCACCATAGCATGTGAATAGAGCGCGCCCGTTACCGTAAAGAAAATACCAGCATACGCCCATTCTTTCAAAAGCGGTCTCTTTGGTGACAACAGCGCTACCACTGCCAAAATTTTCCATACACCGAGCAGCGTAAGTATATAATCCGGATAGCCCAGATGGCCCACATTTTGCACTCCTCCTGCTCCCTCAGTTTTTACCCTAAAGATTTGTATAATGGCCGTAGATACCAGCCCCAAGGACAACCATACCGTTGCAATCCAATAAATTATTTTATCCCTCTTTTTCATTATTATGTTTTTTTCGTTTACGATTGGTGGTGTATTGCCTTATTCAGATTTGAATAAGACCAATAATATTGTTGTTGCTGTCTTTCACACTCGCTACCAATTTTCCGCCACCGACATCAATTATATCCCGTATTATTTTGGCTCCCGCATCGACAAGAACCTCCAGACTGCTATTAATATTATCCACATGAAAAAAAGCAGTTAAACCCTCTTCCGGATTATTCGGCACCAGACCGATATCCTGATTATCGACCTTAAAGCCGATATAATACGGACTATCCACATACGGCTCCATAGCCAATAATTTTGTGAATAATGCTTTCGATTGCGCCATGTCCTTCACGGGATAAAGCACTGTTTTGACTCCTTGATTCATTGCTATTCTATTTTTGCCTATTCTTTTGGATTTTCATGTAGCTACTTGACTACAAATATACATGTAGTTATTTAACTACAAAATATTTTTTAATCTTTTTTGACTGATGTAGATTATAATAGCTTTTATTCGATGTGCCGATTCAGCTTATCAAAAGATTGGAACAACAATTGTATACAGTTGAGTCAATATTAAACTTTAAAAGTATTGCCATTGAAAACTTATTTCTTTATCCTATTTATGGGCCTTTCGTTGCTTTCGGCAGCTCAACCCAGACACATACAAATACTAGATATTCTTTCAGCAGACAATTTCACAAAACATTTTAATACAGATACAGTACAGTTACGCCAAATAAACACGAGTAAAACGCCTGCTGGAGTGTTTGTTGTTTACGAAAAAGCGGATACACTTAATTTCAAGCATGAATTTTATAAGAGCTTTGACGGCCCAGGTTACACTAAAGTCGGATTGGCCTTTTATGCGCGAAAAGGGAATGACTATCAGCTGTCTTTTCATAATGATAACGCTTTCTATTGTGCGTCATGCAATAATATGCGTGATTATAGTGTAAGTGCCAGTAGCGATACGGTGAACATATCAATTTCCTGGGGACCGAACGATTTTGGTCAAAGTGAGGGTTATTATTTTGTCTATCGACCGGCTTTAAAACGCTGGCAATTGGTAGAAATACATCGGTCTGGCTCAGGTGATGAAGGTGAAAATCACAGCGAGTACAGAACTTATTCTAAAAACACCGAGGTGTACCTGGACGACTACGATGCAGAGTCACTACCCTACGATTCCACGGTGATCAGCAGTCAGGAGATCAGTCTGAGCTACAAGCCTGGGGACTACGGCAGACTGCTTCGCTCATTAAAAGAAATACCTGACAACAGCCTATTCTTGCTATCTAAAGTTTTTAGCAAAGACGACGCTAAGTATTTCATGGAAGCGGGTCTGGACGAAGGACAGCCTGACAATGCAAACCCTATTTATGGTAAAAATGTCCTTGCGGCCAATGAGATCGGTTATTTTCTGGAGCAGGCAAATCAGCTTGATGCAGCACAAGTTTTTTTAGATAAAATAATTGAGCGTTTTCCCGAGCGTGAGGTTGCCTATTTAAACCGTGGTGATGTATTTTTCAAAAAAGGGCAATCTTCTTACAAAAAAGCCGAAAAAGATTACCGCACCTATGTCGCACTAATGAATAAACGTGGTTTGCAGGCAAAAATTCCACAAAGAATAGTGAACTTTTTGTACACACCATAGTCTTTAGTGACTTTCTAACATTTAATTTAAAATCCTATAGACCATCTCCTTAAGGATCTCTTCACTATTGAAATTACTTGGTACATTGACTCCCTTTGACTTTAGATCCGTCTCCTTAAGGACATTCAAAACATCAAAGGTTTTCCGACGGTTGTAATTTCGGGCCGCCAGTTCATACTCTTTTAGGAAAAACGGATGCACTCCCAATTCTTTTGCAGCAACGGATTTATCAATAAGGTAATGGTATTTTAGTATTTTGGTGAAATAGGTTGCTACCTGTCCGACGACCATCACCAGCGGATTATTCTTTGGATTCGCCACAAAATAATCCACGATCTGATAGGCTTTCAAAGCATTACGTTTGGCCAAAGCTGTGTTGAGCTCAAATACATTGAAATCTTTTGAAATACCGATGTTACGTTCGACATCATCCATACTGATCTCCTGGCTTTTGGGCACATTGAGCATCAATTTATCCAGCTCATTGGATACTTTCGCCAGATCATTCCCAAGATAATCCGCGATCAGCGCTGCCGCCTGCGGATGGATACGCCAGCCTGCATCTTTTAAATACCCTCCTATCCAAGGGGCAACTTTATCATCATATAATTTAGCCGCATCGATTACCAGTCCGGCTTTTTCAAATACCTTATAAATCTTCTTCCGCTTATCGAATTTCCCGTGTTTATAGCAAAAAACCAAAATGCTTGTCGGTGTCAGATGTTCAAGGTATTTGGTCAATAGCTCCTCCGTGTCCGATTTCCACTTTAGTTCCTGCGCTTCCTTGACAATAATCACCTGATAATCACTCATCATTGGATAGCGTTTGGCTGCATTGACAATGTTAGCGATATCGATATCCTTTCCATAAAAAATAGATTGATCAAAGCCTTTCTGTGCATCATTAAGCACTGTGGATTCCAGAGCCTCCGCAATGGTATCAATAAAATAGCTTTCCTCCCCCTGCAGTAAATACACAGGCTTAAAAGATCTGTTCTTAATATCGGATAAGATCGGGTTTATATTCATATAGGCGAAATTACGATTTTACTGTTAAATCCCTAGCAGTCCAGTGCGGAGAATCCGACTTATTATCCGGCCTATTTCAATAAAAAGATCTAACCGACTGATTAAAAGAAGCCATTCAAAAAGTAAAAAACAACGGGGAGAATCGTCTGAATCTCCCTTTTTTTGCTAAATTTTTAGTATATTTGTGTATGTTTTCACCGACACCACTCAATTTGCCACCCTTCAAAGCGAAGATATCCAAAAAGAATAATGCGGTTTATATTTTTGATGAGTTGCGAAAGAAAGAACTGGTATTGACTCCGGAGGAATGGGTCAGACAACATTGGATAAATTATCTGGCATTGGTCAAGAATTATCCAAAGTCGCTGATGAATATTGAGGGTGGAATGAAACTAAACAGTCTCCAGCGACGGAGTGATTTACTGATTTATAATAGTGTGGGGAATAAAGTTGTTTTGGCCGAATTCAAAGCCCCCCATATCAAGATCACACAAAAAGTATTCGAACAGATTGCAAATTATAACACGGTGCATCGGATTCCATACTTGCTCGTGAGCAACGGCATAAATCATTATTATTGCAAAATTGACTTTGAGAACGAATCGTATCAATTTATCGAAGACCTTCCCAATTATAACGAAATCGGCTAAGGGCTTCTAAGTGAAATGGATAGCGTAAAGGCCCTATTATAAAACGCTTTTTTTGCTGAAAGCGACGATATCGAAAAAATGTAAAGTAGATGTAAAACATCTTTTCACTTTATCTGATTTTTAAAATATAGTTTTATATTAGTCCTACATAATAGAAAAAAAACAAAAAGATGAATATAGATAAAAACGAATTCAGAAAATATGCCGTAAAGCATCACCGCATCGGAAGTCAGCATGTTGACAGTTTCATTGCTCGTACAGAGACCAGTATTCCGACCAATCTTACGCCATACATCGTCGAAGAGCGCCAATTGAACGTTGCACAGATGGATGTATTTTCACGTTTGATGATGGATCGTATTATATTCCTAGGAAGTGGTATCGATGATCAGGTCGCGAATATTATTCAGGCACAATTGTTGTTTTTACAGTCTACTGATGCTCAGCGTGATATTCAGATTTACATCAATTCACCAGGCGGAAGTGTTTATGCCGGCTTAGGTATTTATGATACCATGCAGTATATCACCCCGGACGTAGCAACAATCTGTACCGGAATTGCAGCTTCTATGGGCGCTGTCCTACTTGTTGCTGGAGCAAAAGGAAAACGTGCTGCTTTGCGTCACTCACGGGTAATGATTCACCAACCATCTGGCGGCGCGCAAGGCGTTGCAGCAGACATGGAGATCAACTTACGTGAAATGATGAAATTAAAAGAAGAATTATATACCATTATTTCAGAACACTCCGGACAGACCTATGAGTGGGTAGAAAAATCTTCTGACCGTGACTACTGGATGCGTGCCAATGAGGCCAAAGAATTCGGTATGATTGACGAGATTTTACTTCCTAAGAAGGAGATTATTAAATAACGATGGCGAAGAATAACGATAGAGACATTCATTGTTCGTTTTGTGGAATAAGCAAAAATGAAGCTCAGATGCTCATTGCTGGGAATGGAGCGCACATCTGTGACAGATGTATCCAACAGGCAGGAGAAATCTTGGCAGAAGAATTAAAACAACGGAAAAGCAAGACATTACAGACCGCATTAAAATTAATACGTCCCCAAGAGATCAAAACACACTTGGATCAGTATGTAATTGGACAGGATGATGCGAAGAAAGTAATCTCAGTAGCCGTTTATAATCACTATAAACGTTTGAATCAAAAAGTGGATAAAGATGAAATTGAAATCGAAAAATCCAATTTGATTATCGTTGGTGAGACGGGTACCGGTAAAACATTGTTAGCAAAAACTGTTGCCAAAATATTGAACGTTCCTTTTTGTATCGTTGATGCTACGGTACTGACCGAGGCCGGATATGTGGGAGAAGACGTGGAGAGTATTTTAACACGCCTGCTTCAAGCAGCAGATTATGATGTTGCTTCAGCAGAACGCGGTATCATCTATATTGATGAAATTGATAAGATCGCGCGCAAAAGCGACAATCCTTCTATCACACGAGATGTCTCAGGTGAAGGTGTTCAACAGGCGTTATTAAAGATTTTAGAAGGTACGGTGGTCAACGTGCCACCTCAAGGTGGCCGTAAGCATCCGGATCAGAAAATGATCGCTGTTAATACCAGCAACATTCTATTTATCTGTGGTGGTGCATTCGACGGAATCCAAAAGAAAATTGCAAACCGTCTGCGCACACAAACCGTAGGTTATAAGATGAATGAAGACGAAGAGGAAATCGACTTGAACAATCTATACAAGTATATCACACCTCAGGATCTTAAAAACTTTGGATTGATTCCAGAGTTAATTGGCCGTCTTCCAGTCCTGACCTATTTAAATCCACTGGATAAGGAAACATTGTTAAGTATTTTGACAGAACCAAAAAATGCGTTGGTCAAACAATACAAAAAATTATTTGAGTATGAGGGCGTCGAATTGAAATTTGATCCCGAAGTATACACATTTATTGTAGATAAAGCTGACGAATTTAAACTTGGAGCAAGGGGCTTACGTAGTATATGCGAGGCGATCATGCTGGACGCCATGTTTGAAATGCCGTCTACGAAAGAGCAAACGGGACAAAAAAGCTTGGAAATCACCTTGGACTATGCGAAGAAAAAATTCGAAAAATCCGATCTGAAAAAGCTCAAAGTCGCTTAAAAAAATCCCGTTCGCTGAACGGGATTTTTTTTTACCCCTTATGTTCGGACTGTTCCGCCTTGCCGCTAGGTCGCCTGACGGTTACTATCCAACAGCACATTTTGGAAAGAATTTAACGGATAAAAGCGCTTAAAGCATAATAAAAAAAGAATTAAAAATCTTATATTACAATAATAACATAGCCATAATGGAATGTTGACAGACAGATAAGAGATTCGTGAAATTAAAATTAAATGACTATGACAAAGAAAAGTACAAAAAATACAGTAAATAGCCCGATAACACCAGGTTTAAAAACCAAAGAAGAAATCGTGAACAACTGGCTTCCACGTTATACCGGAAGACCATTGGAAGAGTTTGAGGAATATATCTTATTGACAAATTTCTCAAAATATATTCACCTATTTTCAGAAATGCATGACAATGCTCCTATCTACGGCGAAGATAAACCAATGCAATCTGTGACTGCCGGCGGTATCACCATTATCAACTTTGGTATGGGCAGTCCAATGGCTGCGACAGTGATGGATCTCCTATCTGCAATCAGCCCAAAAGCAGTCCTTTTTTTGGGCAAAACTGGCGGGATTAAGAAAAAGATTCCTATTGGGGAACTGATCCTCCCGATTGCAGCTATCCGTGGCGAAGGAACATCAAATGATTACTTTCCACCGGAAGTACCTTCGCTACCGGCATTTGCGATGCAGAAGGCTATATCCACAACAATACGCGACCATCAACGGGATTATTGGACAGGGACAGTCTACACGACCAATAGAAGGGTTTGGGAACATGATAAAGCATTCAAAAAGTATCTGAAGTCAATCCGGGCCATGTGTGTTGATATGGAGACAGCGACCATATTCAGTGTCGGTTTTGCCAACAAGATTCCAACGGGAGCCCTACTGTTGGTTTCCGACCAACCTATGGTCCCTGAAGGCGTAAAAACATCTGTAAGTGATGTCACCGTTACGGCGAAATATGTAGAAGCGCATATCAGTATTGGCATTGATGCACTGAAACAACTTATTAATAATGGCCTGACCGTAAAGCATCTTAAATTTTAAGAATTGCCCTACAAAGCTAAAAATAAGCTACAGTAACGGCTGCGATATTAGACATGCCCCAAGACTTAAACACTTTTGGGGCATGTCTATTTATATTTATCAAGCCTATTTCTTCCACCCTCATTGAATTTTACCTACTCCTGTTTATTGAATTTAATAAAATGCCCTTATCCTCTTTCACCCCAATTAGCAATGATTTTTAAATCTTTCCCCCTTATTTTGCTCCAGTCAAATCATCGAAAACACCCTTTTCAGCTTTATGTTTCGTCTCAGACATTGATTGTATCGATTGATTTTATACAAACTGAAAACCAGTCACTTAAAACCAATACACGGCATACTTGATTATTAGCTGAACCATTATTAACTATAAATTGAAACGTTAACAAATGTTAATTTGTACAATAATTAAACGATTTGGCGTTTTAACTTGTAATAGTATTATTACAAGCACATACATCAAAAATTTAATCAAGCATTGTGAAGAAAAAAACATTATCTATTTTCAGCGTATCCTTATTGATTTGTTCAGTCTTAGCCACCCAGGTAAGTTGTTCTTCAAGTTCTTCCAAAGAAAATAATACCAATGAAAAACCAGTAGCCCTGCCCGTTTACACGGTTGTAAAATCCGATGCCACTACAATCAAGGACTACCTGGGTACCATCGAAGGGAAAGTCAATGTGGAAGTACGCCCCCAGGTTGAGGGTCTACTGCAAGAAATCTATGTTGATGAAGGTTCCTTTGTACAAAAAGGACAGAAGTTATTCAAAGTCGATCCTTCTACCTATCAGGAAAATTTAAACAACATGGTCGCCACCGAACAGGTTGCGCGGGCAAAACTTAAAAATGCACAATTGGAAGTAGACCGTTTGAAACCTTTGGTTCAAAATGACGTCATTTCCGATGTAAAACTGGCTTCAGCCAAATCCGACTATCAGGTAGCAAAGGCAACTCTGGATCAGGCCATTGCCGCCGTACGTTCTGCGCAGATCAGTAAAGATTTTACGATCATCACAGCACCGGTAAGCGGTTATATCGGGCGTATTCCCAAACGCATCGGAAATTTAGTTTCCAAAGGTGACAAAGAGCCTCTCACCTATCTTTCCGATATACAGGAAGTCTATGTTTATTTCTCAATGAATGAATCTGATTTTCTCTACTTCTCAAAAGCACAAGCAAAAAAAGACAGTATTGAAGGTAAAAAGTACAACCAAAATCAAAAACTGGTATTTCCTCAGGTCACACTGGTTCTCGCTGATGGCGAAGAATATGCAAAGAAAGGTATTGTGGACGCTGTCAATGGGCAGATCAACCGGACCACGGGGGCAATTTCACTACGAGCAACGTTCCAAAACCAAGACAATATCTTACGTTCTGGGAGTAGCGGTACACTGAAAATTGCTGAAGTAAAAAAAGATGTACTACAGATTCCACAGATTGCCATCAATGAATTGCAGGACAAAACCTTTGTCTATATATTGGATCAAAACAATAAAGCACAACGCCGCAATATCCAGCTTTCAGGCAAAAGCAAAGGCAATTATATTGTAAACTCAGGTCTCAAAGAAAATGATCGTATCATTACCAGCGGATTTGACAAGCTAACTGACGGTTCAGCTGTAACCCCTATTCCACAGAAATAATTATCGCACATTTTGACATTGCTTTGGGGCTTTTTTAGCTCCGTCGGAGCCATGTCTAAAATTCTATTATATGTTAAAAACCTTTATAAATAGGCCCGTTCTAGCCACGGTCATTTCTATTATTTTAGTCATATTGGGCTTGGTGGGATTAAAGCTGCTCCCTGTATCCCGATTTCCGGAAATAGCACCGCCAAGTGTTCTCGTATCCCTGAGTTACCCTGGAGCAAATGCAGAGACGGTAGCAAAAAGCGTTTTATTACCTATTGAGGAAGCCATCAATGGTGTCGAAGATATGACCTATATCAAATCATCTGCTTCCAACTCCGGCTCGGGCAGTGTATCTGTCTATTTCAAAACGGGAACAAATCCGGACATTGCTTCGGTCAATGTGCAGACCCGTATTTCCAAAGCGATCAGTTCGATTCCTGCTGAGGTAAACGAAGCTGGGATTACCGTTATGCCTCGCCAAACAGGGGTGATTATGACCATCAATCTATATTCAGATCATCAAGATAAGGCTTATGATGAAACCTTTTTACAGGCATACGCCCAGATCAATCTGATGCGTCCCCTCTTACGCGTAGACGGTGTCGCTCAGGTATCCCGGCTCGGAGCGAGGGATTATGCCATGCGGCTCTGGCTGAATCCTGAAAAGCTGGCCCTTTATAATCTGGTTCCCCAGGATATCATGACTGCCATCAAAGATCAAAACTTTGAGATCGCACCGGGTAAATTTGGAGAAACGTCTGACGAAGCATTTGAAACAGTTATTCGGCACAAAGGACGTTTTACTACACCCGAAGAATTTCAGAGTATCGTCATCAAGACAAACAATGATGGTTCGGTGCTCTACCTCAAAGATGTTGCCCGTGTAGAATTTGGTGCTACAAATCTCAGTAGCGACAATAAGGTCAATGGTCATCCCGGACTGACGCTTAATCTGACTCAAACCAGCGGTTCCAATGCCCACGATATTGATATCGCTGTCCGAAAAGTACTCGAAGAACAGGCCAAGACATTCCCAAAAGGATTGCATTATGAAGTTACCTATTCTGTTCGTGATCAAATTGATGAATCTATTAATCAGGTTGAACACACTCTTTTCGAAGCGTTTATTTTAGTCTTTATCATTGTTTTTATCTTCCTACAGGACTTTAGGTCGACGCTGATTCCAGCGATTGCTATCCCCGTTTCTTTGATAGGAACTTTCTTTTTTCTGCAGCTCTTTGGATTCTCGCTCAATGTATTGACTATGTTTGCCCTGGTATTGGCCATTGGTATCGTTGTCGATGACGCTATTGTTGTTGTGGAGGCCATTCATGAGAAGATGCACAGTACGGGGTTAAAACCCAAAGCAGCAACATTGTCCACTATGTCGGAAATTACCGGTGCCATACTTTCCATTACCATGGTCATGGCCGCGGTATTTTTACCCGTAGGTTTTATGGAAGGTCCAGCCGGGATCTTTTACCGGCAATTTGCGTACACCCTGGCAACAGCAATATTAATTTCAGCACTGAACGCGTTGACATTGAGTCCTGCGTTATGTGCGTTATTGCTAAAAGCTCCCAAGCATCAAAAAGAAGAAGAAAACAAATCGAGAATATTGCAATTTAAGGATCGTTTCTTTAAAGCCTTCAATACTTCCTTTGACCGCCTCACTGCGCGATATGTCAGGGTAGTCCAACTATTGATCAATCATAAAAAGATTGCCTGGATAAGCTTGGTACTGATTACTGCTATCGGCGTCATTTTAATGATCAAAACACCGAAGAGCTTTATCCCTACAGAGGATGACGGTTTTATCACCTATAACATTGCACTTCCTCCAGGGGCCTCATTAAGCCGCACGACAGAGGTACTCCGTAGCACCGACAGTCTATTAAAAAAAAGAAAAGATATCGAGGGCATGACCACGGTTTCCGGTTTCAATGCATTGGATGGGAGTTCAAGCCCTGCCTTTGCAGCAGGCTATATCACACTTAAACCCCATGCCAAGCGTAAGCACATCAAAAATATCAATGCTTTTATGGATACGATCCGGAATGATCTCGCTCAGATAAATGAGGCCACATTTACGGTATTTCCAAGACCTACGGTACAGGGATTTGGTGATTTTGCCGGTATTGAGATGGTCCTCCAAGATCGCATGGGTGGCGACGTGCGGGACTTTAATACCATTGCTGATACTTTCATCAGCCAGCTGAATACCCGTCCGGAAATCCGCAGCGCCTATACAAGTTTTAAATCCAATTTTCCCCAATACGAAGTGAACATTGATGCCGTCAAGGCAAAATCACTCGGTGTTGAGATCAAAGACTTGATGTCAACAATACGCTCCTATTTTGCGCGGGTCCAAGCCAGCGACTTTAATCGTTTTGGCCGCCAATACCGCGTGTACGTACAATCCGATTTCGATTTTCGTAAAGATCCTGAATCTTTCAATTCGATTTTTGTGCGGAACAACAAAGGTGAGATGGTGCCCATCAATACTATTTTGACACTGGAAAAAACTGTCGGACCGGAAACCATTACCCGTTACAACTTATACAATGCCATTTCAGTCAATATTACACCAGCAGAAGGTTATAGTACCGATGATGCTATGCAGGCCATCCAAAAACTAGCGGATGAAAAGCTCCCCGGAAACTATGGCTTTGAATGGACGGGCATGAGTTATGAAGAGAGCCAGTCCGGATCACAGACCATTCTGATCTTTGTATTGAGTATCCTGTTTGTATACTTTTTACTCGCTGCACAATACGAAAGTTACATCCTACCCTGGGCTGTTCTATTATCTATTCCTGTGGGTCTGATCGGTGTTTTTTCGGTGATCAATCTTGTTGGTTTACAGAACAATATTTATGTCCAGGTGGGATTGATTATGCTGATCGGTCTCCTTGCTAAAAACGCGATCCTTATCGTTGAGTTCGCTGTACAGGAACGCAAGAATGGAAAATCCATTGTTGAAGCAGCCATCAGCGGTTCAAAGCTCAGGTTAAGACCAATCCTGATGACAAGTCTCGCTTTTGTTGCGGGCCTTGTTCCACTGATGTGGACAGTTGGTCCCTCAGCCATTGGCAACCATTCCATCAGCTTCAGCGCTGCAGGCGGCATGCTGCTGGGCGTTGCCTTTGGTATCTTTATTATTCCGGTACTCTTTGTTGTCTTCAAAGGGCTGGACGAAAAATTACAGGATAAAATCGCTAAAGAAGAAGAATGAAGAACATAAAAAAATACATTTCAGCACTAAGTGTGGCTATGGGGCTACTGGTTTTGATGAATGCCTGTAAAATCGGCAAAGATTATGTTCAGCCCAAACTAAAACTTCCCACGACTTTCCGGGGTGACTCCTTAGATTATTTTGGAGACACCTCCAGTATGGGATTGATTCACTGGAAATCGTTCTTTCATGATCCCACGCTAAAGGTACTGATTGATTCCGCACTGGCCAATAATTTTGAAATGAAGACGGCGCTGCTGAACCTACAGATCTCAAACCGAGTCCTGGCACAAAATAAATCCAATTATCTGCCTAGCGTCAGTGCGACCATAGCCAATGGAAACCGTACCTGGCGATCGAAAGAGTTTGGAAGCGGTCCATTGTCAAAGTACTATGAGCACAAGGAATCAAAAGCACCGGAAAACATGTTTGTGTATCAATCTCAATTTGGCTCTGACATCAGTTTCAGCTGGGAGATCGATATCTGGAAAAAAATTAGCAGTAAACAGGAACAGCTTCTGGCGGAGTACTTAGATACTCAGGAAGCCAAAAATGCGATCCAGACCAATATTATCACATCTGTTGCCAAAGGCTATTTCAATCTGCTGATGTTAGATGCGAAAATTGAAGTCGCCAAACGCAATGTCCAATTGAACGATAGCACATTAAGAATGATTAAGCTGCAATACAATGCAGGTGAAATTACAGCGCTAGCCATTCAGCAGACAGAGTCCCAGCGCCTATTAGCCGCCTCGCTCGTACCCGAATTGGAAAAACAGATTGTCATTCAAGAGAATGCACTTCAAACCCTAACAGGAAGACTTCCGGACAGTATTAAACGAGGCACTTCGTACGAACATCTTTTTGCGGAGAGTAAGGATATATCGCTCGGTTCGCCTATTGAAATCATACGCAATCGACCGGACATCCGCTCCGCCGAGTTTCAGTTGATGGCCGCCAACGCCAGCGCCAATATACAGCAGGCGATGCGCTACCCCGCCCTCAATATCGGTGGTGTACTGGGTGTAAATTCCATGCTTCCCCGTAATTGGTTTAACATCCCCGGTGCATTATTAGGCGGCATCACGGGCAACCTGACAACACCAATTTTCAAGAACAAAACATTGAAAACACAATATGAAGTTGCCAAACTTGAACGGGACAAAGCCGAAATCCAGCTTCAACAGAAAGTGGTTGAAGCTGTAGCCGAGGTCTCCAATGCCGTAGTAACGGTAGACAAACAGCGGGAACAGCTTGAGCTGGCCAGAAAACGGGTGGATAACGCCCATCTGGCGGTAAAGAATGCCAACTTACTCTTTAAAAGTGGCTATGCGACCTATCTGGAAGTTATTACGGCACAAAGCAACGCCCTGGATAGTGATCTGGATCTGGTCGAGCTGCGCCAACAGCATCTGGATGGATTTGTTGATCTCTACCGTTCTTTAGGGGGCGGTTGGAGATAATGAATTAAAAACACTATTTTTGTTGTATGACGCCAGAAGAATTAAAACACTATTTTCAGTCCAGGGACTTACCCAAATCATTGGAAATACAACAAGATATGCAAGTGTTTGATGTGGAAAGATTTATCAGCACCAGTTTTATCCATGTTGGCTTATGGAAAAAAGATCTGAGTAAATGCCCTGCTTGGGTCAGGCTTTTAAAATTTAAGGAAGCACTGGAAAATAATGAAAAAGTCTAACAAATTGTTAGGCTTTTTTTGTGAATGTTTTTGGTGGCTTTTATATTCATTAAGGTATATGAGCTCCTTATGTCCAATCTATCGATCATAGAGAATCTCCAAGTCAACTTTAATCTCCGTGCATTTATGGGCGGATCAAGTTTTTAAGCTTAGCAAATTTGCTGTAACAAAGCAGACATATCTTCCTTGGAGAAAATCTGCTCTACGCCTCCAGCCAACATTTCGATCCGTTCGCTTTCGTCACTACTTGAGGTCAGACCAAATATACGAATAGAAGGAAATTTGTCCCTGACAATCTTTGCAGTCTCAATACCGTTCAGGATCGGCATGTGCAAGTCCAATATGCACACTTCAGGCAACGTTTTAGGATGTTCAATTAAATAATTGATCAGATCTCGCCCATTAGAGGCACAATAAACCAAATCCAATGAATGGGATTGGGCCATAGCCTTCATCATCACATGATGAATCATCGCATCATCTGCGTAGACAATCTTACATTTACTTTTGGTATCCATTCGAAAAAGAGATCATTCAGCTAATTATTACAATAAAATTCTATAAATATGTAATAAAATAAAAAATATGGAAATAAGTTAACAATAATTATGTTCCTATGCAAATCTTATTTCAAAATACACATCACGACACAACGATCTTATTCAATTCAAATTGAATAACAATAACTTCATTGGGGAGCTATAGTTCATTAGCTAAAATAGCTGAACAATTAGGAGTAAGGAAAGATTTAATTTAACGCTAAAGCGTCATTAAAAGTCATCTTCTATAATTTCAGCCACTCGTCCTACTTGACCATCAGTCAGCCTTACTTTTATTCCTCTTGAATGATAAGGTGAGGATGTCAGTAAATCCTTTACAATACCTTCAGTAAGATTCCCTGTTCGCTGGTCTTTTTTTAGAATGATATTTACCAACATTCCGGGCTTTACATCCGCTCTATTTCTTCCGTCCATGGTCAAATTTAAGAAATAAAAAAGGAGTTTTCCAAAAGAAAACTCCCCTATTTTTTGTTGGATAAGCTATTTGAACAACTTAAAAATATCGTTACCAAATATAAACACCATCAGTCCCAAAAGGATAAAGAATCCGACCATTTGTGCTTTTTCGAGAAATTTTTCACTCAGCGGCTTCCCTTGGATCATTTCGATCAGTAAGAATACAACGTGACCGCCATCCAGTGCCGGAATAGGTAGTAAATTCATAAATGCAAGAGCCATTGAAAGCATACCAACCAAAGACCAGAACCGAATCCAATCCACTTCAGTACCGAATAAGGTGGCAATACCGATAGGACCAGATAGGGCTTTATCAGCACGTACCTCCCCTTTGAATATTTTACCGAATCCTTTTGCATTATCCGTGATTACCGTAAATGCTTTTTTGGCACCTATTGGGAAAGCCTCCATAAGTGTATAATTCGTTGTAAACGATTTAATGGAATAATCGTGATTGATACCAATCCCTAACATAGCATCCGCAGGTACATTACCCTTTAGGGCAACCTCTGTTCCTGCACGGATTACTTTGATGACAACAGCTTTATTGGCATTTGCTTTAATCAATGTTCTGAATTGATCAAAGAAAGGTACCTGAATATCATTTACTGCCACGATACTATCCCCTTTCGCGAAGCCCATTTTGCTGGCTACGGATCCAGCAGCTACTTGCGCCACGCTTGTTGTTTTCACGCGGGGTTCAATGAATTTTTCTCCTTTTTTATCAGACAAGGTATTCAATAAATCCGCTGGTACTTTGATTTCTTTTGTTGCGCCATCCCGTTCTACCGTAAGGGCCACACCGCCCATCAGGACTTTAGAACCAAGCAACTCCGAGTAGTTTTCAACCCGGTGCCCATCTATTGCGATCACTTTATCACCCGCTTTAAGACCGATAGATTCACCAATAGAGCCCGGTACGATACCGTTTACCAGTTGATCCATTTTGACATCGGTATTCCCCATTTTAAAGGTCAGCATCCAAAAGACAAGGATACCCACGATGATATTGACGATAATACCACCTAGCATCACGATCAGACGTTGCCAGGCTGGTTTTGAGCGGAACTCCCAAGGTTGTGGCTCTCCTTTCAGCTGTTCGGTGTCCATTGACTCATCGATCATACCGGCAATTTTCACATAGCCACCCAGCGGTAACCAGCCGATACCATACTCACAACCTTTATAGTTGAATTTAAATAATTTCACTCCCCATGCATCAAAGAACAAATAGAATTTCTCCACTTTAATTCCAAATGCACGTGCTGCTAAAAAATGTCCTAGCTCATGTAGAACAATTAAAATTGACAAGCCTAAAATCACTTGTCCGACCATAATTAAAACACCCATGTATGCTTTCTATATTTAATCTTTGATTATTTCTTTTGTTATTAACCTTGCCAGCCGATCCGTCTCCAGATAGTCCTCCAGTGTCGGACTGGCGATAAATTCCACCTTTTCCAGTGTATGCTCAATGAGATCACTCATCTCCAGGAAGCCAACTTTATCCGCAAGAAAAGCAGCCACCACCACTTCATTTGCAGCATTCAATATACAGGATTTATTTCCACCGGCCCGAAGCGTTTCGTAAGCCAAGGCTAGGTTGCGAAAAGTCTCCATATCTGCCTTTTCAAAATGGAGCGTTGGATAATCCATAAAATTGAACCGTTCAAAATTATTTTCAAATCGGGCGGGATAGGTCAACGCATATTGAATAGGCAGCTTCATATCCGGCAGCCCCATTTGTGCTTTCATAGATCCATCTTCAAATTGAACCAGGGAATGTACGATCGACTGCGGGTGTACAATGACATCCACCTGATCGATCGCTAGATCAAAGAGCCATTTCGCTTCGATCACCTCTAGTCCTTTGTTCATTAAAGAAGCGGAATCTATCGTAATTTTGGCACCCATAGACCAATTGGGATGTTTTAGCGCCTGCGCTTTCGTTACCTGCAGCAGTTCCTCCCTTTTTCTTCCACGAAAAGGCCCTCCAGAAGCCGTCACATAAATTTTCTCGATTGGATTCTGATCCTCTCCGACCAGACATTGAAAGATTGCCGAATGTTCAGAGTCTACGGGCAACATGTTGACACCGTATTCCCTGACCAAGGCCATAATGAGTTCACCGGCAACCACCAGGGTTTCCTTATTTGCCAGGGCAATATCTTTTCCGGATTGAATAGCCATGACCGTAGGTTTTAAGCCTGCGGAGCCCACAATTGCGTTTAAGACAATATCGATTTCAGCGTACTGCACCGCTTCAATCAAGCCCTCTTCCCCATATAATACCGTCGTGCGCTGAAGCGCCAAGGCTTCTTTAACTATTTTATATTGGATCGGATCGGTCACAACGACCGATTTTGGTTTAAACTCTAACGCTTGTTTGATCAGTAAGTCACCATTGCTACCGCATGTCAGAACAACAGCTTCAAACTTATCCGGAAAGGCTCTAATAACATCCAAGGCCTGTGTACCAACACTGCCCGTTGCCCCTAAAATGGCAATTCCTTTTTTACTCAAAACCTTCTCTCTTTATTAAAATATATTATTCAAAATCTTCGGATCCTCTCCACCGTGGTAATCCGACATCATTTCCCGGTAAGCTACCGAAACAACGATACAGGCCAAAGGTACCACCAGAAACGAGCTCACAAGGTTCAAAATAATAAAAATTATGTAATATTCTAAATAATTAAAATACATCTGCAGTAATTGAAAAAAAGCAAATACCGCCAAGATTAATAATAATTTGAATACGTTGCCCTTGGTCAATGCAAAGCTAAAGCGTAGTGACTTAAAGGTTCCTGCATGTTTATCAATGATAAAGAAGGGGTAAAATGCAACACGAATAATCAAAATAAAAGTCAATATTGCAGCTACAAAAACGACAAAGACAGTAAACTTACTCATGATTTCTGCCCGATTTTCGCCATTTTCAAACAAATATAAAAACGGAAGCGATACAGCACCCAAAATCATCAATAACGCAATGGATAATACCATAATACTTAACATTGCGCCGAAAAAATAAGCCAGTTCCTTACTGCTCGGTACACAATGAATCAATTTCTTATCCTGGTTGCCATCGATCAGATTGAGGATGTATTTAAACAAAGTAAGGTTCAGTCCAAAATACATGACCATAAAAAAGAAGGCCATAAAACCGCTCAGTACCACATTGAAATCACTGATTGTTGTTGCCAAAAAATTGGATAAACCAGAGGTGATAAATAGCAAAAAACATAGGCCAGCAACAGAAAAATAATGCTTTTTCAATAGCTCCAACGACCTATTAAAAACTTCATTTACGGCAAAAGTACTTTCCTTTAGGAATTGAATCATTTTTTCTTTGAATAAACTTTTACAAAGATGCCATTATTTTTAATTTCCAACAATTTACATTGCTATAAAATTGATATTTTTTGAGTTTTTTAACATAAAAAAATCCCCTATCTTAACAAAAGATAAGGGATTTGAGCAGAATTACTGTATAGGTTACTTAAACTCTTTTGGAAGAGGTTTCTCCAATAGATATTGATAGTAAAAACGGGCACGCTCGTTAAAGTCATATTTACTTTTTGAACGGTCAAATCCATGACGGCTGCCCGGATAGATCATCAGTTCAAAAGGTACACTCCTATCTGTTAATTTATCAACCAGTTGCGTGGTATTCTGCAGATGTACATTATCATCCATATCACCATGCATAATGCGTAGGACACCTTTATAATTATTTACATAAGTTAATACCGATCCAGCTTTATAACCATCCGGATTATCTTGCGGCGTATCCATCCAACGTTCGGTATAATGGGTATCGTAAAGTTCCCAGGATGTTACCGGCGCACCGGCAATACCAAAGTCAAATACATCGGCAGCTTTAGTCATCGCCAAACAAGTCATATAACCACCGTAGCTATGACCTGTGATCAATACCTTGTTTTTAGCCACCCAAGACTGAGATTTCAACCATTTTACGATCGTAGAATAATCGATAATCTCCCAATGTCCCAGATTACGGTGCATATAAGCTACGCCCTGCTTACCAAAGTGACCAGAAGCCCTGTGATCCGCCGAGATCTGGATAACACCTGCATTCGCCCAATACTGATTGCCGGTACCTTTCCAGGTATCCTTCACAGTACCCGCATCTGGGCCACCATAGATAGTGAAAACCACAGGATAAGTTTTCGATTTGTCAAAATCCGTAGGATAAGTGATCGTCAGTGGCAGATCAAATAGACCATCATCCGATTTAACATGTAGATACTCCGTTTTACCGTAGGTGTACGAACTAAAGTCCGCAGCTTTACTATCCGCCAATTGGCGTACCACCTTACCTTGATTGTCGACCAATGCAAAACGATCCGGTGTACTCACATTAGAATATCGAGTGATAAAGTACTTACCGTCAGGCGATACATTTACGTCATGTGAATAATCGCCAAAGGTTAGACGTTTCAGATTTTTACCCGAGTAATCTACACGGTAAAGATCAAAACGGGCCGAATTTTCCTTACGTGCGGTAAAATAAAGCACCTTATTTTTCTCGTCTATCCGTTTGATTTCGGTCACCTGCCAATCGCCGGATGTAATCGGATTTACTAATGTTCCATCCAACTTGTAAAGGTAATAATGTGCCCACCCCGTTTTATCCGACTTTAGAATATAATATTTATTGTCAGCAAGGTAAGTAATGCGCTCATCATGATCCAGATTGATCCAGGAAGACTGACGTTCATCATAGATCTCTTTTTTCGAACCGGTATTTGGATCCACCTGGTAGAATTTCAGGTTATTCTGATCCCTGTTCATCCATTGTACCATGAAATTTTTACTATCGAAAGCCCAGTAAGGTTGTCCGAAATACTGATCGTCTTTTTCATTGAAATCTGCCCAGGTCACCTGTCCACCATTTAGTTGAACAATCCCCACTTTCACTTCAGGATTCGGATCGCCCGCTTTCGGATAACGTGTTTCCTCCAGATAACCATGTTGTCCTTTGGAGGCGTATATCGGGAACATAGGCACCTTGGTATCATCAAAACGCATAAAAGCAATCTTTTTGCTATCCGGAGACCACCAAAAAGCTTTATAATTTGTAGGACGTCCCAAGATTTCCTCATAATAAACCCATGAAGACCAACCGTTGTAGATCACATCGGTACCATCATTAGTATACTGCGCCTCTTTCCCTGTCGCCACTTCTACGCTATATAGATTGCTTTTACGTGTGAAGGCAACATATTGACCATCTGGAGATAAAGTCGGATTCTGCTCAGCAACATCAGGTGAATTGGTCAATTTTTTTGCCGTACCTGAGCCATTTTTGATAAAAATATCATTCTTCTCTACATAGACTACCGTCCCCTCCTTAGCAGGAATGGTATAAATGCTTCTTTTCCCCGATTTGACGTTGACCTGATAGAGCTGGCTATCATTGACGTCATTTTCCAGATAAGCCGTTCCATCCGCCCAGCCCGGATATTGATTTGTGCGCACTGTCAAAGACGGCTTCTGTCCCCAGGATTGCGCAAAATCCAATTTCTTCTGTGCAAAAGTCAGATCATGCACAAAAAACACAATAGATGCACCTAAGAGCACTCTTGATACTGTATTCATTAATTCTCGGATATGTTTATTAATTATTTCAGCTAAGATAAAGAATTGTTGTAAATAACCACGATTTTACCTGTAACAAGCTTATTCAGCTCCCTATACATGTGATGGCTATCCCCTCTTAGCGATAATTCTCAAAAAGAGCAAGTTGGATACCCTCTTTTGGAAAATCTGTCTCCTCGACAAAATTAGAGATCGAAACCCCTAGCAGCCGAACCTTATTTGCTAAGGCGATCTTACTCAGCAAACTATGGGCTGTTGAATAGATTTTCTCCTCGGAGTCGAAACAGGTATCTAAAGTTAAACTTCGCGTCAGCTGAACAAAATCAGCATACTTTAGTTTCAGGGTCAGCGTCCTACCTGATATTTCCTTTTTGCCGATTCGTCCCCAAAGCTGCATGCTCAATCTTTGCAGTATAGCATTGAGTTCTTCAAAAGTTTCGATATCAGCCTCAAAAGTATCCTCTATCCCAACCGATTTGCTGTTTCGATTGGGTGTAACCGGCCGGTCGTCTATTCCGCGGACAATGCGGTAAAAAAAATGTCCGGTCTTGCCAAACCAGCGTACCAGATCGTCTTCCCGTTGCTTTTTGAGATCCATCCCCGTAAATAAACCCAGCTCATGCATTTTTTTCGCCGTCACCTTTCCCACACCAAAGAATTTCTCCACCGGCAAGGACTCCATAAATTTCAGGATCTTTGAAGGACCAATAAATGTAAGGCCATTGGGTTTATCCATATCCGAGGCGATCTTGGCAATAAATTTATTAACGGAGATTCCTGCCGATACCGTCAGATTAAGTTCTTCTTTGATTGCCGCCTTAATGGCTCGGGCGATGTCAATGGCTGAACCGATCCCCTGTTTATCCATTGTCACGTCCAAGAAAGCCTCATCCAGCGACAAAGGTTCAATTAAATCTGTATAGCGCTGAAAGATTTCCCGGATCTGATAGGAAACCTGCTTATATACCTCAAACCGGGGTCGGGTAAATATGATGTCCGGGCAGAGCTGTAGCGCTTTTCGGGAACTCATGGCTGACTTTACACCAAATTTTCGGGCCTCATAGCTGGCCGTGGCCACTACTCCCCGTCCATCCGGTGAACCGCCCACGGCGATAGCTTTACCCCTATACTCCGGAAAATCCCGCTGCTCCACAGACGCATAGAAAGCGTCCATATCCAGATGGATAATTTTGCGATATGTTTGGGGCGAATCCATTACCCAAATTTACAAAAATTAGCAAGAATCACTATATACAGCAACAAATACTAATATAATTAGTCCATAAGACCAGTTCTCAGGCAATTAATTTTTTAATTAGCACCAACTGGTATGCCTGCTGGTGCTTTTTCGCCTCTTAGATACAGATCATGCGCTCCTTGTGGACCATTCTCGCATTTACGCTGATACTTTTTCAAAACTTTATAATTGGCCGAGTTCTTGTGTATGATGAACTTGGACAGCTTTGCGCAAAAATATATTAGAATAAAATGAAAAGTAAATAATACAACAAAAACGAGCAAAAAATTATGGAAGATTTACCGCAACAAAAAAAGACTAAATCTGGATTTAAGAAATTTTTATTTCTTCTGATCCTATTTTTGTTAGTAGGCTTTGGATCTTATGCTTACTGGAAATACTATTATGTATTTGGTGAAGGGGTGAAATCCGGCTACTTAAACTATGCTGTCAAAAAGGGCAATATATTTAAGACCTATGAAGGAAAACTGATTCAGGAAGGGTTTGGTAGTGTTAAAACCGGTGGAATTGCCAGCAACCAATTCGAATTCTCCATTGAGGACGATTCTATATTTCGTCAGCTTGAACTCAATAGCGGTAAATATTTTGATCTTCAATATAAGGAGTACCACGGTGTATTACCTTGGCGTGGCAATACAGTGTATGTTGTCGACAAGATAATCAATATGAAATAATAAGGAGGGGATCAGCCCTCCTTTATGCGGAAAGCACATCTCGTACCATTAACCTATCGCCAAAATAACTTTTGAGTATGGTACCATCACCATGCAATGTCCATACCTCTTTCGGATCAACTATCTTAATATAATGTAGAATATCGTTCCAGTCCACATGATCGGAGATATACAATTCAATGTCATTCTGAGCCTGTAAACGTTTCCATCCAGAAGCGAAAGCCCTTAATACTTTTGTCGCCCTAAAATAACTATTGAAAGTCATGGGGGGTACCAGATAAACCTTGTTCTGTTCCCCCTGCTTCATTTCCTTACGGTTGTAAGGTTCGTAAGTCATTTTTTTAAGTCCATGTTGATCGTATAAGCGATGGTATGGCAATATGCCACTATGTACCAGCACCCTCCTTTCCGGACAGTACCTATTGATCAGGTCTGTGATCCGTTGCGCCTTCCCCAGCACGTAAGTCCCCAGTAGAATATTACTCGCATGTCCCTCCAGTTTCTTGATCTCCTGAATGGGATCTGGATGGATAATCTCAGGATTTGCAAAAGTACTCTCAGTAATTAGTACATCAGCCTGTCGGACTTCGATGGCTTCACAGGTTTCGTCACCCTGAAATTTATAATCACCTGTATATAAATAGCGTACCCCCTGGTATTCCATTAAAATCTGGGCCGAACCTAAGATATGCCCGGCTGCTAAAAAAGTAATTTCGACCGAACCTATTTTAAAACTGCTATTAAACAATTTGATCTGGTACGAATCCTTCCGGTTTTGCTTATAGCGATAGCTCATAAACAATGCTGTTCCGTTTGTACAATAGACATAATCATGTCCTGAACTAGCATGGTCACCATGGGCATGAGATACCACATTATGTGCTACGGGGCTACCCGCATCAATAAAAAAATTGCCATAACGGCAATAATATCCTTCCGGTTTTCTGACCAGAAAGTCAGACAGTATGATAGACATATATTTATTTTAGAAATTTTTGATGCAATTTCCACACCTGCGGTAGTAGTGGAGTGATCCCATCATTAACGATGACAAAGTCCGCAAGTTGCAGTTTTTCTTCGTCAGACAATTGTTTATTGATACGTTCCCTTACCTGTTGTTCCGTTGCGCCATCGCGCTCGATGACACGCTGAATGCGAATATCCATCGGTGCAGTAACCAATATGGTATAATCCAGCTCTTTGTAAGAGCCACTCTCAAAAAGCAGCGCAGCTTCTTTGAGCGAATAACGTGTAGTCTGGCGCTCAGCCCAATCTTTAGCTTCCTGGATGACAATGGGATGTACAATGCTGTTCAGGAGTCCAAGTTTATCCTTATCCGAAAAGACCATATTGGCCAGGAATGCCCGGTCCAGCAGACCATCTTTGTATGTTGCGGCACCAAACTGCGCAATAAGCTTTTCCTTGATCCGTACATCAGTATTCATTAATTTTTTAGCTTCCTCGTCTGCATTATAGACTGGTATACCTAGGGCTTCAAAAAGCCTACAGATAAACGTTTTTCCGGAACCTATTCCGCCTGTTATTCCAATTTTCAGCCCCATTTTTGTTTTCTATTTTCGCACAAAGAAGTCCACATTCTGAGGCACAACGCTGATAATCTTACAATAATCCGGCACCTTGGTCAACAAGATCGGTAAATATTGCACCTCATTTTTTTCCCAGTCGGCCAGGTCCACCACCGCTTCGAAATCACGGGATGTATAATTATTATAATCCTTGACCGACATCAGCACAGTGATCACCACTTTACTCGGATTGGGCCTCACGGAGCTATAGCGCTGTCCATTTTCAACTTTTACGGGCAGTTCGATGACTTTCTCGGTCAACTCTCCTACCGGCATCAGCACCTCCACAGATGTGGGATAGACATTAATATTTCCCTTTTGATTGCGAGTAAGATTTGCCACAGTGCGCACATCAGTCTCCACCTCTTTCCCACGTACGGTATCCGTTTCCCAATATTCTATCGTCGAAACATCCTCATAGGGCCCTGTTATCGTCACGTATGCAGGCGTAACCTTCGTATCAGCGATAACACCATAGCCCCTTTTAAACAAGATATTCGACAAAGGTTTTACAGGAACCTTTCGCTGTGTTTGTTTTGAAAAATCAAAAAACAAGGTATCCGGGCTCACCGACACCACACGTTGTTCATGCGGAAACTGGCGGTTGATAAAACCCAGCTGATTGGAAAACACGATCCAATCTTTTGTTTTCAGCGAGCTAAGGTCCACCTGTACCTTGGGCGTTTCCAACGCAGCTTTCGAAAACAAGAACTGCCAGCCCGTCATTTCGAGCTTTACTTTGACCGTATCCGATTGTTGTGGATGAAAAGCCCGTTTTTCGGGTAGATTGACGTATTCTATCGCAGCCTTGACAGACACGGTATATTGGTTGGAAATCGAAAACAACAACCAAGCCAGCAACGAAATTGCAACACAACGCACAAAGATGTTGATCTTGCGTCGTTGGGTCTTATTTAATCGAACTGCGTTTGCCATGTTACAAACTTAATCAATTTGCGTAAAAATCAGTTCTTAGTGGGATAAAAACTTGGATTGGAAGCAACCTATCCTTTCAGTTTCTTAGACTAAAGCTTGTGGTGGAGGGGTACGATTGATTTATTCATAATCCACAGCTAGCGTGTATTCCGTACCAAGAATCCGCCTTCTTTTTTATCTTCAATAATAAAGTGGTTTGAAAACCATTTATTATTGACTTTTTTTTCATCTAAGATTGCAATATATCCCACCCGTTCTGGATCTTCAAGATACAAGTCTCCATAAATATATTCGTATAAATAAATACCGGAAAAATCACAAGGATCATAAATAATATAGGATTGAGAATTTATATTATAGCGCTTTCGAATGTAGATGACTATTTTTTTGAACTCCAAGGTTTCTGTTGCTGATAATCCTGGAAGTTTTTCCAATTTATTTACCTCTCTGGGATTAGAATGATACCGAGTTCTGTCATTAAAATTTATCTCTTCTTCACCAATTGCTGTTTAAGACAAGGATATCCCTTCATCACTTGAAATAAAAGAAGGAGACATCTCCTGATATCTGGTCATACGATCAATTTTCTTTTCCAAATCCTAAATTTTAACTAAACACTCTCTAAGATCTTTCATCTCTTCTGATGTAAACTTAATTTTATAATCGCTACAACCATAAAAGATAAATTCCACAGAAAAAAAAAGTGCTACTCTCATTTTCAAATATTGGACTTCGATTCTATAGGGACAGGTATCCACGTGTTCTGATTAATTGCTATCCTTCGTCCTCTCGAAGCTTAATAATTTGTTCCAATGCTTCTACATCAATTTGATCTTTAGGTCTATTTACAGCCTTCTTATTAGCAATCAATTGGTTAATATGTAAAAAGGGAATTTTCACTGCCTCAATCTCCGCGATGGAAGCAAGTTGAAGACATTCATCAAAAGAGAAACCTTCTAAACCCTTCATTTCCGTTAAAATATCCAGGCGAAGACCATTATTTAAATGGAAGTCAGTCCATCCAGCAATATAAGGGATTGTTTCCAATTGAGGTATATCACCAAGATCGGATAATCTGAATGCCTCTCTTAATCGTTTTCTATTATCTAAAGAATCTTTTATCCAGATATCTAAATCTCCTGTAAATCTTTGAAAGCCATGCAAATTCGTCGCATAACCTCCAATCATAATATAATCAACCTTCGATTGTTCGAGATTTCTCCAAAAGTTTAATATCTCTTCATCAAATATATCCATAGACTATTTTTGAGGAAAGGGTTTATGTAGAATTTTGGCCTTTTTAAGCGTTTGCTGAATTTTGTAAAGACGTGTAGCCATTTCAAATCGTTCTTTATATGTACGGCTAAGGCCTTCCTTCAACAAAGCAATCTCAGATTCGCTAAATGACCGTGAGGCATTTTCTTTGTTACTATACATAGTATAAACTTAGTTAAAAAGTATTTCTTTACAAAGATACATGATTATTTGGTCATTCATTTAATGTGCTTAATATCTCCATAGCCTTTTTCTCTTTATCAGCTAGGATTTTGAGTATCTCCGAAACCTGTTGCATGTACTCAATCCGAGCTGTCTCACCGATTTGATAAAATAAGTCTGAAACGGATTTCCATAACAAAGCTATTTCCACAAATGCTTGATATGCTTCGCGAAGTTGCTCAGTCTGGAGCAGATCATAACTTTCTTTTAGGAAATCGCGATATAAATTTCGGAACAACGCACCTCCGGTGCCGGCTTTTTCTATCAGATTAGCGGCCATTTTAAATTCGGCAGCGACATCCTTACTCCTATTGAACCATTTTATAAGCTCCTCACTGGCCTTCACAATTCCCTTGTAAGAAATATTTGTGATAGGCGGGTTCAGGTATTCGTTTGCATTGTTAACAATAGCGGTAATGACAGACTTTTTTAAGTCAAAATCTTCACTCCTTCGTTGTATCGTGTAGTATAAATTATTGGATGCCATTGGCCCCTTCTCCGCTCTTGCTAAAGCCAGACTTTCGAGTGAGGTTTTGACTATCCCACCCTGTTGTCTGGTATCGACCAAAAATGCATTTCGGTCGTCGTAACCATAGATTGCAACATAGTGTCCAGCGAAATGGAATGGATTTGTGAAATATTCAAGGTAGTAGGCGTCGAGTTTGAGTCCAACGATTTGCCCCGCATCCAACAACTGTTTGACCTGTTTCCAGGCCTTTGCTTTCGAGCTGGTTTCCCTTACAGTAAGCTCGAGGTTGAGATGGTTACAGAGATTCTTTGTTAGTAGATCAGTCTTAATGCGTCCACCCAGAAAGGGGAAATCCATTGTTTTCATCTTCCAATAGATAAAACTAAGCCCCTCTCCGAGTCCAAAAAGCATGGGTTCGGAAAGTTCAATTCCAAGCTGCCGCAGTAATGTCCCTGTGGCTGTGGTTTCACAATGTTGTCCGTCAAACGGTTTTAGATTGTTCATGATATTTTCTTTTGCCTAAAATTATACGTATGGACTGACATCTTTATGTCAACAGGCCAACTACTCAATAAAACAATAGGATTGTGTTAAAAATAACTAGGCAGACAAAAAAGCTGATGAAGCTATGGCAATTAATCAGACATATTTAAATATTGATGCAATACAAGTTCATCTTTGCCATTAATCTTCAATAATGAACCTTCTTTCATTAGATACATTTCATCGCTAAGCTCCATGACATCATGATAATAGTGATCAGAAATCAAAATCCCCTTATATTGTCTCATGTGTTGAAGATGCTCCTTAAACAATTCGATATATAGTGGACTTAGCCCTACAAAAGGCTCATCAAAAAGTGAATAGCTCGCTTTTGAATATAAGATCAAAAGATTTTCAAATAGTCTGGCGAATCCAAGGGAAAGATTCTCAAACTTGAAATGAATATATTCCTGAATGATTGGAATTTCGGTCAAAGGTGAATCTTGAAGGCCAAAAAGTTCAATGCATCTACGAACAGGCAAGTTTTTAGGCACAAATCCATGTTGTGGCAGGTAGGTAATTTCCTTCGTAAGATACCCATGTTTAAAGACCTTTCCGTCACATTGCATAAAAGCAAAATCGGGCCTGCTGTTCCCAAAGATACAGTTCATTAAAGTTGATTTTCCGCTACCATTTCGCCCTAATATACCGACGATAGTATTGCTTGGCACCTGTAGATATACCCCCGAAAGTATTGCTTTCCCCCCTCGACTGAAAGAAAGGCTATCTATATATAAACTACGATCAGCACACATAGGAAAAGATAAAATATGAGATCAATCAGGTAAATGCTACCGAGTATTTTTGTAGGAGAATATCCTATATTGCATAAAAAAAGCTTTTTTTTTCGAAGGTTAAAAACATATTCCGCGAGAATAGACAGCAACAGGCCAATTACTTTAAACCAAAAAAAGAGCACAAGTGAGACTGTCCCATGCCGCTCAACAAAGCCAGGCATTTGAAATACCAGACATAGCGTTGTAAACAAATTGAATAAGATAACAAAACTAAAGAATTGGAAGATCAGCTTTATCATTATTCACCTTCTCTCGTTTAATGCATCCAATAATATAGCGATCGGCCAAGCATTTCTCCAAAAAACATCCCCAATATCATTAATACTGTAAGGATAATTAATACAGTCAGTCCCTTCTCCCGAGTGTCAATATTTATTCTCATAATTGATTAAATAAAGACTTAAGTTACAAAAAAACACTTTCATTAGTAAAAATTTCAACGCCTTATCCGTTGATACTTCCTAAAGCTAAAACTACTTTCCAAGATCAAGGTATAATGGGAATACTTCTCACCATGTTAGCTACAAGATCATAATAGCTTATTATCAACTTCTGGATTTGTAGGGTAAATATAGGGGATTAACAGGGGGGTAACAGGGGTATTACAGGGGTAAATCCCTATTATACCCTTATTAATACACTGTAAAAATAGTGTTACTTCACTTTTAAGTGGGAATTTGGTATTAACTTGGTAATAAGTTAGATAGCAGCAGTTATAAACAATAAAACAAAGACTATGGCGATTTTACAAAACGGGCCTAATGGTCCAGTTACCGGAAAATTTGGCTCTGTCAGTGCTTATATGTTAAATGGGCAAAATGTTGTACGTGGGCTTAGCAAAAAACGTACTGCTCCCCCTAGCGAAGCAGAGCTTCTAAATAGGGAAAAACAAAAGGTTGCAGGACTGTTCGCTAGAGACAATAAAGGGATACTTAGTTTTGGTTATCAATATATGAGCGAAAAGGGAAGCCGGGTAGGTGCCTTCCAATTGGCTCAGCGCCATATTTTTAAGGAAGCCCTGGAATTGGATTTGGAGAACAATCCTTTTGTAAACCCCGAGAAACTGATCGTCTTTGCAGGACAGTTGACGCCATTGACCAATTGCGAAGTTAGCCTTCAGGGTGACACGATTGATCTCAAATGGACCTCCAATGGTCAGTATGAAGACAATATCTATAAACTCAACCTGGCATTGTTGGGTTTATATGGCGAATCTCATTTGCAAACCTCAATTGCAGAAGTGAAACAGGGAGCCTGTACTTTACAGTTTAAAGGAATAAGTCGAAAAAACTGCGATTACCACGTTTATGTCGGTATATGGAATACCCTATATGGCGATTTTTCAAACTCTACCTACTGCGGAGTAATATAGCACACGCGAAGCAACAATTGACCGTATGAAAACAGCCGGGACAGCTGACATAATCGTACACTGGTTGAAAGAGAGAAGATAAGCAAAAAAGCCAATCTCTTTTGGAGACTGGCTTTGCTATTTTTTTGATAAAGACGCTTATGAAGCGCTTTTTTCAGTTGCGTTCGCAGCTTTTGAAGCATCTAAAGCAATTGCAGACTTGTCAAAACGGATTCTTACACCTGAACCGACATCTACCAAAAACGTAGTGTCAGATACCTCTACAATACGGCCATGGATACCTGCAGTGGTAACAACTTTAGCGTTTACGCCCAATTCTTCAATATATTTCTTATGATCTTTTTGCTTCTTCATCTGTGGTCTGATCATGAAGAAATAAAATACCACAATGATCAAAACCATTGGTAAAAAACTCATCATGCTACTGCCACCTGCTGCTTGTAATAATACTGTATTCATCTGTTATTATATCGTTTAATAATGTGTTATTTTGGTAATACTTCACCCTTTAGCTGAACAGTGGTCATACTGTTGGAAGCATTTGACTGGACCGTAATGATCTTTTGCTGCTTACCAACCTGTCCCTCACTCTTGAATGTCACATGGATATCTGATGTTTTTCCTGGTAAGATAGGGCTTTTTGAAAACTCAGGCTGTGTACAACCACAGGAAGCGGTCACTTTGGACAAAATAATTGGCGCATCCCCCGTATTCTTCAATACGAATGTGTGTTTTACTTCAGCGCCTTCTTTGACTTGCCCAAAATCAAAAGCCGATTCCGCAAATTCTACTTTACCCAATTTCGCCGCAGCGCTAGAAAGACTGTCTGTCGCTACAGCCGCTGGTCCTATCGTAGCGGCCTCCACTTTCTCTTTTTGTGCATTTCCGCAAGAAAAGAAAAGTACCGATGCCAAAGCTAAAACTGAATATTTACTAAAGTTCTTCATGTGTTGATTGATCTTTAATCCCTTAAACCACGACCCGCCTTCTGGATTCTTCCCTGTTGATTCAGGTCGCTTAATATTTTATCTAAGATACCATTAATAAATGTATTACTTTTCAATGTACTGAATACCTTAGAAATTTCAATATACTCATTTATTGTCACTTTCACAGGAATAGATGGAAAATTCACCAATTCGCATATTGCCATGCGCATCAAAAGAGTATCCATCAAAGCAATACGGTCTGATTCCCAGTTTTTTGTTTTCTCAGAAATCAGTTTCTGATACTCATTCGTATTACGGATGGTCTTACCCAACAAGGCAATGACATAATCGCTATCATCATTCCAGTTTTGCGTGATTTCGGCAAGTTTATTTTTACGCGGATCTTCCGAACTGAAGTTCTTAAAAGTTTTCGCGATCAACGCTTGCAACACTTCTTTATCGACAGGCCAGTTGATAAATTTCTCCTCAAAAACCTGTTCGATAACCGGTGATTTCAGGATAATCTTTTTAAAGATATGTTTGATGATATCTTTTTCAGTACCTATCGAGCGGTCTTCTTGCTGTAGATATTCCAAATAGGCTTCAGAATCCTTTAATTGCAAAAATACCGTGCGCACGATCTCTGGATCAAAGCTCCATGAAATCTTATATTTTTTGACGCCCTCAGCATATTGCGGATTTTGTCTTAATGACTCAATAAAAGTATTTGTACTTAACTTGGTCGTTAAAGACAAGTCTTTTTCAGTTGGCAAAAATTTGTTGGCTCTGCCTTCTGCGTCTATCAATACATAATCGGATACTTCATCCAATAGATTCAGTGTCCAGATATACATCTCGTAGACTTCATCCACATTTTTTAATAGTGCTTTTTCAAATGTTTTGATGTCTTTGTCTTCTGAAAGACTGTACGCATAAAGCGTTTGCACTACTTTTACCCTCAGGTGTCTCCTGTTTAACATAGTAATTTTAAAGAACGATTTTTTATAAACTAATAAATAAGAACGATTTTGGAAAGAAGACTATCTTTTGATCTTTTTAATATCTTGGATACGCTTCTCCGCAATGCGATTGGCCGCTTCAAAAGTAGAGATATTCTCTTCTTTTGATTTTTTCAATACGTCTCTAGTCGCATTATATATGTTTTTGATCACGAATTCCGTGTGATCCACCCCATAATTCTGTATTTCTGAATAACAGCTGATCAACGCACCTGCATTAATCAAATAGTCCGGTGCATACAATATACCTCTTTCATGTAGAATAGCACTTGTCGTTACCTCATCTTTCAATTGGTTATTTGCCGAACCTGCAATAATTTTACATTGCATTTTTTGCGCCGATTCGGGATTTACCGTACCGCCCAATGCGCAAGGTGAATAGACGTCAAATTCATGATCGAATACTTCATTGTAAGGAATAGGTTCTGCTTTGTATTTTGCAGCAACCTTAAGCATTTTTTCTTCTGTAATGTCACTTACATAAACACGCGCATTTTCTTCACGCAACATAGCGATCAATCGCTCACCAACACTACCTACACCGTGTACAATCACTTTTTTTCCGGCTACACTCTCTGATCCGTATAATTCTTTCAGACAGGCTTTAATACCGAAATAAACACCTTGGGCTGCAAAAACAGATGTATCGCCAACCCCACTGCCGTGGATCGCTTTTGGTAAACCAGCAACATGGTCAGTCTCCGTATAAATATATTCTAAATCGCGTTGTGTCGTACCTACATCCAAGGAAGCGATGAAATTACCATTCAATCCCTCGATAAACTGGCCCAAACGGCGTAATAAAACCTCAGATTTGTCCAAACGGCTATTACCGATAATAACAGCACTTCCGCCACCCAAATTCAATCCGGTGATCGCAGATTTATAGGTAATGGCCTTGGATAAACGTAAAGCATCCTCAATAGCTTCTTCTGTAGTTTCGTATGGCAACATACGAACCCCGCCTATTGCTGGCCCCAATGTGGTATCATGGATCGCAACAATAGCTTTTAAGCCCACTAATTCATCATTACAGAAAAATAAGTTTTGATGGCCAGACTGGCTCATCAATTCAAAAATAGAATTTTGAGATGTTGACATAAAATGTACTACTCTAATTTGTTTTAATTTTTTAAGGTACTTGATGCAAAAGTAGGAAAATTATTCGTTGTGCATAATATCTTTTTTTATCCAAGACTTAACATTTGATTTCCCAATGACAGTAATTTCATCGAAATATAAAGCAGAGTTGATGAATTAGTCCTATTTTTGTATCCATAATATGAAGGATCTCGCCTACTTAAATAAGTACTTTTATAAATACCGCTGGAAACTGGTTCCAGGGGTGATTTTTGTCATCATTTCCAATTACTTTGGGGTACTCCCCGCTAAGGTAATCCGCGAAGCGTTTGACCTTGTACAGGAAAATATCTATCTCTATCGCCTTTTTGATGGGTTTGATAGACAGGAGCTTATCTATAAGGTATTTGGCACAAGCCTGTTGTTCTTTGGATTTGTTGTCCTGCTGCTTTCTCTGCTAAGGGGCATTTTCCTATTCTTTATGCGGCAGACCATCATTCTGACCTCCCGTTATATCGAATATGATCTTAAAAATGAAATATACAATCATTATCAGGAGCTGAATTTCGGATTTTTCCGTAAAAATAATACCGGTGATCTAATGAGCCGCGCGACAGAGGATGTCAATCAGGTGCGGAACTATCTAGGACCGGCCATTATGTATGCCATTAATACGGTGGTCCTGTCCATTATGGTTATTTATGCCATGTACAGTGTCAATGGGAGATTGGCGACATATGCATTGGCTCCTATTCCGGTATTATCGGTCATCATCCTTTTTGTCAATAAAATCATCAATAAACGCAGCTTAAAAATACAAAAACAGCTGGCGAAACTCTCTTCCTTTGTTCAGGAAACCTTTGCCGGTATCCGTGTCATCAAAACCTATAGCCGGGAGGAAAATAAGATGAAGGCCTTTGAACAGGAAAGTACAATCTACCGCAACACAGCGTTGGACTTGGTCAAGGTACAGGCGGTTTTCTTTCCACTGATCTTGTTACTGATCGGTCTCAGCACTGTCATCACCATTTATATCGGCGGTATCGAAGTCGCAAAAGGAACAGTCACAGCCGGAAATATTGCCGAATTTATTATCTATGTCAATCAATTGACCTTTCCCGCGATGTCTTTGGCCTGGGTAACTTCACTCGTACAACGTGCGGCTGCATCCCAAAAACGGATCAATGAATTTCTGGAAACCCGATCCCCGATTGCCAATGGTAAAATTGAGAAAGAAATCGCCGGTGAAATCAACGTAGAAAACATCTCGTTTACCTATCCTGAGACAGGTATTCAGGCCATTAAAAACGTCTCATTCCAAGTACCGGTCGGGAAAACTCTGGCGATAATCGGAAAAACCGGTTCGGGCAAATCTACTTTGGCCAACCTATTACTACGGATGTATGATATCGATCAGGGTAATATCCACTACGATGGCATTGCATTAAAGGATCTCAATTTCAAAAATCTACGTCAACAAATTGGTTTTGTCCCACAGGATGTATTCTTATTTTCAGACACAATTGCCAATAACATTGGCTTCGGACTGGATCATTTTACACAGGAACAGATCGAACAAGCTGCTAAAGACGCTGCTGTATATGATAATATTATAACTTTTGAAGATGGTTTTGAAACTGCTGTCGGGGAGCGTGGCATTACTCTTTCGGGCGGTCAAAAACAACGTGTTTCCATTGCAAGAGCCTTGGTCAAAGAGCCAAACATACTGATCTTTGACGACTGTTTGTCCGCAGTGGATACCAAAACCGAAGAAACAATCTTGCGCTCATTGAGCCGCATCATGAAGGGCAAAACCTGTATTTTTATTGCCCACCGGATTTCGACCATCAAAAATGCAGACCATATTCTTGTCATGGATCAAGGTCAGATTGTCGAACAGGGTACACACCTTGAATTAATGGAAAAAAGAGGTGAATACTTTGAACTCCACGAAAAGCAGCTGCTAGAAAGCGTGGAGGGGTAATCTCAGGAGCCCAACCATATAATATATACCGCAAAAAATTAAATATCCCTGAATTCAGCTAATGAAAACAGGGATTATCTCTTCTACATTTGTCTTATACATTTACATCAAACTTTTATCGTATAAGTATCATGGAGAGAAACGCAGTGCAGCGCACATCATCAAACGAAGGCAAGACAGTAGCTATTATTTCTTATTTAACCCTCATCGGCCTGATTGTCGCCATCATTATGAACAATAAAGAAAAGACTACGCTTGGTCAGTTCCATATCAGACAAAGTGTTGGCATTACCGTAACAGGATTGGTACTGGGCTTATTCAGCTTTATCCCGGGTATCGGGGGATTAATTATGAATATTGTCGGTGTAATCTTACTTATCGCCCTTATATTAGGTTTAGTGGCGGCATTCTCGGGTGAGAAAAAGGCGCTTCCTTTTATTGGCGAAAAATATCAGCAATGGTTTAATATGATATAACAAGCCTTATATTTAGCCCTATTTTAGAAAAAGGCTGTTCAAAAAACTAGAATGAACCCCAAAAGCACGAGAAGTACTTTTAAAGGCTATTTTAGCGTTTGAGCAGCCTATTTTGTTCCTTGACCAGGTCACTTTATATCGCCTGCTGCCGGTACCATTTTTTCTTCTTTGAAAAAAACAGCAAACAGCAGTAGACAGCACAATGAAATCCCGGCAGGTATAAACCATAAGTATTCCCAAAATTGATCCGCATAGGCTCCTTTGAGGTAATCCGAAACCGCACCGGCCACCCAAAATCCAATCAGCATACCCACACCATACATCGCGATCGTGATCAGTCCCTGTGCCGAAGCTTTATATTTCTCTCCGGCAATCCGGTCGGTATAGATCTGTCCCACGACAAACATAAAATCATAACAGATTCCATGCAGAACAATACCTAAGATCAGCAGAAAGGCTTTTTCCTGTCCATCCCCAAAAGCAAAGAACAGATAGCGTAATGCCCATGCAGCAATACCCAATAAAATCATTTTCTTATAACCCAAACGCCGAAAGAAAAATGGGATCAACAGCAAACAGATGGCTTCCGAAAACTGTCCCAACGCCATTTTTGCGGTCGGATTGGGTATACCGACATTGACCAAAAATGGATTGGCATTCTGATAATAGAATGAAATCGGAATACAGATCACGATGGCCGTAACAAAAAAGATTAAGAAACTCTTTTGCCTTAATAGCCCCAAGGCATCTAAACCGATGGCTTTCCCGAAATCAAACTTCTCGTCCTTAGCACGTATCTGCGGTGGAGTTTTGGGAAGAAATAAGCTGAACAATGCCAAAAAAACGGAACAGACCGCTCCCATAATAAAGGTATTGTGTAGGGCTCCTTGGCCGATGGCCTCAGGACTATCCCAACGGAACAGGTAGCTGATCACAAGCCCCGAACAGATCCAACCGATTGTTCCCCATACCCTTACCCCCGGAAAATACTTTTTGGCATCCCCGATATGGCGGAAAGCAATACCATTGGAAAGGGAAAGTGATGACATATAGGCCATAAAATACACAAAGACATAAGGGTAAAAATGACTGGCATCAGGAGCCTGGGACATTCCATAAAGTAAAGCGGCGCCGAGCAGATGCAAAACCGAGAGCACACGTTCTGCATTAAAATAGCGATCCGCGACAAAGCCGACAAAAAAAGGCGCAAATACCGCGCCCAGGGACTGCGTAGAAAAAATATTGGCTACCTCCATCCCCGATGCATTCAGGGATTTGATCAGATAGGTACCCAAAGTGACAAACCAAGCTCCTTTGATAAAATACTCCAAAAACATCATCAAGGATAATTGGAAGCGTAAAGTAAACGTCATAGCGGTTTAGAATTGTTTCTGTTTACGAATATATCATTTATTTAACCGACATCGTTATCGGGAAAGCGGACTACTTGTAACGATCTGCTTACTTTTAATCTGATTTGATCTATCCGCAATGATTAAGCTTAAAGCGAATTCCCAAAGGACGATCTACCCCTGAAAGGTTTAAATCTGTGTTTTCAATGATCATGTTTGTTAACGATCATGACCTTGATCAGCAAAGACAAAGATCGTATTACGATTCCAGGCATCCCGATAGACCGATCGGCATCCGGAACTGCAATTAGCCTAGTAAGTTTTTTTACTATTCTGATTAAGATATTCCACTATCCAGACAAGGCGTCCAGCTATTCGGGCAAGGCCTCCCGCATAAAATTCAGCCAGTTTTGACTGGCGATCTTTTCAAGATCAGCCCTGCTATATCCGCGTCGTTGCAATATTCCAAAAACCTTTTGGATATCAGCGATGGTCTCCAGATCGTAAGGACATTGTTCCCGACCAAAGGCCCCATCCAGATCACTCCCCACCCCAACATGATTGACATTGCCCGCCAGTTGACAGATATGGTCGATATTATCGGCCATGATTTCCATCGAACAATTGCTGGATTTAGGATCAGACAGACCACGTACCCAGTTGGGTATCATCATCCAGGCATCTAAAGCAACACCGATAACGGCCTCCTTCTCCACCAGCGTCTTGATCATATCATCACTAAACTGTCGGTTGTGATCCACAAATTTGCGACAATTGTTGTGGCTGGCCCAGATTGCGCCATTGTATCGTCCCATCGCATCCCAAAAAGCATCGTCATTAAGATGTGTTGCATCCAGGATCATCCCCAGCCGTTCCATTTCCTGCAATAACTGTATCCCCTGTTCATTCAATTTACCGGAGGAATCGGTTCCATTGGCATATCTTCCAGGCCCATAATGTGCCGGGCCGATCGCCCGCAAACCGTAATTGTAGGCAACTTCTACATGACTGATATCCACCAGGGAGTCGGCACCTTCCAGGCTCAGCAGATAACCGATGGGCTTTTTTGAATGATCAGTTCCCTGGGACCACAAAGCACGATGTTGATCCAAATCGCTCTTTGTTTTAATCATTTTCATGTGTCCGTCAGCTTCCATGGCTTTATACCAGGCCAATTGCCCCTGTGTCTGCGCCCAGGCCTGCTCTGCCGAGTACCAGCCCGGCAAAGCGCTGTCCGGACGGACAAACCGTGCGATCTGTGTGGCGACAACGATACCGATATTCCCTTTACGTAGCTCTTCAAAAGTAACCGTAGCTTTTGCCCGGTCGGGCTTATCTTCCATCCCCTGCTCCCTTCGGTTTAATTCCTGAATGGGTAGCCGGAGATCCCTATTCCACTCCATGGCATTCATACTCAAGTCTAAGTGAGCATCAACCACAAAAGGCATTTCAATTTCGTACATATCAATAATTTATCTTTTTACCTCGTGCAAGTACTTTCCAAACCTGATCCGCAATGCCATTGTTGACGACCTGCAATTCGTCGTAACAGGCGACTGTAGGGCAGATATGCCGCGGCACACAGTACAACGCATCGCCTATCTTAAAGTCGGTACTGTCCCTGACTTCAACGACCAAATGTTCTTCACTCTGCATTTTGATCTCACCGATCCGCTGATCAAAAAATTTGACTCGGGGCTGCGGCGATTCGCTGGCAACAGACTTGTAGCCAAGATCCAGGCAGAGATGTTTGTGATCTACAATGGAAACAATACGTGTCAGCAACACAGGGGCAACTAAAAAGTCCTGTTCGGCATAATTTTCTGCGTAACCAAAATCCCAAAACACGAACGTCCCCGGACTGCATTCTACATCGCTACGCTCGGCATGAAACGGAAAACTTGGCGATCCGCCGATCACCTTTGTTAATGGGGTGGTCGTAGAAACCTGCGCCATGGCATAAGCCGTTTCGAGCACACTGTAAGCCTTTTGACTCTGTTGCTCACGTAGGTTGTAATCTTTATCGTGGATATGACCATCGTAGCCGTGCACACCGACCAGTTGAATTCCATCCAATAGCTGAATGTCTAAGACCAGGCGCTCTATCTGTTCAATCGACGCTCCGGTACGCCCCATACCAACGTTCACATCGATATAAACTGCGATAGGTCGCCCTTTTTGCATCCCTCGTGCTGATAGCTGTAATGCAGCATCTGTATTATCGACCAGACAGGCATAATGGGTATCGGGAAATGCTTCGATCAGGCGTATCAAGCGATCAATCTTAGGCCCAACAGGCTGATAAGCCAATAGCACATCCTTTGCTCCTGCTATACCCAACAATTCTGCTTCGGCAATCGTAGCACATTTGAATTTGCCGATCCCGCGTTGCAGCAATAACTGACAGACCTCTTTGCATTTATTCGTTTTGATATGGGGCCGCAAACGATCCACCCGACCGCCCACGAACTTCAGTGCACGGTCTATATTCCGAACAATACGATCAGGGTACACGAGCAAGGCCGGTGTATCTACCTGATCAACATTATGTACACGATACCAAGTTTCCATGATCAGCGCATTAAATTAATATAGCTCGAACAGCGCTTCGATTTCGACAGGGATATTATCGGGTAAAGAGCCGAAACCAACTGCGCTGCGTGTACCGATTCCATTTTCTTCGCCCCATACCGCAGCAAACAACTCACTGCAGCCATTGATCACCCCCGGATGATATAAGAAGTCAGACGTACAATTGACCATACCCAATACCTTAATGACACGTTTAATTTTATTTAATGATCCCAGATTGGTTTTAATCGTCGATAGCATCGTCAGTCCGACCTGTCTAGCCGCAAGTTTCCCTTCTTCGGGGCTGATATCACTACCAATCCGTCCGATAATCAGGGAAGCATCGTCCTGTACTGGTCCATGTCCAGAAAGATAAAGATACTTACCATCAATAACATATGGTTTATAAACACCTTTTGGAGCTGGGGCCGGTGGTAAAGTCAAACCTAATTTTTCAAATTGTTCATCTGCGTTGTACATCGTGAATGATTTTAATGTTTAAAAATATAATAGCTAATATAAAATTAATTGCAATAGCAAAACAGCCAGCAGTCCGACAATGGAAACGATGGCTTCCATGATCGACCAGGAAAATAATGTATCCTTGACACTCAGGCCGAAATACTCCTTAAAAAGCCAAAAGCCAGCATCGTTGACGTGAGAAAACATAAGGCTGCCCGCCCCGATCGCTAATACCATCAGATTCGGGTCCACCTTACCCGCTGTGACGATCGGCAACAATACGCCCGCTGCTGTAAGCGCGGCAACCGTTGCCGAGCCTACACAGCCCCTAATGACCGCTGTAATTAACCATGCCAGCAGCAAGGGTGAAATAGGAAGTTGCTGTAAGGTATTGGCCAATAATAAACTCACGCCGCTATCTTCCATCACCTGTTTAAAAACTCCAGATCCGGCTATAATCAGGAGAATCATCGCGATATCCCTGACCGCCGACTCATAGATCGACATGACTTTGACCATGGAACGCCCGAGTTTCAATCCCAATAAGTAGGTAGCGACGACCACCGCAACGACCATCACAAAAGTTGGGCTTCCGATAAATTTCAGCCAGCGCTGTACTGTGGCATCATCAGTATGGTACAGATAAGGTATCAGGGTAAATAAGATAATCAATAAGACAGGTAACAGTGCAACGGCCAAACTGGTTCCAACCGTAGGCTGTTTATATTCCTGTTGGTGTGCTGTTTTTTCCTGCCGAAAAATAGACTCCTGACTTGGGAGCATATTCCGCAGGCGACGGCCAAAGATTGGCCCACCCAATATAATTGCAGGGATGGCAATCAAGAGGCCATAGATCAGTGTCAGCCCCATATCCGCATGAAAAAGTGCGACCAATGCAACAGGTGAAGGGTGCGGCGGAATAAACCCATGGGTAACGGATAATGCGGCCAGCATCGGTAGCCCAATGTAAACCGCCGGCAGTTTGTATCTATAAGAGATCGAAAAAATCAGGGGTACCAACAGGACAAAACCGATCCCGTAGAACAAAGGAATCCCCACCACAAAACCTGTCAGCATCAGGCCCCATTGCAAATATTTCTCTCCCATTAGGCGAACCATCTGCGCAGCGATAATTTCAGCAGCACCACTTTCAGCTACTATCTTCCCCAGCATGGCTCCCAGCACAATAATCAGGGTCAGGCTCCCCATAACTCCAGCAATACCTTTTTCAACGGTACCGACCAACTGATCCGGTGCAATACCCAAACATAACCCGCTGAGAATAGAAACCAATAAAAAAGAAAGAAATGCATTAATCTTAAAATAAGTAATGCATAGGATGAGCAAACAAATGCTGATTACAATGAGGATTATGGTCATTATATCACTATTAGGTCCACCCCTCAATAGAGAGGTTTAATAAAATTTTGGTCTAGTAAATCATTTTTTCATTCTGAAAATACAATTATTTTTCGTTTTCTGCAAGGAAAGTGAAAAATAATTGAAAATCCAACGATATATGACGATAATATATGTGGTAAGTTTTTTTGATTCTTTTAGATGCGTACATCCTGTTGTTATTAACCTTTTTCGGATAATGAAATAAGCAACCTAAAAGCGAATGGGAAATAAACAGCATAAAAATACCCCCAAAATAGGCTAAACTTTGGGGGCTGGTATATTGTTAGTATACGCTGCTCTTGCTGCGAAGTAGAGCAGCGGCTTACTTACGTGGAATCTCTTTTAGAATTTCGAGCACAAAACGCCAATATTTCTGAACAGAAGATATCGATGCGCGTTCTGCCGGTGAATGTGCTCCCAATATCGTTGGACCAAAGGAAATCATATCCATGCCAGGGTAATTAGTACCTAATATGCCACATTCCAATCCAGCGTGACAGGCCACAACTTCTGGAGCCTCCCCGTGTTGTTTTGTATAAATGTATTTAAGTACTTCCAAAATTTCAGAATTTGGATTAGGTGCCCATCCTGGATAACTGCCGGAGAATACGACATCAAAACCACCCAATTCAAAGGCTGCCTGTAGCGAATAGGCTAGGTCAAATTTGGAGGTCTCGACCGAAGACCGCGTTAAACATTTGATTGCAATCTGCTGCGCTCCCACTTCAACTTTAGCAATATTATTGGACGTTTCAACCAGGTCCTCGAAATCAGCACTCACCCGGTATACACCATTTAATGCCGCATAAACGCTGTTAATTAAATTTTCCTGTACTGACACAGGAACAACTGAATTCCATACAGCATCCGTTTGCTCCACCAGGATTTCCATAAGCGGCTCCGTCGTAGCGAACTCGGTTTTGATCGCCTGCGCTAATTGCGTCAAAGCCTCAACGAAGGCTGGCGATTTATCTTTACTGACAACAACCTTGGCGACACTCTCCCTTGGAATCGCATTACGAAGGCTTCCACCCAGTAGCGAAGCGATGCGCAGGCCATAGCGCTCATTTGCCTTAAACAGTAGACGGTTCATCACCTTATTCGCATTTGCAAAGCCCTTATGGATATCCATACCTGAATGTCCGCCATGCAAACCTTTCACTGTAAGTTCAAAAGATACGGTATCTGAAGGACATGCTTCTGCAACATAGGATTGTGTTGCCGTAACATCAATACCGCCCGCACAACCGACGTCTATCTCATTGTCATTTTCAGTATCAAGGTTCAATAGGATCTCGCCGGACAACACCCCTCCTTTTAATCCCAAAGCCCCGGTCATTCCAGTCTCTTCATCGATGGTAAACAAAGCTTCAATCGCTGGATGAACAATTGTTGTCGATTCTAAAATAGACATGATCGTAGCCACACCAAGCCCATTATCTGCACCCAAAGTAGTTCCTTCGGCTTTTACCCAGTCACCATCCACATACATTTTAATGCCCTCATTGTCGAAATCAAAAACGGTGTCGTTATTCTTTTGGTGCACCATATCCAGATGTGATTGCAGGACAACCGTTTTACGGTCTTCCATTCCCGCACTTGCCGGTTTCTTGATCAACACATTACCAATTTCATCTACACTGGTTGCTAAGCCCAGGGATTTCCCGAAATCTACCATAAATGCAATGACACGCTCTTCTTTTTTTGAAGCCCGTGGAACAGCATTCAATGCAGCAAAATTTTTCCAAATTGCTTTTGGTTCTAATTTATCTAAACTATTTTCAGCCATATCTAAAAATTTGTATCCGTCAAAGTTACTCCATTTTTACAATATATGCTCGCTTTAACCGATGCTTATAAAAACAAAAACCATTTGTTGATAGTTCTTACAACAGTGTAAAACATCAAAAACACCGACATGTACAAACCCGTAAAAGTAGAGCGAAAAAACATTTATTTCAAACCGGACAAGAAAAGAGTACTGGCAAGGTTCTTTTTTCTGGGCGATGAACGTACGATCAAAATCATCAAACGCACGCTGGAGCTGAGCGAATCCGAGCGTAAAGAGGTTTTTGGTCAGATTCTCCGGAGCTACACAAAAAGACATCGTAGTATTGTCAATATTTTCGAACGCAATTTTGAGCGCGTAAGCCATTTATTGGAAAAAGTTCCTTTTCCAAAAGACAAACTTAGTCAACTGGACAAGCTATTGATTGGTTCATATTTTACGATGGAGTACTCCATTGAATCGGCAGCCCTGTTTAATCCCTCCATCGTAGAGCATCCAGATCAGACCGAACTCTTTCAGGGGGAAAAACGGGTAATACTCAGCTTCAGGGCCACCGGTGAAGGACATGTGTCCTCCATCGTATTTCGGGCCGGCACCCTTGACCTGGACAATAATATTCATATAGATTATATCGGCAACCTGTTGGACAAACCTATTCAGGTCAAAAACCATCGTTACCATAAGGAATCATTCTTAAAAAAGATGAATGAGCTCCATGCTGAGCCCACAGAGGTCAAAACGAAACTTGAGCAAAAATTAACCCCTACCTTTACCTATGAAGAACTCAAACGCTATATTGATGAGGTCAGACAGGACAGCGAAGAAAATCTGGAAAATATCACCTTTTTGCAACAGGCATTATGGTTGGCCTCATCGCATTATGAAATGACTTTTTCACTGGACACCTCTATTTCCGAACGGGTGATCTTTCCCATTGCTGATACAGAAAAAAGGGGGATTGAAGATGCCCGCTTTGTACAGTTCAAAGATGAAAAGGGAGAAAGCATCTACTATGCGACCTATACGGCCTACGATGGTTTTAGCATACTTCCAAAACTTCTGACCACAAAAGATTTTTATCACTTTAAAGTGAAACCAATCTACGGAGAGATTGCCAATAAAGGCGCCGCACTCTTTCCCCGAAAAATCAATGGAAGATATGCGATGCTCTGCCGGATAGACGGTGAAAACAACTATATCGCTTATTCACACAACATCAATGTCTGGCAAGAAACCGCGATACGCATCCAACAACCTGAATATGCGTATGAATTTGTACAGATAGGAAATTGTGGATCGCCAATAGAAACCGCATATGGCTGGCTAATTTTGACCCATGCGGTGGGACCGATGCGGGAGTATGTCCTCGGTGCAGCCCTTTTGGACCTAAATAACCCACATGTGGAAATAGGCCGTCTACACAGTCCTTTGATGACGCCAAACGATGAGGAACGGGAGGGCTATGTTCCCAATGTTATTTATTCCTGCGGAGCATTGGTCCATAATGGACAGCTTATTTTGCCATATGCGATGTCTGACTATGCTTCAACCTATGCCACGATCAATCTAGAAGAACTGTTACTAGCTATTTTGAATCCAGAGCGTTATCAATAAACGCGCGGTAAACAATGATATAGGCGAGATAGAAACAGAGTGTGCTTTCCGCACCCTGATTTCGGTTGATCCCATAGGACTCCAGCCCATCGCAGCATCCTTTGGTCTCTTCATCGTAAAGCCCTAGTTTTAGGTCATTTTCGCCTAAAAACCAGCGAAAGGATGCTACCATACGGGTAAAATATACCTTTTTATTAGTCAGCCGAAATGCTTCACGGTACATAAAGACCATTGCGGTAACATCCAGTGGCTGCTGACCGAATTTACTGATATGTTTTCCCTGTTTTGCCCATTCCTGATTTCCAACTAAGGAAAGGGCGCCATTTTGAATGGTAATACTTTCCAAAAATGTCAGGGTCAATAGGCCCAACTGTTTCACGGCTTCATCGTTAAGAAACGGGTAGGCAGTCAATAAAGCATAGGGTAAAATGGCATTGTCATAAGCCAATACTGGCTCAAACCATTGCCAGCCATCGTCTGAGCTCGCCTGATATTCTTTGATCAGCTTTCCAGTTAACTCCCGCATTAGTTCGATCATAACTTCGTCGTTCGACTGATGATGCAGATACTCTGCAATACCAAGTATGGTATAGGCGATGGCCCGGTTAGACCGCAGCTGCTTAAAATTTGGTACAGACCTGAAAAACAGTTCATATCCCAACTGATAGTAACTCGTCATTTTCGTTTTCCGAAGAAGCACACCCAACGCCCAGATCGTTCGGCCAAAGGAATCTTCCGATCCGACTTCATCCAGGAAATTATGCTGAAAACTCATGAAATTATGAAATAGCCCATCTTCGCGCTGATGATAATAGATATAGCTCAGATAAGTGGAGACACGTCGGTCAAGTCGTTTGTCTGCAAAGTCAGTCTGAGCCAATAAAGTCAGCAATAGGGCCCGCGCGTTGTCATCCAGGCAATAGCCTTCCTTGTAATTGGGCAATGAATAGGTTGCATGTTGCAGTATTCCGACCTGGTTAGTCAGGCGGTCAATATGTTTCCAGCTGAATTTGGGCATTTCATCCCTTGAAAAGGTACCATTTTCTTTAAACCCGTCAGGTGCTGGAACTATTTTATCCAAAAGCCGGGTATAACGAATGCCGATGTTTTTCCAGGTCATTTCTTTTCCAAAAGCCCGAGCATTGTCCCGTAAGGTCGTACGATATTCCTGATTACTAAATAATGCTGCTAAGGTGGTCGCCATTGATGCGGGATTTTTAAAATCGACCAGCACTCCACGACCATCGGCCAGCAACTCTTTTGCATGCCAGTATGGAGTGGATACCACCGCTGCCCCTGCACCAATCGCGTAAGACAATGTACCGCTTGTGATCTGGGCTTCATTCACATAAGGGGTAACATATACATCGCAGGCGGATAAATAAGTCACTAGATCAGACTGGCTTACAAAGGAATTAACAAATTGGACATGATCTTCTAAATGATATGCATCAACCAAACTCTTGAGATATTCACGGTATTCCTCCCCCGAATGGGCGAGGACATTGGGGTGTGTCTTACCTACAATCAAATAGATAAGATCAGGTTCATTTTTAACGACCGTTGCAAGGGACTCAATAACTGTTTCAATACCTTTATTGCGTCCTATAAATCCAAAGGTCAGCAAAATCTTTTTTCCTGACAATCCCTTTTTTTCTTTTGCTTCCTCCTGACTAAGATGAAATTCGGGTACCCCATGATGGATTAGCCTAACTTTTGTGGTATTGACCCGATAAACAGATTTCAACAATGTAATCGCATAGTTACTCATTACGATCACGACGGAAGCCCGCTTGACTATTTCAATTAGGATTGCCTTTTCATCTACACTTGGCTTTTCCAGGATGGTATGTAAATTGACCAGCAAGGGAATGTGAAGCGTATTAATCAGCGAAAGAATATATATTCCGCTATTTCCACCAAAAATACCATATTCATGCTCGAGTACAACGCAATCGTAACCATTATTGTTGATATACTCTGCGGCTTCAATATAAGAGAGCTGATGCTGTCGATCGATCGTAAAAACCACCTCCCCCGGATAAGCATAATCGTCATCCGCAACAGCAATAACATGTTGGATCAGGTCCTGATTGTGCAAAGCTACTGCATGTAGCAGATCTGAAGTGAAGGTGGCAATTCCACATTCTTTGGGCAAATAAGTACTTATATACGCAATTTTCATTAAAATGATTATTTAGAATAAAGCCATTTCCGACGGAAATAGCATGTGTGTGTCCATTATCTAAATGCATCTCAAGCGCAAATTGTTTGCAATGCCTGTATTTTATTTAATCTGGAAACTTCCTGTATATTTGCCACAGACAAAAAACAGGTACAAAATGAAATCATCGAAGGAGAAAATGATTGCCGGAATCCCTTATATTGATACGGATGGACAGCTATTTAAGGAAAGACAATATGCAAAGGAAGAACTCAAACGTTTCAATGACTCCGAACCGAAACAGATCAAATTCAGAAAGCAGATCATCCAAAAGCTTTTTAAAACGACAGGTACCCGTTTCTTTTTGGAGCCACCCTTTCGTTGCGATTACGGTTACAATATTTCTATAGGTGAAAACTTTTACAGTAATTACAACTGTACCATTTTGGATGGAGCTCCAGTGACAATCGGTGAAAACGTATTGTTTGGTCCGAATGTCAGCCTTTTCACCGCTGGTCATCCGATTTATTTTGAAACAAGAAATCAAGGCTGGGAATTTTCGGCCCCCATTGTCATTGAAGATAATGTATGGATCGGCGGTCAGGTAGTTGTTAACCCCGGTGTCCGTATTGGCAGAAATGCGGTGATCGGATCAGGTTCGGTGGTCACAAAGGATATCCCAGCAGATGTTATTGCCGCTGGCAATCCCTGTCGCGTCATCCGACCAATTACAGCAGCGGACCATATTGATTATACAAGCCTTTAGGCAGCATAAAAGATGTCGTCTACTATCAAAACAAGGGCATCATGTACCTGATGATCGTTGTTTTTAGATACTTCGCCACGCGCAACAGACATGACTCGCATTATTGTCTCATGCCACTGCAGACAATAAAAACCTAAGGCAATTCAAAAAATCTGGGTTAATGCCCACTCAGTCTATTATTCCACACGAGGGAAATTTCAAGAACTAGCCCGATCGTGAGAATTCCCTATTCGTGCATTTATCACCGGGATATATCGCCCTCTTATACTTTGGATATAAATCGATCAGGTTTACCCGATTCTTTCATCATGACAAATCCATTTTGTATCCAAAAATGATGATGCTCCGAAGTCGTCCGAACAAAGAGACTACGACCTTCAACTGTTTTAACAAATTGGAACGCATAACGAAGTAGCGCACTACCAGCCCCCTGTTTTCTAAAATCGGGGTGAACGGCAAGATAAAGAATCTCATAATCCCCTTCCCAGCACAGTAAGGTAAGTATGCCAACAACCTCGTCACCACTATAAGCCGCAAAATGAGCCGCTTCAAAATCCCCATCAAGCATAACCTCCGACAGTTGCCCTTTGGCACTGAATATTTCCTTCCGGAGCTTCCAGGTGCGGGCCGCAAATACCTGTTCGATATACCAATCTGTCATCGCTGTATTTCAAGTTCTAAAAATGCCGCTGGAAGGTAACTAATAATGTCTGAAGGCAATAGGGAATAAACGCCAATCGAAGGTACCGCAATATCAGCAGCCCTTCCGTGAACGTATACGCCCATAATCAGTGCTTCCCGGGAAGAATAGCCCTGACCAATCAAAGCCGTCAATATCCCGGTCAAGATATCTCCGCTGCCACCCGTAGCCATTCCGACGTTGCCGGTGCTATTGAAATAAATTACTCCCTCAGGTGTTACCAGCGCACTGTTGGCCCCTTTGATCAAAACGTACAACTGGTATTGAGCTGCAAAGGCCTTCACCTTAACCATCTTTTCGAAGTCATTCTGCCAAGTCCCCAGCAATCGACTTAATTCTTTAGGATGTGGAGTCAATATACTTTGTTTCGGAACGAACTGCCATAATTCGGGATGATGTGCCAAGATATTCAATGCATCCGCATCCAATACCAAGGGGGTATCAAGCCCCTGCGTGATAAACACCTTAAAAGCATCAATCGTAGCTAGGGCTGTTCCCATACCAATACCTATACCGATGGACTGAAAGCTATGCACATCGGGAAACCGTGAGATTAGATTGTCGTCGGAATCTGTAAGTACCATCGCTTCTGGGATGGCAGTCTGTATACTTGTGTAGCCACAGGATGGTATATAGGCAGAAGCTAAACCACAGCCCGAACGCAAAGCAGCCTTTAAGGCCAATTGCACAGCACCCATCTTGCCCTTACTCCCACCGACGATCAAACTATGTCCGAAGGTCCCCTTGTGATCAAATTTATTTCGTTTCCGATAGAACGACCTGAGCAAAGCTGAATCGACATAGTGAAAAGGGGTATCAACCTGATCAAAAGCCGTTGGGCTCAGCCCAATATCCAATACATGAAATGCTTTGACCCGAAATCTATTCTCAGGCATTAACAGGGCCAATTTAGGGGACTGAAACGTATACACCAGATCTGCCTCCACCACGGGTGAATCCTTGGGTGTAGTTTCGTCACTTAAAAGACCTGAAGGTATATCTATCGCATAAACAGCTCCACTAAAACCATTAATAGCTGCAATGAGATTCCGCCAGTCTTCATTCAGCGGGTATTTCAGCCCGTAACCAAATAGACAATCTAACACAATCGCCCCGCCAGGAATATGAACCTGAGTTTTGGTACTGATTTTTTGGATAAGATGAGCAGGCAAGCGATTTTGGTTTGCTAAGTTATCTGCCGAATAATCCGGCGCATCAATTAAATAGACGCGGACCTCAGCTTGCTGTTGATCCAGGAGCCTGGCCAGTACCAATCCATCACCACCATTATTGCCTTTACCACAAAAAATACAAAAGGAGTGCTGCTCCAAGCTTGGATACTGCTGCTTGATTGCTTCAAAAACAGCGGCGGCGGCCCGCTCCATCAATTCAAGGCTACTGATCCCCTCCTCATGCATCGTTTGTTTATCTACCCAGTTCATCTGGGATGCCGAAAGTATTTTCATCCTTATTTTCCTTTTTTAAGCGAATCATGTCCTGTCTGACGATGAAAACAGATTCTCTGATCTAAATTACTTAGAAAAAGGTGCACCACCAAGATATCGCCGATATTGGCTGACGGCTAATGTAGATTTCCGCAGTTTTTTGACCTGGACACTCTTCCTAATTTTGATTATCTTAGTAAGACCGGTAACACTGACATAAAAATTCTGATATGACAACAACATACCTGCTATTATCCATCCTATCCTTACAAGCTCTTAGCGGCTGCGGGCAGTCTAATTCAGCTGTATTCCAACCGAAATCCAAAGACCTAACGGTGGAGACCGGCAATCCTGACGGGAGACAGTTTATTGATCCAAAGGGAATGACTGTCAAATCGAGAATCTTATTGCCTGCAGGTTTTGAAAGGCTCAGCTACACGTCAAAAGATTTCGGTAGTTTTCTCGAAAACCTTCCCTTACACCCCATTGATCATGAGGTACGTTATTATAACGGAAAAATTAAGCCCCGAAACAACATTTATAATAGCGTTATAAAACTCAATATCGGCAAACGCGACCTGCACCAATGCGCCGACGCGGTCATGCGATTACGGTCAGATTACCTCTACCAGCAAAAGAGATATCAGGATATTAAATTCAATTTTCTCTCCGATGGCAAACCACGCACCTATACGGATTATGCCAAAGGAGACTATACGTATCCAAAATATTGGAAGTATATGGAGTATATTTTTGCTTATGCCAACACCGCTTCTTTACACGATGAGCTTCCTCATGTAAAATCGTCCACAACTGTCAAAATCGGAGACACTTTCGTACAGAAAGGCTCCCCTATTGGCCACGCTGTTATCGTCGTTGATCTCGCAAAAAATAAGGAAGGCAAAACAATTGTACTACTCGCCCAAAGCTATATGCCGGCGCAGGAAATACAGCTATTAAACAATTGGAACAATCCAGCGTTAAGCCCTTGGTACGATATCGACAAAGAGGTAATCAATACCCCAGAATGGACTTTTTATGCCCGTAACCTAAAAACCTGGAAATAGTGACATCATCCTGAATATTCTTTCCGCAATTCTTAAACAATAAAATCCAAATAACGATCAACATGAGCCTGCAGGCAAATTAAATAAAAGATATTTTTGTCTTTTATTTAATTTTACTATTTTTGCTTACGATAGTCATTTGCAAATGTACCCTATCAAGGAGTAGTAACAACCTCTAAAAGAGGTAAAATCACATTCATTCCTTTTTTTTAATAAAATAAAAGACAAAAAGGTATTTAAATATTTTATTATGATTACCGAAACACAGAAAGATCTAATCAAAGGCACTATACCCGTTTTGAAGGAGCACGGTGTTGCGCTAACCAGTCATTTCTACAAACGCATGTTTACGCACAACCCTGAGCTCAAGCATATATTTAATATGGGGAATCAGCAAAATGCGAAACAGCAAACGGCATTGGCTACCGCTGTATTGGCTTATGCAGAGCATATTGACAATCCCAATGTACTACTATCCGCCGTCAAACACATCGGACAAAAACACACTAGTCTCCATATTCGTCCTGAACATTATCAGATTGTTGGCAAGCACCTATTAGCTTCTATCCAGGAAGTATTGGGCGACGCTGCTACAGATGAGCTTATCGAAGCTTGGAAAGTTGCCTACTTTCAATTAGCCGACCTGATGATCGGTATCGAAAAAGAGATGTACAACCAAATGGTCCAAAACGAAGGTGGCTGGACAGGCTGGAAACCTTTTAACATCGTTAAAATCGTTTCGGAGACCGAAGAAATCCAGTCAATTTACTTAGCACCAACTGATGGTGGTCAACTTCCAAAACATACTGCCGGCCAATATGTAAGTGTACGTGTGTATCTACCTGAGCTTCACCTTTACCAGCCGCGGCAATACAGCCTATCCGACGCCAGTAATGGTGAGTACCTTCGTATTTCTGTAAAAAAAGAAACTATAACGGGAAAACCGGAAGGAATGGTCAGCAACTACTTGCATCAATACTTTCAGGAGGGAAAACAGCTGGAATTGACAGCGCCTACTGGCTCCTTTAACCTGATCGAGAATAAGCATCCGCATGTCTTTATCAGTGGCGGAGTCGGTCAGACTCCGTTGATGGCCATGCTGGAACAACTTATCAAGACAAAAGGACAAAATACAGTAACATGGATTCACGGCTGTAGAAATAGCGATTTACACGCATTTAAAGGTAGACTCAGGGCACTTGAGGCAGAACATGATCATATCAGATGCTTCTCGTTTTACGATGAAGTCCAGGAAGGCAACAGCGACGATCTCCCAGGCTGGGTAGATCTGACCAAAATCGATCCGGATTATCTGCCTCAAAAAGCCAATTACTACATATGCGGCCCTTCAGGTTTTATAGAAAAACACTTTCAGTATCTGAGTGGCCAAGGCATCCAGACCGAGCATATTCATTATGAAGAGTTTGGACCAGCTTCCCTACAGCTCAATTAGCCAACTGGGATAGGCATCCGTAAATTTTCCATGGTTTGCGGATGGCTATTCTTGTTTTTGTACCTTTGTGGAAAAGCAAGAAAAGATTATGGGTATTTTTTCCAAAACATGTGAATATGGTCTCCGGGCAGTTTTTTTCATCGCACAGAGTTCGCAAGAAAACAAACGTGTCGGCATAAAAGAAATTGCCGAAAATATCCACTCGCCTGAAGCCTTCCTCGGCAAAATCTTGCAAAATTTAAGCCGTGCAGGTATTATTCGTTCCATGAAAGGACCCGGTGGTGGATTCTATCTGGATGCATCCGATATGCATACACCCTTATCAGATGTGGTTAAAGCAATAGATGGGGAGAACCTTTTTGTGGGCTGTGGAATGGGCTTGGAGTTCTGCTCAGAACAGTATCCCTGTCCGCTACATCATGAGTTTAAAAGTATTCGCAATAGCCTATCAGAGATGCTTCAAAAAACGACTGTCGGACAATTCAATGATGACCTCATAAAAGGAAAAATCCTGCTGACAAAATCCAAAATCACGCCAGATCAGCACAACTAAAACCCTGTTCAAAAGTGGACGACATAAGTCCAAAATAGCATATTTTTCACCCCATTATGGATGCCTTCCCTGGATTCCAGTTGCTGCTGTAGTCTTTCACGCCCTATCTTTATTGAGATTTCTTATTGTAAACAAAACAAACAAATAAACCCCATAATTATATTGATATAAAGCAATTTAAACAGATTAAAAACACCAATAAACCAGCAATCTATCTCTTTTTGATCTTATAGCCATTACAGCAGGTATGATGCCGTCTCTTCCTAAAAAGAACAGCTATAAAGAATTCCCTTACACGATTACCTACCTTCCGATACCGTCTGCATTAAATAGCTGTAAACGATACGTTAATCAAGAATAAGTCCGTAGATGAGTAGGTCTATTTGCGAAAAAATGCTAAAATAACAGGGTTCAAAAGCGCATTTCTTATGGGTTAAAATCACATAGACCATGCGCATTATTGGTCAAAACCGCCTTTGACACAAGTTTTCATCCTTTAGCACTAAAATCAACAATATGAGATATATTATTATTTAAAATAGAATACTTTACAAGAATTACATAAATTAAAAAATAATGTAAAAAACAGGACAAAAGCTACGGTTTTCAACTAAAAAAGAGCTTGGATAAAATTTTATCCACACCTTTTTCTCCAATACAACAACCTTCCCTACATCGAGTCAATCTAAAAATATCATCTTTCAACTGCTGTATATTTCTACTGCGCTTTGCTTGCTTGCTTGCTTGCTTGCTTGCTTGCTTGCTTGCTTGCTTGCTTGCTTGCTTGCTTGCTTGCTTGCTTGCTTGCTGCTTGCTTGCTTCAGACGAAACAACTTCCACAACTTCCAAACGAAGGGACTAAACGATCATCCGCAGCTCGCCCCAGCCTGCATCACAGCTACCCTTTATTTAACCGCATTTTTAAGCGATACAAAACATTTACGGACAAAAGAGCAGCAAGACATAGCTTAAACGAAATAATGTCTTAAAAGCCATAGAAAGCGGATAGAAACCGATCAGCTTGCTTAGCACAAAGGATCAGCCGCAGATAGGTACAGCACACATTACAACCGCCTTTCATATAACCGTATTTTTAAGCGATACAAGCCTCTTGCGAACGACAAGCGTACCCAAGATATAGCGCAAACAAAAGATGTCTTAAAAAGCATAAAAATAGAACTACTCCAAATAGCTATTAAAAAATAGGCGAACATCAACAGTTACCCCTCAGCTTGTATTGCCCCGCCCTTACGTTAACGATATGTTTTAAGCGCTACAAGCGCTTCATGTGTAATACCAGCAGATTTACCACATAGAAAAACAGTGAGGAAATAATTAAAAAAGACAAAACAAATTATTCTTCAGCATAATAACAGCATCTAAATAAACAGAAAAATCACATCCATAAAACACAATTCAAATCATAAAGACCAGACAACACAGAATTTTAAAAAACAGATTCAAGCAAAAAGTCTCGCTTCTTTTTATCTTTGCCTTACAATGTAATTCATTATATGCATAATTATTCGCCTGAAGACAGCTTATTTCTGCAGATCGAGATCAATTATCTCTCATCTACTTTGCTACATCCAGACACTATTCATTTATTATATGGAAAGCTATCCATCTGATCACAGTTCTTTTTTACAAACCGAGATACGAAAAATCAAGAAAATCCGCAATGCAGGTATTGGACTATTTATAGCAATGTTTCTTCTTTGCTATGGCTTTTTCTTCTATGTTTTCTTGGATAAGTGGACAGCTGCTTCAGATAAACTGACTTTTTTTTACAAGTCCCTCCCGCTCTTGAGTACATTGTTCGTCTATTTCGGAGTTCTATTCGGCGGGCTCTGCTGGTTTGTTTATGCAAAAAATCAGAAATTTATTATTGTCCTACGCTGTCTCAATAGTCGCGACCTTGCTATTTATCAACGATACACCCAAAGACTTGTCCGTATCTATGCAAGCATTGCTCCTTATCTTTTTCAGGAGCACGAGCTTGTATTTTTTCCTTTTTTTGGAAATAAAAAAATTCCGATCAGTCAGATTCACCGTATAGAGACCAAGATTATACGGAACCACCGTGGCCCGAATAGTTTTCGCATCTATTTTTACAATGAATTCTCCAAGATTCATCAGGTGACAATGAACCAAAGAGGTGCATTCGATTTTCTACAGGAACAGCTTTTAGAGGAAAACCCGCACCTCAGCATAATTTCTAGAAATCATTAAGTTCCTTACCCACAGCCAGCATGTAAAAAGTATCCTCCACCCTACCCTTCGATATAACAGCTATAATCTCCGGATTCGGCAACCAGCTTGATGATATGATTGCGTTCTTCGAGAAAGCGTCTCATATAACCTGCCAGGAAAGACCATTCGGCAAACCGCCCCAAAAGCCCTAGGGGTGCCCTAAAATTAAATACATCCCGCATCAACACGGTACCATCAGACTGCTCATCAAAAACATGCTGATGATCCATGGACTGAAATGCCCCCTGTATCATTTTATCTTCGAAAAAATAAGGTTTTTCCATTTTTGTGATCCGCACAGTCAACGTTTGATATACCCCCAGATGTCTTGCCCGCCACTGAACGGTCTGTCCGGCTTCGATCAGCCCACTGGTCACACCTGCTATCGCTTTCTCGTTTGTCTTACCAGTCGAATACATGTGCAGATCTATACTGCGGGGCAAGGTCAAAAACAATCGCTATAGGCGCGTTTACAATGGTATCTAAGATAAGTGTTGGCATAAAATCTTACTATCGGTGAATTCGGAACAAATTTCGTAAAAAACACGAATTTCTTAGGAAAGCGGCCAACAATTATCTAATTTAACCCTCCAATCTAATATCAAGAACAAGAAGGCTATGATCACATTGCTTCCATTTGAAGAAGCTGACTTTGACCGCTTCAAATCCTGGATCAGATCTCCAGAAGAACTCCTGCAGTTTGCAGGTCCATATTTTTCATTTCCAGTGACTGATGAACAATTAAAAAAGTATATTGACGATCCCAGACGCCGTCCCTATAAAATTGTCAGTACAGAAACGCACAACGTTATCGGACATTGTGAATTGAACTTTGAAAGAAGTATACCGCGACTATCCCGCATATTGATTGCTGACAATACGGAAAGAAATAAGGGCTATGGTAAGAAAACCATTAATGCGATGCTGAAACTCCTTTTTATCGATGATATATACGATAAAGCAGACCTAAATGTGTTCGAATGGAACAGCAGTGCAATAAAATGCTATGAAGGCGTGGGATTTGAAATCAACGAAAGCATCACATCCGAAACCTCCATTGGAAATGAAATTTGGAAAGGTCTCAATATGCAGATTACAAAATCGGACTGGATAGCCAAAACACAATGAAGAAGAAACGTTTTTTTAAGAAAGCCTTTATTACCCTGACCTTAATCGCTGCACTGCTTGGTTATTATGCCTGGCAGATCGAACCACATTGGGTCAGATTCGACCAGTTAAAACTCCCGATAAAAAACCTTCCCGAAAACCTTGAAGGGAAAACGCTGGTTCAGATTTCGGATATCCACATCGGCGACTATGTCAGTAAAGATTTTATCAAAAACAACTTCGCGAAAGTTGGTATAACACATCCGGACATTATTGTTTACACAGGCGATTTTGTCCGATTGGTCCACAATACCCTCCCACTCGCTGATCTCGACGAAGTCATGCAATTAGCCCCAAAAGGAAAGCTACAGACATTGGCCATTTTGGGAAATCATGACTACGGACGGGCTTTTAAGGATGGTGCTGCAGCTGACTCGATCACTGCATTATTAACAAAGTATCGTATTACCGTTTTAAGAAACGAAAGTTTGCAAATAAATGGCCTCCGTATCTATGGCATGGACGACTATTGGGGAACAAACTTTGACCCTGTAAAAACTATGCAGAACTACAACCCTAACCAAGCGAGCCTTGTCCTCTGCCACAACCCCGATGTTGCGGATCTGGATGTATGGAACGGCTATGAAGGCTGGATTTTATCCGGACATACACATGCTGGACAAGTTCGGATACCATTCCGGGGTTCTCCCATTATCCCCGTCTCGAATAAAAACTATGATCAGGGCATTAAGAAAGTTTCCGGAAACCGAACGCTCTATATCAACAGGGGCCTTGGTCATAGTATCCCTATCCGCTTTAATGCACGTCCCGAAATAGCCATTTTCACCTTAACAAAGGGCTAAGATCAGGGATACGGCCTAGTTTAACGCTTTCATAGACATAATATCGAATTAAATGAGGTATGGGTAAAAAGCAACCGCTATCGTTTGACGATAGTCTTCCAAGGCATCCGATTCAAATCGACCGCCCAATACCGCAAAACTCGAATACCAGAAATCTGATATAATAAAAATCTGACGTACAAAACCCTTCAGAATGGCTATTGGTATATCCTGTCTAAACATCCTCAATTTGGAGTAGTGCTCAAAGAGGGAAATAAACTGTTCCTCACGTCGTGCAACAAGAGTCCGGTAGGCATCCCCAATAGCAGGTATCCAAGTACAGATCTCGACAAAATTGACAAAAATAAACTTATATTTATTGATTAACTGATAAGATCCCTTGGTAAATTCCAGCAATAAATCCTGAAATGTCACATCTTTCTTTTGAAACAAAACCATCATTTGGTCATAATCGTTCCTGAGCTGCTCAAAGACAGTAAAGATAATATCTTCTGTATGTTTGAAGTGATAATGTAGATTTCCCGCACTAATACCCATTTCCTGCGCAATCTGCCGTGTGGTAACGGTACGTATCCCTTCTTGATTATATAAACTTAATGCTGTATCAATAATTTTTTCTTTCGTATTCATGACACAAAATTAGAACAATTGTTCTAATTTTGTGTCATGAATAATAAATGAAGATCATATGAATGGCGAAAAGAAAGGAAACTGGCTAAAAAATCAATACCTTGATCTAAAGCAAACGCTTATTCCAGCCCATCCAAATGATGGCCCTTGGAAGAAATTCGGTAAACAGACAGCTTTTTTTATGTTTTTAACTTTGATGGTATGCGGCGCAATTGCCATGTTGATCGCCATTTCGTTTGCGCACTAGTAAAGAATCTTTTTGACGGTCTATTTATTTTCTATTGGTTATGCTGGTTCTTTATTCGATTTACACGGTTACAGCATTTCCCTATTCCATTTTTAAACAATTGGCTTACGGATTTTGCATTTGTTCCTATTATTGCTCATGTCGCATCTATCATAGGAAGCTTTCTATTCAATAAAGGAAAACCGCATGGATATCCTTTATACCAAATTTGGATTATATCGGCGATCGTATCACTATTGTTTGAGTACGTGATGCCTAACTACACAGACTATAATACGGGAGATCCGTATGATGTCATCGCTTATTTTATGGGAGGATTATTTTACTTCTTATTCCATCAGCCCCGTTATATCAGAAAAAGTTCAGATAGAACCAATCATATTGTTTGCAGCCAAAATTAAAGCACAACTGATAAAAATACGTTCTGGAACAATATAGAATATACGTTCAGAAAAATCCTGCTCAAAGCCACTACAGAATATCTTATCGGTAAACAGACCTTCAATAGCAAAAAAACTATAATTGAAAAATAGTGTTGATATTGTAATTAATTAGCAGATATAGGTCATATGACAAGAATCAAAACCAAAAGAACATGTAGTAATGGGCACAGCTTCTATAAGAGTACAGATTGCCCAACCTGTCCAATATGCGAAAAGGAAATGAAACCTGAAGATGGTTTTCTAGCTCTTTTGAGTAGCCCCGCTAGAAATGCACTGTTAAACCATGGTATAGATCAACTTGAAAAGCTGGCTCAGCACTCGATAAAGGACCTATTGAAGCTCCATGGTCTTGGAAAAGCTTCCTTGCCCCTGTTAAGTCAGGCATTAATGGAAAAGGGATTAAAATTTAAGGAGTAGACTGCCCCAAAGACCATTCTGTGAGTTGACAACAAAAAAATAAGCCCTCGATTAGCTTCCATCTAGTTTCTCGCTACTTAGAAGTGCTTGAGGGCTTTATCGTTCAACGCTTTTAACACAAGCGGAATTTTCGTTTATTAATATTCAATCAAAACTTCAGTTACCTGAGCACCCTGTTTTGCACTCTTGAACTTGAACTTAACTTTTTGATTCAGGTTTAATTTTTGCCCAACAAGTCGATCATTGAAATAAATAGATTGTTGCGTCTCATTATCTCTGATGAACCCATAATTGGAATCGGTATTGTAATGGACAACTTTTCCGAAGGAATAGTCATCTTGATGATTGGAAGCCATACTTGGGCTCTCCCCTTCTTTTAATTTGATTGCAGGTCTATCTGAGATATTCCCATGCTCATCAACATAAGCAAACAATTCTTCCAAAGATTTTCCTTTGTCGTTGTTGGTTTTGTTGAATTCTTTTTTCTCAATCTTTTGTTGTTTTTTGAGTAATTTCTTTTTTTCTCGTTCTTTTTTGTTAAATGTAATTTGGCTTTTGCTCATTCAATATGGATTAAAATAAAATGTTCCCGAGGAGGTTTCGGACCTTTAGAGCTTTGTTGAAAAGATAAAAATGCGAGGTGTTCTAAGGAGATAATTGCAAAGGTACGAAAAAAATAGAAGAAATCCATGACATCCCCATTAGCCCCAGCAACTCTCTCTGCCTAAACTATAAGAAATCGTGGTCCCTGGGCGACAGACCTATCGTCTATAATACCGCAGCACCACAAAAATTGAAGGTTTTCATAAAACAAAAATATCTTTTGGACGTTATTTTGAAAAAAACACTATGGAAGTAAAAAATATCGAAAGAGATGACAGAGGTAATTTCATTGCTGAAGTGGAAAATAACGAAGCCGGAATACTCGAATATACATGGCAGAACGAAAACGAATTCTCCATAGACCACACGGAGGTTTACGACGAATATAAAGGGATGAGTGTCGGCAAAAAACTCGTCCTTGAAGCGGTGGATTATGCCCGTAAAAACGAAGCGAAGATTATCCCAAACTGTCCTTACGCAAAATCAATTTTTGATAAAACAATTGCTTTTCAGGACGTATTGGCATAAAAAAGCCATTTTATCCTGGTGATAAAATGGCTTTTATTTTTAATAGTTGTATGTACTAAGCGACGATATTGATTATTTTTCCTTTTACAAAAATAATCTTCTTAATGGGCTTACCGTCAAGATGTCTTTGTACATCTGCGTGTGCCCTGATCGTCTCTTCAACAGTTTGTTGATCCAAATCAAGTGCTAGTGACAGATTAAACTTCATTTTGCCATTGAAAGAAACCGGATATGCAAATTCAGACTCAACCAGATATTCCGGTTTGAACGTAGGATAAGTTGCTTGGGAAAGCGTACCCGCCTCGTGCCCTAATAAGTTCCATAGCTCCTCCGTAATATGTGGTGCATACGATTGAAGAACGATAACAAGCTGCTCCAATATCTGGCGCTTATTGCATTTCAAATCGGTCAATTCATTCACACAGATCATAAAAGCGGAAACCGAAGTATTAAACGAAAAGCGTTCAATATCATCCTCCACTTTCTTGATAATCTTATGCAAAGCCTTGAACTCCGCTTTTGAGGGTTCTTCATCCGATACATTAAAATTACCTTCGGCATCGTGAAACAGGCGCCAAACTTTCTTTAGAAACTTATAAACCCCTTCTATACCATTGGTATTCCAAGGCTTGGCTTGCTCCAACGGCCCCAAAAACATTTCGTAAAGACGTAAGGTATCAGCGCCATACATCTCAATAATATCATCTGGATTAACGACATTGAATTTCGACTTGGACATTTTTTCCACCTCACTGCCACAGATGTATTTACCGTTTTCCAATACAAACTCCGCGTTTGCAAAATCAGGTCTAAAATTTTTGAATTTTTCCAGATCCAATACGTCATTCGACACGATATTGACGTCCACATGCAGCGGGATAGTGTTGTACTCATTTCGCAATCCATAAGATACAAATTGATTTGTCCCTCTGCCTTCTTCATCAAGTACACGGTAGACAAAATTCGAACGCCCTTGAATCATACCTTGGTTGATCAATTTTCGGAAAGGCTCTTCCTCATTATGATAACCGAGATCTTTTAAAAACTTATTCCAAAAACGTGAATATAACAAGTGACCTGTAGCATGTTCTGAACCGCCAATGTATAAATCAACGGCTTTCCAGTAGTCAACCGCTTCTTTTGAAGCAAAGTTACCCTCATTTTTTGGATCCATGTATCTGAACCAATACCATGAAGAACCTGCCCAACCTGGCATTGTACTCAACTCATATTCATACTGATCCTCATATTTCCAGTCTTTAGCACGTCCCAAAGGAGGTTCCCCAGACTCTGTTGGCAAGTATTTATCAACCTCAGGTAATAATAGAGGTAGTTCTTCTTCTTTAATAAGGTATGGTAGACCATTTTTAAAGTAGACTGGAACAGGTTCGCCCCAATAACGTTGACGGCCAAAAATCGCATCGCGCATGCGGAAGTTGATCTTTGCTTTACCTAATTTCAATTCTTCCAGCTTGGCAATCAGCGCAGGCACAGCCTCCTGATAGGTCATACCGTTGATGAAATCAGAATTGATGTATTTTCCATCTTTATTCGGATCAGCTTCTTCTTCAATCTGCTGTGTATCCGAAATCGGGATAATTTCTAAATTAAAATGTTTAGCAAAAACATAATCACGTTGATCGCCACTAGGTACAGCCATAACCGCTCCTGTGCCATATCCCGCCAAAACATAATCTGCAATCCATATCTGTACGTCCCGGCCTGAAATAGGGTGCTTAGCATAAGCCCCTGTGAAGGCTCCCGATACTGTTTTGGTATCGGCCATACGATCTAGTTCAGATTTTTTTGCCGTCTTGTCAATGTAAGCCTCTACTTCCGCTTTTTGCTCAGGGGTAGTCAACGATGCCACCAATTCATGTTCAGGTGCAAGAACGATAAATGAAACGCCAAAAATGGTATCCACACGTGTTGTAAAAACTTCAATGGAGGTTTCTAGTTGCGGAACGGGGAATTTAACCGAAGCTCCAACCGATTTACCGATCCAGTTACGTTGCATTTCAACCAATGGCTCTGGCCAATCAATGGTATCCAAACCTTTCAACAGCCGGTCGGCATAAGCTGTAATGCGCATGGACCATTGCATCATCTTCTTTTGCTCCACAGGATAGCCGCCACGCTCCGAGACGCCGTTAATTACTTCGTCATTGGCCAATACTGTTCCCAAAGCGGCACACCAATTGACCGTGCTCTCGCGCAAATACGCAATACGATATTTTAACAACTCACGTTGTTGTTTTTCTTCATCAAAAGCTTTCCATTCTTCCGAAGTAAAATCCAGCACGTCTTCGTCAGAAACAGCCTGAATAGCTGTAGAACCACTTGTAGAAAATTTCGCAATCAATGTGTCGATAGACTCCGCTTTATCCGTCTCTTTATTATACCAGGAATCGAATAATTTCATAAAAATCCACTGCGTCCATTTATAATAGTCGGATTCAGAAGTACGGACTTCTCTACTCCAGTCATAAGAGAAACCAATGTTGTCCATCTGTTCGCGGTAGCGACTGATATTTGCTTCGGTTGTAACCGCAGGATGTTGCCCCGTTTGGATAGCGTATTGTTCCGCAGGAAGTCCAAAGGAATCATAACCCATTGGATGCAAAACGTTGAAGCCTTTTAGTCGTTTATATCGTGAAAAGATATCCGAAGCAATGTATCCCAGTGGATGACCAACATGCAGTCCCGCCCCAGATGGATAAGGAAACATATCCAACACATAGTATTTTGGCTTCTGGTGCGTATCTGATGTTTTATAGGTTTGATGATCCGCCCAAAACTTTTGCCACTTTTTCTCTAATGATTTGTGATTATACTCCATTTTTGTTCGTAAGGAATTTTTATGACTTGCGAAATTACGATTTTAATACTGAAATGTGATAAAAGTTTTGTAGTTTGAACAATAAATTCTAGTATTGAAAAGTTATTTAAACATAGGTAGAAAACAAAATTCGAATTGATTTTTATCAAAGTAATTACAAGATAAATTCGAAATCTTCCGCTCAATTAGTTACTTTCGCAAATAAATTTTTGCTTATTATGTCAGAATACGAATTAAGCACACAAAAAAGAAAAACAAAGTCTGTATATGTATCCACGGTCATCAGTATTGCGCTGGTGCTATTGGTAACAGGTATGTTGGGCTTACTATTGGTGCACGCTAAAAATCTTTCAAAGTACGTTAAAGAAAACATTGTCCTGAATGTCATTGTAAATGATGGCACCAGTGAAGGTGATGTGCTTTCTTTGCAAAAAGATCTTGAAAAAGACCCTTATGTCCTTCGCTCGGTGTATATCAGCAAGGAAATTGCTGCGAAAAACCTGAAAGAAGATCTAGGCGAAGATTTTGTACAGTATCTTGGACACAATCCTTTATTACCATCATTGGATGTCTATATGAAGGAAAATTATGCTAATACTGATAGCATCAAAACATTCATCGAAAAAATCTCTAAAAACAACAAAATAAAAGAGGTTGTCTATCAGGAATCACTGATTGATATGGTCAATAAAAACGTGCGGATCATTGGGATGATCGTTTTGGCATTTGCCGTGATCTTATTGATCATTGCTGTTGCCTTAATCAATAATACAATACGTTTGGCCATTTATTCGCAGCGTTTCTTAATTAAAAGCATGCAGTTAATTGGTGCGACCAAGAATTTTATTCGTAAACCTTTTATCACCTACGGCATTATACATGGTTTATTAGGTTCACTGATTGCAATTCTACTATTGATATTGACCCTTAAATTAGCGCAACAACAGATACCAGAATTGGTCTTTTTACGCAACTGGTTTGAGTTTGCTGTCATCTTCCTAGGTGTTATCTGCATCGGGATTTTAATCTCTGGCCTTAGCACTTACTTTGCTGTAACGAAATATTTAAAAGCTCAATCTAACGATTTATATAGATAAAAATGGCTCAAATAAAGAAAACAACTGAATCTGTAAATAAAGGTTCCTTCGTATTTTCCAAAATAAATTATCAGCTTTTCATAGCTAGTTTGGTTATTGTGGTTATCGGCTTCGCATTGATGTCCGGAGAGAGTGATATTTATAGCTTTACCAAAATTACCTTAGCACCTATTGTCGTTGTTCTAGGCTTTGCCTTAGGCTTTGTAGCGATTTTATATCGTCCCAAAACAACGAAAACTGAAGAATAACTTTATTAAAAACAGATGTCTATTATTGAAGCTATAATCCTTGCTATTATCGAAGGATTAACGGAGTTTTTGCCTGTCTCCTCCACAGGTCATATGATTATAGCAACGGCGTTGATGGGTATCCAACCCTCAGCCTTTGTTAAGTTATTTACGATTGTCATTCAACTGGGAACAATATTATCTGTTCTTGTTTTATATTATAAGCGTTTCTTTAAATCGCTTTCATTTTATTATAAGCTGGTGATTGCGGCTATTCCGGCATCGGTGCTGGGTTTACTTTTTAACGATTACATCGATTCACTTCTGGAAAGCCCGCTAATGGTTGCCATCATGCTGGTCATTGGTGGCGTTGTTTTACTCTTTGTGGACAAATGGTTTAATAAGCCTATTGTTGAAGATTCGGACAACGTTTCCTACAAGCAAGCCTTTATGATCGGTGTATATCAGTGCCTTGCATTAATCCCGGGTACTTCCAGATCTGCAAGTACCATTATCGGTGGTATGGCTGAAAAATTAACCCGTAAAGCAGCTGCAGAATTTTCATTTTTTCTCGCTTTACCGATGATGTTTGGCGCATCGGCTGTTAAACTTCTAAAATTCTTCAAAGAAGGAAATTCCTTTACAGGCGAGGAACTAAATCTTCTTATCGTTGGTAACTTAATTGGTTTTGTTGTTGCAATTATTGCCATTAAATCTTTTATTGGGTTTTTAACAAAATATGGCTTTAAGGCTTTCGGATGGTATAGAATAGTTGTTGGAATTATTATTTTGGCACTACTTCTTTCTGGTCACAGTTTACAAATTATCTAAAATTTTTTCATGGAAAATAACGAGGTTGGTGAAAGCTCAGCAAGGTTTAATTTTGCTGATGGTGAAATGTTGTTGATTGATAAACCTTTGACATGGACAAGTTTCGACGTTGTTGGTAAAGTCAGAAACTCACTGAAACCATTGAAATTAAAAGTTGGCCATGCAGGTACGTTGGACCCCTTAGCAACGGGATTACTGATCGTCTGCACAGGTAAGTTGACAAAGAAGATCGACGCTTATCAGGCCGAAGACAAGGAATATACAGGAACAATTACATTGGGCGGAACCACCCCCTCCTATGACCTGGAAACCGAAATAGACGAGACATTTCCGATCGATCATATTACCGAACAAATGATCTTTGATGCTGCAAAGACTTTCGAAGGCGATATTCAGCAATTTCCGCCAGCGCACTCGGCCATAAAAATAAATGGTGAGCGCGTCTACGAGAAGGCCCGCCGCGGGGAAGAAGTCGAAATAAAATCCCGTCAGGTGCGGATCAACAGCTTCGAAATCGAGAAGATAGAACTTCCGAATGTGTATTTTCGCATTTCTTGTTCAAAGGGCACTTATATCCGATCATTGGCGTACGACTTTGGAAAAGTATTGCATAGCGGATCCCACTTGAGTTCGTTGAGACGTACCAAAAGTGGTGATTATCATGTTGAAAACGCCTGGAATCTTGAACAGCTTATCGCCGAAATAAAACGTCATAAGGAAATCATTAAATAAGCCCATCGGTACAGTTTATTGATTCTTTATCTTATTTTTGCAAAAAATCCTATAAATGAAAATCTACAGAAGTTTAGAAGATTTCTCCCCCGTTGAAAATGCAGTAGTTACCATTGGTACTTTTGATGGTGTCCATATCGGTCATCAGAAAATATTAGTCCACTTAAAGGAGGCTGCTCAAAAAATTAACGGTGAAACCATATTACTTACTTTTTTCCCGCATCCGCGATTAATTATTAATCCAGATGATGATAGCTTACGTTTAATAAATGATATTGAGGAAAAAGTAAGTCAACTGGGTAAGGTCGGTATTGACCATCTTATCATTATCCCCTTTTCCCGAGATTTTTCCAATCAAACTCCTGAAGAATATATCAGCAATGTGCTCGTAGGTAAATTGGGTACAAAGAAAATCGTTATCGGATATGACCACCATTTCGGAAAAGATCGTAAAGGCACATTGGGCGATCTGGAACAGTTTGCTTCCATATTTGACTATAGTGTAGAAGAAATTCCTGAACAGGATATCAATGATATCGCTGTCTCCTCTACCCGTGTGCGTGAAGCGCTTATTAAAGGCGATATCAAAACAGCTAATCTATACTTGGGTTATCCGTTTGAGTTAACGGGCACAGTCATCAGGGGAGATCAAATTGGCCGGACAATCGGTTTTCCTACCGCCAATCTACAAGTGCATGAACCGCATAAGTTAATTCCTGCTTATGGGATATATGCGGTTGAAGTTTATATCTACGATCATATCCAGAATATCACTACAGGCGAATATAAGGAAGAAAAGCCTATTTCTATTGCCAAAGGGATGGGATATATCGGCACGAGACCTACCGTCGACGGAATGAACCGTGCCATTGAAATCAGTCTATTTGATTTTGACCAGGACATCTATGGGAAGACACTCCGTGTCAAATTCCTTCATTTTATCCGACATGATGAACGTTTTGGGTCACTTGAAGAAATGAAAGCGCAGATCAAAGCAGATGAAATCGCAATAAGAGATCTTATTGCATAAAATCTGAGGACAATATATATAAAGCAAAAGAGCGGGAATTCCCGCTCTTTTGCTTTATATATAACCTATTATTAGCTTCCTTATTGCTTTCGCATAATCCGCTTATTTCATTGTCTTATTTATTCCCCACTTTCATCGCCCCTGCTCCACTTGACAAATTCCCAGCATATCCAAATACCTGTTGTATTTTTAAACTAAAAGCGCTTCGATACCAAGTCTATAACTATCTAATCCAAAACCACAGATCACACCCTTACAATTTTTAGCCAGAAAAGAATGATGTCTAAACTCCTCGCGTTGATGGACATTGCTGATATGGACTTCAATGACTGGCGTCTGAACCGCTGCAATCGCATCTCCAATTGCAACGGAAGTGTGCGTATATGCACCAGCATTCATTACAATTCCATCGTATTCAAAGCCGACCGCATGAATTTTATCAATTAATATTCCTTCGGAGTTGCTCTGAAAATATTCCAAATGAACTGCTGTAAAGCGTTTTTTCAACTCCTCGAAATAACTCAGAAAATCCTGACTTCCATAGATTGACTTTTCTCTAACCCCTAAAAGATTTAAGTTCGGGCCATTTAATACAAGGATTTTTTTCATCGGTATTTAGTGATTTTTTCTATATTTTTCTATTAGACAATACGCTATTGCTGCCGTTACGTTGTAAATGATATAAATTGGTTCATTAAACAAGAAACATCATGATTATACATTCCTTTGTACGGCCTGATTAATCATGATGTTCAGATAAGCTCAGTAATGTGCTTCAAATATATAAAAACTTCCTATAAATCATTATAGATTGCTCTAAAGCTTGAACGAAGTCCAAATGTAACCACACCTGATTTATTCACGACCGGAGTATCATACTGTGCTTTCGCATAGCGCTGCATATAACCCAATTCTAAACGAAGATTGTATTTAGGATTAAGGACATACGCTGCTTTCGCATCCGCATAATAGATATTATTTTTTATCCCTTGCGCGATATGGTTTCCATACATATTTGGAATGGTGTTATACGATTGAAAGATATTTCCGCCCATATTAGTTCCGTCAGGTAGATCCAATCCATTCTGTGTATACATTCCCTGTAATGAAAAGTCCCATCTGTCCCAGGCATAGTTTACGAGACCGACCAACTCTCTAAAGTTAGCTCCTTTCGGGTGTGCCAATGGCTCGGCATTGTTACTGTAATTGGAATAAGATTTAAAGTGCGCATAGGTATAGGGTCTAGCCGTATTATACTCCGCAAGGAAGTTGAGGTTTTTAACGCCAAACATATCATAACCTCTTACCCCTAACTGTGCCCCCCATTTGTTATGGGCGTAACCATTACCCGCAAAAAATTCCTTGGCCGTAAATTCGCCTAATAAAAACTGACCATATACAGTCAGGTTATAAGGTAATTTATATTTTGAAGTGGCTCCTAGGAACATTTTATCCGGTGAAGATCGACTGTTACTTTCAACAGGACGTATGAAAATAATCGGGCTTATGTAACTAAAGTCAAAACCTCTCTTTCCAGCGTCATCCTGTGCTGCCCAAACAACAGACTGGAAAAATCCCACAGATAATTTATTGGTCACATTCCAATCCAAATATTGGAATGCCCCCCATTTCTTACCGTCACCCAAACGTTTATTTACTTGTCCTTCCATCGGATAGATACCGGTCATATCTTGTCTCGGATGTGTCGGATCATTCATATAGGCCCAGATGGAGGTGTACTGCACATTGCCGATTGTACCGGTCAGCTTAAGATGGGCATAATTGGATGAAAAGTCAGAAAGCAGCATCGAGCGGTAACCATCCCCAATAAAGTTTTTATCGTAAGCTAAGGTCGCTTGAATATACTTGTGCGCATCATAGGTCATACTTGCTGTCGCATACATCCAGTCCATTTTATTTTTAGACTGAAATTTGGTATTTCCCTGACCAGGAATTACTTTATTAGCGACAATATAATCGTCAAGATACTTGGGAAAAACAGCTTGGCTCTCAAAAGCCGAAGAATTAAACGTAAATTTATTGCCTACATTCAATCCCACCTGAAATCCTCTGCCATTCATCCATGTACGACGTTTATCTCCTTGCATGTCTTTTCCGATATACATATCCGGCAAAAAATCCGCATAGAATGTATAATCATCTTTCTCCACTTGAACCAAATGCTCATTAAAGATCTTACGCATAAACCAATTTGATGAGGAAACTGGTTTATTGGATTGAATCGAGTCAAATTTGGCCAATAACAGAGAATCCTTAATGACAAAGGGTTTGGCTGATGTATGCATTCTCGTTTCAGTAGAATAAACGACATCGTTCATTTTCTGATAAAAGTGATACGAATAAGGCTGACTTTTAATTTGTCCAAAACCTGCAAACGAGACACCTACCCCGATGCCTGCCAGCACAATTCGAAGTAAATTATTTTTTTTTGATATATTAAGCCCCATAAAATTATTTCAAAGATTATTTCTTCTAGCAAAATGCATTCCTAACTGCAAATTAACCGAATAAAAATGACTTTATTAACATCTGTAGTCAATTTTATGATGCTAAAACGTATTTGCTGTTCGTTATATTCAAAAATATTTATATCTTGCATCTTTGTAAATAACCTTGTATAACAAAAAATCAGCCCTAATAAGCATGAAACGCAGAACATTTATCCAAAATGCAACCTTATTGACAGCAGGTGCATTTGCAAGCAAATTTTCATTTGCTCAGGAACATTCTTTTCCTACTGTACGTACAGCGAAAGAAAAACGACTTTTTTCGAGTAAAGTAATTGAAGATGCCATTATAGAGTTTCAAAAAAATGTCAAAAACAGAGAACTGGCCTGGTTATTTAACAATTGCTTTCCAAATACGTTGGATACAACCGTGTTTCCTTATGTTGAAAATGGCAGAAACTATACCTACGTTATTACGGGAGATATCGATGCCATGTGGTTACGTGATAGTAGTGCACAGGTATGGCCCTATCTTCCTTTCATGAAAAGAGATAAAAAACTACAGAACCTCATTGTAGGATTGATACAGAAGCAAAGTAAATGCATCAACATTGACCCTTATGCCAATGCATTTTATAATGATCCAACAAAAAAAGGGGAATGGTTCAGCGATCATACCAGCATGAAACCTGGAATTCATGAACGAAAATGGGAAATCGACTCACTATGTTACCCAATCCGATTAGCTTATCACTACTGGAAGGAAACAAATGATAGCAGCCCATTCAATGAAGAGTGGTTAGAAGCACAACACAAGATCTACCAAACTTTTGTTGAACAGCAACGTAAAGATAATTTAGGTCCTTATAAATTTGAGCGGACAACATCTAGAGGCTCCGACACACTACAAGTAGACGGTTATGGCTATCCTGTAAATCCGGTAGGCTTGATCTGCTCAAGCTTTAGACCTTCGGACGACTCAACGATCTTTTCGTTCCTAATTCCCTCCAACCTATTTGCGATTGTCAGCTTGAGACAAGCTGCTGAAATTCTTAAAAAGGTCAAAAACGAACAAACGCTTTCGGCGAAAATGGAATCCCTCGCAAATGAAGTTGAAGCTGCTGTAAATAAATACGGCATCATCGATCATCCGACTTTAGGCAGGATATATGCTTTTGAAGTAGATGGTTATTCAAGTCACCTGATGATGGATGACGCTAATATACCCAGTTTATTAGCACTGCCTTACTTAGGAGCAGTGGACATCAATGACGAGGTATATCAACGTACCCGTAATTTTGTATTGTCGGATAAGAATCCATTCTTTTTTAAAGGTACCGCAGCTGAAGGGATCGGCGGCCCACATATCGGTCGTGATATGATTTGGCCAATGTCCATTATTATGCGTGCACAGACCTCAACAAACGATGAAGAAATCCGCAACTGCATCAAAACGTTGGTGAGTACACACGGTGGAACGGGATTTATGCATGAATCGTTCCATAAAAACGATCCAAAAAAATTCACAAGACATTGGTTTGCCTGGACCAATACATTATTTGGCGAATTAATTTGGAAATTATACAAAGAGAAACCATCTTTGCTTCAATAAAACTGAAGCTGATAACGCAATGTTATAGGTGGATGTTACTTATAGCATTGCGTTATGGATAATACTCTAACTTCTGGTCCCATTGGAATTTTTGATTCAGGCTATGGTGGCCTTTCTGTATTTAAAGAAATTCAGCAACTCCTACCCCAATATGATTATATTTATTTGGGGGACAATGCACGCGTTCCCTATGGTACACGCTCATTTGAAACCGTATATAATTACACCAAGCAGTGCGTATTTAAACTATTTGACCTAGGCTGTAATCTCGTTATCCTAGCCTGTAACACCGCCTCTGCAAAGGCGTTAAGAACAATTCAGCAAAACGATCTTCCGCCGGGGAAAAAAGTACTTGGAGTCATCAGGCCTACGACTGAGATTATCCATAATTACACGAAAACAAATAAAATAGGTATTCTGGCAACAACCGGAACCGTAAAATCTGAATCGTATAAGATTGAGATACATAAATTTAATCCTGAAATTGAAGTTTTTCAACACGACTGTCCTTTTTGGGTTCCGCTCGTCGAAAATAATGAGATCAATACGGAGGGGGCACATTATTTTGTCCAAAAAGACCTTCATGAGCTGCTACAGAAATCTGACCAGATTGATACTATCGTATTAGCCTGCACACATTACCCTTTACTATTACCGGTCATCGAAAAATATGTCCCGAAAAATGTCAATATTATCTCGCAAGGGCCTATTGTTGCGCAGAGTCTGCAAAACTATCTTAGCCGTCATGCAGAAATAGAAGCATGCTGTTCAAAAAATGGCCAATTGGCCTTCTATACCACAGATGATCCCAGGGATTTTGAAACCAAAGCAAAAATATTCTTTGGGAAACATGTAGATGCCAGTCATATCAGTGTTTAAAAATAAAAAGCTGCGAATTCTTAAAACTTTTATGCTTTACCTTTCGTTATCAGGTAAAGGAGTGTAGAATGAAAAAGAATTTTGTAACGATAGCATACAATCAAGAAACACAGCATTGTGAGTCAAAAGAGTTTTCAACTTTCCAGGAAAGTGCGGACTATTTTAAGACCTTTGAAACATCCGCTCAGCCAAATTATATTCCTGTATGTGTCTATAATTTAAGCACAGATGCAATATTAGAGGTAAGCGATTATTTTGTCAATAAGGACAATGAATTACAACAGATATTAAATCACTGTCTGAACACGCTCTAGTTCTCCTTAAAAATACCCCCCAAAAAAAGATGGAATTGTATCCCATCGTCCCCACTGTGGGTTTGTGGCAGGATGTCGATAAATTTATTACATTATATCAAACCTCATTTCAATTAATTTTTAATATCTTCAAGCTAATAATCAGACCAAAAAAAACAAGTCATTAATAATGAAGAATAAACTGACAATAAGCCTCTTAACAATAGCGATAGGCTTGACTGCCTGCAACTCCAATCATGCGAACTCAAGTGCCGGATCAGATAGCACAGCTAACTCTACGGATACCACAAGCTACCCTCCAGTAGAGACACAAAAAGCGAACTCGGATTACAAACCTGCTTTTGCCGGACAGACTCGAATTGCAGGCGCTAAAACAAAGACAGCCTTTGAGGGCAAGGTTATCGCTGAAGGATTAAAATCTCCTTGGGGGATTGTAGCGCTACCGGATGGCAGATTACTGATTACGGAGAAAGAAGGTGACATGCGTATGGTGGCTGCCGATGGTAAATTAAGCGAACCGATAAAAGGTATACCCGCTGTCAATGCCAGCGGCCAAGGTGGATTGCTCGGTCTACGGCTCGACCCGAATTTTGGTTCAAATCGTATGGTATATTGGGTGTTTGCGGACAATACACCCGCAGGGACATTAACGGCTGTTGCCAAAGGTAAACTTTCAGCCGATGATAAATCAATCGAAGACGCCAAGGTCATTTATCAAGCTACACCGGCTCATAAAGGCAATCTGCATTATGGCGGACGTATTGTTTTTGATAAAGAAGGAAATATTGTCTTCAGTACGGGAGAACGTTCCGATTTAGAGACAAGGCCTTTGGCTCAGGATTTAAATGCTGCGCTAGGGAAGATTTTGCGCATTACAAAAGATGGGCAGCCTGCATCTGGTAATCCGTTTGTCGGAAAAGCCAATGCACGACCAGAGATTTATAGTTATGGACATCGCAATCCGCAAGGGCTTGCTTTCCATCCTGAAACCGGGGATTTATGGGAGACTGAATTTGGCCCTCGTGGTGGAGACGAACTCAATCGGATTCAAGCTGGTAACAATTATGGTTGGCCAACCATAACCTACGGAATCGAATACAAAGGTGATAAAGTCGGTGCTGGTATACAGCAAAAAGAGGGACTTGAGCAACCAGTCTATTACTGGGACCCGGTACTTTCTCCTAGTGGGATCACATTTTATACTGGACAAAACATACCTGAATGGAAAAACAACCTCTTTATATGCGGATTAAGTAGCACCCATATTTCCAGAATTATTTTGAAAGATAACAAGGTTGTTGGTGAAGAAAGACTATTGGGCAATGAAGGTCAGCGATTCAGGGATATTACACAGGGGTCTGATGGCGCATTATATGCCATTACCGATCTTGGTAGACTCTATAAAATAGATAAAAAATAAGTATGATACTGCACTGGGGCGTTCCAAAGGATACGCCCCGTTTTTCTTTAGCTGTATTGATATACCCAAGCTATTTATTTCAAACATTTGAATTTCACATGCTCGCATTCAGATTAGGAACCTTATACTGCAATTAATTCCGCTCGCTGAATACGAGGCGATGAAGATGTTCTGGCCCACTGCTCCTATTTTATTTCTCCAGCGCTAAATCTCAAAAGAGTAATTTATCAAAGGCAATTTGACATGATCTAAAGTTTGGCTTGATTATTGAAGATATGTTGTCGAAACAATAAATTATTATATGGTAAAAAAAGAAAAAATGAAAAAATTATTAGAAATTACCCCCCTATCATTCTATATGACCAACTGGGGATTTATCAACAACACCGAACCCAAAAGAACGCGCAAAACCTCCCAACCTTCTCCAAAAAATTAAGCGTTCTCTTCCAACAATTTCAATTAAATTTACTAAAATCATCTGCTGATATCCTCCATACGGATATTAAGTAAGAGATTTATTCTTTTACTTAATCCGTAATTAGAGGATATCAAATTATGCAAAATAAATTGCCAATAAAATCACAATAACGATACAGGCTATCATGATGTATTTGTTCAATTGGCTATTTTTCTCTCCTTCGTCACTTTTATAGTGATAATCACGTTTGTTCGGCAAATTCATAAGTCTGTTTTTATTCATGATGAAGTTACGGACTTTTTTCCATATTATTCATGATGATAAGGTTCACCCTTCATAATTGAAAACGCCCGGTAAAGTTGTTCAGTAAAGAATAAACGGATCATCTGATGTGAAAATGTCATTTTTGACAAGGACATTTTGGAACAGGCACGGTCATAGATCTTTTGGTCAAATCCGTAAGGCCCTCCAATAATAAACACCATATGTTGCACACTATTGATCATCATTTTCTCCAAATAAGCAGAAAAATCCAAGGAGCGAAACTCTTTACCGAACTCATCCAAGAGAATTACCATATCCTGTGGCTGCAATTGTTTTAAAATCAACCCGGCCTCTTTATCTTTCTGTTGCTCCTCAGAAAGACTTTTGCTATTTTTAATATCAGGTATCACAACAATATTAAAATTAACATAGAACTTGAGTCTTTTGATGTATTTATCGATCCCTTCGATCAAATATTTATCATCAGTTTTTCCAATACAAAGTAACGTTATTTTCATAGTATCAATCAAGTCCCCAAAGTTCCGATTTTATTTAAAATATACGTAAACAAAAAGCCACAAAACAATAAACAATATTATTCGTTTAGTAATAGAACATTTATTTTCGCAAAATATGCACAAAAACCAAATTTAATATGAAAAAAATTAAATCGATCTTTCTTATTGCCTTAAGTTTAATTAGCTTTCGAAGTTTCAGCCAAGAAGTCCCCACAGATACCGCCAAAACATGGACAATCAAAGGTGAAAACACTTTTTTGATCAACCAAAGTTCTTTCTCCAATTGGGCTGCAGGGGGTGTCAATTCATTTTCAGGAAATCTAACCTTAAATTATGATTTCAATTATAAGAAAGACAAATGGTCCTGGGACAACAAAGTATTAGCAGCCTATGGTTTAACTTTCCAAAAGGAATCTGACTGGCGCAAAAACGATGACAGATTGGTATTGAACAGCTTACTTGGACATAAAGCCTCAGCATATTGGATGTATACCTTTTTCTTGAACTTTAACACACAATTTGCCGATGGATTTGATTATACCAAAACTCCCAAAGAGCGTATTTCACGATTTCTAGCGCCAGCATATTTGAGCTTTGGGCCGGGTTTTGCCTATAAGAAATCTGACAATCTGCGATTTAATTTGTCTCCGGCGGCGGTAAGATTTGTTTTCGTTAATGACACACTCCTTTCTACGCGATATGGACTTGATCCTGGCAAGAAGGTAAGGACAGAATTTGGCGCCTCTTTTGATGCTTATTACAAAGTAAACCTTATGGAAAATGTTTCCTTTGAAAATATCTTGAAACTCTATTCAAATTACTTGGATAAGCCACAGAATGTTGATATTGATTACACCGCAAACCTCTTTATGAAGGTCAATAAATTCATCACTGTAAATGCAGGTGTACAGATGATCTATGATGACAATACAGCCATTCCGATTATTAAAGAAGGAAAAGAAATTGGGAAAAGAAACTCCGCTTTACAGATCAGACAGATCGTCGGAGCTGGGGTGACTTACAAATTCTAGCTGCCTAAAGCGAAAGCATACAACTATCCATCAGACTACAACAAAGAAAGAGTAACCTTTGATCAATAAAAACGCCGAAATAGTATATTTCGGCGTTTTTATTATGAATATTGATGTAAAATTACAGATTAAAAAGGCGCGTCGTCGGGCATATCATTCATACGGGAAGGCATCGTAATGCCCCCACTAAAGCCTGCTCCACCGAAGTCATCCCCAAAGTTTGGCGACGGATTCAATGCCGATGCAGAAAATGTAGTTGGCGCATCTCCAAAGCCATCTGCACCTCCCATTCCGGAAAACTCATCTTCAAGATCGACGAATTTAACGAATTTACCAACAAATCGAAGCGGCACAATCCCTGTTTCACCATTACGGTGCTTGGCAATAATAACTTCACCAACACCGGCTGTCGGGCGTCCCTCTTCATCTTCGGTCAAACCATAGTACTCTGGTCTATATAGGAAAAGTACCATATCGGCGTCCTGCTCAATAGATCCAGATTCACGCAAATCCGATAGCATCGGTCGCTTACTATTTCCAGGTCTGGATTCCACCGCACGACTCAATTGAGATAGGGCTAAAACTGGAATATTTAACTCTTTTGCAACAGATTTCAAAGCGCGGGAAATACTACCGATCTCTTGCTCACGATTACCACCGCCTTTACCTTCCGCTTTACCATGCATCAGCTGCAGATAATCGACGATCACCATCTGGATATCGTACTGGGCTTTCAGACGACGGCATTTTGCTCTAAATTCAAAGACGTTCAGTGCCGGTGTATCATCGATAATAATCGGAGCATCTGTCAATCGGCCGATACGTGAATGCAATTGCTGCCATTCGTGATCGGCAAGATTTCCTTTTTTCAATTTTTCTTGTTCAATTTCGGTTTCACCCGCAATCAGACGATTAACCAGCTGAACAGAGGACATCTCCAGCGAGAACACAGCAACAGCTTTACCGTGTTCTACGGCTGCATTTCGCGCGACAGACAATACAAACGCCGTTTTACCCATCGCTGGACGAGCGGCGATTATCACTAAATCAGAGGGCTGCCAACCGGAAGTCATACGGTCTAGCGCGGTTAACCCTGAGGGCACACCGGTAAGACCATCTGTACGGTCGCGCAACATCTCCAGATTCGAGATAGCCTCACGCATAATATCATCCATTTTACGGGAGTCTCTTCGCAAGTTATTTTGTGCGATATCAAACAAACTCTTTTCGGCATGGTCCAATAGATCGAAAATATCCGATGTCTCATCATAAGAGCTATTGATAATTTCAGTAGAAACTTTGATCAGCTCCCTTTGAATATATTTTTGCGAAATAATACGCGCGTGATACTCAATATTGGCAGCAGAAACAACCCGATCTGTAAGCTGTGTAATATAATAAGCCCCCCCTACCATTTCGAGCGCACCCATTTTACGCAACTCGGAGGTAACTGTCAAAATATCGATCGGCGAGGTTTTTTGAAATAAGCCGAATATAGCTTCGAAAATTTTCTGATGTGATTCTTTATAAAAAGACTCCGGCTTTAAAATATCAATAATCTCACTTAGCGCATTTTTTTCAAGCATCAATGCCCCCAAAACAGCCTCCTCAAGATCTACTGCCTGGGGCGGTAGCTTACCCAAGCCGCTTACCATGTTGTTTAATTTGGTCCGGCGCTCACCATAACTACCTCTTTTGTTATTATCCGTATTATTCGCTTCAAAATTGCTCTCGTTCATCATGATATTATATCAGAAATATAGCTTCCCAGCTCTTAAATTTAAGACGGGATAACAAATGTATAAAAAATAAAATTCACAGAGACGTTGAATTACAAACAGCATAATTAGTCCCTCAGGCAACAACTGTTAAAACGCTTTGAAGGACACAGTTTTACAGCAACACTTTTCAACACACCTTGTGGAAAACATGTTGAAAATAAAAAATAAGCACTTAAAATCAATGCATTAAAAAGTGTGGATAACTTAGGCCATTGTGAATAACCAAAATCATCGAAATTCAAAATGATTGCCTTTAATTCTAACATTACAGCGCTCCAACATGGCTTTGTTGAAGAGAAATAGACTTCAGCTTTAAATCAAAAAACAAATCCTATTTTAAGCGTTAAAAATATACTTATATCGTATATTTGTAAAATGACGCACGATTCTTCAACATTAAAGCCCTATAAAGATGCCAATGATGGCAAGAAAAAACAGGTTGCGGATATGTTCAACAATATTTCCCATTCCTATGATTTCTTAAATCACTTCATGTCCCTGGGGATTGATATTATATGGCGAAAGAAAGCCATTAATTCCCTAAAGTCCATTAAGCCTCAGCTCATGTTAGATGTGGCTACCGGGACAGGTGATTTTGCACTGGAATCTATCAAGATATTGAACCCCAAAAAAATAATTGGAGTCGATATCTCTCAAGGCATGCTTGATGTGGCTAAAAAGAAAATCGCAAACAAAGGACTGGAAAACCAATTTGAAGTACAATTAGGGGATTCGGAAAGGCTTCAATTTGAAGACAATACCTTTGATGCTGTTACGGTCGCATTTGGTGTTCGTAACTTTGAAAATCTGGAAAAAGGATTATCCGACATCTACCGTGTATTGAAACCTGGCGGTAAGGCTGTTATTTTGGAATTTTCGAATCCCAGGAAATTTCCGATAAAGCAGCTCTACAATTTTTATTTCAAATATGTAACTCCGACCATTGGAAAATTCTTCTCAAAAGATGCCAGTGCTTACGAATATTTACCGGAATCCGTTGCTCAGTTTCCCGATGGACAGAAATTTGTCGCAATAAATAAAAGAGCTGGCTTCGACCAAACGATTGTGAGACCACAAACATTTGGTATCTGCACGATTTATATTGCGACCAAATAGGTCTATCAAGGACTTTTGGGCTGCGTTCCATCAACAGATGAAATCGCAGTCAGCAATGAAATTTACTATTTCAACACGTTAAAAAATATGACAAAGACAGTTTTCATCACAGGAGCAAGTTCAGGTATTGGTCAAGCCTGTGCTGAAGTGTTGGCGAAGGAAGGTTACAATCTTTTGCTTTGTGCGCGTAGACTAAATCGGCTGGATATATTGAAGGACAAATTAAATTCAATCTATCCACACATCAAAATTCATACCTTTGAATTGGATGTCAGAGATTCAGAACAGGTTCAAAACCAAATCAATGGTTTACCCGAAGAGTGGAAAACAATCCATGTATTGATCAATAACGCTGGTCTTAGTCAAGGTTTGGATCCGATTCAGGATGGTGATATTGGAGACTGGGATAGAATGATCGACACCAATGTAAAAGGGCTACTTTATGTCAGCAAAGCCGTTATTCCGTTACTAGATACTGCCAATGGTGCACATATTGTCAATTTAGGCTCCATTGCAGGCAAAGAAGTTTATCCAAATGGCAATGTATACTGCGCGAGCAAACATGCAGTAGATGCGCTTACAAAAGCAATGCGTATCGACCTGCTTTCCAAAGGTATAAAAGTAACTTCCATCGATCCGGGAATGGTTGAAACGGAATTCTCTGAAGTTCGCTTCCACGGAGATAAAGAAAGAGCAAAAAGTGTATATACTGGTCTACAGCCCCTGACCGGAACTGACATTGCCGAAACCATACTTTTCGTCATCACTAGACCAGCCCATGTTAATATCAACGATCTATTAATAATGCCAACAGCACAAGCTTCAGGCACGATTGTCAATCGAAAATAATTTAAATATCATGTCATTAGAAACGCAAATAAATCAAGACATTAAAGCGGCAATGATTGCAAAGGATACAGCAACATTGCGTGGGTTACGTGCCATTAAAGCGGCTATTCTCCTTGCTAAAACAGAGAAAGGCCATGCAGAAGAATTGAATCAAGAAGCTGAAATCAAAGTTTTACAGAAACTGGTAAAACAACGTCGCGAATCTGCTGAAATCTATAAAAATCAAAACCGTGAAGATCTTTATCAAATTGAGGTAGAAGAGGAAAAAGTAATCGAAGCTTACCTTCCAAAACAATTGAGCAAAGAGGAAGTGGAAGCCATTATCAAAGCGATCATTGCTGAAACCGGCGCTTCTTCCATTAAAGATATGGGAAAAGTAATGGGTGCTGCCAATCAAAAATTAGCCGGACAGGCAGACGGGAAAACGATCTCTGAAGTGGTAAAAAGCCTTTTGGCTTAATTCTCCATTTTCATAACATTGATTTATCAACCCTAATTGCTCTTATATAGGGTTGATAAATCATTTTTTCTCTTTATCAGCCGTCATGGAATATAATTGGAAACTCAAGAATTTTGAAGAACTTACGAATCGTGAACTGTACCGTATTTTAAAATTACGTCTGGAGGTTTTTGTATTGGAACAAGAATGTCTTTATCCTGAGCTGGATGACAAAGATTACAACTGCTTACATCTTTGGGCAGAACAGGATGGGGATATTATCGCTTATACCCGTTTAGTTCCAGCAGGAATTTCTTACCCACAACCATCCATCGGCCGTGTCATTGTTGCGAGGGAAGCCCGTGGAACAGGTCTTAGTCAATTACTGATGCACAAATCTATCGCAGCAACGTTGGAAGCTTTTGGTCCGCAGGATATTCAGATCGGCGCGCAATTTCACTTAAAGTCTTTCTACGAGAAATTTGGATTTAAACAAAACTCTGAACCCTATCCAGATTATGGAATTCTACACATTGATATGACGAAATCAGTTATTAAGTAAGTTCTATTTATGAATAATATTGTAATCATTACTGCAGCCGTTTTTGGTTCATTAGCCATTATCCTTGGTGCATTTGGGGCGCACGCATTTAAAAAAATATTATCGGCTGAGAAACTGGACTCTTTTGAAGTTGGTGTTCGCTATCAAATGTATGCGGCGATCACCTTATTGGTTCTTGGGCTAAATCTACCCTTTGACCATCAATCTGAAAGAGCAGCCTATTATCTAATTGCTTTGGGCACCTTATTGTTTTCTGGAAGCATTTATTTTCTTTCTTTTGCGGAACATTGGAAAAAAAATCTAAAATTTCTTGGCCCTATTACTCCTTTGGGAGGTTTACTGATGATTCTTGGCTGGCTTGCAATTATCATACGCTTTTTATAACTTAGCTGAATATATGGCAATGATGTCTGCCTTGAACTGCCCTAATAAGCTGATGACGTCTACTTTAAGTATAAAAACAACAAATTTTATATAAAGTAGATTTATGGCTTTCAAAATATCAGATCAACCAATTCAAATTAATTTCCATTTCTTTTTTAAGTGGTTTATCGCTTGTTGCGCAATAGGTTTCATTGTTGGCTCAATCTGTGCATTCTTTCTTTTTTCGCTAAACTGGGTAACTTCCTATCGGGAAACCCATTCCTGGATCATCTACGGATTACCGCTTGCTGGTCTTATTATTGCCTTATGCTACCAGCGCTGGGGCAACCCTTCAAGTAAGGGAAACAATCTCCTGATTGAAGAATACCTTCATCCACAACGGAGGATACCCCTTGTTATGGCACCACTGGTGCTATTTGGAACCTTAATCACCCATCTATTTGGCGGATCGGCCGGACGCGAAGGCACGGCAGTCCAGATTGGTGGAGCAGTCTCCGATCAGCTCAACCGTTGGTTTAATTTTGATAAAACCGAACGCCGCATTCTGATTTCCATTGGTATTACAGCGGGTTTTGCGGCCGTCTTTGGCACTCCGCTTGCCGGAACAATTTTTGGCCTGGAAGTATTGCTCATTGGTAAAAAAAGATATTTTGGTATTCTCCCCTGTCTTATCACGGCCTATGTAGCAAACCTTAGTTGTCAGTTATGGGATATTCCACACACTCATTATCCTATACATGAAAGTATACCTATATTATCTTTAACCAATATCGGTCTCAGCTTGATTGCCGGAATTTTATTCGGTGCAGTAGCGTGGTTATTTACCTTCACGGGGGACTTCTTCAGTGTTCAATTTAAAAAGATCAAATCCCCTTTGCTCCGGCCCGTGATCGGTGGCATCATAATCGTTATTACTGTAGTATTACTAAAAAGCACGAAATATATCGGTTTAGGTATCCCAATGATTCAGGAGGCTTTTAACACTCCTTCGGATAACTATGATTTTCTTCTCAAATTGGTACTAACCACATTTACCCTTTCCGCTGGTTTCAAAGGTGGCGAGGTGACCCCATTATTTTTTATAGGGGCGACGTTTGGAAGTGCTCTCAGCACGATTATCCCACTCCCCTTAGGACTGTTGGCAGCCATGGGCTTTGTTGCCGTATTTTCCGGAGCGACAAATACCCCTTTGGCCTGTATTATTATGGGATGTGAACTTTTCGGTTTTCAACCTATTGTTTTCATAGCAATTGCCTGTATAGCAGCTTACCTATTTTCTGGAAAGAAAGGGATCTATATTGCTCAAAAAGGAGGAATTAAGGAAAAATTATATCGAAAATTGAACCTGTAATTCGATCAATATAACTACAATCCGCTCAAATAAAAAAGCATACAACCAAAGTAAACGGTTGTATGCCCTTTCTTATATTTTTTCTGGAAGATTTACAATAATTTACCTTGCAAAAAGAACGCTGCAACGGTAAAGTAAATGACCAAGCCTGAGACGTCTACCAATGTAGCCACAAAAGGCGCCGATGCTGTGGCCGGGTCCAAACCAAACCGACGTAATATAAATGGAATAAAAGAGCCAGACAAAGTTCCCCAAAGAACTATAAACAATAAAGAAACGGCTACTGTAAGGCCTATTGCTATCCAATAAGGGCCGTAATCATACAGACCGAGGAAATGCCAGGCTAATATTCTTAAAAAGCCAATGCTGCCCAATATTCCGCCCAAAATCAGTCCAGAAGACACTTCCCTTTTCATCACATACCACCAGTCCTTAAGTTTCAATTCACCCAGGGCCATAGCACGAATGATGAGTGAGGCAGCTTGGGAACCTGAGTTCCCACCACTGGAAATAATTAGGGGGACAAATAATGCCAGTACTACTGCTTTCTCCAGTTCCCCTTCAAAAAAGCCCATAGCTGAAGCCGTAAGCATCTCACTGAAAAACAAAATAATAAGCCACCCCGCCCGTTTTTGGATCAATTGAAGTAAAGGAGTCTTCGTATAGGCCAAATCCAGTTCTTCCATACCCCCAAATCGTTGTATATCCTCCGTATCGCGATCTTCGATACGGTCCAACACATCATCAAATGTCACAATCCCAACCAATACACCGGCTTCAGTAACAATAGGCAATGCACTTCGATCATATTTCTGAAAAATTTCGAAGGCTTCCTCCATGGGTGTTGAAGCCTTAATCGCCGCAAAATTATAATCGATCAAGTCTGAAATCTTGGTAGATCCATCGGACAAAAGCAATTGACCGATTTTTAAATCGTCAATCAATACATTTTTCTCATCAACGACATAGATAAAATTGAGTGTCTCCGCTTTTCTTCCAAAGACTTTAATATGTCGAAAAACATCATCAACTGTATAATAGGGACGTACCTGCACATACATGGGGGTCATCAGCCGCGCGATGCTGTCTTCTTTATATCCAATCAGCTCCAGCGCCATCTGTTTTTCACGCTCGTTCAAGAGATTAATCAAATATTTGATCAGATCGTCGGGCAGTTCAGACAGCAATTCGTTACGCGTATCCGGCTTTAGATTATTCAGCAACTCAGACAATTCCTGCTCAGTCATTGATTTGATCAATGTGTATTGGACATCTACTTCCAAAAATGAAAAGATCTCCAATCTATCCTCCAGCGGATAGTCCATAAAATGTTGATGTTGTTCCCCTTTATTTAGACGCGATATTTCTTCCGCAATATCGGCTGGGTGTAATGCTGAATTTTGTTCCATTGGAAGAAAATTTTAATGGATTTAGCGCAAAAGTAGCTTATTTTGTATGATATTCAATCATCTACAAAAGTATTTTTTAAGAGAAAGACCGTTATTGTGATTTAGATAGACTGCTAACCCTGTTTCCTTTATGATTAAGTTACAAAAAGAGTGTAGAATTCACAAAACCTTAAAAATTAATTAATCCGGGCGCAAGCTCAACGGCTTCACTATTCGCCCTGAATAACCGGGCAGTCAACGATCCCTCTAATCTTATTTCTCCTTGATTTACGCTCAACCAACTTCCTTCGCGTAATCCAAGTACGGGCTGCGGATTAAATTGATGAAATTCCTGTATACGGGTTTCCCTTGTTTCTCCTTTATGGGTCGAATTTAAGTCGGGATCCAAAAAATGGGGGTTAATATTAAAAGGGAGGAATGCCAACGCATCAAAGCTTGCTGGATAAACGATAGGCATGTCATTTGTCGTGCCAATGGTCAATCCTGTAAGATTAGATCCGGCGGAGGTGCCTACATAGGGTGTTCCTTTGCCTATCTGTACACGTAATTGATGTACAAGATCCAAATCGTACAATGTCTTTAACAATAAGAACGTATTACCGCCACCCACAAAAATTGCTTTTGCTTCCTGAATGGCCTTTTTCTTGTTCTGAAACTCATGCAATCCGGCAACTTTGATATTTTGGTCATTTAAAGCTTCCTGTACTTTGGCCGTATACTCTTCAAAAGATATTCCAGATGGCCGTGCATATGGAATAAACAGCAATTCATCTGACGCGATAAATTTGACAAAATCTTCTTTAATATATTCGAGAAACCCACTACCATGAATGGTACTTGTGCTTACGACCAATAAATTATAAACTGGATTGATCTCCATATCTTATTTACTAAAATGATAAAAAAATGTACCTTTTACTTCGTTTGTGACGATGCCAAAGGTACATCTTTAGTTTCTGATTCTTTATTTTTTATCAGCAGACTTTTTCTCTACACTCAATCTTTTATTTTCTTGCAGCGCTCTATGTAAAAGATATTCGATCTGCCCATTGACACTCCTAAACTCATCCGCGGCCCATTTTTCCAATGCCTTGTACATCTGATCGTCAAGCCGCAACATAAAGTTCTTTTTATCTGCCATTTTAGTCAATTTATTGGTACAGCGTACCAGTATTTACAATTGGAGTTGCAGCCTTTTCGCCACAAAGTACCACCATCAGATTACTCACCATAGCCGCTTTTTTCTCATTGTCTAATTCTACAATATCTTTTTCAGACAATTTTTTAAGTGCCATCTCAACCATACCTACAGCCCCATCTACAATCTTTGAACGTGCAGCGACAATTGCGGCAGCCTGTTGTCTTTGTAGCATGGCACCAGCAATTTCGGAAGCGTAAGCTAAATGGCTGATTCTAGCCTCTTTAATAATCACTCCTGCAGGTGCAAGACGATCGGAAAGCTCCTGTTCAAGAATATGATTCACCGTATCGCCGCCTTCACGTAAAGTGATCTCCGCACCTTCATCTTCAAGGTTATCGTAAGGAAAACTTCCAGCTAGATGCCGTACAGCTGCTTCGCTCTGTGTACGCACATAAGAAGTATAGTTACTGACATCATAGGCTGCTTTATACGTATCCCCAACTTGCCATACGATAACGGCGCCTATTTCAATTGGATTTCCCATCTTATCGTTTACCTTTAATGTCTGCCCTTGCAGGTTGTCCGAACGTAAACTGATCTTGATCGTAGAGTACAAGGGGTTGACAAAAAACAAACCATTCTCTTTAACAGTGCCCACGTATCGGCCAAAGAAATTTAAAACACGTGAATGATTTGGATTAATAATCATTAATCCTTTCAGGATAAAGAATGTTCCGATCATCAAGACCACACCAAGTACTACATAAAGCGAACTCTCGTCGACGTTGGCAAATGAAAATATGGCAGCTATAAAAGAAGCTACCGCAATTAATAAGGCTAAATAGCCTGACATAGGTTTAATCAATTTTTCCATAATTTATTAATATATATTTGATATCATTTTAATATCATAAAAATAGTAAAAAAAAGTTCATATTTCAAAGCTCAAATTTTTATTATTATTTTTGAGTATGCTCAAAAAATCCTTTTTACCACTCGTGAATGCCCATACCACAACGCTTATCCTCGGATCCCTGCCAGGCGACAGATCGTTGGAGCAAAATGAATATTATGCACATCCACAAAATCGCTTTTGGAAAGTGATGAGACAGCTATACAACCGCCCTCACGCAACAGATTATAGCGAAAAAGTAAACCTGTTACTTGAAAATGGCATTGGTTTATGGGATGTATGTGCCGAAGCATCCCGCCCCGGCAGTATGGACCTTGCGATCAAAGACGAAAGTCCGAATCCAATCATAGCCCTCCTTGATGCAAATCCAACGATCAATAGGGTCGTTTTTAACGGACAAAAGGCCTACAATTTGTATTTAAAGCATTTCGAAAAAATAGATCACGTTACCTATGTATGTCTCCCCAGCACAAGTCCAGCTAACGCTAAAACAAATCTTGAGAAACTGATCGCGCATTGGCGTATACTTATAAGTGATTAAATTACATAATTAAGGTTCGTTAATTCAGCGCTATTGTTTATTTTTGCGCTAAGATGTCAGATTTAAAATACAATCAACGAGGTGTATCCGCTGGAAAAGAGGATGTGCACAATGCGATAAAAAATATCGACAAGGGTCTTTTTCCCAAAGCATTCTGTAAAATCATTCCCGATATTTTGGGTGGAGATCAAGACTGGTGCAATATCATGCATGCTGATGGCGCAGGCACCAAGTCTTCCTTAGCTTATGTCTATTGGAAAGAAACAGGAGATATTTCTGTATGGAAAGGTATTGCACAAGATGCAATCATTATGAATATCGACGATTTGCTCTGCGTTGGAGCGACCGATAATATTCTACTTTCTTCGACAATTGGAAGAAATAAAAATCTTATTCCAGGAGAAGTTATTGCAGAAATCATCAATGGTACAGAAGAAATATTGGCTGAACTTCGTGATTTAGGTATCGGTATTTATTCAACTGGCGGGGAAACTGCTGATGTTGGGGATCTCGTACGTACAATAATCGTCGACAGCACAGTGACTTGTCGTATGAAGCGCGAGGATGTCATTTCAAATCACAGAATCAAAGGCGGAAACGTAATTGTCGGTTTGGCATCCAATGGAAAGGCGACCTATGAGAAATCCTATAACGGTGGTATGGGGTCCAATGGCCTAACCTCTGCGCGTCATGATGTATTTAACAAAAAGGTAGCCGAGAAATATCCGGAGGCATATGACCCTGCGGTTCCATACGAACTTGTTTTCGCAGGAAGTCAGGATTTAACCAATGACATCGTCGTGGAAACGGGCGAAAAAGTAACTGCAGGTAAACTTGTACTTTCAGCTACACGTACCTATGCTCCAATCATTAAAAATATATTGGATAAATACCGTTCTCAAATCGATGGAATGGTACATTGTTCAGGTGGAGCGCAAACTAAAGTACTGCATTTCGTTGACGATGTGCATATCATTAAAGACAATCTTTTCCCAATTCCGCCACTCTTCGAATTGATACAAAAAGAATCTAATACAGACTGGAAAGAGATGTACAAGGTGTTTAATATGGGGCACCGTATGGAACTGTATGTACCTGAAGCGATTGCTTCGGACATCATTGCTATCTCAGAATCTTTCGGCGTTCCGGCACAAATTATCGGCCGTGTGGAAGAAGCTACCTCTAAAAAAGTAACGATTACGTCTCCTTTTGGAGAATTTATATACGAATAAAATAGGAATGTACCAAGCTCTACTAAAGAAGAGCTTGGTGTATCTATTCCATTTGGTTTAAATGAAAGAAAAACTTTTCGTGGGGTGGAAAGAAACCCTGGATCTTCCGGAATTAGGAATATTTGGCATAGAAGCAAAGGTCGATACTGGCGCGGCTTCTTCGGTTTTGCATTGTAATTCCTATAAAATCGTTCATGAAGATGGTCAGGATTGGATTTTTTGCGAATTGATTACCAATTTCGAAACAGCGGAAACCAAAATTCTCAAATTAAGGCTTTATAAAACCAAATTGGTTAAAAGTTCCTTTGGCCAGGAGGAAAAGCGTTATTATATCCGGACCACGGCGAAGCTCTATGATCAGGTTTTCAGTATCAAGATTTCATTTAGAAACCGCTCCAAAATGACTTACCCCATGCTTTTGGGAAAGAATTTTCTATACCGCAGATTTTTGGTCGACGTTTCCAAAGACAATCTCTCCTTGAAGTCCCTGTCAAAATAAAAACAAATAGCAAAGCTATTTTGTTATCTTAGCACAAAAATATATTCAATATACAAACCGTGAAAATTGCCGTATTATCGACAGTAAAGAGTTTATACTCAACTCGTCGTCTCGTAGAAGCCGCACAACAAAGAGGACATGAATGTGTTGTCATAGACCACAGCAAGTGTTACGTTGGCATTCAACAAGGTAAACCCAGTATTCATTACAAAGGACAGGATCTCAGTGGTATTGACGCTATTATTCCCCGAATAGGCGCTTCGGTCACTTTTTATGGTTCGGCTATTGTCAGACAATTTGAGGTAATGGATGTGATTTCTGCAAACCCGAGTCAAGCGATTACCAGATCGAGAGATAAGTTGAGATGCTTGCAGATTTTGTCCGGTGCTGGCATCGGCCTTCCCATTACGGGGTTTGCCCGCACGGCATCTGATGTTGACGACCTGATCAGTATGGTTGGTGGCGCCCCCTTGGTGATTAAACTATTGGAAGGCACCCAAGGGATCGGTGTTGTTTTAGCTGAAACTAAAAAAGCAGCATCATCTGTTATAGAAGCTTTCTACGGGCTCGGAAACAATATATTGATACAGGAATTCATCAAAGAGTCAAAAGGCTCCGATATCAGAGCTTTTGTCGTTGACGGAAAAGTTGTGGGGGCAATGAAACGTACAGCTAAAGAAGGTGAATTTCGTTCGAACATACACCGGGGTGGTACAGCACAGGTCATCCGCTTGAGTAAGGCGGAAAGAGAGACTGCCATTGCTGCTGCAGCCCAATTGGGGCTTACAGTATGTGGTGTGGATATGATCCCCTCGGATAGGGGTCCATTGGTGCTCGAAGTCAACTCTTCCCCTGGGTTGGAGGGAATAGAAAAAGCTACAAAAAAAGATATTGCATCCGAAATCATTCAATATATTGAAAGACAATATGAAATGAAACAGGCGCAAATGCCAAAAGTAGTGAAGAAAAAGAAAAAGAGAGAGAGTAAACTTTAATAGCTCAGGATTAAAAGATAAAAGGGTTGTCTTGCAATACCTCCATAAAGTGTCTAACTTTTTAGTGGTATTGCAATGCAACCCCTTTTTTATTGGTCATTTTTTATCATTTCACCTTCATAACCATATTGTCAGCACCCTCGGTAGAGGCCTTTGCTTGGCCAGATTTGTTTTTAGTCGACTTGTAGTGAACGTGGTTTTTAACACCTTCAATTTGGATTGTTTCCCCACCTTTGGCTTCTATAGTTCGGGTGTTTCCTCCCCCCTCAATTGATATAACTTTCCCTTGTTGATCAGCTACAACCTTTATGGGAGCGTTGTAGTCTGGCCCATTAGCCACAACCATACCACCTAATAGAAGGAGTGAAAAACCTAATGCCCGTGCAGGTATGGTCCCCAAAAAACGACACTAGTCTACTAGGTCAATAGAGGCTAACAAAAAAGGAGCCCAAAGGGCTCCTTTAATATCTCTAACAAATTGACAGCGGATTAAAAAACTCTATTTTACTGCGTCTACAACTGCTTTGAAAGCTTCTGGGTTATTTAAAGCTAAATCAGCTAGAACCTTACGATTCAAACCAATGTTTTTAGCATTTAATTTACCGATCAATTGGGAATAAGAAATTCCGTGTTGACGAGCTCCAGCGTTGATACGTTGAATCCATAAAGCTCTAAACTCGCGTTTTTTGGTTTTACGATCGCGGTAAGCGTATTGTAAACCTTTTTCTACTGTATTTTTAGCAATAGTATAAACTTTGCTACGTGATCCAAAGTAACCTTTTGCAAGGCCTAGGATTTTTTTGCGTCTTCTTCTTGAAGCTACTGCGTTAACCGAACGTGGCATATTTTTAAAATTAGTTTGGTAAAAGGTGCCATGTATTTCAATGAACTTACGACCCTGTACCCGGTTAAAAAATTATTATTAAATAAAATCGAATAAAACTTATTTACCGATAGCAAGCATACGTTTTACGTTGCCCATATCGCCATCAGATACATAACTTGTTTGTGTTAAGTTACGTTTACGTTTTGTGCTCTTTTTTGTCAAGATGTGGCTTTTGAAAGCATTTTTTCTTGCAATTTTACCTGTTCCAGTCAATTTGAAACGTTTCTTTGCGCTGGAATTGGTTTTAACTTTTGGCATAATACTTATAAATTTTATATCAATCTGTTAGAATTCTTTTATTATTTTTTAGGAGCCTTTGGAGCTACTGTTAAAAACATACGTTTACCTTCCAATTTTGGTAAAAGTTCTACCTTACCGTAATCTTCAAGTGCCTGAGCGAAGCGTAACAACAAGATCTCACCTTGATCTTTGTGTACGATAGCACGGCCTTTGAAGTGTACGTACGCACGCACTTTCTCACCACTTTCAAGAAACTTAATCGCATGTTTCAATTTGAAATCAAAATCATGTTCACCAGAGTTAGGTCCGAAACGAATTTCTTTGATAACAGTCTGTTTTGCATTAGCTTTGATTTCCTTTTGTTTCTTCTTCTGTTCGTAAACAAACTTACTGTAGTCGATAATCTTACAAACCGGCGGTACAGCATTTGGCGAAATCTCCACTAAATCAAGTTCCAACTCATCAGCCAACTCTAACGCTTTGCGTGTAGGGTAAACTCCTTGTTCCACATTATCTCCTACCAAACGTACTTCAGGTACCTTGATTAACTCATTAATGCGGTGATCTGGTTCTTTCTTTCTCATTGGTGGTCTTGGACCACCGGGTCTTTTTAATGCCAAATGTTTAAAAATTAAACGGTTATTTCCTTAATTAATATATCTCTAAATTCGTCAGCAGTCATAGATCCTAATTCTACTGAGCCATGTTTACGTACAGAAACTGTGCCATTTTCCACCTCTTTTTCCCCTACAATCAACATGTAAGGAAGCTTTTTCACTTCGGCGTCTCTGATTTTTCTGCCCACCTTCTCGTCACGTAAGTCTATCAGTCCGCGAATATCGGAATTATTTAGCGAATTCAAAACATTTTGTGCGTATTCTTCGTATTTTTCTGACACTGGCAAGACGATAAATTGCTCAGGCGCAAGCCATAACGGAAATTGTCCAGCACAGTGCTCGATCAATACCGCTACAAAACGTTCCAAAGATCCAAATGGTGCACGGTGAATCATAACTGGACGATGCTTCATGTTATCACTGCCAGTATATTCTAATTCAAAGCGTTCAGGTAGGTTGTAGTCTACCTGAATGGTACCTAGCTGCCATTTACGTCCCAGCGCATCCTTCACCATGAAGTCTAATTTAGGGCCATAGAAAGCCGCTTCACCATATTCCACCACCGTTGGTAATCCTTTTTCTTCCGCAGCTTCAATAATTGCCGACTCAGCTAAAGCCCAGTTTTCATCGGTACCAATGTACTTAGTGCGGTTTTCAGGATCACGTAAAGATACCTGCGCAGTATAATCATTGAATCCTAATGCTCCAAATACATAAAGGACTAGATCTATTACTTTCTTAAACTCATCTTTCACCTGATCCGGACGACAGAACAAGTGTGCATCGTCTTGCGTAAACCCACGTACCCGTGTTAATCCATGCAACTCACCTGATTGCTCATAACGATATACAGTACCGAATTCAGCAAAACGAACAGGTAGATCTTTATATGAACGCGGCTTTACCTTATAGATCTCACAATGATGTGGACAGTTCATCGGTTTCAACAAGAATTCTTCACCTTCGATAGGCGTTTTGATCGGTTGAAAGGAATCCGCACCATATTTTTCATAGTGACCAGAAGTCACATACAATTGTTTGTGGCCAATATGCGGAGTAACTACGGGCTCATACCCAGATTTCAATTGCGCTTTTTGCAAGAAATCGATCAGCTTTTGACGTAACGCAGCTCCTTTTGGTAACCATAAAGGTAATCCAGCACCAACTTTTTCTGAAAATGCAAAAAGCTCCAGCTCTTTACCTAATTTGCGGTGGTCACGTTTTTTCGCTTCTTCAATAAACTTCAAATATTCAGCAAGTTCAGACGCTTTCGGAAAAGTTACCCCATAGATACGGGTCAACTGTTTACGGGATTCATCACCTCGCCAATATGCACCAGCGACGTTAGTCAGTTTGATAGCTTTGATAAAGCCTGTATTTGGAATATGAGGGCCACGGCACAAATCTGTAAAATCCCCCTGAGTATAGAATGTAATTTTTCCATCCTCTAGATCCTTGATCAGATCAAGTTTATACTCATCGCCTTTTTCAGTGAAATACGCTAAAGCGTCAGACTTTGAAACAGCTTTACGTTCAAAAGTTTCCTTACGTTTGGCAAGTTCCAACATCTTGTCTTCAATTGCCTTAAAGTCATCCGAAGAAAATTCACGGTCGCCAAAATCCACATCGTAGTAAAAACCTGTTTCAATTGCAGGTCCAATGCCAAATTTAATTCCCGGATATAGGGCTTCTAAAGCCTCCGCAAGTAAGTGGGCCGAAGAATGCCAAAAAGTAGATTTTCCTTTTGTATCGTTCCAGGTCAACAATTTAACACTAGAGTCTTCTTCAATAGCACGGGCTGAATCCCATACTTCACCATTCACCTCGGCCGCAAGAACATTTCTCGCTAGCCCCTCAGAAATAGATAAGGCAATTTCGGCTGCAGTGATTCCTTTTTGGTATTCTCTTACGGAACCATCAGGTAGTGTAATTTTAATCATTTACAACTATGATTTTTATATTGTTAAAAAATAGAAAACATAAAACAACATGTACAATTATGTTATTACACTTATGTTTTCGATAAATAAATTGTGAAACAAATTTAGCAAAATTTCTGGTAATAGACAGACTTTTTACGATCTCTTATCCCTTTTGAACATTCTGTCCTTATTTTATAGACAAGATTGATTTTCATATATAGGCAAGTTTGATTTTCTACATATAGAATATTAGACAAGATCCCCCAAAAAAGGATCGTCATTCATTTTCCAATCCTTATAAAAATGACACCAATTCTACCGAAATCGACAGGACAAATTGAGCATATCATTAATATTTGCTACCTTTGCAGACTCAAATTTTAACTATGTCGAATCAAGTACCAGAAGACGGAACACGATTACCTTTGATGGAAGAATTCTACACCATCCAAGGAGAAGGTTACCACACCGGGACTGCTGCTTATTTTATCAGATTAGGTGGCTGCGATGTGGGGTGCCATTGGTGCGATGTAAAAGAAAGCTGGGATGCGTCAATCCATCCACTGACAGAAGCAGATTCAATTATTGAAAATGCTAAAAAATATCCAGCTAAAACAGTTGTTATCACGGGTGGTGAACCGCTTATCTATAATTTGGATTACCTCACAAAAGGTCTCCATGCTGCTGGCATAAAAACTTTTATTGAAACATCAGGTGCCTACCCCTTAAGCGGAGAATGGGACTGGATTTGTCTGTCTCCGAAAAAATTCAAAGCTCCACGAAAAGATGTTCTTGATGCCGCCGGTGAACTTAAAGTGATTGTTTTCAACAAGAGCGATTTTGCCTGGGGTGAAGAATATGCGCAGTTAGTTGGACCAAATTGCAGGTTATATCTGCAGCCAGAATGGTCCAAATCCAAAGAAATGACCCCTTCTATCATTGATTATGTCAAGGAAAATCCAAAATGGGACATTTCCCTGCAGACACACAAATTTCTTAATATCCCTTAACCGGATTATAAAAATAACCCATATAAAAAAAGCATTCAACACGAGATGGTATGAATGCTTTTTTTTCGCTGACTTCCGTTGGTCTAGCCAATAAATCAAAATTACTTTATATATTCTTTTATAAATGCATCAAGTTCCAGCGTTTTGGTTTCCTCCCCCTCTTTGTCTCGGACCAAAACTTTACCGGCGCTATCCACATCCAAAAACATTAGGTTAGGATTAATAACAATTTTCCCGTTCTCATCCAACAAACCTATTTTCCCATCTTCAGAAAACATTAGATAATTGTTTAAAAATTTACTTATATTTTCCTTCTTATCAAGCAACACCTTACCCTCCTCCGTGACCAATCCAAAACTTCCATCTTTTTGGAAAATAGCCAATCGCTCAGTTGCCGGAGTAAGCCAGTCAAACCCTGCCTTATTCACTTTACTCCCTTTCTTATCCAATAACCAAAAATAATTGTCCTTGTCTGAAACGATCGCAATCCGATCATTAAAGTAGGCCAACGAGAAAAGTGAACACGGCAAGACCTCTTTGCCGGCCGAACTTTTGATCCCATAATATTCATCATTCGTCTCACTATCTTTCACCATTACCCATTTGAGGGATTTATCCAACGGAAAAGTATCCTCGAATAAACTGACATCCTCACCTTTATCTGCTTCGCCAGTACCTGATATATCCACAATTTTAACATCCTGAGGTAATTGAAAACCTTCCCCATCCGAAATGCTGGACACTTTTGTTGTCTCAAACCCCAGGTCTGCATTTTTACCTAATGACAATTTAAGCACCGCCCCGGGGAGATCATTTACAAATGAAAATGCAGTCATGTAGTATGAGGGAACTGCCTCTGAATACCAAACTGTCGCTTCAGCAGAATCCGTCTGATTTTTGATAAATAATTTTGCTTTTTTACAGGTCACTCCAGCCACATCTTCAATCTCTCCCATATCCTGCATCCACACATAAGGTACTTGGGATTCTTTTAGCTTATTGCTGACAATTTTGTAGGAAGGATGATAAGATTCCGCCGTTACAATATCATCTCCTGTTGAAAAGGAGTATGTTTTAGCCAATTTTCTATTCAAAATAGCATGTTCTTTCTGATTAACAACAGCCGAAGAGTAATTGGCGTCCGCTAAAACTTCAACATTCTTATAGGCCGTTTTTCCTTTCAGAAAAGGCTCGTAAAACTCTTTTGCAAATTCAGGAATCTCATTTTCAAATTTTTCGGGTGAAATTTCACCTTTAAACACCAATTCCATCTGCCATTGTTTATCCTGCCCATGTGCCACAGAAATGGACAATCCAGACAATAACGCTACTTTGAATAAATTCTTCATAAGAATGATAAATATGTATCTAAATAACAAAAGATAGACCAAAAAGCCTATCCTTCTGCTATATTTTTTATTTAATTACGTTTTTGCACTCATTTTTTTTGAAAAACTAAGTGGAAAAATACAAATCTTTTTTAGAATAAAATTATAATAGTATCGTTTGTTTTGTTTTTACGGCTTCATCACAAGCAAGCGCTATGCGTAAACTGTTGACTGCATCTTCCATGGAAGATGTCAGGTCAATATCCTCTAGGATAGCCTGCTGAAAAAAACGTTGTTCCCTGTTACACAACTCCTGATGATCGGGTTCATCGGCCAAATTCACCCATTCGTCTTTTTTAACAAATTCATTATTCGCATCTAAATCAGCATAGTGTACCCGCAGACTTTCTGTTTGTGTATGCGCCGCCACCGAATCCGAGTTACCCTCGTTGCTTGCTTTGTCAGCAACAATGGACACCGAGCCCTTGGGACCGAAAACATCTTTTACAAAAAAGGCATTTTGACTCACCATAGGCCCCCAACCGGCTTCGTACCAACCTACAGAACCATCCTCAAAATGCAATTGAAGCTGGCCATAATTATAGTTCCAATCTGGAATATCGTCTGTAAGCCGGGCGCCTATCGCCGAAACACGCACCGACTTGACACCTACCATCTGACACATCACATCAATATAATGTACACCACAATCAACTATTGGACTTAGACTAGACATCAGATTGCGATGGACATTCCACATGTAACCATGGCTTTGTTGATTGAGATTCATCCGCATAACTAAGGGTTTCCCCATAGTCTTCGAAAGCTCAATAAATTTCATCCATGAAGGATGATAACGGAGGATATATCCTACAACCAGTTTTTTATTATACTTTATGGCAGCGCTCACTACCTCTTTCGCTGATGTGACATCTTCGGCCAGAGGTTTCTCGATAAAAACATGAGCTCCCGATTCGAATGCTTTAATTGCGTAATCTTTATGTGTATCAGGATAAGTAGCAATACAGACCGCATCGGGTTTTGTTTGCTCCAATGCCTCTTCGTAAGATTCAAAAAGTGTATAATCAGCGCCTAGCTCCGTATTAAGCTTACGCTTACTATCTCCCCTAGCGACCAAACCAACAATTTCAAATCCATCTAAGTCATGATAAGCTTTTGCATGGGAAGCTCCCATATTACCACAACCAACAACCAATATTTTTATTACTTGCATCAATTATTCATTTAATTTCTATTATTTTTTTAACCCATCCAATGCAAAGGCCGACCCAGCCCCCAATACCGACCCAGCGAGTACATCCGTTGGATAATGCACCCCAAGATACATCCTGGAATAACCAACACTTCCCGCCCAAAGTAAAGACGGCGCAACAACATACCATTTGGGGTAAGCACGGGACAAGCTTGACGCTGTTGCAAAAGCCGATGAAGTATGGCCTGAAGGAAAAGAATAACCGCTAGCCGTACGAACAGATATAAAATTAGGGTATTTTTTAAAGGGCCTACTCCGCTTGACCAGATGTTTTATTCCGACATTAACCAATGCCGTCACAGCCGTACTACTTGCTACGTAAAGTGCATTTTGACGCATTGCCTTATCGTTATTGATAGCACCGGCAACTAATAGACCAACAGGAACGGCAACTTGCACATAATTGTTGATGTCAGACAGCACTTTAAAAGTCTGTGTCTGAGGTTCAGTTCTTGTTTCAGCTATTGATTCCAAAATACGAATATCTAAAGTGGATGCTGGCTTTTCCTGAGCGATTACAGTACCAGTAATGCATGTCACCCAACTTATTAATATAAATACTACTCTTTTCATCTGCTATAGATTATTTATCATGTGATATTCAGCTTTTTTAGCCAATTTTATTTTAATCCGCAAAAGCTAATGCAAGTAATACCACCACTTCCTCCAACGGATTCATTTCATAAGCGAATCAAATTAAAAACTTCGCTCCTTAAAAATAAGTAAATTTCTAAGAGTTGCCAGTCAATGTTTCAAACTTTATAGAAAACAGAAAGAAATTTTAATGATTTATATCATCACAGATCGGTTCTTTAAACTTTTTAAAATGATATTTTTGTATTTCCCATTAATTTACTATACATTTGCTCTCGGTTATTAATACAAACATGGTCTATACCTACGTACATCATTTTCATTTGCATTATCGCCATTGTGGCGATATGTTAATTTAATGTGTTCTTACGTAGAATACCTTCCCTCTTGTTTGATTTCTTATTATTAATAATTTACTGCTAACATTTATAAAGCGTTGAAAAATCTTAAAATTGCTATCCAAAAATCGGGTAGGTTAAACGAAAAATCTGTTCAATTACTAAAAAACTGTGGTTTGGATTTCGAAAACTACAAAAGTTCCTTAATTACTACGGTAGGCAACTTCCCTTTGGAAATATTGTTTCTCAGAGATGATGATATCCCGGGCTATGTCGAACAGGGAATAGCTGATCTTGGTATCGTAGGCGAAAATATCATCGATGAAACAGAATCGAAAGTAGCATATATCAAACGGCTAGGCTTCGGGAAATGCACATTGAAACTCGCGATACCGAAAGATAGCTCCATTCAAGATATTAAAGACCTTAACGGCAAAGCGATTGCCACCTCCTACCCCAATATCCTTAAAAATTTCCTCGACGATTACAAAATCAATGCTGATATACGATTGATATCTGGATCTGTCGAAATTTCACCTGGCCTGGGTCTTAGCGATGCCATATGTGATATTGTATCCACCGGAGGGACCTTGAAAAGCAATGGTTTAAAACCCTTTGCCGATGTCAAAAATTCTGAGGCTATTCTCGTCGGTAGAAAAGGGCTTGAAGGAAATGAAATTCTCACCGAGTTGGTTCAACGTATAGAATCGGTTCTCTTGGCAAAGGAAACCAAATATGTAGTATTGAATGTGGAGAAAAAGAATCTTCCTGCCATCACTTCTTTATTACATGGCGTAAAAAGTCCCACTGTAGTTCCGTTGGCCGAAGAAGGCTGGGTGGCGGTACACACCGTTATTACTGAAGACGACTTTTGGGATAAAATCAACAAATTGAAAGCAGCAGGCGCACAAGGCATTGTTGTAATGCCAATTGAAAAAATCATTCTTTAAACTTGACCTATTCATACGACCATGCTAAAAAAATATGAATACCAATCTTTAGGAAAAGCGGAACTGCAACAATTGGTTGCGCGGAATACAGATCCGAACAATTCAATTCAAGAAGTGGTCCAAGATATTATTCAGCAGGTACAGACGCAAGGCGATATTGTCCTGCGTGAATATGCCGAAAAATTTGATAAAGTACAGCTGAACAGACTTTTTTTGGATGAAGCGGACATTGATGAATTAGCCGCAACAATCCAACGTGACCAGCAGCGCGCTTTAGAAATCGCCTTCCAAAATATTCACAGATTCCATAGCACGCAGCTTAAAAGAGAACGCACGGTCGAGACAATGCCAGGAGTAAAATGCTGGCGGGAAATACGTCCGGTTGAAAAAGTGGGCTTATATATCCCTGGCGGCTCTGCGGTACTACCAAGCACATTATTGATGCTGGGTATCCCAGCTCGCATCGCAGGATGTAAGGAAATCGTGGTTTGTTCACCGCCGCAATCCAATGGAAAGATCAACGGATTTGTCGCCTATTGTTTGAAATTACTCAATATTAAGCGGATCTACCTTGTAGGTGGGGCTCAGGCGGTGGCAGCGATGGCATTTGGTACACAATCTATTCCTAAAGTTGATAAAATCTTTGGCCCGGGCAACCAATTTGTCACCAAGGCAAAATCAATTATACAGGGATTAACCAACGTGAGCATAGACATGCCTGCAGGTCCTTCTGAAGTGCTTGTTATTGCTGACGAAACAGCTAATCCAGCATTTATTGCCGCAGATCTTCTCGCGCAGGCAGAACATGGTGTAGACAGTCAAGCGGTATTGGTTGCCACTTCCACAGCTATTGTAGATGCTGTTAACAGGCAACTAGAAGCACAATTATCGGTTTTACCACGCAAAGAACTTGCTTCAAAAGCGATTGAAAACTCCTATGCAGTAACCGTAGGCAACCTTCAGGAGGCCTTACAGTTTTCAAACGAATATGCTCCCGAACATCTGATCCTGGAGACGGATCAGTGGCAATCGCTGATACGCTTTATCAGCAATGCAGGATCGGTCTTCTTAGGCCACCTTACTCCGGAAAGCGCCGGTGACTATGCGTCTGGAACCAACCACACCTTACCGACATCGGGATATGCTCGCTCCTATTCTGGTGTTTCCGTCGACTCATTTGTAAAGAAAATAACATTTCAGCATATCAACGAAACGGGACTCCAACAGATTGGATCTACAGTTGAAATACTCGCTGAATTGGAGGGCCTACAGGCTCATAAAAATGCGATTTCTATTCGAAACCAACAAATATAGCTCTGACAGAATCAAATAAGAGATAACAAGAGCGGGGGGTCCATTTTTCTTTGGACACCCCGCTCTTGTTTAATTTTACCTGCTATATACACGACCACCGGCTGTCCAATAGCCAATCTGCAGTGACGGTTTGAGATAACATGCATCAAAAAACAAATGTGGGTTACCTTCCAAATGTATCGTAATTATCTGTCGCATATTTCTCAAATCTGGTCAGAAGAGCAATATTATCTTTTTCCAACGGACTTAGGTCCGCACTAACGTCTTTGGATACCGGAACATACCAATCTACAGGATCGAAGAACTGACGAATAGAGGGTTTCGTAAACGCATAGCCATGGCGTGCAAAAATCGTATTTCGAATAATCTCTAGATCTAACTTTTTTAGATTTTTCAAGTCTTTCTCCTCCAATTTTTGTTTCGAAGCATTTATACTGAACACAGCTGGAGAGGCGGAACGGTAATATTCCATTACATAGGTATAGGTGGAATCACCATCTTGGTCGGTCGCTTCCTGCTTTTTCGCGTTGATCCAATCCACCAGAGTTCCATATTCTTCATCTTGATTATTTAACATCAGATTTGGATTATAGGCAAATTGCTTTTTCAATAATTTGAAACTCCTTTTCTTAATCTTTACTCCCTGGTCATAGGCTACCCAACTTCCGATTAGTGTATCATCCTTCAATTTTATTTCAAAACGGCCATCCGATTTTTTATCCCCAGGCTCGTCCAATAAAAGCTGTATCGCATTTCCATTACCTTCAAGTTTTCCCGTCAAAGAACGCAAGTTCCCTTTAACTACATTTTGCCCAAAGACGTTTCCTTTATCTGTTATTTTTTTGATGGTTAGATTTATTTTTGGACTATAATCTGTTGTTGGCAACTCCGCTCCCCCTTCAAGCGAATTTTCATCAATCAGAAAGTCCCCTACCCAATTACCGTAAAGTTCCTGATGTGCTTCGCGTTCAAGAACAGTAGAATCTTGTGCCGAGGGCTTAATAGCCGTCTTCTTTGCTTGCTCTTTACAGCCAATTAGGGCAGAAAGCACCAATAGTAAATAGATATTCCTTTTCATATCTCTATAATTTATCGTGTTAAGCTAACGAATATATTCCATTTATGAGCCAGACAGTTCATGATGATTTCTTAAATTGCGATTTTTTCGATAAATAATATATTCCACGAGCAATAAATTCGGTACCCAGCCAAGCCAAGCAATAATCTGATAAAGATCCATCGGATTAGGCTGGAATAGATATACCAAAATCACTTTCCAGAAACGCAATGTAAGGGCTGAACAGGTCAGGGCAAAACTGCGTAACATAAATTCTTGATGCCCTTTAAACTTCCTTTGAACTGCCAGGCGAACAGCCTGTATGGTAAAATAAAACCAACTTAGCGCAAGAAATTCAAAGGAAATGACTGAAAATACCCCTCCATTCGCGACTGCCCCGATCAATACTCCGGAAGGTGCAGCAAACCCCAAAATACTAATAACATAGACGTAACCGATCGCCCGATGCCATAACGGGTATTTTTTTAGCAGACCTGAATTAAATTGGGTAAAACCAGCGGGTAAGGCGAGTATTGCCGTACAGACATGTACATAGAAAGCATATCTATACCACCAAAGCTCCGCTATTTCAGTTTGTTTAATCATTAGAAAATTTGCATCCAATGCAAAACTATGGTAACGCCAGGTGATTTCTGCCATCAACATGCAGCTGTAGGCAAAAAGTAAAAGCCAAAATCCATTCAATAACGATATTTGAGCCTTTTTTACCATAACGAGATTATTTACTTCGAATTGCTTCGACAGGATCTAAACGAGAGGCCATTAAAGCAGGAACGATTCCGGATATCAGTCCAATGAAAGTAGAAAGAGATACTGTAAGAATAACCATCTTTAGACTGACAACAATGGCTACGCCCGTAGCCAATTGAACAATAAATGCCAGAAAATAGACAACAAAAAGACCGATCCCGCCTCCGAGCAGGCAAAGGACAATAGACTCAATGAGAAACTGCGACAAAATAAAAAAGTTTTTAGCTCCCAATGCTTTTTGGATTCCAATAATATGTGTACGCTCTTTGACACTCACAAACATGATATTCGCAATACCAAAACCACCAACTAAAATAGAAAAAATACCAATGGAGAGCCCCGCTAGATTGATAATACCGAAAAGCTGATCCAATGCCCCTGTAATCATTGTTGTTTGGTTAATGGAAAAATTTTCCTCCCGTTGCGGAGAAATACGACGGATTGACCGCATCAAGGTTTTTGCTTCACTTTCAGCTTCCGCCAATGTATAACCGGACTTGATGACCATCGCAATACTTGGTGAAAAATTGTCGTAATTGACAAGATTACGAGCCAATTCAAATGGAATAAAAGCAGTATCATCAGGTGAGGTATTAATTAGCACACCGTTACCTTCTTTTTTTAAAACACCGATGACCTGAATTTTTCTACCCAACATACTAATATACTTTCCTACAGGTTCCTCATTTGGAAAAAGCCCCTCTGCGATATTAGCACCCAAAACGGTGACCAAAGCCCCCCCTCTGGATTCACTCTCGGCAAAATACCGACCGTTAACAATATTTAAATTTTGAATATAAAGGTTTTCATAGGTAGCCGCATTTACCGACGAACCTTGGGCGGAATTGTTCTTATATTTGATCGTTGTGTTACCGATATTAATCATATAAGCCATATATTCTGCGGTTGTCATACGACTTCTTAAATCCTGATAATTATTATAAGTGGGCTCAGGTCTATTCAAATATTTCCACCAGGGATAATTCGGACCGCCGTCCCAAGGCCATTTCTCAATATAAAGGGTCTTGCTACCGATCTTCTTTACAGACTCCTCAATATTATTTCGTAAGGTATCAACCGCCGAAAATACGCCTATGATGGTAAAAATACCGATAGTCACGCCCAGCAGGGAAAGCAGGGTACGTGTACGATTGTCCTTTAATGCAGAAAACGCAAACTGACAACTTTCCAATATCAATCTAAGGAATAACATAATTGTATTCTAAAATACAATATAGTTTTGATTTAATGTCAAAATCAATAAAATATATCTATAAATTGGAAATAAGACCTTTTGATACCCAAAAAAGTTATAACTTTGTATGCTTTTTGCAACCTAGTATTTGGTGCACTGTAATGCACTGAAAGGCAGACATTAAAATATATATCATTAAAGATGAAGTTATCTCAATTTAAATTCAACTTACCAGAATCACTACTTGCTTCTGAACCTTCTGAAAATCGTGACGAATCGCGTTTGATGGTCCTACATAAAGATACTGGTAAAATTGAACACAAAATTTTCAAAGATGTATTGGATTATTTTGACGACAAAGACGTCATGATATTAAACAATACAAAAGTTTTTCCAGCGCGCCTATATGGTAATAAAGAAAAAACTGGAGCTACGATTGAAGTTTTCTTGTTACGCGAATTGAACAATGAACTTCGTCTTTGGGATGTATTGGTTGATCCAGCGCGTAAAATCCGTGTCGGTAACAAATTATACTTCGGTGATGATGACCTGTTAGTGGCGGAAGTAGTTGACAATACAACTTCACGAGGACGTACAATCCGATTCCTGTTCGATGGTACCGATGAAGAATTCCGTCGTAATATCGAGATTTTGGGAGAAACACCGCTTCCTAAATATATCAAACGTAAAGCAACTCCAGAAGATAAATTCCGTTACCAAACTATTTATGCAAAAAATGAAGGCGCTGTAGCTGCACCGACAGCCGGTCTTCACTTCTCACGCGAATTAATGAAACGTTTGGAGCTTAAAGGCGTTGATTTTGCTGAAGTGACATTACACGTCGGTCTTGGTACTTTCCGTACGGTGGAAGTTGAAGATTTGACAAAACATAAGATGGATTCTGAGCAATTTATTATTACCGAGGAAGCTGCAAAAATAGTAAACAAAGCCATTGATAATAAACGTCGCGTTTGTGCTGTCGGAACCACTTCAATGCGTGCCATCGAATCCTCTGTCTCAGCAGATCATCATTTGAAAGCTGCTTCAGATTGGACAAGTAAATTTATCTATCCACCTTACGATTTCAGCATTGCAAATTCAATGGTCACCAATTTCCATACACCGGAATCTACTTTATTGGTCATGATTGCAGCATTTGCAGGATATGAAAATGTGATGAATGCTTATGAAGTTGCTGTAAAAGAAAAATATAGATTCTATAGCTATGGCGATGCCATGTTGATTATTTAGTCAGTTTTAGATAAACGATATCTCGAAACGTGGGTAGCAACAAACTATCCACGTTTTTTTAAATAATAACCTTCAATCTCTGCACATGAATTTTGTCATTATCGTTGCCGCCGGAACGGGAAGTCGTATGAATAGCGATCTACCAAAGCAATTTCTAGATTTAAACGGCTTACCGGTAATTATGCACACTATCAACCATTTTCAAAAGTCATCAGATATTTCAGAAATCATCTTGGTTATCAGCAAAGAAATGGAAAAATTCTGGATGGAATTATGCGCAAAACTGAACTATAATACAGCGGTACATTTAACGTATGGAGGCAGTACTCGTTTTCAGAGTGTAAAGAATGGCATTAAATATATCCAGGAAAATTTTAAAATAGAAACCAACGATTATATTGCTGTCCATGATGGCGCCCGTCCCATCGTGTCCGCTTCATTAATCAACAGGGCATTCCGAGGAGCCTATCAACATCAAGCAATAGTATTGGCACAAAAAAGTGTCGAATCCATACGAATTGGCAACACGATTTCAAATCATGCAACCGACCGGAACCAGATCTGGTTAATCCAGACTCCACAGGTCTTTCAGGCGGAATTATTAATAAGGGCTTACAATCAAAAAGAAGATCCCCTATTTACAGATGATGCATCGGTCGTCGAAAAAATAGGCAATCGCATTTCTATTGTAGAAGGAGATTCCAAAAATATAAAAATCACCTATCCGCAGGATCTACAAATTGCCCATTTTTATCTGAATTTAATGTAATAGTGGATGGATTAGGCGTTACCACGGATTACGCGCAATAACACGACGATAATTGCAATCACCAATAGGATGTGAATGATATTCCCTCCTGCATAACCTCCAAAAAAGCTGATCGCCCAAATGATCACTAAAATAACGGCGATGATGTACAATAAATTTCCCATTTCTTTATAATTTAATAAGTTGTTCTATTTGTGTATAAGTATAACAACGAGAAATGGACTATAGTTTTATATTAAATAGAATTGTCAAGATTGATCTGCAGTCTATCGTACGCTAAATATATGTTTGGAGGTAATTCTTCTGAGACTTCAGCATGTAAGCCCATCCGATGTCCAATATGAGTAAAATAGGTCTTTTCCGCTTGAATATCTTGCGCAAATTCAATGGCTTCCTGCAATGTCAAATGAGAAATATGGGATTCTTTTTGCAAGGCATTGACCACAAGAACTTTAACACCTTCCAGTAATTTCCTCGATTCTGCTGAAATAAACTTAGCATCTGTAATATAAGCAAAATCGTCTATCCGAAATCCAAGCACGGGCATTTTATAATGCAACACTTCAATGGGGATAATCTCCTTCCCAAACAAGAGCAATGGTTCGCCAGCTTTTATTTCCTCAAGATCTAATCGAGGAGCTCCTGGATATTTAATTTCTGTAAATGCATAATAAAATTCGCGCTTTAAAGCTTCGTGAAGCGCATTTGTTCCATAAATCGAGATCGATGAATGCTGTTGGTAATTAAATGCTCTAACATCATCCAAACCGGCTATATGATCTTTATGAGAATGCGTCATTAATACAGCATCAAGGTGCATTACTTTCTCCCGCAGCATCTGATAGCGAAAATCAGGACCTGTATCAATGACGAGCGTGTGATTATTATATTCAACAAGAATGGAAGAACGCAACCGTTTATCACGTTTGTCCTGAGATAGACAGACTTGACATTGGCACGCAATAACTGGCACCCCCTGTGATGTTCCTGTTCCTAAAAATGTTACTCTCAAACTGCTGTTTTTGATTTCAATACCTCTTCATAAATCGGAAGTAGTTTTTCTGAAATAGTTGTTGCATCAATCTCGACATCCAATAGAATATTCCATAAAGACTGGATTTTTATCTCCAGATTCGAAAACTTATTCACAACTACAACCTTTGTTGCCTGTAACATACAGGCCCCGGTACGAAATGAGCCCTTTTCATACCTAACTTTATAGCCTTGTTCTTTAAAAAATTCCTCTATCTTTACTAAACTACTCTGTGTAAACGGCAACAAAATCTCTCCTCCTTTTTAATTTCTTCCTCGGTATTCCAAACTTAGATAAATTTGCTTTTATATACAAATAAAATCACTTTCATACATGATCCCTCTTAACCAAAATCAATCAATCAATCAATCAATCAATCAATCAATCAATCAATCAATCAATCAATCAATAAGCTTAAGAAGTTCATTACAAAAGGTATCCCAACTATATTTTTTCTTCTCATCAATAATATTTGTTCTGAATTGTTTCTCTTTATCATGGTGATAGAAAGACGCAATTCCCGTCGCGATACTATCAACATCGGGGCCTACAACATAGCCCACATAACCATCTTGTACCAGTTCAGGTAGTCCCCCCACATTACTAACAATCATGGGCAAATCAAAGTGATAGGCCACCTGAGTAATACCACTTTGTGTCGCGCTGCGATAGGGCAATACGACGCAGTCAGCTGCCGAAAAATAACGACCAACCTCTTGATTCGGAATAAAATCGGTATGCATATAGATCGACTCCTCCAAATGATATTTTTTAATAAGCGCAAAATAGGGTGCTGGGTCGCCGTAGAACTCTCCCGCCAACAATAGTTTGATATTTAAATCCCGGAGCCTCGCATCTGCTAAGGCCTCCAACAGCATATCCAAACCTTTATATTGTCTGATAAATCCAAAAAATAAAATTACCTTGTCTTTCTGATCAATATGGAGCAATTTACGTGCTTCAGGTTTGCTCAAATGAGCCCCATAATTATCATAAAGGGGATGGGGAGTATAGACTGAAGGCATCTGCGGACTCAGCATTTTTAATTCCGCTAGCACACTTTTACTCATCGTAACGCAGGCATCAACCGATTTTAAGAAATACCGGATTAGCAACTTGTCTCCGAATCTTTGTTCATGAGGAATGATATTATCCGCAATGCAGACAATTTTAGTATGTTTATTTTTTCGTACCTGTCGTTGAATAGTGCCTAAACAAGGACCAAAAAAGGGCATCCAAAAACGAACGATAAGTAGATCGTATCGCGCATTCCGAAGTTCCCTTCCAACCCTAAGCCAATTCAGCGGATTGATCGAATTGACCTTAGTCTTAATATTCAGCCCAGTAGGAGCCGGCTCATCTGAGTATTGGGATTTACCCGGAAAGAGAAAGTTGGGATACTGCAAAGTAAACGAGTAAATATCCACCTCATGCCCCAATTCTTGGAAGTGAGCTGCCAATCGTTCGTTGAAAGAAGCAATTCCCCCACCCCTTAGAGGGTAAGCAGAGCCCAGAATCACAATGCGCATAGTGAATTAAATGACTTTTTCAATTTGATAATCATTTCGCTCCGAACTACTTCTTGAAACCAGTTCAGCTAAAAATCCTGTCAAAAATAATTGGGTCCCTAGAATGATCGCTGTCAATGCAAAGAAAAATAATGGTTGATCAGTGATATCCCTAAATGGAGTACCACTGGCAATACTCATTAGTTTGTGACAGATTAAATAGATGGAGATAAATAAACCGGCCAAAAAGCTAATCACGCCCATGACACCAAAGAAATGCATTGGTCGCTTAGCGAATTTCCCAACAAAAAATATAGACAGCAAGTCTAAAAAACCTTTAACAAAACGTCCCGGTCCAAATTTCGTTGTTCCGTATTTACGCGGATAATGTTGAACAATTTGTTCCTGAATATTTGTAAATCCGGCCCATTTTGCAATCACGGGAATATAGCGGTGCATCTCGCCATAGACCTCTATATTCTTTACTACTTCTTTTTTATAGGCTTTTAGACCGCAGTTAAAATCATGTAAATTATGAATCCCTGACATGGACCGCGTCACACCATTGAATAATTTGGTCGGAATTGTTTTTGTTAATGGATCATAGCGTTTTTGTTTCCAACCCGAGACTAGGTCGGCACCTTTGTTCATAATTCGGTCATATAGTTCCGGGATCTCGTCTGGACTATCCTGCAAATCTGCATCCATTGTGATGACCACATCGCCCTGAGCTGCCGCAAATCCAACATTTAATGCAGCGGATTTCCCATAGTTACGTCTGAATTTGATGGCCGAAATATTGCCATTTTGCAATTTTAATTCTTCAATGATCTTCCAGGAGTTGTCTTTACTCCCATCATCAACCAGAATAATTTCATAAGAGAAATGATTGGCCGTCATTACCCGGTCAATCCAGGCAGTCAATTCGGGTAAAGATTCTTCTTCGTTAAATAACGGAACAACAACAGAAATATCCATGTGAATGTTAATCATGCTAAAAATGTACTATTTTAATACAAACAAAGGTATTACTTTTCTTAGCAATACCTTATGCGCTATACTTTATTTTATAAAAATCTACTTAGTAGGCTGCACTAATACAGGCTTTTCTCTTTTTGAAAGCGCAGATAATAACAATGCAAACACAAATTGGAACAACAATGTAATCGCAAGACCTTTAAAAATCTGGCCCAAAGTTATCTTTCCAATCGCCTCAACCTGTTTTTCTAATTCAGCAATTTTTGAATCAATGACTTCGTCAGGTACATTATTCTTTTCCATATATTCAATGGTCACATTAATAGTATGGGTCACAACTTTCTCTTGCAGAGCAGGATTCACAAAATTAACATACACCTGTGTTCCAATGGTCGAAATAATCGTCGAAATAGCCAACATCATAAAAATGGATTTAAGCGCTATGGAAAAACTCCAGTAGCCTCCATTCGCTTTTCTAAGAGAAAAGGAAAACAATGCAGATATAATAACAAATATACCCGTATTGACAATAAATGACATAGACATAACTCCCCAGAAGGAATTCAGGTCTTTAACGACGAACAAAACGACTAATCCAAGAATAAAAGAAATTATGCCCAGAATGATGCCATAGATAATACTCTTTTTCTTGTCAATTACCGCATCGAATCCGGCATTGCTGGGGTTAATTGAATCTGTCATATTTATTTATTGTAATAAGTACTAAGAACTTTATAGAGAGCCAAATCAAACGCTTTATTGTTTGACGCCGCAGCATACTCCTCAAATTGTTTATCACTAGGTCTCAATTCACTAAAGAAACTCATTACAGGATAAAACAATTCATATACTTCGCTTCTAGGATTAACACTTTTCGCTACTTTGGCTATTTCAGCATATGGACTATCCACTAGAATCTGATTGGCGATAATATCTTCATAGATTTCATGCTCATCCTGAAATTCATCTTCATCAACCAATAAAAACTCCTTTAGGAAATCATCTAATTCCGGCTCTATCTCATCATCTTTACATTCACCTAAGTAAAGGAAAATGTTCAACAATTCAGTCCCACGATCTATCGTCTCATCTTCAATTGCTTCCCATTCTTCCGAATCCAGGTAATCATCTTCAAGCTTGAGCACGTCATTAGAAAAGAAATTCATTAACAGCAAGTCAACATAAACTTCGCGAAGTTCGTCAAACAAAGGATAATCGTCAAAAGACTGATCCAAAAGATCCAACTTCTCCAAATAAGTGGCTTCAGTATTGAATACTTGAATGATTTTTGCCAGAAATTCTGGGGCTGTATCAATCTCGTCAACTTTTCCATAATTTAAAATACCTGCTTCAACAGCAGCTTTTATGTTTGCTTCCATGCTTTAATCGTTTTTAATGATTTGATTATTATTGATGACCAATTCGACAGCCCCCTTTAGTGCCTGTCCGAATAGTGGAGAGTTTTTTGATTTTGATTTATTTGTCTTTTCATCGAAATTCCAGGATTTCGCAAGATCGAACAATACAAGATTTGCCATTGCTCCTATTTTAATTTCCGGAACCGGCAAACCAAGAATTTGTCTTGGTCTAACCGAAAGACTGTTTACAATTTGCTCTTCGTTTAATCCAGCACGAACCAACAAAGGTAATACGGTTTGTAATCCTATAATACCATTTTTTGCGATATGAAATTCAACATTTTTAAATTCTATCTCCTGTGGCGTATGTTGCGATACTACCGCATCTATTACACCATCCTTTACGCCTTTTATAAGCGCTTTGGCATCAGATTTAGTTCTTAACGGCGGGCTAACTTTATAGTTGCTATCAAAACCTAGGATATCTTCATCCGTAAAAACCAACTGATGAGCCGCCACATCACAAGTTACCCGAAGCCCTTTTGCTTTTGCCTTCTTGATTAGATCAACAGCTTCAGGTGTACTGATTGAAGCAAAATGTATTGGAGCTTCCGTGTATTCAGCAAGATATAGATCACGGGACACCATTAATGATTCTGCGAGATTGGGAATTCCTTTCATTCCTAAATAGGTGCTCATCGTTCCCTCATTCATTTTATTTCCGCCTGCCATAGACTCGTCTTCGGCATGTGAAAAGATCAGTCCTTCAAATCCTTTGGCATACAACAACGCTCGGCTCATTAAGCCCGCTTGTTGCACACTTTTATTTCCATCACTGAAAGCTACGGCACCATTCTGTTTCATATCATAGAGCTCGGCCATTTCTTTACCTTCCCGCTTCTTGCTAATTGCACCAATAGGATGTACATCGACAATATTTCCTTTTGCCGCATTGACGACAAGCGCAACTTCAGACCGGCTCTGAATTGCCGGTTCGGTATTAGGCATCACCGCAACGGCAGTAAAACCACCAGCAGCAGCGGCAGCTGTCCCAGTTTGGATATCTTCTTTTGTCTCTAAACCCGGCTCCCCAAAATTGGCATGTAAATCGAAAAATCCGGGCGATAACAGCTTACCCGTTCCATCGATGGTCTCTACGTTTTTATCAGCTACTTTGATGATATTTCCAATCTGTGCAATCTTTCCTTTTTCGATGAATATGTCAACAGTCTGCTGATGATGTTCGTTACCAGGCAAAATTACTTTAACAGAAGTAATCAATAAGCTTTTCATATATGAATGTGATTGAAATTAATAGGATACAAATTGTCTGTTGAAGCATATAGGGTGTTTTGTAATGGCAAACAAAAAAAAGATTTATCACTATAGATTGTATAGCTATAAACAGAGTTTTCGCGTGATGCCTTTGATTGCTTCATTTCGAGAAACAAAGTTACAAAATACAATTTTATTATAGAACACTAAAAATAGATTTCAGCAAACATTCACTAGGAGTTTTCTCCCCATTGATAATGTTTAAAATCAAATCCGGCCAAACTCAAAATTCGATCGACCACTGTCTCAGCCAACTCCTCCAATGTTTTGGGTAAGCTATAGAATGACGGAGAAGCTGGACAAATGACCCCTCCCGCCTCAGTGACAAGTTTCATATTCTGAATATGGATAATACTTAAAGGCGTCTCACGTGTAACCAAAATAAGCTTTCGCCTCTCCTTCAACATGACATCCGCTGCTCGGGTAGTCAGATCTGACGAAGTTCCATAGGCAATTCTTGATAAGGTTCCCATAGAACAGGGACAAACTATCATTGTATCGAAACGCGCTGAACCTGATGCAAAGGGAGCAAAAAAATCATTTTTATCATAGAATTTAAAAGGTACATCCTGATAGCTCTCATCACCCAATTCGGCTCGCCATACATCCTTCGCATTATTTGACATCACAATACCAACCTCTGCGATCTGCGATCTTAGCGAATTCAGTTTTTCCAGCAACAACTTCGCATATATAGAGCCACTCGCTCCAGTAATAGCAACAACAATCTTTCTTTTGGACATTTCTTTTAAATATAAAACAAAGCTATAAAAAAAGGGTCGAAGTGAGAAACACCCGACCCTACATCTACCTATGAAAAACATGCCCTTGGGAGGGGCTTAACAAAAGTACATCTACTTTTTAATTTTCAAAAATAATATATGAATTACTACACATTTGTGTATATAAATTTTAAAAAAATGCCTATTTCAGCAGGATTCGCATGTTGATTATTATTCAATTTTATATCCTCGATACTTTTCCGCCATTCTTTGACCTCCAAATTCAGTAAATAAATTCCTTATCCAAACGATTATTTTTCATTAATAAAACTTATTTTAGTGGAAGAGTTACGCAATTATATTTGAAAAATGAGCCTTTCTGTTTTAGAGCAATATATCGAAGAGGGTAAAAGTCATGACATCGATCTATTATTGATTAAAAACCCCGAATTATTACAAGAGACGACCAGTCATGATATTTCCCCCCTATTATTAGCATGTTATTATAACAAACCACAAATTGTCCGAATCCTGCTACAGCATACCAAAACAATGACTATCCATGAGGCTTGTGCTGCAGGGTTAACGTCATATGTAGAAGCTATTATCCATCAAGCTCCATCCGTTGTCAACGAATGGTCGTCCCATGGTTTTACGCCTTTGTTACTGGCAACTTATTTCAACAAAGCTGATATCGTCCGTCTATTACTGTCCAAAAAAGTAAACCCGAATATAGCCAGTAGAAACGAACAGCTCACCTATCCCTTGCATATTGCCGCATCCAATAATAACGAGGAAATCGGCAAAATGCTTATTGAAGCCGATGCTGATGTCAATGCTATCCAGGCAACAGGTGAAACGGCTTTACATTTTGCCGCCCAGCACGGAAATATTGATTTCATTGTAGCCTTATTGGAATTTGGCGCGGATACCAAAATTGTCAACCTGACAGGACTGGCTCCGGCGGATCTCGCTTCTGAAAAAGGGTATAAAGAAATCGCAGAAATACTGGCGAACTAACCACTTCTCAAAATTTCGGCACCAATCCTACAATGAAGGCATTGCTTCTTGTCGCAATATAATTTCTTCAACTGCAATATAGCCTGGCTTTGAGAAGCATTTTCTGCAACCCATTCAAATGCTTCAAAACGTTTTATGATTGTATTTTTTTCGGCTGGTAGACTCTCCATAAAGTAGATAGCTCTGTCGATATATTTCTCTATCCCATAATACTTCCCATAAGCAAAAAGAAAGAGCACAACTACGTTAATAAGGAGGACATCAATGGTACCTTTTCCTATTTTCCCTGAATGTTCAATGGACGCCTTTCCTCCTAATGAAAAACGATACTTCCAGTATTCATTTAACGGTCCTATACCAAACAACAATCGTGCATCCTCCAAATTCTCCAAACATAAAATCGTTGAAAGACTCAATGATTTCTGACTAAACAATGCGACCAACTGCGCGATGCGAATCTCAGGAAAATTATAAGGTCTCATTCTCAACTTTTTCCATCCTCCATTTACCACGGCAATTTCATGAACACGCTGCTGATAAATAAACTCTCTATAGCGTAAATTCACATATTCGTCATCTCCTTCACCGGGTAAAAACCCCGCCGTTCCAAAAAAAATCGCCTCGATCTTCAATATATCCGAACGATATTTATGTAATAAGGGCAATGGAAGCTTCTCCCCTAGCTCATGAAATGTCTCTGTATTCACCTTTAGGCCCATGCACCTACACATCCAGATCCAGAAAACCTTCTCCCAATCATTTCCATAGTCAGCCAACAAGCCAAAGATCGCCTGAACTTTCATTTCCAAACGCTCATAAGATAAGGCATCCAACCACATCGTTTTCTTTACCGAATCAACGGAACTAAGCTGCGGCTGACAAGGAATCCAGCTGTTGGTATTCATCATCATCGAATACTTATCAAGTAAATGGGGATCTACATATTCCGAAAGCAGCATGGTTGGAATAACAGTTCCATCACTGCGCTGTATGACTTTATCATTTACCCAAACAACATGAAGTATGACATTATTATAAGCAGTATCATCTTGATGATGATGCCGATCCCAGTCCGACGAACGAATATGAATTTCAATATTTCCATACCATACCCTATCTCCCAGTATGATATGAGACATTAAAAAATCAGGTCCTGCATTCAGGTTATGCTGACCAAGGTTTATCACGGTCAACGGCTCTCCATCACTAGATCGCAATCCTATTGGATTGAATAGCCGTAGTTTCCAGATAAACTGCATTAAGTTTTCTGTAACCACCATAGATTGTATACTAAAAAATTAGATCCTGTAGATCAAAGGTTTATAATTTCCTAAATATACAATTTATCGGAATCATTTCACATAAACCACAAGCAAATCATTGGAAATCATCTTTTTTTCAAGAACTCTTGCATTCAATTTTGGAGCTGGTACACCAGTATGCAATTCTGACTCAGATTGAAATACCCGCGCTTCATCCCAGAGACCGGCATCAATAAATGTTTGTAAAGTTTTAGCTCCTCCCTCAATGATAATAGACTGCACATCCATCAGATACAATTGATAAAGGATGCTCTGTGGTAAATATAGGCCATAGTTTTCAAGCTCAATATGCTTAATACGGCCTTGCCAATCTGTTTTTGTACCATTAAACACAATGGTATCGGCTTGTTCATCAAAAATTTTAGCCTCCGGTGAAATGACCAGATCTCGATCTATCAACACACGGATTGGATGTTTACCTTTCCAATGCCTAACGGTCAAACTGGGATTGTCAATCCGGGCAGTATTTGTCCCCACTAAAATTGCATCCTCTTCTGCGCGCCAACGATGAGTCAGTTGCTGACTAGCGGCGTTACTAATCCAAACCTGCTTATCCTCTTGGCCTATTAAGCCATCTTTAGATTGGGCCCATTTTAAAATAACATAGGGGCGGTGTTGGCTAATTCGTGTAAAAAAACGGCGGTTGAGCCAGATCGCCTCTTTCTCCAAAAGCCCAATTTCAACTTCAATACCAGCCTCTTTTAATATTTCAATACCTTTCCCATTGACCTTCGCATAAGGATCCAAACAAGCTACAAAAACTTTCTTTGGTTTTAGATCAGCAATCATATTCGCACAAGGTGGAGTTTTACCATAATGTGCACAGGGCTCAAGGCTCACATAAAATGTACTTGCAGCCAATAATTCCTTTGCCCTATCACCATACCTGTCCAACACCTGACTTACGGCGTTAACTTCAGCATGCGGACCGCCGTAAGGAGAAGTATATCCCTCGCCTAAAATTTGGTCATCATGAACGATAACTGCACCCACCATGGGGTTTGGACTGACAGATCCTGCTCCTAGCTGAGCGAGATCCAAACAGCGTTGCATATATTGCCTGTGCATATTCATAATGCAAATCTATGAAAATCGTACCTTTGACGCATGAGAATACTTCAAGATTTCGAATTATCGTTTCAGCGTGAATTAAAGTCCATATATGACAATGACGAAATAAAATCTATATTTCTACTTGTCGTGGAAGAACTATTGGGTATAAAAAGAATAGCTTACCAGCTGAATAAAGGCGATTCAGTCTCAGAAACGGATTCTGTTCGCTTTCTGGATATTCTACAGGATCTCAAAAAAAGCAGGCCCATACAATATATCTTAAATAGAGCAGATTTTTATGGTGAGTTATTTGAAGTCAATGAATCGGTTTTGATACCAAGACAAGAAACAGAGGAATTAGTTGATTTAATTATAAAAACACATACCGATTCATCTGGGTTGAAGGTTATTGATATCGGAACAGGTTCAGGTTGCATTCCTATTATCCTATCAAAATACTTGAATGAGGCAAAGGTGACCACAGTGGATATTTCCAAAGAAGCCATTCATACGGCTCAAAAAAACGCCCAGCGGCTAGGGCAACCTGTACATTTCATAAATGCAGATATTTTAGAGTGGGATTACATATTTTCAGACCAACAATACGATATTATTGTTTCTAATCCCCCTTATATCACCCCAAAAGAAAAACAGCAGATGCAGCAAAATGTATTAGATTACGAACCTGAACTCGCTTTGTTCATTGAAGAAAGTGCACCATTGATCTTTTATGACGTGATTTCATCTTTTGCATTAAAACATTTAGTCCCTGATGGCGATCTCTATTTCGAAATTAATCAATATTTAGGTTTCGAAACGAAGGATCTTATCGAGAAAAAAGGCTTCCAACAAGTACAACTGATTAAAGATATCCATGGTGCTGACCGGATAATCCATGCGAAGAAAAAAGCCTAAAAAAATTAATCTTTTTATTTATTAGACAGTTAAGATCAATTAAGCAAATTTAAAAGCCAATTATTTGGAGTGTATCGAAAGAAATTCTACCTTTGCATCACTTTCAAAAACAGAAAGGATTCCGTAGCTCAGCTGGTAGAGCAATACACTTTTAATGTATGGGTCCTGGGTTCGAATCCCAGCGGGATCACAAAAGAAAAGCTAATCAAACGATTAGCTTTTCTTGTTTACAACCTCAAAACCTAATTTTACCAGCCCGGATTTTGTAAAAGCTTCCCATTATATAAAGCAACCTCCCTGGTTGGCAAAGGCCGTAAATAATGTTTATCAGGATCAAATTTTCTTGCCGAAGCAGGTTGAACGATCAGAAAACCATTCGCATCAGTTCTGGCTTGAAAGCCTGCGCCATTATATGGCGCAATATTCTGCCATGCCGAGCCTTTGATCTTTATCCCTTTAATATCCTGAATCATTTCACTTTCAGCTGTTTTCCAACGCCTGATATCATCATAGCGAAAGCCCTCTAGCGCGAACTCCACATTCCGCTCCCTTCTTATCTCTGTTCTCATATCCAACCCATTGGCAGTTAAAAATTCATTTTTCAATGCTGGCATGCCCGCTCTGGCACGCAACAGGTTTACTGTTTTGTCAAGTTCAGCATCAGACAGCTTACCATTCTTTTCATATAGCGCCTCTGCATAGCTCAGCAATACTTCCGCATATCGGATAATATGACAGTCATAACCGAAATTATCCCCATTGTTAGTATTCCCATATACATTTTCTGAAAGGTATTTGTAGGTGATGTAACCAGTATTGGCATTACGCTGTGGTGAATTAGGCCAGTTTACAACAGGAACGACCGGGTTGAAAACTTCGATAATAGGAGTACCGGGAATCAGTAAAGTCATGGTCATTCTTGGATCCCGGTTATCAAACTCGGAACTGACCGTCTGGTAGCCGTTAAACTGACCGGATTTTGTTATCGGCAGTCCGTCTTTACACAAATACATATCCGCCAGCTTCTTAGTCGCCAGGTAGCAAACTGTACCTACCACAGAATAAGGATATTGCTGTCCAGAAATATTGACTTCATATCGGCGATCCAATATGCTTTCCTTTGAATCGTCCCCTTCCTCAATAAAAAGATACCGGTAACTCTGGGCTCCTTTACCAGTAAACAATGCATATTCACCACTATTGATGACATGCTCCGCCGCAGTAATAGCCATATTTAGATAATCAAGACCATTACCATTCCTGAATTTCTGCCATGTACCTTCAAATAAAGCAATCCTTGCTTTTAAGGATTCTGCGGTACCTTTAGTAATTCGTCCCACATCCGATACCGAAAGTGCACTCTTGACAGGCAGGTCTGCTACTGCATCGCTAAGATCCTTCAATATAAAATCTACCGTTTCCTTTCGTTCGGATCTTGCAGTATACAGATCGGGATCATTCACATCAAGCACTTTGGTAATCAATGGTACACCGCCATATAGACGAAATAAGAGCCAATAATTGTAAGCCCGAAAAAACTTGGCTTCTGCAACATAGTTTTTAATGCCAGGATCAGTCAATCCTTCACCTTTGGCAATAATATTATTGGCGTTGCGGATATAATAATAAGCATTCGTCCAAGTCGAAGATACATCTGGAGGCAAATAATCACCATCACTGATGGCATTCGCCACATTGAAAGCAATATCAGATTCTGTATCGCTGAAATTAAAACCAACAAGCGAATTGTACAGGCCATTGGCTCCTAGTTTAAAATCTGCGGCAGTTTTATAGAAAGTGACATCGGAAAGCGTGTCCTTTGGCTTTAAGTCCAGTGTCTTTTTACAACTGGTCATGAGCAGGCCACATAGTAATAGTATAGAAAAATGTTTCATGACAATATCTTTTTGAATAGATTCTTAAAATTTAATATTCAGGCCCACAGAACTCACCCTTGTAAAAGGATAAGTTACCTCGTTTGAGTTCTGATAGCCCTCTTCCGGATCAAAAGAACGCCCCCAAGTACCTTTAGAGAAGGTAAACAGATCTTGGCCGCTAACATATAAACGGATACCATTCAGGCGTAGACGTCTACAGAAAACTTCAGGAACGTTATACCCTAGTGTAATCACCTTGACTCTAAGATAAGAGAGGGCATTTACCCGCATGGAAGAGTATTGCCAGTTGTAATTCAGCAAATTGTCAAAACCTACTGAACCCGGAATCAAACGGGGATACTTGGCATCTGTATGCTCTGGGGTCCATGATTTATTATAGAAATATTCCAAAGGTTGAAAGTAAATTGCACTCATAGGAACCGCAAAAGAACCATCCCTTATATTCACCTGTTTCCCAACACCTTGCAGCATCAACGATAGATCAAAATTGGAATAGGCCAGATTAAAATTTAGAGAGAAAGTATATCTTGGCAAAATACTACCTAGATTTACCATATCCCCTTTCGAACCCTTGACCGGATCACCATAAGCAGTGATCTTTCCATCTCCATCCACGTCTTTATACATCATATCGCCCAGTCCAATATTAGAGGGAATACCTCCTAGTTTCTTATATTCAGCCAATTGTTCCGCATTCTGAATAATGCCCACAGCTTCATATCCAAAATAACTATTCAAGGAATAACCCTGGTGCGCAAAGTTCAACCCCTGCTTTAACACGTCATTTCCTTTTAGCTCCACAAGTTTGTTCTTACTATCATTGAGGATACCGGTCACGCTATATCTAAATTTACCGACTTGGTCCTTCCAGCCAAGTGAAAGGTCAAAACCTCGCGTAACCAAGTGCCCAAGATTTTGGCTAGGGGGTGTTCCACCGAGGGTAACCGGCACCTGTACATTCACCAACATATTCCTGTTCTGTTTATCGTAAACATCGAAACTTCCAGTCAAACGGTTATCCATAAAACCAAAATCAAGTCCGAAGTTGGTGGTTTCAATCGTTTCCCATGTCCTGGTCGTTGACGCAATTCCAGAAACTGCCCCTGGTAATTTGGCATTTGGAAGCCCAAGAGGATAGCCCCCGCTAATGGTAACAAGGGGAATATAACCATAGTTCCCAAAAGCACCGATCTCCTGATTACCTGCTTTACCCCAAGATGCCCTGAATTTCAGGTTATCTATAAAACTTAATGACTTAATGAATTTTTCCTGACCTAGATTATAAGCGGCCGAAACGGCCGGAAATACTGCGCTCCATCGCTGGTCTGGTGCGAACTTAGAACTTCCGTCTATGCGGAGAGTAGCATCCAGAAACAATTTATTTTTGAACGTATAACTCAACCTACTGAAATAAGAGTCTAATGCCCTATCGGTATCATAACCACTTAGGCTTGTATAATCAGCTTTGGTTTGATCGGCCAGTCCGAGGGTAAAGATTTCATTTCCTGGAAAGTTGGATGCGCTCACTGACTGGCCTAGATCGGTATACTTTTCAAAAGAAGTACCAGCCATCAAATTGAAATTATGCTCGCCGAAAGTCCTGGCATATTCCAGAAAACCAGTATAAGATCTATAAATATTTCTGTTACTGGTGTAATAGGCTGAATTTAGCGGGTTCCTATACCCCTGCAAACCTCCTTCATAATTGTACTCAGTAAAAGTTCTATAATTGCCATTATCATAGTAATTATTATTGGTCACTCCCACCTGACCCGTCAGCCTCAATCCTTTTAACAGCTCTACATCAGCCTTCACATTAAAAGCAAACCCAGAAGAATTTGTCTGTCGCTTACCGCCTTCTTCTAATTCCTGTGCAGGATTTACATACCCCTGATAAGTATAATACTGTCCAAGAGGATTTCTTAAGGGCACAAAATTGAAAATCCGTGGTATATTATGCATTACATCCGCAATCGAAGAAGGCTCATGGATAATATCATTACTGTAACTGTTTCTGGTCTGTACATTGATTTTGTCCAACAGCTTAAAGTCGTAGTTCATGCGAAGGTTATAACGGTTGGTATAGTTTTTTCCGTAATTGAACACTCCGTTGTCATTCGTATAACCAGCAGAAAACAAATAAGAACTGTTTTCACCTCCTCCGTTCACACTCAGATTATGGTTCTGCTGTATGGCATTTCCATAGACAATTTTATTCCAGTCATTATCTGTATAAAATCCTGGATAGTCCTGTAGGTAAGTTACCCAACCTGTTTTGGGATCAGGGGCCGCACCTTGTTTAATCTTATCCATTACTCCGGCAGGCAGACCGTCTAGTCCCACATTCTTCAGGGATTCATCCGTCATTTCGGCAAACTGTAGGGTTGATGTTACTTTCTTGAGAAAGTCCGGTGTTTTAATTCCAAAATTTCCGGAATAACTCACCTGCGGAATACCTTTTGCGCCTTTTTTCGTAGTAATTAGCACCACTCCATCAGCTGCCCGCGCACCGTAAATAGATGCGGCAGCATCTTTTAATACGGTAACACTTGCGATATCATTTGGGTTCAGACTATAAATATCCCCATTCACCCCATCGATCAGTACCAATGGCTTATTTCCGTTCACAGAAGAAAAACCTCTAATCTGCAGATCGTAACCTTGCCGCCCTGGCTGTCCGCTGCTCCGCACCACAGTTAAACCCGAAATGGCTCCTTGTAGAGCACTAGAGGCATTCACCAAGGGCCGGGACTCAAACGCTTTGCTGTCGATCTGGGAAATGGAACCTGTAACGGAAGCCTTATCCTTGGTCGTATAGCCTACAACAATGACCTCCTTGAGCTTTGAATCATCGGCGGCTAATGTAACATCGATCATGGACCTCCCTCCCACAGCTTCCTCTTTCTCGGTATAGCCTATAAATTTGAAGACCAAAATACCTTCTGTTCTTGGCAGTTTAATAGTATACCGACCTTGTGCATTGGATACTGAACCTATCTTTGTACCTTTTAATAATACGGTGGCTCCCGATAACGGCGTACCTAGATGGTCTGTGATCTTTCCTTGAACAGTGAGGCTGTCTGCGCGCCATTTATCCGCGAAACGGACAGGCCGGTTGACTTCCGCATGTAGGGCGATGGGTGACAGCGGGAATAATAAGACCAAGCCTGATAGCACTTTTAATGGCTTTATCCCAACTGTTCGTTTTGATAGAAAAAAATTCATACGTTTACAAAGTTTGGTTAAAGTTGAACTTAGGTTCGATGTAAAGCTAAAAACAAACGTTTGCGTAAAACATGGACGGATATTTTATAAAGATGGATTATTTTACGATAACCTAATCCCGATGACGGAAAAGAAAAAAGATGGATTTGATGGCCAACGGGCTATAGTACTTCCCCGAACTATTCTTTCTAAGTACTGCAGCCGTAACCCACTCATAGCTGGAGCATACCTGACAGATATCGGCTATTACCCGAAAGCCAAATTCCATTATAGAATGCGTGTGCAAGGAATAAGACCAACATATTCTGATCTATAATATAGAAGGATTTGGCTGGGCCGAGGTGGGAAATAAAAAATTTCTAATTAATCCTGGTGATTTCTTTATCATTCCAGCTGGAGAGGCCAACTGTTATGCTGCGGACGAAAATAATCCATGGTCAATTTACTGGATTCACTTTAAAGGCCAAACTGCCGATGCTTTTATACAGACTTATTTTCAGCGAACTGGAACTTACTTTGGCCGCCTGCCCTATAATGAGCACCGGGTTGATCTTTTTAACGAATTATATAAACACCTAGAGCGGGGCTACAGCCATGACAATCTTAGTTATGTCAATATGCTGTTGTTGCATTTTCTGTCTTCATTTCTCTTTGACTCTATTTTTAATGAAACCTCTTCAGAAGAACATGAAACTGATGTCATTCACCAATCTATCTTGTACATGCAGCAGCATATGTCATCTATACTTTCACTCCAGGATATTTCCGCACATGTACATATTTCCATGTCTCACTATGCTTTTTTGTTCAAAAAGAAAACCGGCTTTTCACCGATAGAGTATTTCAATCATCTCAAGATTCAGAAAGCCTGTCAATACCTACAGTTCACTTCAATGCGAATAAAAGAAATTGCCTATCAGTTAGGTATTGAAGACCCTTATTATTTCTCCCGCTTATTCGCCAAGGTAATGGGCATATCACCGAAGGAATATCGAAATAAATATATCAGCAAAACATAAAATAGTCCATGCCTTTAGAAAAGCAGTGGTCTTTCCATATAATCGAACATACGCTGACTTAATCGGCAAAATGCACCCGCTCCTTTTTATCAAATCACTCTATTGCATGGACAAAAAACGGATTATACCTAGCGATCAGTTCAATTATTATAGCTTACTATTAGCTGCTTCGATCTGACTTTACCACATTCTCTGATTCTCTTATTTTAATTGGAACGCAATCTCAACAATTCGGAGCTGTCCCAAATTAAAAGTTCCGCTCTTACGATCGGCCTCAAGCCCTCATCGCTTTATTTTTGCTGGGCAGCTACCTCTCTCTACTGATGATGTAAAGTGTATATAAACCGAAAAAGCGAACTATTCGCGCGATATTAATATATTGAAAACTATTTACATTTTAAATTGTCGTTATTACATAGAAACAAATAATTAATAGATATATTATGAAAAAAATAGCGCTTTTCTCCTTGATGTCAAGTACACTTTTATTAATGACCAGTTGCTCCGTGATAGAGAGTATTTTTAAAGCGGGTGTTTGGACAGGTATACTCATCGTTGTTGTTGTCGTTGCGCTTGTCATCTGGCTAATCAGTAAGCTTTTCGGCGGATCAAAATAATATACGGAACGGAATCTTTCATGAAAACTGAAAGATTCTAGATCCGCTATTCATTTTACTGCTTTTTCCTTTTTCCTAGCCATTCACTCCAAACACCGGTAAATAAGCTTTTACATGCAATTACTGTCGTTTTTGCAAACTCCATTTGAAAAACTTTTTTTTATCTTATCTTTATAATTTAATAATTCATCATCTGAATACAATTAAACCTGCAAAGCAGCATTCATAAAACATTTTAATCCCTATTTCAATAGCGGATTGCACATGAATAATGAGAAAATAAAAGGAGAGGAAAGAGAACATGAAAAGAGTTACCTTAAAAGAGATTGGAAAGCAATTAAACCTTTCACCGGGAACTATTTCCAAAGCGCTTAATGATAGTCATGAGATCAGTGCGGAAACAAAAAAAATGATTTTAGCCTATACACAGAAAATCAACTACATCCCTAACTTTTCAGCCAAAAGCCTGAAAACGGGGCGTTCAAATACGTTGGCTATTATCGTCCCTTTTATTTCAAGTTCATTTTTCTTTGATTTCTACGAAGAAATCTCCCTTACATTATCCAAAACAAATTACCAGCTCATATTACTCCAGACGTTCAACGATGAAAAAAAAGAAAAAGAGGCCTTAGAACTCTGTGTGCAAAGTAATATTGATGGTATCATCATTTCACCTGTAAAAAATGATTCCAGTTTATCCCTGTTGATGTATATTATGGATCAGATCTGTCCGATTATTATTTTTGACAGGATAAATCATCAACTAGACACCTTTAAAATTGGTATCCAAAATAATAAAGTAATCTATCAGGCTACAGAAGAAATGATAAAAAATGGCCGCAAAAACATTATTTTACTGCTATGTAAAGATATAGGGGGGAATGCGAGCAGAATTAAAGGGTACAGAGATGCACTTTTCAATTGCTCTATTCCCTATAACGAGCAAAATATTGTAGAAATATCGTACTCAAGCCCAAAAGATGACATTGACGAAGAACTCGAAAGAAAAATAAGTGGATTACTAAATAGTTCACAACCTCCAGATGCACTTCTATCGACAACGGACACCTTGTCGCTAAAAGTATTACATATATTAAACAAGCTAGCGGTAAAAATTCCGGAAAATATGAATTTAATCGGCTTCAGCAACACACCCTTTGCAAATAGCTTAAACCCATCGTTGACAACGATCACCCAACCCACACGTCTTATGGCAGATAAATCTGTAGAGCTACTGCTCGAAATGTTAAAAAAGAGAAATAAAAAGAATTATTTCGAATTTGAAACTTATTTTCTAGACTGTAAGATTGAGCATCGAAAATCAACTTCTGTATTTCCCAGATAATCGGTAATCTTTTTTGGATCAATACAAAAAAGATATTACGACCGTCAACAATTTAATACCATTATATTCATTTATAAACATAAATTTCAATATGTCATTCGATTCCGATAACCATTCAGCACAAAACTCAAGGCGATCATTCCTAAAAAAATCTGGCATTATTGCCCTCGGAAGTTCCCTTCCAACTTCCTCCTTGTTATCTTTTACAAGCCAATCAAAAGATCAAATCATTAAGGTCGGACTTATAGGCTGTGGCGGCAGAGGTACAGGTGCTGCCATCCAGGCCTTGCAGGCTGATCCAAACTGTCAGATCACTGCTATGGCAGATGTTTTCCAGGACCGTATGGACGAATCTTATGCCGCTTTGATGGAAGTTCGCCCTAAACAGGTAAAAGTTGACAAAAAAAACAAGTTCTTAGGTTTTGATGCCTTTGAAAAAGTCATTAATAATGATGTAGATGTGGTACTGCTCACCTCTCCACCAGCGTTTAGACCACTGCATTTAAAAGCTGCCGTTAACGCAAAAAAACATATCTTTTGTGAAAAACCCATGGCTGTTGATGTACCGGGACTGCACAGTGTATTGGAATCGGTAAAAAAAGCAAAAGATTTAAACTTATCACTTGTTTCTGGCTTCTGCTTCCGTTACGATCTTCCAAACCGAGCTACATTTACTAAAGTTTTAGAGGGTGCAATAGGCCAAGTAAGATCTGTGAGTACATTTCGCTATGGCGGCGAAGCGACCTATATCGAACCTCGTCCAGAATGGAATAAAATGACCCAACAAATGAGAAACTGGTTTTATTACAATTGGCTTTCAGGTGACTTTATAGTAGAACAGGCCGTTCACAGTTTGGATATGATGTCTTGGGCAATGGGTGACATCATGCCTATTTCAGCGATGGGTACAGGAGGCAGGCAAGTCCGTGTAGATCCAAAATATGGAAATATCTATGACCACTTTGCGATAGAATTTAAATATGCAAATGGAGCTATCGGTACACACTTCTGTCGACAACAAGCTGGAGCCACCCCTAGAAACTCTGTGAGCATGTTAGGTTCAGAAGGTGTGGCTGAAGTTATCATTGGAGGTAAACATACAATAACTGGGAAAACGGACTGGAATTACACCGGAGCAAAAAACAACATGTACCAAACGCAACATGACGAGCTGTTCGCTGCAATCAGAAGCAACAAACCGATCAATGATGGCGATTGGATGACCAATAGTACACTACTCGCTATTTGGGCGCGCATGGCTGGCTATACAGGTCAAAACCTAACCTTTGATCAAGTAATAAATTCGAAAGAAAGTCTTGGCCCTGAGTTATCGTCTTACAACTGGGAGCTCAACATAGATGGACCTCCTATTGCTACACCCGGAAAGACAAAATTTAGCTAAGATCTAAAACCTTATGAAAAGACTTATTTATTGCATTTTCGGCATTTTAGTGCTCAACAATAGTAACCTCCTTGCCCAAGAAAATACTTTATTCAATTTTGGACACGAAGTCCAATGGAATGACTGGATATTAAACAAGAAAAAACCAGAAAAAATTCATTGGATCAATGTCAACACAGACCCTGACACATGGCGCATGGAGAACCGTAATCTTATTTGCAAGGGAAAACCAATTGGTGTGGTGCGTTCTGCAAAACAGTACGAAAACTTTATTATCCATGTTGAATGGAACCATCAATACGCTGGCGGCAATTCAGGAATTTTCGTTTGGTCAGACGCCAAACCTGATCCAGCCGGAAGACTACCTGGAGGAGTAGAAGTGCAAATGCTTGAATTGGACTGGGTAAATCAGAATCATATTGATGGTAAGCAAGCGCCAATTGCCTACGTACACGGCGAATTATTTGGAGTAGGTGGGGTCACGACAATACCAGACACCCCTCGCGGCACACGGAGCAAATCCATAGAAAACAGGGCTAAGGGAAAGGGCGAATGGAACAAATATACAATCGTATGTATTGATGGCACGATCAAATTAGCCGTCAACGGAAAATTTGTCAACGGGATACGCAATTCATCTGTAAAAAAAGGTTATCTCTGTCTCGAATCCGAAGGGTCTGAGATTCATTTCCGTAATTTTAAACTGATTGCACTGGAACCCGGTGTCACAAGTGATCAACAGATCGCAGCGTTGATTACCCCTTAGATCATGATAGACAAAGGAGCTCAAAATTCCAATAAATGGAATTTTGAGCTCCTTACATAGCAAATAATTGTCCACGAGATCTTGGCAATCAATAATCAATACCGAAGACTACTTGATCAGATTACGCAATGCATGGACCGGTAAATCAATTTTTGTATCATTTGACAAACGCCCCTTCAATGTATTCCATTGTAAACTATCAAGCCTAACAGAAGACACACCTTCCGTTTTGATATCTAAAACATCGACTCTAGATTTATCCCCTTTTCTATTAAAATAGACCTCCGAATTCTTAGCTAGAATATCAGCGGTTTTGTAATCCACCCGCGGTAGCCCAAGATTGGTATTTGTGATATCAACGCGTAAATGACTGACAGGCGCAGTATTTTTATCGTCACGGTATCCAAAATCATCTATATGCGAATTTGTCAAAATCAAATTGAGTGTATTGATAGCCGTCTCTCCACTTAAAGAAAAATTTTCAACACTATCACCAATGATTGTGAATTCATCAAGTTTTGCGGAAAACTCGTTTATACCCGCTTTCTTCAATTTTATGCTTTTCAGATCAGGTGCAAAAATATAGACCGACTTATAATACTTATCACCGCCCTCTAAAAAATCCAGCGCGAGCACACCATCCGCATCTATCTTCGTCTTTACAAAATCCGCCTGACTCTTATTTACCTTCACCATAAACTTATCACTTTTCACCACATGTAAATTTATTCCCCTAGCATCTGAACCAAGGATTTGCAATTCATCAAATTTCCCAACAGGAAACGACCGAAAATAAACATCCGCCGCGCCAGGGTTTGACACCTCCTTTTCTACATTTGCATTGTAAACGTTTGCATCTACCCTATTGATCCGAACAAAATATGAGGCTACCAATGTCGGAACAACAAAAAGGATTATAGCGAGCCCTATCAATAATTTAGTACTTAATTTCATGATTCATTTTGATTAAAATTCTGTTCAACAAACTGTCTGTAACGTTGCTCCAATTCAGTTAGACCAATTTCCAATAAATAAATATTCCGAAAGAACAAGGGAAGATCCTCTTCCAAAAAAACCATCTTCCGGTGAGATTTAACGTTCCGGACAGAATCCGCGGTCAAGAAAAAACCAATTCCGCGTTTATTTGTGATAATCTCCTTCTGTTGCAGCATATCATAAGTCCTCATCACTGTATTCGGATTAACCTCCAATTGAACTGCCAGCTCCCGTACCGATGGTAATTTGTCGTTCGTTTTCCAGGTTTCCATTAAAATATGATCACATACATATTCCGCAATCTGTAGATAAATCGCTTTGTTGGCATTAAATTCCATATTAAATCTCCTTCTCTTTTAACCTTAAAAAGGCAATCCCCCAGAATATCAATGTGAGCACTATCCCCGTTACTGTAATTAGTCCGAAGATGTGATTTGAATCTGACCAATAATTGTCATCCATACGGCCCACTGTATTTTCCGTTTGCGTTTTCATGAGATACACAAAAAAAGACATCCAGACCACACAATAAAGCAACAATGAGATTGCGGTCTTAATATATTGATAACCTTTAAAAATAATTCCTCCCATTAAAAATATAGCATTCAATACAAAAGGTAAAAAACAGGCGTAATATGCGCCGCTTGGATAGTCCACACTAAAAAAATATTGCCAGAACTCTACCGTAACCTGCTCACCAAGCTCATTGACCTCCGTTCTAATGGAAGGGCCAAAACTCCTCAAATACGACACAAAGGCTAAATCGATCAGGTAATAAATCAGCAGATACGAACTGATCCCCACGATCATCGTATAAAAAATACCGACCATAAATTTTTCCAACTGCGACGCCGGTATCATCAGTTCAAAAATTGCTCTAGTCTTGCGCCCCAGATCAGCAAAATAACTACTCGAGATTACCGTCACAAAGAACAATCCCAATACACAGAATAAAGGCGATCTAAAATTCAATATCGAATAAGCATGTGCAGAATCATTTTGAAGACGATCATAATCGGTCCCCACGTTGAAAGCGTAAAAACAAAAGATTACACCTGCGATCACACCTATTGACATCAGATATATCCGTCCAAAACCGACCCATTGCCTACGGATCAGTGCAAAAAAACGTGTAGTATTAAACAGGTTTGACATATTCATCGACTTTAATGAGATTTGTAATTTTTTCTTTTTGTTGCAAAACAGCATTGAACAACAACTCCAGATCCAATTTGGAATCTTCCGCTAGTGTATTTGGAAGAATCACATTGAAGCCTCCAAGCGCCTCCTCTGCATGCAGGACATCAAAAGACAGCTCCTTCGTCTTTTTGAAACATAGCTTATCCGTGATCAAATTAACAGATGCGTTCAATGCCACCTTATGTTCATCAAGTAAAATAACTGCATCAATCAGATTATCTAGATCACGCACCTGATGGGTTGAGATGATTACGCAACGGTCATCCGTGATGGCCGAAGCCATAATTTTACGAAACTGCACTTTCGAAGGGATGTCTAAACCATTCGTGGGCTCATCCATAATGATGATTTTCGTATTAGAAGCCAAACCAAACGAAATAATGTATTTCTTTTTCTGCCCATAGCTCATCTCCGCCAATTTTTGTTCTACCGGGATTTCAAACTCCTTAATCAAGCGGTAGAAGTATTCCCGGTCAAAATTGGGATAAAACCCCGCGTTGGCTTTTAAAAATTGCTCAGATTTTACCGCAGGCAAATAAAATTCCTCCGGAATAAAACTGATCTCCCGCAACAAAGAAGGCTCCCGTCGTGCTGGATTGTGTCCCAAGACTTCAACCAGCCCAGAAACTGGATATACCAAGCCGGCAATATTTTTTAGCAAGGTAGACTTACCCGCGCCATTCTTTCCAAGCAATCCATAGATATGCCCTTGCTTCAAGCTGAGGTCCATTTGAAGAAAGAGTGGTCTGGACTTACTATAACTGAAATTTAGATTTTGGATAGCAATCATACTACTGTATTATTTAATTAATACACTAATATAGATACTAATCCTCGATGATTCCAAAAAATATGTAAAAAAAATTAAACTGTTTTTCGCTTTTAAAGGTTAGCTGGTCACCAGCTCGGTAACTGATCGTAATGCTAAAAATCAGAAATAACAACAAACAATAAGTTTATATAAAAGACATATACAACTGATAAAAAGATAATTAAATAAACAAATTATGAAATTCATAATGGAATAAACAAGTCATCATGCATTATTTTTAGTGCATATTTAAAACCATCTCCATTACAAAAAAAACTAAAATCAGCACATTACAGACACTTTTTCGTTGGGATAACAGAAAGACACGGCAGTACTTCAAAAACTCCTCAGATCGTTTAAAAAGCATCAAAAAAACACACATTATGAGACTACATAGTAAAGTCAATTAAAATCGGTATTCATCAGCTCCTTTTTGAGCTGCCTACCACCTACAATCTGGTCAAAAACTGCATCTGTAGCGCTAATAAGCCAATTAACCATAAGTTAATATCAAGCATGTTAAAATCATAAAAAATTAATAATCAGATCTATGATAATATTACATAAACTAAAAAATCACATTAAATTCAAAACGATATTTCTTACATCTTCCAATTCGACGATAGCACTTAGCAATCATTTTTAACCCGACTCTGCTTCGCTGTCGTCACAATAATCAACCGACTGAAGTATTTTTTAATGTATTTTATGTCCATCTTTGTATCGCTATGACTTCTATTTACGCCTTTATTTTAGCATTACATTCCACCTGGCGATGGGTTGTTTTGATCATTTTTATAGTTAGTTTATTCCGTTTTGCTTATCAAAAAAAGAAGAGACTCCCCTTCACCCCTATCGATAATTTCTTAAAAAAGGCGGTCATTATTGCTTTTTATATGCAAGCATTAATGGGTATTATACTCTATACATTAAGTCCGATCACACAATATTTTCTGACACATTTCGACACAGCCGTACACTTACGACAGATCCGTTTTTTCGGAATGGAGCATAGCAGCATGATGATTCTTGCCGCAATCTTTCTGCTTATCGGTAGCCTAAAAAGCAAAAACGCCGATACAGATGATCGACGTTTCAAAATTTTACTCATTTGGTTTGGTCTCGCTTTACTGATCATCTTAAGTTCCATTCCCTGGGAATTTTCTCCATTGACCAGTAGACCAAGCTTCCGTTCTTTTTGATTAGTTATTCTTCCACTCCCCTTTTCGTTTATCGCGCATTGCCGCCATCCCTTCTTTGAAGTCAGCTGTCTGACGAAGTTTAGCAAGCTCATCCAAAAGAAATGGATATTTATCCGTTAATGCACCATCTTTTAATCTACGAAGCGCGCCAAAGCCCCTTGAGATAGCCAGAGGCGCATTCGCTACAATTGTTCTTTTCAATGCATCCAATTTAACCTCCTCTGGCTCTAAAATTGCATAAAGCAACTCCTTTTCCAGCGCCTCTTCCGCAGAGAAAGACCTACCTTGAATACAAAGATCCATTGCTTTCCGTTCGGGCATATATTCCAGAAGCAAGGCCAATACTTGAAAAGGAAAAAGGCCGATCTTGACTTCCGGCAATGAAAATCGCACCTGTGGCGTAGCTAACAAATAAGTACAGGATAAGGCAATTAGAAAGCCACCTGCAATCACATCGCCTCGAACAACACATATTGACGGCTTATTTAAATCAGCAAACAATTCGGCAAGCGATTTTTCGACTTTGGGAATCCGAGGATTAATTTCGTCAACCGAAGGATCTTCAAAAGCTTTCAGATCCATTCCGGCACAAAATACCGGTCCTTCCGCTTCAACCTGTATCAGACGAACCTCCGGATCCGCATCGGCTATTGCCAAAGCATAAGCAATCTCACTCACCATGGCAGGACTAAAAGCATTCCTTTTCTCCGATCGCGCCAGCGTCAATATAAACACATGCTGTTCGCGTTGTACCTTTATGAAATTCAATTTTTCCATTTATTCTATCTACAAGATCATCTGTCTAAAGCTCTCCTCCAAGGTCATCTTTTCCGCCAAACTCCCCCTACCGAAAAAATCCAGCAAAACTTCCGATGGAATATTTCCGACCAAATCATCTTTGGCAAATGGACATCCACCATAGCCCAATAATGCACCTTCAAACTTACGGCAACCTGCATCGTAGGCAGCCTGAACCTTTGCTAGGCTATCCTCTCGCCTTGCATGAAAATGCGCCCCGATAGCGAGCTGCGGATAACGTACCTGTACAAGACCGAAGAGCTCAGCAATCTGTCCGACATTTGCCTCTGAAGTTGTATCCGCCAGAGAAAATTCAACCACACCAAGCTGCATTAGCCGATCGATCCATTCTTCGACTAGATCTACCGACCAGGGGTCACCATAAGGATTACCAAAAGCCATGCTAAGATACACCACTAATGTCTTACCATAGCTATCAGCCAGGGTTTTCATTTCCTTCAATTGCTGATAAGAATCATCCAGTCCCCTATTCGTATTGCGCAACTGAAAGGTTTCTGATATAGAAAATGGATAACCTATAAAATCTATTTTCTCCAACTGAACAGCTTCTTGAACACCCCTCAGATTGGCGACAATTGCCAATAACTTTACCCGATCATTCTTCAAAATACCATTCAGGACTTCTTTTGTGTCTGCCAATTGCGGAACCGCCTTTGGAGAAACAAAAGAACCAAAGTCAATCACATCAAATAAACCACTTGCTATCAACGTATTGATATGCTTAACCTTCTTATCTGTTGAAATAAAATTATGCAGCCCTTGAATGGCATCTCGTGGACAATCGACCAATACAACCTGATCTCTCATATTATACTATAAAATATCTTTTTCAATTTCGCGGGCAATCACCATCTTCTGTATACTGGAGGTTCCCTCACCTATTGTACATAATTTGGCATCACGAAAGAACTTTTCCGCAGGATAGTCTTTTGTAAAGCCATATCCACCAAAAATCTGCACAGATTCATTTGAAACACTTACAGCCGCTTCAGAAGCATACAGTTTGGCCATTGCGCCAATTTTGGACACGCGCTCACCATGATCTTTGAGATAACCCGCCTGACGAGTCAATAGCTCACTCGCCTCCACTTGGGTAGCCATATCTGCCAAGGCAAATGAAACCGCCTGAAAATCATAAATCTTCTTCCCAAACTGTTCTCTTTCATGCGCGTATTTTAGTGCACATTCATAAGCGCCGCGCGCAATTCCCAAAGAAAGGGCCGCAATGGAGATTCTTCCGCCATCCAAAAGCTTTAGGGCCTGTACAAATCCTTGACCTTCCTCCCCAATGAGCTGGTCACGATGAATCCTACAGTTATCAAAAAATAAACATGCCGTCTCCGAAGCACGCATACCCAGTTTATTTTCTTTTTTTCCTGCAGTAAATCCCGGTGTACCTTTTTCAACGATAAAAGCAGACATTCCTTTTTTATCACCCTTTTGCCCCGTCCGAGCGATCACAACAGCGACACTCGAACTAATGGCATGTGTAATAAAATTCTTCGAACCATTCAGTACATAATAATCCCCATCCCTTTCAGCAAAGGTGGTCATACCACCGGCATCCGAGCCTGAGCCAGTCTCCGTGAGGCCCCAAGCACCAATCCATTCCGCAGTAGCCAGTTTCGGAAGATAGCGTTTCTTCTGTTCTTCATTAGCAAAACTCAAAATATGATTGGTACATAATGAGTTATGTGCCGCCACCGAAAGTCCGATCGATCCACAAACTTTGGAGATTTCATCCAGAACGGTGATATACTCCTGATAACCCAGGCCCGAACCTCCGTATTCCTCGGGAACGATAACGCCCATGAAACCATGTTCACCTAATTTTTTAAAAACTTCTATTGGAAATATTTGGGCTTCATCCCATTCCATCACATAAGGTTTGATATGATACTGTGCAAAATCTCGTGCACTCTGTCTAATCATATCCATTTGTTGTTTATTTTCAATAAACATAAGCATGAATATTAAATTTACAATCGGTAATACAATTCAAATATATCAAAATATTTAGGAATAAAATTGCAAATATTTTAAAATTTTATTTTAAATTTATCTAAAAATAAGAAATTCTTAATTACATCGCTTTTTAAACCAGAATTATAAACTATGAAGGAGCTGCTCGCATTACTTCGCCAAAAAAGAGAAAATTTAAAACTCGGTGGTGGCATCGATAAAATCAAAAAACTAAAGGAGAAAGGTAAACTGTCGGCATGGGAAAGAATAACGTACTTACTGGATCCAGATCGGGAGTACCTCGAAATAGGCATGTTTGCAGGAGAGGGCATGTATACAGAACATGGAGGCTGTACCAATGCAGGCTGCGCAGCTGTTTTAGGTTATGTCAAATCTAAACTTTGCGTTATTGTTTCGAACGATGCCACCGTAAAAGCTGGAGCTTGGTTCCCGATCTCGGCCAAGAAAAATCTGCGTGCACAGGAGATCGCCATGGAAAACAACCTTCCGATCATATATCTAGTGGATTCTGCAGGTGTTTTCCTACCAATGCAAGACGAAATTTTCCCCGACAAAGAACACTTTGGACGAATATTCCGTAATAATGCGCGCATGTCCTCCATGGGCATTCCACAGATTTCCGCAATCATGGGCAGCTGTGTTGCGGGCGGCGCCTACTTACCCATTATGTCGGACTATGCTTTCATTGTCGAAGGCACTGGATCTGTATTCCTGGCAGGACCATATTTGGTTAAATCAGCTATTGGAGAAATTGTAGATGCCGAAACACTCGGGGGCGCCGCCACACATTCCGAAATATCAGGTGTTACGGACAATAAATTCCCCGACGACCAAAGTTGCCTTACCGCCATTAAAAACGTAATTGATAAAATCGGCGGACATGCAAAAGCTAATTTCAATCGGAAGGAAAGCCTGCCTCCAAAAACAGACCCCGAAAAAATTATAGAAATCCTTCCGGAGGACCGAACCAAACCTTACCGAATGCAAGATATCCTCGAAGCGATTGTTGATGCAGAAACACTGGAGGAGTATAAACCCCATTATGGCAAAACCATTGTATGCGCACTTGCACGTGTAGATGGCTGGGCTGTGGGCATCGTCGCCAACCAACGGGAAATCATTAAAGCAAAGAAGCCCGGAAATGCAATGGAAATGCAAATGGGTGGGGTTATCTACAGCGACTCCGCGGACAAAGCTGCTCGCTTTATTATGAACTGCAACCAACAAAACATTCCGCTCGTCTTCTTTCAGGATGTCACTGGGTTTATGGTCGGCAGCCGATCGGAACAAGGTGGAATCATTAAAGATGGTGCCAAAATGGTCAATGCAATGGCAAATTCCGTCGTACCCAAATTTACATTCATTGTAGGCAACAGCTATGGAGCGGGAAATTACGCGATGTGTGGCAAGGCTTATGATCCGCGGTTGATCTATGCTTGGCCAAGCGCCCAAATGGCCGTCATGAGCGGCGCCGCTGCCGGCAAAACGCTATTCCAAATCCAGGAATCCGCATTGAAGGCCAAAGGGAAGGAAATCAATGAAGAAGAAAAGAATATACTATTGAAATCTATTGAAGACCGATATAATGAACAATTAAGCCCTTATTATGCCGCTGCCCGACTCTGGGTCGATGGAATTATTGCCCCTGCGGAAACCAGAAAAGTTATCAGCATGGGAATAGAAGCCGCTAACGAAAAACCTATTGTTGAGCGATACAATGTGGGGGTAATTCAGGTATAAGTAGCCATATAATAGGAAAAATGAGCAGACAACAATAGCTCAAGTAATAAAAAGCCCGCCTGTACCTATGATGCAGGCGGGCTTTTTTAAAGGGCTCAACAAATCTGATGCTGTTTACAACGTACGCCAGGTTTTGCTGATAACTTCAAACCCATCTACAGCCTCCGGATTTCGCATGACATCTTTTGAAACAGCTTTATCAACAGCTATACCTGAGAAGATCTTTTTAATAGGTAGTTCCAGCTTTTTCCCGCTCCAGGTATAAGGAATAGCAGAAACCTCAAAAATTTCATCCGGCACATGCCGGGGACTATATTCCCTTCGAAGAGACCTCTTTATTTTATCCTTGAGTTCATCATCCAGCACACCATTTTTGATCTGTACAAAAAGCAACATATCAGAAGAACCGTTTTCATGATCAACACAGATGACCAAGCTATCCTGAACCTCATCCGTTGCATTCAACACATTATAAATTTCAGCTGTTCCGATACGCACTCCACCACGGTTCAGTGTCGCATCAGAACGTCCATACATGATGATACCATCATTTGGTGTGATCTTAATCCAGTCGCCATGGCTCCAAATACCAGGATACTTATCAAAGTAACTATCATAATATTTCTCATTGGAATAATCATTCCAAAAGTAGATTGGCATACAGGGCATCGGCTCCAAGATAACCAGCTCGCCCACCTCATCGTACACAGCTATTCCCTCCGCATTAAAAGCAGCTATCTTAGCCCCCAATGTACGGCATTGTATTTCGCCGGCATACACATCAAGCAATGTACAGCCCGAAAGAAATGCGCTACAAACATCTGTACCACCACTTAGTGAAATAATCTGAGCTTGCGGAAATTGCTGTTGTATCCATTCAAAGACAGCAGGCGGCAGCGGAGACCCCGTAGATCCAATTGTTTTTGGGGTATAATTCAATGTTTTCAGATCTTGATCCTGACAGGAGATTAAGTAGGCAGCACCTGCACCAAAATGATCCACAGCAGTTTCTTTTGCAAACCGCCATAGGCTCAATTTATCCGGATAGTTCGTTGCTCCGTCATAAATGCACAGTGTATTTCCCATTAATAATGCCGAAAGAGCGTAATTCCACATCATCCAGCCTGTTGTGGAATACCACATAAACCTTTCCCCCTGCTGCACATTCTGATGCAGCCCCAGTGCTTTCATATGTTCCAACAACATCCCCCCAGCCCCATGTGTTATTGCTTTAGGTTTTCCCGTCGTCCCCGAAGAATATAAGATCCATATGGGATCTTCAAAAGCTACTGCAGTAAACTTAAGCTCATGTTGTGAAACGTCCGAATCCATGATCATTTGCCAGGTTTTATCATCGATAAAAACATAGGCTGTCAAAGACGGCAATTGTCCAGCAAGCTTACGTATGCTATCTTCCTTGTCAAAAAGACGCCCATTGTAATAGTAATCTGCATTTGCAAAAAGCACCTTAGGCTCGATCTGCTCAAAACGGTCCTGAATACTTGCTTCGCCAAAATCTGGAGAACAGCATGACCAAACCGCCCCAATTGAATTCGTAGCTAAAAACAACGCGATAGCTTCCACTCCATTGATCAGCACCCCAGCAACCCGGTCCCCTTTCCTAACCCCTTGATTTTGTAGGTAAATTTGTAATCTGAGCACCATGACCTTTAGCTCTTTCCAGGAGATCTCGCGCAAAGGCTGCTGTTCCGACTGAAAAATAAGAGCCGGTCGGGCATCTGTTTCGCAACGAAATACATGCTCCGCATAGTTTACCGTTGCTCCACTAAACCACTTTGCTCCAAAAAAGTCATCCCTGTTCGCCGGAAGAGCTAATACACTGGTAAAATCTGAATGAAATTTTAAATTAAAGTAAGTTGCAATATCCTGCCAAAAATCAGCAACATGTGCAGTTGACCATGCCCATAGATCATGATAAGACGCAAAGGATAATTGATATCGCTGTTCGATATACTGTTTGAATTTATTGATCTCAGATCGAGATTTTTGTTCTTCTGTCGGGCTCCAGAGTAATTTTCCCATAATAGTTGGATATAAAAACGGTTATACCCAAACTTAGTTAAATTTGCTTTGATATGCAATTTTTATTGGCGCCAAAACAGAACAAACAAATAAAATCAATTATATTATTGAAATATTATTCTGAAATACCTACAATTCATCAAATAAACAAGATAAACCCAGGCTTTTTTTAAAGCACTTCGATTTCGGTTCCCTCGACCACCGGATGACCGGTACACAATAATATCCGTCCATTCTCCATTTCACGATCGGTTAATACTTCATTGTAGTCCATTCTTACTTTTCCTTTAGAACATTGCGCAATGCATGTACTACACATTCCGGATTTACAGGAATAGGGTAATTTGATTTTATGTTCCAGCCCCACATCCAGAATAGATTTATTATACGGGACCTCCAGATCATAGCTTTTGCCCTGAAAATGTAACCTGATTTGATACGATGTTGTATCGATCGCTTTCTCGGATTCATCGTCATCATCCTCTTCATTTTCGGGCAATAAAAATGTTTCTCTTTTTATCTGGTCGGTATCAAAGCCCATCCCCAAAAGTGTAAAACGACATAAATCCATGTAAATCACTGGGCCACATGTGTAAAATAAAGCGTCCTCTTTTTTCCCGACAAGATGATCCTTGACAATGGAAAGAATATAATCCCGATTCAGCCTGGCTTTCATTAGATACTTACTGTTGGAATAAATCCAGATAATCGTTAAACGGTCCGGGAATTGCATGGCCCATCCCTCCAACTCCTCACGGAATGGTGTCTGATCCGCAGATCGATTACTATAAACCAACACAACCTTGGACTCCTTCTCCGTAAGAAGCGCCGTTTTAAGAATGGAATACAAAGGCGTTATACCAATCCCCGCAGCAAATAGAAATAAAGTTCTGACCTTATATTTCTCAGGCTCATAGGTAAATAATCCCTGCGGTTCCATAGCCTGAACGATATCCCCTTCGGCAATCGTATGATGAAGCAATCGCGAGATTTCCCCATTTTCCACACGTTTTACAGTGATACTTAATGGTTCATCATAATCCGGAGAGCTATTAAAAGAATAGGAACGACGAACCTCCCGATCACCGAACATAAATGAAAGTGTAATAAACTGTCCAGCTTTATATCTAGGGTACTTACCATCAAGAGGTTCCAACTGAAAAGTGATATTATTATTGGGTTGAGGAATTATCTTTGCTATTCGTAATGCATACATAGTTCAAATATACTGTCGAATTTTGGCTTACACAAATGTAAAAACCGGAATAGAAATAGCGTTCACACGGACAATTTATAACAATTTTGTTGTATTACAATTGACAGACAATTCTCGTACAATATTTGTGGAATTTCACGTTATATTTATATCGAAACTTATTATAATAAGATTATATGCAAACACGCAGAAACTTCCTTCAAAATGCAGCAAAAGCCACATTGGGTATTGCTGTATCTGGATCAATATTACAAGATATTGCTTCCGCGAAAGCAACTGAATTAAATGCCGCTACCTTAAAATTTTCTCAAGTAAAGTTACCTTTCAGTTATGCAGCATTGGAGCCCAATATTGATGCCCTGACGATGGAAATCCATTATACAAAGCACCATGTGGCCTATATCAATGCTGTCAACGAAGCCATTGTTGCCGAAGCTATCAAGGAAACTTCAGAAGAGCAGCTTTTAGCTAATATATCCAAATATTCGCCAAAAGCCAGAAATAATGCCGGTGGCGCATGGAACCACAATTTCTTTTGGGAAAGCCTGTCCGACAAAGCAAGTCAACCCTCAGAAAAAGTGTTAACGATGATCAATAAGGCCTTTGGCTCATTGGACAAATTTAAGGAGCAATTTGCTGCTGCTGCAACGAGCCGTTTCGGTTCAGGCTGGGCCTGGCTGATTCTTGACGATTCGGGTAACCTGAAAATAACTTCTACGCCAAATCAGGATAATCCATTAATGGATGTTGCAGAAGTAAAAGGCATCCCTGTTTTGGGGCTTGACGTCTGGGAACACGCTTATTACCTGCATTATCAAAACAAGAGGTCAGACTACATCAAAAACTGGTGGAATGTCGTCAATTGGAAAAAAGTAAATGAACGAATCGCATAACATAAAAAAGCCCGATCTAACGATCGGGCTTTTTTATGTTATGCTCCGCAATACAACTTGCTATCCCAGTACAGTTTTCAGCTTGTTCACCTGAAAGTCAATCAGTTTCTGAAGCGGTCCTGCAGCGATCATTTTCATCATCATATTCAGATCCGCATCGATAATAAATGTAGCCTTTGTTACCGTATCAGATAATGCCTGCAGTTCCCATCGCAATGTTACCTCAAAAGGAGCTTTTTCAGATGGAATCAATTTAATCACTTGATTTTCTACACGCTCATCAACTTTCAGCGCCAATTTTGCCATATTTTGAATGGTAAACCGTGCTTCGTCTGCTGTGGAAGACCAATTATAGATATTCTCGGGCATTAACTGCTCATGATTATTGAGATCAGTTAGAAAAGCAAATACCTCGCTGACATTTCTGCTGATTTCTGTCGTGTTCTGAATAGTAGTCATAACGGTTATTATTTCTTTATTGAAAATTCTCACCCCATCCCGCAGGATTCAATCGCCATTTTTTCAAAATTTCAACATCCTCTTCCAATACGTAACTATTTTCAGCGGCAACTTGAATCAATGCATCGTAGTTACACAAGCTGAAGTAAGGACATTTCGCATCAGCAAAATTATCAGTTGCCTGTTGTAATCCGTAGGTAAATATGGAAACCAATCCGACAACATTACAACCTGCTTCGCGCAATGCTTTGACTGCGATCAGGCTGCTTTTGCCCGTCGAAATTAAATCTTCAACCACAACTACACGTTGACCACTAACGACCTCACCTTCAATCATATTCTGACGACCATGATCTTTAGCTGAGCTTCTAACATAAGAAAATGGTAAGCCCAAATCCTGCGCAACCAACACGCCCTGTGGAATACCCGCCGTAGCAACTCCAGAAATCATATCCACGGATCCAAACTCTTCTTGAATAAGCTTAGAAAGCTTCTGACGAATATACGTACGTATCGCTGGATGAGATAAAGTGATACGGTTATCACAGTAAATTGGAGACTTCCAACCCGATGCCCATGTAAAAGGACTTTTAGGTTGCAATTTTATTGCTTTAATTTGCAATAAGGATTCAGCAACTTTTTGTTCAACCTCATTTAAATTATTCATGGCGCAAATTTATAAAATTTATATGAACGAAACCGTGCTAATTTTAGCCGATTTCGTTCCTTCGAAAACAAAAAACACGCAAACAATTAGTATTCAAGACATTGAACTTCAAAAACTTTTCAAACAATCTGAAATTGATAAAGTTCCAAAGACCTATCTCTACGTCAATAAGGATTTCGAAACCGTATTTCAAAATTTAAAAAGTAAGTTGAAAATCATCAAGGCAGCTGGCGGATTGGTTAAAAACGGTGACGGAGATTACCTTTTTATCTACCGCTTGGGTAAATGGGATCTCCCAAAAGGCAAAGTAGAAGACAATGAAAAAATGAAAGAGGCTGCCGTACGTGAAGTAGAAGAAGAATGTGGCATTAAAATCAACTATCTGGGAAAAAAGATCGTAACATCTTACCACACCTATTATTTACGTAATGGAGAATTTGTATTAAAGGCAACCAACTGGTATGAAATGGGCGTTAATAAAGTTCCCAAACTCATACCACAAACCGCTGAAGACATTACAAAGGCAGAATGGCGTTCTATAGAGCAATTTGACGAAGTAAGGGCCAACACCTATCCGATTATAGAAAACATCATCAAAAAGCTCAAATAAGCCTTCTTTTGAGGTTCATTTGACAGTAATCCAGGAGATCATTCTTATTTTTATACGATGGAAAATATAACAGGAAAAAGGGCCTTAGTGACCGGTGGAGCAAAAGGGCTTGGGAAAGCCATCGCTGTTGCATTGGCTAAAGAAGGCGTGCATGTTGCAATTACAGGAAGAAACGAAATAGCATTAAAACAGACTGCTGCCGAATTGACCGCTTTAGGTACAGAAGTTACATATGCCGTATTTGATGTGTCAGATAACGAGGCGGTACAGCAGGGAATTAAAAACCTCAATGAAACCTTTGGCAACTTTGATATTCTTGTCAACAATGCGGGCATATCTTCCTTCGCCTCTGTCATGGAGATGGACGTGCAAGACTGGACTGCGATAATCAATGTTAATCTAATGGGAACCTATTTTGTTACAAAAGCAGTGCTGCCTCAACTAATTGAAAAAAATCAGGGCGATATTATCATGGTATCTTCTACTGCCGGATTAAATGGGGCCGCTACCACATCAGCCTATAGCGCGTCAAAATTTGGTGTCATTGGATTTGCCGATTCATTGATGCGTGAAGTACGTAAAAATAACATTCGGGTTTGTACCCTGACACCAAGTACCATTGCATCCGATATGTCCATAGACCTTGGTCTAACTGACGGTGATCCAGAAAAAGTATTACAACCGGAGGATTTCGCTGAATTGGTTATTGCCAATTTAAAATTACCTAAAAGAGCGATGTTAAAATCAGCCTCTTTATGGTCGACAAATCCATAAGGTTATTATTGTGGGGCTTTAAACATACCAAACCCCACAATAAAATTATTTCTGATCATTACTACCGTCCCCAGAAGGAAGTTCACCAATTCATGTTTACAATAAACAAAAAAATATGAGTCAACTATTTTCACCCCTAAACATCGGTTCCCTGCATCTGAAAAATCGCTTAGTCGTCTCCCCCATGTGCCAATATTCTGCTGAAGAGGGATTTGCAAACAACTGGCATCTTGTCCACCTTGGTCAATTTGCAATTGGTGGCGCAGCAGCAGTCATACAGGAAGCAACAGCCGTAGCGCCCGAAGGCCGAATCAGCTATGGAGATCTTGGGATATGGGATGACCAGCATATTGACAAACTCAAAGAAATAACAGCTTTTATCAAAGCAAATGATGCTATCCCCGGCATTCAGCTCGCGCATGCGGGCCGCAAAGCCAGTAGCAACAAGCCCTGGCTTGGCCGTGGCCAATTTGCCCCTTCAGAAGCCCTAGGATGGCAGACCGTTGCTCCATCTGCATTGGCATTCCATTCGGCAGATCACGTCCCCAGAGAGCTTAAAACAAATGAGATCGAAGAAATCATCGAACAGTTTGGACAAGCTACCCAAAGAGCGATTCAAGCTGGTTATGAAATCATCGAACTCCACGCAGCACACGGCTACCTCATCCACCAATTTCTCTCTCCTTTGTGCAACCTGAGAACAGACAAATTTGGTGGTACATTTGAAAACAGGATACGTTTCTTGCTGGAGATCATCAAAAGGGTAAAACAGGAAATAACAACACAAAGCTTATGGGTACGTATTTCTGCGACAGACTGGGCCCCGGGTGGCTGGGACCTGGATCAATCCATCGCACTGTCAAAGCTCTTGGTAGAACAGGGTGTCGCTATCGTCGACGTATCAAGTGGTGGAGCTGTTTCACATCAAAAAATTGATGTTGGCCCCGCCTATCAACTGCCTTTTGCTGTAGCGATCAAAGAAAAAACCGGAACGAAGACCGCTACTGTCGGACTTATTAAAACAGCTACTCAGGCCGCCGATATTATTGAGAAAGATCAGGCAGATTTAATTATGATTGCCCGGGGCTTTTTGGATGATCCCCATCTTCCGTTACACTTCGCAAAAGAATTATCAGTAGACATCCCTTGGCCAAAACAATACGAAAGAGCAAAATGAAATTAAGCTTAAACAAAATACACCATATCGCGATTATATGCAGTGACTATCAACGATCGAAAAAATTCTACACCGAGGTCCTCGGACTTGAAATCTGGCAGGAACATTATCGGACAGAGCGGGATTCCTACAAACTGGATTTAAAACTCAACGAAACTTACGTCATTGAATTGTTTTCCTTTCCCTCCCCTCCTAGCAGACCGAGTTTTCCTGAAGCCGCCGGTTTGAGGCATTTAGCCTTTGAGGTCGATAACCTCGATGTGGAAATACATAAATTAGAACAGGCGGGTATCGCACATGAAGGGATAAGGATCGACGAGCTAACACAAAAAAGATTTATGTTCTTTGCCGATCCGGATCAGCTTCCGATAGAATTATATGAGCGTTAGAAACAAAACTTTCATACTCTTATACGCAGCAGCAGCTATGAAAATCAGCTGAAGGTTTTATCTCCACGCTGTTAAACAGACTCTTCAAAACAAAAAAAGCGTTGACTTTCATCAACGCTTTTTTATCTTATCGTAAATCGGGATATTACAATTTACGTTTAACTTCTACCTGTTCGTAAGCTTCTACGATATCACCTACCTGGATGTCGTTGAATCGGTCGATATTCAAACCACACTCGTAACCTTGTGCAACCTCTTTCACGTCGTCTTTAAAACGTTTAAGGGAAGCCAGTCGACCTGTATGGATAACGACACCATCTCTGATGATTCGGATATCATTATTTCTATTGATCTTACCTTCTCTAACCATACATCCCGCAATAGTACCCACTTTAGAGATTTTAAATGTTTCTCTGATTTCAACTTCAGCAACAATTTTCTCTTCAAATTTCGGAGCCAACATACCTTCCATCGCAGATTTAATCTCTTCGATAGCATCGTAGATGATCGAGTATAAACGAACGTCGATTTGCTCATTCTCAGCCAATTTACGTGCGTTTTGTGTCGGACGTACTTGGAAACCAATGATGATCGCGTCAGAGGCAGAGGCCAACAATACATCGGATTCAGAGATCGCCCCTACGGATTTATGGATAATATTCACCTGGATCTCATCTGTTGACAATTTCAATAATGAATCTGATAATGCTTCGATAGAACCATCCACATCACCTTTCACGATAATATTAAGTTCCTTAAAGTTACCGATAGCCAAACGACGGCCGATCTCATCCAAGGTAATGTGTTTTGTTGCACGCATGCCCTGCTCACGTTGTAACTGAAGACGTTTGTTTGCAACCGTTCTCGCTTCGGACTCACTTTCAAGAACATAAAGCTTATCTCCAGCTGTCGGTGCACCAGCCATACCTAATATCTGTACAGGCACAGAAGGTCCAGCTTCTTTAACACGTTCACCTCTTTCATTGGTTAAAGCTTTCACTTTACCGGAATGTGAACCTGCCAAGATTGGATCTCCAACACGAAGAGTACCACCTTGGATCAATACTGTAGTCACGATACCACGACCCTTGTCCAAAGCTGCTTCGATCACTGAACCGACAGCACGCTTTTTCGGATCAGCTTTCAGATCCAACATTTCAGCTTCCAAAAGAACTTTTTCTAAAAGAAGATCAACATTCTCACCGGTTTTTGCAGAAATTTCCTGTGCCTGGAATTTACCACCCCAGTCCTCAACCAAGATATTCATTGCAGAAAGCTGCTCGCGGATACGATCTGGATTCGCTCCTGGTTTATCTACTTTCGTAAATGCAAATACAATCGGTACTCCAGCTGCTTGCGCGTGATTGATCGCTTCTTTTGTTTGCGGCATGACTGCATCATCCGCTGCAATAACGATAATAACGATATCTGTTACTTTGGCCCCACGCGCACGCATCGCCGTAAAGGCTTCGTGACCCGGTGTATCCAAAAATGTAATTTTGCGATCGTCATCTAATTTCACGGCATATGCACCAATATGTTGTGTGATACCACCGGCTTCACCAGAAGTAACGTTTGCCTTACGGATATAATCCAACAAAGATGTCTTACCGTGGTCAACGTGTCCCATGACGGTCACGATTGGAGCTCTGGACACCAAATTTGCTTCAGTATCTGGCTCTTCCAGTTCCGCAGTTTCCTCATCTTCAGGTTTAATAAATTCAACTTGATAACCAAACTCATCTGCTACAATAGCCAAAGTTTCCGCATCCAGACGTTGGTTGATAGACACAAACATACCTAAACTCATACAAGTTGCGATAATCTGTGTGACCTGAACGTCCATCAAATTTGCCAGCTCGTTTGCCGTAACAAATTCTGTAACACGCAATACCTTTGCCATTAATTCTTGCTCCATTGCAGCTTCTTCCGCATGTTGAGCGACATCATCACGTTTTTGGCGTCTTAATTTCGCACGTTGAGCAAATTTACCAGATTTACCTGCCCCACTTAAACGAGCAAGTGTTGCCTTGATTTGGTCTTGGATTTCCTTTTCAGAAGGCTCCTCTTTATTTTCAACAGGTCTTCCTTTTCCTCTATTGTCAAAACGACCATGTTGTGGTCTCGCTCCACCTTGTCCCGGTCTACCTTGATGCTGGTTATTTCCACCTTGCCCAGGTCTGCCAGAATGCTGGTTGTTTTGTCCCGGACGGTTGTTCGGATTATTGTTGTTACCTTGACCAGCACTTCTGTTTCCTTGTTGGTCGCGGTTTTGGTTATTATTTCCATCACGAGGACCTCGGTTTTGGTTGTTATGTCCCTGACCTTGTCCCGCATTCGGATTTACTGGACCATTTGGATTGGTGCGTTTACGCTTACGTTTCTCATTATTGTTTCCAGCATTTGAAGATGATGCTACAGGTTTGTGCGAAGGTCTAGCTGAAGGTAATTCAATCTTACCAATTACTTTAGGACCCGTCAATCTTTCTGCACGGGCAGAAATAATATCATCGCCATCTTTTTTCACAGGCTCCACTGTTGGAGTTACTGGTACAGCAGCTCTTGCTGCTGTTTCGTCTTTTTTCTTTTCTTCTACCTTCACAGGTTCGGTTTTTGTCTCTACAACCGGAGTTGCTTTTACTTCAGTTTTATCTACTTCAGGTTTTGGAGCTTCTACCTGAGGTGCCACCACTTCAGCTTTTTGCTCTATAACCTTTGGTTCTTCTTTTTTCACTTCAATGACCGGTGTTTTGACTTCCGCTTCTTTCTGCTCTATTACTTTCTCTACGGGTTTAGTCTCCTCCGGTAGGTCTTGCGCCAATTTAGGTTCTTCCTTTGAAGACTCCTCTTTTTTAGCCTTGTTACCACCTCTATTCAGGGCATCAAGATCTATTTTGCCAACCACTTTCATACCTCCTTGATGAACAGCTTCCTCAGGTTTGGCAGGAGCAGATTCTTTGGCTGACGGGATTTCTACAGTATTTTTAACCAAGATCTCTTTTGGTTCCTCATGTTCTTCGAAATCCTCATTTCTAGACGATTCTTTAGGAGAAGTGGACGGTGACTCCTCACGACGAATTTTGCCAATAACAATTTGTTTAGCTTCATCTTTCAGTGATTTGTCTCCCTGAAACTCTTTTAACAGCACACCATACATCTCTCCGCTCAATTTAGTGTTAGGCTTTGCTTCTACATCATAACCCTTTTTCACTAAACATTCCACGGCAGTATGTATCCCGATGTTGAGTTCTTTTGCTGCTTTAAGCAAGTTTGTTCCTTTTCCTTCAGTCATCTATAATATAAACTATTTTAATATAATTACAAAAATATGTTTTTTTCCATCCATAACCAATTTATTCCGAATGTTAGATGGAAAAAATTTAACAAGCTGAATTTTATTCAAATTCAGCCTGCAATATACGTACAATCTCACGGATGGTATCTTCCTCCAAATCGGTACGTCTCACCAGTTCTTCTTCGCTAAGTGACAACACAGATTTTGCAGAGTCTAAACCAACACGCTTCAACTCATCGATAACCCAGCTTTCAATTTCGTCGCTGAATTCTTCGATATCCACATCCTCATCAAATTCATCATTCTCACGATAAACATCGATCTCGTAACCAGTCAATTTACCAGCCAATTTAATATTATGTCCACCACGACCAATTGCCAAGGATACCTGATCTGATTTTAAGTATACAGCAGCAGTTTTATTTTCTTCGTCAATCTTAATTGAGCTGATCCGGGCAGGACTCAATGCACGAGCGATGTATAAAGAATGGTTTGTTGTGAAATTGATCACATCAATATTCTCATTACGCAATTCGCGAACAATACCGTGAATACGAGATCCTTTCATACCCACACAGGCTCCAACCGGATCAATACGGTCATCATAAGATTCAACCGCCACTTTAGCACGCTCCCCTGGTTCACGGACAATTTTCTTGATTGTAATCAGACCATCAAAAATCTCCGGTACCTCAAGTTCAAACAAACGTTGCAAAAACGCAGGCGCCGTACGTGAGATAATGATTTTCGGATTATTGTTCATCATATCCACTTTATGTACTACCGCACGGATACCGTCACCTTTTTTGAAATAATCAGCAGGGATTTGTTCCGACTTAGGTAAAATCAATTCATTGCCATCTTCATCCAACACCAAGATCTCTTTCTTCCAGATCTGATAAACCTCACCGATGACCAATTCTCCTTCTCTATCTTTATATTTCTTGAAAACCTCATCTTTCTCAAGTTCTAACACTTTAGAAACAAGCGTTTGACGAGCCGCCAAAATAGCACGGCGTCCAAAGCTTTCCAATGTGATCTGTTCGATAAAATCATCGCCCACTTCAAGATCCTCATCGTGTTTTCTTGCTTCTGCCAACTCAATTTCAAGATCATCATCCTCAGAAAATTCATCTTCAACAACGACGCGCGTTCTCCAAATCTCCAAATCCCCGTTATCTGGATTCACGATAACATCCACATTTTCATCCGTACCAAAACGACGACGGATCATACTACGAAAAACCTCTTCTAATACTGTTATGACCGTAGGTCTATCGATATTCTTAAACTCTTTAAACTCCTGAAAAGAGTCTATCAGATTGATGTTGCTGTTACTCATTATTTTTTAAAATGAAATTACCACTTTTGTTGCTTTTATTTGATCAAAAGGAAGTTCTTTTTCCACCTCTTGCGCTTTTTTACCTTTTTCCTTTACTTTTTGAAGAATTTTAATCTTTGTCTCGTCAACCGATAATAAGGTTCCTTCAATTTTAGTGTTATCACCCAACTTAACCTGTACGGTGCGACCGATATTTTTTTGATATTGCCGATTATTGACAAAATTTGAATCAATACCCGGTGAGGAAACCTCCAAACGATAGGCATTATCGATGACATTTTCTTCCTCCAAATGAAAACCGACATGGCGGCTCACCTGCGCACAGTCATCAATATTAACGCCATTGTCTCCATCTAAGAGAATTTCCAAAATCTTATTCGGACGCATCTTTACACTAACAATAAACAAATCCTCGCGATCTGCTATTTTTTCCGTTATGAGTTCAATAACTCTTTTTTCTACATCTTGCATTGTTCTACTGCCTAGAATGCTAAATTAATTGTATTAAAAAAAGGGGGCAATACGAGCCCCCTTCCTTTCAGATATGCAAATATAGTATTTTATAAAATAAAAAACAAATCCCCAAACAACTGCGAAAGTATTTTTTCTATTATTTCGAATTGTCAACAACTGCATTAATTGTTTTCTGCATTTGTGCCATCATACTGGTCAATGTTTCCATCGTCGGCTCAGGAGTTGGCTCCGGCAGCTGCGTGCTAATAAAAGCCTTTGCCTTCCAGACTTCAAGAATATCGGGAGTCTCAACCCAGTAAGGTTCATATGTCTTATTATCAGATACGAGCTTTAAGCCTTTATCCTCCTTAAATTTAAACGCGATACGCTTATAGACGACACCCTCCTCCCGAGATACAACTACATAGGTATGCCCAGGTTTGATATCGTGCCAATTCTCAACATATTCCGCCACAATAATCGAACCCGAAGGCAGAGGCAACATCGAATCTCCTTTAATCTCAAAAGCCCGAAAAGTCCCCTGTCCAAACATGGGCAACGAAAATTTCGGAAGCTCAGCGACATATTCCGGATCACCATAGCCGTTTAAGTAACCAGCACTCGCTTTAACGGGCACAAGCTCAATATTTTCACGATCGTTACCATCGACAGTCACACTTAATACCCTAAGATTTGACGCATTACTTTTAGGCACTGGCTTCCACTTCTCATCAATCACATCATTCGCCAATTCATCCATGGTTAACCCATAAAACTCGGCAATTTTTTTCAGCAATTCGTATTTAGGCTCCGCCCGATCTTCTTCATATGCACCGACCGAAGCTCTTTTAATCTCCATGATATCAGCAAATTGCTGCTGTGTAAGTTTCTTTCCTTTTCGAAGGAATTTCAAGTTGGATGAAATATTTGCCATATTATTTTTTCAAAAATATTTTACAAAAACTAATTTTATTAGTATTATTGTGCCAATAAAATTAGTAAATAAAAATTAAACATCCAAATAATTTAGTATTATGGGCAATTTTATCGTATATATCTTAACAGACAACAACAGAAGGTACTTTGAGATCGATTTCACATCCAATATATTTAGCACAGTAATGGAGCTTCAACAAGCCAATAATTTTATTCTTCAACAGGGCACTCATTTGAATAGAATAATCTATTCCGAAGAGTTTTCCCAATTAGCATACGCAAAAAAGAGAATGAGTGAATTACAAAACTTCACACGCATGCAAATAGAACGTGTTATCCGCAAAAATAATCCAAACTGGAATAACCTATACCCACAACAACAGCAAGCTTATGCAAAAAGAAACACCAATTTCGCGGCCTAGTAATACATAATAGAAATAAAAAAGCCGCCCAATTTTCATTAGGCAGCTCGCTATTTGTTATACTATGCTAGATTCGAAAGAGGATAAACGTTTTTACTAAATTTAGGTTGACGTGGTATTCTCCAGCACACCCGTATTTGCACCGGAACCACCTTCATTGTTATTACGCTCAGTAACTCCACCCTCTGTAGACTCTTCTTCAGGTCCAATAAAACCCTCGTCCGTTTGCTCATCAACTTGTGTCGAATCACTTTGTACTGGCTCCGGCTCACTATAACGCGGCGTCTCACATTTATAGGATTTCGTGATTTCAACCGTAGATTCAGGGAATTTACCCTGCGTATAGCCCAATTGCTTATCTTTATAAACAGATTCTAAAAACACACCAAATATAGGCAATGCCGTCCGGGAACCTTCACCGGTATGCGAATTCTTAAAGTGTATACTTCTTTCATCACATCCAACCCAGATTCCAGTAACCAAATCCTTCGTCACTCCCATATACCAACCATCAACATATTCCGAAGAAGTACCGGTCTTACCCCCAATTTCATTTTCTTTATCAAATAGATCCCATTCCCACAAGCCCTGCGATGTACCTCTTGGCTCTTCCATCCCACCACGCAACATATAAGTCATCAACCAAGCATCTTGTTTATCGACCACCTGTTTGCGCTCTGCCTGAAAAGTGGCAATCACATTTCCATCGTGATCTTCAATTTTAGAAACAAGTACCGGTGTTACCCGCTCACCATGGTTCATCATCGTCGAATAACCGTTGACCATCTCAAATACCGACACATCATTAGGCCCTAAACCGACGGATGCCACCGGATTAAGTTTACTCGTGATACCACAACGTTGCGCAGCATCTACAACTTTCGCTGGGGTAACCATATCTGTCAACTGAACCGTCACTGAATTAATAGATCGAGCCATCGCATGGCGCAAAGACATCTCCCGATAAGAAAAATTCCAATCTGCATTTTTTGGTTCCCATACTTCGACGGAATCTCCTTTGTCAATCTTTATGGTAACAGGTTTATCTGTGATCTTATCACAAGGCGACATCCCCGACTCCAAAGCTGCCAGATAAACAAAAGGTTTAAATGTAGACCCCGCCTGCCGTTTCGCCTGCATCACATGATCATATTTGAAATACTGATGGTTTATCCCGCCTACCCAAGCTTTAATTTCACCGGAATAGGGATCCATAGACATCATGCCCGCATTCAACATCATGGCATAATATTTCAGGGAGTCCATCGTAGACATTTCCTTTTCGACCTTCCCCCCATCCTTCCAATTGTACACTTCCATCTTTTTCTTCTTATTTAAGAAGAAATAGATACTATCGGGACTATTGGCATATTTTTTACTCAGGAACTCGTAATAAGGTGTCTTCTTCGCTAAATTCTCCAAAAAGTTTGGAATCACTTTTCCTGAAAGATCCCGCCAGGGCTCCTGCCCCTCCCAAGTATTATTCAAACGCTGTTGTAACTCGGCCATCTGTTTAGCCACTGCTTCTTCAGCATGCTTTTGCAACTTGGAATTGATCGTTGTATAGATCTTTAAACCATCCGTATAGATATCGTAATTATTCTCTTCTGACCACTTCTCCAGCCATTTAGCAACAGCTGTACGCAGATATGAATCCCCCCCCGCATTTACATCTTGATTATTGGTATTTAGGACGATCTTCTCTTTGACCAATGCATCAAACTCGTCCTTTTTTAGAAAGCCACCTTTGTGCATCTGGCTCAACACCGTATTTTTACGGTCAAATGCGTTTTCCGGATTCCTAATCGGATTATATAAGGTTGTCCCCTTTAACATGCCAATCAATACTGCCGCTTCGTTTTGATTCAGTTGATTTGCTCCTTTTGAAAAATAACGTTTTGCAGCGGTTTCTATACCATAGGCATTATTGCTGAAAGAAACCGTATTGAGATACATTTCTAAAATCTGGTTTTTTGTATACCGTTGTTCCAGCTTATAAGCGGTCATCCATTCTTTGAATTTGGTAATCACCAAACCCGCTACAGGCAAACGGGTCAATAAACCTCCGGCCTTATTATAGCGCGTGCGATAAAGGTTCTTGGCCAGCTGTTGCGTAATTGTACTCGCACCACGTTTATCACCTTTTAAAGTTGAAATAATACCCGAGCCCAGGCCCAAAAAGTCAACCCCGTTGTGCTGATAAAAACGCACATCTTCAGTTGCTATCAGCGCATTAACAACAGTTTTAGGAATACTGTCAAAAGGGATTGGATTTCTATCCTCGTCAAAATATCGACCGATCAATACACTATCAGCAGTATACAATTCTGTCGAAATGTTGACACTGGGCATAATGATGTCTTTTTTTGTGGGTGAGTAGCCAAAAAGCCACAAAAAATTAAGTTGTATAGCACAGACCAAAACTATAACGAAATATATTGCAATAACGAGATAACGAAGAATCCGATTCTTAATACGTCTAAACATAAATGGAAATTTATCTTATATTCAACATATTGAATCAACAAAGGTTTTATTTCCCACTCAATATGCGTCTATATCTGTTTCAGGGGCTAAATATACAACTAAATAAATGTCCGTAATCAACTATTTACATTTTTTAACAATAAAGGACGAGCGCTCATTGCAATAATGTCCATCGGCAAAAAAAGTCTCATAATAGCCTCATTATTTCAGATCCATGAAATTAAAGCAACACAAGAAAATGTAAGAAGACGCTGTTTAGATCAGCAGGTTAGTTGAGGTGTTCCGCAAATATTATACCTACTTTTGATTTATTATCTATTTTATTTTAAAATAATAATGATATTTGTTTAAATTTAGATGTAAACTAGTCAACGATTAGCATGTTAAAACAGACATTACAACAAAAGCTATTACAAAAACTGTCTCCACAACAAATTCAATTTATTAAATTGTTGCAGGTACCAACAGTTTCATTAGATGCCCGAATAAAAGAAGAATTAGAAGAAAACCCTGCGTTAGAAGATGGTAGCTTGACTAATATGACGGATCCAATAGAAGAATATCCGGATAAAGATCCGGATGACAACTTCGACAACGAAGAAGGATTCGACTCAGATGACTTCAGTTTGGAAGATTATATACAAGAGGACGACTACAAAGATTATGGTAATGGATATGACTATGGTGATGATGATGATGAACGGAAAGAAATGCCCGTGGCCATCCAACATTCATTCTATGAACAGTTACAACAACAGTTAGACCTCCTCGCCTTAGATGATAAGCACTTTTTAATTGGTCAGCAGATTATCGGCAGCCTGGATGACGACGGCTACTTACGTCGTCCGATCATCAATCTGGTAGATGACCTAGCCTTCGGTCAAAATGTAATGACCGAAGAGCACGAAGTATTAGAAATGCTAAAAGTGATCCAAGATTTTGAGCCTGCGGGAATTGGCGCTAGAGACTTACAGGAATGTCTTTTGATACAATTGCAAAAGAAAGACGCGAACAATCCAACGATTAAGCTCGCAATCAAGGTCGTGGCCAATTATCTGGATGAGTTCACTAAAAAGCACTATGACAAACTAGAGAAATCATTAGGAGTATCCTCTGAAGACTTGAAAAACGTCGTAAATGAAATCCTAAAACTTAATCCCAAACCAGGCGATTCGGGAGCAGTAGCGGGTAAACAACTTCATATCATTCCCGATTTCCACATTAGCAATAACGACGGCACCCTCCATCTTACGCTAAACGGGCGTAATGCACCTGAACTCCGCATCAGCAGGGATTATCAGCATATGTTCGAGCACTACGAGAAGTCCGATCAGAAGGACAAGAAGATGAAAGAAGCAGTACAGTTCGTCAAGCAAAAGCTCGATTCGGCAAAATGGTTCATTGATGCCATCAAGCAACGCCAACAAACCTTACTTAAAACCATGAATGCCATCATGGAATATCAATACGATTATTTTCTTACCGGAGATGACCGTAAATTAAAACCCATGATCTTAAAGGACATCGCAGATAAGATCGATATGGATATCTCGACCGTCTCCCGCGTGGCAAATTCAAAATATGTGCAAACCGAATTCGGAACATTTTTGTTAAAATCATTTTTCTCCGAAGCTATCCAAACAGACTCTGGGGAAGAGGTCTCAAATAAGGAAGTCAAGAAAATACTGGAGGAATGCATCGCCAAAGAAAATAAGCGCAAGCCGCTTGCCGACGAGAAGCTAACGGAAATACTGAAAGAAAAAGGCTACAATATCGCCCGCCGAACGGTAGCCAAATACCGTGAAGCATTAAACATACCAGTCGCAAGATTAAGAAAAGAGCTCTAAGAGCTCTTTTTTGTTTTTCGGGTGACAATCAAATCTAAATTAAGAATAGTATCTTTGTGCTCGAATTAAACAAGCATTAAGGAATGAGCAAAGTAAAAGTTGGAGTTGTACAGATGAGCTGTACCGCAAACAAACAAGAGAATCTCGAAAAAGCAATCGCTAAAGTAAAAGAAGCCGCTGCAAAAGGTGCGCAAATTGTGTGTCTGCAAGAACTCTTTACCTCTTTATATTTCTGCGATGTAGAAGATTATGACAATTTCGCGCTGGCTGAATCTATCCCGGGACCATCTACCGATGCCCTGTCTGCTGTTGCGAAAGAAGCCGGAGTCGTTATTATCGCTTCATTATTTGAAAAAAGAGCTGAAGGTCTTTATCATAATACCACCGCTGTATTAGATGCTGATGGCTCTTATTTGGGTAAATACCGCAAAATGCACATCCCCGATGATCCGGCTTTTTACGAGAAATTTTATTTTACACCTGGTGACCTGGGTTATAAAGTGTTTAAAACAAAATTCGGTAAAATCGGCATATTGATCTGTTGGGACCAATGGTATCCGGAAGCATCAAGAATCACAGCCCTAATGGGTGCTGAAATTCTATTCTACCCTACAGCGATCGGCTGGGCCACGGATCAGGATGAAGAAACCAACAGAGATCAATACAATGCATGGCAAACCATTCAGCGCTCGCATGCGGTAGCAAACGGTGTGCCTGTGGTAGCTGTTAACCGTGTTGGATTTGAACAGGATGGCGCCATGAAATTTTGGGGCGGCAGCTTTGTTACAAATGGACAAGGTAAACTGTTGTACCTCGCTTCTCACGATAAAGAAGAAATTGAAGTAGTTGAACTAGATCTAGCTGAATCCGACTATTTCAGAAAACATTGGCCATTCTTGAGAGATCGTAGAATTGAGACATATTCTCCAATCACCAAACGTTTTATCGACGAAGACTAATATCAAATCATATTGGCCATTTTAATTTGTAATTCATACCAAAGAAAAACAGATTAAAATGGCTTTTTACATTTTAACGCATGGAACAAGAAAGCACTTTCACACAGGCATATTTTGATAACTCACCCAAAAAACAAGGTTTTTCATTTCCCGCAGAATGGGCAAAACAAGAAGCGATGTGGTTGAGCTGGCCGCATAAAGAAGAATCTTGGCCTGGAAAAATTGATACCATATACCAGCCTTATTGTGAATTTATTAAAGCTGTTGCTGCTGGACAGAAAGTCCGAATCAATGTAGCTGACGAAGACATGAAAGCATTCGCCATCACAGCATTGAAAAAAGTAACTGCTGATTTTAGCAATATTGAATTTTATTTCAATCCAACCAATGACGCCTGGTGCAGAGATCATGGTCCCGCTTTCCTGATCAATCAAACTACAAACGCAAAAGCAGTTGTTGATTGGGGATATAATGCATGGGGCGGGAAATATCCGCCTTTCGACCTGGATGATGTTGTTCCCACACGTATAGCGAAAGCGTTCAACCTGCCTTTATTTACCCCCAATATCGTTATGGAAGGCGGTTCTGTTGAATTCAACGGCGCCGGAACTGTAATGACAACAACAGCATGTCTGCTCAATGAAAACAGAAACCCTGATTATACAAAAGAACAGATTGAGACTTACCTCAAAGAATTCTATGGACAAGATCAGGTATTATGGTTAGGCGACGGAATTATTGGCGATGACACTGATGGTCATATTGATGACATCACGCGTTTTGTGAATGAAAACACGGTGTTAACTGTTGTTGAAGAAAATCCGGAAGATGAAAATTATGCCATCCTCCAGGAGAATCTAGAAACACTTCGTTCCTTCAGATTACTCAACGGAGAAGCACTTAATATCGTCGAACTACCGATGCCCGCACCGGTAATCTATGAAGACACCAGACTTCCGGCATCATATGCCAACTTCTATATCGCAAATGATGTTGTCGTTGTTCCGATTTTCAACGATGCCAATGACCAGAGAGCATTGGATATTATTCAGGGATGCTTTCCGACACGGAAAGTTATCGGAATCAATTCGGTAGATATTATCTGGGGATTGGGTAGTTTTCATTGCCTGAGCCAGCAAGAGCCTGCACTCAGCTAAGCATAAATTGCTCCATAAACAGAAAGGTTTCTTAATCGATTAAGAAACCTTTCTGTTTATATAAGCTACTGATTACAAACACTATTAAATTAGATCTTTTCTGTAACACACTTTTACTGCTTACGCTCGACAATACCGATGTCAGCTTATCGCAATAATCTGAAGCGTACCGACAGCCCCCTAGACAACGACCACATGCACACCGGACTTCTCCAACGATTCAACAAATCCGGCATTCACTTTATCATCTGTAATCAATATATCAATTTTTTCAAAGCCACAAATCCGTCCAAAGCTGCGTCTTCCAAATTTGGACGAATCAGCTAGGACAACTACCTTTTGGGCCGTATCGATCATGATACGATTCAATTGAGCTTCCTGTGCACTGGATGTTGACACACCATACTCCAGATCTATTCCGTCTACCCCTAAAAACAATTTACTACAATAAAAGTCATGCAGTAAATTTTCAGCATATTTTCCAGTGACTGAGGTGGAAGTTTTTCGTAATGTCCCTCCCATCTGCATAATTTCAACTGATGGGTATTTAATTAACTCCATGGCAACGTTCAGCGCCGAAGTGACCACAGTAATATTTCCCTTAGGTACAATCTGCCTGGCCAACGATTGCATGGTGGTCCCGGAAGCAATAATAATTGAATCATTTTCTTCAATCATCTCAGCAGCCTTCTTCCCGATTCTACTTTTATCGTCCGAGCGAAGTTTCTCCTTTTCAAATACCGTCCGGTCCGTCGTATACGGATTGTACTGTGTCGCTCCGCCATGCGTCCGAAAAAGCAGACCACTCTCTTCTAAAAGCGTGAGATCCTTGCGGATGGTAACAGAAGATACACCCAGTTCCTCGCATAGGTCAATCACTTGGACTATACCTACCTCTTTTAATTGTTTTAAAATATATTGATGTCGCTCTACGTTTGTCATGGTTCTTTTATATGCGCTAAAATATTAAATCTACCAGTTGTTTATCTATACAGATACATTAAGAAAATATAAAATATCAATGAAAACCATTACTGGATCGTAGCTTCAGATATTCTATACCAATTTCCCTAGTAGAACTGACGTTAAAATAACGAATTTATTTAATTATTTATACTCTGTACAAAGAGAATTATACTTTATTCTAAAAAGATAACGTTTTTGGGTTTCAACAAATTCAAAACTCCAAGGGATTGGGCCAAATATACTGGTAATCAAGCTCCTTTTGAAGCAGGCTTCCACTCACTACTTTTTGAAAATGATCCCCTGGTTCAAATCGCAATGGCAGATCGAAACCATACTTTTGTGCAGAGGCCAGGATCACATCCTTTTTCTTTGGGTGCATTGGGGCCACAACATTATAAACGGCATGTCTTAGGTCCTTGACAGAAGCCAAACTAATCAACCGCACAACATCATCCAGATGGACAAAATTAGCGAGCTGTTCACCCGTTGTGCAGATACGATTGGCAAAATACTTGGCAAAAACGCGATTTTTACCAAATAAGCCCCCAAGTCGATAGACACAGGTGTTGGGCAGCGCTAGCATCTGCTGCTCAGCCAAAAAAAGTTTTTCGGAAAATTCTATGCCAGATGAATCCAATTCATGATAGACAACATCTTTATCCGGGTATATTCCAACGGAACTTAGAAACAACTGTTTGGTCCATTGGATATTGTCAAGAAATCTCGAAATATTGGAAAAACGCACCTCTAAAGCAGAAAGGCTGTTTTTTTGGCTAGCAGGAACACTATTTAACACAAAGTCGAATTGGCTTGGAAAAAGCATATCCGGTAACGTATTACTGTTGTCAAAGTCGGCAATAAATGAAAAAATACCATCAGTTTTAAGCCGATGGTATTTTTCATATTGTGTTGTACTTGCCCAGACCTCATGTCCCTGATGCTTCATATCCATGGCAAATGATTCTGCCAGCCATCCACATCCTAAAATGAGTATCCGCATAAGTCAAATATTAATAAGCTTTTGCAAATAAAACGCGACGGCGAGAAGGTTTACCCGTGAAGATACAAACACCATCCTCCTCTTTGGCATCCAAAGGAATACAACGGATTGTAGCCTTTGTTTCCTCTTTCACACGTTTTTCTGTTTCTGTCGTTCCATCCCAATGACAAGAGATAAATCCACCTTTACCTTCCAGCACTTCTTTAAACTCATCATAAGAATTCACCTCGGTAAAATGGGATGCTCTGAAATCCAATGCTTTTTGGTAAATATTTTCCTGTATTGCCTGCAACAGCTTTTCGATATTGCCTGCCAATCCCTCTTGCGCTACCGTTTCTTTAGTTTGGGTATCACGACGTGCTAGTTCTACAGTTCCATTTTGCATATCTCTCGCACCAACAGCAACACGTACAGGCACCCCTTTCAATTCCCATTCCGCGAATTTGAAGCCCGGACGCTGTGTATCACGATCATCGTATTTCACCGAAATATCCTTGGTCTTCAATTCGCTCATTAACTGATCCACAAATGTGTCAATCTGCGCTTTTTCTTCTTCCGTTTTAAAGATCGGAACAATAACAACCTGAATTGGAGCCAATTTTGGCGGCAATACCAAGCCTTGATCGTCGGAGTGCGCCATAATCAATGCGCCCATCAAACGGGTAGAAACACCCCATGATGTCGCCCATACATGTTCAAGTTTCCCCTCTTTAGACGTGAATTTTACATCAAAAGCTTTTGCAAAGTTTTGTCCAAGAAAATGTGATGTACCAGCTTGCAACGCCTTTCCATCCTGCATAAGCGCTTCGATACAGTAGGTATCCAAGGCGCCGGCGAAGCGTTCATTTTCCGTTTTCCGGCCACGTACAACCGGTACAGCTAAAATATTTTCAGCAAATTCTGCATAGACATCAAGCATACGTTCGGTCTCCTCAATAGCCTCTTCCCTCGTAGCGTGTGCCGTGTGACCCTCCTGCCATAAAAACTCCGCTGTACGCAAGAAAAGACGCGTACGCATTTCCCAACGGACCACATTTGCCCATTGGTTAACCAAAATTGGCAGGTCACGATAAGATTCGATCCAACCACGGTACGTATTCCATATAATCGTTTCAGATGTCGGACGTACGATTAACTCTTCCTCCAATTTTGCATCTTCATCCACCACAATCTTACCGGTACCATCGTTTTTTAATCTATAATGTGTGACTACCGCACATTCAGTCGCAAAACCCTCTACATGGGCTGCTTCTTTAGAAAAAAACGACTTGGGGATGAATAAAGGAAAATAAGCATTGCTATGGCCTGTTTCTTTAAATCTCTTGTCTAAGATCGCTTGCATTCTTTCCCAGATAGCATATCCGTATGGTTTGATCACCATACAGCCCCGTACAGCTGAATTTTCAGCCAGATCAGCTTTGATCACAAGTTCATTGTACCATTGCGAATAATCTTCTGCACGACTTGTTATTCCTTTACTCATATGAAATTGATAAATTATTGTAACATTATTACGTTAAATCTCGTCTGTATTTCCAATACAAAAAGCGTTCAATAAAAAATATTTGTATTTTTGATTACTTCGATTAAACCCCCTCGAGAAATTTGCGTCTAAGATAGTAAATAAGGCTGTATAATCGAAAATAACGATTTAGGATATTATGAAAAAAAATAGATTATTTATCGGAGCACTTGCCATGACAGGAGCATTTATGTTAGGTTCCTGCGGTACGAGTAGGCAAATCTATAGCGACGATGTCTATGGCAATAATGGACAGGCTAGACAGAAAGTCTATCAAAGTCCGGATTACTATTACACAGATGCAGATCAGGTTCAACAAGGAGGACAAGCTCAGGGCGGTTACTATGATGATGAATATTCAGACCAGGATTATAACAATGATTCCTACGAAGATCTAGAATATGCAAACCGTATAAATAGGTTTTATTATGCGAGCCCAGGGATGACCTATTTTGATCCCTTCTTCGATCCATGGTATGGCTATGGATTTGGTGGAATGTACGGATATGGTCCTTCCTTCGGCTTAGGTTGGGGTTGGAATTCGGGTTGGGGTTCTTCATGGTCTCTTGGTTTTGGCTGGGGCTGGGGTTCCGGTTGGGGCTGGGGATCTCCTTGGTACGGTGGTTACCACCCTTGGGGCGGCTGGTATGGCGGTTACTGGGGATCTGGTTGGTATGGCAACGGCTATTGGGGCGGTGGCTACTGGGGCAGTTCAAGACCCTATTATGCTTCATCCCGATCAAGTTATAGAGACAACTACAATGTACGGACCTCTTCTTCCCGCACCAGAAGTTCGGGAAATTATGACCGCACGGGGGTAGCACGCGATTCCAGAGGACGTATTACTTCAGTAGCTAGTACACGATCAAGTGCCGGTGGTCGGACAAGATCATCTGACGGTTCTATATCACGTAGTTCTTCTGCCTATGACAGATCAAATGGCAGAACCAGATCTACGGACGGTATCTCAACTAGAGGCGGATATACAGATGGTGGCAGAACACGCAGCTCTGATAGATCCAATGGAACTTATCCAAATATGCGCAGCTCAAATGGGACTTCCAGAACCCGTACAGGTTATGGTGATGTTTCCCGTCCGATGAGCCGTTCCATGGAAACTCGTTCAAGCAATCCAGGTTCAACATCAAGGCCATCTTACACACCTCCAACAAGAAGTTATGATGGTGGATCTACACGCTCAAGTGGCGGTTTTTCCGGTGGTGGTAGCACTAGATCCAGTGGCGGATTCTCTGGCGGTGGCGGTGTTGGTAGCACCAGATCCAGCGGTGGACGTACACGCTAGTAATAAAAATAGCTTACAGTAGCATGCAGCACCCTGTGTGCTACTGCTTATTATAGACGATATTTTAGCTTATGACAATCAAAAAATTACTTTTTGGAACTGCATTTTTAATCGGTGCAGCAGGGACCGCTCAGGCGCAATACACGAAAGATGTGCTTCTATTTTCCCAAGGGGACAATGGCGGTACCGCTCGTTTCAAGGCCATGGGAAATGCTTCGACCGCTCTGGGTGGTGATATTAGTTCAATTACAGGCAACCCGGCTGGTTTAGGATATTTTAATCAATCAGACATCTCTGTAACAGGTAGATACCTTAATAATAAAAATAAAACCGATTATTTTGGACAGAATACCATTAGCAGCAAAAATAATTTCAACCTGGATAACGCTGGAATTGTTTTTCATTTGCCAACTTACCGGAATGGAGGAAACCTCGAAACAGGTTGGTTGAACTTTAATGTTGGTATTGCTTACAACCGTAATTATGTTTACAATAATCTATTGCAATATAGCGGAATAAACACAGATAACTCCATTTCCCACGCATATGCTGATCAACTGAATTCCCCAAATGGAATGAATGGCTGGGGACAAGAGATTTACAACAATTCATATCTATTTGATTTTGATAAAGCTTATCAAAACCCATATAATCCGATCGTTGCGGGGGCAAATTTTGATGGAAGAAACGGGCTGAAGCAGGTAAATTCTATTCTGGAAAAAGGCAGCAAATCCGAATCTGTCCTGTCTTTCGGAGCAAATTACAGCAATAAATTGTACTTAGGGGCAGCGTTGGGATTTACAGCTTTTAGTTATGACAATTCAAGCTGGTTTACAGAGTATGGCCAGACAATGAATGTCGCACAAATGACAAAAGCGAATCCAAAGTCCGACTTCTTAAAACCAGGCGCCGAATATGCTAGTAAACGTGAAATGTTGGATAAGGACTATGAGTTGTACGATGACTATGCACAAGTGACCGACGGTACAGGTGTAGATTTCAAATTAGGGGTAATATACAAGTTTACACCTACCTTCAGTATGGGTTTTACAGCGAAATCACCGACATTTATGAGCGTCAGAGATGAGTCTTACAGCAATTCGGAGTTCCGTTATTTTAAGCCAAATGAAGATAAGTCTTTTAAAGAATACCGCACCAGCGATAAAGCAGGTTATAGCTATTTAGAGTATAATATGAATACACCATATAAACTCTCCGTAGGCGCCAGTCAGGTATTTTCCAGCGGCTTGATTACCGCGGATGTAGAATGGGTGGATTATGGAGCGATGCGTTTCAAAGATGCTGGGGCTGCTAATAAAACCTTGGAGAAAGACATGAACCAAAACATTAAAAACGCGTACCAAGGTGCATTTAATGCGCGTATCGGTGGTGAAGTTTTGTTTGACAACGTCTTTAGTGGTAGAGCTGGTTTCAACTATAGTGGTAACCCCTATAAAAATGCAGATTATACAAACTATACCGCTTCTGTGGGTATAGGTGCAAAACTAGGTCGTGGGATGTATATCGATTTGACAGGAGCCTATAATGCTGTCAATTACAAAGAAAGCCCTTATACTATCGATGAAGATTTTTGGAACACTGCCAGCCCTGCCGCAGATATAAAAAATCAACGAACAAATGTCGTTTTGACAATCGGTTCAAAATTTTAAGCGATTTTTCTCGATAAAACGTCCAGCCCGTCTGGACGTTTTTCATTTATTACAATCCCACCAATTATAATTTAAAAGCTTTTAGTAAATTTGTCCTCTTGGTTGAAAATCACATGACAAATCAGAAAGTCTCAAAAGCGTTCAATGTTCTATTTACTTATCCCATCTGGCGGATCGAGATCGATGCCGAGAATAGACTGATAGCGATAGAGACGAGGAATCCAGCAGACACACTCCCCTATTTTAATGTGATTTCTTTTGAAGGGGCTAATATTCTTCGGGACTTCAAAGCCATCAGCAAAGAGTGGGTATTGGCTGGAATTCAATGCCAGAAACTGATCCTAAAAAAAATCTCGGATACTTCACCCATCGATGCTGGCATCCAAATTATAGACTGTTATCAACCTCAACGACAGGAAACCTGGTTTAACTACATTTTTCTCGAGATGGTCAGGGATGCTATCCTGCTTAGGCCCAAAATGATCGCGCAAGGATTGCAATTGTTTTTAGATCTAAAGACAATGTCCATAGAAGATAAAAAGGAGGCATCTTTTAAACCTTTTGACAGCCAAATAGTCTACCCAGTAATTTACAATGGTCAAACACCCCATTTTTTGACAGATTTCACAATAGATGACGAAATTTGGCTAAATGTTTTGGAGGACTATTTTATTTGGGCTTTCTATGAAAAAAACAACGATAATCACTATCAAATCCGGATAGTTCGATCAACAAAAGATAGGTTAATTGACGCTGTTGTTGCAGTAACTCAATTGCCGCTAAAGTTTTTCAACATCTATTTTCTTGTTAACAAACAAATATTCCTTTTGACAGACAATAAACGGGAGTTTGTTTCGTATTTAGTATAATTGCAAAATATATGAAACTATTATTCGAATTAAATACATATAAAAAGGTAGCCATTTTATCAATTTCTATGCTATCTCTTCAACAGGTTGAAGCTAAAAATTTCACTTTCACACCGACCACCGCGATCCCCGACTCCGTTGGGACAGAAGTAGTCAATGGTGAAGAATTTGTCCTTTTCAAAATAGAAAAAGGAGATAATTATTACCAACTCAGCAAAAAATACAAAACCACGGTGGGGCAGCTGACGCAGATAAATGGAAACGGTACATTAAGTATCGGACAGATTGTTAAAGTCCCAACTGGTCGAAAACCAAGTCCTATTGCGAATAAAACGCCTAACAACACAGCACAACAGAATCCGCGTGATCCACAACAAGGTTTTACGGCATATATCGTTGGCGAAAAAGAAACCTTATATGCCATATCCAAAAGATTTGGTATCACTGTCGAAGATATCAAAAAAGCCAACAACCTAAAAAACAATACCATTAGTGGTGGTATGAAATTAATGATCCCAAATCAACCGCTACCGCCTGAAAGGCCAAAATTGGTTGAACCTAAAGGCGTTGAAGTCGTTGCTTCCGATTCTACAAACGATGACGATAAAGAAGAGAATCAGATTTCAACAAACCGCTACGGAATACGTGAAAAAGCTGAGCGGGGCATCGGTGTCTGGATGGATGGTTTGTCCTCCCAGGGAACAAGTAATCTCGCCCTCCATAAAAGTGCGCCCGTAGGGACAATCCTAAAAATCACCAACCCAATGACTAAAAGCGTTACGTACGCAAAAGTAGTCGGTAAATTTAATGACAATGCCGAAAACCAAAATGCCATTGTTGTGTTATCAAAGTCCGCAGCGGCAAGTATTGGAGCATTGGATAAACGCTTTCAGGTAGAGATCGCCTACGGATTACCTTTAGAAAATTAATTAAAATAAAATAGCTCTTGCAGCGCAAAACAAGAATGAATAACAAACCGTATGTCATAGGGATTGCCGGAAGCAGTGGTTCTGGAAAAACTTTTTTTTTGAATAGCTTTTTGAAACACTTCAAAACTGATGAAGTGACATTGATTTCCCAAGACGACTATTACATTCCTGCCAATACAAAAACGCAGGAAGAAAATAGACTCTATAATTTTGATATCCCCACATCCATAGACAGAGAAGCTTTCTATAAAGACATCAAAGCACTCTTTAATGGAGAGACAATTTATAAAGAGGAATATACATTTAATAATCCTTCCTTAACACCAAAAATGTTAGAGATAAAACCGGCTCCGATATTGATTATTGAAGGACTTTTCATTTTCTATTACACAGAAATAAATGCGCTTATAAATCATAAGATATTCTTGAGCGCTGATCAGGATATCGCACTCAGAAGAAGACTGCATCGCGATTTGGTTGAACGTGGTTATTTTGAGGATGATGTGATGTACAAATGGGTGAATCACGTCCTCCCCTCCTACAACGAGTATTTATTACCGTTTCAGGATTCTTGTGATCAGGTCATATTCAATAATACAGACGAGCCTGAACCGATTTGGGATATTACCAATCAGATTTCTGAAGAGCTAAAAACAAAACTTAATTTAGTATAACGTAGATAAAGACGGGCTTAGGTATGAATAAGCCCGTCTTTATTTAAAAGTGCTTGATTTATTGACATCAAGATTTTAAATTCATATCTTTGCGCCACGAAACAAATCCATCATAATGAACCATCCTGTAAAGATTAAAAATGCTTTGGTTTCAGTCTATTATAAAGACGGCCTAGCTCCTTTAGTTGAATTATTAAACAAATACGGTGTTACATTCTATTCCACTGGTGGGACAGAAACATTTATCAAAGATTTAGGTATAGATGTCGTTCCAGTTGAAGACCTGACCAGCTACCCTTCGATTTTAGGAGGCCGTGTAAAGACCTTACACCCAAAGGTGTTTGGTGGAATTTTAGCGCGCCGTCCGCTTGAATCGGACCAACAGCAACTTGCTCAGTATGAAATACCAGAGATCGATTTGGTTATCGTAGATTTGTATCCATTTGAAGAAACCGTTGCTTCTGGAGCTTCCGAGCAAGATATCATCGAAAAAATCGATATCGGTGGAATCTCATTGATTCGTGCAGCAGCGAAAAACTTTAATGATGTTGTGATCATTTCTTCCAAAAATGATTATAAAGCGCTTGAAGAGATCCTAGCCAACCAAGAAGGTCATACTTCTTTGGAGCAACGTAAGGAATTTGCGAAACGTGCCTTCAATACATCATCCCATTATGATACAGCAATCTTCAATTATTTCAATCAAGAGAATCCAATTGAAGTTTTTAAACAATCCGAGCAAAACGCTCAGGTATTGAGATACGGTGAAAACCCGCATCAAAAAGGTGTTTTCTTTGGCGACCTGGATAACATGTTCGATAAATTAAATGGCAAAGAGCTTTCGTACAACAACCTTGTTGATGTAGATGCCGCTGTGGCTTTAATCGACGAATTTGAACAACCAACGTTTGCGATCCTAAAACACACCAATGCATGTGGAGTGGCGTCAAGACCAACAATTAAACAAGCTTGGTTAGATGCCTTGGCCTGCGATCCAGTTTCAGCATTTGGCGGTGTTTTAATCACCAATGGCGAAGTGGATGGCGAAACAGCAACAGAAATCAATAATCTATTCTTCGAGGTTCTCATCGCACCTTCCTATTCGGAGGAGGCAATTGCTATTCTTACGGCCAAGAAAAATAGAATTATCTTGGTTCGCAAAGATGTAAAACTACCTAGCCAACAGTTCAAAACCTTATTGAATGGTGTCATTCTTCAAGATAAGGACAATACAATTGAGGGGCCTGAGCAAATGGTAACGGTAACAACAGTAAAACCTACAGCTGAACAATTGGAAGATTTATATTTTGCGAATAAAATTGTAAAACATACAAAATCCAATACCATTGTCTTTGCTAAAAATGGTACCTTGTTAGCATCGGGTGTTGGCCAAACATCAAGAGTCGATGCCTTAAAGCAAGCCATTGAAAAAGCAGTTTCATTTGGTTTTGACTTGAAAGGTTGTTCAATGGCATCAGATGCTTTCTTTCCTTTCCCTGACTGTGTAGAAATCGCATCGGAGGCAGGTATTGCAGCCGTATTGCAACCGGGTGGTTCGATCAAAGATCAATTATCCATTGATATGGCTAATGAAAAGGGCATTGCAATGGTAACTACTGGCGTGAGACATTTCAAACATTAAGAACAATTCAATCACCTCATAAAAAAAGCTACTTTTTACAAAGTAGCTTTTTTTATTTGTTGACCGGCCAGCCCAATCGCTCTGATTTGTATCGTTCGATTTCTTCCGAAAGTTTCCGGATAGCATAGGCAACAATAGCAACGTCATCTAACCAACCCCCTACAGCAATAAAATCCGGAATAGCGTCTACAGGAGAAACCACATAAATAATCGTCCCGATAATAATGGATAGATTCCAGCTATTCATTTTAAACTTTCCCGTAATTGCATCCTTGCACATGGCGATCAGTAATTTAAAATCGTCAACATAACTACCAAGATTTTTGGCCTTAGATTCTGCTTGTGACAGCTCCGCTTCCGTAATTTTACGATGTCTAAAGCGCTCAAACATACCCGATGCAATCTTTTTGATTCTACTGTTCATAACTCAAAATTATCAATAATTTTTGATTAGCCAAACTGTTCCCTTCGTCCCTATAGTCTCTCATTATCTTAATCTATATACTGATCATTTTTCCTATTCCCCGTGACACGTCCTAATAACCTACTGACCATAAAACTGCCTACAGTCCTAGTGCAGCCATTAATATTGTCTGTACAATATCTCCAATAGAAAAGCTCACCCAGGTAGAACATATCCTACCGCCTAATGCCGAAATAATAATACATTCCATTTCATAATATCTTCCTTTCCAAATCGAATTGTCATATTCTTTCCTTTTTGATTTTCGTCCGTTAATTGTTCGGATAGGACTGTCTCTTTATCTGCCCAGGATCGGAAACTTTAGGAAGACTCCCATATTCCTTTAAAGCCTTCTTCAAAATTCCCAATCCAACCACGAAATATTTTAATATATTCATTGCTTTGGCCTGAAATTTTATCATTGATCTATACGAGCAGCTTACAAGAGTAGTGACTTTTAAAATTGTCAAAAGAAGGATGACATCAAACTGAGATCATATTTCAGAATAATGTGAGAAATCTAAAGTTAAATTGCGAAACAACTTTATATTGTCATGTTTTAAAAATGTGCTTTTAGTTTTTAATTGTTTATCGAATTTTGACTCAGTTATATATTTATGTTATTTCGTCTGAATACAGAAAAAAGAGATTTTCCATTAAGATCATCTTTCAAATTGAACGAGTCAGCACACAGCATAATATTGATTATCACCCAGAGATTCGTTTGTTAAAACCGTGTTACAAGCGGTAATCTGATATATTCATACCGCATAAATAATTTCGTGCTATTATTCCTTGTTGACCTAAGTACTAGATCTTATGGATAATGTATACACATACTATTCTTCATTTAACCTCGGCCTTACAGCCCAAGTATAAATAATGCACTTCACTTTTTTTCGGATTTAACTACCTTATTTTTAAAGTATTTCATAAAAAAATAGTCAATTTCTCGGGTTCTTTGATGCAAAATTATAGTTTGGAGAAAAATAAATTATCTTGATCCGCTATTGTGTAACATCTTTTGATACTATCCCATAACGGATGTCATCCGTGCGGAACTTGATTGTTCCCTCCCATCCACAGCATCTACATTCATCTTTCATAAATCCATTAAAAAATAAATCACTGAAAGAAATAATATTATTAAAAAATCTACACTTTTGTGTAGTATTAATAATGAAACACAAAACTTAACTTTAGATAAATAAAAAACTACACTCTAGCTACAATAAATAAATTAAAGAAAAATATAAAAATAAATATATATGAACAAAAACTTTTTAATTCTGCCTCTATCGGTATTTCTTTTAAACATTTCTTGTAAAAAAGACATACAAAATCAATCCGAAAATATGCTCAACACTGAGAGTTCGACCGAGAAATCCAATCTACAAACCTTTTCAATAATTCTGTCCAAGGCAGTAAGTAAAAATAAGCCTTTAAGAGATTTCATAAAGGCCGAAGCATTAAAACAAAAAGATAACGACTTTGATGTTATATATGAATTATGCAAAAACGAAAAAATAGCTGACAATAAAACATTCAGGGATATTTTAATTGAAAATGAAACTTTCGAAGGAGCTATTACAAAAATTGAGACAGAACTACCTACAATTACAGTCCTTGTCCCGACATTACCAAATGATAGTTTTACTCCCTACAATTGGTCCACTGAAAACCAAATACCGATGATAGGTTATGTAAATAATACAGATGTGAACATGTATTTAAATGGTGAAAAGAGTATGACCTTAAAGAACGGACAAGTCCCTGGATTTCCCACCCTAGTGGTGAAAAATAACGAAAGAATAAGAATCCGTGCCGCTGGGATAAAAGCATCAAGCAAGTCCCCCTTAAATACAACTCAACTCGAATTCGTTCATGAAGCTTATGATGGCATAAATAATCCAACTAAACCCTATTCGGAAGCTAAAGCAGAATCGATTACAAAGTTAAATGCATCTGCAACTAGGTTAGCTTCAGCAAATATAGCTTCCAATACATTCGATGCTCCTTATTATTTTGAAACGTCGCAAATTTTAACAGATGCCTATAACAAATTTTTGCCACAAAATGGAGGTTGGCAAAGAGATTATATCTATTATAATTTAGAAAATACTCCAGACGCGAAGGGCGGCTTAAACCAAACAATGACTGAAAGTATAATGGCAATAAAAATTAACCCAAGCGCATTAAGCATAATACAAGATGAAGGAGATCCGACTTATAATACAAATTTTACCATCAGAGCTAACGAAGGCGTTTATTCCACTGCCAAAATGTGGACAGAAGGTAACTTCGACGTACAGATAGATGTTGTCACCAGTGATGTACAGGGTGGTGGATCAGCGATTTCACAAGTTCTCTCAATTCCGGCAATAGAACTCTTTGATGTTCAGTATACGACACAAGGTTATGGAAATCCTAGATACGGTGATTATACAACTGTTTATACTTTTAAGGAAGTTTTACCAAAATATTATTACTGTAACATTCCAATTAAGGAGTGGAATCTGCAACATATGGGTTACACCTGGAAAATCTCAGTAAGAGAAAATGACAAAGCAACTACTTATATTGACAGCGAAAAAGTTTCTACCAAATTTGCTACTAATTTTTCAATAGAACCTGCTACAGGGATATTAAAAAAAATAGGCCTTAAATTTGGGGCCTCCGCTGAAAAAGTACAAGAAGTAACATCTACCGTTCAAAGAACGCAAGAAAACGATTTTATAGGTGATGCTCTAGTTAGTTTTGGCGACGCAGTACTAACTTCCGGTAACAAACTGGAAGATACTCAGATAAATTCATTTATAGTAGATCTTAAGACCAAGGCTAGAAGAGAATCTGCTACAAAATATGTAAATCACGTTGCTACAGCGAGAACTGGTACTAATCCTAGAAATCCAGGCCCGCCACCTTTTTATTCAGCCGAGCAGAATGACATCAAAGCAACGGCTAAAAATGTATATTCATTATCTAACTTTAATAAAGTTTACAATAATAACTTTGAAATCGTAATGGTTCCGGTATACAAATATTAAAGATTTACAATTAAGATAACTTTGGCCAATAATCATAATAAATATGCTTATTGGCCATTTTTTTGTTATTAATCTTTATATATTTCAATTCCTTATCTCAATGAATAAAATAATCTTTAAACTTGAAATGCTAATAACAATACAACCACAATTTTATTATTTTTACAGCCAACTGTAGCAAAGTGTATCTCATCTCCGTATAATAGACAACACAAGCGCAATGTGTTTTACACAAAAAGATTTTAATATTACAAGGTTATGAAAAACTATAGATTATTTAATTTTATTGCTATCGCAGTAGCGACATTCTTCCTATCCAGTTGCTTAAAAGATAACGACAACCAACGAATTCCAGGTGCGTTATTTACCATGGTCAATGGGTATACTGACGCCAATGCGGTTGTATATTACGCCGACGGGGGGCCATTACAAAGTCCATATTATCCCTTGGATTTTAAAAGCTATAGCCAAGTAGGCCTATTTACGGGGGCTAGAAATATAAAGATATCATCGGAGTATAACAGTGCCCTGGTTGATACGACAGTGACGATCAAAGACAGTACAATTTATACCTCATTTGTTTATGGTAACAAAGCGAAGCCAGTGCAGGTGATTACAACCGACAAAATCAACAAAGAAATTAAAAACACGGAATCCGGTGTACGTTTCTTTAATTTTGCTGAGGGAACTGACCAAGTAACCCTACAAATCGGTACCCAGGCTTCTCCGACAGAATGGACCAACCGTGCAAAAGAAACACAAAATTCAGCGACGGCTCATCAAGGTTTTATCGCACAAAAAAGTGGAACCTTTACAGTTATTGCTAAAGATAAAGCTGGGAAAACCATTGCAACCCGTAAGGATATCAAATTGGTCGAAAATTATTACTATTCATTGATATTGATCGGCAAGGCAAATGATGAGAAAAAACCGCTATACATTGGTTTAGTAGCGCAGGCTGCAAATTAAAATACCCCTTTTCTATATACTAAAAAAGACCATCGTATTCATATGATGGTCTTTCTTTATTTTGTACAATATACCGCTCTAACGGATAGCCCTTTTTCGCTGAAAACTAAGGTGTTTCTTTGGGCGCAACTTTAGAGACCACATAGATATCCTCATTATCCTTTTTCATCTTATATTTCTCCCGTGCAATACGTTGCACCTCCTGTGGATTGGATCGAATGTCATTTATCGTTTTTATAATCGCTGCATTTTCTTTTAGATAAAAGGACCGCTCTGTCTCCAAGTTGGCTTTTTGCTTTTGATAACTGTATTGTGTCGCAAAATCATTTCGATCAAAAAACAACATCCACACCAAAAAAGCCAAAGTGGCTAATAAATACTTATTTCTTATTAAAGACCATAATCGTTGCATAGGACAAAAATACTATTTAGCTTTTATACTCCTGATAATTTCTTCCAAAGTTAAACATCTTTAATAAAGATATGGAATAATGTACTCAAATTCATCATATCCTTAGAATAATCTTATCTTTAACAATTCGAAACAACATTAATATTCCGATGAAATATCCGTATTTGAAAAGCATAAATAGCGTGAAAAATAGAATGGATGTTTCATATGGCCATTAAAAGAATAAATCATTTACATATGAAATACTATATCATTGCTGGCGAAACATCAGGTGACCTACATGGAGCCAATCTCATCAAAGCACTTAAAATAGAGGATCCCACAGCTACATTCAAAATAGTTGGCGGTGATTTAATGCAGGAAGCCGCTGGAGAAAATGCATTGATACATACTTCAGCGATGGCTTTTATGGGTTTTGTGGAAGTTTTGAAAAACCTGGGCAAAATAGCTAAAAATTTGAAAGCAGTAAAAAATGATCTGTTGAAAGAAAGACCCGATGCTGTTATACTCATCGACTTCCCAGGCTTCAATTTAAAAATTGCCGAATTTGCCAAAAAACATGGTATCAAAACATGTTATTATATTTCACCAAAAGTATGGGCATGGAATCAGGGGCGTGTGAAAAAAATCAAAAAAATTGTCGATCATATGTTCTGCATTCTACCTTTTGAGGTTGATTTCTATAAAAAATGGCGGATGCCGGTCGATTATGTGGGCAATCCCCTGCTCGATGCTATTTCAGCCTATTCTTTTAATCCGAAATTCAGGGATGAAAACGGTTTTACAGACAAACCAATCATCGCCTTACTGCCGGGCAGCCGAGAAATGGAGATTTCCAAACTTCTTCCCATTATGGCCGAACTCCCCTACTTCTTCCCCGTGCATCAGTTTGTCATCGCCGGTGCACCTAATTTTGCCGAATCTTATTACAAACAGTTCATGAGGGGGATCGATATTCCGGTTATTTTCAATCAAACATATGATATCCTAAACAATGCGGAGGCCGCAGTAGTCACCAGTGGTACCGCGACACTGGAAACAGGTATATTAAAAGTTCCGCAAGTTGTCGTATACAAGGCAAATGCAATATCGGTTTGGATTGCCAAATTAGTGGTTAAAGTGAAGTTTATTTCATTGGTAAACCTGATAAACAACTTTCTATCTGTAAGAGAGTTAATTCAAGAAGATTGCACAGCATACGATATTTCGTTTGAGGTCGGTGAACTGATAAACAACAAGGCACATCGGGCGAGCGTGTTAGAAAATTACGATATCCTCGCCGAAAAACTGGGCACACCGGGTGCCTCGGAAAAAACGGCTAAATTAATTGTAAAATATCTTAGTAAAAATTAAACTCTTTGGGCTTTCAATTGTCAAACTACTAATTAGTTACATATAATTAAAGCTTTATGAAATCGAAATTTATTTTAGGCTTTCTTTTTTGTGTCGCATTTACCTTTGTGGGTAAAGCGCAAGAAACACAGCATTTCTCCAAGCTTGAAATTGGAAAAAAAGCCAAGAAAAATATTGACAGCAAAGACTCCACCGCAGTTATCCATATTGATACATTGATCATGAAGGATAATTCCACCCTTTCCTTTTACGGAAAGAAAAATGTCAAAATCACCATTGGTTACGCGGAGATCGGAAACAAGGCAACTTTCTATGGGACCGATGGTAAGAATAACGGCGCCAATTTTGATATTAACGCCAATTTTCAAAAATTGGGTTCACTGTATATTATTGCGAAAGGCGATGATGCATTTAATGGAACCAAAACATTCCCTAATGGAAATGGTGGCAAAGTGAAAGTTACCCTGGCAACAGGAAGTATAAAGCCACAGGCAACAGATAAGAAATCACCAAATTATATCTATGCCGATGTCGTAGCGGGCGGCAGAGCTGTCAATGCAAACACAGATTTGAGAAATATCTATGATCGGATCAAAACCGCTCCTACAGGCCTTAGAGGTTTGCCACAAGGGCAGATTTACTCCGGTAGCGCAGGGACGGAAGGTTCCTTTGAGCTGATTTCTACCCAATAGGGAGAACGGGACAACATAAGCTAAAAAAGCATCAATATGCATATTGATGCTTTTTTAGTGTCTGTTTTTTTTACAAATTTAATGACAGCCTCTCCTTTTTAGTTCATAGGCCAATACCAATCTTGTCATCCGGTCGTATCTTGCCATTCCCTCCTTCTGATTGTTATGTGTTAGGTATTGATTGTAAAACAATCCCATCAGATCGTTGATCCAACCGGTATAGTCACTCCAAAATAAGCGTTCATCAGCGATATCAGCCAGTACCAGCTTGCTTAATCTTGTTTGATATTCCTTCGAAAGATCTGGATACATGCCGCGCAATTCTCCAAGCATATACAATGTTGTTTGCAAATAAGCGGAATAGCGATAAAAGGATTGCGGATGATGCTGCAATCGGACAAAAGCGATAAAATTGGCTTCATCCTCAAACCCTACCCCTTGTTGGTGGGCGAGCTCATGTACATATGTAAACGGAAAAGATAAAGCTGGCATGGCATAATTTACCTGCGCTTCGTGTGTAAATGGATTGAAATAACCTGAAACACCGAAATACGAAGCAACCACACTGTTTAGAGGCGATTTGGCCTGTACCTGGCTACCTGATAAAAAAGATGAAAATGTAGTATCATTTTTCACCCAATTCGCTAGATCCGCCCGTATATGATCTTTCCGATCTGCCCATTGTGCAGGATTGACCTGTTCCCGCAAGGCATTTGTACTATCCAGGTATTCATCGAGTACCATGAGATAGTCAGCAAGCTTCATGCTATCAACCTGCAGCTTTGCATTCACACTGATCGGCTTCCGATAATAATTTAATCCCCAGGAGATATAGAAAAAAATATATAGCCCAAGCAATAGGTTTACGATAAATAAAAAGGTTCGGCAGGCATCCGACCATTTTTTACCCCATAGCTTGCGTATAAGATTAACCAGCCAATAGAGCAGAAAAATAACCGTGAAGGCGTAAAAAATATCCCCTATGCTAAAGGGAATATAGCCAAAAATAAATTTTGGAATATGACCATAAAACCGATAAAATCCCCGTGCATAAAATTCCTCGATCCATAAACTACTGCTTTCGATCAACGATAAAACGAATAGCAGCCCGATGAATGATCCAAAAATAAAAACAGCTATTTTATCGCGCTTTGTCATAAATTATTAGCTTTCGTTTTCGAAATAGACCTTATAATAGTTCATCCCTTTATCTTCATCAAATCCCTTCTCAAGGTATTCCCGTTTTCCATGCACATAGATATGAAAGTTCTTGTCCAATTTGAGTACAGACTTGTAGGACGATTCCATCTTTTTGACAGCTTTATCCGCTATTTCGAAACTTGACTGAAAGGGTGAATCAAATTCATTTTCAAAGCCAGCTTTATAGTCCTGGAATAGGGCTATCGCCTGGGGATTTCCCAACACTTCTTCTTCAAATTCCTCCTGAACAAAAGTTTCCTTTTCTTTAAAGTAGTTCATGGATTTATTCATCAAATCAATCTTATCGGCCTTCTCCAGTTCAAATGTTTCATCGAGTTTCTCCTGAACAAAATTCTTATAGACTTTTAAGTAGTTGCCTGTCTGATTGAAATTGTCGTTACGCACGCGCAGTTTTAGAAACTCGTCTTTCCAATACACCGCTTCCTGCTGTCTATTGGTCTGATCCAGTACCAGCACCTTATAGCCCTCCTCTTCCTCAACATTGATGATAATACATCCTTTGTCCAACTTGTTGATGTTGATTGCCTCCTGCTCATATTCCAAGGTGAAAGCCCCTTGTTCAGGATATACCTTTAGGTAAGTCTCTTTGTTTTCCGATTTAAATATACCAATAGCATCGTGTTCCTCGCCTTCAATCTGCACATTTTTTAACGCTACCACATACACTTCCCCTGCTTTAATCTTGGGATGGTTGGACACCTCATATAGGTGTTTCGAGATCTGCTGAGAAAAATCGTGAAAGGGTAACTGCTCCTTAAAGTACTGGCGAACAAAATAGAACACCTCGTTCAGATCCAGTTCTTCATTGGGATGATATAGACGATATACTTCGTTCACTTTCGCAAAGGGGCTCATAAAGTACTGCATCAAAAGTCCGGGCAATACTTCATCGCCTTCAAGGGATACAGGGGCGTCAGACAGGATATAAAACTCATCCTGTGCTTTGTTTCCTACACGGTGTATAGATAATGCTTCAAAAGTTGCGTCTTGGTGAAAAAACATATTCTTATTTTATAAATTATATAAATCTATTGCTATTTTAAATGTTTGACAATGTGCATTGACAATATCTTTGATCTGCGGAGAATAGCCGCCCCCCATGCTTACCTGAACAGGAATATGCTGCTGATGACATAGTCCCAATACAAGTTCATCCCTTCGCGCGCAGGTTGCTGGACTTAAATTCAATTTTCCTAGTTTATCGGTTCCCAAGATATCTACACCTGCCTGATAAAAAACTAAATCAGGCCGGATACGCTCAAATAAATCCCGCAGATTCTCATCCAGGATCTCCAAATATTCTTTATCTGTTATATTTTCAGCGAGTCCGATATCTAAGTGAGAACGCTGCTTGATAAAGGGGTAGTTCTTCTCTCCATGCATCGAAAAGGTAAACACCTGCTGATGCCCTTCGAATATATGCGCTGTCCCATTGCCCTGATGTACATCCAGATCAATGATGAGTATTCGATTTGCAAGCTTCTGTTGTAATAGATAACCTGCAGCTGTCGCTTGATCGTTCATCAGGCAAAAGCCTTCACCGAAATCATGGCCAGCGTGGTGGGTCCCACCTGCAATCGTAAAAGCTACCCCATATTTTAAGGCATAAGCTGCAGCCTGAATCGTTCCATCCAAAAATATAGCGTTCGCGGTCTACTAAGCTCTTGCTTAAGGGAAATCCGATCCTGCGTACCATTTTTGCATCCAAAGTCAAATCAAACAGTTTCGTCACGTAAGCCGGGTCATGGACCAGACAACAGGTTTCAAAACTCGCCAGCTCAGGTCTGAAAAAATTAGCTTCATTGGCCAATCCCTCATGTCTCAGCTGCAGCGGGATCAACTCGTACTTTAACATCGGAAAGCGATGTCCTTCTTTGACCGGATGGATAAACTCGGGATGAAAAGCTATCTTAAGCACTTTAAATCTTATTTTATTCATGCGAAGATAATAAAAACTAAAGCAATCCCATTTTATCCAACAATATCAATCGGATATTTTGGAGTTGTATAGGAAAAAGGGCATCTTTGGGTAAGAACAAATCTTCAGTTTGATGTCAGCCGTCGTTTGACGTTAAACTTATATTCGATCATAAATAGATACATTAAAAATAATATGGAAACGACTAATTTGCCTCAATTGTCTGCAATGGAACAGCGTGTCCTAGGCTCCCTGATTGAAAAATCAAAGGTAACCCCCGAATATTATCCAATGACAATCAATAGCTTACAAGCCGCATGTAATCAAAAAACTTCACGCAAACCTGTCGTTCAATACAGCGAAGAAGACATCGTCAATACACTGGATATCCTGAAAAAGAGAGGGTTGATTTCGACCGTTATCGGTGGTGGATCCCGGGTCACCAAATATAAGCACAATTTTGCCATACAGTTTCCTCTCGTGCCATCCGAACTGACTATTATTTGCCTATTACTTCTCCGTGGGCCAATGACAGCCGGTGAAATCAATTCAAATGCCGGAAGATTATACGAGTTTGAGTCCTTAGGTGAAATTAATGAACAATTGGAGAAGCTTGCTCAAGAGGGCTATTTGAAAGCTCTTCCCAAACAAGCCGGACACAAAGAGGTACGTTATATCCATCTGCTGGGAGATGTAAATATGGAAGCTTTTGAAAGTAGCAATAATCCATCAAGTGGGGCCGCAGATCCTGCGCTATTGGAACGTATCGGACAACTCGAACAGGAAGTCGCTGAATTAAAACAGAAGTTTCAGGAATTGTGGGACGAACTACATTAATCGATGACGAATACCACTGATTCCAAAGCAGGATTATCCCAGGCAACCTTATGGTTGATGACCATTGCTACAGGCCTGGTTGTCGCCAACAACTATTATAATCAGCCACTACTGGGACTAATTGCCAAAGACCTAGATCTTAGTGAAGCCACAGTAAGCAATTCAGCCATGTTAACACAAATTGGTTATGCCTGTGGACTTCTATTGATTGTTCCCCTGGGCGATATGTTTAAGAGAAAGAAAATGATCTTAATTGATTTTATATTCATTATTCTCTCATTGGCCGGAATGGCACTTTCCCAGTCTATTGCAGCTATCCTCAGCTTTAGTTTTTTGATCGGATTTACGTCCGTAATACCACAGGTTTTTGTTCCTATGGCGGCAGAGCTCGCCTCGAAGGGGAAACAGGCAGCTGCTATAGGTATGGTCATGTCAGGGTTATTGATCGGTATCCTATTATCGCGCGTGGTCAGCGGATTTGTCGGTTCCTACTTTGGCTGGCGCGAAATGTATTGGATTGCTACGGTGATCATGATCATTACTGCAATGGCCATCGCGATCAAATTACCCGAAGTTAACCCTAATTTTAAGGGCACTTATAAGGAATTGATGCTTTCAGTATGGAACTTTGCCAAAAAACAACCGGTGCTGCAATTGGCTGCATTTCGTGGTGCAATGGGATTTGGCGCCTTTTCAGCCTTCTTTACAACCCTGGTATTCCATATCCAAGGGCCACCATTTTTTGACGGTCCAGCTACCGCTGGTGCATTTGGCCTTGTGGGTGCCTGCGGTGCCCTTGCAGCTGCTTTTGTCAATCGGATGACCGTATACATGGGTACCGCAAAAATTATCCGCTACGCAATACTATTGATGATCTTTAGCTGGCTGCTTTTTGCGTTATTCGGCAACTATTATTGGGGTCTGATCATTGGGGTGATCCTCATCGATCTTGGATTACAGTCCATGCACATCTTAAATCAGAGTGATTTCTACGCGCTCAATCTTGGCGCCAATAATCGCCTGAACACCGTTTATATGGTCAGTTATTTTATCGGTGGTTCAACAGGCACCTTTTTTGCTGCGCAAGCATGGCAGCATTTCCAATGGCCGGGGGTTATTGCCGTTGGCACGACATATAGCCTTTTAGCTTTGCTCGCACACTTATTATTTGATCATAAACTAAGAAAAAACTAATATGAAATTTGGCCAAGTAGATCATCCCGAAGAGGTAGATTTCACCCTACCAGCTACTCCAAAAGAGACTTTAGCCCTTTTACAGCATTTCAAAAATAAAGAACCATTTGAAGTATATGTCGGCTGTGCAAAGTGGAACAAACAGGATCTAAAGGGTTTTTATCCAAGAGGCACAAAGGACGAACTTGTTTACTATGCCAATCAATTTAACAGCATCGAACTCAATGCCACCTTCTATAATTCACCCAGCCTGGAGCAGGTAGAAACCTGGAAGAAGAAAACTCCGGCAGATTTTAAATTCTTCCCCAAAGTTCCACAGTCGATCAGTCATTTTAGCCGATTGCTTAACGCAACGGATAAAGTCAAGTTATTTACAGATGCTGTGGTTCGATTTGATGAAAAATTAGGTATGGTCTTTCTGCAAATGCATGACAACTATAGCCCAAAAGACATGGTGCGGTTAAAATTATTCTTGCACGACTGGCCAAAAGATGTTCCCTTAGCATTGGAAGTCCGAAATAAGGACTGGTTCTCAAAAGCTGAAGTAACGAATGAACTCTATACCTTGTTGGAGGAGACCGGTGTGACCAATGTATTGGTGGATACGGCGGGCAGAAGGGATATGTTGCACATGCGGATGACTACACCTGTCGCCTTTATCCGTTATGTCGGCGCCAACCATGCATCGGATTACGCGCGTCTGGATAATTGGATAGAAGTACTAAAACTTTGGCGGGATAATGGATTACAGAAACTGTATTTCTTTATCCATCAGAATGTTGAAATTGAGTCGCCTCTGCTGGCAACCCACTTTATTAAGAAAATGAATGAAACATTTGATTTGAACCTTAAATATCCTAATAAAGCAACAGGCAATACCTTATTTTAACGGGGTATTCTCTTTTCCAGAATAAAACTATTCCTAAAAAAAGTAAGGCCTAATCCGTGGATTAGGCCTTACTTTTTAGGATAGGGTAAACCTATTTTTTTGCATATTTAAAGTTTTTGCCGATGAAGCGAGCATTACCGCCCAATTCTTCTTCGATACGCAACAACTGGTTGTATTTAGCCATACGGTCAGAACGGGAAGCTGAACCTGTTTTGATTTGACCACAGTTCAAAGCAACCGCCAAGTCAGCGATCGTCGCATCTTCTGTTTCACCTGAACGGTGAGACATTACTGAAGTGTAACCAGAATTTTGCGCTAAAGTCACTGCATTGATTGTTTCAGTCAATGAACCGATTTGGTTTACTTTGACCAAAATAGAATTTGCAGTATGGGTATCGATACCTTGTTGAAGACGTTTTGTATTTGTTACGAAAAGATCGTCACCTACCAATTGAACGTGATCGCCAATTTTATCAGTCAATGTTTTCCAACCAGCCCAGTCATCTTCAGCCATACCATCTTCAATAGAGATAATAGGATATTTCGCTGTCAATTCTGCTAAATAGCTTGCTTGTTCTTCGCTAGAGCGTACTGCACCTTTATCACCTTCAAATTTAGCATAATCGTATTTACCGTCTTTGTAGAATTCAGAAGAAGCACAATCCAATGCTAAACAGATGTCTTGACCTGGTTTGTAACCTGCGATTTCAATTGCTTTCAATACGGTCTCGATAGCATCTTCTGTACCTTCAAAAGTTGGCGCAAATCCACCTTCATCACCCACTGCAGTAGAAAGACCTCTATCGTGTAAGATTTTCTTCAATGTATGGAATACTTCTGTTCCCCAACGTAATGCTTCAGAAAAAGAAGGAGCACCTACTGGCATGATCATAAACTCTTGGAATGCGATAGGCGCATCGGAGTGCGATCCACCGTTGATGATGTTCATCATCGGAATAGGCAGGGTATTGGCATTCACACCGCCAATATAACGGTATAAAGGTTGACGTGACTCTTGTGCTGCTGCTTTTGCTACCGCCAAAGAAACACCTAGGATAGCGTTTGCACCTAAATTACCTTTGTTTTCACTACCGTCTAAATCAATCATGATTTTATCGATGGCATTTTGCTCGAAAACATCTACGCCTTCCAAAGCTTTCGCTATTTTGGTATTTACATTTTCAACAGCTTTCAAAACACCTTTACCCAAGTATTTTGACTTGTCGCCGTCGCGCAATTCTACTGCTTCGTGAACACCTGTTGAAGCACCTGAAGGAACAGCTGCACGACCAACAAAACCATTTTGTGTAGTAACATCTACTTCAATTGTAGGGTTACCGCGCGAATCCAAAATTTGACGCGCATGAACATCGATAATTAAACTCATCTCTTTATTAGACTATAATTTATTTTCATTACTTAGTGTAAATAAGACACACTCTTATCTACAGTCATTTTTCACAACCAAATATAACAAAAAATGTATTTAATCCGTCATTTATTGTGAATAAAATATGACCAATCTGAATAATTGGTTCTGCAAATCGCATAAAAAACCCTCCACGATAGGGAGGGTTTTTTATGCGATGCTATGTTTGCTTAGTTTTTGATCATTGCGACGAAATCATCAAACAGGTAACGTGAATCGTGTGGACCTGGGGATGATTCAGGGTGATATTGAACCGAGAACGCTTTTTGACCTTTGATACGGATCCCTTCGATAGATTGGTCGTTCAAATTAACGTGCGTTATCTCCACATTTTCCGAATTTTGGATATCTTCAGCTACAACACCAAAACCATGGTTTTGTGAAGTAATTTCACAACGGTTAGCGATAATATTTTTGACAGGGTGATTGATACCACGGTGTCCATTATGTAATTTGCTTGTGCGGATACCATTAGCCAGCGCTAAAATCTGATGACCTAAACAGATCCCAAACATCGGCTTGTTTGCATTCAGGATAGATTTTACGGTTTCGATAGCATAATCCATTGGTGCAGGATCACCGGGGCCATTTGAAATAAAGTAACCATCAGGATTCCATTTTTCCATTTCCTCAAATGTTGTCTTAGCCGGGAAAACTTTTGTATAAACATCACGTGCCTCAAAATTGCGCAGGATATTTTTCTTGATCCCCAAATCCAGCACAGCTACACGTAAAGATGCATTTTCATTTCCGAAGAAATAAGGCTCAGTAGTCGTTACCTTAGAAGACAGCTCAAGACCATCCATCGAAGGAACTTTTGCCAATTGGCTCTTTAATTCCTCAACGTCTAGCGTTTCCGAAGAAATGATTGCATTCATCGCGCCTTTATCACGGATATGTCTTACCAATGAACGTGTATCCACATCGGAAATACCCACCAAATTTCCCTCCTCAAAGTAGCTTTGAATAGACTCATCAGCCATTTTACGGCTATAGTTGATGTTGTAGTTTTTACAAACTAGTCCCGCAATCTGAATTTGATTTGATTCGGTATCGTCCTCATCAATACCATAGTTACCAATATGGGCATTGGTTGTTACCATGATTTGTCCAAAATAAGATGGATCTGTAAAAATCTCTTGATAACCGGTTGTTCCTGTATTGAAACAGATCTCACCAGTAGTCGTACCAATTTTACCAGCGGCTTTACCGTGATAAACTGTACCATCTTCTAAAACTAAAATTGCAGGCAATTTGCTGTAGTTGGTCATTATCGATGTAATATTATAAAATGTGTATCTCTTCTGTTCTGAATCTTAAAGCCTTCCCTATTGGATATAAAAAAAGCCCTCAAATGGGCTAAAATATGAATTAACAATGCATTACGACGATTGACAAACCGTTTCCTAAGGCACCTACCAATAAAGACTCTACTTTAATTTTCACGGGAGACAAAGTTACGACATATCAATTAAAAGTGAAAAACATTTTTCAATTATTTTACAGGGAATCAATTTGTCTTTGTCTAAACCGCCAAAAGTCTCTTAAAATCAAAAAGATGACTACAGGAACGATTCCAAAAATCATTGGATTTGCAGACCAGGCATAGGCCCATTCCATTTTCAGCAGCGCAATTAATGCAGTTGTCAGACCGCAACCGGGACATTCATATCCGGTCACTGCCTTCCAAAGACAAGGAATGAGGATATGAATATCCGACAGCATATACAATACAATTGCAGCGCTAAAATATCCCATAACAATGGTATAAATCCAATGTAATCGCAGATATTTCAGCACCATATAAGCCATTAATTATTATTTACGGGACTTTTGATGTATTGCCCATCTTTATCCTTATACCTTCCAACAATGATCATAATCAGATCGATAAGCGACCAGATTCCACATCCACCCAAAGTAATCAACTGCAGAATAGCTGTTCCGATCTGCCCTAGATAGAAGCGATGTCCTCCGAAAGGCCCCAGAAACAAACAAAATAACAAAGCGGGCAACCAGCGATCATCCTGGATACTGCGATTCTGCTGGAAAGGTTGATTCGCATAGAATATAGGTTGTTTAACACCACAGAGCGGGCAGACCTCAGCTTTAACGTTAATTAGCTGACCACATTCTACGCAATATTTTTCGTCTTCTGATTTCATTTAGATTTTTTTGGCGATGGAACTAAAAACCAGTATCCACCAGGGTTTAAATAATAGGTTGAAATTAATAAAAAAACTTAAAAAACAAATTATATCCAACGCCTTATTACCTACCGCGAATGGAGAATGATCTATAACTGCAATAACTGCGTTCTTTTTGTTACATAAGCGCAGCTTTTTCCTTTATTTTTTTTTCAGCAAGTCAGAAACAATTAGTGACCAACTTTAGCCTTTCGACATTATTTGCTCAGTGATTGTTCAGTGCTTGTTCAGTGATCACTCAGTGCAGACTGAATAAACAGTGAATGAGAACTGAATAATCACTGATTGAAAATTGTGTTTAAGTCGAAGTTGGTATTTGAATGTATCAGTTTTAATGCTTACCTTAATTCTTTATTATCAGCCAATTTGAGCAATTATCAAAAAGGGGATATTGACCACCATTCATATAAACAGGAAAGGCGCTTCATGTCAGAAGCGCCTTTCCTGTTTATATTTTTCAACTCTTACGAGTTTATTGCTTTCCAGATCATATCTTTCAAAGGCAGAATATTTTTACCAGTGACGGATGAGATGAAAATATGTGGAAGCCCTTCAGGAAGCTGCTGTTCCATTTCCTTCTCTAATTCATCATCGAGCATATCAGACTTTGTAATCGCCAATAACTTGGGTTTATCTGCTAGCTCTGGATTATATGCTGTTAATTCATTCAGCAAAATGCCATACTCTTCCGCTATCGTCCGGTCAGTATCGGCAGGCACCATAAAGAGCAGGACAGAATTTCTTTCGATGTGTCGTAAGAAGCGATAGCCAAGCCCCTTCCCTTCGGAGGCGCCTTCAATAATACCCGGAATATCAGCCATTACAAAGGAACGATTATCGCGGTAACTTACCATACCGAGATTAGGCACCAACGTGGTAAATGGATAGTTGGCAATCTCCGGTTTTGCTGCTGAGACTACGGATAATAAAGTTGATTTACCCGCATTTGGGAAACCTACCAAACCGACATCCGCCAGTACCTTGAGTTCGAGAATAATCCATTGCTCTTTACCCGGCATTCCTGATTGTGCAAATCGAGGAGTCTGTTGGGTCGCCGATTTGAAATGCCAGTTACCAAGACCGCCTTTCCCTCCGGGAACCAAGATCTTGGTTTCGCCATCCTCGGTAATATCAAACAAGACCTCTCCAGTTTCGGCATCTTTGGCAATAGTACCCAGTGGCACTTCCAATATTTCATCATGGCCAGTTGCACCAGTCCGTAGCGAACTGCCACCTGATTCACCATTGGAAGCAATGATATGTTTACGGTACTTCAAATGGAGTAAAGTCCAAATATTCGTTGTTCCTTTTAGGATGATATGACCACCGCGGCCACCGTCGCCGCCATCGGGTCCCCCTTTAGCTGTGTGCTTGTCCCGATGCAAATGAGCCGAACCTGCCCCGCCATGTCCCGAACGACAACACACTTTCACATAATCAACAAAATTCGATCCTTGCGCCATTACAATATATTACAGTCTAAAAAAAGTATGTATTTCAATTAATAATTATCGATAATATCCGTGAGGTTTTTGAAAATTGTATCGATATCACCGATTCCATCCACCTTGGATAATTTACCTTGTGCTTCATAATAAGGCAACACATGAATTGTTTTTGTAAAATACTCATCAATGCGTTTTACCAATTTATCAGCATCATCGTCTGAACGGCCAGAGATCTCTCTACGTTTAGCGATGCGCGCTTTCAATTCGTCTTCATTTACATCCAGTGCGATTACAACTGAGATTGACGTGTTGATACCTTCCAAAAAAGCATCCAATGCCTCAGCTTGAGCAACAGTACGTGGAAATCCGTCAAAAATAAATCCTTTTGCATCAGGATTCTTTTTCACTTCCTCTTCCAGCATTGCTATCGTAATCGAATCTGGCACTAAATTTCCCTCAGCAATAATCTGGCTTACTTGTTGACCAAGTGGCGTTTGACCTTTAATATGTGCTCTAAAAATATCACCGGTTGAAATATGGATCAATTGATATTTTTCAATAAGCTTTGCAGATTGAGTTCCCTTACCTGCACCCGGAGGGCCAAATATTACAAGGTTTAGCATAGTTTTATTTAAGAAATTAAAACGAGTTAAAAAATAAAAGCCTAATCACAGATGATGACTAGGCTTTTCAGTCGTGCGCTCCAAGGGAGTCGAACCCCTAACCTTCTGATCCGTAGTCAGATGCTCTATCCAATTGAGCTAGGAGCGCATTAAACCATTACGTTTAGAACTCTGTCCCATTTGTTTTGGTGACGCAAATATAGTCAGAATTCATTTTTTTACAAATTTTTTTTCAAAAAGAAGTTTCCACACCCCTCAATATCCTCCCCTTTCTTCACCTTCTTTTACAAAAAAAGCCAATCTTTACGATTGGCTTTTTGTGCACTCCAAGGGAGTCGAACCCCTAACCTTCTGATCCGTAGTCAGACGCTCTATCCAATTGAGCTAGGAATGCCTCTTTTTAGTATACAGAGACTGTATATGGTGCGCGCCAAGGGAGTCGAACCCCTAACCTTCTGATCCGTAGTCAGATGCTCTATCCAATTGAGCTAGGAGCGCCGGGCTTCCAAAACAAATACGTATCCTTTTCCGTTTTGGTGATGCAAATATCGACATATTTATGGATTTAACAAACATTTTTTCTCTTTTTTTAACTTTATGAAACAACATTTCGTTTATCTCGTTGATAATATTATATTTAAAATATCAACTTTTTTTTTCAGACACTGACAAATGTTATTATTCATGAGCAAAAGAGAATTAAAACTCAGCAAAATCCGTATTGGAGACATCAGCATCTCGTATTATATCCGCCCCAGCAAATCATACCCTGCCCCTAAAACCGTCCTATTTATCCATGGGTTCCCTTTCAACAAGAACACCTGGAAGCAACAATTGCTGGATCTTGACGAAGAATACACGGGGATTGCCATTGATGTGAGGGGACACGGCTTGAGTACCAATGGGCATGGCTTCTTTTCCGTCGATGTGTTTGCAAAAGATCTTGTTGAATTTATCCGGAAATTGGATCTCAATCATGTTGTTCTCTGCGGCATCTCTATGGGGGGCTATATTGCCCTGCGCACCTATGAGCTGATCGGTCAACAGTTAGCAGGTTTGGTTTTATGTGACACCAACTCCCTTGCGGATGACAACAAAGCCAAACAAAAACGCTTTGATTCCATACAGGCATTACTTAAATATGGTCGGAGACCATTTGCCATCGGCTTTACGGAAAATGTATTTTACGAAAAAACGATTCAGGAAAATCCCGAGGCCGTCGAGCTCATTAAAAGCTGTATTCGTAGAAATGAACTTTCCAGTATCTGTGCTACACAACTTGCACTAGCTTCTCGTACAGACACATCACATTCCCTAAGGACGATTATTATCCCTACACTGGTCATTAAAGGCAAACACGATAAATTGATGAGCGAAGAACAGACGAGTATTCTTATTGAAAACATCCCTGATGTTAGGTTTATGGAGTTTGAGGAGTCGGGACATCTGCCAAATCTTGAAGAGCCCGAAAAGTTCAATAGGGTATTGAATGAATTTTTAAGCAGTATATAATATAAGATTGTCGCGACAACGAAGCGATCATGAAGTGATCATAATATCAAGAGATAAGAAAAGTCCGAACACAAAAAAAGCCACATTCGTGGCTTTATTTCTTTTTTCATTGAGATTTCATCCTAAGATACGTTAGAACGAAAAATCATCTTTTGAACGACCATCGGCTTCTTCAGCGTAGGCATCGTCAAAGTTAGGCTCATAACGTTTTTCGATTACTTCCTGATTAGACTTAATGTAATTGACAACATCTGTCAAACCTTCCGCAAACTTTTCAAAATCTTCTTTGTATAAGAAAATTTTATGCTTAATAAACTGGCCATCCTCAAAGCGCTTCTTGCTTTCTGTGATAGTAATGTAGTAATCGTTCGATCGAGTTGCTTTTACATCAAAAAAATAAGTTCGCTTACCTGCTCTCACCTTTTTTGAAAAAACCTCTTCACGCTCTTTGTTTTCAAAATCTCCCATTGGTTGTTATTTAAGTTTAAAGTAATCTTAATCTTTGATAAATATATAATAATTCATTTTAATCCACCAAATAATATTAAAAAAAAAGACAATAAACCGTAAAAATGGCATATCCATTCCATAGGCAATGGATAAAAATTAAACAACAAGATTTTTTACCGACGAAATCAGTACATTTACCGAAAATATAAGTTGTATTACCTAAAGCGAATATGTCTAGTTTATTTATGCGCCTATCTTTGAGTCATAAATAGTAAAAACATTATGGAAAAAGAACCCATCATACCAAACAGCAATAACAGCCGCAATATCGTTGGAGCGATTGTGATTATTATAGGTATATTCCTATTATTACATAATTTAAATTTAGGAGACTGGTTTCCGGGCTGGTTATTTGGATGGCAAATGATTTTAATCATTATCGGACTGGTCATCGGGATAAACTCCCAATTTCAGAAGAAATCAGCGATAATCCTTTTGATTATTGGCGGTGCCAGCCTGATCTCTCGCATGATGCGTACGGACTTTGGTTCGGTAACGGTCCCAATTATCATCATTTCTCTTGGGATTTATTTCATCATGAGTAAACGGAAACCACCCATGGTTCCACCTACTTATCCAAATCCGCCTCAGGATCCTTACGACTGGGACAAACGGGTGAATATAGCAACGGATAATCCCGTAGACACTACAGCCCCGGATGTTGAAGCAAAACCTTTTAACGATCAATACGGATCAAGCCAACAAGCCTCGCCTAACGCGCAGGCTTTTGGCAACAAAGAGAATAGCTCATTTCATCAGTCTTTTGAGGACAGCCTTAATCTAAATTCGATTTTTGCGGGCCAAAAGAAAGTCATCTATTCCAAACAATTTAGAGGCGGTAATTTGACCAATGTCTTCGGAAGTATTGAACTGGATCTCACAAAAGCGGATATCCAACAGCCGATTGTCATTGACACCTTTCAGTTGTTTGGCAGCGCACGCATTATTGTACCGCCGCATTGGACGGTATTCAGTAATGTAGCCTCGATCTTAGGATCTGTCGATGACCGAAGATTCCAGACGATTTACAACCCTGACACCGATAAAAAGATCTATATCACCGGAACATGTATATTGGGCAATTTAACGATAAAAAATGCTTAATAGATGAAAAACAAACTGTCTCTCAGTGTTAAAAGTCGATTAATAGGCATTATTTGTATATCCGTATTTATCGGATATCTTGCATTACAATATTTACTGATGCTACGCTCGGGATTTGATGCCCAACTAGCATTTAAAGATTCGTTGATCAATAGTGCTGTGATGATGTTTTGCTGCTATGGTATGTCCTCCGCATTAAATTTCTACACACCACAACCCCGCGAGATATGGAAGGTACTGATTATAGGCTTAATAATGGCCGCCATCAGTACTGGGTTGAGCCGTTTTCTAATGAACTATTTTATTCAGCCCAACTTTATCACGCTACTGGATTTAACACTACCTTTTCGTGGTATTGTTAACTTCCTTATCCTCACTTCTGTTGCTATTATCAATATCGTCTGGAATATCCAGGAAGATAATATCAATAACATCAAACGGAAACAAGAGTCCGAAAATCTACTTCGCGAGGCGGAGCTCTATAATTTAAGGCAGCAATTACAGCCTCACTTTCTATTCAACAGCTTAAATTCGATCATCGCCCTTATTGGCGCCAATCCGGATGAAGCGCGCAACATGACATTTCAGTTGTCTGATTTTTTAAGGGGCACGATGAGAAAGGAAAACAATCAGATTATCACACTGGAAGAAGAACTGGACCATCTACAACTTTATCTTGATATTGAAAAAGTACGCTTTGGTCATCGCCTGAACACTTCCATCTCCTCTTCTGAGGAAATATTCAGCAATAAATTGCCAGCAATGATCATCCAGCCATTGGTAGAAAATGCCATTAAGCATGGACTATACAATATAACCGATCAGGTTGAAATACAAATTAAATGCACCTCACAGGAGGGACAGCTTCTGATCCAAATTACCAATCCATTTGATATCGAGGAGCAATCAAGCCCCAAAAAAGGTACCGGCTTCGGGCTTTCCAGTATTCAACGTAGATTATATCTCCTTTATGGTCGAAATGATCTTCTGGAGACACAGATTCAGGATAATATATTTACTAGCACCCTAAAAATACCTCAATATGATTAAAGTCGTTATCATTGATGATGAACCCTTAGCGCGCTCCATTATTGCGGGCTATTTAAAAAATGAAGCCGATGTAACCATTATGGCTGAATGCGGAGATGGTTTTGAAGGCGTTAAAGCTATCCAAACACATGCACCGGACCTGGTCTTTTTGGATGTTCAGATGCCCAAATTAACAGGTTTTGAAATGCTCGAACTGGTTGACGATCCACCCGCGATTATTTTCACCACCGCATTTGATGAATACGCGTTAAAAGCTTTCGAAAAAAACGCACTGGACTATCTGTTGAAACCGGTTTCCCCGATGCGTTTCAAAAAAGCGTTGGAGAAATTTAGATCCAACTATTCCGCACCCGATAAGAAGGTTCAACCCAACTATGAGGTACTCACAGCGCAGGACGAAACCAAGATCGACCGAATTGTTGTCAAAACAGGTACCCAGATCAAAATAATTCCGATAGATACGGTCAAGTACCTGGAGTCTTATGATGACTACGTAAAGATTCATACCAAAGATGGCATGTACCTCAAGAATAAGACCATGGCATTTTTTGAAAAATCCCTTGATCCAAATCAGTTTGTACGTATCCATCGTTCGTTTATCATCAAGGTCGATCAGTTGGCTAAATTGGAGCCTTACGAAAAGGATTCCTATATCGCAGCTTTGATCTCTGGTGAGAAGCTCAATATCAGTAAATCAGGCTACGCCCGATTAAAACAATTGATTGGAATTTAAACATTCCGTAGATTTGTGCCTAACAATGGTTATGAAACATTTTTATACAGCAATCTTGTTGGGCATCACATCTTACTCCTTTGCTCAGACAAATCAAGCGGAACAAGTCAACAAAGGAGTTTACAATAGATTTGAATTCTTCATCAATTCCCAGATGACAGATTCTGCCTATAATCTAGCGAGCGATTCTTATAAACAACAATATAGCCTTCCAAAGTTTACACAGATGCTGCAACAGATCTATCCTTTGGGCAGGATCAAAAACTCAGATATCATCAATTTCGAAAAAGGTACAGCAACCTATCGGCTGGATTTTGACGATCAGACTTATGAAGTATTGTTTGCAACAGATTCGACACTCAAGTTTAACAGCCTGCATTTTAGTCAGCTGAACGAAACCACAGCAGATAAAAATACCGACGAGAAACCGCTTGAGGCAACGATCACTTCAAAAGCCGTCGACAAAGAGGATTTTTTCATTGATTCTATTGCAAACTCTTACCTAAAACAACAAAATGCAGCCTCGCTTGCCCTAGGTGTTATTAAAAATGGGCAGTCGAAAACCTATTTTTACGGTGAGACCGCAAAAGGTAACCAAACGTTACCGACGAAGACTTCACCCTACGAAATTGGCTCCCTTAGCAAAGTCTTTACAGCGATCCTATTATCGAACCTTGTTGAGGAAGGAACAATTACCTTGGATCAACCTGTATCATTATTTCTTCCAGATACACTGAAAAAGAATGAGGATCTGGCGAAGATAACTTTTCAGATGTTAGCCAACCATACTTCCGGGCTTCCACGGCTTCCAGACAATTTTGACAAAGTAAAGGGATATAACGAAAACGATCCTTACAAAGGATACGACAAAAAAGCACTTTATAGCTATTTATCCAGTTTCAAAAACAAAAAAACAGCAGGCGAAGAATACGAGTACAGCAATTTGGGCTATGCACTTTTGGGCGATATCATCTGTAGTATCTACAAAAAGCCTTATGAACAGATTGTCCGTGAAATTATCTGCAAGCCATTCGATATGAATAATACCTTTCAGGTATTAGACCCTAAAAGAAAAGATACCTTTAAAGTATACAATAAAGACGGTCAAGAAGTAAGCCCTTGGTCTTTTGATGCTTTTAGCGCCGCTGGTGGCTTAAAGTCAACCGTGGAAGATCTACTTAAATTTGTAAACGCACAGTTTAAGATGCCACAAAGCCCACTGGAAAATGCAATGGCCAACACCAGGTCATTTACCTTCTTTCTCCCTCCGGATACGGACTTGGGTTTAGCTTGGCATATGAATTTGCTTGATGATCTTACTTTCTATTGGCACAATGGCGGAACAGCAGGAAGCAGCTCCTACCTCGCCTTGTCTCCGGATAAAAAAAGTGCTGTCGTCATCTTGTCCAATACCGCACGCCCTGTCGATGACATCGGGAAAAGCATTTTAGACAATCTGCTTCACACAAATTAAGCCGCTCATACTTTCTCACAAGAATCAACAGCGATGAGAATTCACCGAAGACTTTTTCCGGCCAGTAAACCGAAGCTAGCAAGCGTATTGATATTGTAAAAAAACACGAATCAATCAAAACACTACCGGTTAAGAAAAAAAAGCAAAATATGATTAGCAGGGCTATATCGAAACAACGATATAGCTTTTTTTGTTATCATAAAAAGGATTATTTTTTTATTGTTACACAAGTTGTTAAGCATTAACTTTGATGAATAGCCCAAATAAACCGGGCAATCATCATTTTATTTTACAACAGGATCCACGATACATAACATTTACATGAAGATATTTATCACGAAACGAATCCCACAAAAAGGCATTGATCTATTAACGGCTGCCGGACATGAGGTAGCAATACATGATTCTGCTACCCCACTATCTCCTACCGATCTTATCCAAGCAGGGCAGCAGGCCGATTATATACTGAACGGTGGCATGCAAAAGTTTGACGAAGAATTTTTCCAAAGCTGCCCCAATCTTAAAGCGCTCTCTCTGATGAGCGTTGGTTATGATAATGTTGACATCCCTGCTGCGACAAAATATGGCATTCCTGTGAGCAATACACCGGGTGTACTTTCCGGTGCAACAGCTGATGTTGCTTTCCTATTGATGCTGGCCGTTTCCAGGAAAGCTTTCTTCAATCACAAGCAGATTCTACAGGGTAAATGGAAGGGTTTCGACCCTACAGCACATCTGGGTATCGAGCTCAACAATAAAACATTAGGTATTTATGGCCTTGGAAGGATTGGTTTCGAATTTGCCCGAAAAGCAAGAGCTGCATATAACATGGAAATCATCTATTATAACCGTGGGCGGAACCTGGAAGCCGAACGGATCTTGGGAGCGAGATATGTCAACTTTGATGACCTACTAACCCAAAGTGATGTACTTTCCATTCACGCGGCACTCACGTCAGAGACAGCCAATCGGTTTAATCTGGATACATTTAAGCGCATGAAAAACTCGGCGATTCTGATCAACACAGCTCGTGGCGGATTAGTAAAAGAGGACGATCTTGCCAGCGCTTTACGCCTGGGGGAATTATGGGGAGCCGGGCTCGATGTGACAAACCCTGAACCAATGGCAGCGGACAACCCACTGCTAAATCTTGAAAATGTCTGCATTCTACCGCATATTGGATCCGCAACCGTGGAAACCAGAGACAATATGGCGCTAATGGCAGCAAGCAATTTATTGGCAGCAATCAAAGGTGAAAAGATGCCACAAACGATCAATCCAGAAGTCTATACATGAAACGACATTTCTTTCAGTTCCTGAATAAGCTAAATAAAGCAATTCTTCCCAAATATGGGAAGCAGGATCCGCTTAAACTAAAAAAGTACCAGCAGGCCATAATTGCCTACCGGTACTTTATTCTGATCAGAGCCCTTGCAGATGATTAATTATCTGTCTTGACTTGTTTCCCCTGGTCGTTCGCATTGGAAATAATGCTAATCTGTGTCGGATTAGGTGCCACGCTCATATCATTTCTTTCGAGTTCAAGCATAATTTTTTCCTGCATTGAATTGCGTGCCGGCCAATAATGTTCGCGCTTAGCCCATGCTCTTACGGTCAACACTATTGAACTCGTTCCTAATTCCTTCACAAATACTGTCGGTTCGGGGCTAGTCAAAATAGTCTCATTTGAGCGAAGCACTCTAAGGATAATATCCTTTGCGTCTTTTATATTTTTGTCATAAGATATACTCACCGTATATTCAAACATCCGCTGAACGATTTTCGTATAGTTCTTGATCACCGAATTGGCCAATGGACCATTTGGACTAAAAATCCGGACACCATCGTCACCGATTAGTGTAGAGTATAAAATATCTATTCGTTCTACCGTCCCAGCCGTACCATTCGCACTGGAGATGTAATCCCCCACTTCAAAAGGCCTAAACATCAATATGAGCACACCGCCGGCAAAGTTACTTAAACTTCCCTGTAGCGCCATACCTACAGCTAAACCAAATGCAGACAGTGCCGCAATGAAAGAGGTCGTCTGTATGCCAACCTGACTGGCAACCGTCAATAGCAACATCACCCACATCACAATCTTGACGATACTAGAGATAAATGCGCGGATTGAAGGATCGACATTTCTTCTCTCAAAACGCTTGTGCAATAATCGGTTGACCAGATCGATGACGTATTTACCAATAATCAATAAAATAATACCACCTATAATACCCGGTATTGAATCAATGACGATATCGGTCAATCGTCCAAATCTAGTCCCTAGACTATTTAAATTACTTTCCATGTTTGTTAAATATATTTCAATGCATTTTGAAACAAGGATTGTTCCAACATCCCTGTACAGGATTCAAAACTTTAAAATCGTTGAAAAATACCATAAAACATAAAATTATCACCACTGTAAAAAGAATATATACACTAACTTTGTAATATGAATAGAAAAAACACCATTCCTATTATAGATAGTTGCAGTATAGACCTCAACAATAAAACAACTATCCACATTGATGACTTAAGTGAATACGTCATCAAACATGCCGATATGGTGTTTCCTCATAAGCACAATTTTTTTCATTTTGTATTATTTACAAAAGGTTCGGGTGCGCACATCATCGATTTTAATCATTATAAAATTGCCCCCTTTCAGATCTACTTCATGGCCCCAGGCCAGGTGCATACCTGGAATTTTGCTGGCGATGAGGAAGGCTATGTGGTTAATTTTTCGGTGGATTATTTTCAATCGTTTTTATTACGTACAGATTATCTGGAGCGTTTCAGTTTTCTTCAGGGCAAAATTGAGCACTTGATTTTTGAACTGGAAGAACCTTGCCGCGCTCAGGCCACGAATATTCTGGACGAGATTTTATCGGCAAAGTCCAGCGGCCTATCCGAAGATTACATCCGTACACTGCTGCTCCAATTTTTATTATATGTCTCCATCTGTTCTGAAAAAGAACAAAAAGACGGTAGCAACCCCTATAATCATAAAATATTCAATAGTTTTCAGCAATTGGTGGAACAACAGTTTAAATCCACCAAATTACCAAGTGTATATGCGGATCAACTATTTATCACGCCAAATCATCTGAACGCGATCTGTAAATCCTATATCGGTCAGTCTGCGGGTGAGATCATTCGCAACCGGATTGTCCTGGAAGCGAAGCGGCTATTAATCAATCGAAATTTAAATATTACTGAAATTGCAAATGAATTGCAGTTTAAGGACAACTCTTATTTCACCAAATTTTTCAAAAAATCCACTGATCTCACACCTGAGGAGTTCAGAAAACAACTATAACTATGGAAGAAGTTAAATACGAATTATCCGAATTTAAAGCCGCATGGCAGGCAAAATGCCCGAGATGTAGAGTAGGTCATGTTTATCAAGGCCCTGCCTATGGTCTAAAGGTTCAAAAGATGAACAGTCATTGTGAATACTGTGGCTTGCGTTACGAGCGTGAACCAGGGTATTTCTACGGTGCCATGTATGTCACCTATGCATTTGCCATTGCAGAGATGGTCACAGCCTGTATGGCAACTTACATCCTTACCGGCAATGACTCATCCTTCATTCTTTATGCGACTGTCGCTATATTAAGTGTTGTGTTGATGTCTCCCTTCAACTACCGATATTCACGCATCATTTTGATGTACTGGCTCACACCGGGGCTACGCTATGATCCCAATGTCAAAAAGAAGGAAGTTGATGTGAAAGCTTCGGCATAAACGCCATTATCCTTATCTTTATCCTGATGAAGGATACCATATATTTGGACAATAATGCAACCACACGGATTTTGGATGAAGTATGGCAGGAGATGACCCCTTATTTCATCCAAAATTATGCTAATGCGTCCAGTGTTTACCACCAGATGGGTAGAGCCGCCAATGCAGCTGTCCAACTGAGCAGAAAACAGGTTGCCGAGGTTTTAAATTGTACACCTAAGGAAGTTTTTTTCAATTCCGGAGCTACAGAAAGCATTAATACCATATTGCAGGGTGTATTTGACAGATACCGGTCTCAAGGGAATCATATCATTACCGCTGCTACGGAACATAAAGCAGTATTAAGCTGCTGTGAACAGCTGACCAAACAAGGCGCACAAATCACTTATCTTCCTGTTGACAGCCAGGGGCATATCTCCTTGGATGATCTTAAAAATGCTATTACAACCAAAACCATATTAATTTGCCTGATGGCAGCGAATAATGAGACTGGCGTACTGACCGAAATTGAAGAGGTGGCAGCTATCTGTCAAGAAGAAGACATTCTATTTTTTTGCGACGCCACACAAGCAATCGGAAAAGTTACGATCGACCTGCAAGCGCTTCCTATCGATCTTTTATGTCTGAGTGCACATAAAATTCACGGTCCAAAGGGAATTGGTGCACTTTATATCCGACGCAAATCAAAACCCATTCAGCTTACTCCACTAATTTTAGGTGGTGGCCAGGAAAATGGCTTTCGCGGCGGCACCTACAATGTTCCGGCCATCGTCGGCTTTGGAAAGGCAATCTCCATGCTAACCCCACAAGCCTATAGCAACGTTCGGGCGTATCGGGATCTGCTGGAAGCTGAACTGGCTGATATTCCTGAAATTATTATACATGGGCAAAATACCCTACGCCTACCGACGACAAGCTACATCAGTTTCAAGCATGTACTCGCAAGCGAGATCATGACCGCATGTCCTACTTTAGCCTTATCCTCCGGCTCCGCCTGCGTCACCGGATCAAGGGAACCTTCACATGTACTGCTGGCTATGGGCATATCCAAAGAAGATGCACTTGCTGCGATCAGATTTAGCCTAAGCATATTGACTACGCGTGAAGAAATCCTACAATGCGCGCAACTGATCAAAGAGGCTGTACAAAAAATAAGGGATCAATCGCCGATATGGCAACTTTTTAAGGCTGGTTTGATCGGTTAATTTATGACATTCTAAAAACTTAAGCGCAGACGAAATATAGCGAGATTGTATGTATCTTTGTTGTAGACAAAGATACAACTATGATTACAGTTACTGATAAAGCAAAAACTCGTATCGAGGAAATCATGAAGGATGAGCAATATGACAGCAATTACTTTGTGCGTGTTGCTGTAGAAAGTGGTGGTTGCTCAGGCTTAAGCTATAAACTGAATTTCGATAATGAGGAAAAAAAGGGAGATCAGTTTTTCGAAGATAAAGGGGTGAAAATCTGTTTGGATATCAAATCATTCCTCTATTTAGCAGGAACCGAACTTGATTATTCCGATGGGCTGAACGGAAAAGGATTTGAATTTCATAATCCAAATGCAAGCCGTACCTGTGCCTGCGGCGAGAGTTTCTCGGTATAAGCGCCCCCCATTCAATAGAACAAAAAAAGCCCTGAAAATTATTTCAGGGCTTTTTTTGTTCTGAAAATATCTGTTTTCTATTGGTCAGAAAGAAGCTTCAGCTGACTTTCATGGTTGCTGGTGCTTATAGGAGCATGAAGGTTTTACGAGGTCGGCTGAGTTTAGTTGCACCGACAAATTAATAGTTTTATAATTACCTATTGACCTATTCACTTTTTCTTGTAAAATTTATATTTTTTCAACATTTTAATAGATAAATATCAAAAATAACAACAAAACATATTAGCAAATGATATTTTCATATTTTTGTATCAAATAACTGAATAAGAAAAATGATGCGATGTACAACGATCCGTACATGGCTTTTCAATTGACTCATATGGAGGGAAGAAAACTTTTAAATACCGAAGTTGCTATCAGCTTCGTTAAAGATACATTTGTCCAAGAATTAAAAAACAAGTTAAATTTGATTCCAATTTCCTCGCCACTGGTGGTCTTGGATGGCACAGGATTAAACGATGATCTGAATGGCATCGAGCGACCTGTTGCCTTTCCGATCAAATCTTTAAATGAAAAACGGGCAGTCGTAGTTCATTCATTGGCAAAATGGAAAAGAGTACGCTTAAAAGAGCTTGAGATGTTACCGGGTGAAGGTATTGTCACCGATATGAAAGCCCTTCGCCCAGACGAGGATTACACCCCTATACATTCCATTTATGTAGATCAATGGGACTGGGAAAAAGTAATCGGAAAAGAGCAGCGTAATTTGGCTCTGCTGAAAGATACTGTACTCAAAATATACGAATCACTTCGATTTACAGAATTACAGGTGGAGCGTAAATACCCACAGATCAAAGCGATCCTCCCAGAGACGATCACATTTATCTCTTCGGAGGAACTATTGCAAAAGTACCCCGATTTAAGTGCCAAAGAAAGAGAAAATGCCATCACAAAAGAATACGGCGCTGTATTTCTGTACGGTATTGGTGGTGCCCTGAGCAATGGGGTGGCACATGATGGCCGGGCGGCAGATTACGACGATTGGAGCACAACTAACGAGGCCGGCTATAATGGTTTAAATGGCGATATCCTTGTTTGGAACCCCATTCTAAATTCAGCATTCGAGCTTTCATCCATGGGGATTCGTGTCGATAAAAAAGCATTGGCTCATCAGATGGAAATCAGAAATTGCAGCGAAAAGTCTAAGCTAACGTTTCACAGCATGTTGCTTAACGATGAATTACCCGAATCTATTGGCGGTGGTATCGGCCAGTCACGTGTCTGTATGTTTATGCTTAAAAAGCAACACATTGGCGAAGTACAGGTCAGCATCTGGGAAGAAGATAAAAAACAAGCACTACGCGAAGAAGGTATTGATATACTTTAAAACAATACCCTTAAAGTATAATATATTGGAGCGTTAAAGCATATTTGCTATAACGTCCAATAAAAAAATCTGACAAAGGTAATCCATCTGAAAGAGGTGGGTTACCTTTTCGTTTTAATTAGTACTTTTGTGCTATGCAGCTAGAAGCTATTTTAAATAAATTCGGTATTTCATCCCTGAATGAAATGCAACAAAAGGTATTGGACACCTACCAAAAAGACAAAGATTTCATTTTGCTCTCCCCTACTGGATCAGGAAAAACCTTAGCCTTTTCATTATTAATACTACAACAGCTAAAAGATATCGCGCGTGAAGTACAGGTGCTGGTTTTAGTCCCTACCCGTGAACTCGCCTTACAGATCGAACAAGTCATCCGCAAACTGACCACGGGATACAAAGTGACCTGTGCCTATGGCGGACATAGCACCCGTATCGAAAAAAATGCCTTCAAAGATGCGCCATCTATTCTTATCGGCACCCCTGGCCGAATAAAACAGCATCTTGAAGAGGGGAATTTCGATCCTACCCAAATCCATACCCTCATACTGGATGAATTTGACAAATCCCTGGAGCTTGGCTTTCAACAGCAAATGGATTTTATCATTCGGCACATGCCAAAAATTAAGTCGCGTATATTGACCTCGGCAACAACAATGGAGAACATTCCGGCTTTTACGCAGATTATGGATCCTATTAGGGTCGATTTCCTAAAAGATGCAAACAATATCCCGCGGATCACGATAAAAAAAGTAGTTGCCAGCAGTCAAAAGAAACTGGAAGCGCTTTTAAAACTTATCTGTAAGATCGGCACAAAAAAAATGATTATTTTTTGCAACCACCGGGATGCTGTCGACCATATCAGTGCGCTATTGGACAATCGTAATATCATCCATGACATCTTTCATGGTGGACTGGAGCAACAGGACAGAGAATTGGCGCTGCTAAAATTCAGAAACCATTCCAACAATGTCCTGATTACGACGGACCTTGCTGCCCGGGGATTGGATATTCCTGAAGTGGATGCAATCATCCACTATCAGCTGCCCCATAAAGAAGAGGATTTTACACACCGCAATGGACGCACAGCGCGTATGCAGGCAAAAGGTGACGTGTATGTCATCTTAAAACCCGAAGAAAATTATCCCTACATTTCTGCTGATACCCAAGAGGAGGAGTTCCCTGACTTTTATGACCTACCCGACAACTCGCCTTTCGCTACACTCTATGTCAGCGCCGGAAGGAAGGACAAAGTCAACAAAATTGACATCGTCGGCTTTCTGTTGAATCTGGATGGTATCGAAAAAGACGATATCGGAATTATCGAAGTCAAGGACAAAATTGCTTATGTTGCTGTCAAACGTAAACTGGCTTTAGCAATCATCAATGCCGCTAACGGACAGAAAGTCAAGGGCCGAAAAGTAAAAGTCGGGAGGACATAAAAATGCCCCAAATAGCGTCTAACTTTTTGGGGCATATCTACAACAAACCTCTTTTCGTATGCTAGCGTGTTAAGCTTTATTTGATCAGTCTAATTCTTTTAGATAGCCAAGATAGCGTTTTACAGCCTCGCGCTTTTGATCCGTTAGATGAAAATCAAGATGTGCGGTTAAATATTTTGTATAGTCAAACCCCTCAAATTCGGGCAGTCCTGCAATGACATCCGTTGCATGGGCCACACCATAAGCAAGTGCATCATTGAAATCCTTCACAAACGATTCAGGCAGCTTTTTGTTACTTACCCAAAGGGCAAACGCAAAAGGCAATCCTGTAAAATCAAACCATTCCTTACCCAGGTCATAGACATAGGGCACAGTATTCTTTTTACCAAAGGTACGGTCACCGATCAGGACGTAGGCATCTGGTTCCACGCTATCGTCCGTAACCAACCGAACGTCTCTTTTCCAATAATTCTTTAGCAGCACTCGGGCCAGACCATTAGAAGTACGCGATTGCTTATCGAGTCTAAGGGTCTCGATCTCTGTAATGGGCTTATTGGAAAAAATAAACACCGAATCTACGGCGCCTTCAGTGCCGATACAAAAATCGGTATTGATATAATATTCAGGAAGACTGAGCAATGCGGCAGTCGGAATAATTCCCATATCTGCCTCGTCATCTATTACTTTTTGTGCACAGGCACTTGGATAATCGACACTTAGATCGATCTGATCCATTACCTTTGATTTGCGTATTCCGTTCAAAAACGGATAAGTGTTTGTATACGATACGGCTGAAACTCTAATTTTATTCATTCATCAATGCTTCTAGGTGATCTGTATTATAATGGTCTATAATTTCAAATTGACCATTATCATACAGCAATTTATATAAAGCAGTATTTGTGTGTGGAAAATCATCCATATAGCGGGCATCAATACCAGTCATGAGGCAAAGCATGATACGTAAGGCACGACCATGCATGCATACTAGAATATTTTTTTCATTTGCTTGGCCCAGCATATGATTCAATGCGACCTGCTGGCGTTCCATTAATGCGTTAGGAGACTCTCCATTTTCAATACTGACATCCAATTCTCCGTTGCGCCATGCAGCGACCAATTGTTCAAAACCAGACAATAACTCAGGTGTTTGCTCCTTCCCTTCGTAGATTCCCCAGCTGATTTCATCCAAGCCGACAAGCTGTTCCCAGGGTAAATTCAGGTCGATAAAGCCTTTTACTGTCTGATGTGTCCGCAATAAGGTCGAGGTATATATTTTGTCAAAAGGCACTGTATTGTACCGTTCAAAGAAAGCCTGAGCCTGGGCCATTCCGGTTTCATTTAATGGAGAATTAACCCCTCTCCCCTGCACGATGCCTTTTAGATTTAGATCAGTCTGTCCGTGTCGTATAAAATAAAATGTCTTTTTCAAAATGAGTATGATCTAATTTATGGGTTCACAACAGGCAATGCGTAATAACTTTTCTTTTTGGTATCCTCTTCAAAGACGACATCATTGTAGTCGGTCACCACATTATACAAGGTATCACGTTCAATGGGATGGCGGCCTACCTTTTTAATCAATTCCACAACCTCTTGTGTCGTCATTCCGGGTTTTTGCTCTTCCGCACCGGCCATACTGTATATTTTGGTCGTATCGTCCAAGGTACCATCAATATCATCCACACCAAAAGCCAAAGACAATTGCGCTGTATCCCTTGATATCATGGCCCAGTAGGCTTTGATATGATCAAAATTATCCATGTAGATCCGTGCAATCGCATAATTTCTTAAATCCTCGATAACAGAGACCTCAGGGATATGTGACATCTGATTTTCCTTGTTCCTAAATTTCAAAGGAATAAAAGTCTGGAAGCCACCGGTTTTATCCTGAAGCTGCCGCAAACGTTCCATATGGTCTACCCTATGCCAAAATTGCTCAATATGACCATATAACATGGTCGCATTTGTGTGCATACCCAGACTGTGAGCTTGCTCATGAATATCTAACCACTGCTCAGCCGTACACTTGTCATGCGCAATCTGCTCCCGGATTTCCGGATGAAAGATCTCTGCGCCACCACCGGGCATGGAGTCCAGACCACAGGACTGCAAGTATTTCAGTCCATCATAGTGGCTCAACTTTGCTTTCTTGAAGATGTAATAATATTCTACTGGTGTGAGTCCCTTGATATGTAATTCTGGCCGATGTGCTTTACATCTTCTAAAGAAATCGGCATAAAATTCGAGATTTTGCTTTGGCACTACCCCACCGGTAATATGCACTTCGGTAACGGCTTCATTGTCATATTTCTTCACAATATCCATCATGCCATCGACCTCCATTTCCCAGCCTTCAGCGCGCTCTTTGATCAGTCTGGAATAGGAACAGAATTTGCAGTCATATACACAGACATTCGTAGGCTCAATGTGAAAATTGCGATTAAAGAAGGTATGGTCTCCATGACGTTTCTCACGGATGTAATTGGCAAGAACACCAAGATAGCCTAATTCACCTTTTTCGTATAAAAGAACTCCCTCATCAAAAGTGATACGCTCCTCTCGCAAAACTTTCTCGGCTATATTTCTTAATTCAATGTCTAAATGTTTATCATTGATCAAGAAATTTAATTTATCTACTGCGTTCATTAATGTATCTCCTATCTTAAACAAATGTACCTAAAAGGCGACAAAAGTTATAATAAAATGTGATAACACTCATTCAGGATTGCGTCATGTTTAGTCTTGGAAAGACAAAAAAAACTCCCCAAGACGATATGCTTAGTCGGTAAATTGCTGCATCTCAATCAACTTCTTATACAAGCCGTTATGCTGTAGCAGTTCGCTATGGCTACCTGTTTCAACAATTTTTCCTGCTTCGATGACGACAATCTTATCGGCATTCTGAATGGTACTTAAACGATGGGCAATCACGACTGTTGTCCGATTATCCATCAACTTATAAAGGGAATCTTGTACTAGTTTTTCAGATTCGGTATCCAAGGCCGAAGTAGCCTCATCGAGCAGCATAATCGGTGGATTTTTCAATACAGCACGTGCAATACAAATCCGCTGACGCTGCCCACCTGACAATTTACCGCCGCGGTCACCAATATTGGTTTGGTACCCTTGATCTGTCTTTAGGATAAACTCATGTGCGTTGGCTATTTTTGCCGCTGCTTCGATTTCTTCCTGACTGGCGGCGAGATTGGCGAATGCGATATTATTGAAAATCGTATCGTTAAATAAAATCGACTCCTGATTAACAACCCCAATCATGCTACGCAAAGAATCCTGATCCAGATCCCGAAGATCTACACCGTCGAACAGGATCTGTCCGTCAGTGACGTCCATAAATCGTGGGATGAGATCCACTAATGTGGATTTTCCTCCACCTGATGGCCCCACCAAAGCAATTACTTTACCTTTTTCGATACTCAAGTCTATTCCCTGAAGGATCTGCTTATCTTTCGTATAGGCAAAATTTACATCTTTAAAAACAATATGCTGTTCAAAGCTTTCGACCTTTTTAGCGTTCGGCTTGTCGGTTACTTCACTGCGTTCATCAACTAATTCCAATACCCGCTCTCCTGCTGCAAGACCATTGTGAATACCACTAAATGCATCTGTCAATGCTTTTGCGGGACGCATCACCTGTGAGAAAATAGCGATATAAGCGATAAATGCAGGCGCCGTCAAACTTTTGTCTCCAGATAGAACCAAATGCCCACCATACAACAAAATAATTGCAACCATGATCACTCCCAGCAGCTCCGAAACAGGCGAACTCAATTGTTGTCTTTTCGCCATTGCCCGACCAATATTGGCATATCGTTCATTCTCATTATGAAATCTATTTTTGATAAAAGAGACTGCATTAAAGGCTTTAATGATTTTGATACCAGATAATGCCTCGTCGAGATAGGAAATCATATTTCCATAGGATTCCTGTGCTGAGCGTGCCTGGCTTTTTAAATTTTTTACAATTCGCGCTATAAAAAATGCCGAAATTGGAATGACTAACAACGAAAAGAAGGTCAGTTTCGCCGAGATATTAAACAGCATCACAATATAGGCAATCAGCTGCAAAGGCTCTTTGAATACGACCTGTAAAGTACCCGTAACTGAATACTGTACAACCTGTACATCGGAAGCAACTTTGGAAACGATATCCCCTTTCCGCTGTCCCGTAAAATAACCGACATGCAGATCCATCACATTGTCAAATACTGCCCTGCGGAGTTTCAGCAAGGTGTGGATACGAAAATTTTCCATAATCCGCTGACAAAAATACCGGAAAAGATTGCTGATAAATACGGAAATTACGATAACAATACAAACGTACTTTAAAGCGCCATAAGCACCGAACTGGGTATTTGCCACATTCGCATAGTAATTAAACCAAGCTAATATATCCGTATAAGTCTCGGGCTTTACAACTTCAGTGGCAGATTCACCCGTATTAAAAAGTGTATGGAGTAATGGAGCGAGTAATGCTAAATTTAACGTGCTAAAAACAACCGTAACCAAGGTGCAGATCACATACGGAATCGCAAATTTCTCAATGGGTTTAGCAAATGATAAGAGCCTAAAATATGTTTTCATTTATTTTGAACTAAGACAAATTAATTTGACACAAAAATAATTTGTCGACCTCTCCTCTTCCATTAAAATTCTTTTGAGCGAGGAAATCGAACAAAAATAACAAATTAATCAAGAAAAGCACTCATACTGTTCTATTCAATAAAATTCCCAAGAGGCAGTATATAACGACCAGCTTACTATTCATTTGAAAAAAAGACAAAAATAGCTGCTTTTTATAGATAATTCCCTAATTTAGCTTCATTCAAATACCAAAATTATTAAAAATAAAATGCAAATAGACGTTGCCAAAAGATTGCAGCAAACTGAAGAATACTACTTCTCAAAAAAACTAAGAGAGATAGATGAGCTTAACAAACAGGGTGCACGTGTAATCAACCTAGGAATTGGAAGTCCTGACTTACCCCCTCATCCGGAGGTAATAGCGACATTGAATACAAATGCCCAACTTCCAAATGTACATGGCTATCAAAATTACAAAGGAGCTCCAGCTTTAAGACAAGCTGTTGCAGATTGGTATCAACGCTATTATCAGGCCACTTTTAACCCCAATACGGAAATCCTACCGCTGATTGGATCAAAAGAAGGTATCGTTCATATTTGCATGACTTACCTACAGGAAGGAGACAAGGCTTTAATCCCCAATCCCGGCTATCCGGCCTATGCTGCTGCCGTAAGATTGAGTGGAGCGGAGTCGATCACCTATAAGCTTACGCAGGAAAAAAATTGGCTGATTGACTTTGAGGAACTTCGGAAACAAGATCTGTCAAACGTTAAGTTAATGTGGATCAATTATCCGCACATGCCCACGGGTGCCTCAGCATCGGATACATTTTATAAAGAGCTGATTGAATTTGCAAAGGAATTCAATATTCTTATCTGTCATGACAATCCCTATAGTTTTATCCTGACGGACAAACCACGTAGTATCATGAGCGTGGAAGGTGCAAAAGAGGTCGCCATAGAATTAAATTCATTGAGCAAATCATCCAATATGGCTGGGTGGAGAGTCGGAGCACTGGTTGGTAGCGAAGAGCGGATCAATCAGGTGTTACGCTTTAAAAGCAATATGGACTCCGGCATGTTTTTGCCTGTCCAATTGGCGGCAGCAAAGGCCTTACAATTGGAGGCTTCATGGTATCAGGAGCTTAATAAAATTTATGCCGATAGACGTCAGAAGGTATATGAAATCATGAACTTACTGGGCTGTTCATACCAAAAAGATCAGGTTGGTTTATTTGTATGGGCTCAGATCCCAGATTCCTATGCAGATGGTTATGCGCTTAGTGATGCTGTCCTGGACAAAGCACGGGTATTTATCACACCGGGAGGCATTTTTGGAGACCGAGGAAATCAGTATATCCGCATCAGTCTCTGTGCCACAGTCGAAGTACTTGAAGAATCCATCCAACGCATTAAGGATAACTTCTAGACACATTTTTCAAAATTAACATTTCAATCCCATGAAATATCCGTGGTTACCCCAGACAAATAAATATAATCCGGATAATTCATATGGGCTTTGAAAGACAAACACGAATAATAATTATTCATATATGAATATTGCCATTGTAGGCGTAGGCTTAATAGGTGGCTCAGTTGCCATCCGCTTAAAAGAAACAAAATTCTGCAGTAAGATCATTGGTGTAGATAAAAGCGAAAAAAATCTTGATAAAGCCAAGCAGATAGGCTTTATCGACGAAGCAATGACTTTGGAAGAAGCAATAAAGAACTGTAAGGTACTTATATTGACTATTCCCGTTGATGCGATTTTGCAGGTCGTTCCTCAGATCCTTGATCAGGTGACGGACCAGGTCGTTATCGATATGGGATCTACCAAGACTAACATACTGAACAAAATCAAAGATCACCCCAATAGAGGACGCTATATTGCAGCTCACCCGATGGCCGGTACGGAATATTCTGGCCCTGAAGCTGCCGTAGCGGGTTTATTCAAGGGCAAGATGATGGTGTATGTTGAAGCCTTTCGAACGGATGAAGATGCGTTCGAAGTTACTGATGCGATCACAGATCAACTGGAGATGCGTACCTGCTTCATGAATGCAGACGAACACGATGTGCATACAGCTTATGTTTCGCATATCTCCCACCTTACTTCATTCGCACTAGCATTAACAGTATTGGAAAAGGAGAAATCCCAGGGACGTATATTTGAGCTGGCAGGATCAGGTTTTGAATCCACAGTCCGTCTGGCTAAAAGTTCACCCGATATGTGGACACCTATTTTCAAACAGAATCGCGAAAATGTACTGGAAGTCCTCGAAGAGCATATCAAACAATTGCAATCCTTACATGATTCAATCGCCAGCGAAGATTATGACAAGTTGCATAAACTTATCAAACGTTCCAATAAGATTAAACGTATCATTAAGTAGGGTCTGAACTGGTTTAATGTTGAACAATTGCAGTTTCAGAGGGAACTGATCTAAAATAAAAACGGGGCTGTCCAAAATTTTGGATAGCCCCGTTTCTATTTTAGTTTATTCATGCTCCCCACATTTCCTGTCCAACTATTAAATTCTCCCGAGGAAGCTTTTCTTTTGGATGGCTTTCTTCTCTCTACTCGTCCTCCAATTCATTGAACTTATCCAAATCAAGCTTCGCTCCCACCGCATCGCCGAGCTTCTCTTTGATAGCAGCACGATAAGAATACAAGTCCGAATAATAAGGATTCAATTCAATAGCTGTTGAATAATCTACCAATGCGCCATGCATATCCTCCAATTTTTCCTTGAGATCAGCCCGTAAAGAATACACATAAAAGTCCTCTGGATTCAGTTCGACCAAACGGTCGAAATCAGACAATGCCTCGGGTAGACAGCCCAAACGTTCGAATAAAGAAGCCCTTTCTTCATACACTATAGATGAGTTGCTGTCATTTTCTTCCGCTTTCGCATAATCGCTAAGTGCTTTTTCTGAATAACCATAAGATTCAAATACCTTTGCACGGAATACATAAGCAGCCGTTTGATTTTCATCCAGCTCGATCGCCCGGTTAAAATCATTTAAAGCCAATTCAAAGCAGGTCAATTTAAGATAGAGACTTCCTCTAAAAACAAAAAGGTTACTGTCTCCTACTGTATTTTTATTAATGGCCAAGGTATACAATTCGATCGCCTTCAGGTAATCATAACAGTGGACATATTCAAGTCCTAATGAATTCAGTTCGTCCGGACTGAGTTCTTTGGGGGTAGATTCCAGCTCCTGAATGACTAGATTTTCTGCTTCAAAATAACTTACTTCGGCCTGATTTTCCTGCCATTCCAATACACTGTGATAATTAAAATCCAATCTTTTGGCAATCTGGTAATCATAAAATGCGCCCTCATCTTCCCCAATCAGGCGATAGACAAGGCATCGGCTTGCATAAAAATAAGGTTCCTCTTTAAAATGTTCAATTGCCCTACTGTAGACAGCAATTGCTTCATTGTAGGCTTTTATTTTAAAATAATAGAGTCCAAGGTAACTGTATGCCAGCGCGTTGTTTGACAGCGCAATGACTTGTTCGAGTACTTCTACAGGGTCGTTATCAGCAATAATCCCCATTGAAAATCCCTTTAAGAGGAGCTGGATGTCTTCTTGTTGGATGTGGTCAAACTCATCCGGGGAAAAGGAAATGATATCTGTTGGGAAAAAAGACGAAATTGGCAAAAAAGAAAATTTAGCGAGCAATACAGCTGAGGGAAGTTTAAAATCCGCTGCAGTAACAGCATCGCCCCGAAGGGTAACAGATAGATTTGACATCATTTGCTTCATACCCAAAACTAAGCTAAATTTCGATACAAAAGAAATTTAAACGTCTCCCATTCCTGCTTAAATAGAAAGGATTTAATTCAGTTCACCGGTCAAATAGAGATATTTGTACCGAACGATATCCCTTGAATTCGTAAATCTGACAAGCTTTTCATGTTTAAATACATAATTGGAAACCTTGTCTTCCATTAAACGTAAAAACTCAACAAATTCTGCGAAAAAGCCTTGGCGCTCACCAGCTGTAAATTGGCTATTTCTTACGATCCAAAAAAATTGGTCTTCATTGACGTGAAAAGACACTTCATTTTTCTTCTCTTTTCGAAAAATAAAAATAGGGTCATTTTCTTGGTTAATAAATAAAGCAAAACCAGTAGTTCCACCATCCAGGTTTACCACAAAAGCGGAAAAATGAACGGTGCCTATCTGTAAATTTTCCAGACAAATTAATTTATGCAACATCAGGTTAGCAGTTAGATCACCTAAAAGTATTAAGTTTTTATTAAAAAACAAAAAAAAGACCCACAATAATGTGAGTCTTTTTAATTCGAATAAGATTTTATTAGAATGTGAATTTCACCGAAGCGTTCCAGGTTCTTCCTAGACCGATCAATACAGTGTTAGAGGTATTGATTCCATTCCAATATTCATTCTTCTCGCCGGCCTTCGTGTTTTCAAAAATATTTGTAGTCGCCTCAGAAATATAGAATTTGTTGAATAAGTTATTGATGTTAAATCTAAAACTTATTGCATTCTTCTCACTGATATCTATTTTATAAGAAACACCGGCATCAACAAGTTGATACGAAGGCAATTCTAATACTTTGCCCTGACCAGCTTGTCTTGAAGAATACAAACGATCATAAGATCTCCAGTCTCCATCCACAGATAAACCTTTCGTGATAAAATACTTGGCACCTAAACCATAGGTTGTTTGTGCAGCATCCCCAACTTCTCCGTTCGTTAGATCGGTTTCTTGTGTTGCCAACACCACTCTGTTTTCATTACGGACAATCGTAACGGATTTTCCATCATATTTCCAGTCACCAATAGAGGCAAAACCCTTAACAGTAAATCCGCTGAACGGACGGGCAGCAAAATCCAACTCTACCCCTTTGTGGTTTTGTTTTACACCATAATTCGAGAAATAAAGATAATCTCCCTCTACTAAGATGTTTGGATCATTGGTTGGATTATACTTGGCAACATCTGCTTTTGAGGCGTTTAATGTGTTACCAGTCACTCTATTTTCCCATGTTGTCTTATAAGCATTCACATTCACATCAATGTATCTTGACATAAATTTATAGCCTAATTCAAGACCTAAGATCTTCTCGTTCTCAGCATAAGGGTTCACGTCATTTCTATAGTTCATGAAGATGTTGTTCTGATAAGGCTGACGTGAATAGTAACCAGCATTAGCAAAAAGACTATGTTTGCCTAGGGTATAGCTTACCCCTCCTTTGGTATTATATCCAAAATTATTGACATTTTCCGATTTTGAGTTCTCCGGTTTCTCTAAATAATATTCTCTACGGCTATTTTGCTGTTGCGAAACTGATCCTTGGAAAAATGCGGTAAAACCATTTTTAGCATATTCCAATTGACCAAATAAGCCACCGTAACGGATCATTTGCTCATAATCCCATGCTAATCTATTTTCTGTCGTTTTAGGTTGACTTGAAAATGCCTTCCATGGATTGGTTGAATACGTCTCTGTAATAAAGACATTATTGCCCAAGTTTACGTTACCTACGTTGGCAATAGATGACTTACCCAACATATCCGTTACCTGACGATAGTGCTCACCTTTATAATCTCGTAAGTCAAATCCAACATTGAAATTTAAATGCTCATTTAATTTACGGTTATAGTTGGAAACGATACCATACCATTGGTGATTGTTTACATCAGCTGCTAAGTAAGGACCTTTATTGAACTTATCTGTTCTTTTGGTTTGACCACCACCACTCGCTACTGAAGCATAAACAACGGTAGATAATGAAGATTTGTCATCGATAGTCCAGTCCCAGTTGAAATTGGCTACCGGTTTATGGTAGTAATTTTTACGGTAGTTAACTTCAGTACCATCAACGGTCTCGACATTGCTATTGTATCTTCGTCCATTTTTCAGGTAGTTATCCAATGTCGAAGTGAAACCTTGGTTATGCCATTGTGGAGCACCAGTAACCATTAAGTTAAAGTTATGCTTCTCGCTCGCTTTATAACCCACAGACAAGAAATAATTTTGTCCCTGTCCTTGCGTACCATTCACATATCCATCACCAGACCAATGGGTAAACATTGCTGAAACAGCAAAACCGCTTTTCATCATTCCAGTACTATAACCTACAGTTCCTTTCATCAACATGTCATTACCGACTGTCGTCCGCACAAAACCACCTTCTTTCATATCCGTGGACTTGGTCACAAAGTTGATCGTTCCCCCTACGGATGAAATCGCCAGTTTGGAAGACCCCAAACCACGTTGGATCTGTACCAAAGACGCAATATCGGTAAGACCAGACCAGTTAGACCAATATACACGGCCATTATCCATTCCATTCACAGGCTGACCATTCAATAAAAATGCGGTATTGGATTGATCAAAACCACGTGTAGTCATTGAAGACTCACCAAAACCTTTCGCCTGTCCCGTAATGTAAACAGATGGTGTATTCGCCAAAGTTGACGTAATATCTTGCGCACCTACTTTTTCTTCAATTTCAGTTCTATGAATTGTCGAAACCGCAATAGGCGTTTTTCTACCTACAGCAATATCAATAACACCATGACCAACAACAACAACCTCATCTAAATCCGTTGAAGAACCTTCCGAAAAAGTCGGATTAATATTCAACGATTCGCCCGATTTCAACATGATGTTTTCAATGACAACTGGCTTTTCACCAATGTAGGTCACTTCCACTCTGTAGGGACCGCCCTCTTGAAGATTTGAAATTTGAAATTTTCCTTGAGCATCAGCTGAGCCGCTTACAACTTGTCCACTTGGGATGTGGGTGATTTTAATGGTTGCTCCTTTAACTGTTTGTCCAGTAGCCTCTTTTACAACTCCTGAAACCGAACTAGTATTTGCCGTTTGTGCATGAACCGCGCCATAGCTAGCAAAAACAAGTGCAAAAAAAAGTAAAGACTTTTTCATCTTAGATGTGATTGTTTTGTTTTTTGTGCCGCAAAATTAGGAATTGATTGTCTTTTTAACTAATTTTAACACTAGCACAACTACAAACAGTCCGTTTATATCCACTTCGAATTTTAATCTTCCATAGATTAAGCTTAGTTTTGAGATCAAAACAGCAAATCAAAAATAAGCTCGTTAATAGAAATACAATAAAAACATTCTTTTAATGGAAATATATCAAAAGTAGTCAGAATAAAATTTTGTCTTATCTGAATAAGTCAATACATTCTTTTATTTTCATTTTTATCTCGATATCTACCTAGGACATCCTTTATTACTACAGCAACGCATAAGGTCTTGGCCTTTTTAGGGTGAACAGCAGCCGCCATAAGATCAAAATGGCTATATTTAAGGATTAATAAAAAACTATGTTGTCCATTGAACAAGCTTACGCAGGTGTTCTTGAACCTGCATTGATTGAAGAAATTATAAAGAACGCCCGCATCAAAACTTTCCGTGAAGGCGATCTCATCATCGATACCGATCAATACATCAGCGCAATGCCCCTATTGCTAGCAGGAGCGATCAAAATCGTCCGCGAGGATGAAGACGGAGGCGAACTCCTACTCTACTATCTTGAACAGGGACAGACCTGCACCATGTCTATTGCCTGCTGTCTGGGTAATAAAAAAAGTGAAATCCGTGCCCGGGCTGAAAAGGATACAACCGTAGCCATGATCCCCAATGAACTGGTTAATAACTGGATGGCAAAATACCCATCCTGGCGGAATTTCATTATATCAAGCTATTCCAGCCGAATGAATGAAATGCTTCAGGCCATAGATAATCTTGCATTCTCCAATATGGAAGAGCGTATCCTCAATTACCTGAAAGCTAAAGTCAATCTTACCAACGACCGAATTCTTACCCTTACTCATCAGGATATTGCTTCCGATCTGAATACTTCCCGCGTTGTCGTTTCCCGGATCTTAAAAAAACTGGAGAATGAAGACAAAATCGTATTGCTAAGGAATGAGATCAGGGTATTGATTTAGCAACAAAAATAAATTCATATCCAGCGGATATAAAGTCTACAGAGACAGATTTCAATACCTGTGCTGTTGTCTTAGCTTTGTACCCCATGGATCCAAAAACATTTGTACCTTTATCGTGAGCTGAATGTTCGATTCACATGACACAATTTAAAATGAATAGAGAAAACATAGGATTTATAGGATTAGGGAACATGGGGAATCCCATGGCAAAAAACCTCGAAAGAGCAGGTTTTCCACTTGCCGTTTACAACAGAAACATCGCCAGAACGACAGACTTTGCAGCACAATCAACTGTTTATAGTGAAGTCACGGATCTGATCGAGGCCAGTGATGTTGTTTTCACCATGCTGACAAACGACGAAGCTGTCGAAGAAGTTTATGGTAAAATTCTCGAACAGCCTATCAGCGGGAAATTATTTGTGGATATGAGTACCATCGCTCAAGATGTGAGTATCAATCTTGCCAATAAGCTAAAAGCAAAAGGCGCTGCATTTCTGGATGCTCCAGTTGCCGGAAGCACCAAACCTGCTGCAGAAGGTACATTGATCATTATGGTCGGTGGGGAACAAACGAATCTCGAACGCGCCAGACCGTACCTTGAAAAGATGGGAAAATCCATTAAACATCTTGGTGAAAATGGCAAAGGTATTGCCGCAAAACTAGCCATTAATTACTTCCTATCAATCCTTTATCAGGGTCTGGCCGAAACCATCTTATTCTCCGATCAATTAGGGATTGAACGCAGTGAAATGTTAGCGATTATCAACGAAAGTGCCAGTGGTAGCGGAGCAACAAAAGTAAAAACACCTTTGCTCGTGGAAGGAAATTATACCGCAGCATTTGCACTGGATCTGATGTTAAAAGATATCCGGCTGGCACAGCAAGCGGGAGCAGCCTATCCCCTACTGGACACCTTGCTCGAAACCTATCAAAAGGCACATGACAAAGGTTTGGGACAATTAGATGTGATCGGAATTATTGAATCAATAAAACCATCCGGAGTCTAAGTTTGTTTATCTGACACAATTTTGCTTATCAAGCGCAATAAGGACTTTCACAGGACATAAAGGTATCTTTAATCACACAGCCCATCTGACGGCTAATAAAATTAAGAACAGATGAAAACAGCTTTGACATTTTTTCTATTAACTATGGTTACCATGGGTATGAAAGCACAGGAGTTAAAACAAGTATCCTACAAAGACGGAACACAGCAACTGAACGGACTTATCACGTCCAACGCTAACAAAAAAGGACCCGCTGTCCTTATTTTACCCGCATGGAAAGGCATAGATAACGAGGCGAAACAAGCTGCATTGCAACTTGAAAAAGAAGGTTATATTGCTTTCATTGCCGATATCTATGGTGAAGGAAATATCCCCACAGACAATACGGCGGCTTCGAAAATTGCCGGACATTATAAAGCAGACTACAAGGCCTATCAGCAGCGCATTGCGGCTGCGCTTAAAAAATTGAAAGATGCAGGAGCTGATCCCGAAAAAATTGCAGTAATTGGTTACTGCTTTGGCGGAACCGGGGCACTGGAAACAGCACGCGCTGGTTTTCCTGTGGCAGGGGTGGTCAGTATTCATGGTGGACTCTCCAAATCAGCTGACAGACCTAATGCAGCGATTAATGTGAAAGTATTGGTTGAACATCCCGCCGCTGACAAAAGTGTATCAAAAGAAGATTATGACGGGTTAGTTAAGGAACTTAATGAAGGAAAAGCAGACTGGCAGATCATTACCTATGCCAATTCTGGTCATACCTTTACCAATCCGGAATCACCAGAATATAACCCTGTCATGGCCAAACGTGCCTGGGAGCATACTTTACTATTCCTAAAAGAAGTACTAAACTAAGACATATAAAGCCGAAGCTTCCCCTATTCAAATGAACTGTCATTCCAGATCAATAGCGCCTCATCCGATTATTTTTCAGTTATTGGTACTTCTGTTGTGCACGACTGTGGCACGATCCCAAACGATAAAATCAATGGAAATCGGGGCGCCTACCCAAGCGATCCTGTTCGTTACCAATGAATCCGATAAATCAACGGATTTCGCGATGCGTCTCCATGATCAAAAGGCAAATGAAATTATTAGACAGGTTCCCTATAGTACCACCAGACTCCTGGTCTCAAAAACAGATGCCCAAAAATTTACTTTTGTTGTCAACAAGCGTAAGTGGACAGTGGATGTACCGACCCTCAAACAACGAAATGCCATGATCCTGTTTGATGGTCAGAGCAGACCGAAAGTGATCTATGACAGTCAAAGCTATCTCCAGGCAGCAAAGCCTATATTGACAAATACTAAGCAGACAAGTACAGCTCAAAAAGCGCTTAAATACGATGCGAAACTATTCTTCGATTCAATAGCTGCTATTCCGTTTAAACCCTCCAGGCAATATGCTGCCGCCATCATTTCGCGGTCCAATCTTCCGATCTACTCCACGCAGAAAAAAGGCAAATATGACGGAACTTATATTTCGCAGACCTTTACAGGGGAGAACCTCGAAAAACCCAGCGGCATTATAACAACCGTTTATCAGCAAGGCAAAGAACTCTCGGCAAACAATTTGTCTAATGGGGTCAATTTTTACAGCAAATATTTTTACAACAAATGGGGATTAATCGATTCGATACAACAGCTTCAAGATAGCAAATGGTCCTCTAGTACAATTTATCAATACTTACCGCGCGCTATTCTCATTACCGATCCTGAACGGCAAACCGCCTCCATCCATCATTTAAATGATCAATATCAAGTGATCAGGGAGGAGTCCATCCACTTCGTTTACCAACGCATGCATTGGGTCGACCACCGTTACAATGAAAATGGGCAGCTTGTTGAGGAAGTTTCAGGGCTAAATGACGCTATCGAAAAACGTACATTGTATTATTATGAGAACCCAAAAGCAGACAATTTCTCTTCGTGGCAGGCATTTGACACGGCGGGAAAGCTCACTGCCGAATCCAAAATAGCTGTGCAAGGCAACGAAAGCACTTACCTGTTTTATCGTGATGGTACATTGGAATTGAAAATAGTATCAAAAGACCTGGGCAACCACCAATACGAGAGCACCGTATTTGACAAACAGGATAAAATTACCTCTAAAACAATACAAACAAAGGAAAGTTCCTCCAATTTTCAATAATTTAAACGCGCAAACTGAAATAGGAGGAAGCAATACACATTATTCGTCATTAGTGAAAGAACGGAAATTAATAAGTCAACGTCACCCTTTACTGTATTTTCTCGCTGTTTGGGCGAGAAGGACACAAAGAAAAGCCATTTGGTTATTGGATAATAAAAAGTACACAAAAACCAAATCTACAACAGCGCTGCAGTATCGCATCAAAAAACACCAGTCTGTTTTATTAAAAAAGCTGGGGGAAAACAATATGCAGCTGCAGATCAATAAAGTGACCAATCTAAAGATTGCAGCAAAGCAGATCAATGGTGTACTGATCCACCCCGGCGAAACTTTTTCATTCTGTAAACTAGTCGGTCAACCCACACGAAAAAAGGGCTATCTTCCAGGGATGGAATTGTCTTTTGGTGAAGCCCGGGCAGGTATCGGTGGTGGAATCTGCCAGATCTCCAACCTGATCCATTGGCTTGTTATCCATAGCCCACTGACAGTCACGGAGCGTTATCACCATTCTTTTGATCCGTTTCCCGATGATGGGCGTGTATTACCTTTCGGAAGCGGTGCAACAGTGTTTTACAATTATCGGGACTATCAATTTACCAACAATACACCCTATACGTTTCAGATTAATCTTTGGTTTACCGAAAAATGTCTTGAAGGTGAGCTCCGGATCGATCAGGAGCTCGATTTTGCCTATCACGTCATTGAAAAAGAGCATCAATTCCTTAAGATAGGTGATCAATTCTATCGAAAAAATGAAATCTGGCGGGAAAAATTCCTGAAATTTCAGGGTGGAAAGGTTGTTGATACGGAACTCCTGACGAAAAATTTTGCCCGCGTCACTTATAGCCCACCTGACTACACGGAATTGCCAACTGAAGATAATAAAAGTTTCTAGCAATTAAGCTAACTACGAAAGATCATTTTGACATCATCCTCTGCTCATTGTCGGCTCAATCTATTTCCCTACTCATACTGAAAATGTCGGTCAAATCGCTCGCAGTCATTTTTACTATTCCGGGACCGAATAAAAACAGGGGTTATAAAAAGTCCTTTTTTTTGTCTAAATTTGATATGGCTTTGGGGGTATTCTGTATAGAATTGAGATAGTCCCTTCGAACCTGATTCGGTTTATACCGGCGTAGGGAAAAGCAACCGCTTAGGTATATTGAAATATACCGGACAGCCCATCTGTCTCATTTCTTCCTGTCAAAGCCACGTACAAACATAGCGAACAAAAAGGAATGGAAGATTTAATTATCGATCTGTTAGCACAGGTCAGACGACAAAAACCACTTGTACATAATATTACGAATTTGGTGGTGATGAATAGCACCGCCAATGCGCTCCTTGCTCTTGGAGCTTCCCCAGTCATGGTTCACAGTCCATCCGAAGTGCGCGAGGTTGTTGACCTTGCCCAGTCATTGGTCCTCAACATCGGCACATTGAGTGAACTTACCGCCGAGTCCATGCTTGTAGCGGCAGAACATGCCAATAACATTGGCCGCCCTTGGGTGTTGGATCCAGTAGGCGCGGGAATATCCGCTTTTCGCAATGACTTACTGGCAAATCTCCTGGAGTTAAAGCCCACTGTGATACGGGGAAATGCATCAGAGATCATGAGCCTCTACAATTTCAACGAGGTCAATACCAAAGGTGTAGACAGCACTGCAGACAGCAAAGCTGCTATTGGCTTTGGTAAAGCATTACAAGAACAATTAGGATCTATCATCTGCATCTCCGGAAAGGTAGACTATATCCTGTCCGAACAGCATACCGCAGAGGTACACAATGGACACCCCTTGATGACCCAGGTTACCGGACTCGGTTGTAGCGCGACGGCACTCATCGGCGCATTTTTAGCAGTCACAGACCATCCTTTTGAAGCCGCGACCGCCGGTGTCTCCCTTTTGAGCTTAGCAGGTGAACTGGCAACAGCGCGATCCGCTGGTCCGGGTTCCTTACAGATGCATCTCTATGATGAGCTCTATCTGCTGAATGAAGAGCGTATCCGGATGCATCTCAACTTGAAGCATTATGGCAATTAATCCTCTATTTCCTTACCCCTTGTATCTGGTGATCTCCGAACGGGACTGCTACCCAAACCCTTGGCTCCATGTTGCCGAAGAAGCCATAATCGGCGGTGTGGATATTATTCAGTTGCGCGAAAAGAACGAAACGCCGACAGGCTTTCTGGAAAAAGCCAAGAAGCTAAAAAAGCTTACCGATCGTTACGGAATCCCTTTAATCATCAATGATGCCGTGGATATTGCGATTGAAATCGAGGCCTGGGGGGTGCATGTCGGACAAAATGATCGTCAACCTCTAGCAATAAGGGAAAAATACGGACATCGTCTTCAAATTGGCTGGTCGCTGGAAGTTCGGATACAACTTGACAGCAAACAGATGGCCGCTGTAGACCACCTTGGTATAAGCCCAATTTTTCCAACAAAAACAAAAACAGACACCATTACAACCTGGGGAATCAGTGGACTGGCTGAGTTACGTGATCTAACTGAAAAGCCCTTGATCGCCATCGGAGGCATGAACCTGGATACCAGCACAAGTGCCTGGCTGGCTGGCGCAGATTCCATTGCGGTCGTCTCGGCAATTTGCCAAAGTAAAAATCCAAGAAAGCATAGCGCCCAATTAAAGGAATTATTAACATGAACATAACGAAAAAATATACAGTGCCCACTGTACTGAGCATAGCGGGGTTTGATGGCAGTGGCGGAGCCGGTATCCAAGCCGATACGAAAACTATATCAGCCATTGGATGTTATGCCATGAACGTCTTAACGGCATTACCCGTGCAGAACACGCAAGGGGTACGAAATATTTACGAGATACCGACCCAAGCAGTACGTGAGCAATTGGATGCGATCTTCGATGATATTTATCCCGATGCGATCAAAATCGGGATGGTTCACACGGTTGAACTTGTCGAACTGATCAGCAGCTATTTGAAGGAATACCGTGGAACAATTGTCTTTGACCCCGTGATGGTGTCGACAAGTGGTCACAAGTTAATCCATGATGATACAATTCAAGCTTGTGTTGATCTACTTTTTCCAAAAGCCTCGGTTATCACGCCCAACCTGGATGAAGTCAGTGTACTTGTCGGAAGGACTATAGCTAAGGTCGAAGAAATGGAAAAAGCGGGCATTGAACTTCTTGAAAAAGGATGTCAGTCAGTGCTTATTAAAGGCGGACACCTTCAAAGTAGCGAGCTTACCTCTCTCCTCTTTCAGCAAAACGCATCAGCATTGGTATTTAAATCACAAAAAATTGACAGCAAAAATACACATGGATCCGGCTGCTCTCTTTCTTCCGCAATAGCGAGCCAATTAGCGCAGCAATTTCCCCTTGCTGAGGCCGTCGCTACCGCTTTAGATTATGTCCATGAGGCAATCAAAGGAAGCAAAGATCTCGTTATCGGCAAAGGAAATGGGCCACTTAATCATTTCCACAACCCTATTAAACTTATTTTTCATGAAATGGAGCGATAAAGCCTGGAATGCTATAAGACCAATTTATGCTGATATCCTAGCCATGCCTTTTATTTCCGAACTGAGCAATGGCAGTCTACCGCTGGACAAATTTCAATTTTATATGCGTCAGGATGCTTTCTATCTGGAGGAATTTGGACGTGTTTTAGCTTTCATAGGTGCAAAGAGTGCAGACAATCAACAAGCCCTGGATTATTTTGAATTTGGACGCAATGCCCTTATCGTCGAAAAAGCGCTCCATGAAAACTATTTTAAAGAATTTGGTCTGGACCCGGAAGACGACAACAAGATAGAACCCGTTTGTCACCATTACGTACACTTTTTAAAAAGTGTAGCTGCCTTTGAACCTATTGAAGTCGCTATGGCCGCGACTTTACCCTGCTTTTGGATTTATAAAGAAGTTGGCGACCACATCGTTTCGATCGCCAGTGGTGACCACAACCCCTATTCCAAATGGATCGAAACCTATAGTGGTGAGGACTTTGCCGAGGGTGTGAACAAAGCCAAAAATTACGTCGATCAAATTTCTGAACAAACTACTGCAACAAATCGGGAGAAAATGCGACAAGTATTTATAACAGCTTCCCGATTGGAATATCATTTCTGGCAGGCAGCTTACGACAAGAGCATGTGGTAACCGCAAAAACAACGGTTAAATTGTTCGATAACGAACAGCAGTTGTTCAAAAATGGGCAATAGAAAAAACGTCTAAAAGCAAAAAGAGCTATTTATAAACGATTTACATGGTTTTTAAATTTTGGCACCACTATTATAGATGTAAGCAAGGAAATGAGGCTGTTTTCAGAAATAAAAACAAAAATTATCATAGCATAAAATTAAAAACTACTAATAGACAAAACCATGAAAAGAATTTTAACTATCGCCTTTATTTCATTTTTATATGTAGCTCAGGCCCAAGAACGTGAAACCCGTAAGATTTCAGCTCCCGACGGCATTTCGGCAGCCACTTCGCTACGTGTTGACTATGTTCACTCCAACCGCAATGAAGTTGTTGTTGAAGCGGACAACGCAGAGCATCTATCGCTGATCGAAACCAATGTAAAAAATGGCGTATTACATGTACAATATAAACGGAATTCGCAGATCAGAAATGCGAGGAACAACCGTGTAACGGTATATTCGAGTAAAATTCCGACAAGTTTTTCGGCCTCATCCAGTGGCTCTATTTTCACCAACGAAACCATCAAGGCAAACAAAATATCTGTCAACGTTTCTTCATCGGCCAGAATTACACTTAAAAAATTAATTGCCGACGATATTTCGCTTTCGACAAGTTCCTCAAGTAGATTAACGGCCGACGTAAGTGCAAAGAATCTAACGGTAAATTCCACAAGTTCGTCAAAACAGGAAATTGCTGGAAGTTCGAGGAACCTGAATTTAAATGCCAACTCCTCTACTTCAGTTGACATGGCCGCTTTTACAACAACCAACGCGGAGGTCAATGCCAGCACATCGGCTGGTGTTACCTTAAGTGTTAAGGATAATCTGCGCGGTAAAGTTTCTACCTCAGCGAAAATCTCCTTAAAAAATCAGCCACGGAATGTCCAAGTTGACAAATCGACAAGTGGCCGGGTCGTTATCTAATGCTAGTTTAGGTTTTTAAAAAGACTGTTTATTTATGTTTAATGTTTAGTTAGCTAAAGGTGGTACCTTCCCCAGTGCCACCTTTTTTTCCTGCCTGCCCTACCCGCATCGATAAAAAACTGGACTAGAATGCCCCTCCAACAGCCTATTGAGAGGAACCAATTCACCAGATATAAGCTGATATTTTCGTACCTTGTGTTAAGAAACACAAGCACACATAACACAGAATCCAATGGATAATTTTTTAGCAAGTAGCCTCAAGCAATTTCGGGAGTTCAAATCTCTGGGAGACAAAACCTTCGCTCAATTGACGGATGAGCAATTATTCTGGCAATTCAATCCTTCCAGCAACAGTATTGCCATTATTGTGAAACACCTCCATGGGAACATGCTTTCGCGTTGGACAGACTTTCTACATTCGGACGGCGAAAAAGAAGGAAGAGACCGCGATATGGAATTCGAGCCTACTGAGATGAGCAGGGCACAGCTGCTCAAACTATGGAACGAAGGTTGGGATTGTTTATTTCTAGCCCTGGAATCTTTAAATGAGCAAGACCTGACGAAAACAATCTTTATCCGCGGAGAAGGACATAGCGTATTGGCAGCCATTCATCGCCAACTTGCCCACTACCCCTATCACGTAGGCCAGATTGTCTACATCGGAAAAATGTGCCAGGATGAGCAATGGACTTCGCTATCCATTCCAAAGGGAAAATCTGCAGATTTTAACCAGGAAAAATTCAGTCAAGGCAAAAAAGTATAACTTATAGCGATCGAATAACGCTGCCCAATTGTCGATTGGGCAGCGTTGTCGTCTAAATTTTTCTATTGCAATCCTATACTACAAATCCGTTTAAAACGTTACATGGAAGGTACTGTTTTAGGTGTCCGTTAGCAAAGAATTGATTATATTTGTGTGATCTACCGTTACTAATTCCTTTGCGATTCAATCCCATGGGAATTAGCTTGTTTTGGGTTGTAAAACAAATAGCAAGTGCAGGGAGTTCATTGATCCACTTGAGCGTAGACAGGTAATTTATAATTATTTATGAATGAAAAATTCGATTAAGATCATCAACAATTACGAGTATAAAAAGTTATTCTTACCTGATGTTTCTGAGCATAATTTATTTAACGAAAATAAAATTCAGGTTTATCGAATTGAAAATTATCTCCGGAGCATCTTAATGCCCGTCATTCCTTATCGTACTACCTTCAATTTTCTAATTTTCGTAACGAAAGGTTCCCTGACACAACACTTGGAATCAGCCTCCTATACGCTGACTGAAAACCAAGTCATCAATATCAAGCAAGGGAATATCACCGCAACACTGGCCATATCTGACGATGTCGAAGGCTTTTTTGTCGTTTATGAAAACGAAATTGTCACTGATATCGAACTTGGGATCAATGACATCAAATTTTTCAATTCCCATCCCTTCACGACGTTAAAACCGCATGTTGCCAATTGGATTCAGCAAATGCTGATTCTTTTGGAAGAAGAACTTTTTACCGAAGGTCGCGTGATGGAGGTATGCATCTCGATGATGCAATGCATCTTATTGAAGGTCATCAAATCGGATATCGAAACCAAGGCACCGATGAGCAGACAGTTGGATATTGCATTTCGCTTTCGGGAATATGTCCAAAAGTTCCATATTGACCATAAAAATGTATTGTTTTACGCCAATCTATTGCATATCTCCGAAAACTACCTAAACAAGTGTGTGAAGGAGGCAACCAATAAGCCACCCAAGCAATGGATTACTGAAATCAGCATCTTGCATAGCCAGATCCTCTTGCAGGACGCCACGAGAGATATTGCGGGGATAGCTTTCGAACTGAAGTTCCAATCGCCCTCCTATTTCACCAGGTTATTTAAAAAAATCACCGGGTATTCACCCAGTGATTATCGAAAACATAAGTTTATGGCAGACTAATGTTTATGGTAAGGCAGGTTCCAAATGAGATCGACCGCCAGATAATGCACCCCGAAATCCACCTGATCATAGCCCTTGATCAAATCATTCATATAGCCGACATCCAATCGTAATGGTGTCTTTGGAATATCTGTCATGTAGTAAAAGCCCAAACGCGTTTCCTTGTACCCAAAGCTCGACCAAGCATCCGGTTCATTCAGTTTACTGATTGCAAAAAGACCTTCGGCACTCAGTGCCAGTTCCTGCTTATTTTTATCGGATATTTTAAAATTCACCTGCGATTTTAGTCGGGTTCTAAACTGGAAGTTCTCTTCTGCTTTATGAAAGTTTGCTGTAAAAAATTTCCGGAACTCCTGCCGTAGTGTATTTTTCCATTTCCAGCGCTCAGCCAGTTTAAAAGTATACGCATACCGTCCATACAACCGGAATTCCTGTTCCACTCCTTCATTGTGGTAGGGCGCTTTTCCATCATATACATTTTGACGCCTGTAGCTCAGCGCATAGCTATATTGCTGATTCGGCGCAAATTTGTTATAGACCTCATGATTCAACACCCAGATGGCCTGCTTATGAAAAGGATTGGAGTCCTCGGGTGTACTTTTGGTTCCCAGGCCGATATAGGTCAGTGCTTCCTTTGTTCCGGCACTGTCCAGCTTGCGTCGCAGGCCCAACACCGACCAGGAGGCCGTTTTGGCTTTACCAAGCCCAGGCGGACTTACCTGCCCATATACGGTGTTTATATGAATTCCCAATAAGAGCATTATTGGGAATAGATTTATGAAACGAAATTTCAACATCAGATAAAATTTTAGTAAAAAAAAGACTAGGAAGTCTCCGCTGTCGCAGAAAATTTAGCCACCAACCAATTGTCCAGTCGTTTGACAGGCTCCATTGCCCACATCGCGACCACAAAAGGAAAGGTTAGCGTCGTCCAACCATTGTGGATCATGCAATGATCAAAATAGGTCGCTATTATAACCGCAATGAGTACATAGATACCATCTCTGACGCGTTGGCCACTTAACGCAATTCCACATAAAACCGCATTGAAACTAAAGATACCGTTGTTGGTCATATCAGTTGACTCATGCCCATGATGCGAGATATAAACGCTAATAATGACAGCGGCGGAAGCATATAATGCCGCGATCGGCTTACTGATAAAGACGCCAATAAAAAAGATCAGTCCCGCAATTAAGCTACCCTGAAAAATAACCTGACCAAAGGCATGTCCTTCAATAAGGAAATCGTCCATTTCTTCAATATCCACAAAGTGCTCTGGAACGGTCCGTAAAGCCAATTCTGGAATACTCAATACATATAGCGCAATCCAGGTGATCATGATAAAAGGAAACGTAAACACAGGAATATTTTTCTTCAGTGCAAAGCCCATTAAAATCGTGGTCAATACAGAACCGATGATCAAGGCAGCCCATACCCAGATATTAGCCTGAAAATAAAAGACCAACGCAATCCCATATAATGTGGCATTAAATCCAAAGAGCCCATCATTAATATGGTCCTCGTCAAACTTCATCAATTTCGCTGTTATTACCCCAACAAGATTCGCCAGTATCCCGGCAAATCCCATGAGTGCGGAATCATAAATAATAGCCCCAATAAACAGGACTCCAGTCCAGATGTTACCCTGTAACATAATCTGTCCAAATCCCTTAAAAACAGCTTTAACAAAAGCCAGGATGTTATTTTTCATTAGAATAATTTGTTATTTAAAAATTGTATTCAGTCCCCGTTATTTAATTCAGGAATAATTTTTCCCACAAAGCACTTTGCATCTCTTTAAAAAGAAGGTAAAGTTGCTCGGCACCATAGCCCAGCACACGCACCATAAAACCATCATGTTGCAAAGCACTGATACCAAAGGCAACATCCTTGGTTTCTCCATATTTTTCATAGAATGCTTCGATCCATTCATCTGGACTTAACCCGGCACTATTCAGGTAAATCAACGTCCCTTGGTGTGTGTACCCTTCCAGAATGCCCAATCCCTGAATGGGCATACGATCCGGTTGTAACAGCACATTATCTTTTACAACCAGTCGACCATTCACATAACATTCCGTCAGATTCTGAAAATGATTGTACTGAAATTCCTCCCCGGACATTTTCCTTCCACAGGTCACGATTTCACTTAGTAGTAGATGGCAATTGGAAGCAAGATGGATAATATTGTGGCTCAAAAAATGAGAGGAATGTTGTGGCACCACTGGGTGAGGCACATAGGAAAACACGGAATCTTCGCCCAGGGTCACCTGCATTGTTTGCGAAGAATGCCCCTTCATATGAAACAGACGCTGATAAGCCTGCGTCTGCAACTGTAATTTTGCTCCCGGCGCAATATCAATTTTGATCTGATGATCATCACCATCCAATAATCCCGGTGAGGAACTCATGATCATCAAATAAGCCGCATTGTCTTTTTGATATTGACCGACAGGGACAATGCGAAAAGGTTGAGTGACATAAGCATCCTTCATAAAGGATTTCCCTTCACGATGTGCTATTTTGACGGCTAAAGAACAAATCATAATTAACGAAGTAAATTAGGTTCTTCAATATCTTGAAGCAATGCATATTTCTTGATCCAGCCCACAATCTCCTCCAGACCGTCGCCAGTTTTCAAATTGGAGAACAAAAATGGAGCACCTTTGCGCATCATACGGGCATCATGTTCCATGACCTCCAGGCTTGCACCCACATAAGGCGCCAAGTCTTTCTTGTTGATCAATAACAGATCCGAACGTGTAATCGCAGGACCACCTTTACGTGGCATTTTTTCACCCTCAGCGACATCAATGACGAAAATGGTGATATCTGCCAAATCTGGGCTATAGGTTGAAGTTAGGTTGTCGCCCCCACTTTCGATCAAAATAAGTTCCAGATCAGGAAAACGGCTAGCCAGTTCGTCTACAGCTTCCAGATTCATACTCGCATCTTCACGGATCGCGGTATGTGGACAACCTCCTGTTTCAACACCGATAATACGTTCGCGGGGTAATAAGCTATTTTTCGCCATATACTCCGCATCTTCTTTGGTGTAGATATCATTTGTAATAACCGCCAGATCTAACTCATTTGCCAGACGTCTGCTCAATCTTTCCAATAACGCTGTTTTGCCGGAACCCACCGGACCGCCGACACCGATCTTAACATATTTTCTATTTTCCATTTTATTTGATTTTAAGAGATATAAACTCTAGAATATAATCGTTCGTGTTGCATGCATCGGATATCAAATCCGATATTGCACAGCCCCACTAAATTTCGTTCAACTGCTAAAGTCTCGTGACAGAGCCCAAGTATATCATCGTGTAGGCCAAAAAGAACATCCTGACCATCGAGCTGTCCGAGCGGCACGAGTTTCACGGCATTCGTCACCATGGTGATGGCCGCATTGTAATAAAAGCCATGTAATGCTTCTTCCAAAGGAATTTCCAATAACGAAGCCAGCATACCATACATCAAGCAATAGTGGCTATCTACTTCCTTTTTCTGAATCAATTTGCCCCAGGCAACAACAAAATCCTGTTGTTGATAACGGCTAAATATTTTGTAAATGCGTACGCCCAGTTTTTTACTGGCTTCCCGGATCTCTTTTGGACTTTTCAATGCTGTACACTCCTGGTCCAAAGCGATCAATGCATTTAAATCCTCCGATGTGGTGGCTTCGTAGGCCAATTTCATCAGGGCAGCATCGTTATACTTTAGATTGTACCATAAATTATGGCGGACATAGTTGTCAGTAGTTGCTTTATCACAGACCAAGCCTTGCTGCACATAGGTTTCCAGCCCATTTGAATGGGTAAATCCACCAATCGGTAGCGTCGGATCTGCGAGATGGAGCAATTTGCCCAGAAAAGTATTTTTCATTGACATAAATTATTTATTCATTATTTGTAGATTCAACGGCTGGCGCTGTACCAATATCCTCCTGCTTCTGAATGAACAGCGGAATATTTTTTGTTGAAAATTTCAACTTTTGATGATGCTTTGGGTCTACGTTTGCGTGGAGTGGGTTCAGCAGCTGCTGCATACAGCACACAGGGTCAAATCCATTTTTGGTCAACCACTCGTACATGGAGCGTTCGTAGGGCATCAGCAATTCATTTGCCTCTACGAATAGAGGCAAATGTTTGTTTCCTATTTCACTGCTGACAAAAGCAATTTGAAGGAAATCAATTGCCATCACTTTAATAACTTCACAAGGTCTGATGGTAACCACAACTACTTTTTCTTCGTCTTCATACAGGATATCGCCGTCCTGCAAGCAGGAAGTATTGCCCAATAGTTTTACAGCGATATCCATCCCCTCCGCTGTACGAAGTCGCTGAATACGTTTGGTGGATTCATACCATTCAATCGACAGCAGATCATGACGCTTATTGTTCTGCTCGCGATTGATATTCCTTGTGATTTCTGTGATAATCATTTTCGTGCTTTAAAAAAATAGATTTTTTGACAATCCCAATCCCACAGTTGATCCATTGATCCCTGTAATCACCTCGTGATCATCTGGAATAACAGCATCCTTACCATGCTTCTTCTTGTAAGAGAGCTCCGCGACTTTTGCTTTCAAAGCCCAGCCTTTTCCGAGGTCAATACCCACTAACGGATACACTCTGAACAGGAAACCATTGTAGCTTCCATCCACCATGCCTCCGGATGCATTAACAACATGCTGGTCACCCCAAATGTAATGTGCATCCACTTGACCGATCAACATAAAATGTTCTCCTAACGGCCAGGTGTTGCTGTAGAATGGACCAACTTCATGGGAATGATCCGTAAAGTCAAGCGCCTTCGTATAGGCGTTGTTGAACCCATAATTTATCCCCACATTCATGTTGTCATTAAAAAAATAGCCTACGCCCACTGGTGCCGCACTAAATTGGTGGCCAGCAGCGGTTTCATGGTAATTGAGCGAACCATACAGCATGATTCCGCCTTTTTGAGCAGAAGCCGATTGTATCGAAAAGCAGGCTATTGCCAGACAACATCCCAAAAATATTTTTAAATTTTTCATTGATATATCGTTGTTTTTAAGGGCAATAAAACGATCATGAGCCTTCCTTTGCCCATTGATCATCAGCGCTACTCATGACCGTTTTATTTGTTTTTCATTTATAATGACCTGATGCAAGATCAAGCCATGGTAGTCTCCATACAGATTAAAACAAGAAATACAACTGTCCTAAAGAAACGGTATCAATCGGCTGTGAACGCAAAATTTCTCCATCCAGACTTACTTCATAGTTCTCCGGATTAACGATAATTTCGGGTGTAGCGTCGTTGTGGATCATATCTTTTTTGGAGATGTTTCTACAGTTTTCTACAGGAAGTACCCCTTTTGCTAAGCCGTATTCCTCTTTAATGCCGTTTTCGAATGAAATTTTGGAAACAAAGTTGAAACAGGTGTTATGAACAGCTTTTCCCAATCCGCCGAACATTGTACGTAAGATAATCGGTTGTGGTGTAGGAATGGATGCATTGGCATCCCCCATTTTGGACGCGATGATCATACCACCTTTGATAATCATTTCCGGTTTCGCACCAAACAAGGCTGGGCGCCAGATAACCATATCTGCGATTTTACCCGGTTCGATAGAACCTACGTATTTTGAGATACCATGTGCAATCGCTGGGTTGATTGTATATTTTGCGACATAACGACGTGCACGGAAGTTATCGTTGTTTTTTCCTTCATCTTCAGGTAGCGGCCCCACTTGTTTTCTCATTTTGTCCGCTGTCTGCCAGGTACGTGTGATAACCTCACCTACACGGCCCATTGCCTGCGAATCTGAGCTCATGATGCTGAATACACCACGATCTTGTAATACATCCTCAGCAGCGATTGTCTCCGGACGGATACGTGAATCGGCAAAAGCCACATCCTCAGGAATTTCTTTACTCAGGTGGTGACAAACCATCAACATATCCAAGTGCTCATCAATCGTATTTTTTGTAAATGGACGTGTCGGATTTGTGGAAGCTGGCAATACATTTGGATACATTGCCGATTTGATAATATCCGGAGCGTGACCACCACCGGCACCTTCCGTATGGAAGGTATGGATTACACGACCGTTGATCGCCTGAATGGTATCTTCTAAGAAACCCGCTTCATTTAATGTATCGGTGTGAATGGCAACCTGTACATCGTATTTATCAGCTACCGTTAATGCTCTATCAATTGTTGCGGGTGTAGCACCCCAGTCTTCGTGAATTTTAACCCCCAAAGCTCCGGCTTCAATCTGTTCAACAATGGGTTGTTCAGTTCCCACATTTCCTTTTCCAAAGAAGCCAAAGTTCATCGGTAGATCTTCCACCGCTTGCATCATACGACGGATATTCCACTTCCCTGGTGTTACGGTGGTTGCGTTTGTTCCGTCCGCTGGACCGGTACCACCGCCGATCATCGTAGTAATACCACTGTATAAGGCTGTTTCGACCTGTGTAGGACTGATATAGTGAATATGGGTATCTATCCCCCCCGGTGTTAAGATATAGCCAGATCCGCCATGCACTTCGGTAGAAGCGCCAATAATCATATTTGGCGTAATGTTATCCATTGTATCCGGATTTCCAGCACGGCCGACACCGACAATCTTACCATCCTTGATACCGATATCACCTTTCACAATTCCCCAGTGGTCAATCACGATAGCATCTGTGATCACCATGTCCAAGGTACCTTCATCACGTGTGTGAACGGAAGATTGACACATACCGTCACGTACGGTCTTACCACCACCAAATTTTGCTTCGTCGCCATAATAAGCGTAGTCCTTTTCAACTTCGATAATGATATCGGTATCGCCTAAACGGATTTTATCGCCACTTGTCGGACCAAAGATGGCGCTATAATTTACTTTGCTAACTTTTAAACTCATGATACTTTGTTTTTAAAGCCTTGTTCTTTCACTTTTTTCATTGCATTTTCTTTCGCGACTTCGGTTTCAGTATCACCGTTTACCAAGTCGTTGTGCCCGTAGATTCTTCTGGCACCTGCATAAGGAACCAATTCTACATCTTTGGATTCTCCCGGTTCAAAACGCACCGCTGTACTTGCAATAATATTCAATCGCTTGCCAAAAGCTTTTGCACGGTCAAATTCCATCATCTTGTTCACTTCAAAGAAATGAAAATGTGAACCTACCTGAATTGGTCTGTCCCCTGTGTTTGTTACGGTAATCGTCGTAACTTCTCTACCTTCATTACAGATGACATGGCCATCCGCTATAAAAAATTCTCCTGGAATCATAAATTCTATTTTTAACAATTATCGAATCGGATTATGAACGGTCACCAATTTGGTACCATCCGGAAAAGTCGCCTCAATCTGCACATCGTGAATCATTTCGGGCACACCTTCCATGACATCTTCACGTGTCAATAATGTCGCGCCATACTGCATTAAATCAGCCACAGTACGGCCATCACGTGCAGCTTCCAAAAGCTCACTGCTGATCAATGCAATAGACTCCGGATAATTTAGTTTAAGTCCTCTAGCTCTACGTTTTTTCGCTAGTTCACCGGCAAGATGAAGCAATAGCTTCTCTGTCTCTCTAGGTAATAAATGCATATAAAATATTATTTAAATTGTTGTTATTTCAGTCGAAAACAAGTCAGTACAAGCCCCGACGACTTTAAAAAATCGTTCAAAAAACCTGGTAAACGAAGCCCATAGCAAAAGCTTACGGCATAGCGTTTCAGTTCTCAGCGTTGTAAGAAAAGGAAAGGATTATCCCTGAAATGGGATCTTTAAACTTTGGAAAAGAATGTATTTTGGTGGTAGGACCAATCGATCCAAGTAAGGTGTTCTGTTATTCCGCATGTTGAGGCATACAGGATAACAAAATATAAAAAGACAAATGTACAATACGCTCCAACCGAGGAGCTTATTCCATTCATCTTTTAAGTCGACCTGTTCACTGACATCATAAAGGTCATGATCGTGTACAGCAGCAACTATATTTTCTCTTTCGGGTTGATCAACAGCTTTATCAATTTGTTTATGTGTGCTGGATAAACCAAGATATGTACCTGAGGAATTATGAACTTTGAGCTGTTCAGAAATAGTCATTCCTTTCAGGAGCAGGACGCTCAAAAGAAAAACTAAAAAAACTAAACTATGCCTAATCATTGTATTCACAATCCTATTATTTGTTGCCCAAATTTACAACCAAAGCAGGCCAATCACTAGTACAAATCTTGAATTAAATAGTCTAAATTTGTCGAAAAACCTACTTTGATTGTTTTTTTTAATTAAAATGAATATCCAATTGAAACCATAATGTTTCTTGGTGCCCCTGCGAAGGCACGTGTGTAGTCAAATCCCCCTAAGAAATAGTATTTATCAAATACATTGTTAAGGTTAAGCGCCATTTTCATGGCCCCGATATGATAATAAGCCGCCGCATTAACTGTCGTATAGGAAGGCCATTGTCCCCAAAGGGCATTTCCTTCGCTATCCTTCCCAATGCTATTGTCCATGCGTTTGCTATCAACATAATAAACACCAGCACCAAAGCCGAGTCCTTTTAAGGAAGTATTGGAGAATACATATTTTAACCATGCGCTGGCCATATTTTTAGGTGCTCCCGGTAGCGCCTGCCCAACTTCAGATGCAACAGAAGAAGCCTTCACTTCGGTATGGTTAAACGTATAATTTGCCATCACCTGGAATTCTTTGGTCAGCTGCCCGCGGACATCCAGTTCCACGCCCCGCGACAATGCTTTTCCAGATTGTCTATACTCCGGTAATCCCGAATCATTGATTGTTCCTGTCGCAATAAGCATATTTCTACGCTCGATCTGAAACAAGGAAAGATCCATTTGCAGCTGATCCTTAAAAAAGCCCGTTTTCAGCCCTGTTTCAATTTGAAAACTACGTTCAGCTTCAAAAGGCTTATCTGCACCATAGTCTTTATAGTTCTGGATAAAATTAGCGCCGACCGGTACAAAACCCTGCGAGTAGCTTGCGAAGTAATTCATCTGTTTGTTGATTCCATAAGTCAGACCGAAACGGGGTAACAAAGCATTTTGTGTAGCATGAAAGCGATTCTGTCCGTCAATAGTTTCCGAAGAATAATGTTCATGCCGCAACCCCACAATTAATTTCAGACGATCCGCAATGCTGATCTGATCCTGTATGTATTTACCGGTCGTTTTATAGGGACTCAAAAAAGGATAAGCGACCTGTGTACGCCAGACGTAGTTGGTTAGATCATGTGTGGTATAGGTCGGGTTGTTCAGGTCAAAAGTCAATGGCACCACTTTGCCATCCACAGTTTGCTGTCTGGCTTCCCGTAACTGATTTTCTTTGTCACCACGATACTGTGCGAAGTCAATCCCCGCAACGATATGGTGGTCAATTTTATCCCCGAGCAGATCCCATTTGACATATCCGACGACGTTGTCGGTATAATCACGGCCATGACGGTCAAAGAAACGCATATTCATGATGGTGTTATGTGGAGCATCCGCAAAAGTATTTAGCGTACGGTGCTCGTTGACATCTTCCTGATAGATGGATTTCATATAGCTCAGGTTCAGGCTCACATTTTCCGCCAGCCTTTGCGCCAATCGTCCACTGAATGAAAAAGTCTTAGAATTATAGAAATCAGAAGGCTGACTTAAAGTAAACGAACGTGGCAGGGCATAAAAGTTATTTTCCTTTATCCCCATTCCCCGATCCAGATAACCGTTGAACTGATTGTATACCACATCGATGTCTACGGTTGTCCCTGCAGCGGGCTTAAATGTAAATGAAGGTGCCAGCATCATCCGTTTTTGACGGTTCACATCGCGAAAGGTTTTGGTATCTTCATAGCCTGCATTAAAGCGATAGAGAATTCGTTTTGCATTATCCAATGGACCGCCCAGATCCACTGTGGTGCGCATGGTTTCAAAGCTTCCGGCAGCAAAACTGACATGACCTTTAAAATCTTCCAAAGGCTTTTTCGTCGTCATATTGATGGTACCACCGGGTACAATGTCGCCAAATAGAGAAGCTCCGGGGCCTTTCAGCACCTCAAGGTTTTCGAGATTGATTGTTAGTGGGGAATTATAATAACTATTGCCGTAACCATAGCCCGAACGTAGACCGTTCACCAAACGGACTCCAGTTTCATAACCGCTTTTAAAACCACGGATCACCACATCATCATAAGATGAAGCCTCAGTGACACCTGCAAGGTCCTGCACCAGTGCCCCTGTTGTAAATGCTTGCTTATCTTCGATAAATTCCTTACTCAGTACAGCCACAGATTGTGGTAGGTCTTTCAGCTTTCCAGCGAACTTACCGCCCAACTCCATGTTGTTGGTCAAATAGGAATTATTACGACGGCCGGTAACCAATACTTCATCCAAGGTCCGCCCTCCCTCTTCCATCATGAGTCGAATTCCTTTTTTCGGATTCCAGGTAGTCTCATCAATACGAATAAGTTGTGATTTATAGCCGATCGCTTCGGCGCGCAATTGTACCGGAAGGGTTGTCGCTGTAGTAAAAGCAAATTCGCCATTCGTGGCAGTACTGATCTTTTGTCCTTGGTTTTCAAGTGTCAAAGTCACTCCTGGAATTGGATTTCCGTTTTCGTCCTGTATCTTCCCAAAAATCATAAAGCTCTGTTGGGCGTAAACAGCTGCTGGTGTGACAGCACTTGCCAATAATGCGAAAGCGAGTGCTTTCATTGTGTTTTTCATCTGTATTTTTTCATTAGCCAGATGGCACATACCCTGTTTAAAACTCACCTACGATGATCTTATTGAAATAAGATGCTAAACAGGGACAGTTCCTCTGGAATTATTTTTTATCTTCTAGTGCTGATTTATTTTATTTCTTGCATTCAGCGCGAATGCAGTTCACAAAACCGAATTGCCTTATTTCGACAATTCCAGTTCCGCTGAATATTTCCGGTGATTGGGTTGTTCTAACATTTGCTCCATGTGAATTGTCGGGAAGCCCGATTCATCGCAATATTCTTTGAGATAGAATCCTTGTTTTAACCAGAACTCATGGGCTCCCTCCAAAAAAGGATGGGTGTGTAAGTAAAGTCTTTCGACCGCTTTCTCCTTGGCCACCTTTGTCAATTGGTGGAAAAGTGCTGTTCCAAGTCCAGAACGACGGTAATCGGGGTCGACAAAAAGACGCGCGACCTCAACAGTCTTTCGGGTGTCTAACCCGAGATGCGGAAATCGATAGTCATAAGCGAGCATGCCGATCACACCGACCAGTTTTCCGCTCTTTTCCCTTGCCTGTAGAAATGTTCCAGTTTGCCCATCCAGATACAGCTGTTTAAAGTCCAGCAAATCGCTGGGAATCTTTTGCGGGTCAAGCATGGGAAACAGCTGTTTCCGAAATTCAATAACATAAGGTAACACCGTTTCCAGATCCTGAACAGTGACTGTACTTATCGCAATATTTCTGATTGAATCTGTCCTTTGCATGCCTATTTTATTCATACTATTTTCGTTTTTAGCGTCCATGCCGCCACTAGGATCTGTACCTTATCCGCACATTGTTTACAGCCTTTATAGCTTATTATTTACGCCTTCCAGTTCAAGGGATTTTATCGGAGCCCAGTCATGTGCATGAAGCATGGGTGCAAACATCCATTTCCCTTGGTTTTCCAAACTGATCAATGGCAACTCATAGGTCTGTTCCAATACTTTTCGAACCTGCTCTCTGTTCATTCCATGTAGATCGACCAGTGTATTGTCCTGCATCAAATAAAAGTGGTCACCAAAAAGATAGGCCATATTGGGGTCATGCATCACACAGAGCACCGTTGTTCCCTCCTTGACCAGTTCTTTAGCGGTCTGCAAAACGGCAATCTGATAGTTCAGGTCAAGATGGTTTGTCGGTTCATCCAAAAGCAATAGATCAGGCTGTTGCACCAATACCCGACAAAGCAAGACCAGCTGCCGCTCGCCTCCTGACAGGGAAGTATAAGATTTATCTTTTAAATGTGCGAGATTAAATTTTTCCAGAATTGCATCCACAGCCTCAAAATCTTCACGGCGCGGTGAAAAGCGGGAGAATGATGCACGTCCTGTTAAAATAACATCTGCCACCTTAAAAGGGAAAGTTGTCTGATGAAACTGATTTAAAAAACCCAGTTTAAGCGCATTTGATTTACCTACCTTCCAGTTTCTACGTTCCGTCTCACCGATCAATACCGATCCCTGATAATGTTTCTCCAACCCGGCAATAACATTGAACAAGGTCGACTTACCGCTACCGTTCCGGCCCAGAATAACCGAAAGCTTTCCTTCCGGAAAGGACACATTGACGTCCCGCAAAATAGTATCCTTACCATAGGCAAAGGATAGGTTTTTGATATGGATGGATTTGCTCATGAGTTCCAGTTAATTTCGTTCCGGCGCATCAGGTAGATAAAGAGTGGCGCGCCAATAATCATTGTAAATACCCCTATCGGAATTTCGAAAGGCATGACTGCACGTGAAAAATCGTCAATCAATAACAGGAATGTCCCACCGATACTGATATTCGCCCATACGACAATATTATTGTTGGGACCAAAAATCATGCGGCTGATATGTGGAACAATGAGTCCAAATAAGCTAATCACGCCTACCGCAGCAACAGCTGATGCGGTGATCATGGTCGCAACCCCGATCATCAGCAATTTCAGGAGTTTTGGATTCACCCCCACAGCAATCGCTTCCTGATCTCCCAATGCCAACAAATTCAATTTCCAACGCAATAAGATCAATATGATCAACCCGATCACTATCGGTAAAAAGGCGTTCTGCACTTTTGACCAGGAGGCGGTATGGAGGTTTCCCATCGTCCACTGCACAATAGCCTGTAATTTATAAGGATCACTGATATATTGTAACAGGGTAAGCATCGCTGTAAATACCCCCGAAATAACCATTCCTGCCAAAACCATCCCAATGATGGATGTTTTTAAACCGGCATTGGATACCAAGTAAGTCAAGGCCACAGCACAGACACCAAAAAGAAATGCCGAAACATTGACAGACAAAAGTGGAAACAGCATGGCTAAGGCGGCACCGAAAGCAGCACCAGAAGATATTCCCAACGTAAATGGGTCTACTATCGGGTTGCGAAAGATAGCCTGTAAGGTCCCTCCAGATGAGGCAAGGGCGGCACCGACCATAAAGGTCAATAAAATCCGCGGTAAACGTACTTGCCACAAAATGGTATCCATGCTGCCCATCAATACCGTCGTATCATTTCCTTTATAAAGCCCTAATTCCAATCCGATACGTTGGCAGAGTTCAATAAAACCAATATGCTGACTTGAGCCAATCAATAATGAAAGCAGGAGCAGCACTAATGGCAATATCACCAGCAATAAAAGCTTTTTTAATTGAAGTATCATTGCAGAAGCCCCGCTTTACCGTATAATTTTTCAAAAGCCATTGTCATATCCTGATCGAGTTGCTCCTTGGTATAACTCGGGAAACACCAATGCCGCACCTGTTTGGCGAAGAGCATAAATTTCACGGTATGTGGATCAAAAGGAAAGGACGGTGACATCACAAATACCTGTTTATTTTTTACGGCAGGCAGTGCGGCCAATTCTTTCAGGTTGTAAACATCAGAACTTTTGGAATTCCATAGAATCATGAGATCGGGATTCCACTTGTAGATCGTTTCAGCGCCTACGTTTGGCGCTTCCATTTCCAAAGGACAGGCATTTGTCGCCCCAGATAGGCGGATGGCCATATCGATAAGACTACCTCTTCCCGAGGTCGAAAGTACACGTCCTTTGGACCAGGCATAATAGACCTTCTTTTGCGGTTGATCGAGCGGAACGGCCATCTTTTTAACTTCATCGCCGACAAATTTCACAATTTCCTCAGCCCGTGCTTTCTTGTCCAAAAGCGTTCCCATTCCGATCAATTCGTTAAAGATACTGGTTTCATCTTTCGATGAAAAAGTGAAGACAGGAATACCCAAATTTTCGAGCTGTGTGATATTATCCTGATCGGTATTGAATGTCAGAACAAGATCGGGGTTCAGGCTTACGATGCTTTCTACATTGTTGGCCTGACCACCAAAAGTTGGTGTAGCGATACTTTTCTGAACGATACGTGGGTCTAATTTCGATAAAAAAGCATAGGTATCTTCCATTTGATAGACTTGCTCAGGAATGCCGACCAATCGGTCACTGGCCTGTAGCATATAAACCTCATCCACCAGAGAGGGATACAGGACAACAACACGTTGGGCCGGTCGCTCCAATGAGATTTCCTTGCCGCGGCTATCCATGGCCTTCACCCCATTTTTACTTGCATTGGACTGTTGGTTTTGGCAGGCTTGTAAGCATACAAGCAAGACCAGTGACAACAGCACTATATATATTCTAATTTTCATGCTTTCTGCTATTCTTTAGCTGCTGGCGAATCCGATTTTCAGACAGCAATATCGCTTCTTCCAATTGGACAGACGTACCATATTTTGCTGCAATTTGCTCATAGAGTCGACCATCATACGGCAAATGGAGAGACTGGAGCTGATCAACCTGGAATATCGGTAAATGTCGGTTACCGACGAAATAACCAAAATCTGCCAGTTGAACCAAATCCGAAGGGTTAAACCTGATCGCCAAGGTCGGCTTAACAGTGACGATTGCCTGCAGTTCTCCATTGTGGTACAGCGCATCTCCATGATGCCACTCCTGCCCCTGCTCCAATTGCATCAAGATCGTATTTCCAAACAAGGTATTTCTGGTCAAACGGCGTTTATTAATTTCAAACCATTCGATGTATACCCGATCTACCTGATCAGTGATGGCTTGGTACTGGGGCACAATGGTATCTATCGTTACAGGCAATCTATTCATTGTTGTATAGGATATATCATTCAAACTTTGCGCTGTGATCAACCATCGTTCGATCTGATCGTTGATCACCTTCGCAAATTTACTATTTCGCCGCAGCTACTTTCTGTTGTTCTTTTTTCAGTTGGACTTTCTCTTTCAACCAGTCACACCAGCTATCTAGGCCATCTCCATTCAAGGTACTGATCGTAATCACTTCCAGGTTTGGATTGACTTCACGTGCATCTTTTGTCACGGCATCTACAGAGAAAGGCACATAAGGTAACAAGTCTGCTTTTGAAACAAGCATCAATTCGCTGGTCAAAAACATACGTGGGTATTTTTTTGGTTTATCATCACCCTCAGTTGTCGCCAGTAAAGTGACCCGATAGTCTTCACCTAGATCAAAAGCCGAAGGGCAAAGTAAGTTTCCGACATTTTCGATAAATAACAAATCAATGCCTTCGATATCGATGTGATCCAGTGCCTGCAGAATCATTTGTGCTTCGATATGGCACATACCGCCTGTAACGATCTGCAATGCATTGATTCCAACATCACGCATACGGATCGCATCACGTTCCGTTTCAGGATCTCCCACCAACACAGCAATGTTTAGATCCTTTGAGAGACGCTTTCCAGTCTCTTGCATCAAGGTTGTTTTACCAGACCCCGGAGAAGAGCATACATTGATCACACATACATCTTTCAGCCTGTCGCGAATACTTTTGGCGACAAAATCATTTGCCTTTAATAAATGTAGGGTTGTATTTTCACATTGGACCGAACCGACGCGGTTACCTAAACTTTTAGGATTTTGAGTATTGTCTGACATGATAAATGATTTTTTAATCGTGTTTAAAAATTACTTTGGAAATATAGAGTTCATTTCCTTGAACAATTGTACTCGAAGGCTGCCCACAATCGCAGACAAATCGGTGAAAATGAACAGGAAAATTCTTCTGACAGTGCTCACAATAGGCAATGATATCATTTACCACAACCTCCATTTCCATATCGCGGTAATGGGTATTTTCGGTGATAAATGCGTCAAAAGCATTTTGGATCAGCACAGGCTGCACATTGGACAATAGTCCGGCTGTCACCTGAATTTTCTGGATATCATCCACTCTGGTCTCGTAATGTGAGGTCAGCGTATCGAAGATATCCTTCACTATACTTAGCTCGTGCATTGGTATATTTTAAGAAATCAATAAAATAAATTTAGAATAGAAATTACGATTTTTCTTTCAGCTCTCTTCAAGAATGAAAGCTCTAAATCGCTAAAAGGGGATTTTTATTTGCTCAAAAAGCAGGAACCGTGCTATGGGAATCGGTTCAATATCCAAAACATGTAGATAACGATAATCGTTTTGCGGTGTTGAAGGCAGTAATTCATGCCAAAGCAAATCGACCATAACTACCCAGCGGTCTGTCAACCAATCCTGATTATTCTCGACGTCCAATTCGGCGATGGATTGCATCGATGGGTATAAAGGATCTAAATTTGGATTGTCTATTTTTAGCAGGGTTGAAAGCGGAAAATCAGCTTTATTTGGTTCAGTTTTTAGGGAAGAAATGCCGCAATGAAAACTATCACTTTTCGGTACAATACTGTTTGCATTTAAACTTTTAAATGAAACAAACAGAACTGTAATTAGAAAAATAAAGTGCTTCCACATAGTTGCAAACTAACAAAGTAACAAGTTTCCCTTTGAAAACAACACAAAGTTACCACCGATCAAACAACAAAAAGTAGCACAAATCTTGAATTTTATTTCACAAAATAGGAAAAGCCCAAAGAAAATTCCATAATTCTTCATATATTAAATTAAAATTTGGTTAAAGCGAGATTAAAATGATCTTAGAGGCATAAATTGATGATTTTGGCGCAGAAAATTAAAACAATTTTAAGCGATGATAATCATCGTCCATGGCCTATGTCAACTAACCCCTGGCGATACTATCAGGAATGGCTTGATCTACTTTTTTTACATTTTCAAGTCCATTATGATCTACTCCGCCCATTAGTTCCCGCCGAATTACAAATCGATCAGCATGAAGGTAGCTGTTATGTATCTTTGGTTGCTTTCAAAATGAAAAATATCCGTCCCAGAAATTTGCCTGCATTCCCGCCTATCTCGGACTTTTATGAGATCAATGTACGTACCTACATCGATCAGGATGGTAAAAAGGGTGTTTATTTTATCCATATTGAAGCCAGTAAATCCTTATCCGCATTCATTGCAAAAAAATTATCGGGTCTACCTTACGAAAAGTCCACCATGCTGCGGAATACGCAAGGGTATCACAATCTTAACCAAGAAAGGGACTTTAGATTGAAAACGATCTTTGCTGTGACCGATGAGGTTAAAATCAAATCTAGCCTTGATACCTGGCTTACTGAACGCTACTGCCTTTACCTGGACAAACCCGATGGAATATATTGTTTCGACATCCATCATTCGGAATGGCCCTTATTTTCAGTGCAGTTGCAAGAATGCCAGTTGAACTATAGAGTTGGTGATATTCATCTCCACAACGAAAATATTGCGCTTATACACTACTCTCCAGGTGTACAGGTGCTGGCTTGGAATGCGGTAATGATTAAGCCTCAGCAACGATAAAAATAGTAGTTACATTCACGTTTTCTGGGTAAATTCATCTGCTGAAATGCAAAATCTCAGGAGAAGACTATACTTTCCCTTTAGGGAATCCTACGTCCCTCGAGGGGAATTTGTTTTTCCCTTAGGGGAATCTTCCATCCCCCGTGGGTGATTTACTTTTCCCTTTAGGGAATCCTGCGTCCCTCGAAGGGAATTTGCTTTTCCCTTCGGGGAATCTTCTGTCCTCCGAGGAAAATTTACTTCTCCCTTCGGGGAATCTTCCATACCCCGTAGATGATTTGCTTTTCCCTTTGGAGAATCCTGCATCCCCCGAGGATGATTTACTTTTCCCTTTGGAGAATCCTGCATCCCCCGAGGATGATTTACTTTTCCCCTCGGAGAATCTTCCATACCCCGAGGGGAATTTGTTTTTACCCGAAATCTAGGCTTGAGAAAGCTGAGCAACAAATTATGGGATTAAAGACAATAGACTAAGTTATTAGCAAAAAACAAATTGTAATTCAATAAAAAAATAGGGTAAAATTCCGCCAAAAAGTTTTTCGTACTTCCTGAATTTTGGCGGAATTTTACCCCTACTATCCCCCTTTAATTTTGTATACAACACAAAAAAGGCCTGTACGACTGATCGTGTACAGGCCTTCCTATTATTAATCGCTTGTCAGGCGCCGCTACTGTGCTTTGAGATTATAATAGTGAGCGGTGCTCCGTCCAGTTATCTGTGTAAATCAAAACGATCCAACTCCATCACTTTATTCCAGGCAGCGACAAAATCCTTCGCGAACTTTTCTTTCGCATCAGCACTACCATAGATTTCAGCAACAGCCCTTAATTCGGCGTTAGAACCAAATACCAGATCCGCACGTCCAGCAACCCATTTCTTTGCGCCCGTTTTACGGTCTGTTCCCTCAAAGAGTTCCCGATCCTGCGAAATTGCTGTCCAAGCTGTTCCCATGTCCAATAGGTTCACAAAAAAGTCATTGGTCAACTGTCCAGGACGTTCGGTCATGACCCCCGTCTGAGAGCCATCAAAATTAGCTTGTAGTACACGCATACCACCGATTAAAACGGTCAATTCCGGAACAGATAAAGTCAATAATTGCGCTTTATCAATCAATAATGATTCTGTGGAAACTGTGTAGGAACCCTTTCGATAGTTTCTAAAGCCATCAGCAATAGGTTCTAAATATCCCATTGATTCCACATCAGTTTGCTCCTGAGAAGCATCCATACGTCCCGGATTAAACGGAACTTTGAGCGTGTGTCCACCAGCTCTTGCCCCTTGCTCGACTGCTGCCGCACCGGCAAGGACAATTAAATCGGCTAGAGATATTTTTTTACCCCCCTGTTGCTTACCATTAAAGTCCTGTTGGACCTGTTCCAGCACAGTTAGCACTTTTTGTAATTGCGTTGGGTTATTAACCTGCCAATAACGTTGTGGCGCTAACCGAATTCGAGCTCCATTTGCTCCACCACGCATATCAGATCCCCGGAATGTTGAAGCCGAAGCCCATGCAGTCGTCACCAACTCCGCGATACTAAGCCCTGAAGCCAAAATAGTGGCTTTTAAATCTTCGACATCGTGTTCGTCGACCAATACATGATCTACGGCTGGAATGGGGTCTTGCCATAACAATTCTTCGCTGGGTACTTCAGCTCCAAGATAACGTTCACGCGGACCCAGATCACGGTGTGTCAATTTGAACCATGCACGGGCGAAAGCATCGGCGAAAGCATCCTGATCCTCATAGAATTTACGCGAAATCTTCTCGTAAACAGGATCAAAGCGCAAAGACAGATCTGTTGTCAACATCGTCGGTCTGCGTTTTTTATTTGGGTCAAAAGGATCAGGAACAGTGGCTTCCACTCCCTTGGCTACCCATTGATGTGCGCCAGCGGGGCTTTTTGTAAGCTCCCATTCATTTTCAAAAAGATTTTTAAAGAAAAGGTTCGTCCATTCTGTGGGTTTCTGGGTCCAGATAACTTCCAGACCACTGGTAATGGCATCTGTACCGACCCCAGTACCGTAACTGCTTTTCCATCCGAGCCCTTGCTGTTCAATCCCAGCAGCTTCAGGTTCCTTACCAACATTATCGGCTGGTCCGGCACCATGTGTTTTTCCAAAAGTATGTCCTCCTGCGATTAGCGCAACAGTTTCCTCATCATCCATCGCCATACGACCAAAAGTGTCCCTAATATCCTTTGCCGCTGCAATAGGATCCGGATTTCCATCTGGTCCCTCTGGGTTCACATAGATCAATCCCATCTGTACAGCTGCCAAAGGCTTTTCGAGATTGCGCGAATGTTCTTTACCATCAGCATTATCATCCGCTGATAAAACACCATGCGATTCAACCACACCTTCAGAACCATGTGCATAACGTACATCACCACCTAACCAAGTTTTTTCCGATCCCCAGTATACATCCAATTCCGGTTCAAAAGCATCTACACGTCCTCCTGAAAAGCCAAAAGTTTTGAATCCCATTGATTCCAGTGCAACATTTCCCGTTAGGATCAATAAGTCTGCCCAGGAAATATTCTTACCATATTTTTGTTTGATCGGCCACAATAGTCGACGTGCCTTATCCAAGCTCACATTGTCTGGCCAACTATTTAAAGGAGCAAAACGCTGCTGTCCGGTACTAGCACCACCACGGCCATCGCTTACACGATAGGTTCCTGCGCTGTGCCAGGCCATCCGAATAAATAAGGGACCATAATGTCCAAAATCTGCGGGCCACCAATCCTGTGAATCTGTCATCAATGCATGCAAATCTCTCTTAACGGCTTCCAGATCCAACTGCTTGAAAGCTTCAGCATAATCAAAACCTTCATCCATTGGATTTGATTTTGTCGCATGTTGTCTCAAAAGATCCACACGAAGTCTATTTGGCCACCAATCTTGATTTTGGGTTCCCCCTCCCGCAACGGCGTTGCGCATCGTTCCATTGTGAAATGGGCATTTGCTAATGTCTTTTTCGTTGTTGTCCATATTAAAAGAAAGTTTATTTATATAATACCTTAAATGATCAAATTGTTTGACTTTTACTTTCATAAAATTAAACAAATACACGATCGTCTACTCATCGAATGATTCGATACAATATAATCAAAATCTATAAATAGAACTAAACATTATAAAAAACAAACAGTTACAACGAACACGAGACGCCATTTGTTCCGCCGTTCACAACAATTTTAAAAACAAAAAACACGCTTTTTTTATTCTACTAATAGATAGAACTAAGCATCCATTTGTCATGGGGGAATTATCCACATATCTGGTCAGTGCATTTATTGGTATTAGTCTGGCTGCGGCAACAGGTTTCCGAATTTTTATGCCCTTGTTTTTGCTCAGCCTGGGCTGTCGTCTGGAATTATTTCAGGTAGGTAATGAATGGGCTTGGGCAGGTTCCAATTTGGTACTGATCACCACAAGCATCGCGATGGTTATCGAAATTGCCGCTTACTACATACCCCTTGTTGACAATATTCTTGATACCATATCCATTCCTTTGGCAACGATTGCGGGAACATTACTATTTGCGGTGCAGTTTACAGATATTTCTCCGTTTTTCCGCTGGTCAGCGGCCATTATCGCCGGAGGGGGAACTGCGGCGACGATAAGTACAGTACTGGCTGGTACAAGAGCCGCTTCTTCCATCGGTACCGCGGGTCTTGGCAATTTTATTATTTCGACCATGGAGACTATTGGTTCCTCCGTCTTAACCATTCTAGCCATATTCGTTCCTTTTATGGCTGTTTTGGTCGTTTTTGCCTTATTCTATTTCTTTGGAAAGTTTGGAAAAAAACAACTGCAAAAGAAGCTCAAAAAAACATAAAGGGAAAATCCTCCAAAAATAAAAGCTCCCTTAGAATTGAGTATTCGAAAAGAGATTATAGGGAGGGTGCCAACTAAATTAAAGAAAAAGGGGGTGTCCACAATGCAGACACCCCTTTTTCTATGCGCTGTAAAAGCGTTACAATCCGTCAAACCTAGTCTATAATGACTTCTTGTGGTCTTTTTACCTTGTCAAGGTCCTTGGGAAGAATGACGGTTAGTACACCATCTTCGAAACTGGCATGTACGTTATCTGTAAGCACTTGTTCATTTAATTGAAATTCACGTTCAAATGCAGTGCCCAAATGCTCCTTATAGATATAAGCTGTCGCATCGTTTGTATTTTCTGTACAGGAAATCGTTAAGATTCCTTCATTTATACTCACCTGAAATTGCTCCTTCTTTCGGCCTGCAGCAAATACCTGCACTTCGTAGAACTCAGAATTTTCAGAAATATTTACAGGAACAAATTGCTGCCCCTCTCCGCGCTGCCCTGCTTCGCCTTCAAAAAAATGCTGTTGAAATTTTTCAAAGCGGTCTTTGAAATGTTGACCGCAAAATCTATTTTGATTTGAATGTCCGCTGGAATAATGATCTCTTTTAAACATGTCTTTATTTTTTTAGTAATAATTATTGTGTATTGCGCAATGAGCAGTCCAAGGGACTTCGCTATTGCCGCTATTTATGTTATTTGGTTTTCTACCAAGTCCTGCTATTAATATACCGGAACAATTGTCGCATTCTTAACCCGTTGTTGTTTGTGTAAAGGAACGATTGCACTATTGGTCCTCGAAGCACTGTACATTCCGGGATGGACCGGAGCCTTGTGCATTTTAAATGAACGCATTTCTCTCCTGCGCATTTTGGCCATTGCAAAGCTTCCTATTCCGAATAAGATCGTTGCAACCAACAACAGCTTAAAGATCGCTCCCATAATCAAGCTGGCTAAACCCACTATTACCGTCAATGCGATCAAGCGGGGTAATATAAATCGAATTTTATTTTTCATTTTTTCTTTCATTTAATTGTTCTTTAAACCCAAAATCTGTCAATCCACTTATTGGTAATCCTATTAGATATACTTCTTTCGTTGTCAATTTCTCAACCCGTATAATTGTTGTATATCGCTAGTAACAGATCATCGCGTCCTGTCATTACCTTTACAGTGTTTCTTCAGCTTTTGGCATAAAAAAAGGCGCCTTTATAGAAGAAGACGCCTGTATCAGGTTTTTACTTTAAAAAATTTACTTTTTTTTTCAGAATCCGCATCGTCCGCTGAAACGACGTTTCCATTCCTCCCGCAAGCGCTCCCTTTCCTCCTCTGAAAGATTTTCATGGCGGCCCATATCAGGGGGGAAATTTTTACGGAATCCACCTCTTCCCGGCTTACCAAATCCACGTCCAAATAGAATGCGTGATAGCACAAACAGTCCAAACGCCTGCCAATACGTGATTGCCTTCAAACTGAAAATATCACACATTAATGTATTCCACAGATATTGCAACAAGGCTACCAGCAAGAAAACTCCAATGATAATGGCAACAAACACAAAAGCAAATTTACCTTTTCCTTGTCTTCTCATTCTTCTATTCATAGCTTTATTTTTAAAATTTTAATTCTTCATACAAGTTCCGCAAACGTAAACGCAGATGTTTTACAGCATAGCCCTTTCTGCTTATTATCGTTTTCAGATTTTCATTTTCCATGTCGGCAATCTCCTGCAAGGTTTTATCTTCAATTTCATTGAGCATAAAAACCCGACGTTGTTTTTCGGGCAATTCTTCGAGGGCTTTCATCAATTCATCCCAAAAAATGTCTTTGAATAATTTAAGTTCAGGATTGTTAGAATCATCGGCCAGTAGAAACTGACGTATCGGAAAGGCTGTATCCACTTCCTCTCCATCCGCCATTAAATCATCAAGTGACTCATCTTTCTTTTTTCGATAACTATCCGTAATCTTATTTCGCGTTACAGCATACAACCATGCCCCAGCATTTTCCAGTTCGTCCATATTGGTCAAACGACTGAATTGATACCAGACTTCCTGCAAGATATCCTCGGCATCTTCCGTCTTTTTGACCTTTCCTTTTACAAAACGCAGCAATTGACTCCCATAGGTCTTGACGATGTCTGTAAATGATCTGGAGTTTTTTTCTGCCATATGATTTTGGTATGCAATGTCCATAATTACATAGACGAACCAACAAAGCTTTTACTCTAAATTATTTTCAGCTGTGACGCAGCTATCTGATTTATTCATGCCTGTATGTTTTAAGCGGCATTCATGAGCTCAATCGTTCGGTTCACCCAGTGTAAAGAAATCATGATGTTTGCGTGAACATACAGGTTGTTATTTAATAGGATTACTTGCGTTTATCCCGGACAACCTTTCCTTTGTCAGTAATAAAGATAAAACGATAATTTGGGAAATTACGGATTATTTTCTTTCCTTCTTTCTCACCCAGCACCATAATGGAAGTACTCAGGGCATTGGCTATTTCTGCCGACGGTCCATAGATTGTTACCGAAGTCAGTCCCGTAGCTGGATATCCGGTGACGGGATTAATAATATGAGAATAACGTTTTCCATTGATTTCGGCATATTTTTCATAGCTGCCTGAGGTAGCGACAGCCATTTCATTCAAGCGAAGAACCCGAACCATCTGATGTGATTTGAAGGGGTTATTCACCCCAATCTTCCAGGGGTCACCATCTGGTTGGCTACCCCAGGTGGATAGATCCCCGGAAGCATTGACGATTCCAGCAGTGATTCCACGGGCTTTCATGATTTCCCTTCCCCGATCGGCGGCATAGCCCTTCCCGATCGAACCAAAGCCAATTTTCATGCCCGGAAGTTCCAAGAAAATAGTCGAAGCAGCACTATCCAAAACAATATGTTTATAGCCAACTTTGGCAACCGAATTCCGGATCGCATCGGCAGAAGGCATCGTATCCATACTGCCATCAAACTTCCATATTTTATCTAAAGCCACAATACTAATATCAAAGGCTCCTTGTGAATTCCGGCTGTATTGAATTGCCCTTTTGGTCAGGTCAAATACTTCGCGGTCAACTTTAACAGGTTTAATGCCTGCATTGCGGTTGACCTCCGAAATCTGCGTATATGGACGCCACTCCGAAATTAGGTTTTCGATACGTTCAATCTCTGCAATGACTTCGACAATATGCTGGTTGGCCTGTACGCTATCCTGATCAACTAGGGTGATCTCAAAAACAGATCCCATAAGGGTCACCTGTTTTTTGAGCAATACCTGTGAAAAACCGTTAGCGACGGCTATCAACCAAAATATTGAAATCAGTAGATACTGCTTATAATAATTCATCACACATTGTCAAAATAAATGATAGCATAAGATCGTCGTGTTTAATAACAATCTGTCAGGATCTGACCATTTTCTTTGTAGATGCTGATCGATTTACCTGTACTTACCAGCAGTATCTCGTTTAAGGTTGCTTCGACATCCTGTTGCATTCGGAGTGAACCACACAATAAGATACAGCCCTGTTGTTCGAGCAATTCAACAAAGTACGTACCATCCTGACGGATCAGATCCATCACATACTGCCCCTGCTGTTCCCGTGAAAAAGCCAGTTGTACATCGTTCAGTTGTCCCAGTTTTTTTTGTTCATCGGTAAATTCCAAATATTGTGCCGTCATCTCATTGTTCTTGCGGAAGCCTGCATAGAGTTTGACAGGTATTTTATGCTGATTTTCTGCAATCATACCCAAAAACGGTGCAATACCGGTTCCATTTGCAATCAAGGCCACAGCAGGTGCTGCCTTTGGAAAATGAAAACTAGTGTTGGCCATGACACGTGCTTCCAGAATCTGATCAGCTTTTAGTTGGTATAGAAATCCCGAACCAAAACCATCAGGAAATAGCTTGACGACCAATTGAACCATCCCATCCTTACATCCAATGGAATAGAAACGTTCCCGTTGATCCTGCGCCGGATAGATAGCCAACAAATCTCCGGACTGTACTTTCATTTTTCCAAGAGGTTTCAATAAAAGTGTAAAGGTACTGTTGCTCTCTGAAACAGTTGATCTGGCCATAACTTTAAATTTCTTCAATCCAACAACTTTGGAACTGTATATCGCTGGAGCAGAAGCCAAGGCAATATTGGTATGTTCACTCCAATGATGTACCCATGAAATCAGTTCATCAACACTTTTGTCATTGACCGTATGTGGGGCTATCAGTCGGGAGGCCCATGTTTGCTCACTGAGCAACTTGTCTATTGCATACGCATAAGCGCAAAAATCAGGGTATGCTTTCGATCCAAAACCGAGAACAGAGAAATTAATCGACTGCTGCTGTGGATAGGCCAACAGCTTTTTCTCAAACTGAATCGCATTGGAAGGCGCTGTTCCCAGACCGTAGGTGGACGTAAACAGCAAAAGATGTTTTGCTTTTGGAAAATATTGAAAGTGGTTCATGCCAAGCAAAAGGGATTTTTTACCATCAGCCAACAGCTGTTTGTGAATCTGATTGGCAAAAAACAAGGTACTTCCATTTTCAGTACCTACCAGAATAACAATTTCGGCATCGGCTGCCTTATACTTATTCCTGATCTTTGTTCGCGTACGTTTGAAGGTAATGACAAAACCTGTATAAATAAAAAACACAATATTCAATGATGCAAGCCCCAAAATGATGGCCCATATCATATTGGTTTTACCGGTGTGAAGATCGAGTGAAAATTGCTCTGCAAGTGCAGTAAAGGGATACTTGACTTCTTTATGTACGGCACCGTTCAATTGATTTACTGTCAACTCACGGTCTTTCAGTTTGAGGACGTAATATTCGTCAGGATCTCCTTCCATAAAAGGAAACTCCACCTTCACGACATCGTTAAGCTTCGTTTTTTTGAAGATCGAAAAATCCGCTATCGTCCGTTCCTCGGTCTCATTTTCCTTCACTGGATATTCAACCGTTTGGTTTGTCTTCTTCAACAGTTCGATTCGGACCATAAATAAATAGGTCCCCGTCAAAGCCAAAATTAAAATGGGTATCAGAAACAAGCGCCCTGAAACAACATGAAAATATTGTGCGAAGAAATCCCGATTGATCTTGGCAAAGAAATGTCGAACGCCTTGTTGACGTTTGATAATCAGCACCAAACCTGAAATTGTAATCAAAAATAGTAGAAAAGAAGCGATGCCAATAATAATTCGGCCTGTCACCTTTAAGAATAGGGAACGATGCAGGGCCGTAGTCCATTGAACAAACTGTGTTTTGTTCTTTTGCGCACCCAGATATTTGCCGGTTTGCGGGTCAATATATCCTTTTACAGTATTTCCCTCAGCATCTATGGCATCAATGCTCACAAATTCATTGTGGTCAACCGAAATTTCAACAATTTCGGGATAAACCTTTCGCAGACCAGTAATAGTCTGCGAAAGATTCAAAGAATCTATATTTTCTATTCGATAGGGTGGTATTTTTTCATTGACGGCGTCAATGGCTAAAATTACTCCGGTGACCGATAATAATAGTAAAAAAACAGAAGAAACAAGAGCTAAGGCTAAATGTGCATACCTCCAGACAGATACCAACATTTTTTCTTATTGTACTTTATTTAATTTGACAAGCTTAATGTATCCCTTACCATTTGCTTTTTCAGTGATAGCCTCTTTTGTTAATGGGATTTCTACATCTGCAGTATGATATTTCTGTTCTTCGACAGCGGATTCAAAGCGAAGTTTATACCCTTTGTTGAATTTAGACTCATCTATTTCCAATGTACGCATCGCACGGTCACCTCCACCAACGGAAGCACCGGTCACTGCACTCAGCTTTTCTTTGGTTTTAGCCTGAAATTTATACCATTCTTTCAATGTATTATACCATTGTTTATCCGGCCCCAATACAGCAAGTGTTTTTTCGTATGCTCCCTTCGGGTTTATGAGTGAAATAACAACATAAGCTCCCTCCCCTTGATAAGCATTCATTTGGATCATACATTTATATTTACCCGTTTGGGCAAATGTGCTAACAGAAATTGCAGAAAACAAAAGTGTGATTAGCGCGATCTTAATTATAGTATTCATCTTATTATTTTAAAAAGTCCAACTGTACATTTCCTTTTGACAAAAAGTCATTTTCTTTTGCCAAATCGTATGCGGTTTCATCAAATTCGGTTTTCAGTTCTTTTTTTGCGCCCAAAGCAAGCAGTGTTTTCAATAAAGAATCGTTTTTGGCAATCAAAGCGGCTTTATGTAATGCAGTAGTGCCCTCTTTATCCTGAGCATTGATATCTACTCCCAGTTCACTTGCTTTCTGAATGAGGTTTGTGCTTTCTTTAGCAACGGCAAGATGATAGAGTGTGCTACCGTTTTTCTGTGGTGCGACCACATCCAGTCCGCCCGCTTTAAGCACAGCTAATTTTTCTTTAAAATCATCTACCTGTGGGCTATTAGATTGCGTAGCCTGTTGCGGACGTCCACCCTGCGGAGCCTCCCTAAAAGAATTGAACCAGTAAACAGCTAAGTTGTTACCATCCTTGTCCAATAATTTGGCATCCGCACCGTTTTTAATCAAGAGTGCTGCGATCTCAGCTGTACCATTACCCACCGCCTTGGTCAATGCAGATTCACCTTTTTCATTCACAGCATTCACATTCTTTGCTTTGGAAAGTAGCAGTTCCACTAATTTTGCGTCTTTGCCATTCGCCGCAACCATAAGCGCTGTATTGCCTTCATTATCCGCTTTTGCAACATCAACTCCCTTATTTAAAAAGTAATCGATCACCGCCATATCTGGACGGCGTACAAGCGCATGTAATAAAGTCGCACCGTCTTTATTGATATATTTAGGGTCCAATTTTAGTTTCTCCACCAAATAGGTATAAGTCTCCAGTCCATTTGATGCTTGTCTAGATCCTTGTGTAGCAAAAAACAAGGCATTATTTGTCGGTTTTACACCACGGGCGATAAATTTTTCGACCAACGGCATGTTACCTAATTTCGCTGCATAATCCGTAACGACACGGCCGTACTCATCTTTATCTTGAATAGAAAGTCCCTTCTTGATAAAGTAATCGGTCAATGTAAGATCTTTATCCGCAGAAGCCGCCAGCATCATTAACGTAGCTCCACCTTCATATTTTTGTTTTGGGTCTACTCCAGCTTTAAATAAAGCATCATAAACAGCAGTATTGGTATTTCCTGTCGACGCAGCATAGGCAATGATCGGGTAGCCATGGCTATCCTGGTAGTTGACATCAGAACCCTTTGCAATTAGATAATCCACCAATTCAGCATTACCACTTGAAGCCGCCCAATGCAGGTAACTCCGACTATGGTGTGTTTTCTTCGTTACACTGTTCCCTTCTTGTTCAATCATGAATTTGACAACATCTGTCGGAGCTCCATTTAGGATTGCCATCGTTACGGGATCAAAAGATGCCGCATTGGGTTGTGAAGGGCTATTTCCTTTTGTAATTTCCTCCTTAACGGTAGCCAAAGTAGGTTTACCTTTCCAAAACTCACCATTCATCAATGAGTTTGTTTGTGCTTGGGCATAAGATGCCGCCAAAAGTAAAGCTGCTAAAAGTGTCTTTTTCATTAGAACGTATGTTTATTGATAATGAAGTCATCATGAACAATCGCTATTCCCGCTAGCTGTTTGTGAATATCGTATGGCTCTTGCTAACCTCAGCTGAATACAAATATTAAACCGAAGAACTAATCGCTTATTTAAATTAATTCTAAATTACTGCAAATCTAAAAAATATTCTGATACTAAAAAATTAATACGGACTAAATTTGCTCATTATACTCACCTTTAGGATTTTTTTATCCAAACCCGACAAGCCCAACTTGCAAATCCAACAAAATTATCTTAGTTTACACTTACACTAAGGAAGCGACATAATGAATAGGGTATCGTCCAATCTTTTTCCAATAAGTTCTTTTGAAGGTAAACCAAGCCATAAACTCTTCTACAGTATATTTGAACCTGTGCACCAAAAGGTATTAGCGACAATATTGATTGTTCATGGCATGCAGGAACATAGTGGCCGTTATCACAAGCTTGCCGATCATCTGGCTAACCGTGGTTTTGCTGTACTCAGCTATGATCAGTTGGGTCATGGGAAGACCGCAGTTAATACAGATGGATTAGGGTATTTTCAACAATCTGATCCAGCAGAACAATTGATACAGGATGCGTTAACAATGAGCACTGTCTTGCAACAGGGCTATCCCGATCAACCCCATTTTATCTTGGGGCATTCCATGGGATCTTTTGTTACCCGTTGTGCTTTACAAAAGGCAGGAGATCGTTTTAAAGGGGCGATAATCGTTGGGACGGGCGCGCGACAAAAGGGATCCACCGCTTTTCTTATGCTGCTGGCTGTTCTCAACTCCTTTGCACCTAAAAAACGAAGCCGATTGATTAACAGCATATTTGATCAGCGTAATAATGCCGGATTTAAAAATGAACCCAATCAAAATAACAGCAACTGGCTGAGTGTCAACAAAGCCAACCGCATTGCTTTTATCGAAGATCCACTCTGTGGTGGTTTATTTACGAACAATGGATTTTATACCGTATTGAGTTTATCGCTGCGCGCGACAGATAAAGAACTCACAAAACGCATTCCGAAAGGTTTACCGCTATTATTTATTAGTGGACAAGATGACCCCATCGGAGAATTCGGGAAGGGAGTGGAAGATACTGCCGCCCAATTACGTATGCAGGGACAGGCCGATATTACTGTAAAACTGTATGAAGGCATGCGTCACGAAATACTCAACGAAGATTGCAAGGAAGAAGTCTTTCAGTTCATTGATCATTGGCTTGACGAGCATTTAAGCTAATCGTCGCTCAGAGTAACTGCGGATTGGTTTATCGACATATTATGACAGCAAATAAGAAAAAATAATCAGGTTAACAATATCCTTGCGTTTGATTCAGCATGTATATTTTCTGAGGGAAACTGCAATGGGGACAAAGTCTTTGCCCAATTACGGTTATAAGGTTAATCAACTATTACTTTAAGATCTATTTAAATATCGGAGCCTTTTTCGCGATGACACTGCTTGTCTCGCCTTCAATCATCGGCCAATCTTCTTTCCAAATTACCTGATCCAATAATAGCATGCGACGATTACCCCCTGTTGAAACGCGTGGTCGTTTAGGGTCCATGGCGTGATAAAGTAACCAATCATTGCCCTGATCATCGGTTATAATCCGGGAAGTATGCCCTGTCCCAACAAATTTATCATTCCCCTTCAGCAATAAGGTTCCATTTCCTCGCTGGGCCAAATCACGACCTTCCCGATCCAAATAAGGTCCCATCAACTTTTTCGATCGGCCAACGAGTACGTGGTAACTACTTTTTTCACCTTCGCAACAGGAGCCCTTCGAACCGATAAAGTAATAATAGCCTTTTCTTTTATGGATCACCACAGCTTCAAAATCGCCAGCCGCAACTTTAAATTTCTTATTCAAATCTGGTACTTGCGTTCCATCGTTATCCAGAGGTACTCCATAAGTTCCTTGTGTAGCGGCATCGCTAAAACTTCCCCAGAAGAGGTAGTTATGGTTCTTTTCCCTAAAAAAATAGGGATCTATCGAATTAGGCACATCGATCGATTTACTATCGAACAGTTTGCCCCGATCTATAAATGGCCCCTCGGGTTTGTCTGCTACAGCTACTCCGATACCTGGATTAGGATCACCCCAGGTGGAGTACGCATAGTACATCACATATGTTCCATTCAATAATACCACATCAGGTGCCCAAATCCCACCTGCTGACTTCCAGTTTGGTTTGGCCGAAAATGCTGTCCCGATCCAGGTCCAATGCGCCAAATCTTTGGATTGCAAAATAGAAACAAGACGCTGCCCTTTGCCATCACCCCAGTTGTCCGCTGTTCCATAAGCATAAAATAATTTATTCTGCGGATTACGTACCACCGTGGGATCTGCAAGTATCGGTTCAAAAACAGGATTTATGTAGGTTGTCTTCTCTACGGATGCCCCGGTAGTCTTTACAGCTTGTGCACCTGAACCTGAAGAACTTCTGCAGGAGTTCAACAGGCACAGGCACAAAACTCCACTCCAATATTTTAGCAACATTGACTGCAACATTTTATTATTTTTATTTTAACCTGATACTTCCACACATTGTATCCGGAAAATTATTTCTATCCTGCTACAGTCTCCATTAATGGAATCGATGGAGTCCAAGCATTGACTGACTTACTTCGTTGACGCTTGATATAGGGTTTGATGGGCAGTATTTAATTCCGCTTCAGGCATTTTTACCACCTTACGATCATAAGTCATTAAACCATTGGTCTCCACTTCCACATCAGTCGTCTGTGTATAAACTGCAGCTGACAGTCCCATTGGAATAAGTCGTGTCAGATCACGGATGAGTTGCTTATATCGTTCGAGAAGTTCGGTTTTATTTTTAAAGCTCTGGTAGCCCCAGTTATCCTTTTGCTGCCAGGAATGGCCATCGATCGGCAGCCCCAGTCCACCAAATTCACCCAGTGCAAGTACCTGTTTCGCTCCAAATAATTTTGGATCTGGCATCGCTGCATCCGGGTAATTGTGTATATCCAGTATATGACCTGTTTCCATAAAATTACCACCGCTGGCGCTGTTTACCAATCGGGAAGGATCATTGGCCATTGTCCATTCGGTAATCTCCTTTGTCTTAAACTGGCCCCAGGCTTCGTTAAAAGGTACCCAGATCACAATGCTCGGGTAATTGTGCAGCACGTCCATAATGTTCTTCCATTCTTTTCTGTAGTATCCTTCAGACTCCTGAGAACGTGTTTTATCCCGATTTCCACCTGATATTTTTCCGGGCTGCATATCCCAATGATTTCCCCCCAGGTCACCACTTGGCATATCCTGCCACACAAGCATACCGATGCTATCGCAATAGCGATACCAGCGTGCAGGCTCAACCTTGATATGCTTACGGATCATATTGAAACCCATTTCCTTTGTCTTGATCACATCAAATTTTAAAGCTTCATCCGTAGGAGCAGTATGCAAGCCATCAGGCCACCAGCCCTGATCAAGTGGCCCGTATTGAAAGGTAAACTTGTTGTTCAACAGCATACGCTGTATCCCATTTTCGTCTTTTTCCATTGAAATCTTTCGCATGGCAAAATAGCTTTTTGCTTGATCAATGACCTTACCCTTGCGAAGTAACTGAATTTCCAGGTCATAAAGTTTTGGATTACTTGGTGACCAGGCTTCTAAATTGGGGACAGAAAGTTCAAAATCCGCATTTGGTTGGCCCACTTGCTCTTTAATCACTTGCGTTCCATTTAATGCGCGAACTTTAATTTCATCACCCGCTTGACTACCTGCTACTGTGGCCTGAAAGGCAAGTACACCTTCATCTAATTTTGGCGTCTGTTTTGTTTTCACAATGTAAGCCTTTGGTACGCTTTCTAACCATACCGTTTGCCATATCCCTGTAACCGGTGTATACCAGATACCATTGGGACGGTTAACCTGTTTACCGCGTGGTTGTGGCCCATCATCGGTAGGATCCCATACGCGAAGGGCAATTTCCTGCTTGGCTCCCTTTTTGAGATAAGAGGTCACATCCATCGTAAAAGGATCGAAACCACCTTCATGTCTTCCGACCAATTGATTATTTACATAGACATCACATTGCCAATCCACCGCGCCAAAATGGAGCAACACATTGTTTTTGTTGACAGACTTGTCCAAAGTAACCGTATTCGTATACCAAAGGGCTTTATCCTTGCCAACTTCCTTACCCACCCCAGAAAGTGCCGATTCTATAGCATAAGGAACCAGTATACTTCCATCCCACTGCTTAGGAATTTCTTTTGTATTTATTGGGGTAATGGCATATTTCCATAAACCATTTAAATTTTGCCAGTTATTGCTTCTTACCAGCTGTGGTCTTGGGTATTCTGGATGGGGCTTTTCAGCTGTTACTTTTTCACCCCAAGGCGTCAGAATGCGCGAACCAACAGGTTTCCATTCCTGCGCAAAATTCAGTTGAGCAGCCATCATCAGACTGGCAAAAAATAAGGTTTTCTTCATCATAAAAATCGTTATGTCATTTATATCTTTAATTACTTTACTGTGGGAAACGCCGCAATACGTAAACGGGCGGCACCCATGGGAATCAATTCTACTTCCTGTACCGCAGCTTGACTCGCTACAGGGCTCAATGGCAATACCCCTGTCAATCCATTTTCATCTATTTTCCAACCATCAATTTTTTTTGCTTTGACCATAATGGAAATCGGTACTGCGTCCGCCTCAAATGGAAAAGCATCTTTTGGCCAAGCCCGCTTAACCACCTTTAATTGATCCGGTGCTGTCAACTGATTTTGAACAAGACCATAATTCCAATCACTTGCCGGAAGGATCTCATAGGAGGGCCATTTTGTCGGATCAGCGGTTTCCTGCCATTTTGAGTCACCAATAGCAGAAGCTTTACTATCCTTCTGCACATAATTCTCCTTGATTTTCAAAGCGTAGGTCAATGGTCCCCTCTGGATACTCACCGCATTTTTATTCGCTGTCCAGTTATTCAATACAATGGACATCGGCAGCGAAAGTTCAACCTGATCGTTATCTTTCCATTTTCGATCAATCCGGATATACTTTGCCCCCGATTCAACCTTTTCTATCTTTCCATTAATTTTGATCTGCGCCTGTTTTGCCCAAGCCGGAATCCGTAAGTAAAATGGGAAATCGATTGTCTTTCCATTTGTTCCGATGACAAAACGAATAGACTCTTCAAATGGGTAATTAGAGCTTTGTTGAATTCGGATCTTCTGATTATTTCCGACCTTAACATCCGCGTTGGATGCAGCGTATAATACTGCGGCAACACCATTATCGTTTGTTGCCATATATAGATGCTCCGCATAATACGGCCATCCCTGACTATGGTTGTGCTGGCAACAACGTGAACTAAAGGGATTCATCATCAAAAAGGGACCATTGTTATCAATGCCCGGAGCATGATTGTGGCTATCGCTAATGGTCATATTGGGACTGGTGATATAACGTAGTGCCTTAAAATCTGCTGTTACTGCTGCAGGATATGTATTGAAGGCCACATCTTCGGCATGATCAGCCCAAAAAGGATCTCCTGTTATTCCCAGCAGGATCTCATTGGAAGCCATTTGTTCAACCATACCACAGGTTTCGACGCCCTGCCGTGGATCGGTATACCCTGGGCGGGCATTTTCATCAGCACCAAACATGCCTCCCGGCACCTGGCCGAATACCTGTCTGACAAAGTGAAAATTAGCGTAGGTCGCCTTCAGGTCGTCACTTGATTGGCTCTTAAGATAGTAGGTAGCCGGCTCCCTGAAACACTGTGCGATATTGACATTGTGCCAATTGGGTAAATCATCCTTCTGTCGCCAATTTGCTGTATTGCGATGGATTTTATCGGCCAAATCCATCAACCATTCATTCCCTTGCGTTCTATTATAAAGCCAATAGACTGACAATAAATTGTCTCCACCACGACTGTTCTCCCAATAATCTTTTAGAAAAAAACTATCCGGTAAACTTGCCTGCCACTTGAAATAATTGGTCATTAAGGTCAGGACACGCGGATCAGCGCTATATTCGTAATACGATTGCAGACACCAAAGCATAATCATATTACCCCATAAATCCGGTTTATTGTTGCGCAGGATCAGGGGGCCAAAGTAGCCATCCGGCCGCTGACTTTTAATCGCTGCTTCCAACCATATTTTTGATTCCGCTATTATTTCAGGATCTTTCAGAATATAGCCCAGGTTTGCATAACCTTTCAACCAATAAGGTACTTCCTCCCAGCCGTATTCACCTTTTCCATCCGAACTCAGCCAGGCATTATTTTTTTTGGATAACCAGGCGCTAATCTCTCCCAAATGTCCCGTAAGGCCATTTTTCTGTAATTCCAAATATTTCCCCAACCAACCTTGAGGAACAATGCTACCGACGGGCAGTTTCAGCAGCGCATTCTGTTTTAGCGGTAAACGGTTATTAATATAATTTAGATTCTTCCCTTCAACCGGCAACTGATCAACAGCGATTACAGCATTGTTTTGTGCCGAACTGAGAAAACAAATTCCAATTAAATAAGATAATAGACCTATTTTTTTTGTCATTATTGGCTTGATTAGTTTTATAACTGATTATCCAAATTTAAGTTTTAATCAATGAGTTGGATGATTGATTTTTCTCAAAACACTGCCTATTTGTATCAATAGAAGAAAGCACATCTCTATCGAGATGTACTTCCAAAACCAATCATTATAAATATGTATTATTTTACCGAAAAACGATACAGGGATTTCGTTTGATAAACTTGCCCAGGACTTACAACTGTCGTTGGAAACTTGGGTTGATTTGGTGCATCTGGAAAATGCTGTGGTTCGAGACAGAAAGCTGTTCGGAAAGCATCCTTTTTCCCGTTTTTCAACTGCACTTGCTCATTCATAAAATTGCCGCTATAGAATTGGATCCCCGGTTCACTCGTCAAAATATCCATGACAATACCGGACTTATCGCCTACGACATGAGCGGCTTTATACCATTCGCCTTCCTTGTCTTTGTTCAAGACAAAATTATGGTCATAACCTTTCCCATAACTGAGCTGCTGATCATTGGTATTGATATCTTTTCCGATCGCCTTGGGCGCAGTAAAATCGAAAGGAGTTGCTTTCACTGCTACCAATTGGCCGGTAGGTATCAATGTACTGTCAACAGGCGTATATTGATTGGCAAACAATTGAAGTTGATGGTCCAGTATTGTACCACTCCCCTCACCATTCAGATTAAAGTAAGCGTGATTTGTTAAGTTAATGACTGTTTTTTTATCTGTTTCGGCACGATAAGCAATCATCAGTTCATTGTTGTCATTCAGCGTATAGGTAACTTCCATCTGAATATTTCCCGGAAACCCTTCCTGTCCATCTGGCAATGTATAGGCGAAAGTAAGGGATGAATGATCGGCTTTCTTTAAGATCCAATGCGCAAAATGTACGCCCTTAAAACCGCCATGTAATGTATTCGGACCATTATTCACAGCCAATTTATAGCTCTTGTCGTCCAATTTAAATTTTCCTTTTGCAATCCGATTGCCAAAAGGCCCTACAATTGTTCCAAAAAATGGTTCTTTCGGATTATTATAATCACTGGCCTTCGAGAACCCCAAAACCACATCACACAATTTCCCCTTGTTATCGGGCACCCAAAGACCAACTAGACGCGCTCCATAATTCGTAAAATAGGCCTGTACACCATTCTTATTGGTCAATTCGTATAAATAGACTTTTTTCGTGTCAATCGTTGTGCGAAATGATGAAGTGTCCATCAAGGCTGCGACAGTGTCGTTTGGGCTGGTTTTTGAACTATTCGTTTGCTGACAAGACAGACAATAATAGCTAAGTATACCAGAAATACCCAGCAACATCAATTTTCCTTTCATTTGTTATGGTTTAATAGTTTATAATCTTTATTGAATGACAACCCTGTTGTTTTCTATATTTTTTATAATTTTATTGGTTACAATACAAATACTAAAATCCTATTTTTTTTTATTTTTTTGGGGATTAAATTGTTTCAATTTTAAGCTATTTTGTATCAATAACCAAATGATCATGATCAACCTAAAGCCGGTCCGTTTTCTATTTTTCTTGTTGCTGTTTCCTCTTCTGATCCAGGCACAGCCCTATTACTTCAACCATTATCAGATTAATGAAGGGCTTTCAAATAATGCAGTGATCTGTAGTATGCAAGATAGCTATGGGTTTCTCTGGTTTGGCACAAAGGACGGCCTAAATCGCTTTGATGGAAATAGTTTCAAACATTTTGATGCCTCGGCCTCTGGCAAGAATAGTTTAGGAGGCAATAATATCATCTCCCTGAAAGAGGATTTCAAAAAAAGAATCTGGATTGGCACCGATCAGGGGATCTATTGTTACAATCCCATCGACGAACAGTTTAAGTTATTAGACAAACAGTTTGAGCATGCAGATGTACCCGTTATCATTACGGACCAAAGAAAAAGGATCTGGTTTATATCCAATGGGATGCTCTACTACCACAATCTGATCAACAATGAAATCAAACAGATTACCACATCTGATCTTTATATTACTGCTGTAAGCTGCACAAAAAATGGAACCATCTTCTATGGTACTCCAGAAGGTAAAATCTTCCAGATCAATCGTGCGGACAAATCCTCACTCCTATTGGATTTTCAGGTAAAATATGGTTCAAAAGATTGGTTCAGCATAGAAAAAATCACGGAGAACCGTAAGGGAGAGCTCATGATCGGCACCTCTAAATCTGGCGTTTATGTTTACGATTTTAAGGGAAAAACTTTAAAATCTATGCTTGGTCCGGACCGACTCAAGCAATTTCTCTATGTCCGCGATATCCTCCAGCCGAATGATACTGAATATTGGTTTGCGACCGAATCAGGGTTATTTATTTACCAAATTGCTGACCAGAGCTTTATCAATATTCAAAAAGAACAGGAAAATCCATGGGGTATTTCCGACAACGCAGTTTACAATATCCTGCAGGACAAAGATCAAGGAATCTGGATCGGCACGTACTTTGGTGGAGTCAACTACTACCACAAGAACAACAGCATTATCGAAAAGTTTTTACCTCAGGACAAACCCGGCAGCTTAAAAGGTTCGGTCGTACGTATCATTACCAAAGATCCGACAGGCAAGGTCTGGATCGGAACCGAAAATGGTGGTTTGTCCAAGTTAGATCCCAGTGCAGGACAGATTCAAAATTTCTCTGAGAAAAAGGGAAATCTGGCAAACAATAATATTCATGGCATCCTGCCCTATGCCAATAAATTATTGGTCGGAACTTTCGTCAATGGCCTAGATATTTTCGATCCGATACAAGAAAAAGTTGTTTACCATATCGATCGAAATAGTTCCCCGAATCCCGAGCTGCAGAGTAATTTTCTCTTTTACCTGTATAAAACTACGAAGGGCGAAATTTTGGCAGCTTCCACCCGAGGTTTATATCGTTTTGATTTCGCCAATAAATCCTTTCATTTGATACGGAACGTTCCGGAATATATGTTTTATACGACCGTGCTTGAAGATAAACAGGGAAATATCTGGCTGGGTACCTGGCGAGATGGCTTATATTGCTATAATCCCAATAATGGAGATCTCAAGCATTATACGCATCAAAAGGACAATCCGAGCTCTCTACCCAACAACCGCATCAATAGTCTATTTGAAGATTCTAAAAAACAGATCTGGATTGCCACAGAAGGAGGTATGGCAAAAAAACTTCCCACAGGTGAAGGTTTTGAAAAGATTGGTATAAAAGAAGGAATGCCCAGTAATGTGATCTTGGCGATTCTAGAAGACCAGCAAAACAATCTTTGGGTAAGTACTTCCAAAGGGCTCGTCCGTTATCATTTATCGAATGGAAAAAAAAGGATTTTCAACCTGGAATCTGGCCTACCTTCCATTCAATTTAATTACAATTCTGCATTTGACGATGGCGAAGGTCGTTTTTACTTTGGCACAATCAATGGTTTGATCCGTTTCGATCCAAAAAAACTCAATCAGATCAATTACAATACCCGGATCCCGATCTATGTCACCAACCTTTACATCAATAACAGAGCAATCAATCAGTATACAGACGGGCATATCCTTTCGAAATCCATTTTATTTACGGATAAGATTCAATTGAAACATGATGAATCGTCGTTTAGTCTCGATGTGGCGGCACTTCATTATCAGGCCCCCCATTCTGTCCATTACAGCTATAAGATGGAAGGTCTTGATAACAATTGGGTTGATATCACCGGTAATCAACGGGTGTATTTCACTAAGCTTGCACCGGGAAGTTATGTTTTTACCGTCAAAGCTGAAGATCCCAATGGAAATGTCATCCCCACTGCTGCAAGTCTTAAAATTGTTATTCTGCCGCCTATCTGGGCAAGCATACCAGCGTATATCTGTTATGCGCTCATTCTCATTGGCCTGATTATATTTATTATTTATCATTTTAATGAAAAGATAAAACAACGTAACCGACAACATTTGCTCACGGTGCAGAATCTTCGGGAACAGGAGCTCTATCGAGCGAAAATCAATTTTTATACGGATGTAGTCCATGAGATACGTACACCATTAACATTGATTAAAGCACCTTTGGAAAAACTCATGGACAAAGTCGAACACAATCCGGTAACAGATAAGCTGCTTTTGACCATGCAGAACAATACGGAAAAACTAATTGCACTCAGTAATGAGTTACTGGATTTTAGACAGGTCGAAACCGAAGGTTTTAAATTACATTTTGAGCTGGCAAATATTAGCCAGACGGTGCAAAAAATCAGCAACGATTTTGGCGTCACCATTCAGGCGCAAGGAAAAAGTATGCAGGTTTTCATTACTCCTGACATCATTGGATCCGTTGCGATAGATGCTTTCGAAAAGATCTGTTATAACCTGTTCAATAACGCCCTAAAATACTCATCACAGGTCATTGAAGTGAATTTAGAGCTGGATAAACAGAAAAATATTGCTATATTGACGGTGAAAAACGACGGTGGATTAATTCCTTCGGAGGAAAGGGAAAGAATTTTCGAACCATTCAATCGCTTAAAACAAAACAAGAACATTCCAGGAAGTGGTTTAGGCCTGGCGTTAACAAGATCCCTGGTCTTAAAACATCAGGGTAGTTTAGTGTATGATGTTGAAAATTTTCAATGGAATGTATTCCGCCTAACTTTACCGCTAAACCACAACTCAAACCAATAATTATGAATGCAAAAGCCAATTTATTAGTGGTAGATGACCATGCTGAATTACTTGAATTTATTGCAGACGACCTCAATGAAGATTACCATATCACCACCAGTACAAATGGAAATGAGGCCTTGGATCTACTTGCATCTGAATACTTTGATTTGATCATAAGCGACGTGATGATGCCCGAGATGGATGGCTATGAACTCTGCCAAAAAATTAAAGAAAATATCGCTTACGCACATATTCCTGTTATTCTATTAACAGCAAAAAACAGCATCGAATCAAAGATTCAAGGATTAGAATATGGCGCTGATGCGTACATCGAAAAACCCTTTTCGCCTGCATTTTTACGGGCACAAATTGCCAGCTTGCTAAAAAACAGGATTAAAGTCAAGGAATTTTTCATCAAGAATCCGATGTCTCAAATCCAGCAAATCGGACAGAACCAAAACGATCAGGATTTCCTGCTCAAGATAGAGGAAATCATTATGCAACATTTGGACGACCCGCAATTTAATGTCGATAGAATGGCGGATATACTCTGCATGAGTAGACCAACACTGTATCGAAAAATCAATATGGTGTCGAGCCTTTCGCCAAATGAGCTAATCAATCTTACCCGGCTCCGCAAAGCGGCGGAACTGCTTAGTTTACGACAATACAAGGTCTACGAAATTTCCAATTTATTAGGCTATAGCTCGGCGACACATTTTTCCCGAAATTTCCAAAAACAATTTGGACTAAGCCCAACAGAATTCCAGGAATCGCAATCGAAATAATATTCTTTTCGGATGATAGCTCCGGTTAGAATCTCGATTTCCGTTAAAGATGTACTCTCCTTCGAACTTAAAATTTTAACCGCGGATCATTGTAGCTATCTGATTGAAACAATCGCAAAGAACCTGCCTTGAAAAAGGTTCAGACTGGTATTCTGAATTCAGTTGTTCACAAAAAAACCAGATTAGAGTGAATCTGGTTTTTTTGAAATCTAATATGGGAACTAAGGCTTATTTCGTCCCAAGTTTACCGCATCGCGTTTTATATCCTCCTTTTTAAATGGACAGCACACGCTCTTTCATCATACTAAAATTCAAGCGATCTAACATGCTACCATTTGATATCCACGTATACACCCTCGGGGCTATTTTCAAATTCCAGCAGATAGGTTTTTGTTTTCGTATCCCAATTTGCTTCTGCAAAAACTTCCTTTTTATCCACGACAAGACTCTTGGGTTTGCCGGGTAATAATATCCGCGAAATGTTTGTAGTATTGATGGGGCTTTTGGCTGTAAATGAGTATTGATGGCCGCTCGATTTTTCATCGTAAATACGACTTGCCGATGCCAATACCTGCGGTTTTTGTTTATTTGCAACACGATCTATATTGACAAACAGGCACTGTTCATTCGGTTGGATATTTTTGGAAGTAACAATCGGTAGAGTCGGATCAAAAAGATCGATTAAATTCCCCTTTACCTGATAAGGCTGATTGCTTACACTCTCATCCAATACAGCGATCAGGTCATAAATACCTCTTGTCAACGTAAAATAGTTTTTAAATTGAAGTTTCCCGGAGTTGCCCTTAGCTTCGTAAAGACTTTTAGTCAGGTTCAACAGCTTCTGACTGTTGCTCGGCTTGACAACAAATTCTTTGGGATCTGAACGCAAAACATAGAAAGTGCCTTTCCCGTAGTTATATTGCCCCTCCTTAGCCATTCCGTCCCGCAAGCCCATTTTTTCAAATAAATGATCTGATGGTCTTTGATATTGGTTGCCATTTGTATTCCACCATTCCTGTACAGATTGAAAGGGATCGAGATCCGTCGCACAATATATAAGTACGCCCCCATTTTTTACCCAATCCGCAAGATACTGATGGGCCTCGGGAGCCAAGGGCTTCATGTTAGAATACGACATCAACAGCACCTTTGTCTCAGCTAAGGCATTTTTGACAGCCAAATTCTCCAGGTGAACTGTTTTAACGGGAACACCACGTTTTAAGAAAGGAAGAGCAAGTCCGTAAAAATTGGCCAATTGTGGATCGTCGTATCCGGCATGTGTCGGGAAACGCTGGAACATCAGTGAATTTGCCAACAGGACACTTATCCCTGTCGACCCAGACACTTTACTGGTCGTTTTGGGCATGCTGTTCAGACTATTGATCATCACCTGCATCTGGGTCGAATAATGTCGTGGTATTTTTTCTTTTTGGTCACTCTTGGCACTTGTTTTATACAATCCCTCATAGATACGTTCCGGCCAGGGCATGACTTCATAATCGGCAATATTCGGATATAAAAGCTGCGCGGTAAAAGTCGCTTGGTAATTTTTCTTGTAATCTGCCCAGTCACGAGGCCAATCTTCGATCGGATCCGTCAGAAAAAACATCTTTCTTCCGGTCGGTGCGGTCATGGATTCCATTGCGCCGTACTCTAAAAATGCCGTTTCGAAAACACGTTCTTTCGCCACACCATTAAAATAATTGGGTTCACGTGAAGTCCCCGTCCATACCTGTGCGATATATCCATCGACACAGGGTAGCGAGGCCAAGCTTGCCTCAGGACTGACAATCATCCATTGTGAATAATTGATCAACGAGTGTGTGGGCACATAACATTTTACATCCATCCCTTTGGTTTTCCCATAGGCTTTGGCGTAAGTAAAGACTTCATTCAGTGCATTGAGGTACAAAGCGTACTTTAATTTATTGGATAAGTAGGTATTCTCAGGCGATTCGTGCTGTGGGCGCCAATCAAAACCGTAATACTTTTTCCATTCCTTCTTAAATGATTCGCTATAACCTGCCCTTGCCCAGAATTCGGGTTCCTCCATAAAAATGGCATCAATTCCCGCATCAATAACACGTTTGACATGCATCTCCTTGATGTATTTCAAATAATTTTCAGTCGGGACAATATAGGGAACCATGTGACCATGCCAGATGGTATCACCTTTTACATCAACTTGTCCCTCATCCAGGTGCATTTTTCCATCCCATTTTCCCGTAAAATAATCCTGATACTCCCCCCAGGCAATACCCGTCATAAAATGTGTAATATATCCCCTATCACGCCAGGATTTTACCCGTTCCTCAAACGGAATTTTTCGGGATTTGTCGGAAGGGTTTCCCCCTGTTCCATATATCATGACAGCATCTGCACGGTTGTCAATTGTCGGACGCCATTCTCGGGAGCTCTGAAAGGTCGTCTTTACAGGATCTCCTTTTTGGGCGGTCGCTGTGAACGTTGCCAGCAACAATAAAGCGAGTATATTCGTTTTTATCATAATCTATTGTTTATTTTTCACCTAGAAATAATTATTGATTGAGCATCCGTAATTGTTATTTTAAATAAGCGGATTGGTTCCTTTTATGATTTGCTCAAATGGAGCCGTCCTTGTTTAAGATTCATTTTCATCCATGAGGCCTTAAACAGGACGGTTCAACATGTGTATTGATTCTCTTATGGGATATCCACCCGTTTGGCTGCATTGTAGTTCCACCTACGATTGCCCGTTCCACGCGGAGTATCATAGTTGATACGGGAGGCTGCACGAACAAAGACCGTACGTCCTTTCGGAATTTCGCCAGTGGACACAATATCAATAACCTGCCCTAACTTAGTCTTAAAGCTGTCGCCATTGTATTCGATTTTGCTTGACCAGCGTTCATCTCGTGCGCGATACCCAACCGTAGCGGAATAGCTAACAAAGAGCTGTATATCTGTAACATTTAAAAAATCTGGATTGTAATTTCCCAGTGGCTCGATCTTATCGCGGAAAAACTGCTCAGTTACGGCACGGGTAACCTTGACTTTCGCTTTTATCTTTCCATTTTCAACCACTGGATCACCCACCCATTCCACTTTAAGAAAAGGGTGAACTTCCATTTTTATGTCATGTGAACCATTCAGCTCCATATTTTTGCTATCGTCTGACAGTACCTTACCGTCTCCGTCTGTGCGTACCAAAGGAATAAATGGACCATCTACGGTGATATTATAATTCCCCTTAAACAATTTTGTATTTTGGAATGTTCCATCGGGCATGCAATAGAAGTCAGGATTGTGCTCCACATTATCTCCCCAACTAAGCTCGGTCAATCGAACACGGATACCTTCACTTCCCTGATCTGTCAATACAGGTTCGCCCGTTTGCGCGTTGACTACTATACCCTTCAATTCAACAGAGGGGGCTTCGTAGTTATCTGCCTCAAAAAGACTACACGAACTCAACATACTTAGTATGCCCAGTGCGCTTAAAATGCTATTTTTCATTTATTATACGTTTAGTGGTGGCCCGGACTTTTGGGATTTATTTCCACCTCCGATACTTTCGTTTTTTCCACCAGTTATTGTTTTATTAAATTTCACTCCTTCCCGACAAGCTGTGCTGGGACATTAATATGCTCAGCACAATTTCTTGTCTATCGATTAGGCTGCTGATCTATTACCTGACTTTTAGCCACTTCGTCGCCTGGTATTTCAAAATAATAGTCTACAGGTGTGTATCGAAATGTTTTGGTACTTACCCATTGGAAGCGTGCATCAAAGAAGTATTTCCCTGTTGCTGTGGAAAAAAACGGATACAGTCCCCTGAACCTAAAGTTCTCGTTGTTACTATATAGATTTTTATCCTTTTGTGTTCCCCAGAAACCGTCGCGTCCTTCAAAATGCAGTACGCGCCAACGGCGCAAATCCCATTTCGCTTTATGTTCAAATGCTAGTTCCTTGCGACGTTCTTTTCGAACAATATCTCGGCCTGTATTATCTCCTGAAATCGTACCTACCAAAAGATCTGCTCCTGCACGAGTACGAATTTCATTGACCGCAGTCGTCGCTGTTTGCAGCAGGTCGCTTCCATCTGCCGGACTAGCGCCCAACATTTTGAGTTCAACGGCTGCTTCGGCGGCATTCAATAATACCTCCGCGTAACGCATCAAAATAAAAGGTTGGTCAGATTTTCCTTCTCCAACTTCTTTGGCTGGATTTGTATTGAGCCATTTACGTACATAAAAGCCTGTTAAGGTTGCTTCACCATTATCAAAGAATGGTCCTTCGTTGCCAGCGGCATTCATTTTTTGTCCATTGTAATCCACTGTTTGTTGTCCGCTACCATCTCTTGGGCTCAGATACAAGTTTTTTGGTGATCCTGTGTAGGCCCCCAACTGTTGATAGCGCGTGTCAGCTGTTGCATAAGAATAATCTGTAAACAGAGGCTTTATAGGAGTTTGACCAGTATAAACCCCTGCTCGTATATCCATTTTTCTTTGCTTGAAGATATCATCCGGGAAAATAACATAGGCACGTAATCTAGGCTCCGCATTTTTAAAGAAATCCATTGGTTTGTCATACAGCTTATATTCCCCTTCCCTGTTGCTTTGTCCAGTAGTCACTTTGACTGTTCCATCCGGATACTTGTCAAATCCATCAAACAACTCCATAAAATCTACGGTAGGACAGGTACCCGCAGAAAGTGGAGATCTGAATGTGAAAGGTGAGCTAAAGGCATCAAAACTATGTGTCAACGTTGGATAGACATATTCTTTGACGTAGATATTTTCAGGACTACTGAGATCACTAAACATATCCACCATATTTTGATATTGTGCTTCTTTATCGTTCGCTGCCCATTTCTTTTTATAAAGTGAATAGCCCCCTGCTGTCATCACCTGCCGTGCAGCCGAATAAGCTTCTGCAAAATACTTTTGCGAAGCTGTTTTTGCTCTAGCGGCATCGAAACCGATAACCCGTACACCAGTTTTTCTTCCGAGGCCTGTCAAGCGACCAGAAACAGTTTCGTTGTATTTGGCCACACTTCCTGCGTAGAGCATAGCTTCGGATTTAAAAGAAAGGGCTACGAACTTATTGGAATATCCTGTTTTGGGACTCTTTGCCATGAGTAACTTAATGGCTTCATCATAATCTTTCAAGATCTGATTCCAGGTGTCTTCCTCACTGGAACGAGGTATTTCCAGATTATCCAAGGTATTCGGATATTGTAGTTCTTTCGTCACCAAAGGTATCCCTCCAAAACGTCGCGCCATGGCGTAAAATACTGTTGCCCGAACGTAATATCCTTCGCCCAGATAATGATTATAAAGTTCTTCTGAAAATTTATCCTTGTAATTGGGCAGGGTTTCAATTAGATGATTTGCATCGCGAAGTAATTCGAATGCTCTTCCCCAATAAGCAGTCCTTTCACCTGTAAAAGATGTACTAATGCCATCCCTGGTCACAGCTTCTCCCGTTCCTTCAATGCCAATGGCAGCCAGCCAGCCGTTGAATTCAATCCCCCATTGTGCCATGTATTTGAAATCTTCAAAAGGCATTAAACTGTACATCCTGGCCATATAAATATCCATACCTGCTGGTGTATTCAATAGGTCTTGATCCGTTACAATATTTTTAGGTGTAATATCTAGATCAGCGCAACCTGTAAATCCGATTGAGCCAACTAATGATAGTATAATGAGTATTTTTTTCATTGTAATAGTTTTTAATGAATGCTAAAAAGTAAGTGATAAACCCAGTGAATAAGTCTTATTCAATGGATACATACGACCTAGGTTATCATCCGGATGCTCCGGGTCTACAAATCGCACACCTGTAATCGTGAATAAATTATAGGCATTGGCATAAACACGGAGACGCATGGATGACGAAGGTTTTAAATTTGAAAAGGTATAGCCCAATTCGATACTTTTTAAGCGCAAATACGCTGTACTGACGCGATTGAATTCAGAATTTGATTTTGGATATCTACCCGTAAATCCATAGTAGCCTTTCACCCATTCTGTCGCTGGATCATAAGGATCAGCCATGGGATTTACAGGATGCCAACGATCAAGGTACTGCTCTAAGGTTCCGCCACCATTGGATCCCCAGATCGCATAAAGCGGTTCTTTGTATTCCATCGAACCCAAAGCCGATCCCTGAAACAATATATTCATATCGAAATTCTTATAAGCTGTTTCGAGATTCATGCTATAGTTAAGCCATGGAGTCTGATCAAAGGCAAAAGGATGTTCATCTTGACCATTTATTTCGCCATCACCATTCCAGTCCAGGTATTTATAGTCTCCGGGTAACACATCACGTTCCTTATAAATCGGATAGCTCCAGATATCTTCCCAATTCTCAAATCTTCCAGCCGATTCATAACCAAATTGAATCCCTTGATATCTATTGTTGAAATTGTCATTGCGCCAACGGTCGTACGAATTTCTATAGGGGCCATTTTGAACAGCAGTCAAGTACTTATTTCTGGTCACAGTAGCTATAGCTCGAACATTATATGAGAAATCATTGATTTTATTGCGATGTTTCAATTCCAATTCCAATCCCATGTGGCGATCACTATTGGCATTTTCCATCGGAGCCGTAGCGCCAATTACGGTTGGAAATTCACTCGTACGACGTTGAAATAGTCCCGATCGCGTGCGTTCAAAATAATCCAATGTAAAACCAAACAGTCCATTCCATCCTTCGAAATCTAAACCAACATTGAAGGTTTTCGCTTTATACCAAGTAATTAATTCATTGGCAATGGCTTTTCGACTTACCCCGGTAATGTATTTATCCCCGAAAATGTATCCTGGCGCATATTGATTATTGTAGCCATTTTCAGCATTTCCGCTCGTCGCAGGATAAACATAGCCGGGTACCCAACCAAAATCCCAAGAAGAGGATAAGTCATCCCCTAGCACACCATAGCTACCTCGAAATTTTAGTTGATTGACAAAGGAAAGCGCCTCAATAGATTTGAAAAATGGTTCCTCGGATATCCGCCACCCCAAAGAAGCCGAGGGAAAAAATCCCCATTGGTGCCCTTTAGCAAAACGGGAGGAGCCGTCATATCTAAATTGGAATTCGGCAATATATCTGCCTGCAAAATCATAATTAACCCGTCCGAATAGCGCTGACTTGGCTTCATTGTAATAGTCACTGATACCACCATACATGGAAGTCATCTGACCATCTTCTACACCAGCGAGCAATTGATCGGAACCGAAGGCAAGATTTTTCAGCCCATAAAAGTTATCGCCATCGTTCTTTTGTGATTCCCATCCCACAAGTCCTGATACTTTATGCTGATCGCCAAAGGTGCGATCGTAATTCAATATCAATTGACCTAAAACCTGTTGTTTATCAAAAAACTCCCGTTTCATTTGATTTGGGCTACTCAAATTATAGAGTTTCTGATCATATTTATTGGTCGTTTTATTGAAGGCATATTGATAATATTCCTTTCTGAACATAGAATTGTTATCTGCACGGTAATCATAACCAATCAATGCCTTTGCCGAAAACCCTTGAAGAATCGGAGATAAATTACTCAGGTCATAATTCAATGCAGCTGAGGACTGAAAGGTTTTCTTTTTGAATTTGCGATAACCAGAAATATCCGCGTCCATCATCGCTACGGTATTTTGCTCCAAATCCAACCCTTCATAATTTAACAGGGTATTTTCGGGATCAGCATACGCGGCAAACAACATGCCCTGTTTCCAATAGTTTCTAATAATGTCAACCGAACTTGTGTAAGGGCTATTTTGCTGATCGGCCATCCCACTGATGTTCAGATCCAATTTCAATCCCTTGGCCAATTCTGCTGAGATATTCGAACGCAAATTGTATTTATTGTAGTTGAGATCACCCGATTTAAAGAAGCCTTGTTGATAGGAATAGCCACCACCAATGTAGTACTGCACCTTATTGCTTCCCCCCGAAAAACTGACGTCATGTTGTGTCTGCGGCGCATATTTTGAAAAGACCAATGAGGTCCAATCCGACGAGCGTCTTGTTCCATTTCTAAAATCTTCAAAATCTTTTTCGGTATACACGGGACTTCCTCCATTAATGTTGTTCATGGATTTCTCATTGTAAATCGTCATAGCACTAATCGCATCGGCCAATACCGGCATACCGGAAGGCTTTTGGAAAGTATAGGAGCCATTATAGCTGACTGTGGTCTTCCCTTCTTTTCCCTTTTTGGTTGTAACCAATACCACACCATTTGCGGATCGTACACCATAGATGGCAGCTGAAGCATCTTTTAATACCGAAACATCTTCAATATCGCTGGGATTCAGGCGCTGAAAATCTTCGCTTGTCCGTGGTACGCCGTCGATCACGACCAATGGAGCGCCAAGCCCACGAATGTCGAAATTTGCACTATAGGTACCTGGTTCTGCACTTTTCTGCCATACGCGTACACCAGCCACACGGCCAGTCAGCATATTTTGTGGATTTTCATTCTTTGTCTGCCTCATTTCAGTTCCCTTTACGGATGCAATAGCACCAGTCAGCGATTGCTTCCGCTGTGTACCGTAACCGACGACAACAACAGTCTCCAATTGTGTATCATCGTTTTCAAGAACAACATTAATTGTGGTTTTCCCATCTGTAATCTCTTCCTTCGCACTAAAACCTAACGATTTAAATAAAAGCTTCTTCCCTTCCGGAACTACGATCGTATAACTACCATCTGCGTTGGTTGTGGTTTCTATACGTGTGCCCGCATTCTGAACAGAAACCGTCACCCCAGCGATAGGCTTATTGTTACTATCCAGCACTTTTCCGCTGACATTTTTCTGCTGCGCCCAACTTATGGACGGAATACCCAGCGCCATCAGCACAAGCAGTGTGCTCAGTCGCCGCCTTGATTTCCCTAAATCCTTTTTCATCTTTATAATTTGGTTTTAAATAGTGATTAAGCTATCTGATGTATTTTTTAGGCTCGCAAGCCTGGTTTTATTGGTATTTTTTTTGGTATCACAATTGTTGACGTCGATCTCGCTATTTTTCGATCTGGTATTGGGACAACATTGCATACTGTGCCGCATAAGTGAACATGAACATTCCCTCCAGGTTATTTTTGTCTTTGTCTATATGCCATCCACCAAGAAGATCTGGCGGCAATAAACCGGAACGTAAAAAATGGGCATATCCGTAATCCAAATTCTGCTGGAATGAGTCCATATAATGTCCAGCTTTGTCGAAGACTGGAGAAATCTGAAAAAATCCTCTTAGTAATACGCCGTTAAACCAATTATTGAACCCATCGGAAGCATAAGTGTAATGTGCCGGTACCTGTGAACCTAATTTGGCAAAGTATTGAAAACTGGCATCGCTCAGCTTCTTTCCATCCTCCAAATAGACCTTAGATCGGGTCGCCCGGTACAGATCAGCGGCGCCAGAAATCATGGTTCCACTGTTATAGGAAAATGAGGTTCCAACGGCTTTCTTTAATTGGGTATTTTTGCGATACTTTATACCATTGACGATTTCATAGACAATACTGCAATCGGGATAACAGTCCCCCATCATATCATCGTAAACACCTTTACTGTTCAATAAATGATCTTTTTGCCAATCATAAATCCTTTTAGCAAAATCCAAATAAAAATCAGCTTTTCGCAGCATTTTAGAACGACGCGACTGCCTATCTCCGGCATCAATATAGTTGTATGTGATCTGATCGTTCTTTTTCTTATAGATTTCATGTAGCCACACCAATGAACTGATCATGGGCGCATTGCTACAGGCATGTTTGGTCACGTAGCCTGGTCCCCAGGGAATTCCACCATTTTCATTGCCCTGATCATCTAGTGTGCAGTCCCAGCCATCCAATACATAGGTGGTTAGGTATTCTGCCTCCTTTAAATAGCGCTCTTTTCCTGTCAGGTGATAGGCTTCAATCAGTTCCCGAATTAGCCACATTTGATCGTCATAAACATTTAATACCCCAGTTACATTTGCGGCCCCCTTTGCCTTAGCACGATCCACAGCATAAACTGTCCAGTCTCTGGTCTGTGTAAAAGAAACAAGATTAAATGTTCCTAAATAATAAGCGGCATTTTCGTGAAGTTGAGCCAATAAATCCATATACCGCTTGTAATGTTTGTCAAATTGGTTATGATTTCCTCTTTCCTTTTGAGCTTTAAGTCCATGTAAGATTGCATTGACAGCCTCTATCGAAGCAGAGTACATCCACACACTTGCCTTTTCCTCCGAGCGCACCTCCGTATCGGGATTGTAGAAACGATGCATAGACTTTCCGTCTGCGGAGAAATAAACTTCCATTGACCGGTCCAAGAGCGCCATCGCACGCACCAGGTTTTGCACCTGCAGAGCTTGATCGCTTTTGATATTGTCAACGGAAAAAGGAATTTGGGTTTCAGCTTGAACCTGCCGTACCATTACCATGGTTACGGAAGCAACAAAAATAAATTGCAGCTTTTTAAAGACTTTCATAAGTAAGATTTCGATTTATAATTAGTTCGAATCTCTACCGAAAATATCGGCAGGAATTCTAACGCAAGGTAAAGCTGACTGATTAATTTTTGGGTTAAAATTGGGTTAAAATGCAAAAATAAAACGATAACCCGCTACTTTATTTCCTCAGTTCCCATTGTTTGTGAAATCAATACAGACAGCAATTGTAACACAGCTTTTATTTTACTGAGCGCTTTTTTTTGCATACTTTTAAGTCCTGTAAGATATTTGATAAGGGATATACTAACCGTTACTATATTTCATAAAAAGCCGGCAGCTGACAAATTATTGTGAATAGGTCTTTGTCGATAACTATTGGTTTAAGTTTTTTGATTGCGCTATGCGACCCTGTATATTATATATTATTTTTTTGCTTTTAATTCCTCGACTTTCCCAATCCCAGGGTCTCAAATTTAGAGGTGGACATGAGCCTATAGACAAACGCAGCTCCTACGAGTTATTTGACAAAAGGGCAATTTCGTTTGAACAGGAGTTTACGCTAAAATTTCAGCTTTCTATTTATTCATCAAATTCGTTAGGCAATATTTTCCGTGTCAAGAATAAAGACAATAACACAGTTTACAATTTATTTTACGATGAGGAGGCCGGTAATTGTATTTTCCGTCTGAATGAAGAAGGTAAAAGCAGTCTAATCATCGCAAAAATAAATCAACAGCAATTATTCAAGGAGGAATGGATCACGATTCAGTTGACTTTTGACCTGCAAAAGGAATTATTTAAGCTTCAGATACAAAACCAGATTTTTCAATCGCCAAAAGTGAAACTGCCCTCTCAGTATAGTCCTCAAGTGATTTTTGGAAAAAGTGACTATCTGATCGATGTTCCGGCCATGTCTATCAAAAATGTACAGATTGGAAATACAGCTAAAAGCTATTTATTCCCATTAAAAGAAAGCAAAGGTAATGTCGTACATGATGAAAATGGGGTTGCTTATGGTTCCGCTACAAACCCTAACTGGCTCATTGTGGATTCTTACAAATGGAAAAATCTCTTTGCAAGCAGTTCCTTCTCACAAGCTGGTTCCAACTACAATCAACAGACCAAAGAGATCTATTATTTCAATCAGGATTCTATAACCATATACAACGTAAAGACCAATCAGACAAACAAACGAGCATTTCAGAAACCATGTCCCGTAAAATTGGTTTTAGCAAACAATTTTATAGACGCTACGACAAATAAACTGTATGTCTATGAACTTTTCTATACTCAGCCCTATCAAGGTCCTACGGTAGCCAGCCTTGATCTGGAAACTTTCGAATGGACGGTGGAAAGTGACGAGCTGATGAAGAAAGAACTGAATCATCACGGTTCTTTTTATGATGCACAACAGCGACAACTCTATATTTTCGGTGGCTATGGAAACATGGCCTATAGTGGGCAGTTTAATAGATACGATTTAGATTCCGGCAAATGGCAAATCGTTGACGGATGGAAAGGCGATAAAATTTTGCCACGCTATTTTCTTTCGGCTGGCCAAGGGAGCAATAATCGAATCGCTTATATCTTTGGAGGTATGGGAAATGAATCCGGGGAGCATATTGTAGGCCGAAAATACCTCTATGATTTCTACCAGATAAATTTGGACACCAAGGAAATTACAAAAAAATGGGATGTTCTTTGGAAGGATAAGCATATCGTACCTGCCCGTGGTTTGGTGTTCGCCGATAGCAGCCACTTTTACGCCTTATGTTATCCGGAATATCTAACCAAGTCCAATATTCAATTGTATCGCTTTTCTGTCAAAGATGGAAGTTTTGATATCCTAGGGGACTCTGTTCCGATCTATTCAGATAAAATAAGTACCCATGCCCAACTTTATTATGATCAACAATTAGGTAGGCTTCTGGTACTGGTACAAGAATCAAAGGATGATATACAGTCGACATTAAAGGTTTATTCCTTAAATATGATACCAGTAAGTTCTGATGATTTAAATAGCTTCCCTTCATCCGGACCAAACCGCAGACTATTATTTATACTATTGGCATCTGCTACCTGTGGAATCGGTATGTATTTCTTTTGGCAGCGAGGCAGGCAAAAGCGAAAAATAGCAAGCATAACTGAAAAAGGAGCCCTCGAGGTTCCAGCGATAGCAGATACTGGAATCCTACAAACAATACAAAAAGACGAGTTTGTACATGCCAACGCTATTTTTCTATTTGGTGAATTCCGCGCTTTTGACCGCAACAAACGTGATATCTCCCATTTGTTCAGTACAAAACTGAAACAGGCATTTTGTCTTATTCTGTCGAACAGTGCCGGTATTAGTTCACCATATTTCAGTCAGATCATGTGGCCCGACAAATCAGAAGATAAGGTAAAGAACTCAAGAGGTGTCACTATCAATCATTTACGAAAAGTATTGAGTGAATTTGCTGGAATTGAACTCGTATACAAGCAGGGAAGATTCCTTATTGAACATAGCGATGAATTTTATTGTGATTATGTAGATTATATACAGTTGCTGGCAAACCCTTCGACTGCTTATGAAAGTAGGTTAATTCAGATTATTCAAAGGGGTAAATTCTTACAGGGGCTGGATCTGCCTGTGTTTGATACATTGAAGACTGAGGTTGAACAGAATTTATTACCCATTTTACTGGCGGAACTTCATAAGGCTGACCTCTTACACCTGCATAAAAAAAGCATTGAGATCGCGCATACGATATTCTTATTGGATCCGCTGAATGAGCAAGCATTATTCTCCGAAATGAGAGCGATGTTTGCTTTAAATCTGCACAACGAAGCCCGCATTAAATTTCAGCAGTTTTGTCTGAACTATAGACAGCTGATGGACGAGGACTTCCCCTACAACCTGGATAAAATGATATAAATAAGCCCCACCATACGCTGTTATGGTGGAGCTTGTTTTATTATCGTCAAGAGAGTTAGGCAACCAACTCCTCGCGATGACGTTTTACAAATTGTTTTTTAAGCAGATATAGTTTATAATGATCATATAAACCTATGATAAGCAAAACAAAACAAACTACATAAAATGTTTTATTAGACAAGTAATTAAAGGATATTCCACTGAGTAGTCCTCCCATTAAATAACTTGTGACAATGGTCAGTAACAAATGAAACTTATCCACTAAATCTTTATTGCTTCTATTGGCTTCTTTTGTGAACATGGATATTAGTATCGCTAGATCGGTCGTCAATCCAGTCAAATGGGTGGTTTTCACAACAGAATTGGATATACTTGCAGTAAGTCCATTTTGTAAGCCCATCGCAAATAATAATGCCCCAACCAATATTTCAGTCTCCTTAAGTGAATCTTCGTAGAACACGTCGAGATATATCCCGACAAACAAAATACTTAATATCTCCAGCACCAAGGGTATAGAATGGGTCAGGTATGCGCTGAACTTTCCCTTACCATGAATGATAATCAGGTTGGAAAACATGCTTCCAATGAGGAACAACAATATCCAAAACAAAACGACAGCACCTTGATACCAGTTTCCTTTCGCGATCTCCTGTGCAAAAACAGCATAATATCCTGTTACATTAGATGTAAAGGAAAAAAATACAATAACTGAAGCGACGTTGACCATACCGGCAGAAAATGCCGTTAGTCCGCCTAGTTTTATATTGTCTTGAATTGTCCTATGATTGCTATATTTTCTTAGCATATTCTTCCTTTCCTCCTTTTTTCAGTACGATACGTGCTATTCCCTTGGTCTGCATATCCAGATTGAGATGTAGAACCAGCTGATTTTTGTTCAGTTTCTGTATAACAAAACTTTCCACGAGTTCATTATTTTTTCGCAGCTCAAGGATATGTCCCCTTCCTTTCAAAAACCAGTTATACTGCTTATCCTTGTGGTGGGCCACCAAATTCTTTTGGCCTAATTTTTCAAAATGCCATAGGCCATCCTGTAATGGCGGCAAATGCGCGATGGCGGCATCTTTGATTCCTTCATGGATAATCGCCTGTTTTTTGAAGGTTGGTGATTTCTCCACCTTTTCAAAGTACCAGCCCTGTTCTTCCCACTCTCCCTCTAAAAGGCGTTCGGGGTTTTCATAAAGCATGACCATCGCTGATGCCCCAAAAAGCAACAATGCTAAAAAGACAAAGTTGAATCTTGCCAGTATTTTTCTTTTAATAGTTAACATCCCATTGTTTGTTAAAAAATAAATCCGCTAAGACATTTCCTCCGGTTTTGTGCGTTGCCGGTTTTTCGACAATGGCGACATGTTTACGCTTACTTTCATTGAGCCGTAACAAAGCCTGTCCAACATCAAAGAAATGTCTTGTTCTTTTTTCAAATTGATAATCTGTTGGAATCTTGATCTCGTCAATTCGCGCTCCACGCAGATAATGATGTAAATAATTGGAATTGTCGGCACCGATAATATCTGCATAGATATTCAGTTTACGGTTTTCATATCGGTGGCAGATCATTTGGCAAGCTTTCAAAAAATCCTCTGACTGAAGGTCATTGAGTTGATCCTCTAGTGTGATTCCCAATAATTCACTGATTGAAGTGCTACTTTTATTTCCATAAACCAAAATGACGTCAAGCTGCTCAGCTGTTGATTGCTCAATACTATGGATTACAAAAAAAAGTGAATCGATTGTAAAATCACTTGGAATCAATATTCGTTTCGCTTTTGCCATGCCCAATTATTTTTTAACAAAGTTAATGGGCGCACATGGCAACGGAATGAAGCTAGAATTAGCTTTTCATTAGAATTTTAAGAGACTTATTAAAATGGGATTAAAAATAACATGGAAATTAAAATGGCATTAAAACCGAATGTAGGTTGGCAATTCAATCTCTACCGTTGTGCCTTCCCCAACGACGGAATTGACTTTCAATGTCCCACCGTGGAGCTTAATAATATTTCTTGCTAAGGGCAGGCCAATGCCGTATCCGTCTATTCCATTGGTATTGGAGGCTCGAAAATAAGGATCATAAATATATCCTAATTCGTTTGACGGGATCCCAATACCTTTATCTTTTATAAGGATAAACACTTTATTGTTTAATGCGCCCAAGGCAATATATGCAGTCCTATTGGAGGAGTACTTACAGGCATTACTAATAATGTTGGATAACGCAAGCTGGAGTAAAATAGCATTTCCATTGACTTTGAGTCGCATACTGTCATCGGGCAGCAAACTAAAATCTGTCGTAATTTTAAATTTGTCATTGATGGCTTTAACAGTCAACTCAGCATCCATAACAATCTGGTCTATACGAACAGGATTAAATGTTGTCGAATTGCTCACAAAACCAGTGCGGGCCAACATCAAAAGCGCCTTGGTCTTTTTTTCTAAATGTTCCGCAGATTCTATAATTTTACATAAGGTACGTTGATACTCCTCAACTGTTCTTTCTTTGGACAGCGCTAAGTCAGCCTGCCCTATTATTGAGGTCAGGGGAGTATTCAATTCGTGTGAAGCATTGCTGATAAAATTTTTCTGGGTTTCAAAAGAGGTTTCTAAACGTGTCAACATGCTGTTGAATGTAAACGCAAGATCATGAAGTTCACCCTTATATTTTTCTTCATCCAGGCGTTTATCGAGATTCTCAGAACCAATCTGTTGAACCTCCTTCATCATGGTCAGAATAGGTTTTAGAAATGAACGTTTCATAAAGACAGAAACCACCAAAATAAAAAGAATACCCAAAATCAGACTAATAATAAGCAGATTACGCAAATAGGCCAGATGATGGGTATAGAAATAATTTTCCGCCGATGCACCGACGATATAATGCTTGTTGTTTTTTGTAAAATACTTTGTCGAATAAAATTGGTGACCTGCTTTAAAATTTGATGTTCCGGTCTTGTTTATTTTATCCCACAATTCAGTATAGAAGCCCTGGCTCTGAACAATTTTTCCATTCTTATCAAATTCCACCAAAAATTCATGCTGATTGTTCAGATTTTCTATAAAATCCAGGCTCCATTGATCTGTTTGCGAAGCAGATTTACTATTAAGGAACTTTTCTGCCGCAATATTTCTTCGCAGATCCAGCCGTTTATAAAAATCGGTGAATGCAAAGTTTGTGATGGAGTAAAAGATAAAGCCTACGAAACAGCTGACATATATTACTAAAATTGTTATGAGATAGATGAGCTTCCTATTGTAATTATTCATTTTAACCTATTCAGTATTCTTAATCTATTCAATCTTCGATTTTTAACACATACCCCATTCCGATAACGGTATGAATGGCTTTTTTGCTCGTTACCTTCTCGATCTTCTTCCGCAGGTAATTAACATATACATCAACGACATTTGATCCGATATCAAAATTAATTCCCCATATTTTATCCAGGAGCTCACTGCGCTCAAATACTTTCTTGGGGCTTTGGATAAATAATAAAAGTAAACGATACTCTGTGCTGGTCAGGTTAAGTTCCTCACCTTCACAATAGGCAACTTTCTTATAATCATCAATGGTTAGAAATCCATAACTGAATGTATCTTTTGGAGGTTGTGCTTCACGTTGGGCCGCCTGAACAATGGATTGCTGTCTACGGATCAATGAACGTATTCTGGCTTTGAGTTCGATTAATTTAAATGGTTTAGAAAGGTAATCATCAGCGCCATTGTCAAGACCAAGAACAACGTTTTCAGGGGTTCCGAGTGCAGTAAGCATCATAACAGGTAGATCAGTATAGCCCCATTGTCTGATCTGTTTACAGATGTCTAGTCCATTGGTCCCGGGCAAAAGAATATCCAAAAGAACAAGCGCTACATCTTGTTTGGCCAATAGTTGCTCAAGTCCTTCGGCACGCCCCAAATGAATGACCTTATAACCCTCTTCGCCCAATCCCTGTAAGATCAAATCCGCAACGTCTTGCTCATCTTCAACCAGAATAATTTTATGCTCCTCCATATTCATCATAATGTGTATTTCCCGTTATCGCGCATCGCCAAAGCATAAAAATACTGTTTTGATCCTACAGACACAAATCTCCGGTCTACGATAAACAGAATATATGCCAGATAAATCCGGATATCATAGGGGTCATGCAGGTCGGATAAACTAGCTGTATGTCTTTTTTAATTTACTTGGTGGAAATCCAAATTTCCGCCTAAAAGCATCTGAAAAATGACGCTGATTTTTATACCCAATGGCATCAGAGACTTCACCAATGGTCATGTTTTTGTCTAAAATGAGTTTTTTGGCATGTTCCATTTTTGCATCATTCCAAAAACCGAAAACTGTCGTACCAAACAACTCCTTAAAACCCTTCTTTAATGTAAACTCATTTGTTCCGACCAGATGGGCCAGGTTGACAAGCGTATTGTTTGAATCCATATTATCCAATAAAAATTCACGGACCGCATAGATTTTATCAACATCAGGCTTTCTGAGGGTCGTGTTCGAAACGCTATTGTCAGCTAACTGCTCCAACTGAAGCAGCAATAACTCCATGATCTTGGCTTCAAGATATATTTTTTTAAAAACACCCTTCCGTTCACAATGCATGATACTATCAATAAGAGCATACATTTCGGGGGTAATTCTTCTATTACTTTCCGCCATTAGGCCAGATTTCCCCTTTTCAATACTATTTCTAAAGTCATTAAATAAGATGAAATTATCGGGTAGAAATTTCTTAAAAAAATCTGGTGATAAATTGATCTCACATAACTGGAATTCTTCACGTTCCCATTGCATCTGGCCACAGATCGAATTGCCATAAAGGATATTGTGCTGGCAAGTTTCAAAATCTATGGTAGCGGCTAATGTCTCCCCAGCTGCCCGGCTTCTACCCTTCAATGCAAAATGCATTTCGACCGTCTCAAAGTCACTTTCAAAACGAAACAGTATCCGTTCATACAGATTTGCATGACCAAAGCCAATATGAATTCCATCAAAAAAGATCTCTTTGTAATAGCCATCACCAAATGGAGCACCCAACTGTGTGACACATTCCTGGATACCGGCATCGATTGAAAAGAAAGTCTGTGGATAGTTTTTTTCCAACAATAAACTAGCCGAATCAATATCATAAAGTCTTAATCCCATTCCATATTTCTTTAAGGTTCAACTATTCCTTCTCACGGACTTTTTACTCCTTATTACATACCCAACAATGGCACGATAGCTATTATCTTTGGCTAAATTACAAATTTATTTAGAATGATTCTTAATTATTTAAATAAGCACATGCAAAAGAAAAAAACTGAAACCAAGCTGTCATTAATTCAGGATATAGACAGCCACTTGCTCCCAGATAGCATTTATAATAATATCAAAATGGGCAATCCCCTCGCCAGTAAGTTGGATATTATACTCGCCGCAGAGAAAGCCATGGTACTGGACTTTGCTTGGGAGTTTCCGCATGGTATGGACACCTTTGTTCATGATGAGCGTTACCCACTTTCGGACGATCAAAAGCAACGTATCAATTTGGCCCGCATAATTTTAAGAAATATACGAAACACGACATCTGAAGCTAATATTTCGAGTTCTGATGTATTGCAGTGATCTAGCCGTTAGGAATCGAAAAGGATCTTACAACAAAACTAAACAGACTGGTTTTAGACCGTGGTTTGGGTTTCCTATAAATTAAAAAAAGCACATAAACGCAAGCACATTCAAACTCGTATAAAAGCCTCCTTATATGCCATTATTATACTCATAAAGCACATTTCGTTTTGTAACAAATTAGTACTTTATCTGTGCTTTATCTGTACTTAGCTCGTACTATATCTGTACTGGGGAATTGCTTCGTCAAACAGGGAATAATTTGATAATTTAGAAAATATTACAATAACTATAAGAACTATTTTTTTACCAAAATAGAACAGCAAAATTTAGCCCTATCTGAAAAGTCAAATGGGGTTAAATAAACCCTTTAAAGCTCAGGTCTATTCGGAGATTTTTAGCGGGAAGCGACGGCCAACCTACGACGACAGTCCATCTTATGATTCTTAATTACATTAAGCGCCTGTAGGCACTACCGAGGCAGGCTTTCGGGACGGCGCATTCGAAAAGATGTCGCTGTGATGGCATGTAAAAATGCTTCGATATCTTTTATTTCCTCTTTACTAAGATTCAAAGGGCGCATTAATGGATCTGTAACTGGATAAAGTGGATCTTTGGCCTTCTGATCTGGCTTCGCAGAGTTCATTTGCATCCCACTGTTATACATGTTCAACAATCCCGTCATATTCCAGAATAATCCATTGTGCATCCACGGATCGGTATTCATTACGTCCCGCAGTGATGGCGTCCTAAAACGTCCTACGTCAGCTGGATCTTTGGTAACCTCATACCTACCCAGATCTTGATATTTACGCTTGTAATAAGTCAGTCCGATGTTATGATACGCATCATCCGTAAAAAACTGGCCATTGTGACAATTCATACATCTCGCTTTTGTACGGAAGAGATGCAGTCCGCGTACCTCCTGCTCGGACAACACCTTATAATTACCATCCAAAAACTCGTCAAAGCGGCTACGTCTACTTGTCAAAGTCCGTTGGAAAGCACCTAAAGCCTTTAAAACTTCCGGCATGGAATAGTCTTCCTCACCAAAGGCTGCTAAAAACAGCTTGTTATAGGCCGGGATAGCTTTCAATTTTGGAATCAATTTGGTCAGCTCCATATTCATTTCATGATGTGCTTCAATAGGACCGAGCGCCTGCTCTTCCAGCGACTTGGATCTTCCATCCCAGAACAATTCTTTCCGCGCATACACATTCAGTAGTGATGGTGTATTACGCGTCCCCTCCAAATGATCATTGCCAACCGGAACCGTCAATTTATCAGCCCATGATGTTTGGGGATTGTGACAGCTGCTACAGGAAATCTGATTACTACCTGACAGTATCGGATCAAAGAAAAGATATTTTCCCAACTTGACATCCGGCTTTTCCATCAAAGAAAAATAACTTGAGTCAACCTTGGGCAGTGACTTAAATTCCTTCCAGCTGACACCAGCATCAATCGTCGGTTTAGGCCACTCGCTTATCGGTCTTCGATAAAGCAACTGCAGTTCTTCATAGAATGCTTTTTGTTGATCTTTCATAGATAATAAACCAACAAGTCCAATGATACTGACCAATACTGCAAAATGTTTTTTCATGATTATACAACCTTAAATATGCTCAAAAAATGCCTGCTGTTCCTTCACTTGGGGGTATGATTGCATCAGAAAATATACGCAACACCCAATTTGCCTAGAAACCTATCTTTACCGGGTAAGGCAGACAAGTCATAATTCAATGACATCAGATCGCCCCGGTGCTGATAATCCAACTGAAACTGTACACTCCAGTCTGTTTTGTCCCGATGGGTCATCCATACCCATGATGTTGTCCAAGTGCTGCTTGAAGCGCTCTCATAAAGGTAATCCCGATAAAGAATCTGCTTCGCAAAATTACCTGTATTCAAATCCGATACACTTAAATCGTTCGCGGGAGACCATTGCCTGAGATAATAGACAGAACCCAATAGATCAGATCGCTCATTTATCCGTAATCTGCGGTTTAGACCAATCCCTGCTTTGATCTGATCGACATCCATTGCATTGCCCGTCACTCCATCTTTTTTTCCAATAGTTCGTAGCGCTATACTCCCTTCGGTCTGAAACTGACGAAAACCAAACAAGCCCTTGATTTGCATCTGATTTTGCTGATAGGTATAATTATTGGATAAATAGGTATAGTTAAAATCTTTCCCTTCTTCAATCCGCCCCGTTAATGCCAGTTTCAATGATTTTTGGTTCTGCATCTGACGGCTCCATAAAAAATCTATTGAGCTGATATCCTTTGTATAATCATTTAGCAATAAATAAGTCTGTTTAGAATTATCATTTCTTCTGAAAGATTGCTTTTCATTTATATAGCGTCCGTTTAGGTAGATCTTATCCGCTCCATTAGGTTTTAGCAGCAGATGTCCGCCAATTCCAGTCCGATTGATGATATCATTGTAGTTGATCTCGCTTATCCTTTCGTGAGCATTTCCAAAACCGTTCATTATCCAATTGACATACAATGGATCTTCGGTATTTTTGGTATATTTTTCATTTTTATAGCCTACATTTACCCGTTCAGAACCGTAGCCCCAAATACCCGAAAGATGATAAGAAATCTTTGAGAGATTGTGTCCTACACTCAGTTCAAACTGTAAATTCATGTCTTTAACATCACCCCTCGGATCATTATTGGAGTAATGAGAACCTAACCTATAATCAATCGCCAAGGAAATGGGTAGCCGATTATTTAAGAATGGATGCTGAATCCCGGCATCCAATTTATATGTTTCCCGATTATATTTGTTTTTTTTCAGGGAGCCAAAATAAACCGGAGCGTCTTCATTCCATCGGGATTGATGACGCATGGCAGTGCTATCCTCCGAACTCCGGTCGTAGGAAAATCGTCCCCAAAAATTAGTCTTTTGCCATTGTGTTTTCCCTTCTGTATAAATGCCGGTCTGTTTTAGTTCATTGGCGCCCTGAGCAGGCTGAAAACTTCCTTTGGCAACCATCTGTTGAATCCCCAGTATAGAAGACTTATTCTTCATTTCCTCAGAAATCCACACCCTATTTCGGGCGGCCATATCATGAGATAGAATAGATGAAGGTTGGTACCAGTAAAGTGTCGCTGTCAATGAATCCACCGCTGCACTTGATTTCATCTGTCCTTGCACAGCAAAGGAGCTAAGGAAAAATACGATAGCGGAAGTAATAGTTTGAATACTTTTCATCTATTTCATTGTTTTATTGATGACCTTTTCAAGCTATAAGTGAGCGTTTAGATGGAAAATCATCTGGAACGGTCATCAGCTATTAGTTCAAATTCCATCCGCTTGACAGTAAGCAGATGGAATAGAATTGCATCGCACATTTTAATCCCCAAATCCGAATGGGTTTGCTTTTATGACAACAAAATCCGCTGTAGAATTATTCGTATCCTTCAACTTTCGAACGCCATTAGTGGTTTTATCGGTTTTTCGAATCACGGATTGTGATGAGTAACCGCCGAGTGTTACGAATGTAAAGCCTGCATCTAAAGCTGGTGGTAGTTTTTTAGGGATTCTTTCATCTGTAGTATTGGGTTGCACATCCACGGCATCCATAATCCAATTGACAGGCAACTGTCTATATTTTTTTACTGTAGCACCTGGTGGATTTATGGACGGTTCAGGGTAGCTAGGAAGATTCGTTACTGCGGCGCGATCAGCATGTTTAAATATCACGTAAGCATCCCGTCCTAAATTATCTAAAATCCAATCGTTGCCCACATAATCTAAAATTTGCACATTAGGGACCTTTAGGTTGTCAATATCAGACGCGAATGGTTTATTCCCTGGAATATCACCATAATATACTTCGAAGCTTGCGTTGCTCAGATCAACTGTCAGTTCAGGTCTTTTAATGGTCACTTCTTTTCCGTTATTTCCGACAAACGGTACTTTATGGTTTAAAGCATTCTGCGCAATCACAATACTTTTACCAGGTTCTACAGGATAACTTTTCCCATTTCCCGGAATCATAAACAGATCTCTTAAATAGACATAGTCTGTATTCGCGGTTTCGCCGACAGTCATCCCCATTGATTTACTCCAATCCAATTGTCCATTGTTCTGATAGTAAACAGCTTCGTTTGTATTCCGTTGTCTTCCCCACAGACGGCCAAAATAAAGGCTATCAGCATATAAAACCCGGTCGGTATTATTATAAACTTCAAAAAACTGATCTCTATAAAGAGCACCATCTTTATTATCTGATCCGGCATAATAGATCTGTTTTATAACAAAATTGCCCAGAAGGCCGGCAATTAGTTCAAGATCCAAACTCGAGGAGCTGGTTAGGTTCACTTTTTTTATCGCCGCATTAAATGTGACATCCTCAAAAATTGCTTCCCCCGTTGAGTTAAAATATTGGTCTTTTGGGATTGTAATGGAAGCATCTATATCGTATTCGCCTGACATAATGGATACCAGATTAACCACCCCTTGGGTCGGCGAATAGGTCATACTGGTCTTTGTCGACAGATTGGTCACTTTAACAACCACCTTGCTCAGATCTAACTTGCCATTTAGTTCCGCTGATGCGTATTTTAAATTTAATTTAATATCTAAGGGTTGTACACCGGGTGTATTATCTTTTTTACAAGATATAAAAGGCAAAAATAAAAGAGGAATCAAATAACGTGTTTTCATATTGTTTAGTTTTTGAGTTTAGAATTTATAGGTAACCTGCGCGCCATAGTTCGGCGACGAATTGGGGGCCTTTACTCCGGTCGCCCCTTCTCTGTAAAACCTCGGCTGATAATCCAGGAAATTATACACATTAAAAGAGAGATAGATATTCTTGCCTATCTCCTTGGCCATATTGAGATTAAAGTTCCAATACACATAATTATTATCGGCATTGACACGATCCGCGTCGACTTTTCTTTTCTCATAGAGTTCGAAATGTTTTGGATTCGTTATATCAAATTGATCAATCACATGATATTCATAGTCGCGGGTATAATATCCTACGGGTATAATATCCCTATAGGCAGTTTTGCTATAATTATACAATTCACAGTCGGCACTCAATTCGATAATCATTCGCAGCGCCGGAAAATGCGTTGAGCTCCGGAGCTGCGCTCTGCTCAAATAACTTTTAGTAGATGTAGCCGGAAAAAAACCGATTACAATATCATCCAATGCTGTGCTTTCGGAATTAAACGGTACACTGTTTAATGTCGAAGAACTTGCATTCGCAAACGTAAATGCAGCTGTTGCCGAAAAAGTTGTCATGAGAGATGAAATGCGAGGAGTTGAATACATGACCTCAGCACCAAAGTTGGATGAACTATTCCTATTGTCAAAGTATAAATTGGACAACAGATACCGCTTTGTCCCGGTCTCCCTGATAATTGGTTTAGCGCCCGGAACCGGGGTTGCCGAATATGCAGGTAAGTCTTTCACTTCATATTCAGTAGCGGTATTGATACTACGTGCATTTTTTTTATAGAAAAGATTAGTTCGTAAATAATGTCCATTTTTGTTCCAGGACAAGGAAGACTCTAAGGTCTGTCCCATACTGCTTTTCAAGTTGCTATTATCTTTTTCATACCGTCTCAGATAAATCCAAGCGGTACTCTCATCCTCCCTTCCATTATAAGCATTCAACAGAACAATCTCATCAAATGTAGGTCCGGGATACAATTGAGCTAATGCAGGAGATTTAAAAGACAGACCATAAGCCAGTCCAATGTGCGTGGATTTGGAAAGCGCGTAATTGATATTCGTTCGGGGGGAAAATGAAGAATGCCCATTCATTAGGTCCCAGCGAAGCCCCGCTCTTATGGTTAGCTCTTTATCAAATAATTTCGTGCGTGTAGCATCCTCAGCATAGAAACCGAAATTTTGTAGGGCATGCAACAACGAGAAGTCGTAATATCGATCTGATCTGCTTCCTAGGTCCTTTTTTGGCATAGAAGGATCCGCCAGACGCCCCCTGCCCCGATTAATATCGTAGCTATAATTTGCCCCAAAATTTATTTTGTGTGTCATATGCCCTGTGATTGCAAAAGCATTCGCTTCGAGCCTCCCATTTAAATTTAAAGGTCTATTGTCCACAGCATCTACTGCAGTGTATTGCCCTGGTGCATATTGTCCTTCCACAATTCCTGTTCGGACAGAATCGGTATAGAGCACAATGGCATCATTATAATAATGTTCCCTATAGGTGTTCTGTTGGCTGGAACTTATGCCTGCATTAAAATTGATGTTTTTGAGAAATCCATCATCCAATTTGTAACTTGTACGGCTAGCTGCATTCCATCCCCAACCACCAAATGAAATTGCATTGGACTGTGGATCATCCGGATCTTTGTTCACCCGGTCAATCACTTTATTGTAAGATCCTGAAAAAGTTTGTTTTAACCTTTTTTCGGTCCCAAAGTAATTTGTCCAGATCAATGTCCCATTCACACGGTCATATTGCTTCAACTTATCCCTATTATCCGCATAGGATTTGACATAACCTATATCCGTATTGATCGTCCCCAAGTTCTTCCCGAGGCTCATACCTTTGGATAATCCATAGGAGGTGGCATTACTACGAACCTGAAGCCGGAAAAAAGCAGGGGTCTTTCCTGCCTGCCTTTCAATGATTACAGCTCCGTTGGATAAATCACCATAACGTGCCGGTGCGACCCCCGATATTACCTCTAGGCGCTCGATATTTTCTACAGGGATCTGACGTAGGTCCACACCGCCAAAAACATTCTCACCGGAATAAGATTTTGTCGTTCCCGGACGCCCTGTCAATCCATAATCTGAAGGTTTGATCGAATTGGTTGCTCCTGACATTCCAAATATACCGGGGTTACGTCCTTGTATATTTCCATTATTTCCAAGGGTAATATCATCCATAACGATTGCAACTCCAAAAGCATTATTGAGTTCATCTGCATTCCGTGTGCCGCCAATAGTTTCTTTAAAGGCACCACGCAAAGTCAGCATTTGCATGTCCTGTACGGAAGGTGCTGTGTTTTTGCGGTTAGGAAGGCGGTTTAATAAATCATTTACACTTAAGGCGGGATACCTTTCGATCATTTCGCGGTCAAATACTAAGGAAGAATTACTTAGTTCCCCCTTTTTCGCCTGTACAGCCACCTCATCGAGCGCAAGGCTCATGTCTTGCAAGACAAAATTCTCAACCTTTTTTACTGAGTCCAATAAAATTGTCCGCTCTATCCCCTTTTTCCCTAAATAAGAGACCGATAAAATAATCGATTTCCCAAACTGCTCGGTTGGAATTTTTAGACTATACTCGCCTCGATTATTAGTTATGCTAGACAGATCCAGTTGATTCAACATTACGGTGCTTCCCGATAATAGACTTTTCCTACTATCGGTAACTTTTCCCTGAATTAAAACGGATTGCCCATACACATCCATAACAAGACAAAGCGAGGCAAAAAGAGTCCAATATTCCTTTTTCATAAGCACGAACAAAAACGCATTAAAAAATACGCTTGTTTAAAATCGTTCTAAACAGATGCAAATATATGCTATTTAAACGCACTTATTCAAATTATTTTTAATAAATCTAAATTACATAACACAATTTAAACCACAAACAAATACAAAAACGCATAAAAACGAACACACCAGCTGAACTATTCACTAATAGTTTATAAATGGATAATCGAAGGTAAATTAACGGGGGAGATTCAGTATTAAAGAAAGTCTTTTTGATGACAAAAGCAATCCGAAAACTTTGGCAAGAAAAAAATACCATTAAAAACGGGGACATCACAGGAAAAACACGATATACTTATCATCAAGTTAAAAAATAGGGTTGCTGATCAGCAACCCTAAAATATGGATATTCTTAATTCCCCCAGCCTGGGTTCTGCTTTAAGTTTGTATTCAATTGAAGTTCCTGTACAGGTATCGGATATAAATAGTCCTTATTTTCATCAAATACCTTTTTAATCAGCGGGTTGACAATCACATTTCCGCTATTTCCAAATTCCAGCGAAATCTCTGACCCAAGTTTCAGCAATTGTACTCCCGGAGCAGTAGGCTTTTCCCCTTCATAGATCCAGATATCATCTTTGCCATCATTATCCAAATCAAATTTGCCTGTCCCCGGAAAGTACATTCCTTTAAACTGCCTTGTCACTAATTTTCCGCTTTTCCAACGTAAGATATCATCCCAACGAAAAGATTCCATGACCAATTCTATACGGCGTTCCCTTCTTATTTCAAGTATCACACCTTTCAGATTACCACTTACATTTTTGTAATCTTCTTCCAAAAATGGGTCCGGTTTTAAATTAGCCTGTTCCATGTTCATGTTAGGCATACCCACCCGGTCACGTAGCAACTTGATTGACATATCTAAGTCGCTTTGGTTCAATTTCCCCAGTTCCGCTTTAGCTTCAGCATAGTTTAACAGCACCTCTGCATATCGAAATATAGGCATATCGTTTTCAGACCGGTTAAAATTATCGTATTTGACATCCCCTACAAATTTAATCAGTTGATAACCCGTAACCGAATTTCCAAAACTAGGTGCGACTGGTGCCGCACCACCGATACGTTTATATCCCGGAGTACGTATAGTCTGGCTCAAACGAGGATCGCGATTTTGCACTTCCTCTTTAAAGGTCATCGTCCGATAATTTGGTTTATCGGTGAATCTACTTCCATCATTCATCAGATAGGAATCCACTAAATTTTTATCTAGTCCCGGCTTTCCATAGGAAGCAGTAATCGTATAATAGTTGACATTATGCCAAATCTGCAAAGCATCCGAAAACTTTCGAGCAAGGATGATTTCGCTGGGAATACTATTCACACTATTGAACAGTGCGCCATAAGAATTCGTACCGGCACCATTATAAATACTATATTGTCCGCTTTTTATCACCTCCAATGCGGCATCTGCAGCTATTTCCAGTAATCCATTCGCCCCGGGCAAATTAAATTCAGTATGGTATTTTCTAAAGGTACCTTCAAAAAGAGCTACCCGGGATTTTAATGCCAGCGCAGTCCACTTCGTTGCCCGTTCCGTATTTGAATCTTTCTTTTCAAAGGGTAAATATTTAATAGCGTAGTCTAAATCTGCAATAATATTGTCAACGATCAGTGCCCGGGGATCACGGGGTTTCTTGAGTTGTTCCTCATCATCTTTATCTATGACCTTATCATACCAGGGTACATCACCAAAACGCTTCAATTTATCGAAATAGAAATAAGCCCGAAAAAACCTAGCTTCTGCGGCATAAGGCGCTGCAGCAGCCTCAGGAACAGTATTAAAACAGTTTTCCAAAAAATAATTAATGTTTCGAAGATTAGTCCAGGTCCATCCGCCGCCACTGATAGGTACCTGCCTTTTTCCTGTCAATTCGTCGTCCAATGTTGTTTTAACAATATTATCAACCGACTCATTATAAACCCCTTCGGCCGATGGCAGTGCATCGTAAAATGATTTTGTAAATAATGCCAGATCTTTTTCTGTTTTAAACGAATCTTCGGGCCGCACAGCAGACTCGGGTAAACGTTGCAGATAATCTTTCGTACAGGCTGTCATGCCTATACCCAACAAGATGTATATAAAAAATATTTTTTTCATGATATTAAAAAGTTAAATCTAGACCAAAAGAAAATGTTTTAGAGACAGGATAGGATCTGCCATTTGCTTCCTGTGCAGACTGTTCAGGATCTATGTATTTGGAGCGAAGCTTAGTTGCAGTCCAGATATTTTCACCCGAGACATAGATTCGTGCGTTGGCTAATTTCACACGTTTCAACCAAGCTTGGGGTACGGTATACCCTACTGTTAAGTTCTTGAGACGGATATAAGCCAAATCCTGCAAGTAGCGATCTGATTTTACATTTAGAGAGCCGCGATCATTCAAAGCGATATAACCCCTTAACAATGGAAAGTACGCATCCGTATTCTCAGGCGTCCATACATCATTTTCAAAGTCTTTAGGCACAAAAGAGTAATAAGGCCTAGAATAGGGTCCCCAGAATTTGTCTGCATTGGCACCAGGCCACCAATGCTGCCTGCCGATTCCCTGAAAGAATGCCGACACATCAAAACCCTGCCAATTTGCTCCCAGATTAAAACCAAAATTATAACGTGCCCTGCTGTTACCTATGATCACCTGATCCCCTGGATTCATCAGGGTGTTGTCACCTGCATCCACTTTGCCATCCGGAACACCGTCTTTACCCGAGATATCCAAAAACCTCAGGTCCCCGGGATGTAATTTCACCCAGTCTCCCGGTGCTGCTAACCTTTGTTTATCAACGTAGTCTTGATTGACCTTCCAACTATCAATTTCTGATTGGGACTGGAAGAAACCATCTGTTTTATAGCCCCAAATATCACCCAATGTCTGACCAACATAATAATTGCTCAATAGCATTTCTTTATTATCAAAGCGTGTGATCTTTGCTTTGGAATCAGACAGACCGATTCCGATATTATATCCAAAAGGTTTACCATCCAGTTCAACCTGATCTCGCCAGGCCACGGCCAGCTCCCAGCCCTTATTCCTTAAATCTCCGGCATTTGTTTTTGGCGACGCGGAACCATACACCGCAGGCAACGTTTTGCCCGGAATTAACATATCCAATGTATTTCGGATAAAATAATCCGCAGAAACCGTCAGCTTACTTTTAAAGAACTCTAGATCGGTACCGAAATTCAATGTATTTGTTCGCTCCCATGTCAAATCTGGCGAGATCGGCGTAGGCGCACTCAGATACTGTGTTTTCGTACCATTGGTTATATAATTGGATAGCCCTGAATTCAACAACAAGATGTAACCATATTCTGCTGCCTCCTGCGCATTTCCAAGCGCTCCATAGGATACCCTAAATTTTGCTTCGTTCAAAACCGGCTTCAAACCCTCCATAAAACTCTCTTCTGACAAACGCCAACCGCCGGAAAAAGATGGAAAAAATCCGTAACGCTGATTCGAAGGAAATTTAGAGGTACCATCATAACGACCATTAACCTCCAGTAGATACTTTCCTTTATAATTATAATTTAACCGTCCAAAAAAACCACGTAATGCCCATGTATTTGCTCCGCCGAGTAATTGCATTTGCCCGGTTCCCAGCGCGAAATCATTCAAATCTTCCAAAAGCAAATTATTGTGCGTCCCACCAATGCGTTTATAACCGGTAGTCTCCTGATTAAAGCCCAATGTAGCACCCAACTGATGATCGCCCAATTGTTTATTATAATTGGCAAAAAGATTCAGCGAATGTTTGGGCTTGTTTATTATGGTTTCGGTATATGTATCATTACCCAAGTAATCAATTTTGCCGGGAAAAATTGACCATGGTGCCACTGTTCTTCTATTCCAATTATGAATGGGATTGTGGGTGAAGGTGTAGTTTCCGGTGACTGTCAAATCCCTTGTCAGCTGAAATACGGCTTCAAACATGTTGATAAACTCATATTTATCCTCTCCCCCTTTTGATTTCCCATGCAATAAGTCTGCATATATTCCATCACCGATATTATAATTATTCAACTCGGTCCGGTACGTTGCTGTACCATCCGGATTCATCGGCACATAGGATGGCAGCGCATGCACCGTCGTTGAAATAAAATTATTGTTATTATCCGGATTAGTAGCCCAGCCTGGATAAGTATAATTTTGATAATTAAGCTGTGTATTGGCACTGACCTTTAACCAAGGTGTAACTTGTGCATTTATTCTCGACCGCACGTTGTAGGCATCAAATTTATCCTGATTTATTTTCATCAGCCCACCTTTTTCATAGAGTCGTCCGGAAATGTAATAATCAATTTTTTCAGTACCGCCTGAGAAGTTTAACGAATGCTCCATCGACGCCTGTGTCTTACGGTACATCTCGTTCCACCAGTCTGTATTTCCGTAGTATACATATTGATCTTTGCCCTTTCTGTTCTGAATCACAACAGAAGGCAAGGATGGATCGGTTTTCCTCTTTAACAGTTCTGCATAATCCTCTTCGGTATATCCAGTATAGCTATTACCTGTAGCCCGGATGAAAGCCTCGTCATTTAATCTGGCAGCGTCGTATCCACTAGTGATAAAATCGGTCCTGACAGTAAGTCCCGACCAACCGAAATTATTGCTATAATTGATATTCATTTTCCCAGCCTTTCCTCTTTTCGTTGTCACCAGCATGACACCGAATGCGCCTCTTGCACCGTAAATTGCCGCTGCGGACGCATCCTTTAAGACGGAAATTGATTCGATGTCCCTGGGATTGATGGTGTTGATGTTACCCGGCACCCCATCAATAAGAATAAGTGGCTGTGCATTCGCCGAATTGATCGAAGCGAAACCACGGATATTTACATTTCCTTCACCACCAGGTCTTCCGTTCGTAAATGTAATGTTCAAATTCGGAATTGCCCCCTGCAAGGCTTGCGTTGCATTCGCAACAGGTCGATTTTCAAGTATCTTTGAATCAATTTGTGTCACAGCACCCGTGAGGTTGACTTTCTTCTGTCTACCGTAGCCCACAACGATCACTTCGTCTAGCGATTGATCCGTCGATACCATTTTTATCGTCAATGCCGTTGATTCGATTTTCAGTTGCTGCGTTTCAAATCCGACGATTGATACTTTTAAAAGTTGTCCAATTTTTCCTTGAATTATAAAGGCACCACTAGCGTCTGTCTGGGTAGATTTTCCCGTAGACGTGTTCAATATTGAAGCTCCAGCGATAGGTTCGCCCGCTCCATTTTGTACAAGTCCACGGATAGACTCTTGAAATTTAGTGGGAATTTCGGCCGGAGGAAAAGCTGTCAGGAGGAGAGGCCTGCTCTTCGCCCATCCACTCAAAGACATTCCGATCATTACCGGAAGTAATAAATGTTTCGTTTTCATGGTTTTGGTTTTGTTTTTCTTCGGTTACAAAGAAAGGTTATTTAATATTTGTAAATTATTAATAAAGTATTACTAAACAATTAAATGACAACTGGTTATGTAAATGTTAAGATAATATATTTTTAACACAAAAAAGAGTACTACTTTTTATTTATCTCGATAAAATTTACCTAAAACAGTTAATAAAAAATATAATCACCTTAAAAACAGACACATAATTAAAATAGAATTCACAACTTAATAGCCGATGGATTCAAAATAAAATGTAACATATTTGACACAAAAAGAAATAAATACAAATAAAAAACAAACAAACCCGAAGCTATTAAAAATATTAAACAGGAAATTTAATAACATATTTATTTATTAACTTAGAATAGATAATCAAATTATGGACAAGTTCTTATTTGTGTTTACTCTCCCGCTTCTTGCAATCAGCAATAATTATGGCCAAAATATTCGGTTAAAATTTAAAGTTTATGCGGATACCTTACCCACATATAGTTACCTATTGATGGATGAGGATGTCTTCAAAACGGGAATTAAAAATGAAACTGGCGAGTTTGTAATAAACAAGATTCTTGATGAAAGGCATTACAATTCTGCACAATTAGCTCCTTCGCACAGCAGTACGATCCAATTTTCAGATTGATCAACTGCGTGCTATCTTAAATACGTTGTAGCTATAGTTATAGGAAACAGTAAAAAATGGAAAGCAAACTATAATAAAGTAGATTATCAAAACAGACTATCCCGTAATCCATATTGCAAACACAGCGATTTAGCTTTTTCTGCAAAAGCTTGCCGATAATAGTCCGGTAAATGGCCATCTGAGCCAAATAGTCGCTGATATTTTGGCAATAAATGTGGATAATGCCTTTCAATTGCCCGCATGACCAAGGCTCTGTTGTCCGCCGGATCACTTCCGTACAATGAAAGGGTGGCCGGAAAGATATAGCTGGCACCGATAGTCTGAAAAGTCTGAAATAGCAGTTCCAGGTTCGCTCCGGTATCCGATATATAGGGCAACAGTGGCATCAGACTAACTCCGCTATGGAGCCCCTGTTCACGTGCTTGCGCTAATGCTTTCAATCGCAGGGAGGGCGATGGAGCTCCAGGTTCAAAAATTCGCGCGACATGATCGTCTATTGTGGAAAATGAAAAGGTGACAAAGGTCTTATGTGTTAATTTTGAATGGAGATCTTCAGGAAGTATTGCTTCTGTATCAATCCGTTTCAACAAATCAAAATCTCGGGTAACTAAATCCGATTTCGTAATAATATGTACTGGGAAACGATAATATAGGATTACTTCCAATAATTGCCTGGTGAGCAATTCAGTACGTTCCATTTGGAGATAAGGATCTGTTACAGAAGAAAGAACAATAATGCCATACTGCTTTTTTCGCCCACGCAATGCGAGCTGTTTTTCCAGCAATTCGACAGCATTGCTCTTCATACTTAGCTTTTCAGCCATGTTGATCCCATACTTGCTTCCCCTGATATAGCAATATAAACAATTAAAAGAGCAACCACTATAAGGATTCAACGTATAATCTTCAAGAAACCAAGGATCTCTTCGTTTGGTCTTATTGAGGATTGATTTCGTAATTATACGGTGCATAATAGCCTATTCATTTTAAAACTTTCTACCCATACCTCTCGATGCGGGCCACACTTCTTTAAAACCATATTGCGCATAGAGCTTGAAAGCCGGACCATCAGCAATCAAACTGACAAAACAACTATCTGGCAGGTTCGAATTCATGTATTCATCAAGTTTCTGCATAATCAGTTTTCCAAGCCCCTTTTTCTGATGTTTGGGGAGCACACAGATGTCAACAACCTGACAATGGCAAGCCCCATCGCCAACGATCCTACCCATACCTCCTATTTCATTATCGTTGTCCTCATCCAAAATAGCCACACAGCATAGGGAATTTTCCATTCCTAGACGTGCAGCTTCCTCCGTTTTTGGAGATAACCCTGACTGTTCTCTTAAAAATTGATAGCGTTTATAATCTATCTTCTGATATACGGCTTGATAAGGCATAGTAGAATGATGAGTTTATTTGTTATGAAATTATTCATAATAATACATTTTTCAAAACCACATTGATGATACACTAACAAAAGACACATACATAGCTTTTGTAAAACTCGAATTCCAGTCAGGGATCAACAAGCTATTTGTCCATAAATCAATCAATTGACTTGTTTTGCTGTATTCTAACCGCCAGAAAATCATTTTAGATGAGCTAATGCCCTAAAAAATCTCTTTATTCATCGGATAATCGCAAATATTTAATTTTCAATGCCTAATAAATATTTTTAATTCACTACCTTTATAACATTGAAACAAAACTCAACATCAGCCATGTTTATCGGCGCTGTCAAATGGTTCGACAATAACAAAGGATTTGGTACCCTTGCGTTACCTTCCGGAGAAGAACTCTTTGTGCATATACGCAGGTTTAAAATTCCTCCAGAGCATATTATCCAGCCCGGTGAGGTTATAGTCGGAGACAAGAAACCAGATCCCAAACGGAATGGTTACTTAGCCCATAACTGTAAAATCCTCAAAAGGCCTGAAGACTGGAAATTTGTCATCTCCCTTCTTGAACAGGATCATATCATACTCATCCCCGATAGCCACGGGCACGAACAAAAACACAACCTCACCTCATTAGCAGCAAGACAATTACTACGAACCCAAGGCAGAGACAACGTAGTTTCTATGTTGACTTCTCACTTTGATTTCCGATTCAACTGTTCCGTATTCATGGCTTACGCCGAATTACTTGACAAAAGCATTTCAGGTACCTTCGAAAAAGAAACAGCAGCTATGCTTCTTTCTCAAGTATATAAATACTTCGGAGACCACGTCTCCCATCAGATTCTATTTCAGGTATGGAAGGAAAGAATGTTTAGATATATAGGCTATCCAGCTGATGGTGACTATGAGATCCCAGAAGAAGTGTTGAACCTGAATGCAACAGAAATCAACTATGATGATTTAGCACGAATCAAAGACTACAGTTTTGGTAAATCCTTCTGTAACGAATTTGTCGAAGCATTATTTGATGATTTAGAAACAATGGACAAAGAAGATATTGAGCCGCTGATTCCTTATATTGATTTTCTGGAAAACGAAGACTCTATTGAGAAGATCAATCTGATCTTGCAATAATAAAATTGAATTAAAGCAGCAATAATACGGCTATTCTAGCTGGCATTGGCCTAGGGTTTATTTTTTGGTACAGACTTAGGTTTACTTACCTTTAAAAACCATGGCTGGACTAATCCGGTCTTCGACGAGTAAGTACCGAAAGTAATACCCATCTCCGCCCTCTTCCTATTCTACATATTTAAACCGAAGCGCAGTCAGGCTCGCCTTATCACCATTGCCTTCGATCAACGAAACAGTTATTTTATATCTTCCAGCCTTCTCAAATTTCATCCAGCCCCAGGGATACCAGTTATAGACATGGGCCGACTCTTGTTGGTTTTGAACAAGCTCGCCCGCAGAATTTTCAATACGCCATACCATCCTTCCTTCGCCTGCATAATTCATGTCTACTTGATAATAGCCAGGCTTTTTGACAGCTATTTCATAGGAGAACTTACTTTTTTCTGTCCAATTACTGACCTGAACAACATGTTTCCATTCACCAAATTTCTCCATCCACGATTTTCCATCTTTATTACAGCCCTCCACCTCTCCAAAATCAACAGGGATAACGGTTTCCAGTGCTGGATCAACCCCCAGCATTTTTTCGACCTGAGGCGTACCGTTTAACTTAACCTCGATGACAGATACCATCTTTTCGGGGGCAATTTTCGGAATATCAATTTTAAGCCAGTCCTTTTCAAGTGTATAATTCAATTTTCCTTGCTCTTTCGAACCCCGGAGTTTAATCGACTGAACCCCTTTGGTCAAGCCCGGAACGTATAAGGTTCCATCTGCAGGCCAATGATAGACCAGTAAGGAAATGCGATCCCCTTGTATGGTAGCATCTCCCCAAGGCAAAGCATGCTTCCATGGTGAGGCTTGCGCACCATAAACCGTTTCGGGATAACGCTTGATCCAAGCACCTGCATTGCGCAGAGCCAAACCTGCCTGATCCGGAATAGAACCATCCGGCTTAGGTCCCACATTCAGCATATATGTTCCCCCACGTGCAACAGTTGACAGTGTGCGTTGCAGTATCTCCTGGCTACTCTTCCAATTGTTGTCATACCAGGCGTAGCCCCAGGAATCATTGGTCACATCAACAGTTTCCCAAATGCCATCCACATTCTCCCGAGGTACTTCCATGTCCCCGAGTGTAGAATAATCTCCCAACCCATGCCCTACCCTTCCAGATACATATGCTCCCGGTTGATTTTTATGCACCAGTTCAACAAGCTTCTGTGCATATTTTTTATCCATTCCACCCGGCGTATCAAACCATACCAGTTCGATAGGACCATAGCCTGTTGTAATTTGCTGTACCTCAGGATAGCATTTCTCCCAAAAGTAATCGTCAAAAGATTTCGCTTTACCCTGTGCATCAACCTTTGGCCCACCGTTTCCACCGGGATAAGTCCAATCCTGGTTTTGAGAATAATAAAATCCAAAACCGATGCCGCCTTCTTTACAAGCTTGCGCCAATTCAATCATTGGATCGCGTTTAAAATCCGTCGCATCGACAATATTGAAGGGGTTTACTTTCGAATGAAACATCGAAAATCCGTCATGGTGTTTACTGGTAATAACGATATAACGCATTCCGGCATCTTTTGCCAGCTTTACGACCGCTTTGGCATCAAAGTGATCCGGATGAAAGGAAGATGCTGCCAACTTATATTCTGTAGGTGGAATATTTGCCATGCTCTTGTTCATAAGCCATTCTCCGATTCCATAAAAGGTTTTTCCCTGCCATTTATTTGCTAATTGGGAATAGATCCCCCAATGAATAAATAGGGCATATTTTCCCTCTCGAAATAGCTTTCCCCTATTTTGTGAAACAGCACTTTTCCCGCCAGCACCATCCCACATCTCTTCCATGCCTTGCGCAAGGGCCTCATGCGCGCATAGCGCACTTATCACAGCCCCCAATACGACCGTTTTAAAACTCATTTATAAAAGCTTTTGATACATCCTGTTATGAGGTTACACTTTAGGCATGCTATACCCATTTTGATAACTTTTAGCCAGATAGCTGTCGGCATCCCTATCGTTGAAAGTTCGCTTATTTTTATCCCAGAATAATTTCTTCTTGCTGCGATAAGCTATATTACCCATTTGGGAGAAAATGGCAATGTGGGCACCTGCTTCGATCGGCGCGTGCAGCCCTTCACTGGATTTATTTCGAACTGCCGTTATAAAATTGACCATATGCTTATCGAGCCCATTATCTTTTGAAGGTTGGAAAGCAACAGCTTCCATACGTCCTTTTTCAGGAATGACCTCCCAACCTTCACGATTAACGACTAATGTACCGTTATTACCGATAAAAGCGACACCATGTGTTTTTTGATAGGGACCTAGATCTATTCCTGTTGCCTGCTCCCATTGCACATTGAATCCATCAAACTCATACACTGTGGTTAAACTATCCGGTGTTTCGGCTGCATCATCGGGATAAGCAAACTTTCCTCCGGCAGCCATAATGGATACCGGATCAGAAACCTTCATCCCGATCAAGGCATAATCCAACATATGGACTCCCCAATCTGTCATCAAGCCACCTGCGTAGTCCCAGTACCACCTAAAATTGAAATGAAAACGATTGGGATTGAAAGACCGCTTTGGTGCAGGTCCGAGCCACTTATCATAATGAACACCTGCAGGCACCGCAGCATCTGCCAACACAGGAATACTCTTCATCCAACCTTGATAAGCCCAAGCTTTGACCAAACGGATTTTACCCAGTTTTCCACCATGTACAAATGCCATTGCATCTCTGAAATGCTGTTGACTACGTTGCCATTGCCCCACCTGTACAACACGATTATATTTTTTCGCAGCGGCAACCATGACTTCACATTCCCGAATGGAGTTTCCAATAGGTTTTTCAACATATACGTCCTTGCCTGCTGCAACAGCATCTACCATCTGCAAGCAATGCCAATGGTCGGGTGTGGCTATGATCACAACATCCACATCATTCGCCCGGAGTAAATCTTTGTAATCAATATAGGTTTTGACTGTAATATTTCGTTTTTTTAATTCCTCCACTCGGTTGCTGAGTATATTTTCATCTACGTCACAAAGTGCTGTACATTGGACACCGGGGACTTTCAATATCGCATTTAGATTGGACCAGCCCATACCGTTTACACCAATCAGTCCAACACGGATAAGTTCAGATTGAAAACCGAAAACACGTGTATTGGCAAATAATGTTGAGGCAGTAAGAATCCCTGCATTACGGATAAAATCTTTTCTTTTCATTGCTTAGTTTGGTTTATTTTGATTTTGCTCTATTATCTTTTTAGTAAAGACGATTCATGCAGCACTTTCCCTAGAAATAACTAATATAAGATTTAATCTTGAAGATTAGGCAAAATAACGACAATCCTTGTTTCATCGTTAAGGTTTTGACGGCATTAACGAGAAACTACTGGGTTATGGGCGATTGGCTTTACCAGCAATATGTCTCCCCGCTTTCATGCCCGAAAAAATGCAACCACCTAAAAATGTCCCTTCCAGTGCTCTGTACCCGTGCATACCACCGCCTCCAAAACCTGCTACCTCGCCTACAGCATACAATCCCTTGATAGGATTGTCATCGACTGTCAAAACCTGCGCGTCAAGATTGGTTTTAAGTCCGCCTAACGTTTTACGCGTCAGCACATGGAGCCGTACGGCAATCAATGGTCCATTTTTCGGATCCAATATTTTGTGCGGAGCTGAAACCCGTCCGAGTCTATCGCCAAGATATTTCCGCGTACTACGGATATAATTGACCTGCGTATCTTTAGAGAATTTGTTATCCAATTCACTATCTCTCGCTACGATCTGTGATTCAATAGATTCATAATTTAACAGATCGTCACCGGAGAGGAGGTTCATCTTGCGTATCAATTCCGATAATGTGTCAGAAACGATAAAATCCACACCATTCTCCTTGAAGGCTTCAACTGGGCCTGGCGCCTTTTTACCAAAAATTCGTTTGAGGAAGAGTTTATAATCTCTATTGGTGATATCTGGGTTTTGTTCGGAGCCAGAAAGTGCAAATTCTTTTTTAATGATTTTTTGTGTCAGAATAAACCAAGAATAGGAATATCCACTATCTTGGATATGCTTTAGGGTACCTAATGTGTCAAACCCAGGTAAGAATGGTGCTGGAAGTCTATTTCCTTTTGCGTCAAACCAAAGTGAGGACGGCCCAGGCAGGATACGGATACCATGATTCGGCCAAATCGGATTCCAGTTCTCAATCCCCTCTGTATAATGCCACATCCGGTCTTTATTGATCATATGTGCACCGACTTCTTCGGCTATACCGATCATCTTTCCATCCACATAGGCTGGCACGCCTGAAATCATATGTGCGGGTGCTTTCCCCAATCGTTCCGGCCAGTTCTTCCGAACTAGCTCGTGATTGGCTCCAAGTCCGCCCGAAGCAATGATAACATCTGGAGCACGGTACTCAAATGTGTTGACCACATTTCTATTGGTCGCTGCTCCACGTTCCTGATTATCATCTTCGAGAATATCACCAGACACTCCTGTTACAGTGTTATTTTCCGTTATTAGCTTCATAACACGATGCCTGAATTTAAACTGTAATAGCCCTTTTTTTTCTGCTGCATAAGCCTTTTCTATAAATGGTTTAACAACACCTGTACCTGTTCCCCAACTGACATGAAATCTAGGCACCGAATTACCATGGCCATGAGCAGTACCATCTCCTCGCTCAGCCCAGCCAACCATAAACATGAATTTAATACCCAACCTGGTTACATAGGCGTATTTCTCATCAGCCGCGAATTTCAAATAGGCTTCTGCCCATTGACGGGGCCAATAGTCTTCGGTTCGATCGAATTCAGCAGTGCCAAACCAATCTTGTTGCGCCAACTCCAAAGAATCTTTGATTCCCATACGACGTTGTTGCGGTGAATTGATGAGAAATAAACCGCCAAAGGACCAGAATGCCTGTCCTCCGATATTTTTTTCAGTCTCTTGATCCAATAGAAGTACCTTTTTTCCAGCATTGGTAATTTCCATTGCCGCAGTTAACCCTGCCAGACCAGTCCCGATAATGATGGCATCAGGTTTAAATTCTTCTTCTATCCACATAATTTATTTAACAATGGGTTCGATTTTTCTTTACTGCTTCTTGTGCCTAAGTTCACTTTTGGTCCCTTTAATTTACCTTTTATCTTCTGATATACAAAGGGAAATAAAATTCAAGCTAAGAAAAAGGAGTGTAAACTATAATAATTATTATACATAAATGCAATTTAACTTATTTTAATAATAGAAAGAACACTTCTACCTTTGTTGCAATCATTCAAATCATTGGATTGGGGAAGTCACTCCTTTTTATTTTTATAAAATATGCGGAGGATAAACCAAAAATTAAAATAATAAGAAATGGAATACAGAAAATTAGGAAAAACAGATTTAGAATTATCAGCAATTACTTATGGCGCTTTTGCCATTGGTGGAAATATGTGGGGTGGCAATGAGAAAAAAGACTCTATCGAGTCGGTACGAGCTTCCATAGATCATGGTGTTACCACGCTCGATACAGCTCCTTTCTACGGTTTCGGTTTAAGTGAGGAGATGATAGGCGAAGCGATAAAGGGTTACGATCGTTCTAAAATTCAGTTGCTAACCAAATTCGGACTGGTATGGGACGGAAGTAATCAAGGTAAAGGTGAATTTTTCTTTGATGCTGAGGAAAATGGAAAAACGATCCCTATTTACAAGTATGCATCCAAAGCGAGCGTGATCAAGGAAGTGGAAGACAGTCTAAGACGGCTACAAACAGACTATATTGATCTATTACAAATCCATTGGCCAGACAATACTACAGCTATTTCTGAAACAATGGAGGCATTAGATCTCCTTTTACAACAGGGGAAAATTCGTGCTGCAGGTGTGAGCAACTACAGTGTTGAACAGGTTTCGGAAGCTCAGCATTCAATCCAAATCGCAAGCAATCAGGTCGGTTACAGCATGCTAAACCGTGGCATTGAGCAAGATCTTGTGCCTTATGCACAACAGCATGATTTAGGCATTATTGTGTATAGCCCAATGGAACGTGGCCTGCTTACAGGTAAATACTTTAGTGAAGGTAAATTGAAAGAAAATGATCATCGCAATGGCTATTTCCAGCAATTTGATCTCGCCAAAGTAAAAACATTCTTAGATACCATTAGCCCTATTGCTGTCGACAAAGGTGTCACTCTTTCACAGCTTGTATTACGATGGACTAGCCTGCAGCCAGCAATTACCGTTGTATTGGCCGGTGCCAGAAACGCAGAACAGGCCATAGCAAATGCACAGGCTGCAGCAATCGATCTGGCTCCAAATGAATTGTCATTGATCAACGACGCCCTATCAAAAATCTAAAAAACAAGATGAAAAAAATAAATCAGATCACAGCATTCCTTTTAGGAATGCTGTCCATAGCAGCCTTGCAAGGCAAAGCTCAAAAACGCTCACTTCTCATAGACCCCAATGATCATAGTTGGTATGAATCTTTCTATGGCAAAAGCGATGAAATAGGTGCGGCAAATTTAATAAGCAACGCTTCCGTTCTTCAAGCGGTTAAACTTGTTAAAAAAGGGATTACAGTACCTCTAGCTGTACCTGTTAGTAAACAACTACCCGCTTTTCGTCACCGTAGTTTCAATTTGTACAATATACAACCCGGAGAACAGGCCGGCACGACATTGGGCCGCAATAAATTCAGTTTTAATGATGAATTGGTTAATGCCTGGACGGGAGTAGGAACCCAGCTAAACGGCATCGGACATATCGGTATCGACAATGTTTACTACAATGGAAATAAGGCCCAGGATTTTGTTTCAGTGGAAGGAGTGAAAAAACTAGGCATAGAAAAAGTTCCACCATTGGTGGCCCGCGCAGTTGTATTGGATATGACAACCTATTATGGACAGAAAATTGTGCCGGGTGGTACGGAATTTACAGTTTCTGATATTCAGGCCGTATTAAAAAAACAGGGAATCCGTATCGAAAGAGGTGATGTTGTGCTGTTCAATACAGGCTGGCTCGAACTCATCGGGCATGACAATAAACAATTTTTGGAAACTGAACCGGGTATTGGCATGGAGGCAGCAAAATGGTTAGCGGATCAAGGCATAATAGCATTCGGCGGAGACACTTGGGCATCGGAAGTATATCCTAACCCAAAAACCAATGAAGAATTTCCAATCAATCAATTCTTATTGGCCAAGTGCGGAATATACAATCTCGAGCTGATCGATACGAGGGCATTGGTAAAAGAAGGCGTATGGGAATTTCTATTTGTTTTGGGTCAGCCTCTTTATGTTGGTTCTACACAGGTAAACGTAAATCCCGTAGCCATCTACTAATGGCGTCCTTGCATTTATTTGCGCGTATGAAATGGCTTAATTTCTTTCTTTGAGAAACAATCCATTATTTCCATTAGGGTCAAAGCCTCCTCCATTGAGGCAGGATTTGGCCCTTTACCCTCAAAAAAGGCAACTGTACTCGCGATCATTGGATATTGGATATGCTCAGGATGATCAAATACGAATTCTTTTTCTCCCTGATCAGATCTTAACAAAATGGAATTGCCAAATATCGAAAAGGTGATTTTTCCCTCGCTACCCACAATTTCACAGCGATCTATGTTATCTTCTGATCGGACATTAAAACACCAGCTCCCATTAAAGATGATCTGATTCTCAAACAAGATGGTCCCAGTCGTGTGATCAACAACACTACTTGCCCCGTCCTGAACTTGGCTAAATCCATCATAAGAAAGCGGTGTACCAAAGAAATACAGCATCAGATCCAATTGGTGTGGAGCAAGATCAAAAAAATATCCGCCTCCAGAGATTGTTGGATCTGTACGCCAATCTGCTGCGCCTGTAGTCACCAGTTCTGGTGATCGGCTCTGCCATAGTCGAAGCTGCACAGTTCGGATAGCTCCAATCTGTCCGACCTTCAGCAATTCTTTTACTTTGAGAAACATGGGCAATTGTCTGCGGTAATGCGCAACAACGAGTTTGCCATTTGTTTTTATAACAGCCTCCGATAACAATCTAGCTTCCTCCGCATTTAATGTAACGGGTTTCTCAACATAGACATTTTTCCCAGCTTTTAGCGCCTTCAATGCGTAGTCAAAATGCGAAGATGGTGGGGTCGCAACATAAATGGCATTCAACGTTGGATTGTCCAACAAGTCTTCGACCTTCGAGTACCAATCAGGAACCTGATGCCTCTGGGCATAATCGGCGGCTTTAGCGGCGTCTCTGCGCATGACAGCAAGCAATTGACTATCTTTAACTTTATTGAACGCAGGTCCACTCTTTTTTTCTGTAACATCCCCACAGCCAATGATTCCCCATCTTACCTTTGCTTTTTCCATTTTATTTTTGTTGTTCCAATCTTCCAATAAATTCTTTTTATAAAGGTTTTTCACGCCCAATAAATCTGTTGTTACCAAGCAAAAATCCGATTGCCTTTTCAATATTTTTACGTCGGCTGTCATCGGTCTTTAAAAAAGAAATATAACGGATAATCTCTTTTCTTTTAGATGGTGCCAAACGGTCAAAGACTGTTTTAGCTTCTTCATTTTCTACTAATGCCTGCTCTAGTTCGGGATGCGGAAGCAGACTTCGGTCTTCCGGATCAAAAACAACAGATAACTCCAAGATTTCACCGATTCGTTTAGGTGAATTTGGCAATATCTCCGTATTGATATACAATCGCCAAGCTCCCTGATAACGCAATAAAGTCTGTTTGTAATCTTTTCCATTTACTGTTCCTTTAATAGGGATATATCCCTTGTCGACCCCAGCTTCTTCAAAGAGCAGATGCAATACATCATCGGGGACAAAAACAAAAGGATTGATTCCTATTAGCTCCAGTTTAGCTTTAAACACCGACATACACGTTGAAATTTACCATCCATCAAAAAAAATTAAGTTGTAGTAAGAATAGCTTCTATCCGCTTAAGCTCCTCCGGACTAAAGCTCAAATTGTCGAGCGACTTTAATGAATCAGTCAACTGTTCACTGTTTCGTGCTCCAACCAGAACCGAAGTCAGGCGTTTATCCTTCAATAACCATGCAATTGCCATTTGAGCCAGCGATTGTCCGCGTTGCAATGCCAGTTCGTTCAAAGCAGACAATTTTGTTATCAGATCCGACGTAATTGCAGTACTCTTTAAAAAGTGTTCTTTTGAGGCCCGGGAATCGGTTGGAATATTACCTTGCAAATATTTATTGGTCAGTAATCCCTGTGCCAAAGGAGAGAAAGCAATCATGCCTACCCCTTCCTCGTCCAGCACGTCCAACAGGCCCTCCTCCGGGTTACGCACCAACATCGAGTACTTTGGTTGATGGATCAGACAAGGGCATCTAAGATCCTGCAATATAGCAATTGCTTTCTTTGCTAAATCCGCAGGGTAGTTTGATAAACCGACATAGAGGGCTTTCCCCTGCCGTACAATATCACTTAATGCCCCCATCGTTTCTTCAAGTGCTGTATGTGGGTCAGGTCTATGATGATAGAAAATATCAATATAATCAAGTTTTAGACGTTTTAAGCTCTGATGAAGGCTTGCCATCAAATATTTACGGCTTCCCCAATCGCCATAAGGACCATCCCACATGGTGTATCCCGCTTTGGTCGACAACAAAAGTTCGTCCCGATGTCCAACAAAATCTGAGCTCAGTATAGCGCCAAAATTTCGCTCCGCACTACCGGGAGGTGGACCATAATTATTGGCGAGGTCAAAATGTGTGATACCATTGTCAAAAGCCGTACGTAGGGTCTGCCTAAACACTTCTTTTTGATCGATATCGCCAAAATTTTGCCATAATCCTAAGGAAATAGCCGGTAATAGGATCCCACTTTTCCCACATCGCCTATAAGGCATTATCGTATATCGGTTTGGATTGAATTTCACCTTATCAAGTTTATGTATGCAAAATACAAAACTATTTTGAAGAGTCTATACAAACGCAATAATCAATGTCCCTAAATATTTCGAGACATAACAATTTAAACTAAAATTTATACCATTCCCTGCCATCGATATCGTATTACTATCGCAAATATTTTTATACTTTTGATTACATTCCAATAATAGCACAAATTGAAGAGCGCATCATGATCAGTAAATTCTTAAGAAAATTCTATTTACACCTAGTGATATGGACCATCCTGCTATTACTCCCTTTTATTACTTATCTATATCAGCCCGATAAAATTGCAGATTTCAAAATCTACTCAGCGCTATCACATCTCAGCAATATCGTCTTCCTTGCAAGCAACTTTTATCTGCATTGTTATGTTGTTGCACCCAAGTACTTCTTTGGTCACCGAAAGATTTTTATCCTATTCATCGCACTAGGTTTTGTGGCCTACGTCATGCTCAATTATGCCATCGTTTATTTCAACCCAAACGGAGAATTAGCACATTTTAAAAAAGAGAATATCCTATTTGTGCGACTTGTAGTAGGTCCAGGTATTATCTACTCTCTATGTATGATCACTTCGTCCATGATCTTCCTTTATAATGAACAAGCTAGACAGAAGGAACTTAATAAGCAAATTGCGTTAGAGAAGACAACAGCTGAATTGACTATTTTGAAACTCCAAATTAGTCCACATTTTTTATTCAACACGCTCAACAATATCCGCTGGCTGATCCGCAAACAGTCACCCGAATCCGAGGGGACAATTGTCAAGCTGTCTGAAATGCTACGTTATATTCTTTATGAAGTTGATGGGCCAAAAATCGAACTATTCAAAGAAATTGACCACATGCACAACTTCATTGCCTTGCAGACATTAAGGCTTCCAATTGCTGGTGAAGTTGACCTGCAAACCGAAAGTACCCTTAAGAATAGAATGATCCCGCCTTTATTATTTATTCATTTTGTAGAAAATGCATTCAAATATGGTGTGAATAGTAAAGATGCACCCTATATAAAGTTTCAATTCATCGATATTCAAGGTGGACTAGTTTTTAAATCGGTTAATAAAATATTACAGCATACCAAGCCTCCAACCAATGAAGGTATTGGATTGGCAAACGTAAAACGACGATTACAGTTGCTTTATCCCAATCGCCATGATCTCTCCATCAAAAGGACTGCGGATGATTATTTTGAAGTTGCACTCAGATTAATGACAGATGAAGATTAAATGTATACTTATTGATGACGAACCATTCGCGCTTAATTTGCTGGAGGACGATCTATTGAGTTTTGATCAAATTGAAATTCTAAAGAAATTTCATTCCCCTGTGGAGGTTGCTGACTACCTAAAAAATCATTCGGTGGATCTCATTTTTCTGGACATCCAGATGCCAGAACAACTAGGAACACAATTTGTCAGGGATCTGAAAAACCCGCCTTTAATCATATTTACAACTGCCTACCATCAATATGCTGTTGAGGGGTTTGAATTAAATGCAGTAGATTATCTTTTGAAGCCTATTTCAAAAGAACGGCTCACGGCTGCGGTTCGAAAAGTAGAGGATATGATGACGCTACGAAACAAACACCATGTCGAAAAAGACCATATTGTTGTGCATGTAGAGTATAAAAAAACCAAGATCTTTCTCCAGGAAATCAGTTATATCGAAGGTCTAAAAGATTACGTAAAAATCTATTTGATTGACCGGCCGGCTCCCTTGTTAACCCGAAGCAATTTACGTGGAATGGAAAAATTGTTGCCAACGGGAAATTTCCTCCGAATACACAATTCATTTATCGTCAACAAAAATAGGATCGAGCATTGCACAGTTGCAAAACTTATATTACCTGAAGTAGAACTGCCGATTGGCAAAAAATATGTCAAAAATATGGAGCAATTTCAGACAAAAGGGCCTGCGGGCAAAGATAACAGCATTCGATAACAGCCATTCGTCTACACATTAGACCCGTCGGTCTACAGATAATTGTGTAGAATAAAAATCATTTACAAATTTGCTTGGGGTCAATTTGTCCAACAACAGCTATTGATCCGTATAACAAAGAAAAAATGAAAAAAATTATAGCAGCACTCTTATTGGCAACCGCTGTTGCCTCATTACATGCCCAAACAGCTCCCGGTGGCCGTCCCGGCAGTTTCTCCGTTGCAGAAGGTAAACTCTCCGGTCAACTGATAGACCTTCAGGGCAAACCAATCGCACAGGCTTCTGTCAATCTGCTACGGGTAATCCCGGATCAGCCTACGGGCAAAGAGCGGGAAATCTTATTCAAAAGCACGAGTTCACTTGAAAATGGAAAATTTAGTTTTACCGCACTATCCCCCAAAGACAAATGGAAATTAAAAATAAGCTCGGTAGGTTACACCCCTAAGGATATTGCAGTCGAGTATGGATCTGATAGCAAAGTGCTGGATAAGAACCTTGGCACAATCACCTTGGAGAATGATAATCGAAAGCTAGACGAAGTCACGGTCACTGGTCGTAAAGCTTTACTTGAAATGGATATCGACAAAAAAGTCTACAATGTAGAAAAGAATATTGTAGCAGCGGGTGGTACTGCTATCGATGTCATGCGCAATATGCCTTCTGTACAAGTCGATATTGATGGGAATGTCAAGCTCCGGAATGCCGCACCGACTATTTTTGTCGATGGCAAACCGACCACACTAACGCCTGACCAAATACCTGCTGACGTGATCGAAAAGATCGAAATTATCACCAACCCTTCCGCTAAATACGATGCTTCGGGGAGTATGGCCGGAATTTTAAACATTATCCTGAAAAAGAATAAAAAAACAGGTTACAATGGTATGCTTACCCTTGGAGCGGATCGTTTTGGCGGGACCAATTTTATGGGAAGTCTAAATTTGCGTCAAAACAAATTCAATATATCCCTAACGGGAATGAATATGCGCATGCGGACGAATACCGAAGGTGATAGCTATCGGGAAAGTACAATTGATGGCGTTAAATCTACCGTTAATCAGGATATCGAAGGTAAAACAAAAGGAATGATCAGCTTCGGTAGGCTCGGGGTAGACTATGACCTTAGTCCCCGTACAACTGTGTCTGTTGCTGGTGTCCTAGTTCAGGGCAAATTTCGCCCCAATGAAAACACCATGATAAAGACGGAATCACAAGGCAATAGCAATAGAATTTCAGAATCCGAACGTAGTTTCAAACCTAGAGGTTTACAGGCGGGCCTTGTTCAGAAATTCAAAACCGAAGGTGAAGAATTGACCGTAGACTTTAATTATTTCGGTGGAACAAACAAATCTAACGGAACCTACACTACTAATTATTTAGAAGATAATAATGGAATTATTGGTTCTCAGATCCAAAAGAACGTTGGATCTGGCGACAATAAATTTATGACCGTACAGGCTGATTATGTTAAACCATTCAAAAATGGGATGAAACTTGAGACCGGAGTTCGTGCACAGATCAACAAGCTCAAAAATCTGAATAGCAACACGCTTAAAGCCCGCGATGAAGATGAGTATAAAGATATCAGTGCTGCGTCAGCCAATTACGATAATAAAAATACGGTCTATGCCGCTTATGCCTCAATTGGTGGCGACTTCAAGGACTGGGTATCTTATAAAGTCGGTTTACGTGTAGAAAATTCCACCTATGACGGTGAGCTAATCAATACAAAGCAAAAATTTCATAATAAATACCCGCTCAGTCTCTTTCCATCCCTATTCCTGAGTAAGAAACTGACGGAGAAAGATCAGCTACAGATGAGTGTAACACGTCGTGTCAATCGTCCTAACTTCTTTCAGCTAATTCCATTTGTTGATTATACTGACAGCTTAAATATTACACGTGGTAATCCTGATCTCGTTCCAGAGTTTACAACCTCGGGCGAATTGTCTTATAGCCGGACACAGGGCAAAGGCACCTTCTTAGCCTCGGTCTATTACAAAAAAACCACTAATCTGATCACCCGGTACCTGACACAGGAACTCAATCCCATTACAGATAAAATGGATTTCATCAACACCTATATTAATGCAAATTCTAGCAGGAACTATGGGGCTGAGTTTACCTATACCAATAATTTAAAAACATGGTGGGATCTGACAGCAGATCTCAATTTCTACAATTCAAAAATTGAAATCGACGACAAGACAGCAACAGAAGGTATGTGGACCGTATTTGGGAAATTGAATAATACGTTCAATCTCAAAAAGAACTGGAACCTCCAACTCGCTTTTGAATACCAAGGAAAAACAAATATGCCGGTCACACAAAATCAAACCTTTGGTCCACCGATGAATCAGGCCCAAAGTTCCTCTCAGGGGTACATTAAGCCTTTTTATGGAATCGATTTTGCCATCAAGAAAAGTTTCTTGAAAAACCAGGCCGCTTCCGTGACATTGGCAGTAAACGATATCTTTAGAACCCGTGGAAATACCATAATCTCTTCGGGCGATGGTTTCTACCAAGAGTATTACCGTCTCTCCAATCCGCAGCTTGTCAAATTGAACCTATCTTATCGTTTTGGCAAAATGGATATGAATATGTTCAAGAAAAATAAAAACCAGAATTCCATGGAAGGTATACAAATGCAATAGATGATCAAATTTGGATCGATCTATTGAAGCAGAAAGAGACCGGTTATCCGGTCTCTTTCTGCTTTATTTCATTTTATCCTTTCTTCATTTCCTTAAACCACCTGACTTGAGATATTGTATTTTTCTATAATGGGTACAATTTCCAATAGATCATCTATGATGTAATCCGGATTAGCTGACTTTAGCTGATCGGCATGATGGGCTCCTGTCGTAATACCGATACTTAAAGCACAACCAGCATTCTGGCCTTCCTTTATATCAATAATCGAGTCTCCTATTTTCACCACACCTGGGGAGTCTGCCATTGCAAAATTTGCTCTTGCAAGATCAATCATATCCGGATATGGTCTATTTTTAGGCACATCGGATGCCGTAATCAATGCATCAATATCTCGTCCGACAACCCAATTAAGCTTTTTCAAAAGGGATTCCGCTGTTTTGCGATCATATCCCGTGTTTAATACCCGAAGTATATTCATTTCCTTCAAAATCGCAAAAAGTTCATTGGCATTTGAATTCGGATAAATGTCTGCTACCTCATAGGCGTTTTCAAGTGCTTGCAAAAATGATTGGAACATCTGCTCCGCCAATCGGTCGTCAACAATATTGAGGCAATTTTTTAGAACGGTTTTAATGGCCTGTAATTTCTCTTTACCTGCCCCATGCTCCAACACTTCAGTCAATGTAAGTTGATAGCCACCGACCTTATTTATCGCCTGCTGAAGGGTTTTATAAACTATATTATCCTCATTTACAGTAGTACCTGCCATATCAAATACCACCATCTTAATCGCTTCTCTCATTATTCACCTTTAAATGTTTAGCAAAAATAAAACATTGTTAAATAAAACTAAACATTCTAATATTAATTTATTGCTATCTTTAGGTTAAGAGTAGCGTAAATTAAGGTAAAACAAAATAAAAAGTCCAGCCGATCAATAGCAATTGAAAAGGAATCCTAAACCATAGATAAGCCGGACCTCTCCCATCAAAAGTTGCAGTTTCATAGTTCAGGTGCCTCATAGTCGCATATATATTTGTCGGTAGTATCAATATAAAAAAGACAATTAAAAGCATCCCCGTAAGACGACTTAAAGATGGTATAAATAAACCGAAAGCTGCCATGACCTCCAATAATCCGGTCGCATAGATTAATTCCTTCTTTAACGGGATGAAATCAGGGAGCATCAACACCATACCCTTTGTGTAGATGAGGTGTCCAAGGGAAGTAAACAGCAATGTTATGGCAAGGGCTATTTTTCCAGCCAAATAGTAATCCATATCGCCCTTAGACTGTCGTATAGCGAAATTGCTGATGAGAAATACTGTAAGTAAAACAAAAAGTGGTTTCATAATCTTTTTTATTTAAAGTTATGAGCCTTTCTATTCCCTATCAATGAACAATTGTTAAGAAATTTCCTTCCTGATTCTACTCAGCGATTGTGGTCTGATTCCAATATATGAGGCGAGGTATTTTAATGGAATATTTTTAATCAGTTCAGGCTGCTCCCGCATTAGATTGAGATATCTTGTTTTAGCGGAATCCTCCAATAAGGTAAATTCGCGTTTCATTTTTTTCAAAAAGATATCTTCGATTGCCTTCCGCCCGATAAAATTTCCCACCTGTGTCGTTTTATATACCGTATCCAGGTCATCAAACGATATCCGCCACAAAACGCAATCTGTAATCGCCTCAAGATTATAGGACGATGCTGTTTGGGTCAGAAATGAATCATAGGCGCTCACAAAGGAGTTTTCAAAGGCAAAACCAAATGTAAAATCATAATCCAATTTTGGAATATTGAACCGGACAATCCCTTTTTCAATAAAAGATAGATAACGTTCCGTTTTACCCATTTCTAAAATTAATGAACGTTTTGGGAAAGCCACTTTAGTAAGTTTTGAAGAAAAAATATCCCAGTCCTTCTCCTCCATCGCAGTAAGTGAAGCGAAGTACGCCTTGATTTTATCCATGCTGTTCATATTTCAAAACAAGACAAAAATTTCCGACTAAACAAGAAAATTTATATACTTGAACAACATATAACCATATTTAACCCTAAAATAATGTTTGATAAAGGTATCATCAGAAAAAGTGGGGGGCCCAGAAAGGATAACGAAACCCGCTATAACGAATGGGAGGGGTTATGCCATAGTACGAAAAAGCTCCAGAGCAATGACTTTATTATCACGCTGTCCAAATCAAAGGGAGGCGCTCACTGTATTAATTCGGACAACTATATCATGCGGGAGCATCAATTGCATCTTGTTTTTCCCGGACAGCAAAGTCATTTCAATATTTTGGATTATACAGTTATCTATCAACTAAGAATTTCCAAAATAAATTTTGACAAGATTTGTTGTGCATTGCGTTTTAGCCAACATTTATATAGAAAAAATCCCATCCAGAATCTGACACAAACAGAATTTGATATAATTCGCTATGAGTTAATGACTATTGGGAATGAATTGGAGATGGATCGACCGCTACTTGAAATTATTTGCTCAAGAGCAAGAGTTATTTTACAAGAAATCAGTAGGATTTTAGAGAAGCGTATTAACGATATTAGCTTATTTATAATGCCATCTGTTTTATCTGATTTTTTGCGACTTGTAGAACTCAATTATAATCGGGATCGAACTGTTACCTACTATGCAAAAAAATTAAATGTGTCCTCAGATTATCTGGCTAGTCTGACGCGACATTATCTAAATGTAACACCAAAGCAAATCATCAGAAACCACATATTGGTAGAATCCATGCGCCTACTTGCTGTTGTCCCCATGACCATCAAAGAAGCCATGTATCAACTTGGATTTCAAGATCATGTCACCTTTAACCATTTCTTTAAAAGCTTGACAGGCATGTCACCGAGTGAGTTTCAAAAGAGGCAATAACATTTTAACAAAAAAAGGCCCCTGTAACAATTTTTATTCATCTATAGGAGCCTTTTGTTATTACCCAGTATATAAGCCAGCTCTTATTTCCTCTTTAAGGTAATATTGTCTAAATATGCCATCTCTTTACCTGTATTTGTAAAGGCGATTCGCAGTATCTTTTTATTCGGTTTGATTTCCAGACCGGTCACAAAGCTTATTTCGTGCTTTTTACCCTGCTTACCTAAATACTGGCTCTGTTGCTTTAGAGTTGACAGTTTCCCAGTCACTACTGTCACATCGTCCACTGCTACCGCTATACGATCGCCTTTCCCCCAATAGGAAAGGTTAAATTGTTGCTGTGGATCTAGATAAACATATTGTTCTATCTTTTTTCCCGGAGCGAGCACGAGCGCCTTACTTCCCTTTTCACCTAAGCCGTCTCCAATCGTCCCTTCACCTTCCCAGGGCATAAGACCAGATTTTCCTTCAAAATCCGGGTTCGGAAGTTCATTCCCTTCTCGCAAAGGCCAGTTATAGGCACGAATATAATCGACCTCCATATTCACTCCACCTTCCGATCCATATGCACCCAAAAACACATTCATAAAGTGATTGGGGGAGTAAATCTGGTTTTTATTGTTGTATTCTTTAATTAAATCACCATTGATATAATGCTTAATACTCGTTGGAGTCCACAGCACCCCATGGGTCACCCACTGACCGACATGTTCATAGCCCTCAGCAATATGAGTGGCCAGATTCCGTTGAAATACACCTTTCGCATCAACATGACCATGAATGACAAATTGTGCCGTGATATATTCAAACACATCTATTTCAAACAGTTGCCCTTTTGGACGTATTCCTTTTATTCCATCCACCTCAGTCCCTTCCTGCAGATAGTAACGAATATCAGGTCCTGGCGAGTCAAACCAAAATGCAGTATTTGTTCCTTTCGGATTGCCCTGACGATTGCGTCGCACTTTTACCTCAAAATAACCACCTTTACTATTGTCCAACAGATTTTCATTCGTTTTCCAATCATAAGTCTGAATAGACGAAATCTTTTGATTTCCACCTTCCGTAAAAATTCGCTTTGGAATGGTATCGTTTACGTAAAGATTAATTGCAGATCCATTGAGCGTATAGGCAGGTTGAGGTAATTTATCCTGCAACATCTCCTGCTTTGATTTATCATTTAAATAGTTAAGCGATGAAAAGTAATTGGTAGTCCATTTATTCCTGTTCAGCAACTGGTCATTAAACTCATCCTGCCAAAAAATTTCCATGCCAGGAGGAACAACGCCTGAACTTGGATTTCTTTTTACTTCTTGGAGTTCAGCCTCATCTAATACCCAGCTTTTGGAGGTATATGACTTTCCTTGAGCCAAAGGCTTCCCTGCTGCAGATTCTACCCAAACATAATAGGTTGTCTCAGGATCCACATGCTGTATATAATAACGCTCAACGACGTCGCTCACGACCTCATTGGCTACTGCAGGCTTTTTATTAGTTTTCGACCAAAAAATCCTCGCTCCCGCAAGACCCTTGTCTCCATCTTTCATATCAACCCGGATCCAACTTCTGGTACCCAACAATTGTAGGGATACATCAGTTTTGGTCGTTTGTGCCGGCAATAATAGAACAGACAGCATTTGAGCCGCCGCAATTGATATATATCTTTTCACAGTTTATCTTATTTAATTACTCATTTACTATAGTATACGATAATAATGAGAATTATTAGCATTGACAACTCTGATCAAAACGCAACCGTTTGTTCAATTTATCACTCCATACAGGTTTGCCCTTGTTTCAAAAGTAGGTTTGATTTTCATGCTTTTCGCCTTTATTGGGTCGCAACAGTATACTGTTGCCCGCTCGTTATTTTTAAGTCGATATAGCTATAAACGACACCATTTTTTTCTAAAATGCTGCTTTTTACTTTCCTACCATTACAATAAAGATAAGGATGAGAACCAACAAATCCTGCCCGCCAGGACGACACATGCTTTCGTCCCGTATAGGATAAAATGGATTTATGTCTGCCCTCTTGTTCCAGCTCATAAATCAAATTACCAATTTTGACATTTGACACTTTAATATGGCTTATCTCTTCTGGTAAATGAGAACAGGTCTCAATTCCATTTCGGTCTGTTATCGGACTTATACCAGCCATATCCTGTACGATATTTGCGACTAAAACAAAAGCAACTTCGGGGTAATCACCATTAGTACCTGTCAATGCAGCCATAGCATGCACCGTGTTAATTTTTGAGATGATGTATTTCATCCATTTCCAGCCACGCTCATTCTGCCCATATTTAAAAAATAGCTCCGGGATATAAGTGATTGCTTCAATATTCTCCGGCAGTCCTTCGGCGGAACTCAACTGATCATCGATATAATCAAGGTAGTTGCGATGTCTGTCCGAATGTACATCGGTGATTTCCTTTAGTGGCAGAAACCAAGAATTCTCTTTTCCCCAGCCTGATACCGGCTGATGTTTTATATCATAGCCCCGGTTGTAAAGTGCTGTATTTGCTAAGACTCCCCAGTCTGTATTGAAGTAGTCCCACAATTGTGATGCTTTTTGCGTATATTTTTTTGCGAGCAGCCTCTCGCCATTTAACTTTGCGAGCTTGGCGAAAGCCAGATATGCCTGATATTGGCTCCCGATCCCATCTCCGGCTTCAATTAAAGTTTGATCACGATGTTCATTGTATGTCGCAGTACCTTTAAATATATTACCGGAGCCATCACTCTCAGCAACACCGTTCGTTTTCTTTAAGTCATGCCACATAACAAAGTCACTGACCACCTTAGCATTGAATTGTCTTAAAATCGGGTCTGTCAGATAGCGTTGATCTTTCGTCCACTCATAAAGTTGCGCGTTTTTTTCGACCAGTTCAAAAACCGCCGGAATTTCGCGGACAAAATTATCATCACTTTTATAATCTAAGGTATAGGGAGTTCCGTCAAAATTAATCGCCCATAAGGGGAACCATTTTCGGTGAGCGCCAGCACTCGCGGCAAATGCACGAAGCATGGTAAAATTTTCTGCTTCCAGTCCCAATAAATGAGCTCCAATTGCCTGATGACAAAAATCACGTGAATAAAATGCCGTACGCAATGGATAACCAGCCCAATAACTAGGTACATAAGCAACCATCGCTGATTCCTGGTTTTTTTTGTGAACATTGACTGGACCTGTTTTTCCTGTAACAACAAAAGAACGCGCTTTTCGCTTGGCCCACACAAATATGTCGTTTAATGCTTTATGATCGGTATAGATGGAAATATCTTTTGTTTGCGCGAATAAGCTTACAGCATATAAGGTTTGTAGCGTAAGTAACAAGATCGTTTTCATTTGGAAAGCTTTTTTTTGGAACCCGGGATCCGCAAACGCAGATCCCGGGTAGTAAAATTGATTGTAGAATATCTATTTGGCACCAACCGGTGTATCGTAACCCGGATTTTGTTCCAACAGCGAATTACGCTGAATCTCACTTCGTGGAATCGGGAGTAAGTAATGCTGTGGAAAAAATTTTCGCTCCTGTATCAACTCAATCTTATAGGTTTTCTTTTTGGTCTGATCATCGCGGACGATTGTAATCTTCCTTGCTGGATTATTTTCGGTCTGTTGCGCTATTTTCCAACGTCTTACATCAAAAAAACGATGGTCTTCAAACGCAAGCTCGATCCTCCGTTCCTGTTGTATTTTAGCCAAAAGCTCCGGTCCACTACTGGTTATTGCTGGAAGCACGTTTGTCTTTCCGCCCCTCGCTCTTTCCCGGATCTTATTTAGATAGGTGCGAGCGATTTCTTCATTTTTCAACTTAAACTGCGCCTCAGCATAGTTAAGATAGATTTCGCCTAGACGAATGTAGATCCAAGGTTGTGCCCCCTTATCATTCCAGGGATTTCGAAGACTTTCATCCATAAACTTACGAATTGTATAATGCGTTTTTGATGCATTCCAGTCGTCTATACCAAATTCGCTATCCTTGCCACTATTCGCTTTGCTACCAGTGGAAGACACATAAAACTCAATCTCCCTTCCTCTAAATTGCTGACCATCACAAACGATGGATGCGTAGAAACGAGGTTCGCGATTTTGCCAAGGGTTGCCATCCACATATTGCTGTGGGGTAGGCATCGACCCATCTTCCATTTCATAGGCGTCAACCATATCTTGTAGCACACAGGTTCGCGACCAACCGGTGAAACCATTTGGGGAGTCAGTCCAATCAAATGAGTGGCCAAATTCCGAATTAAATTGCTTCATAAAGATGATTTCAGCACTCTTATTGCTGGTAAAAATCTGTTTGTAATTGGGATCTAACTGATATTGGTTCAAGTCTATGACTGCCTTTGCCGCATCCGCAGCTTTCTGCCATTTCACTTTATCATCAGTAGGATTCCACAAAGGGCTGGCGGCATATAGTGTCACCCGGGATTTTAGAGCCAGGGCTGCCCCTTTCGTTGCACGGCCAAAGTTTTTACCCTCATAACGCAATGGAAGTAAGTCGGCCGCCTTATCCAACTCTTTTACAATAAAATCAATACATTCGTCGTATGTATTTCTCGAAACCATCATATCACTGTTCAGGTCAAAGGTTTTTGTGATAAGTGGGACACCACCAAATCGCGCAACGAGGTCCGCATAAAAAAATGCTCTCAAAAAAGTCATTTCTCCAACCAACCGGTCTATCTGACCTTTTTCGGCTTTGAGCTGACCAATATTCTCAAAGAAAATATTGCAGTTCTTGATTCCTTCATAATACGCGTTCCAAGTTGAATGATCGCCAAATTGATCTGGCGTTAGCTCCCCCCGATTATAGAGGTAAGGATTTCCTGAGTTAAAGTTATGATATGCCTCGTCCGAAATATAGCGCAAACCAAAATTTCCAAACCCATCCCTTAATTCCGTATATCGCTTGTTTACATAGGCTTCCGTTAAATTGAAATCCGAAAATACAGCCTCTCCTGTAAAAGAGTCTAGAGGCTTGACATCCAAATAATCAGTGCATGATGTAAAACAAGCCGTAAAAAAAATCGCTATATATAGCTTTATCGTTGTTTTCATGTAATCTATCAATTAAAAACTTAAATTCATACCCACACTGTAAATCCGCTGTTGTGGATAATACATACCTCCGGCTTGTGTTCCCTCTGGATCCTGGATCTTGATTTGATCAATTGAAAACAGATTGAAGCCACTGATAAAGACACGCAGATTTTTCATCTTGATCTTTTCCAGCACTTTTGGTGACAGCGTGTAAGCCAGTTCAACATTTTTGAGTCTCAAAAAGGAAGCATTTTTCAACCAGAATGTTGAATTCATGGAATTAAACGTATCATCACGGTCAAAAGCTCTAGGGTATAAGGCGTTCGGTGTTTCCGTTTCGGATATCCATCTGTTTTCAAAATACGTCACATCTCGATTATAGCTCCCCGGTTTGATGATCTGCTTCGCCCGGCCTTGTCCAGACCATAGGATATTTAAATCAAAATTTCTCCATTTCGCCCCCATCGTAACACCATAGGTAATTTCGGGTATTGGGCTTTCGTAAATCCGAACCATATCATTACTAGTAATCTTTTTATCTCCATCCACGTCAATATACTTGATATCACCTGGTTTGGTGTTCAGCAAATGGGGCGAATCATCTATTTCGGCTTGATTCTGATAGATGCCATCGGCCTTATAAACCAGCCATGAATCTATGCTGTGATTTGTCCTACGCTGCCATTCCGGTGTATTTTGTGCTTCATCAAAGAAATGAATCTTGTTTCGTACAAAAGTGAAATTTCCACCAATAGAATAACTGAAATCATCAATCTTGTTGCGATATAGCAGACTGCTTTCTATACCTCTGTTTGAAATCTCGCCGATATTCTGATCCGGCAAAGTCAATCCTGTATATTTCGGTACCGAGGCTTGCTTCGGAGTTAGAATATCTGTCCGCATCGAATAAAAATATTGTAGGTCAAAACTTAGCGTATTTTTGAAAAAAACGGACTCAAAACCGATGTTTTTTGTATCTACTTTTTCCCAGGTGATATTCGGGTTAGCTAGTCTACCTACGGTAAAGCCTTTCCCACGCTTAGGGTCAACACCAAACATTGCTCCATCACCAAGGACATAGGTACTGATATATTGAAAGGGGTTTACACGGTCATTTCCCAATTTTCCCCAGGACGCTTTAATCTTCAATTCATTGACAAACGGAATATTTTCCTTAAAAAAATCCTCCTGAGAGATACGCCACCCTGCTGAAACACCGGGAAACCAACCCCAACGTGCAACATTGCTAAAGTTTTGCGAACCATCTCTTCTCAAGGTAAAATCAGCCAGATATTTATCTTTGAATCCGTAGCTTACACGACCAAAATAATTCTGACGTGCCGAAATCGTTGCTTTCCCGTCGTTATTTTTTTGATTGTCGCTTCCTGCAAAAAGATAGTCCACAGCATCACTTAGGAAATCGCGACGATAAGCAGAAAACCAGTCCCCTCTGTTCTTGCTCTGCTCATAGGCAATAAAGGCATTAATACTATGTGCGTCAAACTTTTTATCATAACCGATTTTGAAATTCCAGGTTTCGATGCGGTCATTGTCATTTCTTTCAGAAAGGTTTATGTTAACATCACCTGTTGTCTCCCGGATATTGTCATATCCTTTGGTTGCCGGGTTATAGCGATAAGCATCCCACATATTGTTCAGCTTCTTGTCATGTCGATATCTTGAATCAAATGCAGCATATCCTGAAAAGCTTAACCCATCCAACAACCAAGGAGTTTTAAGGTCGAAGCCTGCTTTCGTATTTATAAAATTATCTTTTATATGTTGATAACCAGTCTTTCCTGCAGCCAGGATGGTCAGATTATTCCCCCAAGACAGTCCTGGCCCCGGTAATCCATTGGGATAGTAGTCCGGTAAAAACGGATAAGCATGAAATGCTTCCCAAAAGAAGGTATTCATATCATAATTCGAATTATTGCGATTTTCCTGTCTTGTGGCAACTTCAATCAACACCGACAGATCTTTGCTGATCTTAGCATCGAGATTGGAGCGAAACTGTACAGTCCTGAAATTCAGTGCTGTATTTTTAAAACCTGGTTTCTGGTATAAGTATCCTCCCGATACATAATAGCGTACTTTTTCATCACCGCCGCGCAATGAGAGCGAATGCTGCGTCTGCGGAGCCGTTTTAAATACCGCCTTCATCCAGTCAGTATTTGCGTAAAGCAGCGGATCTATACTACCGTCCAGATACTTTCCTTTAATATCTTTATATTTTTCAACCCGACCAAAATGTGCATTGATTTCATCATCATAAACCATAAATTGGTAAGAATCCATCAACTTAGGGGTACGTGTATGCTGCGATAGTCCATAACTACCATCATAAGAAATTGTCGGTTTATCACCGTTTCCTCGCTTAGTTGTCACCAAAATCACACCATTGGCGGCCTGTGCACCATAGATTGCAGCGGAAGCATCTTTTAGTACCGAGATGCTTTCAATATCGCTCGGATTCAATCGTTCGATGCCACCCCGGTTAGCTACCCCGTCAATTACATATAGCGGACTATTATCGCCCAAAGAGCCCTTCCCACGAATAAATATTTCCGAATGATCACTACCGGGCTGACCAGAACGGTTGTTCGCCACTACACCAGGCATTCTCCCTGCAAGGGAGTTTGACAAATTAGGTGCTGGTGAGCGTTGTAGCTCGCTTCCGGAAACCTGACTGACCGAGCCCGTCAACGTTGCTTTCTTTTGAGTTCCATATCCGATAACAACCACTTCCTCCAATTGAGCAAGATCTTCCTGTAACACAATTGACATCCCCTGCCGTTGATAGGGAATTTCCTGAGAGAGATAGCCCAAGTAGGAAAATAATAACATATTACTTTCATTATCAACAACAAGCGAAAATTGTCCATCGCTGTTAGACTGTGTCATCTTATCTGTTCCTTTTACTTTTACTGATACACCCGCTAATGGTTTTCCCTGGCTATCTTTGACGGTACCTGATGCAATCTTGTCCTGTAATCTGACCGTCGAACGGATAATAATGCGATTTTCGCTTACGATATCCATCTCCAGCGATTCCTTTGCTAAAATCGGTAACAATAGCTCTGTCCATTTTTTGTTACGTACATCAATACGCTTTATTTTAATATTTTGAATACTATTGTCATTATAAATAAAGTTAACCTTAGTTTGCTCTTCAATAGAGATCAATAGATTTTTGAGTCGAACCTCTTCAAATCGTAAAGAAACCGTTTTCTGCGCTTTAGATTCTTTTGCCAAACCGGTTGCAACACATACGAATAAGAAAATGATTAAAAATTTGGCCATTAACAACCATTTTAGGTAATACGAGATAGGCACATGATAAAGTACATGTGATTTTTTTTTCATAATTTTGGTATTTAAGAATAATCGATTGGCATCTTACTTTCCTAGGGTCCGATGCCATTGGTTAGAACGTATGGGTATTGCTCACTATGAGGGATACCCTTTTTTTATTTTACTTTACATAAAGCGTATCATTTAGGGTATAGTAATTTAATTTTATGCCAGTTCGCTTGATCATATCCAAAAACTCTTCGCTGGTTGTTTCTTCAAATATCCCCGTGACATGCTGCTCGGCCAGTCGCTCTGTTTTGAGGACGACAGGTTTTCCAAACCAACGTTCCATCTTTCGGGCCACAACATTAAAATCGTCACCTTTAAGCACCAGCCGGTTCTTCATCCAGAGCGTTTCCGTAACCTCAGTATCGACTATATCTAACTTTTCAAAAGCGACCTGTTGTGGCTGCACAGCAGCAGCATTCTTATTCTTATAATGATTTGGCACAACAACCGGATTAATCACAGAGATTTTATTTCCCGGCAAGAGCTCATAGGTTTTTATTTGCTTATTCTCCACGACTTTCAGTCGTACCTTTCCTTCAATTAGAGAGGTAGTTGTGATATTTTCATCTGGAATCGCGCGGAGATTAAATTTAGTCCCCAATACCATGACTTCAGCATGAGCAGTCTTAATCGTCAAAGGCAAATTGGGATTTTTCGCGATCGAAAAATAACCTTCCCCTGCTAATTGAAGTACGCGGTCAGTTTTTCCAAATCCGTTTTTCAATCGCAGGGTGCTTTCATTATTGAGCCAAACTTCAGAACCATCACTTAATTTAATCGATTTACGTTCCCCCTTTCCCGTAGCAATGGTCTGCCATTCTGAATCCACTTTTTCTTCTTTAGCTGTCTTGACAGTCCAAAAGATAAGTGAGCCACATACCATCAAAATACTGGCTGCAATGGATATTATTTTTATCTTTTTATGATTAGGAAGTGGATGAACAATGGATTCCCTATCAGCGGTAAATCCTATCGGTTTTGATTTTTCGTAAATGACTTCAGCTTCAAGATCCTGCTGATCCTCTGGGTTATTTTCCAAAAAAGTGATCAGCTGCCTTCTGTTTTCATCAACACGCATTAAGTCATCTAAAATGCTGCGCTCCTCCGCTGTGAGTGTTCCCTCCAGTAGTCTATTGGCTAAAAATAAGAAGTACTCTTCATCAGATGAAAACATGTGCATTCGGTGTATTTGGGGTAGAGACACCGTGAGAATGCAAAATCCCCAATAAAAAAATTATTTTTTTTCTTTAATACAGGCCCATAGTTTTCCAAGGGCTATTTGAATATGTCTATCTACAGTCTTTTTAGATATTCCCATCCTTTCTGCAGTTTCCAAGTACGTTTTCTTTTCTTCCTTCACCAATTTAAAAGCTTCTTTTGTTTTGGGCGGCAAATCCTCTACTGCCTGCTGTATGCGTTGGATGCTTTCAGTAGATATCAAAATATCCTCAGGCGTGTTTCGATCGATTAATGTATCCTCATACGCCGTACTATCGCTCAACACCAACTGACGGATACGGAGTAAATTCAGACATTTATTTTTGATCGCCCGAAGGAGGTAACTTTCAACACTCGCAATATTCATCAGGTCTGGTCCTAAGTACCAGATTTTCCAAAGTACTTCCGAAACCACATCTTCGGCCAATTGTTTATCTTTAATAAAAGAGAATGCATTGTTCTTTAACAGTCCATAATTCGCCAAAAAATAAGCCTTAAAAGAGTTTTCATCTCGATTAATAGCAATATTCCTCTTATTTTCTTCGGATAAAGGTTTCAAATACATTGGTTGTGTCACAATTCGATTGGCAATTTAAACAAATTCAGTTTAAGATTGCAAAAAAAAAGTTACATAAAACGGATGTTCTCAGCTTTATTCGCAATTATACGGCTGTTTTTGTCCCAAAGAAAATACCAAAAATAATTCTTAGATAAAAAAACTCGCTCTCTTATCGGATGACCTTTTGATCTGATAAGAGAGCGAGTGCAATCTATAATTAAAAAGATTTTCTCTTTATTCAAGGAAAATAGTTACTGTCGTGGGCTCATTGTCTACTTTCACCTGCTTTTCCACTGTTCCTTGTTTATTATTATATTTAAGCGTATATATTTTGTTTTTTTCCACTGCAAACTGCAACCTGTCGTTTGCATCTTGTCTTGCATCTTTGGTTGAACCTCCCCCTATTTGATCCTTTCCTTGAAAAATATCAACATTACACTTTTTCCTATCTTCCGGTGTCGTTTTGTCCTTACTCTCATAAGCTATAACATAAATTGCCGTATGTTTATTATCTATGTTGATTTGTTGTTGTTGCTCCTTATACAAAGCTTTATAAGTAGGTGTTACATTTACTCCATTCACATATTTCAAGTTTGTATCCCAAGCTAATGGAAAGTACGTTTCTGCCGCTTTGAAAGAAGAAGCATAAATAGCATGCTCGCGATTACTTGCATCCGCTTTGCCGGCATCTGCCAAGAACCAAGAACGATTCAACTCTTTATCGGGATAATATTCTGTAAAATACCATTTCCCATCTATCCAGACCTCACACCAGTTGTGGTTTCCACGATTGTCAAACCAATTTAGAGTTCCAGCGACCCGGGAAGGGATACCGACCGCGCGAAAGGCGTCAGTCAACAGAATTGACAGGCCGCTACAGGAAGCCATTCCTTGGTCAATGGATTCGGAAGGAGATTGATCGGGTCGTTTTCTTTGCGTATTATAATCCACCCTGACTTCGTCACGAATATTTTTATTAACAGCGGCAATAGCCTCACGGAGCGTCTTACAAGACTCCACATACTTCGAAAACCTATTAAAGAGTTCTTCACGCCATTCATCCCGGTTTTCGTTAAGTACGGCATACGGCAATACCTCATTTAAAAAAATCGAATCCGGCAGTTGTTTTGTCCAGGGGAACTTCTCCTTTGCCCGATAAGCGAATTCGATATTACGCAATAAGAAATCACTACTCAAGGATTCCAAATCCCGTTGTGGCATATAGGAAATTAAGAAGACTGCACCTTCCTTCATATTTTCGGGCACGTCTTTGAGCACTTTTTCCAATGAAGCCCTATTTTTCCCCGCTTTGGAAAGGGCTATTTCAAGAAGTTTGTCATCCTGTTTAGCATTGGCACGCGTATCTGCAGACTGGGCTAGACATAAGTTAAACAGCGATACCGATAAGGCAAAAAATAAAGCGCGTAGTTTCATCATGATTCAAAAAAATAAAGCTACTAATTTTTACGGAGCTATTGTAATTCACAAACGTTTTAAAAATGGAACGAAATCTAAGTACGTTGTTGCCAACATCATAGGGAAGTAGTTCAGTATAACCAAGGAACGAAGACAGCAAAGCGGTTCAATAAATTATAAAAAAAACGATTCAGAAAAACAAGTAAGAAGTACTCCAAATCAAAAGGATAACATTATGGGAAACTGGGCAAAATAAAATTTTTGGACTTCGCTTTACTAATTGCCTTTTTCCTCACGAACAAGAAAATCATAGGAATACCAAAATTTCAAAAGTGAAAAATCCGTTAAACTTCTGAGCGAATAGCTAATTGGGAAATCAAATGAATTACTTTGTTTTTCAAACTCTTTTTTAAATTCTGCTATCAGATTCGTTATTCCTTGCAGCCCACTTTCGCGTCTGATAAAACTTTCCCTTTTACCACCACGGAGGTAGATAAGCAGATCCGAGGCGCTCAAGATAGATTCTTCTTTTTCAGTCAATGGTTTACCGTCCAACAATTTATCGATCGCATTCTTGAAATCGATCCGAGGATAATCGCTTTCTCCCATCATAATCAAATGCGTACCGTAATTCACGATATTGGTATAATAGGGTTTAAACCCAGCTTGTTTTAGCTGCGCCAAATCTTTGCCATCAAAGGCGGAAGAAAACTCATTGAATTGTGCAGTTAATGAAAATGCTATATCTTCACTACGCATCAAACAGCTATATGTCCTTTTGATTGTTGTTGAATCATGATGTTCAACAAGCTTTAAAACACTATCTACGTCCGAGCTATTATTGAGATGATAACGGATAGATTCATAATCAAAGAAATCAGTTATGGAAAAACCTGACATCGTGCGTTCAGTACTTTTATTTTTACGGGCATACGAACGAATACCGTCAAAACTTGGAAGGATCTTCGTATTTGAAACTGTGGAAGTAGTCGGTACAATTGTAATTTTAAACGGTCTATAATGCTTACGTAACGACATTAGTTGCACGGTAGGTAAAGTATCTTTTAATCCCCATACTGTCCCTAGATAAAAACTTTTGTCTATAGATTGATCCACATAGATCTGATTGACCGAAAAACCTACGGAACGACCAATAAATTGAAACTTCTTCGCTGCTGCAGTACCATCCATCTCCAAAGCATCTGGATCAGCTTCTTCCTTGTCACAACTGGACAATAAGAGTAGACCGAGCAATAGTGCAAAAAGATATTTCATAATTCAAAAATTACCCGTTCCCCAAAAGTTGATATCTCCAAGTTAATGGTGGAAGGCTAAAGGCTTTTGGTTCTATATCAAAGATAAAGAAAAATACCTTTCCAACCTATATAAAATTCAGAATAACAACGCAATAAAATAAGATGATCATTATTGGAGCATCGGGGCAGTACTGGTACTGCGTGCTCGGTAATAAAAAGGTTGATTTGCTTATTAATGGATAAAAAGCAAAAGCCGTTGGAATGGGGAATTCCTAACGGCTTTCTTCTAACCTAATGAAAAACAGCTATACCCTGATGGGTACATGTGTTGATCTCCTAATTCCAAATATATTAAGTCAATTTCTTCAGTATATCATCCATTTACAATCCGTACTTATAATTTACGATTCGTGAAGATATATAAAGCTGTAAAGGACCTAACGATACGCCCAAAATAACGTCATCTTGCAGTGACCTTAGTTCAACAAGGATTATATAAAAATTAAGGTGTTATTTTTTATTTTAAATGAGTCTAAATAACTGAAAATAATTGTATGTTTGCAGCGATAAATAATTTAGACTAATTCAATATTAACAATGAAAAGATCTTTTCTGGGACTTATTTTAAGTCTGGGATTGGTGGGAGCTACACATTTAGATGTTTCAGCTCAAAACAAAGGGGTATATGGTCGTGTCAAAACCAAAGATGGCGCTGCAATCGAGTCAGCTACAGTAACGATTCCTACACTAGGTAGATCTACGTCAACTTCCCACGATGGCAGTTTTCATTTCTCCAATCTTCCCGATGGGACCTATACCATTCGAATCAAAAGCATAGGCAACGCTGTTGAAGAACAAACAATAACTGTTAAAGATGGTAAAGCGCAAACAGTTATCGTAGCGATGAATATTTCAGAGTCGCAATTGGAGCAGGTTGAAGTATTTGGGTATAATTCCCATAATAATAAAACAGTCAATGTTGGCAAAGCTGGCATTATAGATAAAGACTTGCCACAAAGCGTACAAATTATTAATAAACAGATTATCACAGATCAACAAGTCAACAGATTGAGCGATGCACTCAAAAATGCGAACGGTGTGGCGATGGGCGCAAATCGTGGTGGTGTAAATGAAAACTTCTATGCGAGAGGTTACAGCTTGGGGGCAAACAATATTTTTAAGAATGGTGCACGCACAAACAATGGCGGTTCCATAGAAGCCAGTACCTTGGAATCCGTTGAAATTCTTAAAGGAAGTGCTGCTTTACTATATGGTGGTGTATCCGGCGGTGCGGTAGTTAATCTGGTTACTAAAAAGCCAAAGTTCTACTACGGTGGAGAAGCTTCAATGCGTGTAGGCAGCTATGACTTCTACAAACCTACAGTCGATGTTTATGGACCGATTTCAAATAAAGTTGCATTTCGCATGATAGGCACTTATGAAAAAGCTGGAAGCTTTAGAGATCAGGTAAAGTCAAAACGAACCTATGTAAACCCATCGGTATTGTACAAAATTTCTGAGCAAACAGATCTAAACTTCACATTTGATTACCTGAAAAGTGATTTTACGCCAGACTTTGGAATAGGCACCGTAGATGGCAAATTAAATCAATCTGTCGGAAGAAATACATTCTTAAATGTACCTTGGGCTTATAATAATACAAATACTTCAAATGGGCAGGTCAATTTCAACCATAGATTTAACGAATCCTGGAATTTAAATGCGATCGCAAGTTATCAAACCTATGATCGTGACTATTACGGATCCGATCGGATCCAGGCTGACAAAAATGGTATTGCACCAAGAAATTTGACAAGATCCAAATCAAACGAATTTACGGCCAACCAGCAGTTAAATCTAACAGGCACCGTAAAAACCGGTGCTATTAAACACAAGATTCTAGTCGGTGCCGATGCTGACCAATCACATGCAAATGCGTACGCATTTTTTATGGAAGGGATCAATTATTACGATAACAAAAATGTCTTAAAGGCGAATGCCTATGATTCGATTTACGTTTTCAATCCGGGCCAAACAGCACAGCATATGCCGACGGGCAAGGGATTGAGAACTGATATCCCTGAAGCTAATTTGTTGACAAAAACCACGACAGATATTTATCGGTACGGCGTGTTTTTGCAGGATTTAATTGAACTGAATGAGAAGTTTAAAGTTTTGGCCGGAATACGCTATTCGTACCAACGTACACCTAATTCAGAGCGATTGACTTACGCGGAAAATAAAACCGAAGAAGTTATTACAAAAGATGGTCAAGGGAATCCAATGGGAGCCAAAGTTGATAAAGCATGGTCACCGAAATTCGGCTTGATTTATCAACCGATACCTTCATCCAGCATATACATAACTTATGCGAATAATTTTACCTCAAACGCCGGTTACGATAGCAACTATCAACCTTTGGCGCCGTCCATCATCGATCAATATGAAGCCGGTATAAAGAATGATTTTTTCAATGGTCGTCTATCAGCAAATCTTGCCTGGTATAGAATCAATAACAATAAATTCGCTCAGCAGCTGCTATTGAAACCCGACGGCAGCGAAAACGGTGATGCCAACATGAAGGAGTTCTCCGGAAAAACAGCTTCTGATGGTGTCGAAGCTGAGCTAACAGGAACTTTATTACCTGGCCTGAATGTGACAGCTGGTTATTCGTATAACTATATGCGCTATACACATACAAATCCCATTTCGAGCTATACAACAACAACTGGGAATGAAACAAAAGTTGTTGAAATTTCAGGAAATGAGGAAAACGTACGCTTGGTGGGAACCACTGCACATACCGCAAATGGAACAGTATTTTATACCTTTCAACATGGAACTGTCAAAGGATTAAAACTGGGCTTCTCTTCTTTTTACACAGGCAGACGTAACGCAGGATGGAACAATAGCAAAATTAATGTTCGAGACGGTGTAAATCGTCTGATTTCCGTCAGTCCATTTACCACAATTGACTTTTCGGCTGGATACAGCTATAAAAATTGGAGCATACTTGGAAAATTGTCCAATATCAACAATGCATTTAATTACTATATCCATGAAAACTATAGTGTAAACCCTATCCCACCCCGCAGTTTTATGGCAACGCTTTCGTATAAATTCGAAAAAAGATAAGGTGAATTGTCCTATTTACACCAAAAAGGGAGCTTTTGGATAATAAAGCTCCCTTTTTCGCTCCTTCTAAAACGGTCTAATTTACATCTATTTTGTATTAAGCTTCATTTTTTCTATTTTTCGTCAGATCCCCCGATAGTAAAGCGGTAATAGTTGCTGCAATTAATGCCGAAATCCCCATATTCATCGTGCTAATTAACAGGTTATCAGCAAGGGAATGCTTGATGCTATAATAAGTAATCACGTAAGTAAGCAGATAAGTGATAAATGTTTTAATAATTTCCATAAATTAATACGTGGGATACAGCTAAAATAATTTCTATATACAAATATATAGTACCGCTTATAGCTGTCTTTCTACCTCTTACAATTCGTCACAACTGATTTATGATTCGTTGTTCTATCAGGATTTATTGCATTTAATTTTAACCTTACGAGTAAATAATATAAAATATAATACCTATTTTCAACTTAAATTAGAAACAAAACGATGACGTCATTCAAACATCAATATTCTCTTTTGTTATTGCTGTTAGCATTTGGTATGACTGCACTTTCTCAGAGCCGTTAGAGACAGTCCTATTTGTTGGCTGGCCAGAGAAAAAGGAAGGGAAATAAATTAATGAAAATGATACGAAAAAAGTTACTTCTGCTTGCGCTGATATCATTGACAACTTTCTGCTATTGTCAACGACAGCTTGAAGATGGGGGATTAGATGTGGAAAAGGTAAATTTTAATAGTTTTAACACAAAAAGTTTTTATGGAAATGCCTTAAAAGCCGAATGGTCAGATTATCATAAAAAGAGAAATGCCGGTGTAAAACCGATTTATTTTTTTAGGGCGGAAACGGATACCATAGACCGGACAGGACAAAACTTTAACATTGATACTGCATTTGCAATTCAATACCGACAAACTGGTATTGGTAGAAGTGACTGGGAAAAGGATTATACTGTGGGTTTTTTCCGAAATTTAAAGTTCAAGGAAATAAATGCCATTACAGACCTCGACAATAAGCTGCTGCTTTTGTCCGGGACAACAGACAGGATAGAACCCGAAAAATTGAACAGCTTTATCGTCGAATTAAATAAAGCATTTGGAAACGCATATTTAACAGATTTGTCAAAGGGCCTTTCTTCCTATCAACTACGAAAATGGGAACTTGGAGATCGCATCATCGTATTGGCCTCTGCTGGTGTAATAGATTACAAAGGGCTTGTCTTAACAGAGAAAGAGAAGGCATTTATAAAAAGTATCGAAAATGACAACTTACTATCCGCTACCCTTTTCAGCTGTAGAAAAGATGTCTACGATACTTTCAAACAGATGAGTATGCGTACTGGATTTATGACTTCCTTTGAAAAATGAAGAAGATTAGCAAATACGTCTTTTATATTTTCGTTTGATCGTTTTGATAAAAAGACTTTAGGGATAAAATACCAAAGATAGCCATCTTAAGAGATGGCTATCTTTGGTATTGGGAGATTTAGGGAAAGCCCCCTTTCAATCGACTTTATTAGAAAAGGAAAATTATGCGAAAGCCAGAATATCTTCCCATGCAATATCTAATTGCATCTCAGAATAAAAATAAGTTCAACAAGATTATCAGATCAGTACTTCTCCTTCTATTCTTTTGGTCTGGGCTTATCTACGGGCAACAATCCTCAAAAATCACCATCAATCCCCTAGCGCTCGAGTACCGTTTCATGCCAGAAAGTCCAAGCCGACGTGAAGCAGCAGACCCTGTCGTCCAACTCTATAAAGGTCAATACTATCTATTTGCTTCCAAATCTGGTGGATATTGGCGCTCTTCAGACCTAAAAGACTGGATTTACATTTCATGTAAAACTATCAAAAGCATAGAAGCTTATGCACCAACGGTACTGAGTTATGATGGTGCGCTTTACTTTCTTGCGTCAGGAGGAAAACCTCAGATCTATAAAACAGTCAATCCGGATGAGGATCAATGGGAACCTGTACCCACCAAATTTACCATAGGAATGACTGACCCCGCCTTTTTCATGGATGACAACCAAAAAGTCTATCTATACTGGGGATGTTCCAACGTAGATCCCATTATGGGTGTGGAGGTCGATCCAAAAGATGGGTTCAAACCCATTGGTGAGCCAAAAGTATTGATCCAACATCATGAAAAACAATATGGATGGGAAGTACAGGGGGAGCATAACGAACTAGGGACTCCAGGCTGGAATGAAGGTCCCTCAGTAATTAAATACAAAGGCATATACTATCTCCAATATGCATCTCCTGGGACTCAATTCAGGAGTTATGCCGATGGTGTCTATACATCGACATCACCCTTAGGACCTTTTCGCTACGAAACGAATAGTCCCTTCTCCTATAAACCGGGGGGATTTATTGCTGGAGCAGGTCACGGTCATACATTTCAAGACAAACTTGGCAATTTTTGGCACGTTGCAACCATGAAAATTTCGGTACGGGACTGGTTCGAACGGCGTATCGGTCTTTTTCCGGCATTTTTTGACAAGGAAGGTAAACTTTACGCACAAACAGTATATACTGATCTCCCCTTTCAGATTCCCAATACTAAAGTTAATCTCGAAAAGAAGGACCTTTCTCTTCCGTATAACCTGTTATCTCGCAATAAGCCCATTATCGTATCCAGTGCATTAAGTAAATTTCCACAAGGCAATGCGAATGATGAGCGTGTAGAGAGTTGGTGGTCAGCAAGATCAGGAGCCATCGGTGAGTACCTTCAAATCGACCTCGAGAAGAAAATGGCCATCAACGCCCTTCAGGTTAATTTTGCCGATCAGGACTTCGAACTTAAAGCTCCACAATCTTATAGTTATCAATATTTGATCGAATACTCCCTAGATGGAAAAAAATGGTCTCCCCTCATTGACCAGCGAAAAAACACAAAAGATCACCCACATGAATTGTTCTGCTTGGATCACAAAATTCTTGCACGTTACGTACGTATCACCAATAAGAAAAAGATCCCCGGAAAATTTTCACTCTATGATTTCCGCATTTTTGGCAATGGCCTTGGACAAAAACCAACAGCGATCAATGGCTTAGAAGGACAACGGGATACAAAGGATCCTCGTCGGATAACCTTACAATGGCAAGCAAGCCCAAATGCTAAAGGCTATATCCTACGTTGGGGCGTTACTGCCGAAAAATTATATAATGCCACCGTGATCTACGACAACAGATTTGAAGGACGTATTTTCAATAGCGCTCAGGACTACTATTTTTCAGTCGAGGCTTTCAATGAAAATGGGCATTCAAAGCAGAGTAAAAAATTGCTCCATATTGAATAACATATAGACCAAAATATCCCATTAAGTAGACGTCAAAAGAAATCCGAGAAGATAAGGTGCTGGAATCTTTTCAATCATGCACAGGTACACAACAAGCAGCAAATAAGGCTGGGGGCAAAACAGAGGAGTCTTCTCACCAGCATGACGAGAAGACTCCTTAAAAATTAAAATCTCGATCCGAGACCTTTACCAGACGGCTTACTTAATCACAAGCCAAGTTTGACTCTTCACCGGTATATGACCTCAAAATTGCTTCTGATGTGGCATTTAATGCTACTGTCCTACTATTTTGATCCTGTTCCAGCACTTCCACATTTCCTTTCGGGCTGCTATAGTATAAGTTGGGCTTGATTTTTCACTTTATCTGTCCTACCATCGGCTAGGCACAGGAAATAGATCTTCTTTTTAAGTATTTTGTCTTTTTATTTTGACAATACATTTACGGACGCGACTTTCAACCCCTTGCTTGATGCCTTGATCCGGATTGCACCCTGCTCTCCTTTTTTTGCCTTTACGATGACCAATGCCATTCCATTATATGCTTTACGCGAATGACTTTGGAACGAAGTAAAATCAATCGCATTCCCATTATCGGTAGAAACAATTTCACCCGCACCTTCGACCGAAAAATCAATCAACGCGTCCGATTGAGGCACTAAGGTTCCTTTTTTATCAGTCACTTTTACCGAGACAAAAACTAGCTCCGACCGTCCGCCATCGATTGTAGCACGATCCGCTTCCATCTGGAGCTTTTCGGCCTTTCCAGCGGTTTGAATTTCTGCTTTGGACCATTCCTTGCCGTCCTTATAAGCAATTACCTTTACCGTTCCCGGTTCGTAGCGCACACTATCCCATTGCAATCGAAAATCCTGTCCCGCAACCTTCTTCTTACGTCCTCGACTTTTTCCATTGACGAACAGTTCTGCTTCCGTACCCGAAGTATACACATGCACCGGTGTAATCTCCCCTTTTCTGCTTGCCCAGGTCCAATGTGGCAGGATATGCGTCACTGGCAATTCAGGTCGCCAATGGGATTGATATAGGTAGAACCGATCTTTTGGAAAACCGGCAAGGTCGATAATACCAAAATAGCTGCTTCTTGAAGGCGGATTCTTCTTCTTCAATTCTTCCAATGCAGCTTCCAGTTCAGCACGTTTTGCGGGATCCGTTCTAAAATTCAACAAATTGGTCTCCGCTGAATTATACGGTGTCGGTTCGCCCAGATAATCAAAACCTGTCCAAACGTATTCTCCCAGCAGATTTGGATATTGAGCCAATATCCGGAACTGTGCATCCGGTGAGCAGCCCCATCCCGGAGCAGCACGATCGTAAGAGGTGACCTGCCAGCCATCGTAATCGGTTCCAAAAAAATATTCTCCACGGGAAGAAACACAGGAAGAAGTTTCGCTACCAATCGTCGGCATGTTCCGATAACGCGCATCTTTATCCCAACGACCTTGTTGACTGAAGAAATAATTTACACCCATGATATCCAAAGCAGTTGCAGCCCCCGATTCGCGGCCGCCATCCGGGTCATTATAACCATTGGAAACTGGTCGTGTTGGATCTGCCCGGCGAATAATATCGGCCAGATGCCGAGTCATGTTGACATCCTGTTGTTCAAGCACCTCATTACCAATGGACCAAATGAATACCGACGGATGATTTCGGTCGCGATGCACCATAGCCAATAGATCGCGCTCATGCCACTCATCGTATAATTTATTGTAATCTTTTGCGCGCTTACCTGTTTGCCAAGCGTCAAAAGCCTCGTCCCAAATCAAAATCCCCATTTTATCAGCCAATTCCAATAGTTCCGGTGCTGGTGGATTATGTGATGTACGCAGGGAATTCATCCCCATGGTCTGTAACATTTTGAGCTGACGTTCCAAGGCTGTTTTATTAAAAGCAGCCCCTAATGATCCTAAATCATGATGGTTACATACCCCCTTTATGTCTACACGACGGCCGTTTAACTTGAAGCCCTCGTTCGCTGTAAACTCGATTGTACGAACACCGAAAGGACTATAATAAGTATCGCTAAGTTGACCGTCAACGATGACTTCAATTTTTTCTACATAACGGTTGGGCGATAGAATATCCCAGTGCTTCGGTTGATTGATACGCGTTTCAAGATTGAGTTTGCCACTTGCATTGGCGTGCAGATCAACAAATCCACGGGCAGTAGCCACCTGTTTTCTAGGCTTATCTTGCGCATCCACCTCGAAATAAGTAGCTTTAACCTCAGCGTGTACCGGAAGAAAACGGAAGTTATCCAATGTTACTTCATTCTTAATCGTTGCGTATTGGTCGTTGATCACCGGAGTTGTAATCGAGGTTCCCCAATGTGCGACATGTACTGCAGAAGTACGAACCATCCATACATGACGATAAATTCCGGCTCCGCTATACCATCTTGATTCCCAATTTTCCGTATCCAAACGTACCGCCAAAACATTCTCAGCATCTTTTTTTAGATGGGGCGTCAAGTCCATACGAAAGGAACTATACCCATATGGCCAAGTGCCCACATAGCGGCCATTTAACCAAATTTTGGCATTCGCCATGGCGCCATCAAAATCCAGATAAACCCGTTCTCCGGCTTGAAGATTTTCCAGTTTAAAATGCTTTCTATACCAACCTATCCCTTTATAGGGCAGCTTTCCAGATTCACTGGCCAATTCAATACGGAATGGTCCCTCAATAGCCCAATCATGCGGCAGATCTAATTTACGCCAGGAATCATCAGTAAACTCGGTCTTATACACGTCATTCGGTTCAGCCAATTGATTACCGTCCGCTTGCAAACCAAAGCGGAAAAACTTCCAATCCCGATCAAAAAGTTCAACACGCGCATTTCCCATGCGTGTAATTTCCTGCTGTTGTCCAAATAAAGAGAGGGATAACATGGCTAGGATCATTCCAAAAAGTACTTTCATTTAGTATTGTTTATTCGTTGATTAAATAAAGTTATGAATCTATACAAGCCTTTTTCTATTTTGTCTTAATAAGGTCGATACGCTGTTCCATGCATTGTAATTTCACGCTCGACACCCACAGATTTCCCTGGCTGACCACCACCAACATATATTTTGACAGTCCCACCTTTTTGTATCAGCTCCCCCTTTTCACTCACTAGGGCAAGATCTTCAGGTGTCAGTGTAAAAGTTATCTTTTGAGAACGTCCTTTTTTAAAAAATACACGCTGAAAACCTTTTAATGCACTATTAGGCACCTTATAGTTTCCTTCTTTTGGATGAACAACATACAATTGAACGACCTCATCACCATCACGCTCGCCGCTATTTGTCACCTGTACCGTGACCTCAAAGTCAGTGCCTGTTTCGACGGTCGTAGGTGCCTGCAATTGTTTATATTCAAAATTTGTATAGCTTAGTCCATAACCAAATGGATAACGTACCTCACCCGTAAAATAACGATAAGTCCGGTTTGCCATGGAGTAATCCTCAAAATCGGGTAAGTCTGCATCTCGTTTATACGTTGTCAACGGCATACGTCCTGCAGGATTATAGCGACCAAATAGCACATCTGTAATAGCATCTCCAGCCGCCTGTCCGCCATACCATGCCTGTAATAGGGCATCTACATGCTGGGATTCCCAGTCGAAACTCATCACCGACCCCGACATATTGATCAAAACAAGTGGTTTCCCTACTTTTTTCAACTCTTTCAGCAATGCGGTCTGTACTTCCGGAGAGGCCATCGTCGAACGGTCGCCATTGACAAACGCACCATAACCTGCCGCTCCGGCATCGCCCGCTTCACCTTCGTAGTCTGCCGTTATCCCACCAACGAAAACAATAACATCTGCTACCGCAGCCTTTTTAACAATTTCTTCAAATGAAGGGCCGCCATCAATTTTTTTCATGATTTCTGTTCCCGGAAGATAGTCTATCGCGATTTGCTTTCCATAACGTTTCTGTAAGCTGCTCAGCGGTGTGACAATTTCTGAGGGCGTACCAAAATAATTTGCTAACTGCGCATGTCCATTATTGGCATTGGGGCCGATCAAAGCAATTCTTTTTATTTTATTGGGATCCAGGGGCAGAATGGCATGCTCATTTTTCAACAGCACCATAGATTCCTGCGCCATTTTATAAGCATGGGCCTTATGCGATTTACTTTCGATCACTTCGCGACCTATCTTTGCATAAGGTACCAGTTCTTGTGGATCGAACATGCCCAATTGAAACCAGATTTGCAAAAGTCGGGCTAGCGAAACATCTATTTCCTTTTCGGATAATGTCCCTTGTTTTACCCCCTGTTCCAGCAATTGATAGAGATTACCACATTCCAGATCTGTTCCGGCCAAAACTGCCGCACCGACGGCCGCTGTATTATCCGGATGTGTATTATGTCCGCTAGCAAAATCATTGATACCCCCGCAGTCCGAAGTTACATAGCCTTTAAACCCCCATTGCTGCCTCAAAATATTATTAAGTAGCACATTATTCCCACAACATGGCATCCCTTCCAAACGGTTGTAGGCACACATGATCCCATGCACTTTAGCCTTGGTTACCAATTGCCGAAATGCAGGGAGATAGGTATCCCAAAGGTCATAAGCTGATACTTCCGCGTTAAAAGAATGTCGATTATGCTCGGGACCACTGTGCACAGCGTAGTGCTTGGCTGCTGCTACTGCTTTCAAATACTGCGGATCATCACCTTCTAGTCCGCGTACGATAGCTGTTCCAATCTGACCTGTCAAATAAGGGTCTTCACCATAAGTCTCCTGCCCCCTTCCCCAACGTGGATCGCGAAAGATATTGACATTCGGAGTCCAATAGGTCAGGCCCCGGTAACGTTTACCTGTTTTTCCAGCTTTGAGATCTTCATTGAATAATGCGCGACCTTCTGTTGCCGTGAAGTCCCCCATCTGTCTGACCGCAGCCGTATTAAAAGTAGCCGCCATTCCTATTGCCTGTGGATATACCGTGACTTTTTCTTCTGTCCTTGCAACACCATGCAGCGCTTCATTCCACCAATCGTATGCCGGAATGCCCAATCGTGGAATGCCCTTAAACTCGTGCTTCATCATCTGCACTTTCTCCGATAAGGTCAATCGCGCAATCAAATCTTGAATACGTTCTTCCCGGCTTCTTTTCACATCGCGAAAAGCGTAATCTTTATTTTGAGCTGTCCCCTGTTTTCCTCCACAAACAAACAGCAGAAGAAGAACATTCAGCCTCAAAAAACATCGGTTAACTTTCATTTCTATATTTATTTTTATCAGGTATATTTTCTATATCCAAACTTCATCTTGGCCAATAGCCTGTTATAATCTTTTAAACGCCAGCAACCAAGTAAACACGGTCGCCCTTTGTTGTCTTGATATGCAGACGATTTCCCTGCATTGTTTCCTTCATTTTACCATTCTTACGACAAGATACCTTTTGTCCAGGCCAAGGATTATCCAAGATCAAATTGCGGCCCTGTTCGCTTAAAATTTCAACATAAGCAACAGCTCCATTTTCAAGTTTTGAGGAGACTAAAAAAGCACCATCTACACGCAGATTGGCGAATTGTGCAGCTTGCTGTTTGTTCCATACCGGAAATAATTTTATCACCTGATGATGGACACCACACAGCATCTGGTTGATGGTTGTCGGTACAGTACTACAATTTTCTATACCATGTGGGTTATTCAGTTGAAATCCATTCGGGTAAGTATGCCGACTATATTGGTTCAAATGATACAAAATACTATCTACGTTATAACCTACGCGAACCGCTGCCGGGAAAAAACTATTGGTACCATTATTATCAGTCCAGCGCCCCATTTGACTGATCGTATTACGCGCAATGTCAATCCAATATTGGTCACTGCCGAGGTCAAGCTGCATCGCCGGAAAGATATGTTGTATACCCAGTGAATTATCGTTCCACCAAGCAGGCCCCTTTTCAGTATAACGGAAGACTGGTTGACCATCTCTTTCCTGAACCGGAAAAGTGGCAAGATTCTCCTTTACCTGTATCCAATTCGCCGCCAACTGACGGTCCAAATCCAAATAGTCACTCAAATCGGCAGCCAGCTGCAGTGTCTGCCTTACCAGTCCAAGACTTAGAATTGGATTACTATCCCCAACAGTACCTTCATGAATTGCATCGTTAAAAATCACATAACGCCCTTTTGCGTCTTTCTTTACATAATTGCTCCAAAACACAGCTGCGCCGCGCACATAAAGGTATATTTTTTGTGCATAATTGCGATCATAAGTCGTGTAAAACGCCGTTGCCATATTGGTTACACCATAAGACACATTACTTTTTTGACCAAAGAACAAACCTTTATGCTCCACCTGTCCTCCTTGGATATAACCACCAAATGCACTTTCCATGATGGCATTTTGACGGGTTGTTTCCATTCCTTTCGGACCTATTCCCACTGGATACAGCAATCCATCCGAAATCCCAGTTATTTCTTTTGAATAGAACTTTCCGCGTTCCATGAAATCGAGCAAAGGTTGCTCATACGAACCTGCTGCACCAAGATGATTGGAAGAGTAAAGTCCATAGTAAGGCGCCATATAGTTATAATTCAAATGATAATCACCATTCCAATTGGGAATCTCCTGGGTAATCCATGTTCCAAAAATGGGTGGGGCAAATTGCGGATCGCGGCTACAGGATCCCATCACATAGTGAGACAGGTAATATTGTTTTTCGATCACTTTATCAGGAATTTCAATATAAGACTCGGCCCAAAAATCTGCCCACCATTTTTTATGTTCGCGTTCGAGCAGTTTTACATTTTTTAGATCTAAACTAGCTATGGTCTTAAGCACCTTTTCTACACAATCTTTATTTTTGAAATTGGAAGATAAAGCACATACATAGGTTAGCGATTCGCCTGCATCTAAGTTGAAAGCAGGTTGCTGCTGTGTGATTATTTTTCCAGCGGCAGCAGCCTTTGTCGGAATATCTACCAACTCCTCAAAGCCCCTACTGATCAATATTGTTCCATTTCCTCTCGTCTCCTGCTGAGTGACAGCTGGAAACAGTGATTCAGCTGGTGGATTATTTTTAAATTGTTCATCGGCTGGGAGAAGCAGATTTATCTGCCCACTGATTTGTTGCTTCCCTTTGTTTTGAAATTGTAAAATCAAGCAGTCATCTTTAGCGGAAACAAAGGATCTGATCTCCATCAATGTATCTCCCGCCTGAAAGGTCGAGGTTGCAATTGCTGTATAAAGATCCACATCAACCTGATAACTCGTCTTCTTTAACATTGGAATAGCAACTTCTACTTTACCTAATACGGCAGGATAAGACTCATTAAATCCAGATTTTAAACGCCAAAAATCATTTCTTGCCAGGTAGTAGGTCTGCCTATCCGAAGTACCACCAATGGCAACTCCTGTACTGCCGTTCCCCAACAAAGGGGCATCCACAGCTGCTTGGGATGGTATCCGTACCGCTGGTCGATCGAATTTAGCAACATATTGCGATACGATAGCTTTACTTTTTTGCAATAATACTTGTTGTACGGCGTTTTGCTGAGCCTGACCTGGTAAATAAGAACTAAAACCAAGGAAACAGGTAAAAAAAACTAGCTTAAGATTTGGCGATTTCATCATGATGCTTTTATTAAAAGACGACTCACTACCACCGTTCCCTAGAACAATTGTAAGAAAATGATTCGGCCAGCTTTTTAGAAGAAATAAAAGTAATTCGGCTTAATCTACTACCGCACAACAGTTATTTTTTTGTTACATAAACGCAGTTCCTCCCTATTTCTCTTTTTAATTTTTAGTGGCAGCAAATTGGAATCAAAGAATAACCAAATTCGTCTTCTTGACATTACTTGTTCAGTGCTCGTTCAGTGTTTGTTCAGTGATGACTCAGTAACAACTGAATAACTAGTGACTGATTACTGTCTAATAATTGATTGAAAATTGTAATTAGATCAAAATTGGTATTAGGATGTTTCCCTTTTAATGTTTATCTTGATTATTTGTTATCTTCTGTTGGACTATCTAACTGTCTTGCCCATATCCGGACAAAACGCAAAAAAGGATGCTCAACAGCATCCCACACGACTTTAATTGTATTATTAGATTTCTATTCATAAATCAATGTTATTTTTTTATTCTTTTTCCCAGTATATTCAAACGGACCTGGCGACGGATTGGATTTTTTTCGAGCATGACCGAAATAGTCCCGGTCAATCCGCAAAGGTTGCCCATTTCGATCTTCAAATGGCAGACTTGGTATAGCAGTAGCTTGCAATGATCGTGATGTCACCAAATCTCTACTATGTTGCAACCAATTTGCTTGAAACGGAAAATCCAAATAGACCTTACCTTGCTTTTCCACTAAATTGACCAGAACAGCCTGGTTCGTATCAATCAATGCTTGTTGTTCCACCGCTCCTTTCACGACATAGGCTTTCATACGCTGTTCGGCATCGGCATGTACCTCGCCCATACGCGCATTCTCCTTGTGTGCTGAAATGCCGACACTACCTTTTAAGTAAACATTGCCATTCAACAATACCGGTAAATAGGCCTTACTATAATCACTAACATCCCCCCCTTTTGCAAAAATATTATTGATAAACTGTACATCTCCACCCGGATTATCCTTTAATGCCGTAATCCTTGTTCCATGCGGTTTCAAATAGGGTGTCAATCGGCTATCGTAGGCAACTACATCTATTTTTCCAGCAAAAAGGTTATGGGCAAAAGCAGCCCCCTGCGCGTTCATTAACAAACTTTTAGGAGAAAGCATAATATTATTGGCAACGAATGCTGGCCCATGTGTCACTTCAAGAAATACATCAAGATCGTTCTGATATAACAAGTTGCCCATAACCTCTGCTCCCTGAGCCATCCAGTCCAACCAAATTGCCTTATCTGTGCGAAAGATTCGATTATTTCGAATGCTAACATCTACAGCGCCATGAAATTTAATCCCTGCCATTTCCGCTCCTGTAAACAGGCGCTCGATATGGATATCATGGATGGTATTCTTGTCTATCGTACTGAAAGAACAGCCCATACTGCCCACAATTCCGGCCTGCTCACAATAGGCAACCTTATTGTTGCCCACATAATGACTACCGATGCTGTCCTTGTTCCATCCGAAAGCCAAGGCTCTCTTTATCGTACCGACATAACCTTCAGCTGACTCCGTATCTTTATTATCATAGGCATCACCATATTTTCCAAGCGAAATCCCGACACATTTGGAATATTGTATGGTATTGTTAATAATTCGCCACCCCTTACTCCAATGTGTTCCTAAGAGTCCTTCCTGCTCTGCAGTCGGTGGAGCCCAATTGGTCGCTGCCTGTTCCATGACGAAACCATCGATCGTGATAAAATTGACAAATGGACGATCGGGATAGAAAACCCTGCGCCGTACATTGATTTCGACATGTTCCTGATTGGGGTTGACCTGTGGGAATCGCGCCCATATAAAGGTATTTTCTTTGTCTACCGAAGCCCACCACCCTCCTTTTGGGGAACGGTCGGCCAACAACTGCTCTTTAGATGCAGCTTCCATTAGCCAATGACCATTTAGATAGACCGCGCCACGATGATATTTCCTTTCTTTAGGAGTCGGCCAAAACCAATCCCCACGGATCTCCTCAGCATAGGGATTGAATGTGCCAAAGAAAGAATTAGGCAGCTCCAACTGCCAAATATCGTCATGCATTAGCTTCCAGCCCTTTACTTCTTCCGACCCTTTGACAACTACTTTTTCACCTTTTGCTGCACGATAGGTGATGGGCTGTTTTACCGAAACGCCACCGCGTGGCGGAACAACACTTTCCCGGTACACCCCCTCATGGACTGTAATAATATCACCGGGCATCGCAAGCTTTGCTGCAGCCATAATGCTACGGAGTGGTTTTGCTGGAGTGCCGGCCTGCGTATCACTTCCAGTGATCGCGACATGATATTCCCTAGGCTTCGATTTCATCTGTGCCGACAAGGGTCCAAATCCCAAAAAGAAAATACAGGTTAGAAAAAAAGTAATTTTCATTTTAATCAATTTAATGCCATAAAAACTATATCCGGCCTAAATGGGCCGGATATAGTTTTTAATATCCTTTTGCTCTTGTCAATTTTGTTAATAGTTGCTTACCCGAACCATCTTTGTTGATCCGATAAAGATTCCAATGATCTTTATCCAATTCTTCGAGTCTAAAACTCTGCATAGGATCCACTAGATATTCTTTCACCCATCGCGGGAATGCATTTGCCGCACGGGCGTTTTCCCAAGTGCGAATTGCCTTAAAAATAGCATCTTTCTGCGGACAGCTTTCCACCTGTTTTTGATTCAGTTTTAAGCTGTAGGTCGATCCCGTACCCACGGACATGGCCTGGATATGTTCATATTCCTCAACAGTAGACTTTTCTGTAATAGGGAAATTCCCACCCATTCCTACAGGAAAGAAATTGGCTTGGCACACATCCCTTAGATCCTTCCCTTGACTTGTTGTACTACCCCATTCTCTTGTTTGCGCATCATATAAGTTTTTTCCCCCACCTACATTCCAGATACTTTGATAATGCCATGACCCCTCGGACAAAGTAGCCCCTGTAAATCGAATGTCAGCTAGCCCATGCTGCTTCGCGCGATCAAACATCTTGCGGAAAAAGCGTTTGGCCGAATAGTAACCATGACCATTATTGAACAAGAATTCCTGACCGTCAAAATCATAGTAGCCCAAACCATTGATTGCGCACACATCGGCGTAATATTCGGCAATTTTATCCTGCAACTGTATATTCGGAATCAGGCCATCATAACCATAGTCAATGGTAACCTGTAGTTTGTACAAAGTATCCTGTGCCTTATGTGCACTAGCTGTCGTTTTCCAATATCCTCTTTTCACGTTCAATAAGTGATAAGGTTTTGTGTCACTTACCCCGAGATAATGGATCAACTCCTTTCCAATTTTAATGATATTTAAACTCTTAACGTGTCCTTCCCAACTGCCAATTTCTTCCAGATGCGTCGGATCATCCACATAGATCAATGTATCCGTAGCACTGATTGCCTTAGCTAGCAAACGTTTTTGTTGATACCAGATACTATCGCTTGGAACCGGACTTGCATCTTTCGTGCCCGGAGCCAGGGCATTCGTTATCGGGGTACGACCGATAACAAGATTGTGCTTGGCTGCCAGCACCGCATATTCCTTATGAGAAAGTGCTTTCCCATCGGAGAATTTCAGCGGTTTATGCTCAAAGTTTTTACCGTCAATATAGCCTGCATTTCCGCGATCAGGCCGTAAAAATCCTTGGTCATACAAGCTGATAGCCTTAAATCCCAACAGGTCAGCATATCCTATCATATTGTCATATTGTCCACCCTCGGTCAATACATCAGGTACAAAGGCTGCTGGATCTTTGATCCATTTTCCATTGACGGTCGGATATGGCAAGCCCTCTTTTAGGACAATATCTTGAATCACATCCATCAAAGCCGTACTATCGGGACTTCCCCAAAGAGCTATCGACGAACCGATATAATCGACACCGGGCAAGGGTTGAACCTGCAAATGGTTTGGCTTGTTTGATGGCATATTGGGAATCAACGAATAATACACCTCACGCGGACTTCTACGGTCCCGAGATTGGTAGGTAATGGATATCCGTCCATTTTTATCCACCTCAGCTGCATTGCCGTACATAATCCGATAATAAGGTTCTTTGTGCGCATAGAAGGCAACATCGCTGATACCATTTCCACCTAAAGTAAATATTTGACCTTCATGCAGGTCATTTGGCAATGGAAAACGCGCAGCGTCCGGTGAATGGATAATATACTGAAATGGTGCTGCATCGCCTTGAATATCTGCTGTTCCGCCCAATGTATTGTCATTGAGTGCCAGCATACCAATCGCGTAGTTGACTGCCTTGCTCGTATCCCGGCTGACACCAATAATCTCGCCCAGTAAATTGGTTATATTGGTATGATATGATCCCCATTGTATAGCCTCAATTTCTTTCGAGTTTGTCAAAGAAAGAAGTTTCATCTTGAAGTACTTCGCCTGAGGTAAGATGCTTATGCGTGCAGTGGAACCGTTAGGATAAGCCAGAGTCATGATTTTATCGCTTGCAGAGTAGTTCGCCCGATTTGGGTAGGTATACAGCCTTTTCTTCGCATTATATAGTACCATCAACGGGGATGGTTTATCAGCGGGACTAAATTCCGGATTCGATTTTTTTGTAATGTTCTGCATGCTCGTGATGTACCCTTTTTGGTCGATCACAATTTTAAAATAATTGGTCTTTAATGTCGTTTGGCCATACCCCATCGTTGACAAGGCAGTCAATCCGAGACATAGCAGTTTAGCTTTTAGAAATTTCATTCCCTTTAATTTTAAACGTATCGTATTTAGTTCTCATTTATAGGTCAACAGCCAGGGATTCCCCTGCTTTTATGTTGACCTTGTTCTTCCAATCCCAAAAAGCATTCTCTCCCAGAGGCCGAGCAGCTTGGGCAGCATCTTCTGCCAATATTGTGATATGAGCGTCGTAGGCAGTTGGATTGTGAAGTGTCAAAGACAAGCCCCGAGCTGTTTTCTTTATCGTCTTGATAACAATATGATCAAAGGCATAAGCTGTCCCTTTGTCCTTGCGGACGTAAAGTCCAGGTATCTCTAGCGCCATCAATGCGCCATTGGTTTCATTCCATCCTGTTTTACCACCATCGCCACGTGATCCCCGACTATCTGCATCACAGTAGGTCAGACGTTCGGTGATCTTACCATTGGGTTGTACACCTTCGGCATGCGCATGGATAACGTCACGCATCAGGTCAGCATACAAGCTTACGCCGGTTTCCCGGAACAACTTGAAGAGGACGTCGCCAGACTGCGTACAGAATCCCGGGGCACCATGTTTGTTTTGTGTACTCGCCCAAACTGCCCCTGTGAGGTTGGCACCCAATTTTACCAAGGCTGTATTTTCAGGCAGCCGATACGGAAAAGAGACTGTCCAGGACGCCGTATAATTCGCTAGATTTCTAGCCTGATCCAAGTATTCGCGTTTGCCTGTTTGTTCAAAAAGTGTCATTAATGAAGTTGTCAATGCAATTGCAGTTTCGGAATCTGCATTCTGCAAAATATCACCACAGGCTCCCGAAGTAAATCCAACAAGCGCAAACTCATCATAATATTTTTTTGCAGCCTGCTTTGCAATTGCTAGATAATTATCATTACGAAAATAGGAAGCGGCCAATGTCAAACCAGCAACAGCCATCGCTCCGCCTGTTGTATTATAAGCTGCAACTTTACCTGATTCAACAGCCAAATAATTACCCCAGGTTCCTTCTTCTTGCCAAGTCTTTACAAATGCATCCGCAAGTTGTCGGGTTGAGTTTTCCCATTCTTGGGAAATCAAAGAAGATTTGCCCTGTTTTTTCAATAACATAAACTGTTTCACCATCCAGTACAGTACATCAGCATTTTTACGCGTCAATCCGATCCCTGGATTTAGTTTGGCACCATCGCGGTAAATAACCTGGCCATCTGCTCCCAATACATCATAGTAGTATCCGCTTGCTCCGCGCCCCTGTGGCAAAGCAAAGTTAAACGTATGACTTACGCGATTGAAATGGGCAGTATCTGCCAAAGCCAACATAGGATAGGTATTGATCAATCCGCCTACCCAACCATAAGACATCCAATCGGCATTTTCAGGACAGTAAAACCCAACCCCATCTTTTGCATAATAGCGTTCATCAATATTTTTTGCCATACGCTTAAAAACCTCGCTCATGGGCATCAGATTACGCGGAGTTGCTTCCATGACATGCGATTTTCGTTCTTGCATAAAACGTGTGTACAACTGTGAAACATCAGCTGCTTGAAACTCAATTCTTGTCACTCGAATCTGTAATTCATCCCCCCTAGCTACAGATATCCCGCGATCGGGACTTTCACTAAATCCAATAAACTCGGGCTTACGTGACCTTACTCCGGGAGCGCTAATGACAAAGCTGGCAAGACTCCGATCTCTGCTCTCTTCAATAATGAGTGCATGATCTTTCACTTCATTCTTCCATGTAATCCCTTGATCGGTAAAAAGAAAAACTCCCTTTTGGTGCTTCCGATCTAAATAGGCCATCAGTGGTGTGCTGGTATTACTGATGTTTACTTCTAATCGAGAATTCGCACCAAATTCCGGAGAAAGCTGTGGTATGGGGTTAGACGTAAGGGCCAGATCTTTGCGGTAATAATCTGTTTTGTCCAAACCCGTTGCATATTCCCGATTAACGATCCGTTGGCGATTGCCATTATAAACAACTGCGGGGATCATCACAAAGTTATCGCTCGACCAATCATAAGCATCAAACGCAACAGCCACTCCCACATCTTTCATGGCCTTTTTCGCCTTAAAAGTAAATCGATAGGTCACCTCATTGATCCCCTTCTTTTTTAGTACCTCCTGCTTAACATCCCAATTGTCCGAATTCGCTCCTATAGCAGAGCTACGCGTCAATTTCGCGCCCTCGTATTGGCAATCCAACAGGCGGAATAGAGATTTCCTATCCCGACGCTCTGGGAGCCAATCCTGCGAAAAGCTATTCAAAGCCAGTACACAAAGTAGAAAACTTCCTACTATTTTTTTCATTCCTTTACTATTTTACTTTTTCCATTGAATAGAAGAGTTGGACTGCTTAGACAGCCCAACTTTCACCACATTTAACAAATACACTAAATCACACTATGAATAAATCTAATTATTATTTTAAAGGTCAAAGGTTACATCCATTCTCCTATGCACTCAATTTTTGAATTCCCTTTCATCACTTGCTTTCTATAGGCATCCGCACTGTTTAACACGAAATTTGTTCATTAAGCTTCTCTATTATTTATAATTGATGGCAGGAATAAATTTCAACATTATAAAAATAGATAACCACCAGTAATTTGCTCTTTTGTAATGTTTTTTTGCATTAAACATTTTACATACAAGATGCGCCAATTTTATACTTTCATATTTTTTTTTCTTACCTTTAACTACATTATGCAACCGGTTGCTACAATATTATGATTTTTAAACCTATTTAAGGCTTTTATTATGATGCAGCATATTTATGAAAACTTTACTTTCCCACCGGATCAGTCGTTTACTGTCCGTAGTGAAGAATTGGAAATCAAAAAATACACTTCATTAAAGTCACATCTCAACTTTGAGATTGTCTTACTGGGCAACTGTATGGGGAAACGGTTTATAGGCGATCACATTGAGGATTTTGAAGGTGATGAATTGGTATTGTTAGGAAGCTATCTTCCGCATTGCTGGCAATATTACAATACAATCGATAAGGATAAGCCCGCTACGGCATCCATCGTGCATTTTTATCCTGATTTTTTGGGTAAAGATTTTCTGACCAAACCCGAAGCAATTCTTCTGAATCAATTGTTTATCAATGCTGCAAAAGGAGTGCTATTTTCTGGACCAATAGTTAGACAGGCGAAAGATATTCTCAATGAGATGTTGGTTGCCACCGGGCTATCCCGCGCAGTATTGATGCTACAGCTCCTAGACAAACTTGCCTTATCCAATTCCTATAGGACATTATCTTCACCATCTTTCAATATCATTGAAAATTCGACAGATGCCAATCGTATTAACCGGGTTTTCGACTATATATTCAAGCATTTTAGAGAGGATATAACGCTACAAGATGTAGCCTCTATAGTGCCTATGTCTTCCTCAGCCTTTTGTAGGTTCTTCAAAATGCAAACCAACAGGACCTTAGTGGATTTTATCAAAGAAATACGCATTGGTCATGCGGCAAAATTATTGATGGAAGGAAAGTACAATATTACAGAGACCTGCTACAAAAGTGGTTACAATAATATTTCAAATTTCAACAAACATTTTAAAGATGTTAAGGGGAGTTCACCCCGGGATTTTCTAAAGCAATATCGCACACCAGAAGCTATTTATGTTTAAATTCATAAAATAGATTCGTTTCGGCCCATTTTTGTCCGGCTGCGGCACCGCTGACACCTTGTTGATAGGTATCCATCAACGCGTTCCATTCGGCGCATTTAGGACTGTAGGATTCTGCAAGCTTACCCATCTGATCAAGGTTGGCACCCACTGGGGCACGAACTGTCATGACAATGAGCTTATCGAAACGATATAATGCGATCCGTTCATAGCCTGCTTTCTTAAAACCTGCCTCTACTTCTGGCCAAACATGACTGTGGTAAGTCAGATATTTCTTTAATTTTTCTGGATTGTCGACAATATTGACAACAAAGACATGCTCTTCATATTGCGGCGGTACATTGGGTTTTGACCCCTCCCCTTTGCACCTAACAAATGCCATTGAAGTGCATAATATAATTAAGCGAACCAACATTTTCATCTTCACTTTCGTTTAATATTTTTACTAAATGAGCTTTCTTCCATTCAATCTTTACTTCGCTATGTTATTCATTGGCTAGTGAAATTTTCCACGAATAAGGTCAATTAAAATAAATATAAATCATGATCATGACGAAGGCCAGTCCAGCCCAAGTCAACCAAACTGAGCGAGATTGACCAGACTCTTTTGCATTCGATCCATCGAATAAGGTCGGCAGCTCCGAATTTACAGTGGATTTGGTCAAGAAAGATACCACCACAATGATCAGACTCAAAGCTACAAAAATATAAAAAGAAAGCATCAGAAAATGTGGCCAGAAGCCTCGGTATGGATAATTTAGGACATGGCAAACACCCAGAATCAAACAAATTAGACCACCTCCATATAAGACAACTTCGGCTGCTGTCCCGTTAATTCCACGCCAGATCACTCCCCATAAAAAAACGACGGCCAAGGGTGGAGCCAAAATGGAAACCAAACCTTGTGTTAAGTCAAAAAAACCTTTTCCAGAATAAGAAAATAGCATCGCTATGCCAATTCCCACCAGCGCAATTATGACAGTCACCCATTTTCCCATACGTCGCTGCTGATTATTATCCAACACTTTAAATTGCGGAACAACATCTAACGTAAACACGGTACAAAATGAATTCAGACTTGATGATACCGTATCGACTAAAGACGCAATCAGCGCTGCTATGCTCAATCCCAAAAGACCATGTGGCATCAATTGTTTGATCATAGTAATGTAGGCATTATCCGGAGCAGTATCCTTAAATAATACGAAACACATGATACCTGGCAAAATAAATATAATCGGCATGATAATCTTAAGTGCACCGATAAATAAAGCGCCATATTGGCCCTCCTTTAAATCCTTCGCAGCTAAAACCTTCTGTACGATCGTCTGGTCAGCACACCAATAATATATGGCTACGACGGGATAGCCCAACACGATGCCAACCCATGAATATTCGGGATTTGAAGCAGGTAGAAATAATTTCCAATACGATGCTGGAGTTTGGTTGATCAACGCATCAAGATGACCAATCTTCTGAAAACCAAGGAAGGTCAAAATGATCGAGGATACAATAATGATAATGGACTGGAAGACACCTGTACGGACAACAGCTTTCAATCCGCCTATTGCAGTAAAACTTGTTGCAACGATACCAATAATGACGATTGCCGTAAATAACTGACAGCCGAAAATACCTGAGATAAGCAGCCCTCCCGCGTACAGGGCACTGCCCAGCCACACGACTAAAATGGAAATCAGACTATAGACGATCAGAAAATTATAAGACCTTTTGCCAAAACGGATCAATAAAAACTGCGGTATAGTACTAATCTTGGTTTTTAGATAATAAGGCAAGAAAACCATGGCCAATAACATCAGAAAGATCCAAGCCAATAATTCGAAGTTACTCGCAACAATTCCATGCGAAAAACCGATGCTGGCAAATCCGATTAACATCGTTGGTCCAGCATTAGCTCCAAAAATAGAGAATCCAATCTGCCACCATTTTAAGGAACGCCCCCCCAGAAATATATCCTGTTGATTTTTCTCTTTTCTTGAAAAACGAAAACCTACATATAAAAGAACTAAGGCATATATTGTTAAAACCAGGTAATCAATATAATTAAATGTTAAATTCATAATCAGGTTCGCTTTTTATTGTATTACATACTGACCAAAGGATTGTATCCCGGGACATCCTGCTTTAACCAAACCTGCTCCCTAAGCACCTTATTTTCCTTTAGGCAATAATCCCAATTGATACGTACGGGCAAACCATCCGATTCTGGTAAATGAAACTGTCCATTTTTCAACGATGGACGAATCAAAAAATACTTTTCCAAGCCATACATCAGTGAATAAAGGTATTCTATCATGCCGGTTTCTTTGGCTGTAGTCATTAAAAAGCTCGAATATAAGGAATAACCGCCAGAAGATAACTGCAAATTGCGATCCGCACATAAATCCCGTACCTCCATCCATTCTTTTATTCCACCAAATTGCGTCGGAACAGGCTGTAAATGTTTAATGCCGCAATTGGCCAGCATCGGAAATATTTTAGAGGTCCGCTCAGATTCGCCATAAGCTACGGGAACTGACGTACGCTTGCAAAGCTCTTCAATCTGATCATAGGCCGCTGAATGTAACGGTTCTTCGAGCCAAGCCAATTCATCCTCACCAATAGCATCCAAAAATCTAAATACCTCTTTGCAAGACCATATCTGATTGACATCCACCGCTACCCGCATGTCTTTTCCCGCCATTTTGCGCACATGTTTTACACGTTCGATGTCAGCCGCCAAATTTGTACCGAAGTCCTTTCCAATCTTCATCTTAAAGCAATCCACTCCAGCATCCAAAAAGAGCGCAACTTCCTTTTCCAGTTCCTGTAATGTATAGTTAGTTCCACCACCACTTCCATAGATTTTTACGCGGTTCCGATTGCCACCGATATAACGATATAATGGTAGATTACGACGCCTGGCTGCCAAATCATATAAAGCCATATCCACCTGTCCTAAAAGAGCTGATGCCGCACCTTTAAACCCTTCATTTCGAATAGACCAGTACAACTTAGGAAAGAATTCTGCATAGGTTAAACCTTCACAATGGAACAATATGGGAAATAGGCAGGTTTCCAAGATATTGGTATAACTATTATAAACAGGTGCTTCTCCTACAAATCCCTCAGCATCTTCGATGCGAATAACAGATATGCCAAAACTTGGAAATGGCCCCATCGTTGCATCCTGAAAAGGAGTTATGTTGGCTACAGGTTCCAAAACTCGAATACTGACTTTTTGGATATTAAAAATCTCCTGATCTATTCTATTCATTTATTATCATTAAACGTTTGAAGGATTTCGTTATAAATATTGACTGGCAGCATGCCTTGTTTGATTGCGTCTAAAGAATTCTGCAGTTGTTGCCTGTTAGCTGCCCCCAGGACTATTTTGAATACAGCATTCATATTCAATAAAAACCGTAATGCGAGCACTTCCAATGGTAAATTATGCCGTTCTGCAATAGCCTGAATTCGTCGCGCTTGCTCAACCGTCCCAACGTCGAGCCATTCAGGTATGCGCTGTGAAAACTCCTGAAACTTACAGCCTAAAAGCCCCATATTCAGCGGACTCGCCGCATAATATTCCGTTTGGGTCTGTCCGCATATCGGTATACTATTTTGGAGCGCCTCCATACTACATGCGTTCAGCTTATTATACTCCATCAGAATATCAAATCGACCTTCTTTCAGAAATGGTAGGAACCAACTAGGGGGATTTCCGCCGATGCCAATTTTTTTGGCCAATCCTTGTTCTTTAAAATGCTCTATAGCTGAAATTACCCTTTCAGCGTTATCTACCGTCAATACAGCAGGTTCATGTAAAAAAAGGACATCAACAGTTGATACCCCAAGTGTCTTTAAACTTTCGTCAACACTACGCTGCATGCCAGCAGTGGAGTAATCGTATTTGGCTTCGGTAGCGACATAACTTTTTAATCGGCCAACTTTTGTGCTAATTAAAGGTCTTTCACCAGTCCACAACTGTAGAACCTGCCCAACTATGGACTCCGCATCTCCATAAGCCGGCGCCGTATCCAAAGCGCGTATACCATGAGATAATGCTTCATGAATTGCCTGTATAGATTCTTCAGGATCTACGCCCCCCCATACACCACCCAATCCCGCTGTACCTAATATTATTTTATCTATTCCCAGATTACCCATCGCATTTTAGTTGTATTATAAGATCTAAATTACTAAGAAGCAACCATATAATCTTTAAGATTTACAGTGAGCACTTTTAGTGCTTTCGTAATATGATATTCCACCCCTTTTAGCGAAATTCCCATTTGTCGAGCAATATCTTTACCACTGATGTATTGATGCCGGCTCAGTTCAAAGACTTCCCGGGTCTTAATGGGCATTGTGTCCAACGCCTGCTCCGTTATTTTCTTAATTTCTTTCAGAAAAATTCGCTCTTCATTTATTTCATTGAGATTATCGATCTGCAATTGCAGCTCCCACTCGTTCCAACTATCTAATGGTTCTATCAGTTGACGATGGATTCGTTGGTGTTTCAAATAGTCTAAGGCCTTATTTTTTATGACTTTTAACAAGAAACATCTCGGAGAGAACAATGTTTCTTCTTGCATACGTTCCCATGTTGCCATTAAGGCATCAGCTGTAATATCTTCCGCAACAGCATCAATGCGAACAAAAGATTTGGCAAACAAAAAGGATCGTTGATGATACTCTTTAAATAATTGATCAAAATGCTGTACTATCTGTTTCATTACATAATTAGATAATAGGAAAAGTCAAATCATTTCCCATCTATTTTTATGTAAAGTTTAAAATCTACCAGCGACACAACTAGGTCAAATTTGACCATTATCGGTGTTTTATTTGCAAGGCTATTCTTCCATACGAGTTTCGATGAACAATACTCCTCCTACAAATATCACATCCATTCCAAAGAATAGGTAATGAAACAAAAACAGCTGCGAACGATAAAGTCCACAGCTGTTTTAGGTTGTTAAAGGTTGTAGGTTTTACTACATTTTATCCAGAATCAATACAGCACCTGCATTTGGTTCTAATGTCGTTGTAAAAACCTTGGACTTAAGTCCAAATTCTTTCTTATCAACCACATTTTTTCTGAGTCCCGGTACGTCCTGACCCCACAACTGCGCTTTGAAACGATCAGCTGTCTCAATAAAGGAAAGGTCTATCTTGATATCCTGTTTTACTTTTGCCCCAAGCATGGCAATATACCAGCGATTACCCGATCGACGTGCAATAACACCGCATTCACCAATGTCCGATTTTAGTACCTTTGTTTCGTCCCAAGTGACAGGTAGACCACGGTAGAATGCTACTGCATTTTCAGATTCGTCGATCAACGTTTCGTGCTCACCACCAGCGCCACCAGCTTTATGTGGCGCATCTAACGGACGATCGTACCAATAGATAAACTGCCAGGGACTATACAACATCACTGCTTTGGCCATCTGGGCAGCCTTTCCTCCCATTTTGGTATATACACGAACAGCGTGGTAACAGTTGGTGTAATCGCCTGCGCCTGCAATAGCACGTGTAAACATGGTGATCAGACTCTGTTCAGAACTCGGTGACTCTTCATCACCTCGAATACCTTCTTGGGTGATGAGATTGGGGAAAGTGCGTGAATAGCCCGTAGGGCGGTATTCATCGTGTACATCTACCATCAACTTATATTTGGCAGCCTTGCGGATCGCCTCGTGCAACCAAGCTGTAGCCTGTTGACTTCCCACATCGACAAATCCAAATTTAAGTCCTTTGATCCCCCATTTCTGATAGATCGGTAAGATTTGGTCCAATTGCGTTTCCAAAGCTTTTTTATTCACATACAGTAAGATGCCTATATTTTTCTTACCAGCATAGTCAATAATATGCTGCAGATCCAGCGGTCCTTTTGAACGTGCCGGATCAACATTTACGCCAGAAGCATCAGATGATATCGATTCTTCGGGCCCATACCATCCCGCATCAAACTCAACGTATTCAATCTGATTTCGGGCAGCGAAGTCAACGGCAGCAACCCCACCGGCAGTCGTTAATGTTACTTCACGTAACACTTTACCCGGTTTTATCCAAGAAGTATCTGCGATTTCGTTGGGCTTATTTAAATTAAGGATGAAGTAGTTGTTTTCAAGCAGTTCCCCCGCTGTCTTTCCAACCATAATATAACGCCATGGGCTCTCATAACCTGCTTTATCCAAGGCTACGGGTCCGGATAATGCAGATTGAACGGTATAACTTTTCGGATCACCTCTATAAGTAAATTTCATACGCGAAAAATCAACCAAAGCTGCTTCCCCAATCGCCATAAATAAATTTGGTGCTGGATTAACCACTAAAGGTCTTTCAAACTCTCCTTTAAGCTGGCTTAATGTCGTTTTTGTGTAAGCGCTTTGCGCTGCGCCAGCGATCCAAGTTGTGGCGTCACTGCCAAATTGGAAAGCCGTTTGTTCAGATCTGATAACAAATCCAGCAAAATCATCGGCGTCAAAGCCGTATCTTAATGCAATTCCTTCGTCGTACAAGCGAATATAGAGCTGCATTTTTTTATGATTTCCACTGGACTGTAATTGTAACTCAAGTTCATTATAGTTGTCTTTGATAGCGTTGCGTTCACCAAAAAGAGGTTTCCATTGATGACTTACAGTCCGTTTATCGCTCTTGATCAGCTGCCAGTTACCTTGAACTATATCTTCGGTCCAGTCAAAATTTAAGATCTTGATGTCCGTCAACCTTTGGGAGGCTGAAGATAAATGTATCTTATTGTTACCCGAAGCAAGATGGATCTCGGCCGATAGAACCTTATTCGGGCTTTCCAATCTTAATTTTTGACCTTGCACAATTATAGTACAGGATATAAATAAGGTTATTAAAATAAATCTAAACATACAATAGCATTGAATATATTGATGTACATTTCTAATAATAAAAGATTCTTCGTGTTAAGACATATTTACTTATTGGTAAATCTAAACCAATTAAAATCAGCATAACCATCTACTCCTTCTGCCGTTTTACTATAGTTGAACAATGCAAAACGATTTGCTGTCCAAGGTAGTCCTAACTGCATCTTTAAATCATTTCCAATAGCATAAAAGTTCTCTCCATCGGTGCTATAATAGAATTTTGCTATAAACCCCTTATCAGTAACACGTGCCCTTACCCACAGCTTATCACCTTCAAAGTTCTCTTTACTCTCGATAATCCTATCATCATTACTCATGATAATTTTACGTTTACCGTTGACCTGCTCCACAGCCACAAAAGCATATGGGAATTCAAAAACACCAAATCCAGCCACATTGCCATTTTTTAATCCTTTCAAATCGATTTCAACAGTGCCTTCGGAACTTGGTCCCTGCACCCGTTGTGACAAGGTATTGCGAGCAGTTTTTAAAGAATCTGCTCGAGAAGCGTGTAAACGCATATACCCTTTCCGTTCCTGAAGGGACCACTTGCTATTGTCAGGGTTGTGGTTCCATTGCCATTGTAAGCCCAGTTTTGTCCCATTGAACTCATCAGTCGTAGCCGGAGTTTTTATTGGGTAAGTCTTTCCGACATTTGGTTTCTTGTAGGTAATCACGTCCTTATTACCGGTTCCCAGCATTGGCCATCCATCCTCCCACTTGACAGGCAAAAGATGGGGAACCCGACCTATCGCACCACGATCTTGCATAATAATAAACCACCAGTCCCCGTTTTTCAGCTGTACCATACCACCCTGATGTAGACCGTTGTCAGGATAAGAACTGTTATCATTGAGAATCAATTTATGCTCATAAGGTCCATAGATATTATCTGAGCGTAAGCAGATCTGCCAGCCCTGTGTTCCACCTGCTGGACAGGTGATATAGTATTTGCCATTGATTTTGTACATATGCGCTCCTTCCATTCCAAAATGACCACCAAGTTCGTTCGCATTCTTGAAGCTGCCTTGCCAGATTTTGACTTTATCACTCTTGACCGATTTAACATCTGCATTCAGCTCTGTTAGGTATAATGTACCTTGACCATGTACCACATAAACTTTACCGTTATCATCAAAGAACAAACCCGGGTCATACAGATATTCAGGAAAGATTGTCCGCTTCCATGGCCCCTCAGGTTTATCCGCTTCGCAGATCGAGAAATTCCCCTTTTCACGTCCCCAACCATACGGCGTACAGAATCCAGCATAGAATTTCCCATTGTGATGCTTTAAGGTTGCTGCCCATGAACCATTGAGATACAATGTACCGCCCTCCATATTGTAGCGCGGATCTTCATCATAATGATTCACAGCATAACCGACCATTTCCCAGTTAACCAAATCTTTGGATTTCACAATCGGAGCTCCAGGCACATAATGCATACTCGTCGAGATCATATAAAAGTCGTCGCCCACACGGATTACATCGGGATCTGGCCAATCGCCCCAAAGCAAGGGATTGGTAAAGGTTCCATTACCATTATCAGGGCTCCATACCTGCTGTGCCGACGCCTGCCCCAAAAGTGATAGTGTCAATGCCAATGTAAGTCCCAATTTCATTGCTGACTTACGGTAGTGTTTCATTATAATCGTATTCATCTTAATTTAATTTCTTTTTATTTTTTATTGAAATAGGGTCACTTCAGCCAATCCTGCGCGCCCTTCCGAAACCTCCAAAATACTGACCCGTATAAATTTCAGCACCTTATCCAATTTCACGGGTTTAAACTCCCATCCCGTACATTCTTTTTCATACAAATCTTCCCATGTTGTTCCATCTAACGACCCTTCAACTTTATAGCGATATTTTGAGCTATCTTTCTGCAAACGGATACGAGTACCAAGCACTTTGGTTGCTTGGTCCAATTCAAAGGTGACAACCTGCGGAAGCTTATCCTGATCCGCAATCCACCACGAATAGTCGTCGCCGTCGGTCACCTGAGTGACTGGAAAATCAGGATGTGCTGACGTTGCTGTCACCTTTTTGAATTTTACCTTTGGTCGGGCCAACAGTTCTTTATCCCATTTTGTGGGTTTAATAACCGCATGATCTTCTTCCTTTCCGAGAAAGACCGCGTGATCACCATCAGGGATTTCGTTGGATGCAGGTCGGATCGATCTGACACCTTTGCTTCCGCTTTCCAAGCCTACAGCTGATGCACTGATATGAATTGTCCCGCTTTTTTTGCTGGTACGCACAAAAGCAAATCCAATACCGCCTTCAACAACCTGTGGGTTCACTGCGATACGCGCCGAACCATCCCCAATTAAGTATCCTTCACCTTTAACCTGAATACGGATCACTGTCTGTGCATCATGCAGCAGATTGCCCTCTTTGTCACAGATTTTAAAATATACTGGAATCATATCGGATCCATCCGCAACTGGCTGAATACTATATTCCGGTATCAGGACTTCAATATGATGAGCTGCACCGGCTGTATGCACGGCATGTTGTGCAACCACTTTACCTTTTACATAGGCTAATGCCTTCAGTTCACCGGCTTCATATCCACCTGCATCGAAAACAAAACTTGGACTTCCGCCTTTTTCCACGATGTACGGGTAGACCTTAGCCCGTTCATCACGGGTTTGCCGTCCGATGAATTTTCCATTCCGATAGAGTTCGACAGCTTCACAATTTGAGTAAACCGTAATCTCTGTACTTGATGTTTTCAGTTTTTCTGGCGAATTATAAGAGGCAATAGATACCATGGGACCTTTGAAAATCCCCTTTTGATCCAGCTGATAAGGACGCATACTTTGCATCATGTAATAGGCAAACTTAGGATATCGGTTTACATCGACCACACCAGAATACATCGTCTCTTCCTCGGCACCACGGGTATAATCGTTATAACTCCACATAAAGTGCCCACCCATACGCGGGTTGGCATCCAACATACACCAATCGAAATAGCCATTTCCATTCAGTTGATGTAATCGGCTGCGTCCCTGCCGCATCTGCTCATATTCGTTTTCGGTGAGACTTACCCTTGGCTTTTCCCCTACACCATCGCCCCATTCCCGGGTCAATAAGGATTTGACCGCGATTTGGTCCTCTAGATAATTACTCATCACATTACCATCTTTAGGGTATTTGGAAACCTGTTTGTAGAAAACATCATAATAAGGTTCTGTTTCTTCGTGACTAAAATAATCACCTGCAGTATAAAACTGATCTCCAGGGTATTCAGCATGTGCTGCTTCGGCAATGCGCTTCACCACCGACAGAGGGTAACTGGTTTCATTTAATGCGGTCTCCCAAAGAACAACAGAAGGTCGATTTCGGTCACGGCGGATCATACTACGCGTGATGGCTTCCAAACGATCTGCAAATTCGGGAGCCTTATTAAAATACTGCCATCCCGGTACACATTCGACAACCAAGAGACCGTGGCGGTCACAAGCTTCCAAAAATGCAGGGTCGTGTGGATAATGTGCTGCCCGAACGGCATTATACCCACCGCGTTTCATATCGATCACTTCCCGTTCCTGTACGGAATTAGATGCTGCATCACCGACATAGGGATAGGCTTGATGTCGGTTGGCTCCAACCATATAAAAATGTTCGCCATTAATAAAAAAACCACCATCTTTGGTATACCGAATCTGGCGGATACCAACCTGCTCGGTACGGCGATCCACTTCGACACCATCGGCAAGGTACACCCGATTTTCCAGGTTATAGCAGATAGGACGATAGGGATGCCACAATTGAGGATTTTTGACTTCTATCTGTTGGTCTATCCGCCGACGTTCTTGCGGTTTCAGCTCAAATGATACGCGCTGCTGACCCACAACTTTCCCTTTGGTATCTTTCAATAAGGTCAAGAGATACCCCTTCTTAGCCTTTTTATCCTCATTTTTTAACTCCGTATGTACAGCGACCGTGGCCTTGCTTTTATCCACCTTGGGATAATGTACAAAAACACCCGAGTTCTGGGTCGCATCCGGTTCCAGTTCATCGGTAATGCGCAAGGGATCGGAAACAATCAATTTGGCATCCCGATAGATTCCGCTATAATAATAAAAGTCAAGTCTATCTTGTGGCTTACCCGGAGGTGTCAATGGATCGTACTCAGCCGACACCCGAACAGTGATCACGTTATTTGTCTGATCAAAATGGAGCTGATCCGTGATATCCAACGTAAAGCCAACATATCCACCACGGTGCTTACCAACACTTTTTCCATTGACAAACACCTCACAACTGTTCATCACCCCTTCAAACTGCACAAAGACCTTCTTACCATGATACTGATCCGAGAGCTTGAAATAACGTCGATACCAACCTATCCCGTCATAGATAGCATCACCACCGTTGTGCTTCTTTTCAAGCTGCATCACATGTGGCAATACTGCCGGGATCCATTTGGAGTCATCCAAACCAATACTTTCACCACCCTTAATATCGCCGCGATAAAAGGCCCAATTCGTGTTTAATTGATACTCAATACGGCTCGTTGGCTTTTTCCCAAAGCTCTGGAGACAAGGTCCCCATACCAATAAAAGCAGGATTGTTAATGCTCTTAAAAACTCATTCATTCTTCATAAGTATTGATTATTTACTTTTTCTTACCTCAGCAGTATTAGGATAAGGTACGATCTCCAATGCGTGTAAAAGTGCTCCGTTTTCTGTCTGCCTCAGCCCAAAAGTGAGTACATTTTTCTTCGCACCAAAATTCAGCCAACATTCCGGAAGAAAAAATTCACGTTGAGGTCCTGTCTCCCAATGCCGTCCGATATTGTGTCCATTGAGCCACATATAACCGTTGCCCGAAGCATTAACTTTAGCCATCCAGGGCACCCATTGATTTTTAGGCAGTTTGTCCAGATTGAATTCAACACGATACCAGGTAACTAGACCGTCCTGTTTACCTTTAGGCTGTACCTGATTTCCCTTGCGTGGAATTTCATTCTTTGTTTCCAGAGAAACTGTAGCCCAGCTTGTATCATCAAAATCGGGTAAGTTCCAGCCTTGCTGCACACCGGCAAGATCTGTCGAAAACTCCCATTCCAAAGGATGCGTAAGCGCTGTTTCACTTAAGGAGAGTCCCGCTTGACGAATTCCTGCCAACTCTTCCATCGGTACATAACCATGTGCGTGCCCCAGGTTTTCATAAGCCACAACAATCTCATTTTCTCCAGCTTTCAATAGGCCGGCAACATCAAACCGGTTGTCGTATTCGTCCGCGCGAATACGCTCAAAGGCGTTGCGCGTTGTCCAGCTTTGCGCGTCGGCACGGTCTGGAAAAAGCCGCTTGGCAGGCTTTCCATTAACGAGTACCGATACAATATCCCGGGTAAACATATTGAACAGTAAATAATGTTCGCGTTCAGCTTGTTTCGCCGTCAGAACCACATGGCTGCGATAGCTACTATATCTAAAATCGTTGATGTCCATATCGGAAAGACTGACCAACTGTGGCATCGTGTTCCAATCGGCCTGCCCGATAGCGTCCTCAGCCTTACGGGCTGTACTGACACGAACTCCCGCCGGTATTTTGGAAGGTCGTTCAATAGCAGCAGCCTTCTTGGGCCACCAATCGCCCTTATTTGCCGATTGCCCTTTTGCCACAACCAATATTTTTGATTCCAAACCTGCAAGATCATAATCTACTTCAATTTTCTCCATTTGCTGAACCTGATTGACCAGCTGATCATCGGTTTTGATCAGTACTTTCTCGCCATTTTGATTGACATTATAGATCGGATCTTTCACAAGATTGACGCTGTTTGGCAATAGGGTTACTTTTCCCTTGATTGCTTGTTTAGGGTCCGTATTGTGCAGGAATATAAACTTTGTACCATCACTGGCCACTCTCACTCCTCCAAATAATGATTTTGGAGCACCTTGCAGTTCACAGGGTCCTCCTTCCGTGCGGACGAGTTTGGATTCAAATTTTTGGATGAATGCACCTATTTCTTTAGCAGCAAGGTATTTAGGGCCAATGGCTCCGCTTTCATGAATCGCTGCATTATAGTCATAACTTGTAGTCATACCACGTGCTCCCCAGCCATCTAAATGCGTCCCACCGAAAAACATGTAGTAATTGATTCCTGTTCCACCTCCTAACATGGTCATTAAACCAATAGCCTTGAAATGTCGATCGTCGGAATAATGCTCTTCACTCAATCTCCCCGTGACCAGCGAAAACCATCCACCTTGTAGTTCAGTCACAAACCCCGGAGCATCAGGTTGCTTTTTGCGTAGATCCATCATGCGATAAGCGCAGCTTGGCGCATCCGATGGGCCGCTTACATAGTAATTATCACAATCGAAAACCTGCGATAATTCAGGATCTTTGCTCCCTCTTGTTTCACTGGTCAAGCAGGTGAAAACCGGAATATCCATCCCACTTTTATGCACCGATTCATTGAGGGCCTTCAGCACTTTATCCTTTCCGGGACTCCAATGTGCATCATATTCATTTTCAATCTGGATCATGATAATCCCTTTTTTACCCTTTTCCTTACGTGTGATCTGCTCGGGGACCAGCTCTTTGCATACTGCATTAAACCAATGCTGCGACCATGCAATATGCTGTTCGTCATTGCCTCGCAACCAAAAACCTTCCAGATTGTTTGGACGGTATTTGGCCAACCATCTTGGGTAACCACCGCCAGAAAATTCAGCACAAATAAAAGGACCAGGACGAACAATAGTATAAAAACCAAACTCTTCCTGCGCCATTTTTAACCATCTTTTGAGGTCGGAAAAATCAAATTTGGATTGATCTTGCATATCCCTTGGAATATGACGTTCATGCCAATTCCAGGGCACATAAGTTTCTACCGTATTGAAACCTGCTTCCTTTATTTTTTGAAAACGATCACGCCACAATTCCTCTGGACAACGGAAGTAATGGAAGGCAGCACTATAAACATAAACATCCTTCCCCTCGATAGTCATACAGGAGCCGTCATAACGAATTCGTTCAGGATGGGTAAATTTCTTTATCGGCCTCGCCTTATCTCTATCTTGGGCAAGTACGATCGAAGTATAAAAAATAATGCAGCAGAAAAGTATATGACCTGTAAATAAAACCCCATACTTCCTCCTAAAAACTAACTTGAATATATTCATCTCTAATATAATACGTCTCTTTTAATGCTCATATGGAAAAGCCACATGAGTTTATTCTTAATTCCATTAGCATCGCATGGTTTGAACAGCGCTATTTTCTTTTTAAAGCACATCACTACCAAATATTCAATGGCTTATAAACGATTTAGAATTAATGGCTTCTTACCACCTAGTTTTACTTTTTTAATATGATCCTTGTACCGCAATTTGACTGTTGTATCCTCATCTGCAGTTAAGGTGACTGAAATTAAATTTCCCTGACTCCACTTCAGGTCAACGGTTAGTCCTTGACGGGCACGCAAACCTCTAATTTCACCATCGGACCAAATTAGCGGTAAAGCAGGCAATATATGCACCTCTTTATTATGGCTTTGGATCAACATCTCAGCAATTCCCGCGGTACCACCAAAATTTCCGTCAATCTGAAACGGTGGATGTGTATTGAATAAGTTGTTCAATGTTGTTTTGGCAAGCAATGCTTGCACATTTTTACCCGCTTCTTCGCTATCGAACAATCGTGCATAAAAATTAATCATCCAAGCCCTGCTCCATCCTGTATAAGAGCCATTGCGGTTATTTTCGTTTTCATTATAGAACCGACGGCGGGCAATCGTTTTTCGCGCGGCTTCAAACAGTTCCTTTTTATCCGAAGTAATCGACTTCCCCGGATAAAGCCCAAAAAGATGCGAGATATGACGGTGCCCCGGTTCGACCTCTTCGTAATCTTCAATCCACTCCTGTATTGTCTGATACCGTGGGCTAATTCGGATTGGGGGTAATTTAGCTAACACATGTTTCAGTTTTTTAGCAAAATCCGTTTCCTCTCCAACCATTGTGCCTGCTGTTAGACAAGCCTCAAATAATTCACGAATAATCTCGATATCCATGGTTGCACCGTAAGTCAATTGAAATTCTTTTCCATCGGCCATTCGATACCTGTTCTCAGGAGAATTGGATGGAGCAGTAACAAGGTAGCCCTTATGATCTTCCACGAGATAACCCAAAATAAATTCAGCAGCTTCTCTCATGGAGGGATAAGCTTCCTGTTTCAGGTAACGCTTATCGTTGGTAAATAAATAATGATCCCATTGATGAAGTACCAGCCATGCTGCGGCAATAGGAAATGTTCCCCAGCCGACACCATCTGCAATTGCTGTACGTCCAAATGGGTCCGTTAGGTGGTTCATCGTCCAGCCCGAGGAGTTGTAGGTTTTGCGGGCTGTTACTCGACCTGGTTCACGCAAAGCTGTTATCAAATTTGAGAATGGGACAACCGTCTCCGGGAGGTTACAGACTTCGGCCGGCCAATAGTTCATTTGGATGTTGATATTCGTATGAAAATCGGAACTCCAGGCGGCATTCATGTCCTTGTTCCAGATCCCTTGTAAATTGGCGGGAAGTACTCCTGGACTACGCGAAGAACCCATCAACAAATAGCGTCCATACTGAAAATAAAGACTGATCAAAGAAAGATCCTGGCCGCCTTCTTTTACTTTTTTCAGACGTTGGTCAGTTGGTAAATCCGAAGGCTGTCCCATATTGAAGACCAAACGGTCAAAAAGTTGACGATGATCGGCAATATGCCTGGAAAGAATCTGTTCATAATGCTGTTTTTGAGCCTGATCCAATAGTGCCCGACAGCGAGCCAACGGATCAATACGATGATCAAAGTTCAATTTTGACACATCATAATCTGTGGCTGCCGTAAAGTAAAAAAGGACTTCATCCGCATCTTTGACAAAAAAAGAATTTGCATTGGTTATCATGCTTCCGCCTCTGTGACTCCCCTGGACTAGTCCTGCAAATTTCATATGTGCACCTATCTCACCACCATCTTCCATTGGTAGATCCACCACCTGTCCCTGAATTTTCAGCTCATGGTCAGATAAGGGCGTCGCAACCGCATCCTGTTCACGTGAATAGGAGAACCGAAAGGTTAGCTTTCCGGGCTTATCTGCCGATAGACGAATCACAATCATATTGTCGGGTGCCGAGGCAAATACTTCCCTTGTATATTTTACGCCATTGATACGATAGCTCGTTGTTGCTAATCCGGTCTGTAAATCAAGATCACGACGATAGTCTATGACCTGTTCCCGCCAGAAGCCTTCTGTTCCAAAATCGATGCGAAAATTCCCGAACGATTGATAGGATCGTATACGCAGGGGATTGCTCTTGAGCTCCTTTTCGGAAAGCGCTGCAGCCTTTTCGATCTCTCCGGCAACAAGTAAGCGTTGAATTTCAGGTATCTTACTAGCGGCATCCGCATTGGCATCCACCTTGGTTCCACCCCATAGGCTTTCTTCATTGACCTGAATATTCTCCTTATTCCAGTCGCCATATACCATAGCTCCCAATCGTCCATTACCAACAGGAAGGGCTTCTTCCCAAACTTTCGCCGGTTCACGGTACCATAAAACGTGATCCTGATGCTGGGCTTTCAATTGCATCCCAAAGAGTACCATTAGACAGCCCAATAAATATACTTTCATTTACAAATCTATTATTAGTGTTTATGCTCCGCTACACAAATGTGCCTTCACCCCGTTTATTTGAATCATCATCATTCAGGTTTTTTAAGCCTAAATTCTGCTTAAAATTGATAGTAAGCACTTTAACAAAGTTTTACATCTTTTGATCGATGTAAAACTTTGCTTTAAAAATTAATTGTATCCAGGTGTTTGTGTCAGGTTCTTATTGAGATCAATCTGCTGCTGGCTAATTGGCAAATATCGATTGAATGGTTGAAATTGTCTCGTCTCCACTGAGATAGGTTCTCCAATCTGTGTTAATCGCTTGTCCTCATTGGGTTCGTTTGCGTTAACAACTCCCATCCAACTACCCTCGGCCTTGCCGTTCAGTACATTTTTAGCAAGATCCCAACGGATAATATCGGCTCTTCTCAATCCTTCAAAAGCAAGCTCTACGCGACGTTCACGACGTACCAATTCTCTTAATTTTTCTTTTGAAGCATATTTGATACGATTAACTTTAGGCATACCTGCACGCTCACGAACCATATCTAAACTTTGGTACATTTCCTCATCTAGCCTACCCAATTCGATCTTAGCTTCCGCAATGGTCAATAAAACCTCCGCATATCTGCTCACAATTAAATTCATACTTGTATTCCAAGGATCATCATATTGTGAAATCGGAGCCGTGTACTTTTTGAAAGAAAACCCTGTTTTAGATGCATTATTAGCACCATTAAAATAATCAGGATTGCTGACTTCTTTTCCATCCTCATTGATATTTTTTGCCAGCGGGTCAAAGACACGTCCATTCCAGTCCTGTCCTGGATAGAGAATAGACATCTTCAAACGTGGATCTCTATTGAGAAACGGGTATCTGGTATCGTATTCACCGGTTAATTTTGCTTCTTCGACCGTACTACCATCTTTCATCTCATAGGCATCGACCAAAGCCTTGATAGGCACAATCGATGACCAGCCTCCGTCGCCATTCGGGAACAAAGCTGCGATAAGCCAGTTCTCTAGATCATTTGCTTTATACTGAACATCAAGGATAACTTCTTTATTGTTCACATTAGCCAATTGAAAGGTTCCATCATATGTTGGAAACAATTGATATACATTAGATGCTTTGATCGCTGTAGCATCAGCCAAAGCAGCCTCATAGTTCCCCAGATAAAGATTAAAACGCATACGGATGGCCAAAGCGGCTCCTTTCGTAATATGCCCAACTTCGGCAGAACTATATTTTTCGGGAAGGACCGCAGCAACGGCTTTCAATTCCTCTAGAATAAATTTTTCTACATCCGCCTTTGGCGTACGTGTCAATCGTGCCTCTTCAATAGTCGCAAATGTTTTTGTTGTAAGTGGCACATCTCCATAATTGTTTATCAACAAGAAATATCGGTAAGCCCGGAGGAAACGGACTTCAGCCTTGTAACGCTCCTTTAAGTTTGTATCCTTAAAATTGACCGCATCAATATGTTCCAAAAAATCATTGCAACGATTGATCGTTGTGTAATCATACAATTCGGAACCAGGATCTGCAGAGCTCATACCGCCATTTCCGATCACTTGCCATCCCTCGTGCTTGTGGAAACTATAAGCGTTGTCAGATGCACAATCGCGATATAAAATTTCTTCTGATTCCCAACCCCGATAACAGCCTACTAAAGCAAGTTTGGCATCGGCTTCTGTTTTCCAAAATGTCTCCGGTGTCAATGCATCGCCGGGAAATTTGTCCAGGAAATCCGAGCATGACTGTAAACTAGCTGTCGCCAGCATAATTAATAAATATATCTTTTTCATTTGTATAACGCTCTAAACTAAAATGTAATATTCAATCCGACAGTATTTACCTTAACCTGAGGATAATAAGAACCAGAGCCAGCAGGCATTTCCGGATCGTAACCTTTCAAGAATTTGGTTATCGTCAATAAATTCTGTCCACTATAAAATAATTTGACCTTTGACGCTCCAATTCGGTGTGCCCAAACATCAGGAAAAGTATAACCAACTTGAAGATTTTTCAAACGTATATATTGTGCATTTTGTACCCAGTAATCCGAAACAATTCGATTTGGGCTACTTATTCCATTATTATTCTGAATACGCGGTACTGTGCTTGTTGGATTGTCTGGTGTCCAACGATTGAGCCAAAAACGTAATGGGCTTCCTGTATCACCGCTGAATTCGCCTATCCCCGACGATTCGACATAACCGTACACGCCCGATGCACCTTGGAAAAATGCCTGAATATCAAAACCACGGTATGCTGCACTGAGGTTTAATCCAAAAGTATATTTTGGGTCAGTAGACCCTAATATTGTACGGTCATCAGCGGTTACATTCTTATCTCCATTGCGATCAACGTAGCGCAGATCACCGGGCAATACTTTATTGCTTGCCATTTTATACTGTGCCCAGCTTTGGATATCTTCTGTACTTTGAAACAGTCCCGCTGTCTGATAACCATAGAATGAATTGATTGGCGCTCCAACTTGCTTGATTTTCCAACTTCCGTCCAAAAGGTAGGGATCCCCACCGAGATCAAGAATACGGTTTTTGTTGTAAGAAAAATTCGCTGTTGCACTAAAATCAACTGCACCTAAACGTTTTCGGTAGGTCGCAATAGCCTCGAAACCTTTATTTTGCATACGGCCTACATTATCAACATATCCACTTAGCCCATATGTCGCTGGAGCTAAAACCTCCATGAGGATATCCGTTGTTAAACGGTCATAATAATCAAAGGTAAGTGTTAGATTATTTCCGATACCAAGATCCAATCCGAGATCCCATGTACGCGTCTTTTCCCAAGTGATGCTGCGTTTATTGGCTTTTTTTAGTGTCGCTCCCGGATAAATCACGTTATTAAACGGATAGGCGTAATCTTTGCCTAAACCAATTACAGGTATTGAAGGATAGTATTCTAAAGCGCTCTGGTTCCCCAGACGCCCCCAAGATCCCCTAATTTTAATATTGCTAAAAGTCGATTTTGCAAATTCCATAAAGGATTCCTCTGAAAGTCGCCAACCTGCTGAAAAGGATGGAAATGTACCCCAACGATAACCTTCGGAAAAACGGCTCGAAGCATCGCGGCGAACATTCGCTTCGAAAAGATAAATACCTTTATAATCATAATTAATACGGCCAAAATAAGAAAGCATATTCAGATGTTTCGTATCACCTTTATTGGTTTGTCCATTTGTATCGCCGGCATCGATATCTGTGAGGTCGTTATTTGGAAAATTCTGCCGATACATCTCTCCATATTTGTAATCATATTGCTCGGCATGATAACCTGCCAATGCACCGATGTGATGATTCGCAAATGTACGGTCAAAATTTAAGGTAATGTCAGCGGTATACATGGTCGATATCGTTGTCTTCTCGAAGAGCTTATTTGGTCCCTGATATTTCGTGGGATTATACCAAATGTCTTTTCTAAATTCATGCGAATCATCCGTTGACGGCCTATAAGATCCCTGTGCTTTCAGAGACAGACCATCGATAAATTTATATTGTACACTACCAATCGCATTAAAGCGGCGTTGTACCTCATCGGTAGTTGCGCCCTGCTCCATCCATGCAATTGGATTTCCGTCACTGATTGTACCGTAATTGCCATTTGCATCTTTATAAGGAATCCATGGGGCCATCTGATTGGCTAGACGAAAGTATTGCCCCATACCACCAACATAGGGATTGGTAGGCTCTTGAAGTTTCCGATTCGATAGGTACATTGACAAACCGATATCCAGATTTTTTATTGGAGTCATATCCAAATTTGTACGAGCATTAAATTGCTTTTTTGAAGTCAACTTAATAATACCATCCTGACCCTGATAGCCTACGCTTCCCATATAACGCACTTTCTCGGCACCACCAGAAATATTGAGATTATGCTGGTGCTGGAAACCCGATCCCTTCAAAAGTAAATCATGCCAATTTGTATTTGGATATTTATAAGGGTCGCTTCCATCTTTAAAAGCCTTGATATCCTCTGCCGTAAAACGCTCCTTCTTTCCATCTAGTCGCAGGCCTTCATTGTACAACTCTGCATATTCCCACGAGTTCAGGCGTTCCGCCATATTCGTCGCATTTTGTTTTCCGAAGAAATTGCTATAGTTTATCGTGGTTTTTCCTTCTTTTCCTCTTTTTGTCGTAACAAGGATTACACCATTCGCTGCCTTAGAACCATAGATGGATGCCGAAGCAGCGTCTTTCAGTACAGATATCGATTCGACATCATTGGGATCGACATTTTCCATCGACGATTCTATTCCATCGACTAATACCATCGGATTGGAATTATTCAAAGTCCCAACCCCACGAACGCGAATTGTACCATTATCTTTTCCCGGTTGACCACTTCCCTGCGTGATTGTCATTCCCGGGACCAAACCTTGAAGTCCCGCAGACAGGGAACTAATAGGTCTATTTTCCAATTGTTTTGGAGAAATTGTCGCTACAGCACCTGTTAAGTTTACTTTCCGCTGTGTTCCATAGCCAACGACAACAACCTCCTGTAGATCCCCTATTTTTTCCGATAAGGTTACTTGATATACATTGCGATTGTCTATGGTAGTTACGTATTGGCCATAACCGATCAAATCAAACTGAATTTGATCTCCCTCCCTGGCTTGGATTTCAAATTCCCCTTTTTCATCCGTTGCTGTTGCCGTACCATTAACGACTTTTACCGTAACACCCGACAGTTTATTTCCTTTATTATCAGAAACCGTCCCCTTGACTATACGTTTCTGAATTTTGATAGCTTCATTGTCAGGCTTTAACACAGAACGATTTAGCCTTTCAACAATAATTCTATTATCGCGAATCATATAAGTTAATCCATTCTCCACCAACACTTTGTCAAGTGCTTGTTTTAATGAAACGTTCTCCAGTTTTAGTGAAATCTTATTTGCACTTACTTTAAGGTCTTCTTCTAAATACAAAAAGTGATAACCTGATTGTTTACTAATTTTAGCAAAGACTTCCTTCAATGAGGCCGTCTTTGTCGTAAGGCTAACCCGTTGTCCAAAAACATTGGCATTTACCTGACTGCTCATTAACAGCATGGTAAGCACGGTGACCTTAGTCTTATTGAGATACTTTAAAGCACAGTCATACCGATTGAAATATGTCCTATATTTTTTATTCATTTGATTTAGTTATTAATAATAATTAATTGGTTTTTAAAACTTTAAAATCGTCACAGTCCGTATAATAAAGGGAATATTCACGCTTGAATTCTACATCATCTGATCGATTTATGAAATAAGGAATTGTATTAGTTTATAATCTGCACCTCCTTTCCATTTATTTTAAACTCTATCCCACTGAGGAGCGTCAAATCTTTCAAAAAATCTACCAATTGGACATTTTTAGGAAATGTTCCGCCTATTTTTTTATTCTTGATCGGTACTTTCGCAACCACAGATATATTATACCAACGGGATACAGCCTTCATAACATCCACAAGATCCATGTTATCAAACACGAAATATCCTTCTTTCCATGACAGTAGCTTATTGGGATCAAATGATTGATAGGTTAATTTTTTGCTTTTGGTATCGGCGACAACCTCAACGCCCGGAGCCAATTTGTGTTCCTTCTGATCCACACAGAAAGTTACGATCCCTTCGATCAGCGAGGTCTTAACGACCTGATCTCCTTCGAAAGCATGTACATTGAATTTGGTTCCCGTGACTTTAACCTCCGTTCCTCCGACAAGTACAAGAAATGGATGCCTCTTGTCTGAAGCAACTTCAAAGTAACCTTCCCCATCGAGCACCACCTTTCTTGTTATCTGTTTATCCAGTGTCGTAGGAAATTTTAAGGTAGATCCGGCATTCAGCCAGACCACCGTTCCATCCTCTAGGATTAACTTAAACTGTTTTTGAGATGGAACTTTCAGGGTTATATTATTTTCTAAAGCAAGAGGATTTATGCTTTCTAATCCCAAATTATTCTTCAAATGCACAAAAGAGGCCGTATCCTGTAACTGTAATTGTTTTCCATTCGGTAAAATCATTAGGACTTTATCGCTCGTATAGGTTCTTGCTTGGGCAACGGGATAAAACGGACCATCTGCGTTCGGAGTTAAATAAAGATAAAGGAAGATAAAGAAACAGATCAACGTCGCCGCTATCGCTACAGCAATTCGGATATTAATCCATCTAATTTTTGCCTTTGCAGCACTATCTGCTTCAATCCCCGCTTTGATCCGTTCCTTCATAGAATCCCTGTGGGCACCATCTTTCCAGTCCCAAGGTTCGCCCGGAGGATGTTTTAGAATTAAGTGTTCTAGTTTTTTTGTTTCTCTTACAGACAGACGTCCTGCCGCATAGTCCGATAGAACTTTTTTAAGTTGTTCGTCTTTATTCATGATCTCTTCTGTCAGATTTTTTAGGTCTATATAGAAAAGAGCCTTGAACTTGCTTTAGGTAGTAGGGTAAAAATTAAAAAAGTAGATCTGTCAATAAAACAGCCAAAAGAAGAGGCTGGTATTCTTTGTCCACCTTGAGACGAATAAGCTTCAACGCATTACTAATCTGCTTTTTAACCGTTTTGTCAGATATATTTAATTTTTTTGCGATCTCCAGATGGGACATTTCAAAATGACGGCTGAGAATAAAAATTTCTTTCATTTTATTGGGCAGCTTTTCGATTTCTTTCTCAATCAGATCATCCAATTCTTTAAATACAACCCATTCTTCAATGAAGGAAGACGTTTCTTTATATTGACTGACATAAAACTCACGATAAGTATCGCTTACAAGTTTTCTTCTAAGTTTTTTAAAAGCCAAATTCCTTCCCATGATAAAAAGAAAAGATTTGACCGATTTGATTTCGGGAATCTTTTCTTTCATTTCAAGAAGATCCAAAAATGTCTGTTGCACTACGTCAGCAGCTTCATCCTCATCCAGGAGAATGCGCATGATTTGTTTGAAAAGGCTTTCCCAGTAATCGTTATAGAGTGCTGAGATGTCCAGTTCAACAGTTTCTTTGGCATTATCGGGAATGGTAGATATACGCATGCTGCGAATGAAATTTGTCGGTTATGTCACAATCTTAGCAAACTAAACGATCATTTCAAAATCAATTTTCATATTGGCCACTTAGAATCCTTCCCTCACCTACACCTTATTTTCATTCAAGCCTCTACTTTTTAACTAAATTCAATGTTTCCCCTTTCATACGCGTATTATATCGCACAATAACTTCGGGTTTTTCATCGCTATTTGTGTCACAAGAAAATGCTACTGCCGAGCCACCTTTTGGTAAAACCGCCGTTCCCTCTACAGATAAAACAGCTATTAAACGATAATTTTTATCCGTCAATATTGCATTTCCCTTATGATCTAATAAGATGTATTGATCCTTTTTCAGTTTACCAAGGATTTTGACAATTCCCTTATCCGTTTTAAAAGAGGGATTTTCAATGGTACCATCTCCTTCAATTTTCATACGTAAGGCAAAAGTGCTTTCTTCTGGCGACTCCCATGACCAATCTGCTCCCCCCGGTTGTCCCGGCTGCATCGAAGATAGGTCACAATGGTATTTTTTAGAGACAAATAATGGATATAACATAAATTTCGTCTCGTCAATCTTCTCCAAATGCCATTCGGTCTTTGGATCCTTCAACCTGAGTTTTTGTTCAGCCGTAAAAACATCGGCAAGCCGCAATTGATCCCAATTCTTCATGCTTTCTAATAACAGGTCTATCTGTCCATGTTGTTGCAAAGTCTTCATATCAATACTCATGGCGTATCCTGAGTCAAAACCTGCAGATTCGGAGAGCGCCCATTCGAGATCCTCGAGGGAAGTTGCCTCAAATTTACGATCCGCTAAACGTACCAAAAACCAACCCAGCATTCGCGGAAACAGATTCCGCTGAAAGTAATCCTGATTCTTGATTCGATTTTCCACCTGCCCTGCGCGCATTTCTTCTCCCCATGGCTCCCCCCAGTTCATTCGCGTATGAATATGCCATAGGTAATGATCGAGACGACTGGCATCGTTGATCAGATCAGCCTTGTTATCAAGTCCTCTATAAAAATCAGAAACAAATTTCCCCGTTGCATAGTAGTCCTGCCCCGTATACATACAACCTTCAAGACCATCAAACGAAATCTGTTTAATACCCGTTTTATTGAAAATAGCGGCTAATCGTTTAGCGTATTCATCTTGAAGCGTCAAATCAGGGAATAAAGTCTTATAGGGATAGTCCCACAATTTATAAACGACTTTTTCCACCCCATGACTTGCCTTATGGGTACCGAAAGCACCACGTACACAGTTGGTCAATACCCATTTTTCGCCTTTCTTCTCGGCCTTACCATATGTAATCAGCTCGTCTTCTATCTGAAGTGTATTGAGTGTCAAGGGCAGCGAAAATAACTCGGTATTCTCCACGATAATCTGCTGTTGGTTCTCGTCCAATGCAGCCGTAAGCTTTAATTCGCCTTGTTTAAGCAGATGCTTACTTGGGACTGGAGTCACATAAGGATCGTTTGTTGTCGTAAAATTTGACAAAGTATGGATACCGATATTGATGCCCTGTTGCCCGGCCCTATCCACCAGCTTTTTCATACCTGCGTCAGCCTCGGCACTTAATTCTTTGCGCCATTCAAAATGCCCCCAGTTCACGAAGGGATCGGGATGGTAGAGATTTTTAAATCCCGCACGTTTTGTTTTTTCCAATGCAAAATCCAGATTGTCAGCTGAGAAATTGGTGATCAGGTATGAACGCATGGCATTACGTGATACCTTAGCCCATTCACCGGCAATCATTGGATGAGGTAAACCCTGCTCAACTTCTACTCTTCCTATACGCGTTAAGATCTGGCTTCTTTTATCTCCGAAAAGCGCCACTTTGGCCCCTGCGATCAACCCATCGGCACCTTCGACAGGCAAAGTTACCATATGATTTAGGCCTTTGACATTTTGCACTTCTTTGGTATTTCGGATCTTGGCCGACAGCTGAAACACTGCTCCGTTCCCCGCATCCACAGCAGCAAAATGACCAAAAGAAATACTAGCTACCGAAAGATTACTATTCTGCCCTTGATAGTTGAATGCTTTACTATATGCTCCTATATAATCCTCCGGTATACCCGCAACAGTCTTTACATGCAGCGCCTGCATACCAAATGCGAGATCCTCTCCCTGCGCGACACCCACCACTTCACCCACTACCTCATGAAGTTTGATCTTAACCGGTCCAAACACCAACAACTTATAGGCAGGAGACAACTTGAGGACTTCATATGTTATGGCCTCCTTTTGTTGGCCCACCTTCAATTCCACAGCTTGTCCATCTTCCATCGTGAGGGAAAAACGATCACCATTAACCTTTAGCGCTTTCGGTTGTATAATTTTTTGGTCCTTATAAACTGATACGATTGGATATCGGCCCGATTCCAACAGCTCTTTGCCATCTACTTTGATCGAGGTATAAAAGCCTTGTTGATCAAAGCGCACTTGTGTTAAACTCGTTTTTAGATCCTGTGCCCATGTAGCGTTTCCAAATCCCGAAATCAATAGGCCAACTATACAGGCAATAGTTTTCATTGGGTATAATTTGATTGTATTTAAATTTCTATTCATTCATTTAATTTCCATTGGATGCATACTATCCTTTTACTTGACCTTCCTATGGAATCAACTCAACATCGAACCGATAGGTAACTGTCCCACCAAACCACATGCTAAAGTTTGTTCCCCAAACATTGTTATATAGACAAAAATGCAGGCCTTCACGTAAATCAGGTTGATCTGTGGAATAATTCAACAAATCCCGTTTGCCGATTGCTACCAGCAGCGCATCTTTGCTACGGATGCGAATTTTACCTGCGTTTGTTACAATATCCACATAGTGATCCAAGCCATGCAGCTGTCGATTACCACCTTCAACCACATCCAACACCCGAACGGGCTGCCCCAGCTTCTCAACAAGTATGTCCACAACCTGCTCCGGATAGAAACTTAACCAATAGGCTTCCGGAAGACGATTGGCCGGTTTGTCCACCAAGGTATAACTTAACTGAATATGATTCGTTTTTTCATTAACGTGATAAGTGCTATGGACATGTTTGGGCAGTACTGCCTGTTCAATCTTCCCTAGAGCAGTTAAGTCTAGTTGGCTATGGATTTCATTTTTGCTTTTAATATATTTAGACTTTTCAAGAGAGGCCACTAGCGTACGGCTTTCGGACATTTCGGGTGTTAAACCCGGTTTTCCAAAATCCCGAATTGCCCAGTCCACTTTTTGAGTGATATAGGAATCCCTAAAACGTTCAAAATCCTCAGTCGAAAAGCTTTGATAACTAAGTTCTCCCATTTTCATTCGAAAACCCTTTTTATTCAGCTGGAATGTCCCATCTTTACCAAGTTGTTGCGCAGCATCCACCCCTTCAAAATTAGGTTTAGGAATCGATGCCAATTGTTGTAAAACGTTCTCGGCCTCAGTACGCAGGTCTTTAGGCAGAAACTGTAACGATTCATTTATATGGGCTTCTTTTTCCGCCCATGACGCTTCTATTTTTTTAAATTCAGGTAAATTTAGGGCCTGATTGAAATCAGCAAAGCGATAAGTATCCCAATGTTGGAGGTGAGTTTTCACGTCCAGTCCCCAGGTATGTTCTGCCACCAGACCAAGATTAATGGCAAATCGAATAGCAGCATCGCTATTGGGATTGATACGTCCATCCTTAACCCAGGTTTCGTAACATCTAGACAACGCTCTAAAACGAGCCATCATCAAGGGTGAACTTCCAAAGCCATGAATCCATGTATCGCCAATTTCCTGTGTCATCAAAGGAAGTTTGTCCCTCATTGGACGCAATACATTAGCAACATCACTCAGCGTAGAAGCATGTAATGTAGCATTTGGATAACGCTTCTGAATCGATGCATAAATTTCCTTAACTTGTTGTACCGTATGTGGCCCATGATTATCTCCAGTAAAGGCAATGACCATGGCAGTCTTTCCGTCGGGCAGGATCATATCGCTACCATAATCTTTTTGGTACATTAATGTCACTTCACTGCCATCGGGACTCTTCCAACGACATAGTGCAGGGACATTAGGAACTTTACTTGCAGGGTTCACACCGATCTGTAGAAAGTCAATGCCATTATCCTTCAGTAAAGGAACAATGCCTCTTGTATGACCAGGGACATCAGTCATCTTCGCAGCCTTGGTTTGTTTACCAAACTGACGGTCCAATTTTCGTGACAGCTGCAACATTGTTCCAAAAAGAGCTTTGTTTAAGGATTCCGATTCAACAGTGTAAGGGATTGCATTCCACACAATATCTCCACGGCGGATTGCAGCTTCCAATTTCATCTTATTTTCTGGACTCGCCCGCTCCAGATAGGTGGCGATCAACCAAGAGCCCGTTGTCCAGACATAACGCTCTTTGGCTCCTGAATTTCGAAGCTCCTCAGCAACTGCGATGGCCTTTGGAATAAATTCGTGGATATAACGTTGTTCCACAACGGAACTAAGTTCGGTAAATCCAATATCCAGGTGCGTTTTAAAGATCAGGTGTACCTTTTGGACAGCATCATTTTGCAGCTGCCCAAAAGCAAAAAAAGAAGTCAGCACCAAGAGACAGGAACAATAAAATTTTCTATGTTTCATGGATAATAGTAGGTTTCTCTTATGTCAAATTATCGATTATTTTACTATGAAGACGATTGAACGCAGTGTATCCCTAAAAAGAAAATTAGAATAATAAAAAATACAACTTTTTCTATTGCAAATTATAGCTTCCCTAGGGATACACAGCACTCAAACGACTTAGTATATAAGCTTTAATATGAAAACAATCCTGGTATAAATCATTATGACACGCATCAAAATCTTATTTTTCTTATTTTTTTTTTGTGCCTTTTTAAGGCTAACGCACAAAGGCCTCCCCTGCACAAATTTCGTACAAAGTATATGGACTTGACCATTGATGAACAGGGCTACATTGTTAACATCATTGGGAAAACCACAAAAAAAGACTACGCCGTAAAAAAACATCCATCCCCTTTACTCACATTGGACAAACATGGGAAAAATCTGTTGCCTACGACCGCAAGCTATGCAGCTGCAAAAGGTTTACTCACATTAAACTATCCCGGAGCCTACACCGCAATTCTTAAGGTTGACCAAAAGGGCGATTATTTAAAATTCAAACTTCAATCGTTAAACCCTTCGGCAGATATCGATAATATTATATGGGGGCCTTATCAGACAAATATCCATAAAACTATCGGTGAGATTATTTCTGTCGCACGGGACGATGAATATGCCGTAGGAATCATGGCACTGGATGACAATACGACGAGTGGGCCTCCAGTAGCTGGAGATATGGGACAAGGTTCTTACATCATCCATACACCAGATCCCGTTAAATTTCCTATTCCAGCTTCACTGAAACCTGGCCAACGATTTCGTATCGGCGGCGATGGCATCAATGATGTAGCTTTCTATTCCCATCCCGAAGAATACTATCGGTTTATGAACGGTAACGGTGCGGAATATATCCCCGAATACGGTATCTCACTCACCTTACATGCGCGAAACCGACGTAAAAAACAGACTATCCTCTTCCCGCATTTCAACGATTTTCCGTCTATAAAAGCACCAAGACATATGGATGTTGACCCCATACCGGTTGATTTTAACAATTCAGGTATCGCCTTTTACGCTTGCCCTGATAAAAAAGGATTGGATGTGATCGAACAGATTGTATTGAATGAGGGGCTCCCTTACGTAACACGCAATGGAAATTGGATCCGCCGGCCGGAGAACTTCAAAGTTGATATCGCTTGGTTTGGCAAGCATGATAGTCTAGTTTCCTATACCAATCAATTAAATCTCAAAGCGGTGCAAGATGAAGGTTTGGGTGAATATTATGTCAATCCAGCTGATCCTTGGGCAGGCAAAAAAGTAACCCTATCCGGTAGAAAACAACCTATTACAGCTTTAACTGCGTTAACCAATCCGCATGGTATTGCCTATGGTTTGCATACATTAACAGAATTTATCCAACCACACAGCAGCGACGTGCATCCGTATGCCAATGATAGCCTCTGTACGGTACTTAAAACAACATTGACTGTTGATATTGGTGCTCATGATAGTTTAATCATCGTCAAAGATACCTCCTATCTCAATGAGCACGGTAGTTGGGACGATAATGGCACTAACGTACTAAAGATCGGTAAAGAACTATTGAAATACAAAGGAGTAACCCAGCATCCACCTTATAAGCTGATCGGAGTGGAGCGTGGTGCATACAAAAGCGTTGCGGCCGCACATCAACAGGGTGATACAATTGCCAAATTACAAGTTAACTGTTATTCCGGATTTATTCCCGACATGCGGCTCCAAGACCAGTATGCGTACTTTTATGCCAAACTGCTTCGCGATGGTGGCATGAACTATATCGACTTTGATGGTTTTGAGAGCTTCGTCTACACTGGACATGGGCAATACGCTTTCAAACGATTTATGCGTAAACTGTTCGACGATTTTAAATCTTTGGGCGGTGACTATCTTCAGGTCATGGGATCCTGTGTGTTTGAAGGTAACTGGCATTACATGACGACCTGTAATATTGGCGGTGGCGACCACATGTTCAACCCCCGTACCAACAAATGGGGAATTGAAGGGAAAGATATCCGGTATTCATGGGCGTCCAATTATTTTCCGCCGACTTTCGGCATCCAATACCTTAAACCAGATTGGACGGTACAGATGGTCGAAAACCTACAGGCAAAAGCCATCGCCTGGGATGCGACTTATATGTTTGGGATCAGTGAGGAGGTTGTCGAAAAAAATCCGCATAAAAAAGAGATTTTTACGGCATTCCGAGCATGGGAAAATGCACGTGAAGCAAACGTTTTTTCTCAAAAGCTTAAACTAGAAATGCAGAATGAGGAAAACCAATATCACTTGGAGCAGATTGGTGCCAAGGCATGGAAATTGTATTTAATCCTACCCGAAGGAAAAAAGCAATTTATTCAAACCTTAAAAAGGTAAATTTTAAATCGGAATTGCTATCGCTAGAACAGCTTTTAAAACGAAGATATTGAAATAAAGAAGGGCTTGCACAACTACCATGTACAAGCCCATTATTATTTTAAAATTTGATTTCTATGAAGCGATATCGAACATGTTCAAATTCACAAAAGATAAACCGTTGCTATTGTAATGGGTCAAAGGTTCCACCCCATTCTTTATTTTGCGGCAACTGATCTGGTTCAATCGAAATCTGTGCTGGGTTTAGCGAATTGAACCAATGATTGAGGCTAAGCTTATAGGATTGATTCGTAGAGCCCGTTTTATCCAAGTTTTGAATAAGGACGGCTGAGAACTTCGCTCGCACAGCAGCGTTCATAATGTTATCGGTGTTCCCCGGTAGCGCCTCCCCCTTATTTAACATCAATAATAGTCCTTTTCTCGTATTCTGGGCATTCAAAATGTCATAACGTTTCCATCGTCTCAAATCACTGTATCTAAACCCTTCAAAGGCAAGTTCAACTTGACGTTCATTGATAATTGCATTACGGATGTCACCTTGCCCAATTGCACTGATTCCATAATTTGTAGCTGCTCCCGGAGCAATTCCCGCCCGTTTACGAATAGCATACAATGCGTTTAAAGCTTCATTACTACGTCCCGTCTCGTTTGCCGTCTCAGCGAGGTTGAGTAGAAGCTCAGCATATCGCATTGGTGAAAACCAGCTTTTGGCGTTAGCAGCTACTCCAACAAGTGCATTTCTGTCCAATAGCGTATCTAAGCCTTTGCGTTGGAAAAATCCGGTTACACCATTTTCATCACCATTTTGAACCAATGGTGAAATTCCTGAAAACACATTCACATCTCTAGCTGGAAGCACCGTATTGGGTGTTGCTGTCGACTTCCAAGTCCAGGCTTGCCAATAGGTGCGCGATCGAGGTGCAGTCATTCCAAGCACATTAACGTCAGGAGTAGGGTACACGGTACCACCACACCAAATCGTCGCATAAAAACGGTCATCACGATTGGTATAAAAATCTGTTAAAAATTGCTTATTATAGGCTGGATCTGACAATTGATTTTGATCAAACTGCATTGGGCTACCATCTCTTTTGGGATAAGCAATCAATAGCGGTAATATAGGTTGATCATTATTCGTACTGCCATTCGTAAATGAGATAGGTCTAATTGGAGCAAAGTTCATGTAGTTATCTGGATAATAATACTGTTTGGTCATGATCTGCTCCTTATTTCGCGAATACCAAATTAGCCTATAATTCTCAAACAAACCAAAACCTGCGGCATCAGCTGCTTGCACGGCCGCTTTAGCCGCATTATAGGCATTGGTCCATCTCCCTTGATCATTTGTCGCATTAAATAATGGACTAGCGTACCATAAAAGAACTCTCGCTTTAAGCCCCAATGCTGCCGCACGGTTGATTCGTCCATAGTCTGCACCACTATAGCTGGGCGGAAGTACTGTAGCAGCCTCGTCAAGATCTTTTATAATTTGTGCCACACACTCAGATGTCTTACTACGCGGCACACGTAGTGAATTAATATCACTGCCGTCTTGGGTATGCAGAATCAAAGGTACCCCCCCTATTGAGCTGACCATTTCCCAATATTTCCAAGCCCTCCAAAATTTAGCTTCACCGGTCAGCCTGTTTTTTGTTGATGGGTTGAGGACTGACTCCGGCAAATCAACTAATTGATCCATAAAGTAATTAGCTTTATCAATATAGGTATAATCCAAGTTCGTAAAATTGGTTGCAACGTCGACTATACCCTGCTGAAAGCTACCTAGGTTGCCTCCAGATCCATTAATACCTTCGTCCGCACGGGCTCCACTTCCCAGTTGCCACCCCGGCATAAGACCGCCATAGATGTCATTCAAATAAGCTTTAATTAAAACAGAATCTGTCCATACATTTTTGGGATTTATAGCCCCTGTATTCTCATAATCCAGTCCCTTTGTACAAGAAGAAGCGCCTAAAGTAACCAGTAGAGCTCCATAAAAGACTGATTTAAATTTATTGATATATTTCATTTTGATTTCCTTTTTAGTGTTAAAATTTAGAATGTTACACTGACACCGGCATTGAATGATTTAACAATCGGAAAAGAAGTCCCTCCATCCATTTCAGGATCATAGAATTTCTTATTGAATTTACTGATCACAAAAAGGTTGGAACCCGACACATAGAATCGAATCTTATCCGCATACTTTTTATACCAATGTTGTGGAAGATTGTAGGCGATATTCAAAAATTTCAAGCGGACAAAACTTGCATCAGCCAACCAAAAATTACTTCCACTTGTGTTGACAGTCCTTACGTCATCATTTGCGCTATAACGATAAGGCAACCAAGCCTCTGTATTTTCAGGGCTCCAAGACTCATCTGCCCAGGGACGCCACATCCGGTTCCATTCTACGCCGCCACTCAAATTGTTAAACGACTTTTTATAACCCAATGAACCATTAAAATTAGCGGTAATACTTAGGCCTTTCCAATCCGCACTCAGATTTAGTCCAAACACTTTAGGATTATTGCTTTTATTCAATACCGTAATATCATTCTCGTTAATGGTATTATCTCCATTAAAATCTTTGTAGGCAAATTGCCCAGGTTTAGGAGCATTACCCTTAAAATTATATCCTGGATGAGCAGCTAACAATGCATCAACATCAGCCTGTGTCCGGAGCATATGATCTACTGTATAACCAGTAATCATATTTGCCGATCGACCATTACCGATCAAATTCTGATAGTCGTACGTTATATTTAAGTCTCGTATTGTATACCAAGAATTTCCATATGTAAAATTTAGCCCAACATTATAATTTAGATCTCCTGTCTGGTTAAAATAGTTTAAACTAAGATCTACACCATTGGCTTTCATTTCCCCATAATTGACGGACGGTAGCGGTCGACTGAATGTTGGTGGAGTAGACTGGATTCTTGTGCTTAGAATATCATAGGTACGCGTAGCCCAATATTCAGCCGTGGCATTGAAATGTTTTAAGAAACTAATATCAATACCGAAGTTTTTGTTCAGGTATTTCTCCCAAGTAATATCTACATTTGGCAGAACATCATATCTTATGCCGGGATTAAGTGTCGGTGTTTCACCGAAAAAAGCACTGTTTCCACTCACATATTTATCTTCATATTGCCAACGTTTGGCATTTGCATCATCTCTTCCTCCATTTGGGTCAATTGCGACGAAATCATTCCCCGTCAATCCGACCGAAGCCCTTAATTTCAAAGATTCAATACCGTTGACCTTACTAAAGAAATTTTCCTTGGAAATCACCCAAGCTGCAGAAACAGAAGGGAAAAATCCCCAACGTTTATCTTTTGGAAAATTGGCCGAGCCATCATAACGATAGGCAAAATTAGCGACATACTTATCTGCATAATCGTAGGCAAATTGTCCGATATAGGATTTACGTCCCACTGTCGGCAAAAAACCATACGTGTTACTAATACTCTTGGTAGCAGTACCATTTACAACTCCCGATCCCCCAGTAGAAGCCCACCATTGATCCGTCCTATAGATTGGAAAACCGTTGATGGATGCATTTATACCATCATAACTTCTTTCCTGGCGTTCATAAACCAAAGCTGCGTTAACATGGTGTTTTCCAAAATCCCTTTCAAAATTCAGTTGTAAGTTTGTCTGCTCCTCCTGATTCCAGGCAGCCAGCTTTTGTATACTCGCCGTATGATAGGTAAGGCGCTCCCCGACAATCTTATTTAAATCCCAAACAACAGGTTCTATTTGTGCCAACTGGTAATAGGTAAACGGATGAGAGTATATTTTTTGATTACTGTTATTGAAAGTTTTGATATATCCTACTTTAGCACTTAAACCTTCAAGAAACGGCATTTTATAAGTTAGGTTCAAATTTGCTATCGCTTTCAAGCTTTCTGATCTATTATACCCTGAAAGGCCTTGGGCCTCGCCAGATTTATTGGAAATCCAGAAGTAGTCTACCGGCAAACCAGTCGCAGTAAAGGAAGGCATATAGGGTTGCCATAACAATAATTTAGGAAACATATCTCCAGACCAATCTCCTTCAGGAGCATTGAATTTATTATTATTTAAACTTAAGCCTGCAAAAACTGAAAGATTTTTGGTCAGATTTCCGGTAATATTACTTCTGACATTGTATTTTTTTTCGTTTGTATTCTTAATAAAAGTTTCTTGATTTACGTAGGAGGCTCCAATAAAATATTGAAGTTTGTCAGTCCCTCCTGTGGCACTTAAGTTATGCGTTGTCGTAGAAGGATTTACATAGACATCTTTTAAGTGATCAAAACCATATCCCACACCGCCGCCAAAATCCGTATCCTTAAAATAGGCTTTTGCAGTTTCGGTCCAAGGAGTATTTGCTGGACCACCGGCTTCACCCCAGATTCTATTTTGAATCTGTCCCCATTCCATGATGCTGGTTAATTCCATATTTTTTCCGCGAACATCCTTACCAGTATTGACGGAATAATTAATGGCAACTCTCCCCGCTTTACCACGCTTGGTCGTCACTAACACCACCCCCGCACCTGCACGAGCACCGTATGCTGCTGTTGTTGCTGCGTCTTTTAAAATAGAAATCTCCTCTATTTCATTGGGACTTAGGTTATTGAATTCAGCAGCATCAATGGTTACTTTCCCATCAATCACATAGAGTGTTGGTGAGGCATTCCATGAACTCGCTGTTCTAATACGGATATTCGGCTGTTCTCCAGGTTTACCACTCGGTGTAGATACATATAAACCGGCCATACGTCCGGCCAATAAGTTTCCTACCGATGTTGTCGGAATCTCCGCATCTGTTTCCTTAAATTTAACGGAAGCCACCGATCCCGACAAAAGTCCTTTCTTTTGGGTTGTGTAACCCACAACTACCGTCTCATTTAATTCAATAGTAGATGCAACCATTTCAATAACGACACCTTGTCGGGCCGTCACTATAAGTTCCTGATAGCCAAGCATGGTTGTTTTGAGACTTTCGCCATCATTTACAGCGATTGTAAATTTGCCGGAAGCATCAGTTTTGACCGAACTACTGCTTTTCCCGACATTAGTAACCGTAGCGCCGACAAGAGGAGTTTTTAATTGAGAATCTACCACTATACCCGATATTCTAACTTGAGAAAGAACATGAAGGGATTGTAGTAACATGAAGACAATTCCGAGCAGCCGTAGATGCTTTTTGAAGTTTTCTTTCATAATTTTTAGTTTTTGGTTTTATCGGTCCATATTTCATAATATGTCCATCAAAACAAAGAAAGGCTGAATCTCTTTCCTAAACCACGCTAATCTTATCAAAGACCTATGTTTTTTTACCTACCATAATGCACACTATAAGCAGCACAATCAGTTTTGCAGGTGTTGTATAAAAAACGCCCACCACACATTAAAGTGGGCGGGCGATCATTTTAAACTACCTATCTAATATGATATCTTTTTATTTCCCTTTCACCGTCCAACCGTAATCGATGTATTCCCATTTAAACTGGTCGCCGTTGATATCAACCTTTAGGTAACCTTCCTGGGTACCGTTGAAGGCGCCGCCCCACCAACTTGCACAGATCGCTCCCGCGGTAATAAACTGTACACCTTTCACTTTGATTTCTTCATAGAGATGCTGATGTCCTTGCAAGACAAGCTTCAAATTGTGCCCGGCAAATAGATCCAGAATAGCTTTTTGATTGGTAAATGTATCGGCATCGGTATAGTATCCATCCAATACAGGATAATACAAAGACAAGAACGGCACGTGCGCAACAATAACTATAGGTTGCGTTTTTGGCGTTTCATCAAGCACCTGTTTCAGCCAGGCCTGCTGTTCCTCACTCACACAGTATTTGCCATTACATATTTCCGTAGAGTTTAACACAATAAAACGCCATCCCTTATGCACAAAGCTATGGTAGCTCTTTCCAAAAACCGATTCAAAAAGGCCGGCTCCATCTTTTCCGTCATAATGCCAGAAACGATCGTGATTGCCAATAGCATAATACCATTTCAGCTTAGATGCATCCACTTGGTCCTTATACTTTTGAAACATGCTCTTTGCTAAAGGCAATTGTTCGGCCTTATAAGCATCGACATCCACATTGTCTCCACCGTTTAGCACGAAGTCTACTTTTTTGCTTTTGGCATTTTGAATAGCTTTATCCAGTCCTTCAAAACAATGTGTTTCCGCACTGGTATTAAGGTGTAGATCTGTAAAGAATGCAAATGAAAATTTCTGTTGAGCATGTACTAAGACTGTTGTAACGAACAGACTTATTGTTAAAATAATTGATTTCATGTATATTATATGTTATTTATATATTACTTCCACCCAAATACCTGTTTTAGATTTGGATTGAGAATGATCTGCTTTGCTGGAACCGGACGATAATAATACATCGGTTCTACAAATCTACGGACATTGACATCTGTTACCATTGTTCCACCATTGACACCATTTTTAAGATAAACACCGGCATTACCACCAAAATTTCCAATGGTATAGTAGACAAGCGGTACGCCAAGTGAATTCTTTTCTCGATCGGTAGGAATGGTCTGTCCATCAGGAATCAATTTGATATCGGCAACACCATCCCCTGTCATGTCATAATTACCCACTCCCGGAAAATACATTCCTTCCGGAATACGTTCAAGCAGTTTACCCACATTCCAGCGCATAAGGTCATCATAACGTGAATTTTCAAAGGCAAACTCTACACGTCGTTCGCGTCTAATTTCAAAAATCACCCCCCGGAAGGCTCCCTTCACATTCGGGTAATCAGCGGCCAATTTAGGATCAGGATTTGCATTTGCAACATCCATTTTTAGATCGGGCATTCCTACTCTTCTTCGCAATAGATTAACGGACTTGTCGAGATCAGCTTGTGTCAGTGTTCCTAGTTCAGCCTTTGCTTCAGCATACATCAATAGAACCTCAGCGTAACGGTGCACTGGAAAATCAACTCCATTCATAATAATTTGATCAGATGAATTGACATAGCCTTTCAACTGGTGATAACCAGAAAAGTTTTTGTTCAGCTTTTGCACATAATTTGATTTATCAGGCTGTCTCAACCATTGCGGATAGACCAAGGTCTGCATCAGACGAGGATCACGATTTTCAAATTCCTGAACGTAAAGTTTCTTATCGTAATTAGGAATATCCGTAAAACGTGAACCATCTTTCATCAAATAGGTCTGTATCAAGTCACGTGAAGGCGATTGTTCATAGTCACCAAAAACATAACCGTTAAGCGCCTGTCCCCTATTTTTATTTTGATCAAAGGCATTCAACAAGATTACTTCTTTATTCTGGGAAAGATCCTGTGATTCAAATAATGCGGCATAGTCCTCATTGGGTTTACCGGTAGAATATATACTATATTTATTATTAGCGATGATTTGTGAAGTTGCTTTCTCTACAATGTCAAAGTAATTCTTCGCCGTTTTGTCCAAATCTAACTCACTGTGATACAATCGATACGTCCCTTCATGCAATGCAATCTTAGCCTGCATCAACAATACTGCATCTCTACCTGGTGTTCCGAGCGCAACTTGCTCTTTAACATTTTTTGTCGCGAAGTCCAAATCTGCCATTATGCTGTCAACAACCAATGTACGAGGAGATTGCCCGTCACGTAAAGCTTCGTCACTTGGGGTTAATGTTTTGCTATACCAAGGTACATCCGAATACTGCTTTACCATACCATGGTAAAAAATAGCGCGATAGTAACGTGCCAAACCTGCGTAGTGATTTTTAACATCCGCTGCTACATTTGCACGCTGATAGTTTTCTAAAAAGTAATTTATTGTACGTAAACGGCCCCAAGACCAATCTCCTCCAGCTGTTTCCGATGTTGGCTCTGTTTTGCTGGTCATCATTGTCTTAAGCGTTACCGCAGCTGTTGTGGCTGCATTGTCTGAACTCTGATCTCCTACATAAGTCCAACGATCATTCATACTCAGCATCCCATTGATATACAGTGAAAGATCCTCTTCGGTATTAAAGAAAACCTCAGGGGTAATCGAAGTTTGGGGAAATCGATCCAAAAAATCCTTCTGGCAAGCTGTCATTGTTAATATAAAACCGCCGCTTATAAGTCCCAATATTATTTTTGATTTGACATTCATCTCTGTGTACTGCTAATTGTTAAAAATCTAAGTTTAAACCAACTGAAAACTTACGTTGGAACGGGTAGGCCCAAGCGCTACCATCGGTTCCGTTGTTGATCGCTTCGGGATCAACATATTTTTTGATCTGTGAGAATTCAAATAGATTTTCTCCCGAAAAGAAAATACGCAAACGTTGAATTTTCCATTTTTCCAATAACGTATATGGTAAGGTGTATCCGAAAGTGATATTTTTCAAACGGATATAAGAACCGTTCAGCATATACTGCGTATTGGGAATAGCCAATCCTTTACCATCATTCACATCGGCCAACCAAGATTGCAATACAGGATATGCTGCATCATGATTAGCATCCGCCAAACCTGCATTCAAGTACGCCTGGGAGTGTTTTGCACGTTCTTCTGGTGTATCACTGGTTTCTCTATAAAAATCCAAATGCCATGGGTATATGTTTGCGTAAGGTTGCTGATAAGGTCCCCAGAACAAATAATGACGTGGATAGAAATCACGCTTTAATACCCCCTGTAGAAATACCGAGGCATCAAATCCGCCCCAGTTCATGTTAAGGTTAAAACCGATACGATAACGATCTGCAGAATTACCAATTACCTGAAGATCTTTCAAATTCGTTTCAGTCAGTCCTCTTTCAATTTTACCATTTCCGTCGATATCCTTAAATTTTGGCCAGCCATTCACAATATTCAACGCTCCCCAAGGTACTATACCTGATTCATCCAATGCTTTGATTTCATCAGCACTTTTAAAAAGCCCATCACCCTGCAAGCCGTAAATTGTGCCGAACTCATAACCGTTGAAATAAGTCGAAAGAAGACGTTCATCATTTTTGAATTTTGTAATCTTAGCACGGGAATCAGACAAAACTACCTTTGCATCAAAAGAAAAAGGTTTGTCAGCTAGTTCAAATTGATCCTTATAAGTCACCGAAAGTTCCCAACCTTTTGTACGCAAATCAGCTGCGTTCTGTCTTGGTACACTAGTTCCCAATACGCCTGGAAGTTCCTGGCCGGCAGTCAACATCCCTGTCGTATTACGAATGTAGTTATCATAACTAAAGAAGAGCTTATCATTGAATAAGCCTAAGTCAGCCCCGAAGTTCAATGTAGACACATTTTCCCAGGTATAAGAACTTGGATCAATCGTCAATGGGGGAGCTCCAGTTACGACGTATTGTTGATTTCCGTTGATAAGGTAACCGGATAGACTGGTTCCCATCGTTTGGATATAGGAGAAGTCGCCCACGCTCTGGTTTCCAAGACTACCATAAGAAGCCCGTAATTTCAGATTAGACACCTTAGGTTTCAACGCGTCGAAAAAAGATTCATTGCTCATTATCCAAGCACCGGAAACGGATGGAAAGAATCCCCAGCGACTTGCCTTAGGAAAACGGGATGAGCCATCGTAACGCCCTGTACCCTCTAAAATATAACGCTCATTAAATGTATAATTCAATCGCCCAAAATAACTTCGTGTTGCATAAGAACTATAACCCGCGTTAAGTGTCATTTCTCCAGTCGTCAATCCTAAATACGGCAATGTAGAAGAAATTAGATTATTTCGGTTGACATAAGTAGATGAATAAATATATTCTTCTTGATTATAGCCCACCATGGCACCAAAATTATGCTTACCTATTGTCTTATTGTAATTTGCATATAGATTAAACACCGTATTATTCAAATCAGTACGCGACTCATTCACATATCCCGTTCCTCCTTCTTCGCGAATATCATTAGGCCCAAAACCGATCTTAAACTTTTTAGCATAGCCATTGCTTTTGTAATACTCCCGCTTGACACTTGCATCTGCCGAAACTTTTAGGTCACCATTTAAGAATGTTCCAACTGCATTAAATGTATTTTGGAACCCAAAAGTATCCCCGTTGCTCTTTCCACCGTCGGACAAACGAGCTGCCAATCGCCCTGCATCGGTATTTGCCCAGGTACCATCTGGATTTTTCGCAACTTGAATAGGTGTTAAATAATAGATATCTGTTAAGCTCGCAGCTGGACTTTCACGGTGTGTATTATATAAGCTGGTGTTATTGTCCAGTTGGAGCCATTTGAACGGTGCAATATTGATCCGCCCACGCATGCCTTTACGAGTCCAATAATCGGTCGCTAATTTGCTTAAACCATTCTCTTTGGTATAATCACCTGACAAATAATATTTAAAAGGTAGTTCATTTACTTTAGCTCCACCCGAGAAGGTCAAATTATACGATTGGGAATGTGCAGAGTTATTTAAAAAGTACTTATTCCAGTTGTTGTTTCCCATATAAGCCCATCGCTTTGGATCTTTAGGATCTATGCGTACGTCCTCTAAACTTGGATTGTCCGAACGTTCCTTCGCCCATTGATAGTGCTCATCACTGTAATTGACATAATCCCAAGGAGTATTATTTGTCGATAATTCGAGGAGCTTCGAAAAGATATAGGGATCTATCACAGGGTCAGGCATTTCTGTTGGTTTTCCCCAAGCCGAATTCGTATTAAACGACACGGATTGCTTTCCAAGTTTGCCCGATTTTGTCGTAATCAAAATGACGCCGTAAGTTGCTCTTGCCCCATAAATTGCAGATGATGCTGCATCACGCAAGACCGTGTATGATTCGATGTCTGTAGGGTTTAAACGAATTAGATCATTTGCATCAGTCGCTGGAATACCGTCGATGACAAACAATGGGGATCCACCATTGATGGAAGTCGTCCCGCGTATATTAATATTTGGAATCCCTCCTGGTCTACCATTACCGTAAGTAATATTCAAGCCAGGGCTTACCCCTTGCAGACCTTGCATCACATTAGAAATAGGCCTAGATTCCAATACTTTGCCCGAGATCTGATCAACAGCACCTGTCAGGTTTTTCTTTTGCTTTGTCCCGAAACCAACCACAACAACCTCGTCCAAATTAGCCAAATCTTCTTCTAATTGTACATTCAGTTCTTTCTGCCCTTGATAGGTTAACTCTATACTTTTGTAACCAACTGAAGTAAATAACAGCACTTGATTTTTTTTGAGTTTACTCAACTCGTAGGTTCCTTTGTTTGACGTCGACATACCCGAATTCGGTGTGCCTTTAATGGAAATCGTCACTCCTCGAATGGGCTCTCCCTTTTGATCCGTTACCTTACCATGCGTTTCAAGGTCCTGTGCATGAACCACACCTGCAAAGCAAACCGATCCAACTACCAGCCCCAGCCGATACCTGAAATTGCGATTCCTCCCTAAGGATTGAAATTGTTGTTTTTTCATAAATACTTGTTATTATTAATTGAAAAGCAAAATAAATATACTAATATTAAATTAATATTAATCAAAGGTTATATATTGGTTTAAATTTAGTTTTCTACAGGTTATATTTAGTAGATCGACACCCGGGTCTACCTTCCTTAATTGAGTAGACGACTGAAGGACTGGCATCCCTAATCCGTTTTGTATTTATTTTTTTGTGTGACATACAAAAGAGTCCAGCAACGCTGTTCAAAAAATAGATGAACTACGCCGAATTCGTCCCAAAGAAAAAGGATGGGGTTATTTGTTGTTGAAATTATTTGGAGCTGTTCTAGGATCGTGGAGAAGATAAAAAACAATAAAAAAACACCCGATAGCATGGGGTACTCCGGGTGTTTTAGCCATATTATTAACCTATTTTATGAAAAGTGCCCTTGAATGGGCAACACTAAAATAGAAAATAACTTTGTATAAACAAAATAAAATTAAAAAAAATCAGATTTTTACTCTTCGCTAAACCGGTTAAACATCAATCTGACCAGATCATCTTATCTTCTCTACGCCTGCCAAGGCAGGTACCTAAATTAGGTTTAGATTAGGAGATTTTCCTTAATTTTAGACTATTAAATAAGATAAACTATGACCGGTCGCGAAATTCTTAGACAACATATCGATAAAACCATTCAGCTGAATGATGAACAATTTGATTATTTCTTTTCCTTTTTCAGACCGGTATCTTTTAAAAAGAAACAATCGATTATCACTGTTGGTGATACGGTAGACTGCGAATATTTTGTCCTCAATGGCTGCTTAAAAACTTTTGTGGTCAACGACGAACAAAAAATGCATATTCTGCAGTTTGCGACACAAACCCGGTGGGCATCGGATTATAATGCCTTACTTAACCATACGAAAGCGACGGTCAACCTGGATTGCATAAGTAATGCGGATACGCTTTGTCTATTTGATGAGGACCGTGAACGTGTATGTAAGGAAATCCACGAGGTTGAAACATTTTTAAGATGGCGTTCAAATAGAGGTTATATCGGCTTACAAAAACGGATTCTGTCTCTGCTCAACAATGACGCCCGCAGTCGTTATGAGGAACTGATGCTGCAATATCCCGAACTTTATAACCTTGTCCCCAAACATTTGATCGCAGCCTATCTCGGGGTCTCCAGAGAAACACTCAGCCGGCTCTATCATAGCAAATAATGTGATCTATATCACCAAAACAAACCATTCCTTAAAATGTGATGTATATCACATAAGGGTCTAATGATTTATACCCTACTTTGTGTTATCATTTAAACAGCTAATTTTTTTTAAAATGAAAAAAGAGAATTTAAAAGTATTGGTCGTTTTGACATCACATGACCAACTGGGAGATACAGGAGCTAAAACAGGTTTTTGGGTTGAAGAGTTTGCAGCTCCGTACTATGTTATGGCCGATGCAGGCATTGACATCACCATCGCTTCCCCAAAAGGCGGGCAACCACCTATAGATCCCAAAAGCGCACTTCCTGATTTTCAGACAGCGGCCACAAGACGCTTCGATGCAGATACGGAACTTCAGAACAAACTGGCAAATAGCCTGCTCCTAAGCACCGTTAAAGAGCAAGATTATGACGCGATATTCTACCCCGGTGGCCATGGCCCGCTTTGGGACCTTGCCAATGACAAAACTTCGATTGCATTGATTGAATCATTCTGGAAATACAATAAGCCTGTAGCAGCAGTGTGTCACGCGCCAGGTGTTTTCCGGTTTGTCAAGAATACCGATGGCAGTCCTTTTGTACAGGGCAAAAAAGTAACGGGCTTTTCCAATTCGGAGGAAGAAGCTGTACAGCTGACAGACGTCGTCCCTTTCCTAGTGGAAGATGAACTGGTCAGACTTGGTGGACACTACAGTAAAGGTGAAGATTGGAGCAGTCATGTAGTCAAAGATGGTAAACTGATCACAGGTCAAAATCCCGGCTCATCGGAAGAGACCGCAAAAGAACTATTGGCCCTATTGGAGCAATAACGCGCTATCAATTAATCCAATTTTGCCTTTTTAAGAGCTATAAAGCACTATTAGCTTATAGCTTATGCAGGTAACATAATTTGAAAATCCCATTTTTAGCTTATACAACGCCTAAAAATGGGATTTTTGCCTACGATCATTTCTTCCCATCACTTCGGAATATGAAATCATAAGCCGTTACATGAAGCATCAGTCACAAGACGACCAATATCTATCTAATGACCACCTTAAATTAAGTACCAATTCCCCCCCTTATTCCCAGGATTAAAACAGCGATAGCCATAGACAACCAAAATAGGGATAAGAAAAGCGCTAAATAGCCAACCCTTTTAAAGGTATATTTACTGTCGTCCCATGTAAATTATTTATAATTATGTTCTTCCAGTTCTATTGTTTTTATCTGGGACACCCCAGTTTTTAAAATTATTTATGATCATAAATAAAAATAACAATAGCCCAGTATTACAGCCCATTTAAAATCTGATAACACCATTTAATATTCGCAAAGATTAAGACAATTTATCAAACAGACGCCGCTCTTAGCCCCTCTCCCGGTCAACAGTTAATACATGTCCGATAGCCCCGAAGGACATAAGGTTTACTAATGTGGCATAACCTTTGTAAAGGCAGTTTATATAAAGTATATGTAATAAGTTACTAACTATGAAATCAAATTCAATTTTTGTTGCTTTGGTAGCCATAGGGCTACTAGGCAGCTGCAGTAAAGACGACAATCAGTCTACGCAAACGACCCCTGTAACCATCAAAATGACCGATGCCCCAGGTTATTATGATGCAATTCATTTAAACATCGATGAAATAGAGATTCGTACGAGCTCAGGTGTTGAGAGCCTGGACGTTGATGGTGACCCATTCAACATTCTGGAATATACAATGGGAAAAGATACTGTGATTGCAGGCGATGATGTTCCTTCAGGTATGATCCAGGAAATTAGACTGAAACTTGAAGATGAAGGCAATGAAATCTGGGTTGATGGCGTGCGTCATTCACTTAAAACGCCAAGTGGTCAATCTTCGGGTGTAAAAATCAAGGTACAAGATGAGCTAATCCCGAATGTTGCCTATACCCTTTTGCTTGATTTTGATGCATCGAAATCAATCGTACAAACTGGTAACGGTCAATACTTACTTAAACCTGTTATCCGTGCAATTCCGGTAGCAACCTCAGGAGCAATTACTGGTACCGTTACCCCAGCAGCCTCATTGGCTCATGTATTTGCGATCAATGGCGTAGATACCGTTGGAACTTTGGCAAATTCCGTTGGAAAATTCTATTTCCCGGGCATGTCTGAAGGCAGCTATAAAATAGTTGTTCAACCTTCGGTTGCCGGCTATCTGGACAAAACCATTGAAGACGTTCAGGTCGTAAAAGGAAGCGTTAAGGACGTAGGTACTATCTCCGTACAATAACTAACTTTGGTAAAAGAAGGAGCATAGCGAATATGCTCCTTTTTTATATAGCTATATTAAATCTTACAACACATCTTCTCTTACCGAAACATCTTCTCTTACCGAAATCTCCGATACACCTATTGAAAGCATATTGGCAAAAAGGCGATAGGCACCGGACACTGCAGCAGGAAGCTGTCTGAATAAGGAGAGACTGCTGTAAATGTAGTATCCCTTTCCTTTTCTACTGATAAGCAATAAGCCGTCCTCATCTCCTCTGTCGAAATTTTGGATACGTAAAACGGGCTTAAATTCACTATTCCAGGATTTAGGCAAAAACAGTGCACGGTCCTGTACCCAATTGGCGAAATCATGCTGTCTTATTTTATTTGGATAATTCAAGATCCGATGGTCGGGCTCCAGAAAGCTAACAACAGAATCCACATCCGTAATCCGTTCGCCACTCAGCGTTAAAGGATAAGCGCCCAACTCCTCTACAGATAAATCATAGGGTGTATTATACTGGGTGATCAGGACGCCACCAGCTTCAACATAGTTACGCAATTGTGTATGGAAATTCACCAGCTGCGGATCAGTATTGTAAATCCGGATACCCAATACCACAGCATCAAAAGCCGAAAGATCTGTATCTTTCAAGGCTGACACAGCTATAAGTTCGAGCTCATCCACCAGTTGTTCCAGTCCTGTTACCAGTTCATCCTTTTTATTGGCGATATAGGCGATTTTCCTGGCATTGTTAACAACCGAACTATTTAAAACGCGTAAACCGGCCTTAGGAAAATATAAAATATCCTCAATATGGGGATAGCTAAGCGATTTTGAACTCCATTGATGCACACCATAAGTACTTTCTATCTCAAAGCCAATCTGTTGTATTTGTTCAACGGGGGCTACGGAAGTTAGCTGAAAATGAATTTTTTCAGAAGCATTGCCCTGTAAGGTCAATGACTGTACTTCGGGAAACAGCTTTAACCCATCTGATCCCTTGATCCGTACCGTAACGGTTTCGGCAGTCGCTACATGGGATTGTAGGTCGATCGAGACAGAACGGCTGGGAGAATCTGTCAGAACAATAATATCGGTATGAAAGGTTCCTGTAATAGCAGGAGAAATAGTAACAGGCCTATGATTATTCAATACAGGTACATTGATCGCTATGGATAAACCTCCAAACTGTAATTGTAACTGTGCTCCGATCGGATGATCATTTTGGGCGAGTACAATATCGCTGAATGATTGTGGGGAATAATTACCGGAATCTCCTTCCTCCTTTAACCAGGCAGGAAATGAGGGTTCAATAGCCGGACTGAGCCGACCGGTAATCGGTATCCGTTCCGTATGTGCTAATTGAAGCTGTTGCTGATATACTGTTTCAAAAAAAGGAATTGTCACATGAGTCAATACCAGATCCGAATCTTGAGGTATATTTACCTGCAAAAATAAGTGTACATCAGTGCCGGGCACCCAACGGTCAACAGGTGAATTTATTTCAAAGGATACTGCAAGTGAGCGAAGCAAGAGAAGTTCGAGGTCAGCACGTTTTTCATGTATTATACTACTTGCGGGTACCGTCCTCATCCAGATCAAAACTGTCGCGATCGCCAATGAAAATTCACGGTTCCCCCCTTGTGCCTGTTTCAGAAGAAAACCGTCAACAAGTTTCTTGAAAACAGGAATATACAGATCTTCGGTTTCAGTTGAAGTAAACAGCAAATCAACAGTCTTGGCGTCAACAGGTTTTCCCTTCAATAATTCAAAATATTCAGGCGTAGGCTTATGTTGTGTTAAACTGGCCATCGCCTGAGAACGGTGTTTATTACGGCTTTCAGCCGCAATCTCACCATGATGTAAGCCCGAATAACGATTATATATGGGAATATTTACCGAAAAATGATGCGGCAAAGGCTTTACTTGCCCGCCGATATCTTTGACACCGCTCTCCTGATAAACATTCCAAAATAAGCGCTGCGTCTGCCAGACAGCTAATTCCTCCAATTGTTCAGGATAGGCCTGCGGATCCGCAGCAAGGTCATAGGCCTTTTGCGCCAGGATTGCTGAACTCTGGTGATGTCCATGAAGATCGGGAATATCCGGTGAAAACCGCGTGATCATAATATCTGGCCGAAAGTAGCGGATGGCCCATACGATATCGCCAAGCACTGCCTGTTCATCCCAACGGAGCATAGTTTCAGTTGCAGACTCTACAAATCCAAAATCTTTGGCACGTGTAAAAAATTGTTTTGTCCCCTCCGTCTTGCGGGCAGATAAGGATTCCTGTACGCGAAGGACACCAAGGTCGGCACCTTTTTCTGTACCTATAAAATTCTGCCCCCCTTCACCGCGCGTAAGCGACAAATAGGCGGTATCAACAAGCTGATCCTGGGCTAAAAAGGTCAATAACTTATTGTTCTCATCATCTGGATGGGCGCCTACGTACAAAATCCGGCCAAAAACCTTCAACTTGCATAATTCGCGCATAAAACCGTCGTGGTTATTTTGCGTTGAAATGCCGTTTATGAGTTGTTGCGGGGATGATTGTGCGAGAAATCTTAATGCCATATCCATTTGTTTTAATACCTGAAACGGTCAAATATAGCAATAATTTTCAAAAGACTACTAATTCTATAGATATTATTACAAACATAAAGATTCAAGCTTAAGATAAATCAGCCTGGCGGGTATTGATCGGGAACGTACAATTAGAAAGCCGATCCACTATTTCGTTACATTTGCCTTTCTTGAGCAGACTAGTCATAGTAGCGAAAGACTTGGGATTATATGTTAAACTTTTGGAATTAACACTTTTTAACCGATATATACCGTAGCTTAGCGCTTTATCAACAATTAGATCAACCCACAGAATGCCCTTTTTAGATCATGTACTCCAAAAACCCAGCTACGGATGGAAAGACGACAATGGAGACCTTATTAAACCCAGCTCAAAACAAATATTCAGCGAGTTTTTCAAAAGATTGAATGTTTTTAAGGACCAACGCAACTGGTTACCTTTTTTTAGCTGGCTGAAAGTAGCTTGTCTTATCCCTTTTTTCTTTGTCTTTCTATTTGCTCACCTTAGCTGGTGGACAGTGCTGGCTGCTTTTATCTACAGTATGATCGTTATGGGGACACATGGGACCATCTGGCACCATCGTTTTTCCACCCATGGTGCTTTTAAGTTCAGCAATCCCTTCTGGCGTTTTTTCACACAAAACCTTACGATCAATGTGATACCCGAAGAGATATATGTCATTTCGCATCACGTACACCATGCAAAATCAGATCAGCCCGGAGACCCATACAATGCGCAGGCTGGATTTCTGTATTGTTTTTTGGCCGATGTCAACCATCAACCTATAGCCAAAGATCTGACTGAAAACTCTTACAACCGCGTCAAGTTACTTATGAAGCATACCGGCGTTACTGCCAATACATATACACAATATCAAAAATGGGGTTCCTATGTTAATCCCACCCATGCAATCTTATCCTGGATATTAAATTGGTCATTTTGGTATGTTGTATTCTTTCTGATTGGTGGCCATGCCCTAGCCTGCTGTCTGTTTGGTGCGGCTGGTTTCTGGGCCATAGGTGTACGTACATTTAACTATGAAGGTCATGCCAAGGGCGAAGATAAACAACGGGAAGGAATAGATTTTAATGAAAAAGATAAATCTATTAATCAATTGTGGCCCGGTATTGTCGCTGGCGAATGGCACAACAACCATCATCTCTATCCCAAAAGTGCGCGAAGTGGATTCAAGCCTTATCAGATTGACCTTGCTTGGTGTTATATCAAAATGATGCACAAGTTAGGCGCTGTCAGTAGTTATCGCGATGACAAAAAACGGTTCGATGAACAATATCATAAGCCTTATCTTGATGCGAAAAAATAAACAGGGAATTTGATTCCTCAAATCAAACCAAATTGGTTATACAGTAAACAAAAAAAATAGCTAGTACTAGCTATTTTTTTTTGTTTTGGAACAAGTTATTTTAGCAACGCGTCCGAAAGAAAAAACTTTCATAAAGGTGCCTTGATAGTAAAAACTCACCAATAAATATAATATAATAGTCTATTGAGACTAATATTTAAATAAAAGTACAGAACAAAAAAACAAAAACTTATTTCACACGTTGTACAGGAAATTGGCAATTCGGGCAATCGAAAAGTATTGCACCTAAATTGCCTTTGAAAATCTAAGCATTTAGATTTAACCAGCTACCTATAATTTAAACATAACCAAGATGAACGCAATTTCAGCCATATATGCGCTCATAGAAAAGGGCAAAAGACAAAAGGTCGAGGACTATATCTTCCCTAGGCTCGGTACAGCTTTATTGACCGATCGTTTTTTTATTGTTTGCGACGGTGTTGGCGGCAATAGTAAGGGCGAGGTGGCGAGCCAGATTGTTGCGGAAACCCTTGGTAATGAATTGAAACAATCTCATTGCCCGTCCACGGTTCAAGCAATCCATCATGCGGTTTTGCGCGCAAGGACCAACCTACAAAACTTCGTCAATTTGCATCCTGAGGCTGAAAAAATGAGCACAACCCTCACTTTAGCTATTTTCGAAGGTAATAATGTCCAACTAGCCTGGTGCGGCGATAGCAAAATCTATCATATCCGTAAGGATCAAATCCGCTGGAAAAGCAAAGACCATAGCCTGGTCCAGCACCTGGTCGATACCGGTGAGATCGGTCCAGAAGAGATGTATACACACCCCAACAGAAATGTTATTCTACGGAGTGTCTCTATACGGGTCGAGACAGAAGATATCAGTTTGCATCATCTTGCCGGTCTTGAAAAAGGAGATTATATCCTGCTCGCTACAGACGGAATTTTTGAACATATTGACGATGAGATAATTATCACTATTCTTAACAACCATCAAACAGACAAATCCAACTTATTCTACCAGTATTGCGAAGGAAAGACAAACGATAATTATTCCATGTATCTCCTGCAGATTGATCAATAAACTATTAATCAAACAAGGCCATGCAATTTCAAGATCGCTATAAATACAATCCGCAGACTGACCTACTCGGTAAAGGCGGTTTCGCCCGGGTATACCGGGCCACAGATACCTTATTGGACCGCGTTGTCGCTGTCAAAGTATTCAACACGGCCGATAGCGGACATTATACCGTGTTGGAAGAAATTAAAAAGGTTATCAAATATGATCACTCCAATCTGCTCCGTTACTACGATGTCGCCATTCTCGAAAACACCAACGCATTTGGCGAAAAAGAAGTGTTACAGGTGGGGATTATGGAGTATGCAAATGCGGGTGATTTAAAGACCTTTGCCCAGAAAAACCCCGACTCTCCTATTCTTTATCAACTGCTGCAACAGGTCCTTAATGGTTTATATTTTTTGCATAATAAAGGAATTATCCACCGCGACCTTAAACCCCAAAACATCCTATTGAAAGAGGAGAACGGCATATTGACTGCAAAGATCTCTGACTTTGGAATCAGTCGGCTAATTGATTCCCAGACCAATAGTGCTTCCCTGACCATTGGAACCATAGAGTATATGGCTCCGGAGCAGTTCAGTCCAAACAAGTATGGTATTGAGGGCAAGATCTCATCGAACGTAGATCTTTGGAGTTTCGGTATTATGGTACATGAACTGCTTACCAACAAACCGCCTTTTGGACATCGCAGCGGAGATACCACCGCCGAACAGATTATGACCTCTATCCTTTCTGCAGACCTGCCCAAGGAGGTTGACGATATCCCCCAACCTTATCAATCTGTTATCAAGAAATGTCTGGTTGCAGATGCCCGGCAACGGATCAAAACCGCCAATGAACTTATCAGGTATTTCGAAGTGACAAATGATGGAGGTGCCGAAACCCAAGTTTTTGACCTATCGTCAAAAAATACTCCGACGGAATCTACTACAAACCAAAAGGATAACTGTAAAACACTGCCCCCAAACGATGAAGAAACCCGCGTGTTGGAAAAATTGCCCTCAGCAGCAGAAACACAGGTACTGGAGAAAAAGCCGATGCCCGAAAAACCAGTCGCTGCCACAAGGGATCGTCAAAAACAGCCGGTATCTGTATCAAATTCCTCAAAGAGTAACAAAATTAAACCCTTTAAACTTATTGGCATTATAGCCTGTGCGGTAATCGCTATGATTATCTTCGCCAATAAATATTATCCCCACTCTAATCCAAAAGATAGCCCTGAAGCTAAATTCTACACCAATGTCGAGCGCTTATACATCGAACATAAGCCCGATAGCATGCTCCATGAACTAAAAGATTCGGCCAATCTTCAATTACCTCAAGTCTCAGGTAAAGCGGTACGTTATTACACCCTTGCACTGATTGAAAAAGCGGATACAACGGCCTTGGTTCCTTACCTGCTGAAGACCCAGGAAATGGAGCTTCAGGAATTTTCCTATTTGATGGGCGAACTTTATTATGTTGGAAAATATGTGAAACAGGATTACCAAAAAGCGCGAACACTCTTTGAGCGCAACCCATATGATCCTCAGTCACAGACTATGCTTGGCCACATATTCTTTATGGGACTTGGGACAGAGAAAAACTATCCTAAAGCGATTGAATATTATAAAAGTGCATCTCAGCAGGAAAATACAGTTGCAATGTACGCGTTGGGTTATGCTTATGCCACTGGAGAAGGTGTGCCCAAAGATTTTGAAGCAGCCAAGCAACTGTTAAATGACGTAATCCGGAGAAACGATAATTATGACCTGGTCCAGGCTGCTGAAAGAACATTATTGGATTATGATCCCCGAGCTGTAGCTGCTCCTTAGTTGAAACAAAATTATTCACCTTAATACAGATAGCCATGTCTCAAACCCATGAAGAAGTATTAGCTGAATTGCAGCTGATCATGACAGAAGCAACAGAAATAAAAGATCGCATCCTCGCTATCTTACCTCAGACCATAGATGCACAAAATAACGTTTCTACATTCGAAATGCTGCTTAACGGCTATGCATCGGAGGCCAAGAGCAATGCTGATATTGCCAAACAAGCTGCTTTGGATGCTAAAAATGATGCCCAAGCCATCGAACAGAGCCGTCAAGATAGCTTGCAGGATGCTCAAGTTATAGAGAAAGCCAAACAGGATGCCCTACAAGATGCTGAGGCGACCGAAAAGGCTAAACAGGAGGCCCTACAAGATGCCGAAGCCACCGAAAAAGCTAAGGAGGAGGCCCTACAAGATGCCGAAGCGACTGAAAAAGCAAAGCAGGATGCCTTACAAGATGCCGAAGCGACCGAAAAAGCCAAACAGGATGCCTTGCAAGATGCCGAAGCGACTGAGAAAGCTAAACAGAACGCTTTACAGGATGCCGAAGTGACCGAAAAAGCAAAGCAGGAGGCTCTTGAGGATGCCCAGGCAACCGAAAAGGCCAAACAGGAGGCTCTTGAGGATGCCCAGGCAACTGAGAAAGCAAAACAGGACGCCCTTGAGGATGCCCAGGCAACCGAAAAGGCCAAACAGGACGCTCTTGAGGATGCCCAGGCAACTGAGAAAGCAAAACAGGACGCCCTTGAGGATGCCCAGGCAACCGAGAAAGCGAAGCAGGATGCCCTCGAAGACGCACAGGCAACCGAAAAGGCTAAACAGGATGCTCTTGAAGATGCCCAGGCAGCCGAGAAAGCGAAGCAGGATACCCTCGAAGACGCACAGGCAACCGAAAAGGCTAAACAGGATGCTTTTGAAGATGCACAGGCAACCGGAAAGGCTAAACAGGAGGCCATTGAAGATGCACAAGCAACCGAAAAGGCTAAACAGGAGGCCATTGAAGATGCACAGGCTACTGAAAAGGCTAAACAGGAGGCCATTGAAGATGCACAGGCAACCGAAAAGGCCAAACAGGACGCCTTGCTCCATGTAGAGGCTGCCGAAAAAGCTAAACAGGAGGCCATACAGGATGCACAAGCAACCGAAAAAGCCAAACAGGAAATCTTACAGGACGTAGATGCTACAGAGAAAGCCAAGCAAGAGGCTCTCAAAGATGCCGAAGCTGCTGAAAAAGCCAGACAGGACGCACAACAGGATGCAGATGCTACAGAGAAAGCCAAACAGGACGCACAACAGGATGCTGCCGCAGCTGAGCAAGCCAAGGTTGATGCCAAGCAAGATGCCACGGCGGCCGAGGAAGCAAAGAACAAGGCCAATAATGAATTAAAAGAAGCCGAGGATGCAAGCAATAAGGCGCAGCAAAGTGCCAAGGAAGCAGAACAGGCTGCAACTGAAGCACAAAAGTATGCCGCTGACGCAAAAGCCAGTGCCGACAATGCGGCAGCAAGTGCCTCCAGGTCCGAGCAGGAAGCCAATTTGGCGCGTGATAGGGCACAGGAAGCAAGTGCAGATGCCAATCAGGCCGAAACGTTGAAAAATGATGCACAGACAAGATACAATAGTGTCTCCGATATGATTGAGGATATTAAGGACTATGCACAGGAAGCCGCTGATAACGCCAGAGTAGCGGAAACAGCGGCCAAGGAAGCACAAGATTTTGCACAGGACGCCAGAACCTGCATGAATAGAGCATGTGGTTATTAAAAACGGATAGATTATGCCTACGCTGATACAACAATTAAATACCGCCAAGGATATACTCGAACGACTAAGAATTATCGAAAGTGAGCTTGCGGTCACCATAGCGGATAATCCCTTAAATCATCTGATTGATTACTACATTCAGTCAAAACAGGAGATGATAATTGCCCGACAGTTTGCACAACAAACAGAGCAGTTCCGGCAAGATGTTCTCCAGGATATACAACTGATTGAGCAAACTAAGCAGGAAGTACTTCGGGATACTGAAACGATTGAAAAAACCAAACAGGATAGTTTACAGGACGCCGAAGCAACTGAAAAGGCTAAACAGGAGGCGCTGCAAGATGCCGAAGCCACCGAAAAGGCAAAACAAGACGCACTGCAGGATGCGCAGGTAACTGAAAAAGCCAAACAGGACGCCATTGAAGATGCTCAGGCAACCGAGAAAGCAAAACAGGACGCTCTCGAAGATGCGCAGGCTACCGAAAAAGCCAAGCAGGACGCTCTCGAAGATGCGCAGGCTACTGAAAAAGCCAAACAGGATACCTTGCAAGACGCACAGGCAACTGAAAAAGCCAAACAGGATGCCAAACAGGATGTTCAGGAAACTGAAAAAGCAAAACAGGACGCCTTACAGGATGCTCAGGAAACTGAAAAAGCAAAACAGGACGCCTTACAGGATGCTCAGGAAACTGAAAAAGCAAAACAGGACGCCTTACAGGATGCTCAGGAAACTGAAAAAGCAAAACAGGACGCCTTACAGGATGCTCAGGAAACTGAAAAAGCAAAACAGGACGCCTTACAGGATGCTCAGGAAACTGAAAAAGCAAAACAGGACGCCTTACAGGATGCACAGGCAACCGAGAAAGCAAAACACGACGCTATCGAGGACGCGCAGGCTACTGAAAAGGCCAAGCAGGACGCCCTTGAAGACGCACAGGCTACCGAAAAGGCCAAGCAGGACGCTCTCGAAGATGCACAGACTGCCGAAAAGGCCAAGCAGAACGCTCTCGAAGACGCACAGGCTACCGAAAAGGCTAAACAGGAGGCACTACAAGATGCTCAGGCTACCGAGAAAGCGAAACAGGATGCCTTGCAGGATACACAAGCAAGCGAAAAAGCCAAACAGGATGCCCTACAGGCTGTACAAACAATTGAGAATATAAAACAGGATGTGCTAAAGGATGTTCAGGCAGCCGAAAAGGCCAAACAGGAAGTCCTACAGGACGCAGAAGCCACTGAGAAAATAAAACAGGATGTAATACAGGATGGCGCTGCTGTAGAAAAAGCAAAGCAACAAGTCCTACAGGATGTGCAAGAGATCGAAAAAGCTGTCCAAATAGCGCAACAGCAGGCTGAATCGGCCGAAAAGGCCAAACAGGATGCCCTGCAAAATGCACAGGAAGCCGCAGCAAAAAGACAAACTGCTGTTCAGGCGGCGAGTGAAGCGGGTAAAGCGAGTTCAGATGCTCAAGCTGATGCTACTGAAGCCCAAAATGCGGCCGAAAAGGCCAAGGCTTGTGTGCCTGAAGCTCAAAAAGCCGAAGACGCCGCGAGACAGTCCCTCGCTGAAGCAAAACGATATGCTGCTGAGGCCGATACCGAGGAGAGCAATGCCAAGGAGGCTGAAACGAAAGCAAGTATGCATGCCGACCAAGCCAGCAACGCCGCCCATCAGGCTAACATTGCTGTAGAAAAAGCGAGAACTGCTCTCACCGATCTTGAGCGAATCGAACAGGATACACGGCCGAAGCATACACAGGCCAATATGGAAAACGAGCGATGCCGAAATTATATGGTACAGGCAGATCAATATGAAAGCTACGCAGCGATAGCGCGGGATAATGCCTGCTCCGATGCATCTGATGCTGAGATCTGTCGATTATACCCCAAGAATAACTATTCTAATAATGGATAATATCTAATATATCATGAACAACCTCACCGCATATTTGGATTTTTTGGAACTGCCTTCCAATGCGACTCATGAAATGATTCTACAACGGGTCCAGGAGAAAGAGCATTTGTTTGCACAGCTTTTGTCAAATGCACCGAATGATTACCTCAAAAATATACATACACGCAATATCAATAAATTGGAAGAAATTAAAACCCTGATTAATCAAGGTTATGCCCGACAAGAAGAGCAGTCTGCCAATAAGAGTTATACCCCTCCAAACAGTCCAAGTATTCAGGTCAATGATAACGTTCGTACAGGACAGACAACGAAAACCGCGGCATGGCTTATTCTACATACGGAAAACAGGTCTCCAAAATCGTTCCCTTTGTTCAGTGGGAAAAACTTTATCGGCCGGATTAGTAGCCATCAGCAACACGAGATCCTGATTGATGATGACATCTATATCATCCGTAGCCATGCTTTTATTGAGGTGAAAAACGATAGTTGCATGATTGTAGATCAGGGCAGTAAAAATGGAACATATATCAATGGGCGGGATCAACGTATCAGCAGTAGTCCCCTCAAAGATTCTGATACCATTCAACTAGGAAATACCAAGCTTGTTTTTAAGACGGAAATCCACAAAACAATCGATCATTTGGTCGATGAAGTCGACCGTTCGGAGTATATGAAAACAATAGTCATTGATATCTTATAGCGCTATGGGAAATTATACCTTTATAACGGACAAATTTAGCCAGATCCAACGCGAAATCGGCATGACCAATTTTACGGGATTTTTTGAGATGGCTATCAATGGCCTTCCTAGCATTACGGAGCAGACCAAGCTTTCCATTGATGTATATCATGCTCACACCGCTTTGCCTGAGATCCGAAAAGCGGCCAAATCGCTTTCCAATAATGCACATTATATCATCAATAACATTGACGATCCCGCCCAGATTAGTATTGGTTCATTTCCCACACTACAGGCCGCTGTGGCATTACTCTTTATCGACGAAGATTTTCTGGAAGCTAATTTTCTGGAAGCCATACAGCTTTATAAAAAAGCCGACTATCGCCTTATTTTGTTTCGCAATTATAGTAATGACCCTGATAATGAAACTTTGTTAGCCCGATATTTTCCCGCTCCTATCCAGCTCGTTAATCTCGGAATCTTTGCCGATCAAAACGACGATCTGATGCTACAAATCGAGCAGGGTCTGAATACTGGCAATTATACATTCGCCAAGCTGCTTGATATTTCGATCGGCCAGAGTATTATACCCTTAGTCGAGGCATTACGAGAAATCATTGCAACAGAATCAAAAATTGCAGCCACCCAAAAACAACTGACAGTTCAGGACAATATCATTTTACGCAAAGAAGAACCCGGTTCGCTCAGTAATGAAATTAGTACAAGCACCCGTCAGATTCTTCAGAAAAATATCCTCGATACCGAAAAAGGCTTTAAAGCCAAATATGAAGAGAAAAACAAAGCCAACATCGGCGAGTTCTATCTGCAATCGGACATTTTTGCCAGTATGTTGTCTTTTGAGGATCTCCAACAACAGGATATCGCCGAAAAAAGTGAAAAGATCGAAACACAGATCAAGGAAAGTAAACTCACCGATTATAAAAAATCGATAGCTGCCAACCTGAGTTCGGAAATGCAACAGGATCTCGCCTTTTTAGACACCTCGGCCACAGAAACCATCGCAAAGGTTAATCGCATTCTACAGGACAAAGGGTTGAAAGCAATCGACCCTAACAATCTGATCAATCCAAGTATAGAAATAGAAAAAACAATTAGTGCTAATAACTACTTCCAACGCGGTTACATTGGCGAAGTAACAAAAAAAGGTGTGATGGAATACTTTGTTGCTTTACGGGATTACACCGGGATTATCATGGTTGTCGTAGGACTATTTGGTCCCTTGACCATGCTTTCATCAGTTCCGACCGATGAGAAAGAAGGTATATGGGCATTTCTGAGTGCTGCCAGTCTTTATCTAAAACAAGCCAAAACCTTTATCCAGGTCTTTACGATTATCACCATTTTCTTTATGATCATTTATGGAATCTTTGACCTGCGAAAAAGAATCCCTAGAAAACGACAGGAAGAAAAAGAAAGGGAGCTGAAAAAAGCCAGAGAAAACCTGATCCAGGAGGGTAAAAGAATATACACCGACAGCTCCCGTGATTGGGTAACGGCATTGGCAAACTATATTCGCGAATTTGCGCAGAATATTAGCAACGAAGTAGAGCAAATTCTCAAAGGTTCAGTAGCTGCCAAACAACAGGCCTTATCGGACAAAAGAAATGAATTTCAGATCAATCAACAGAGCATAGATCTCAAAAATCGGAATATTCAATTTGCGGAAAAAGAATACGACCTGCTTTATCGTAGACTCATGGAAACAAACAATAAATTAACCAGTTAAATCATGGTATTAGGCATAGATCTTGGTTCGAGCAACACAGTTGTTGCAACCATAGCAAAAGATGGAACACCAGTTATTGTCCCTGATTTTAACAGTAAAAGTGAGCAGTCCACCCCAAGTATGGTGATGCTCGAAAATAACAAGGCATTCGTGGGTACGATAGCGCAAAATCTATTTGAGCTCTATCCCGACCGGGAATTGCTCAGATTTTTCAAGCGAAGGTTTGGGACACAGTTACCCATCTGTACGGCCCTACAGCATAGCCCTTTTTTTAGTGAAACCGCTGCTGCTATGATATTGAAGAAAATTATCTTCGATGCCAAGCTTTTTGTCAACGAACCTATTGAGAAATGCGTTATTACTATTCCCTCTCATTTTAACGACGCCCAACGTCGTTCTGTACTAGAGGCTGCAAAATTAGCAGACCTAGAACTAACAACAATTTTGGATGAACCGATTGCGGCTGCTATACTCTATCGACAACAACTGCACAGCACAGCTGATGAGCTCATTATGGTTTACGACCTTGGCGGGGGCACTTTTGACCTCACTATCCTGACTAATGCCAATGATAGCATCCATGTAATTGCCAAAGGTGGCATCAGTAATCTGGGTGGAAAAGAATTTGACGAGATTATTGAAAGAAAGATCATAGATACCTATCATCTGTTATATGGCGAAAATATGAGAGACAACAATCTCAATAAAAACAAACTAAAATCCATCTCAGAGGAAATCAAAATTAAATTAAACGTCATGGATCAAGCAGGTTTTAGTACCTGGATCTACCTTGACAACCGTTTTTTTAAGTTATTTTTCGATAAAGCAGCCTATGCTGCACTTGCGAAAGCATTGATTGAGAAGACCGAGCAGGCAGTCAATAAATCACTGCGTTCACTCGGTTTGCAGTTGGCTGATGTCCACAAAATTGTTCTCATCGGTGGTGCCAGCAGCAGTCCACTGGTATATGATTACTGGAAACAAAAGATCGACACAGACAGGCAGACCATTATTTATCATCAGCCACTGACCAGCGTCGCCAAAGGAGCAGCGCTCTATGCCAATAGCATTTCCAAAAGTGCCGCCGGTTTTCAATCTTCGATCGAATTGAATAATGTCAGTACTTATCACATTGCACTGCAGGATATGAACACTGGTGAAACCGAAGTAATCGTCAGCAAGAATCTCCCGCTTCCCGTTACCGGCATCAAGCGGATTTATATCGCTCCGCAACAACATGTCGAGCAATATCAATTTATGCTAGTTCAGTTTTTTGATCAGAGCGAGGAAGTTCAGGAATTAGGCCTGATCAGTATCACCGAGATGCCCGTAAAAACGGCAGGTTATCAGTTGGAGATTATGGTCGAGAATAAGATTAACGGTACATTGGGGCTAAAGGTAAAGGATAGCCAAACCCAACAAAATATCAAATTTGAATTTACAAAAAAAAGCCAGTTGCATGAATACAATTTTGATGAGCAGTACAAACTGATCAATAGTTATTACATCAATAATATTTCGTCATGATAAAGCACCCAACCGTCTTTCCATTCGTTGTGATAATAGCGTACAGAAGCAATGCGCAAGACAAATCTCCAGCGAAAATCAATACTGGTCAAGTAGATCACTATCTGCTACCAGATGGTCCAAAACCCCGCAATATATGAACTATGGTGGCAGCTATGATCAAATATCTAACAGGTTGCATCCTTGTTATTAGCGCAATGACGATGAGCAACGCACAGGTTCTACCGAACTTTAAGAAAGCGGAACAGCAAAAAAAGGTTACTGTGTTGACTTCGAAACAGAAAAACACAGAAAATCGATCTGTCCACATACCAGAGAAAAAGGTATTTGTTACCAATGGTTATGTAAAGCATTATCCAATTAAAGATGATTCGGGTTATAAAATTTATTATACAGGTAATTTAGAAAACGGCCTTCCACATGGAAAGGGAAAATCCTATTTCCAAAATGGTATCCCCATATTTGAAGGCACGTTCGTTAACGGTGGCTATGATACCGGAACCTTTTATTTCCAATACGATGGTAGCAAATTAAAAACGGGGACATTTAGGAATAATAAACTGATAGAAGGTATTTACTATCAGGCTTCCCCCCCCGCTGGAAGAAAATGGAAAGAGGGTACGTTTAATGAGAACGAACAACTTCAAGGTTATGGAAAAATGTATGATGATGAAGGGAAGCTAAATTTGGAAGGAACTTTTCAGAATGGGGGACTTAATGGTACCGGAAAACAGTACTGGGATGATGGAATGTACGAAGGCGAATTTAAAAACAGTCGATCCCACGGTAAAGGTGTGTCAAAGTCCTTTTCCCATGGAAGTATATGGACTGGTGAATTCTACGATGGAGGTTGGCAATCTGGAGAAATACTATTTAAAGATGGCTCCAAATATGTAGGGCGATATATCGTATATATGAAGTCGGCCAATACAGGGCATACTGGAATATATTACTTTGCAAACGGAGACCGGTATGAGGGCGAATTCTGGCGTACCAAGATGCAGGGTAAGGGCACCTATACCTGGAAGGACGGCAGCAGTTATTCCGGTACATTTGACGCAAACCAAATCGAGGGCAATTCAAAACGGCCACTTCAAACGCCATTTATCGATCTTTTAAAAGAATAATAATCTAATGACAAAATTTTCAATCTCTTTCATATTTGCCATGACAATGGCGTATATGAGCAGCGCACAGGTTCTTCCGAACTTTAAGAAAGCGGAACAGTCAAAACAGAAGGTGGAAACAACAAACCGATCAACACAAAAAAAAGTAGAAAACGAATACAATAAACCAAAGAAGAAAAAAATATTAAATGGATATGTCAAAAATTATCCATGGAAACATTTAGGCTTAAGGGATGAAATTTATAGCGGCGAAATCGTAAATGGTATCCCCAATGGGAAAGGTGAATCAATTACATTAGATTCAATTTTCAAATTTGAGGGTCATTTTGTTAATAGTCGATTTATGTCGGGGACAATTTATAGATATTATCGTCACCATTTCAACAAATGGCAGGAAGGAACTTTCAACGAGGTATATAAACTTGAAGGCTACGGAATTGAATACGACTATATTCTTGACGGATTTATAAAGTACAAAGGACAGTTTGTGAATGGGATTACAAAAGGCTTAGGTACGTATTATGGAAGTTCGTCCCCATATAGGTATGAAGGATTATTTGACACTGCCTTTATAGAAGGCAGCATCTACTTTGATAATGGATGCAGATACGTAGGCAAACTTCAAGAACTCAAATATTCAACAGGCAAAGGGGCGACTGGGATCTATTATTTTACCAATAACGACAGTTATAAAGGAGACTTTCATAAACAGACTCCTAATGGACAAGGAATATATACATGGGCAAATGGCTCAAAATACAGCGGCAGCTTCGAATTTGGCAAAATAAACGGTCGGGGCGAATTGTTTAACGGATCTACGACCTATCGAGGGACATTTAAGACACTGCCGGATGGACGCTTAAATTTTGATGAAGAAGGCACAAAAAAACACCTCACGTTTAGCAAAACCGATGGTTCGGTTCCATTTCCGATTCAAAAAACAAAAATTTACGACCTCTAGTGGTAGCTGTAATCAGGTCATCAATACTGGCATCTTAGCGATGCCATTCTTCCCACAGCGCAAAAAAACGTTGTTTTGCGTGATATCTTGATTGGTGTTATCGCTGTTCCGATCGCGATATGATCTCGTACCGCAGTATTGTTAGGTAGAAATGCGAGAAATTAGGTATTACTTCGGTCAACCTTAAGCTGGCACGTTGGGTTCTATCTAAAAAGTCAATTGTATGAAAACACCCCATAAACAAAAAGATTTAGGTCCGGGAATACTCCTCTTTGTTATTTCTGCTATTCCCAATCCAGACCCGCGGGAACCGAGTCCCGATCTTACGAGATCGGATGAGGACGCTCTTTCTTCCGATGAAGACGATCTTCCATTGGATACGCGTGAAGATAACGAAGATCCTAATACGGATCTGTCGGGTATTAAAGACGACCGCACCCATGATCCCGAAGAAGCGCTGGACGAGCAACGGAAAAAAGATGATGATAAACCCGATCTCTCAGGCGATATTAACGTTTAAAATAGCAACTATGCAGCAGAATGAGTAATCAGAACTCGTATTAGCGTATGCCCTTTTTTAAATCTTCCGAATTTCCATCGGTAAAAATACGCACCATAGATTAAATACCTGAATCACATTTATAACAAACGAAGCAATCCATCGGACTGTTTCCTAGTTAGAAAACAAATCAAATTGAATATGGAAAATAACATCAATGATCCCGCAGTTATCAATGACATTATCAAAATCAATAACGATAGAATTGAAGGTTATAATAAAGCGATCGAACTTGCGCACAACCACGGTCTGCATGAACTGGAAGCGGATTTCAGAAAATATATCGAACAATCCGAATCCTTCATTACCGAGCTGACTCCGTACGTGAAATTGGAAGGAGAAGAGCCTACAGACAGTACCATGCTTAGTGGTAAACTATTTAGAACATGGATGGGTATCAAGGTAACGATCGCTGGCAATGATAAAAAGAGTCTACTGGAAAGCTGCGAAAAAGGTGAGGATGCCTTTAAAGCTACCTATAAAAAGATTTTGGAAGACGATGATGATACACTCTCGCCCAGTGTAAAAAATGTTTTAACCATCCAATTAAACAAGCAGCTTGAAGCGCATGACCATATTAAAATGTTGCGCGACAATGCTTCATTATAAATAAACAAAGCTGATATGCGCTATTGTCTTGTATATTCTTGACAATTTAAAAACCGGGAGCTTTCAGGTCCCGGTTTTGTTTTAAATGCACAAAAACTATTTTTCATTCAGGTTTCTGGATTTCAACTCATTGTCAAGGGCTTCATCCGTTTTCCGCCAGCGTGTAAAAGCCCAAGCTCCCAGCACGATAAGCATAAATGTAAAAACAGTAAACCCTTTATTTACAACACCATAAATTACAATCCCAGCACAAAACCCCACTAGTACAGCATTGATTAATTTACTGCTTTTTTGCTGCTTTTTTCTATCCAACAGCTCCTGATCGGTTAATTCGGTTAGTTCCTTTTCTTTCATAGTTTTAATATTTGGTCAGTTTAATATGGAGCTAATATACAAGCTAAAAAATGTAATTTGTAACGATTACATAAATGTATTGAAATATATATTATAAAATCACTGATATAACCGCGAGCAATCATAGCAATGGCAACAGTGTCAGATCTTGTCAAGTGCCAGCATAAGTGCTTTAAGATCCTGTTTCATCAGTGTAATGCTGGACTCCAGTTGGTCATACATATCCGCCCGGTTTTCCAGTTCATCTGTTGAGTACTTCCCGCCTTCACCAAAAAAGAGCGGTACAGATGATTTCTTCGGATCCAGGTTGATCTGACCAAGATTGGTCCATTTTTCTACGATCTGTTCTCTTAGCGATTTATTCTGACCAATAGATGGATTCTTGTAGTTGAGGTAATACCATACCAACGGCGGAAAGATTGCGGAAGTCTCCACATTGTCCCATACATCTTTTAAGGCATTTCGTTTGTGATAAAATTCGACAGATTCCTTATTAAAAAGCATCATCAATCCCAGGCCCGCTTCGCCAATACCCGCTGTAATCCCAATGGTATTGCTTACGCCCTCATTTTTAATCGCACCACCGGCAAGGATGGCACCGAGTGCTCCCACAACAATAGCTCCTTTTGTCAATTTGGACTCCCGATCTCCCTGTCTTCCTTTGAGGTAGTTGGCGACCTGACTTACTCTTTCCTCCTCACAGTCCATCTCCGAAGAAACGGCAGAAATCTCGATCGAGGCCGCATTTATCCGATGGTCGATATCCTGCTTGAGCTCCAACATACGTATTCGGCCATCCACACTGGTACTATCTCGCCTTGTTCGCAACTGCATATATTTATCCATCAGATTCAATATGCCTATGGCATTGGCCATATTAAGTGTATTATGGTCAAATTTTTCTGTGAGGCGCTTTGACAGCTGCTGTTGGTGCAGTGCCACCGGAAGTTGATCAGCTGTATAGCTATATAGGTTTCGTTGATTGCAAGTGCTATTGTATAGGGCATCCCGTATACCGGGATCTTTGATGCTCCGGCAGGAGCCCATTAAAACCACTCCAATCAGCAATATCCAAACGAACGGCTTCTGACCTATAGCCGGAACGACAAAACGCTCCCGATGAATTACTTTATTCATATACTTAAGTTGTCATGGTTTAAAATTTGCCTGGTTTATTTTTTCAGTGCAACTGATCCCTATCCTCTAATTTATGAAAAAATATATTTGTCTTGACATAAATTCAATCCTTTGTTCGGGATAATATGGATAAATTTGCAGCTACTAAAAGTAGCGAGATGATTGAAAGAATAGCAACTTATTGGAATGGAAGAAGTGCTTCCTGGCTTAAGGAAAGAAAAGAAGCCTGGTCTCATCCGGAGACAGAGCGATGGCTCGAGTTTTTTAAATCAATCCGGCAACTGGCGGTTGGCAATCGTGTTTTGGAGGTAGGTACTGCAACCGGATATTTTGCGAATATCCTGACACTCGCTGGTTTTGAGGTGACAGCCATTGATCTTTCACCGCAGATGATCGAAGCCGCAGCCCGTGTGAGTGAGGAACTAAAGCTAAACGTGAATTATCGTGTCATGGATGCCCAGTCCCTGCAATTCGAGGACAATAGCTTCGATCTCGTGTTTACACGTCTAATGACCTGGACTATCCCTGATCTGGAAAAATGCTACCGAGAAATGCAACGCGTGTTAAAGCCTGGCGGCAAACTGATTAATCTAGACGCAGATTTCGGAAAAACAGTTTTTAGCACAGACAGGCACGATGAATGCCCATCCGGAGCCATTGAAGAGGTAAACGCAATCAAATCGGCTTTAGAAATCAGCCGACACGAACGTCCAGCCAAAGACATCGACATACTGCAAATAATCGGATTCGATTCCGTTGAAGTCGACATCCATGCGCAAAACCGTATTCTAGGACTTCCCTTGACTACTGAAGGGCTTTTTATGTTGGAAGCAACAAAAAAATAAGTAGCTCCTCTGTCGAAGCAAATGCGACATGAACTAAAAAAAGCCGTATCAACCCCAGTAGTTCGATATGGCTTTTTATATAGCCACCATTGCACCTTTTGAAAATAATCTATTCATTTCTCTATTAATGAAACTATAAAACCTCCTGCTTTTTTGTTATTTTTACCCCTATCGAAACCCAATTTACTAGTATGAAAAGAAGGCATGCATTATTATACATTCCATTGATTATTTTGTGCTGTCTTAGGCCTATATTATCCATTGCTCTTACGGAACAAAGCGCTGCTGCTGATACAGTGAAAGGAAATTATGTATCCCGTATGCGGGACTTTTTTAGCAGATCAGCCAAGCAGAGTGTCATTGACTTTGAACAGGATCGTGCATCAATAAGGCGAAATCAGGTCTTTGAACAGTTAAAAACAGTATCTAGGCATGCAGGAGCTTTTTTAAAGAAAGGATTTGATACCGCAGCAGTCCGTACGGAATTAAAGGAGATCGTTCGTTGGCATCAACTATCAAAAGACGGTGTATTTAACAACCAGGGTTCCGCCCATTCTTCCAGAAATTTAACAACCACCTTTAATATTCTAAATACACTGACTACCGAAGTATCAACCTACAAAAGACGAGTAGACAGATATCAGGAGCAATTGATCAATTACCGCTTACAAATAGACTCACTCACGATGGATAAATCCCTCTTTGTGGTTTCAGAAGATTCTCTACAGCTGAGTCAGTACATGGGCAGGCTACATGTTTTATCCAGAGAAATATCGCCAGTGAGCAAGCAGCTTACAAAAAATATAGGTATTATTCAGACACTTCAAAATGAGCTGAATCTCGAACTAATGGCCTTGGACAATGATACGGAGGAGATACGCTATTATCAGCAACAGATTGCTGAAAAAACGTTTGACAAGGAGTTTGCACCGCTTTGGGAAGAAAGCACTTACAACAGGCCAATAGAGGAGATTATACAGCTCTCTGTCATCAAGGCAAAACTAGCACTTACCTACTACCTAAAAGGAAACTGGGGAAAGCTTTTATTATTAATCGCTGCAGTAACTTTGGCTGTTTATTATCTATCCGCATTGAAAAAAAGTTTAAAAGATCAGGGGCATATGCTTTCCGAATCCATTATGCTATTAACTCGACCCATCGTTTCGGGAACGGTCATTGCGCTAAGTGTTGTACAGTTTTTGTTTATCAATCCACCTTTTATATTTTCTACAATCTTTATTATTACCCAGGCCATACTCATCAGCATTATACTCCGCAAACATATTTCACGTTATTGGATGACGATCTGGCTGAGCTTATTGGGGCTATATTTCTTAGCTGCAGTGGATAATATGTTGCTGCAGGCCTCACGGTCAGAACGATGGTGTATGGTATTTATTGCATCATCGGCTTTTTCGCTGGGTATATTTTCATTATTAAACAGATCCCGTCATACCGAATTACGTGAGCGCTGGATACTGTTCCCTATCGGATTGATGACATTCATGGAACTACTGTCCCTCGGGCTCAACCTTGGCGGCAGTTTTAATATTGCCAAAGTACTGCTGATCGCAGGTCTATTGAATGTAGTGGTGACGATTATTTTTTTATGGGTCCTGCGTTTGGTTAATGAAGGGCTCACCTATGCTTCTTTGGTCTATAAGAAGCAAGAAAGAAGGCTCTTTTATATCAACTACGACCGTGTCGGCAAACGGGCGCCTTTATTTTTCTACCTTATCCTTATTGTAGGCTGGTTTGTATTATTCGGGCGCAATTTTTACGAATTTAGGTTATTGGCAGATCCCATACACGATTTCTTCTACAACACGCACAAATTGGGCAGTTATAGCTTTACAGTCATTAACATCGTTGTTTTTGTCCTGATCATGGTCTGTTCAACCATACTTTCCAAGATTGTCTCCTTTTTTGCCTCTGGACCTCAACCCCACCATACCGAACGCGACGGATCACAATTCCATCTTGGGAGCTGGTTATTGTTAATTCGCATTACAATTATTTTTTCTGGCTTTTTTCTGGCTTTTGCTGCTGCTGGCATCCCCATTCAGCAAATCACACTAATTATTGGTGCATTAGGCGTAGGCATAGGTTTTGGTCTACAGACACTGGTCAATAATTTGGTCAGTGGTCTAATTATCGCCTTTGAAAAACCGGTCAATGTAGATGACACGATTGAAGTCGGTGGACAATCCGGCCGTGTCAAATCCATCGGATTTCGGAGTAGTGTCATCGTGACTCCAGAGGGTGCAAGCCTAATTATGCCCAACGGTGACCTGCTGAGTTCACGTGTCATCAACTGGAGCCAGGGAACTGCCCGCAAGCGCCTAAGCGGCCATATTGAAGTCAAATATGGAACCGATCTAGACAAAGTAAAAAGCTTGCTGCTTGCAATTACGGAAAAGAATGAGCAGATCCTTAGCATCCCAGCGCCTATTGTACAATTTACCTCCGTATCTGCGCAGTCTGTTGCAATAGAATTCTTTTTCTGGGTCAAGACAAGCAAAGATACAGGTCAGATCAAAAGTGATATCTTGGTCGCTATTGACAATACACTTCGAAAAGAACATATTGAACTCGCATTACCAACACAGCAGCTGATCCTCAATAAAGAAGAGTCAGGTAGACAAACTAATCCAACAGACTAATCCAACAAGTCCCTATGTCAATAGCTTAGGCATCAAATAACTATTGACAATTCGGTATAGCGGTTAATACATCCAATGACATATCCATCGCTTTTTTGGACCATTTCTTTAAACTTTCCAAATCCGAAGTTTTCAATGCCTTGTTACCAAATGTAACGGCATTTAAAGCATAATTTTTAGCATTGGCACAATTGCAGTCAGGGAGAATACTGTAAGCAGCGGTTTCTTTGGCCTTGCTCACCGCATCTTTCAAAAAAGACTTAGCGTCATCGAGCGATTCCGCTTTGTACGCTTTTTTGAAACTGGCAAAAGCCATTTCTGCATAAGTTGACACCATCGCACAGCCATTTACTTTCTTTGTTTCTTGGGCCATGACCGAGAACACCATATTAGCCAGAATTACAATTAAAAAATATGTTCTTTTCATATCGTTATAACTTATGGATAGAAACATATACCGGTAAAAATAGTTTTCGATAGATCGGATAATTTTTAATACTATATTTACTAATAAAAATAGTAAATTTACATAATTTACTAAGATATTGATCATGATTGGATTTGATGATAAGTTGAAGATCTTAGCTGATGCAGCGAAATATGATGTCAGCTGTAGCTCCAGTGGCGGAAAACGAAAAAATACGAATGGCATTGGTGATGCATCAGCGAGTGGGATTTGCCATACCTATACAGAGGATGGTCGATGTGTCTCTTTGCTGAAAATTTTAATGACCAACTATTGTATCTATGATTGTTCATTTTGTGTCAGCAGACGTAGCAATGATGTTCAACGGGCGGCATTTTCAGTGAAGGAAGTCGTTGATCTAACGATGAACTTCTATCGCCGTAATTATATCGAAGGCCTATTTTTAAGTTCCGGTATTTTTAAATCCGCGGATTATACCATGGAAAGGTTGATGCTCGTCGTAAAAAAGCTTCGCACCGAAGAAAGATTTAATGGCTATATTCATTTAAAAGCTATTCCCGGAGCCAGCGAGTCACTATTAAAGCAGGCCGGCCTATACGTTGATAGGATGAGCGTCAATCTGGAAATCCCTACGGAGGAAGGTTTAAAACTTGTTGCGCCAGAAAAAGATCATCAATCCGTCCGCGAACCTTTGGCGATTATCAAAAACGAAATCCTTAACGTTCAGCAGCATAAAAAGATGGTTAAAAAACTTCCATTGTTTGTCCCCGCAGGCCAAAGTACACAGATGGTCATTGGAGCCACGCCGGAGACAGACCTACAGATTATGCAGACCGCGCATGAATTCTATAAAGTTTATAAGCTCAAGCGCGTTTACTATTCAGGTTACATCCCCATAAACGCCAACGATAGCATGCTTCCACAAATCGGTACCACTCCGCCGCTTGTGCGTGAAAATAGACTTTATCAAACAGACTGGTTATTGCGGTTCTACGGGTTCTCCTTGCATGAAATCCTAAATACCCAACATCAACAGCTTGAACTGGATATAGACCCCAAGCTCGCTTGGGCTTTACGTAATCCGCAGTTTTTTCCGATCGATATCAATACAGCGGATTACAGTTCAATTATTCGAATTCCCGGAATTGGTAGACAGTCCGCAAACAAAATCGTGCACGCACGTCAATACGGAAAATTAAAGGAATACCAATTGCGTAAGCTGGGGATCGCATTTAATAGAGCAAAATACTTCATGATTTGCCTAGATACTGTCATCAGTGCCGGGTTCCATTATCCGGAACAGATTCGGAAGTCTCTTCTGGGACATCAGCCCGGCACCAAATCAAACAGCATTCAAACCCAGTTAACATTATTTTGATGAACTATATTTTCGACGGGAGTTACCATGGCTATTTATGCTGCGTTTTCGAGGCCTTTGAACGAAAAGAATTTGACGCTATTCCAACAACTTCACAGCAGCTGGAAATCAATATCTTTTCACAGAAACGTCAGATCTATACAGATAAACTTAAAGCCATCCGTATTCTGACCGCGATGAATAAGCTAATAGGATTACAAAATGCCAAGATCTTTTACCACAATTTTCTAAGCGACAGTCCATCCGAATGGGCCAACGGATTCCGTCTGATCGTCGAGCTTTTCAAATCCGGAAAAATGGATATGCAGAACTACGGGCGACCTGATCTGTTGCGTATGCATCAAATGATAAAGAAAGTGAGCCGCGAAAGACATCGGATGAAAGCCTTTATACGCTTTGTTAAATCCAATACCGGTCTGTATACAGCTATTGTGGAACCCGATTTTAATGTCCTCCCATTGGTCATTGATTTTTTTAAGAACCGCTTTACTGACCAACAGTGGCTGATCTACGATATCCGACGAAATTACGGATTTTATTATGATTGCCACCACGTAGAAGAAGTAGCTAGCTGTGCTGAAAATGAACTTCATACCCACCAACGTTTGGAAATAGATCTGGACCCAAAGGAAAAAGAGTTCCAGCATCTCTGGAAAACCTATTTTAAAAGCACAACGATCGAATCCCGGAAGAATTTAAAACTTCACTTGCGACATGTTCCCAAGCGATATTGGAAATACTTGACCGAAAAACAATAGGAATAATCTTGCCGATCGTACGGCAATCGCTAAGGATTTGTTTAAAGATTCTTAGGAAACTCGTCTTTCCACCAGGTAAAGCGCCAATCATCGCTTTCCTCCTCCGTCAATAGGCAAGATTCCAATTCATCCAAATATTGCTCCTTGTTCAAATGCTGTCCAATAAAGACCAGTTCATTCTTCCGGTCCCCCCATTCACTGTGCCAGCGCATCAACAAATCGTCCTTCACTTCCGCATACATCGGATACTGCTTGCGAGTCGATTCAGGCATACTGCTCCACCAGACCCCAGCGCTTTCCATCCGCACACTTCCCCCCGCCTGACTAAAGCTAATCGCAACATCCGGACGGGAAGCCAACCAGAGAAGTCCCTTTGCCCTGATGATATTTGGTGGATATTGTTCATTTAAATAAGCGTGCAAACGCTGTGGATGGAAAGGGCGTTGTGACCGGAAAACGAACGAAGATATACCATATTCTTCTGTCTCTGGAGTATGCTCCGTATCGAGCTCACGTATCCAGCCAGCAGAAGCTGAGGCCTCCTCAAAGTTAAATGCACCAGTCCCCATAATCGCTTCCGGATTTACCTGCCCAAATTGTGTACGGATCAACTTTGCTCCCGGATTAAGCTTACCAATAGCGGACTCAAGAGTACCTATTGTCTCTTCGGCAACGAGATCCACTTTATTGAGTATGATAACATTGGCAAATTCGACCTGATCTGTTAAAAGATTGACAATAGCCCGGTTGTCACGATCATCGTCCGTCAATTCCCTATCCCACAAAGTCTCAGCACTGCCGAAGTCCTTCCCAAAATTCAAACAATCGACTACGGTAACCATTGTATCAATATAACTAAATGCGGATAGATCAATATTGTTGTTAGCATCCATGTAACTGAATGTCTGCGCTACTGGAATTGGCTCCGAAATTCCTGTACTTTCGATCAGGAGGTAATCAAAGCGATCTTCCTTCGCCAAACGTTCAACTTCGACCATAAGATCCTCCCGTAGCGTACAACAAATACACCCATTACTCATCTCCACCAGCCTTTCCTCTGTTCGCGACAATACATTTTCCCGTTCTACAGCCTGCACATCGATATTTACTTCACTCATATCATTGACAATAACGGCAACTTTCTTACCGTTCTTATTGTGTAGAATATGATTCAATAATGATGTTTTTCCTGCCCCTAAAAAGCCACTCAAAACCGTTACAGGTAGTTTTTTTCTCATCTTGATTGCTATTTAAATTTAAATTTTCGATCTATTCTCCTCTTTGGGTGCCAACTCACGCTAATCTCCACCCGCTCCCTCATCTCGACATTGTATTGACATTGTCTTGAACAAAACTAATAATACTATTTAATAAATGCAACATAGTTGCTTTATTAAATAGATCTATTTTATGTCAAAAGACATCCTACATCATTGAAATAGTCGTTAACACCATGGCTCCTCTTCATTTTTACTTTCGTCACTGCGAGTATACCGTTCGTCAAAGACTTTTCTGTATCAGCGTCGGCCTTCGTTTTTTTGTGCATATCAAAACAATAAAAATGAGCAGAAAAGCAATTTTATCATGCGTTGTACTCTTCGCAATGATGTTAAGCAAAATGGTATTTGCACAGGAACAACCCCTTATTCAGATCGGTATCAAAGGTGGAAGCAGCATCAACAAACTCAATACCGATCTGGCAGACCTGGACGACAAATATGCGCTGGGGCTCCATGTGGGTGGTATGGCCCGGGTCAATCTCGGAAGGGCATACCTTCAAGGAGAAGCACTTTTCAGTAAACGTAAGGCAGCAATTAAACCGCAGGGGCAAACCGAAACCAAACTCAAATGGAATGCTGTTGATATTCCAGTGATGGTCGGTTATAAAATCTACCAACAACAGGACATGAACTTTCGAGTATTTGCCGGAGCGGTGTATAATTATACACTGAATGACAACTTATCACCTTTAAAGGCCATCAAAGAGGGAGTCAAACATTTCGATAAGTCGAATGTACAGTTTACAGGTGGTCTTGGGATCGATATCCAAAAATTCAGTATTGATGTTCGCTACGAACGTGGGTTTTCGGACTTATCCAAATCTTTTAAATCCAAACCACAGGCCTTTTCCATTGGCGTAGGTTACTTTATATTCTAATACAACCCTTAACACAAAACACCTTTGAAGGCAATCCCGTGTTTGCTTTCAAAGGTTTTGTTATATATTTGATTATTTTTGTTCCATGTTGCTCAAAAAAAACTACGTCCATCGGCACCTCTTTCTCACACTCTTCTGGCTTGTCCTCTGGTTTGCCGTCTGGATACAAGTGAAGCAGGATATGGACACCATCAATGCGCTGATTCATAGTTCATCGGTCATGATCTGTTCCATCAGCATCTCGCAACTTCTGAGCGATAGTATTCTACCAAAAGCCATTAAGACACAGAAAATGAAGCCCTTTGTTTTCAAAGCCATCTTTTTTGTGCTTATTTTGGCCGTTCTGATCGGCGCAATAGATGCCTACTTTATTCTCCATAGCCAAGTTCTGTCGGAGGAAGATCGGGCCACGCTTTTGTTTGTGCAGAGCTATAAAGCTATTCCCTCTTCCGTTCTGATCAATGGTACTGCCTGTGGCATCCGGTTTTATCAGGAACATGCCAATATTCAGCAGGACCATAGCCAGTTGCAACAAAACTTTCTGGAAAGCCAGCTCAAAATCTTACAGGATCAGGTCAATCCGCACTTTATGTTCAATGTATTGAACCATATCCATATCCTGATGAAAAAAAATGTGGACATGGCCGATTTTTTACTGTTAAAATTCTCAGATATCCTACGCTACCAGCTCTATGAATGCAACCAATCGTTCGTATTGCTGAGCCGTGAACTGCAATATTTACAGAATTTTATCACGATTGAACAAATGCGCTGGGGAGACGAGCTGGAGGTTGACTGCAGCTGGTCGCAGTCAACAGAAGATCTACATATTGCACCGCTGATGCTCATCTGTTTTGTGGAAAATGCCTTCAAACATGTGGATCGGCTTCCGGATCAAAAAGGCAAAATCAGCGTCAAATGCGCTGAGAAAGACGGCTATTTTCAGTTTTATATCAGAAATAGTTATCAGACTTATCCCCTGCCGGCTTCAACAAGACACTCTGGCATTGGGCTGGAAAATGTCAAAAAGAGGCTTGAGCTACAGTATGAAAATCAGTACACGTTAACCATTGACAAGCAAGACGACAGCTTCTGCGTCAACCTGACAATCAATCTTAACTGCTAAACAAGTATGGAACAGACAAAGATGAAATGTATCATCGTAGACGATGAACCCCTATTACGGCAGCATATTGCCGAGATGACCGAACAGGTTGATTTTTTGGAGCTCGTCGCAACTTTTCCGTCAGCACTGGCGGCAACCTCCAGATTGCAACAAGGCGATATTGACCTTATTTTTTTAGATATCAATATGCCCTATCTCAATGGCATCGATTTTTTGGAATCACTTGAAAATCCCCCCTTATGCATCTTCATTACAGCTTATTCGGAGTATGCCCTGGAAGGATTCCGTCTCCAGGCCGTGGATTATCTGCTAAAACCGATTGTATTTCCGCGCTTTTTCCAGGCGGCAACCAAAGCCTTTCAGCAATTTGTACAGCGTAACAAATCGACACAGGAACCCAGTACCAACGATACCATGCTTTTTGTCCGGCAGGGGGACGCTTTCGTCAAAATCTCCTGGACTGATCTGCTCTACGCTGAAAGCATGCAAAATTATACCAAGCTACATTTTAAAGAACGGATTCTTACCATTCACCAGACCATGCTGGCGCTGGAAGTCGCTTTACCGGATAGCCATTTTTTTCGTATCCACAAATCCTATCTGGTCAACGTCAATCACATCGATATGATCTCGGGCGGAAGAGTATATATTGCAGCGCAAGAATTGCCCATATCTCGTACAAAAAGAGAGGAGCTTCTTCAAAACGTGGTTTTTAAGAAGCTCCTGAGCCGCTAGTAGGGCATATTCCATTTAAATGCTACTGAGGTGTAGAAGGTCGGTGAAAAGCGTGGGTCGGCCTGTTTCTTATCCTTGAAGAAGCTCTTTAACGATCGGTCATTTTCAACATACATCCTTGCGAGTGTGCTTCCCCCCGTTAGTTGCAATTTAAGGTTCTTACCGAGGTTAAATTGGGGTTGAAGACCAGCCGTCAACAACATAAATCCACCGAGTGTGGACTTGCCGTTCTTCTCCCGTTCGGCCGTCATCCCATCCAGATTGACTACCGCACGGAGATCCATGAACTTGTTGACCTGATAAGCAGCGGCAAGACCTTGTGGGAAGTTTACATTGAATTTGACCTTTCCATTGGTCTTCCAGTCAAAATATAGTCCCGGCAGGATCATAGGTACACCGAAACTATTGCTCAATACTGGTCCAAATCCGAAGGCCAGATTCGGTTTAAACCGTTTGATAAAAAGAGCTCCCCCCTGTCCCAGTACATCCTTACCGTTGACTTTGACCAGATCAGAATAGATGCCGACCGAAGCAAATGTCAGTAGCGACCAGTTTTTCTTCAAGGAAGTCAAATATTGCAGTCCAACCTCAGCGTTCAACATCTCGGTCGGAAAAAGCTGCTGTTCATAATCGCGGTTTTGCATCTTTGCGTATGCAGCTCCCATTTTCCAGGACCAGCGTTTGATATTACCCGCGGAATCCACTTTGGTCGATAAAGGTATTTCAAGATTGAATTGTATCCTCTTGAAATCACTTTTAGACCCAGTCTTTACACTGTCTTCCGGTCGGATATAGTTTGACAGGGGGACGTAATCGACAACAACCTGTCCGGATACTGCATTTTGGGCTTGCGCTGTCAGCGTCGCTAAGCTGCTGAACAGGATTGCACATAAAACTTGTTTCTTCATGTTTTTTCTGCAAAGGAAACCCTTGATTCCTTGAAGCAGCAAACATTTTGACGTACCGCTACTATCCATTGACCAAATGCAAAGCTATTGCGATCTTAAAAAAAATCGGAACAACTTTTCTTCGGATCATAAAAGATCTTACACGGATTGTAAATAGGTTTATTTTCTGTTTTATTTAATGAATAATTTAGTAATCAATGGGACTATCCAATTGGAATTGATAGTCGCCTGTTTCTGAAGGATAAACTGTAAGAACATTTTAACAGATATATGAGCAAAATATTTAAGATTGTTTTCACCATTTTGTTGATCACCAACAACAGCTGTTCCAATGGACAATCCAAGCAGGATTGTCAGGATATGCTGGACGATAACCTTGCTTTGCTTGAGTATCTTTTGAATAACGATAAAAATGTTGCCACAGATTTCAAAGAAATGCAGGCTGCCTTCAACAATCAACCCTATAAAAAAGAAAATAAGACCAAATTTGACGAAAGCTATCATTTTCGCCGAGGATATCCGCCCATAACGGAATATATCTATCCAAACACCTATATTAAATTAAAGTTCGACAGATTTAATATTGCCTATACATTAGACAGTGATTATCCTTTTACAATGGATTTTATCAATAATATTGATCAGGCGATATTTAAGTTGAAAAAAATCTACTTTATGGATGGAACAATCCAGGACCAAGAAATTAAAGTTATTGATAAAATCGTGTCAGCGGAGTTTGGCGACCAGACCCTAATTCTCCCGGGCACAAAGCCTATCAAGAGTTTCGACTATAGCATGGAAACCCATCTAAACAAAGAGGTGAGCTATGAAATTACCCAGGTGGGACAACGTATAGAGACCTCGGCGGGTCGCATTGAAGTGATACACTGTGGTGATGGATATGTTCGCATTAAAACTGCTGGGCCCATGCGGCATCTCGTAAAAATTTTGGCAATGGATGAAAAGGGACGCTTATTAACAACGGTATCAAACGAACAACGCAGTGCTTATAAAAAAGAAGACTTACGCATGCTTATCGCAAACATGGAGCAGGCTAAAGTTCTTTTGGACAAAGGCGAAATTACCGCTACGGAAGTCCATCAGCAGTTTTCATCCAAAAAACTGAATGCCGAGCTTGCGGGACTCACCGATTCGTTATTTCTGACCCAATATTTCGTCGCTGATTTCAAAAAAGCATCCATCGTATTTTGGGACAATGCCAAAGAGGTCAAACAAGTGTACGAACGAAATTCTGCAGACCAATCCCCCTCAAGACCTGAAGACTTTTACGAAGCATGCTCCTGTGCAATCGCCCAGGATAAAAAATCCGAACTGTACGGTCTGATTGGCTTGGATGGAAACTGGATTATCGAACCTAGATTTTTAGAGCTTAAAGCACAATGGGGAACTAACGGTCTTTTTTGGGCCCTTACTGATGCTGATGAGAAGTGGATTGAATATGTATTTGACAAGGAAAATAAAAAGCTTATAAAAACGCGCGAATAGCAAAAATGGTACCTGTTCCAGCAATTTTCGCTTTCTCCTCTCACATGACCGCATAGCATTGTGATTACTTTTGGGCTTGGCTTTATCATTTTTTTGGATCGGTCCGAGAGATTGGGCTTAACCTTCTGATCTGTTCTTTTCTGCGCTCGCTAGCAGGGAGACCACCAGTGTATAGATTGTGCTTTACCATCTTTAAAGTACATTCTAATATGACCATCCACAACTCCTTCATTGTCCTCCCGCAGTCTGATTACCCACAATCTTCCGGCTTTATCCATCCCCTGTCGTTCATTCACAGCTGTAGGGAAAAGCTGTTGTATATCTTCAAGGGTTGTATTGGCATCTATACGAATGCCATTGTAGCTGATAAAATTTCCATTCAGAAACCAGAAGTCTTCTATAGCGACACTATCCCCACTGGTTTCAAAGCGTGAACCACTTTTGTACAGGTATTTATCATCTGGCGCTTCGGTATCAAAAAGAGTGATACAGGGGGCTTCATCTTTCAACAGGTGGATACTATCGGGCCGGCCGAAAACCTTATCAAATTCACTGCGCATAAAAAACCTATCCAACTTACCGTTAAACTTGATATCTTTTTCCAGCATAACATCTCTTAATGCATATCCGTTGCCCGGTTTGTCATGGATAGTTGAAGCCCTACATAATGTAAAAAGATTATGTCCTTGGACTATCCCCTTGTCGTAGCGTAAGTTCACAGGATGTTCAGGATCGTTGGTTATATCTAGGAGCTGCCCGGTTCTCTGATAAAATTCCAGCCAGCCAACAGCATGTTCCACCAGTCTTTTTTCTGCGGCTGTTTCCGAAATGTCGTTGATCACATACAACTTGATGGTCAGCTTGTCCGGTTTTAGGTATGCTACCCGGGCTTGGACAAGCGAATCGCTAAATTGACTAAACGCGATCGCATTGCTCGACTTCACCAGCTGCGCAATCAGCTGCTCACAAGAAATAGTCTCATTGTCTGTAACAACAGCTGTAGCCCCAACAGTATCTACCTTCGGTTGTGCCTGTCTGTCCGAGTGTCTCTGGCACGAGAAAAGAGCTAGCGCAAAGAAGACGATTATTCTTGACATATTATCTATTAAATTTAGTTTGCAGCGGGATCCCTAATACTGGTCGGGAATACGTTTAAAAAATGTGGTCTCTACATTTCCTTTTTGCAAAATATTTCCATCGTTATCCCAAGTAATCCATCTCGCTCTTAAGTTCAATTTCCCTTTGACGACCTCCAGTTCTATCTCGTCATTAATACCCTGCTTGGCCGGAATAAACAATACCATTCCTTTCACCTGCGCCCGAAAAGTTCGTGGTGGAGCTTCTCCGCTGCCGATATCTTTAAAACTGGCATAATCTTTACCAGGTTCAAACCAAATGACGACAGTATTGGTTTGGAACCTGGTCTTATATCCCCAGGTCCCAGTAAAAGTAGATTTGATACGATCCGGGATCTCCTGGACCTGCGCTTCCGAACGTCCGATGAAGAGCAGGAATATGATAAATAAAATCGGTCTCATGTCTTGTTTCAGGCTAATTTAGTTTTCTTTAGTTATATGGCATCTCTACCGCAAGATCAATTTGATATTAACCTTTGCTGCTGTGTGATCTTATGGCGCATCCCCCCCTTTGACTTCCTAATCCGCATTACCTTAACAAAATTTCTGCCAAAAAAAAACAGCTTACAAACTATCGAATGTTCCAACTCCCTACCGATCCCAGCAAGGGCCTTGCAAGGCATGTACGGGCCAATTCGTTCACACTTTTTATTTTTATGAACAGATTTTTACAATACGTTCTACCGGCTTTGGAAAGGATAACAATGCATGTGTTGTCACCGGGACATTCGAAAACTTTCCAACAGCATGATTTGGTTCATGGATGATCCCTCCCTATTTAGGTTCCTATACAATTACCTATATATCATGTCTGATTGAAAATTTTACACAGATATTTGGATATTCAAAATTATCATCGTAATATTGCAATATAATATTAGCTCAATATGGGACTTACAAAGACAGAAATTTTCGCTGATGAACAGAATAAGCTTGCTGTAGCATTTAAAGTCTTAGGACACCCTGCACGTATAGCCATTCTTCAATATATCATAGACAAGAAAGCATGTATTTGCAATGACCTGGTTGATGAATTGGGTCTTGCACAGGCGACCATTTCCCAGCACCTCAAGGAACTAAAAAATACAGGAATAATCCAGGGGACAATTGAGGGCAAATCCGTCTGTTACTGCATTAATGAAATGGTCTGGAAACAAATGCAACAGGAGTTTAATGCATTTTTCAATCAGGATGTAAACATATCGAGTTGCTGTAAGTAGTTTTTTTTACACACATCAATCGTAATATTGCAATATATAGTTACATATAAATAAATAATAAAAATTAGTTTTTTATGAAATTATCAGAAATCAAAGAAATTTTAGCAACACTGGATCGTGTTGAGTTTCAATTGGAGAATGGCTCATTTGTTCCCGAGCACTTCCATGTCACTGAGGTAGGTCAGATCTCAAAAAGTTTTATTGACTGCGGCGGGGTCATCCGACACGAGAAAGTCGTCAACTTTCAGCTCTGGAATGCAGATGACTATGAACACCGACTAAAACCGGGCAAGCTATTACATATCATTAATTTATCCGAAGAGAAATTGGGCATAGAAGATGGGGAAATAGAAGTGGAATATCAAAGCAATACAATCGGCAAATATGATCTAGATTTCAATGGTAAAACCTTTGTATTGAAAAACAAGACCACAGCTTGCCTCGCTCAGGATGCCTGTGGAGTACCATCCCAAAAACCAAAGATCAATCTGTCCACATTGCCAGTTAACGGATCCTCTTGCTGCACCCCAGGTTCTGGATGCTGCTAATCATTTAATGCCCAATACGATGTATCAGAAAATAAAAGAAATATTCAACGCGATTACCAATGAATGGGATTTGACTGAAGAACGTAAGAAGCTATTGGTTCCGCTGATTCAATTTATTCAGGATAAGGTAGACCGCGGTCAGGTCGTGAACCTCAATTTTATCTGTACGCACAATTCCCGAAGAAGCCATTTCGCTCAGATTTGGGCTCAAGTGGCTGCATACTTTCACAATATTCCAGCAGTGAATTGTTATTCAGGAGGTACAGAAGAGACAGCTCTATTCCCCAAGGTAGCCGAGACACTGACTGCACAGGGATTTGATATTTTTAAAATAGCAGATACAGCTAATCCCATCTATGCGATCAAATATGGCGACAATATTCCGCCGCTTATCGGTTTTTCAAAAAAATACGATAGTCCGTTCAATCCAGCCTCTGCGTTTGCTGCAGTTATGACCTGCTCCCAGGCCGATGGAGGATGTCCTTTTATTTCTGGTGCCGAAAAAAGAATACCACTTACTTTTGAAGACCCCAAGATTACAGATGGCACCCCCGAACAGACTAGGGTATATAAAGAACGTAGTTTAGAAATCGCAGCCGAGATGTTTTATGTTTTTTCACATATTAAAAAATAGTCCATGCAATCGAAACTAAAATTTCTGGATCGCTACCTCACCTTATGGATTTTTCTGGCCATGGTTCTTGGTATTTCTTTCGGCAATTTCTTTCCCGATTCTGCAATCTGGATCAATAGCTACAACAGCGGTACAACAAATATACCACTTGCTATAGGGTTGGTTCTCATGATGTATCCACCATTGGCCAAGGTGCGGTATGAACAGATTGGAAGGGTTTTCCGAAATTTAAAGGTTCTCGGCACTTCCTTGGTCCTAAACTGGATCATAGGACCGGTTTTAATGTTTGTACTGGCGCTTTTATTTCTGAACGGATACCCAGAATATATGACTGGACTGATCTTGATCGGACTTGCCCGCTGCATTGCAATGGTGGTGGTATGGAATGAACTCGCAGACGGAAATAGAGAATATGCGGCTGGGTTAATTGCACTGAACAGTATTTTTCAGGTCCTACTCTATAGTGTTTATGCCTATATTTTTATTACCGTATTGCCGCCTCTTTTTGGTGTGAAAGGACTTTCGGTCAATATTTCCATTGCCGAGATCGCAAAAAGTGTCGCCATTTATCTGGGTATTCCTTTTCTTGCCGGAATCTTGAGCAGGTATGGGCTAATCGCTTTAAAGGGTGAAAACTGGTTTCAGAACCGTTTTGTACCTTTGATCTCTCCGCTGACTTTGATAGCGCTGCTCTTTACGATTACGGTGATGTTCAGCCTCAAGGGTGAAATGATCCTGCAATTGCCTATGGATGTATTCCGTATAGCAGTTCCTTTGATTATCTACTTTGCATTGATGTTTATTGTCAGTTTTTTCGCCGGCAAACGTGTAGGAGCAGACTATACACAAAGTACGGCCATCGCTTTTACTGCAGCAGGCAATAATTTTGAGCTGGCTATCGCAGTTGCAATAGGTGTATTTGGCATCAATAGTGGGCAGGCTTTTGTCGGGGTGATCGGGCCATTGGTTGAGGTACCCGCACTGATCGCTCTGGTCAATCTGGCATTCTGGATCAGAAAAAAATATTACCTAAAAGAACTTTCAGCGTAAATCTAGCTTGACAAGTAATGCAAAAAGCCATGTTAAACAGCATGGCTTTTTGCATTTCCAACAGATTCACACGAAAAATAGCCGCCGCCACAATTCTTCTTAATAATTTCCAACCAGATCCAATGGCCTTTCTTGGCTTTATTTAGCTTGTCACCGATCAGTACAGACCTTACATTCAAAATATCCCCCCAATTTTCATCATCGATGGGACAAATTTACTAGTTCGAGGTCCGAGCCGATCCCCGGCAGCGGCCCAAACCCCGTATTCGGTGCTGTTCAGCTCCACATTTGATAAAAACGGGAACCTCTCATTTTGATAATCCACCTTATCAAAATGAGAGGTTATTTGGATCCCAGCAGCACGGACAAAATAAGAAAAACACTTAAAATCAATTAATTATAATCGCAAAAAAGCTATTGGAATACATTTTGGCATATCGGATATAAAATAAATAAACATGAGCAAGACAGCTTTTAAATCGCAACAGGAACAAGAGACACGGTCCTTTCCAAAATGGTTAAAGCCCTATCACCTATTGTTCTTTGCAACAACGGTGGTATTGATTTTCGGTGCATTGATAAAACACTTTAGTACAATCTAATACATAGGAAAATGGTAACATGCATATTAACACTGGCCGGCCTAGCCTGCTTTGGCCTATTCATCAAATCAATAGACTTTTTTGATAAAATCTGATCGCAATGAATAAAATAAATGAACAGTCGGCAAGTCAATATCTTGCCGATCATTATGGTGAAATAAAAGAAGAAATCAACGATCTATCATCCCGAAGAAATTTTGCCGGAATCTTTCAGGCCATTGTAAATCATATCAATTATTTGCTTTCCAATGGTCAGGTCGAAAAAATCGGCAGCCGGTTAAAATATATGGGATGGCTTTACAGAAGAGGAAATGAACAGGTACGCAACATCATTGAAAATCTCTTTGTACGTTCCTTCCGGGGAATGAAAAGAAGATGCACCTCCGAAGAATGGATCTATATGTATCAGCAGATTCCTAAAAATCTTAAACAGATTTATCTGTTACAGAGCAACAACTATATCACTCAACAATCCTTTATATGACAGCACTATTTGTGGTAGCTATCGGTGTATTTATTTACATCTGCTACGTACTGCTAAAACCTGAGAAATTTTAAATCACTAGAGTCGATGAAAGATATTCCAACCTATAGAGGCAGGAGGATTTCATCAGACGGTTTTTAGAGACATTAAGTAATAATCAACAGAAATGAATACAGAAATTTTAGGAATAATCGTAATGTTCGTCTTAACAGTATTGCTTGCAATACCCTTGGGCAAATACATTGCAAAAGTCTATGGCGGTGAAAAAACACTGCTTGATCCGATTTTTAATCCCCTGGAACGGATCTTTTATAAAGTCAGCGGTATCAATCCACAGACGGAAATGAACTGGAAACAACAGATGGTGGCGATGATCAGTATCAATATGATCTGGTTTTTGTTGGGTATGCTCATTCTAATGACACAGGGCAGCCTACCCTTGAACCCCGATAATAATCCGAGTATGTCTGCAGACCTCGCGTTCAACACCGTCATTTCATTTGTCGTTAACTGTAATCTACAACACTATTCTGGTGAGACCGGACTCAGTTATCTGGGACAATACTGGCTGATGTTCCTACAATTTGTAAGTGCAGGTATCGGTATGGCGGCCGCTGTACTTGTATTCAGGGCATTCCGTGATCGTACAGCAAATACGTTGGGAAATTTTTACAACTATTTTGTAAAATCATGTACACGTATTTTGCTTCCCCTATCCTTGGTGGTGGCCATTATCCTTGCTTTTGAGGGAACGCCGATGACCTTCGAAGGAAAAGATACCATTACAACACTGCAAGGTGATACTGTAGCTGTATCAAGGGGCCCTGCGGCTGCCTTTGTAGCGATCAAACATATCGGAACAAACGGCGGTGGTTTTTTTGGTGCAAACTCCGTCCACCCTTTTGAAAATCCTTCCTACCTGTCCAACATGGTCGAAATGGTCGCCCAGATGATCATCCCTATAGCCATGATCTTCGCGCTCGGGATTTTTATCAAGCGGCGCAAGCTCTCATGGATGATATTTGGTGTCATGACAGCCGGTTTCCTTTTGCTCGTCATCCCTAATATTATGATGGAAACAAAAGGTAACCCCGCTATCGCAGCGATGGGAGTTGATCATACGCTCGGAGCCATGGAAGGAAAAGAGATCCGATTTGGAGCACCCGCATCCGGTTTTTGGAGTATCGTGACCACAGTAATCTCGACAGGCTCGATTAATGCCATGCACGACAGTACCATGCCCCTATCGGGTATGAACGAATTGCTTGCTATGATGATAAATGCCTTCTATGGGGGCTGTGGCGTCGGTATATTGAACTTCTTTATCTTCATCATCCTCGCTGTATTCATCAGTGGGCTTATGGTTGGCCGAACACCGGAATTTTTAGGAAAGAAAGTCGAAGCCAGAGAAATGAAAATTGCCATGATCATCGCGCTGCTCCATCCTTTTCTCATCCTTGTGGGAACAGCGCTTGCGGCAGCAGTTCCGCAATATACAGGCGCTACGCTCAATAATCCCGGATTTCATGGCTTTACTGAAATGCTTTATGAATACACTTCGTCGGCAGCAAATAATGGTAGCGGTTTTGAAGGCTTAGGCGACAACAGCCTATGGTGGAATATCAGTACAGGTTTTGTCCTCATACTGTCCCGCTTCCTGCCGATCATTGGCCCAGTGGCCATAGCAGGCCTGCTCGCAGAAAAGAAATATATTCCTGAGGGAGATGGGACACTAAAAACAGATACCGCAACTTTCGGCCTAATGGTATTTGCCGTGATCGCCATAGTAGCCGCATTATCTTTTTTCCCAGCATTGGCTCTGGGCCCTATTGCAGAATACTTTTCCCTTTATTAAACATTGATTAAAGACATTAGAAATGAATAAAAATACATCACTGTTTCAAAAAGACATGGTACAGGAAGCACTGAAACAGTCTTTTGTGAAACTAAACCCGAAAACAATGTTCCGCAATCCGGTGATGTTTACCGTATGGATCGGAACCCTGGTCATGCTTATTGTCAGTTTATGGACTTTGGCTGGCGCACAGGGACAGGGAAGTTTTGCCTATAATTTCGTCGTATTCGTCATATTATTGCTCACACTGTTGTTTGCCAACTTTGCTGAGGCTATTGCCGAAGCAAGGGGAAAAGCGCAGGCGGACAGCCTGCGCAAAACAAGAGAAGAAACTCCGGCCAAACTTAAAAATGGCCAGACCATCTCTTCTGCCCAGTTAAAAAAAGGTGATATTTTTGTCTGCGAAGCCGGCGATATTATCCCCTCAGACGGCGAAATCATGGAAGGACTTGCAACAATTGATGAAAGTGCCATCACCGGCGAATCTGCTCCCGTCATTCGGGAGGCAGGAGGTGACAAAAGCTCCGTGACCGGAGGTACAAAGGTCCTTTCCGATAAAATAGTCGTACAGGTCACCACACAGCCAGGTGAGAGTTTTCTTGATAAAATGATTGCGTTAGTCGAAGGTGCTTCAAGACAAAAGACCCCAAATGAAATCGCATTGACCATCTTACTGGCTGGTTTTACATTGGTATTTATTATCGTCTGTGTAACATTAAAACCATTTGCAGATCATGCCAATGTCGGTATCACCATCGCATCCTTTATCTCCTTATTTGTCTGCCTCATCCCGACCACCATTGGCGGACTGCTTTCAGCAATAGGTATCGCTGGAATGGACCGAGCCCTACGTGCTAATGTCATTACCAAAAGTGGTAAAGCCGTGGAAACCGCAGGCGATATAGATGTATTGTTGTTGGATAAAACCGGGACAATAACCATCGGTAACCGGAAGGCTACCCAGTTTCATCCAGCACAGGGGATTGATGAGCAGCAATTAATAAAAGCTGCAGTACTGAGCTCCATGGCTGACGAAACGCCAGAAGGTAAATCTATTATAGAACTGGCCGGTATCAACCCGATGAGTTATGAGATAAAAAATCCCGAATTCATCAAGTTTACGGCAGAAACACGAAGTTCAGGTGTAGACTATGACAACGTACGTATCCGAAAAGGAGCCACTGATGCGATTAAAAATCTTGTTACAGGAGCGGGCAACAGATTTCCGGAAGAGGTCGAAGAAAGCGTTAAGGCCATCTCCCAAAATGGAGGAACACCCTTGGTGGTTTCTGAAAATGAGATTGCACTCGGTGTAATCGAACTGCAGGACATCATCAAACCCGGTATCCATGAACGGTTTGAACGTCTTCGCAAAATGGGGATCAAAACAGTGATGGTCACTGGCGATAATCCATTGACTGCCAAGTTTATTGCCGATAAAGCTGGTGTAGACGATTTTATCGCTGAGGCCAAACCGGAAGATAAAATGAATTATATCAAAAAAGAGCAATCCGAAGGGCGTTTGGTGGCCATGATGGGAGACGGAACAAATGATGCTCCGGCTTTGGCTCAGGCCGATGTGGGTGTGGCCATGAATTCAGGTACTCAGGCGGCAAAAGAAGCGGGAAATATGGTGGATCTTGACAATGATCCAACAAAATTGATCGAGGTGGTCGAGATCGGCAAGCAATTATTAATGACCAGGGGGACATTAACCACCTTTAGTATCGCCAATGACGTTGCTAAATATTTTGCGATTATTCCGGCTCTTTTTATCAGTGCTATCCCAGCATTACAGGGGCTCAATATCATGAAATTGCACAGCCCCGAAAGCGCTATTCTGTCAGCCGTTATTTTCAATGCCATCATTATTCCGATGCTGATTCCGCTGGCGCTCAAAGGTGTCGCCTATAAACCGATCGGAGCAAGTGCTTTGCTGCGCCGAAATCTATTCATATTTGGATTAGGTGGAGTTGCCGTTCCTTTCTTAGGTATCAAGGTAATCGACATGCTCGTTGCTATATTCTTTTAATCCATAAATCAAAGGCACTGGATCCGGAGGAACTTGTTCCCCCCGATTTTATCGCCATAAAAATATAAATAAAATGAAAAAACACATTCTGCCAGCAATAAAGCTGACCATCATCCTGATTCTGTTCTTTACAGTTATCTATCCATTAACGGTCTGGGGGCTGGCCCAATTTTCCTCCAACGCGGGGAAGGGAAAAATAGTTGCATATGATGGTAAAAAATACTACGCGAATATTGGTCAGGCATTTACCGCCGACAAATATTTCTGGTCGAGGCCTTCCGCTGTAAATTACAATGCGGCCGGCTCGGGAGGCAGCAACAAAGGCCCTTCCAACGAAGAATACCTCAGCCAGGTGCAGGCACGTATTGATACCTTTTTAGTGCACAACCCCGGTATCAAAAAGTCCGAAATTCCTGTCGATCTGATTACAGCAAGTGGAAGTGGATTAGATCCAAATTTTTCTGTGCAGGCAGCCAAAGTTCAGGTCAAACGTATAGCAGCTGTGCGGGGGCTCGAAGAACAGAAAATAAATCAATTGATCGAAGACAATACCGAAGGTCCTTTATGGGGAATTTTTGGCCCTCAAAAAATCAATGTGTTAAAACTCAACATTGCCCTGGACAGGGCCTCTAGCAAATAAAAGGCGCTAGGCGTAACCTATCGAGTACTGTTTAAGGGTATTTTGGCTAAATAGAGCGGATCGATTAATAATTCCCCTTGACAATTTGTTTAAGGGGAATTTGTAAGTTTATAAAAGTTATCACATGCTATGGATGAAAGAAAAAGTGCAGCACATTTTTTAACTCTGATTCAGAAATCCCGAAGAGGTAAATTCAAGCTTTATATCGGGATGAGTGCCGGAGTGGGTAAGACCTTCCGTATGCTTCAGGAAGCACATGCGCTTTTACAGAGTGGTATCGATGTCAAGGTCGGCTATATCGAAACACACCAGCGTATCGAGACCCATGCATTGTTGGCAGGTCTGCCCTTTATCCCGAGGCGGACTTTGTTTTACAAAGGCAAGGAGCTTGAGGAGATGGATGTACAGGCTATTTTAAATCTCAGCCCGGAGGTGGTTATTGTCGATGAACTGGCACATACAAATATAGAAGGCAGCAAAAACGAAAAAAGGTGGCAGGATGTCATGGATATCCTTGATGCGGGCATCAATGTGATCAGCGCAGTCAATATCCAACATATTGAGAGCCTCAATGATGAGGTCCGGGCGATCACGGGTATTGACGTGCAGGAACGTGTTCCCGACAGCGTGGTTGCACAGGCCGATGAAGTGGTCAATATAGACTTGACGGCGGAGGAACTCATCAACAGACTGAAAGAGGGAAAAATTTATGAACGCTCAAAAGTAGCTTCGGCCCTCAACAATTTTTTCAAAAGTGAACATATTCTGCAGCTACGGGAACTCGCGTTAAAAGAAGTAGCCTCGCAGGTGCAGAGAAAGGTAGAAACGGAAGTTGTGCTCAGCCGAAATGTGCGAAAAGAACGTTTTCTGGCCTGTATCAGCTCAAACGAACAAACGGCCAAAAATGTGATCCGGAAAACCGCCCGCCTGGCCAACTATTATAACAGCAAGTGGTATGTCATGTATGTACAGGTCCCCAAAGAAAGTGTAGACCGGATCGCCCTGGATAAACAGCGGCATCTCATCAATAACTTTAAGCTGGCCACGGAGCTGGGCGCTGAAATTATTAAAGTGAAAGCCAACAACGCCACAAAAGCCATTATTAAAGAGTGTGAAGAACGTATGATCACGACAGTATGTATCGGTAAACCACATATCAATCTGATAAAAATCATACTCGCAACTGATACATTCAACACATTATTGAATAAATTGTCCCGGGAAAATATTGATCTCGTAATATTGTCATAAAATGAAAATCAAAGCAAAATTAACGTTTGGAGTAGGGCTCCTATTTATCTTGATAGTTGCCTTAGCTGTTATCAGCGGATGGTATGTTAATCAGCTCAAAAGAGATACGAATAATATACTTGTTGCAAATTACAACACCCTGCTCTATTCCCGGAATATGCTGCTCGCACTCGAAGATATCGGCAAGGATGCTGCGGCAATTGATACTTTTCAGCATAATTTAACCCTACAAATGGGCAACGTCACTGAAATCGGCGAGATCGAAACGACAAACCTGATTGTCAGACATTTCAGTTCACTAAAAAATAAACCCGGTGATGCTCAGCTAAGCTCATCCATCCGTAAAGATATTACCGAATTGATGCGGTTAAATATGGATGCGATCAGCAGAAAAAGTAATATTGCGGATGATACCGCACGCAGGGCAATACTCATTATCTCCTTTACGGGAGCCTTGTGTTTTCTGATCGCTGTCATACTGCTGATCAATCTGCCTTCCAATATTGCCAACCCCATCCGGGAGCTGACCGAAAGTATCAAGGAAATTGCGAGTCAAAATTATTCAAAACGTGTCAACTTCGGTGGACACAACGAATTTGGGGATCTGGCCAGATCGTTCAATACCATGGCCGAGAAGCTGGAAGAATACTCGGACAGCAAATTAGAAAAAATCCTCAAGGGGAAAAAGCGGATCGAGACCCTGATCGATAATATGCATGATCCCGTTATTGGAATCGATGAAAATAAAAAGGTACTGTTTGCCAACGACGAAGCCCTGAACATTTCAGGATTAAGGAAAGAAGATTTCATTGGAAAGGCTGTTCAGGATATCGCCGTAACCAATGATCTGATTCGGGATATTATAAAAGATATCTTTCTCCCACAGGCAAAGACAAACAAAGCAGAACAGCTAAAAATCTATGCCGATGGCAAAGAAAGTTATTTTGAGAAGGAAGTCATTGACATCAATATCGTACCAACCGGTGAAACAGATATAAAATTTATCGGTCAGGTGATCCTATTGCGTAATATCACGCCTTTCAAAGAACTCGATCTCGCCAAAACAAATTTCATGGGGACAGTATCCCATGAATTTAAAACACCGATTTCATCCATTCAGATGGGCGTACAGCTCTTGGAAAATGAAAAGCTAGGACAGTTAAACGGCGAGCAGAAAGAGCTGATTAACGGGATAAAGGACGACACACAGCGCTTATTGAAGATAACGGGCGAACTCCTCAACATCACACAGGTCGAAAGCGGTTCCATACAGATCAATCTGTTGCCGGCTGCGATCAAACCGATCATCGAATATGCGGTCAATGCGAATAAGTCTGCCGCTGACAATAAAAACATACAGATCGAGATTGAAATGACCGAGGATGCATTAACTGCTGTGACCGATAGCGAAAAATCAGCCTGGGTACTGACCAACCTTATTTCCAATGCCATACGTTACTCCTATGAACATGCCAAAATACAGATCAAAACAGAACTGGAAAATAATCGGGTCAAATTTTCAGTCTCGGATACCGGACAGGGCATACAGCCACAATATTTAAGAAAGATCTTTGAACGGTATTTCCGTATTCCGGGCACCAAAAAAGAAGGTACGGGTTTAGGCCTGAGCATCAGTAAAGAATTCATTGAGGCACAAGGCGGCGAAATCTGGGTAGAAAGCGAATACGGTGCCGGAAGTACGTTCTACTTTACACTTAATATAGATAAGAAAACGGTATAATCCGATCGGCAGGGATTATTTGACAATTAAGGCAGCGCGAAAGCTGTATCTACACATATCCGGTTTAGCACTTACTCTAAGACCTGGCCTATTTTAAATAAACGGGGCAGTCCTATCTTTTGAACTACCTCGTTTATTATTTATTTCAATGGTTTATCGGATACGCTGCCCGCTCTTTTCAACTATAAAATACCAGGCATTCGCTGATTTTTTCTGGTCGGCCGACTTATTCCTCGATCAGCGTTATCCCCGTTAAATTTGCTTCGTTATTCTTCAAGAAGGCGTAGGTCAGCCTGTCAACTTTACAATCCAAAAACTCCACTTTTTTAAATTTGCTATTGTATTTAAAAAAGGTATTCAAGATGGTGGCGCCCTGAAATTTGACTTTATAAAACCCACAACCCTCAAAATGACAATCTTCGATCCTGCCTTCAAAAATAACATCACTGATTCCCGTATTTTTAAATGCGGTGCCTTTTAAGACTGTATTGGTCATCTCATTGCTCTCAAAACAGCCAGTATCAAATCTGGCACCTGTAAAATCCGCACCGGAAAAATTACACTTTCCGATATTGCTTTTCGAAAAATCAGTATCGATGAACGAGCAATGGGCAAACTGATTTTTGAGTAGATTAGAAGAGCTTATTTTACTGCTTTTCAGGTCTGAATAAGAGAAGTCGCATAATTCAATATTGTTTTTACCCAGAATCAAGCCCGAAAGATCCGAGTTAGTAAACTTGCAATTTCTGATATTGGAAGAACTGAACTGCTCACCCAGATTCTTTAAGCCGGAGAAATCAGCATTTTCCCAATTGCCTTTTGACATATCCCAGCTGCGACCAGACTGATTTTCAGCCCTAGGCTCCCTATCAGCGTGATAAGCTTGTTCGTCGGATTCGTCGGATTCGTATGTCATTGCATTGACAGGCTCCTTATGAAAACTATCGGAAAAGTAATTAAGATCCACGGCGAGTATTTCTGCGAGCCTGTTTAAGGTCATGATATCCGGCATGGATTCACCCCGCTCCCATTTACCTACCGCCTGTGGACTGATTGAAACCTGCTGGGCAAGTTCGGCCTGTGAAAGATTTGTTTTCTTTCTTGCTTCAGCAATCTTATTGCCGATCGATTTAGAATTTAGCATCATGTTTTTATATTTTTTTGATACCACAAAGTTATTTTGCAGGCCCACTTGACTGCAAATAAACCGCGCTACCCTTAGTTGTATTTACGCTACTTATTGTTGTATTTGACAACAGCGGGTTGTATTTCTCCCTTTTAATAAAATACAGGCCTATTTTCCTATCATACTATCCCTGCAAATCAGTGATGATGCATACACGCCCACTGCGTTTGACCCCTACTAGTATCATTATTGTTGTCCTATGCTGCCCGATGTCCTAGCGAATAATAAGCCATGGGCTACGGATAATGAACGAGCTGATACGGATACCAAGTCAGTGTTTAACGAATTAAAACTGTCGGCTATTTTTACCGGCATACAATAACAGCATGCTTCAAAAACATGCTATGATTTAACACAAAATAATAAAAAACAATGAAAAAATTAATGATGAGTCTGGTGGCCCTAGCGGTGCTATCTACTGCAGCTTCAGCTAAGACAACGGAAAATGCATCCCACAAAAATGCAACAGCTAAAACTTCAACTTACCGCCTTCCAAAAACGAACACCAAGGTAAAGGTTACCGAAGAGGTAACAGAAATGCAGGGCGGGCTTAAACGCTGTGTTTTTGTGCTGACTTTTTTAAGTTCTGATGATCTACACGTTGTAGGTACACATACTTCAGAGACCTATACCAATGGTAGCTGTGGCGAATTCTTCAGAGCTTGCCGTCAATGGTGGGGTGTTTAATGGTGGTTTTTAAGGTCTAATCAGTGTTGGTAAACAGCTACTGAAGCGGAGGGCAGTCCTCCGCTTCTCCAAAACAAAATAACATGCATAAAAATTATATATTCTTTCTGTTTTTGTTCCTTTCAGGATCCTCTTTTGCGCAACGGCTTCATGCGGTATATGAATATATACCATCGGCTATGGCTACATTTAAGGAACAGGTTTATTATGACGGAACGGTCAAGATAGCCGTCCGTGATTCGCTGCCCAAGCGCAATCAAGATATCAACCAGGACGTCGATGGTGAGGTCGCATCCACATTTTCGATGACCATCGGCTCGGGCAAGATTTATAACAAGGTAGTGATCCAACAAAATAATGCTGCCGAGCAGCTCGAGACCGGCTCCATTGAAGGTGTCAATTACCTTGTAACGGACAAATTTCCGCCGCTGGTCTGGAATACCAACTATAATGATGTCGATACCTTGGGCAAATATGTGTGTCAAAAAGCGACAGCAGTTTACCGCGGCACCACCTTGGTCGCTTATTATACCAACGATATTCCCGTGCCCGTAGGGCCATCAAAATTTGGAGGATTGCCGGGACTTATTGTGATGCTTTACAACGAAAGTGCCAATCCCAACTACTGGTATCTGAAAGAGGTAAACTATCCTTTCGAAGGCACTTCACCCATCAATGACAGCTATATCCATTCTTTGCCTAAGCTGACACTGGAGGAATTCGTCAAGAAAAATGACCGCATTACCGAAGAGCAAATGCGCGTTTTGTATAGCAAAATACCTGTGATGGAAGGTGTGAGTGTAGCAGGAAAAAAAGTCCGTGGCGGTGTAGAACAAGTCTATGAATGGGAACATCAATAAGCGGATACTGGCCCTATTGGGGTTTTGTCTGCTCTGTGTAGCTGCTCAGGCACAGGTTGCGGTCCATGGAAAAGTCAGCTCCAATGGAAAAGCATTGGGTGGTGTGCGGATTGATTTAAAGCGCGACTCCGATGCCAAAATGCTGGCCTATACCTTTAGCGATGGCGAAGGGAATTATCACTTGCAAACAGCGCAAGGCGGCAAATTTACCATACTGTACAAAGCACTCAGCTTCGAGCCGGTCGCCCTGCCACTGACAGCGACACAGACGGATACGCTGATCAATGTGCAGTTGATGGCCGGCGGTGTGGAACGGTTGCAGGAAGTCATTGTCCATTCCAAACAGCCCTACCGTCGTGGTAGAGACACCATCGAACTGAGCGTGAAATCCTTTTTACAAGGCGACGAACGCTCGGTAGAGGATCTGCTCCGCAAGATTCCCGGCATCAATGTCGGTACGGACGGCAGCATCAAAATAGGCGATAAGGAAGTCGAAAAGGTCATGGTAGAAGGCGATGATTTTTTCGAAAAAGGTTATCGCCTATTGACACAGAATATGTCTGTTCAGCCCCTGGAAAAAATTCAGGTGCTGCAGCGCTATTCCAACAACAAACAGTTGAAAGGCATTGAAAACTCAAAAAAAGTCGCTCTAAACCTGCAGTTGAAGGAGGATAGCAAAGCACAATGGCTAGGTTCGGTAGACCTGCAGGGCACTCCCGTAGGCGCCGACAAATATTACCAGGCCAATGCCAACCTGATGAATTTCGGAAAGAAAAACAAATATTATCTCTTGGGCAGCGCCAATAACAATGGGGTCGATGCCGTGAGCAGCATCAATCACCTGATCCAGTCCGGTTCGGCCGATGAGCCCGGACAGATCGGTGTGGGAATAACCACCCCCACTTTGATTGACAATACCCCGAGCCTACCCGGATTTGACTATAGGAGAACCAACTTCAACAACGACAAATTACTGTCTCTCAATACGATTTTAAATCCAGCATCGACATTTAAAATCAAATGGCTGGGCTTTGCAAATCCAACAAAGAAATCATTCTACCGCAATACGGTACAAAGCTACCAGCTGCAGGATATTCAATTCTCCAATACCGAAGACTATCAGTTTACCCGCAATATTGATAATTATTTCACCAAACTGGAATTGCAGTATGAACCCAATGCGCACACTACGCTGAACTACACCGGGACACTGGGTTCGCTCGGGCAAAATGACCTAGGTGCCCTCCTCTTTAATGGTGACCGGAGTCAGGAGCTGACCAAAAGCAAGGGCTACCTGACCAACCACAACCTTAGCTATAGCCGCAAATTTTCGGAGCGGGAAGCGCTGGTCAGTTCCATCCGCTGGATAGATCAACAGTCCCCTATTGACTACAGTATCGATCGGTACTATTACGAAGATCTGTTCGGGAAAAAAGATATCGCAGCGGTAAAACAACATATTGAAAATAACCTGCACTACCTAGGGGCTACGACCCACTATCTAAACCGGCAAAAAAATGGCGACTTTTTTGAACTCGCCCTGACCGCGGCCTATCAACAGCAGCAACTGAACAGCCAATTGATGCTACAGGCCGAGCAAGAAAAGATTGGAGAGAGCGACAGCTATCCTGAGGGATTTTCCAATGAAATGGACCTGTCAGTATTCCAGACCAATCTTATTTTCAAATATACCTTTAAAGGAAATAAATGGGAATGGACTCCCCGTTTACAGATCGGTGTTGTGCAAAACAAGCTAACAGATTTTGGCAAACGCAGCCGTAAAAATACCCTGCAGTTTACGCCAGGCCTAGTCGGCAGATGGGCCCTCCACCGCAAAGGACGAATCGAAACGGAACTTTATTTTCAGCAGCAGAACGCTGGGCTCACTGAGCTCATCCCTCATTACTATAGCACAGGTGTTCGAAATTTTATAAAAGGAATGGCTGATATGGCCACTTTAAACAGCTCGGGTGCAACCCTGACATACACCTATGGCAGTATGACCGACCGTTTTTTTGCCAACCTCCACATCGGACATCAGGTTCTATTCGATTATGTAGGTACGGAGAACAGTCCGAATCCCAATTTCAATCTCGCACAGCAGGTACTGCTCAAAAACAAAAAAAGCAGTTTTTATAAAACCGACCTGAATTATTACCTGAAAGTATTCGGCGGAAATTTCCGACTGGACCTGGGGGCCAATAGTTCAGATTACGAAACGGTTGTGACCGGATTGGGCAACCGGCAGATCCATACAGAAACCTACGATTATGGATTATCGTTCCGAAGTGCGTGGAAATCCCGTTTAAATATTTATACCGGATATACAATACAGTCGATTACTTATCGCTCAGAAAACAAGAATACCCTAAAAAATAGCCAGGGATTCCTGAATATTTTTTTAAACATGGGTAAAAATATACAATGCAATCTAAAGAACGAGTCCTATCGTTTTGGCAGTATTATGGGACAAGATTCCAAAACCTATTATTTTTCAGATTTCTCCCTCTTCTATGAACTTCAACAGCAGCGGATGAGATTTAATATGACTGCAAAAAATATTTTTAATACCCGCTTTTTCAGAAATGCGGAACTGACCGATCTCTACAGTAGCAGCACAACGTATAGACTATTGCCAGGCTATATTAGCTTTGGTGTAGATTATAGCTTCTAGCATTTTATTCAGGGACTATAATCTGCTTTTTCACTTTCCGACCACAAGGTATTGTTTTCCCTAACTGAAGGTGGACTTACGCGCTGTGTTTTTTGCTCAGTTTTTATGATTATGATACCGCACAACTGCTTGGCATACACTTCAGAGACCTATACCAATGGTAGTTGCGGATCATTCTTCAAAGTCTGTCACGCATGCTGGGGTGATTAATTCCGATAGGTGGTTTTCAGACCGGTCAGGTTGAAACATTTTTTACACTTGGTCACTATATGAATTTGAGGAGTCTAAAAAGAGAGGTAAGTTTTCTGAGCATTAAATAACGATGCATCGGCAAACAAGAGCGTACAGTTATAACTAGCAAAAAACAGGGAGCTACCGTAAAAGGATAGCTCTCTGTTTTATAAGGATTTACAAAGGCAATCCTCAATTCGCTAGAAGAAATCTATTCCTAGCCGATGCCCTGAGCTTGATCCGAATAATCAGCCAAACCACGCATCCAATTATTAAAATCTGCATCCGAGGGAATATCAAATTTTTTGCGCAACCTATTTTTGCGGACCTGTACCGCCCTGACCGTCACAAAGGTATATTCAGCTATATTTTTTGTTGAAAAGTTGAGAAAAGCCATCGCGCAAAACTCCAGTTCGGTGCTTCTGAGATTTGAGTCACGTGATTTTAAGGCCTGGATAAAATCAGGATAGAGTTCGGTGAATAAAGCCAGAAATTCCGGATTATTACTTTTGGCCAGCTCGATCAGGTTATTGAATTTATTTTCGCCGATCTGCTCGGTCAGTTCCTTATTGATTATTTCGGTTTCCTGTAAAGCCTCTTGTTTCTGATCTAGAATCTTACGATTATGTCTGGATCGCCATACAAAAAATGAGATCGCGACAAGGAGCAACAATAAAGTAAATATTGAAATCCGAACTGATTTTGACACTTTAGCCTCTGATTCCTTATCTTTTTCGTTTAAAACTTGGTTGAGGACAACATCGATCATCTTTCTATTTTCCTCTTCCAAAGAATCATTAAGTAAAACGTATGCTAGTTCATATTCTTTTGTTTTTTCATTTCCTAGCTTATAAGTTCGACAATAATCAGCTAAAAACTTATAATCTTTCCTAATCTCTTCCCTATTCCCTACATCTTTGGCATTAGCCAAGCCTTTTTCATAATAATATAAGGCTTTTTCGGGTTTAAGTTTCTTTTCTTCCAAATTACCTAAAAAAGTATAGGTATTATAAAATATAGAAATGTTAAATTTTTCAATAAGCTCCAACGATTGATTAAGGTAATATTCCGCTTTCCCAAAATCGCGCTTCCTCGTATATAAATCCCCTAATGCGTTATACAACCCGAGGTACATGTACTTTTCTTCCTTTTTATCAAAATCTGATAAATATTCTAATTGAAATTGACAATATTTTTGCATTGAATCAAGCTGTTCCAGTTGATCAAAAGCAGTAATTAAATTTGCATAAGTATTCAGATTAGTTCTCTTTTGATGCATCTTATTCTCCAAATGCTTAGTACAAGCCAACTGCAAATAAAACTCACGGATTGCTTGCTGAGGTAATCCGAGCTTTAAATAAGTCCTGCCCCTAACCCAATGTATCTCGGTTTGCATGAGTACGTTTTCGTTATAATACTCTGTGGACTCAATACTTTTAAGATGCTTAAAGCCTTCTTTAAATAATCCTATATTTACGAGCGCATCAGCTGCAAAAAAATGAGCTTTTGCTATTCCTGTATCGTATTTCGAAGAATTAGCTATTTCGAGAGCCTTCAGGGATGTTTCCAACTGCGGTACAAATTCAGCTTGCTGGTGAAATTCTCTTATTTTAACCAAAAGTGAATCCACCATCTGCTGCTGACGATTCTGCGCAATTGTCCCAAAACTAAATAATAGTAAAATTATAAATAAAAGATGTTTTTTCATCAGTAGATAATCAGCTGTAATAGGTTTTTTGTTCATCAAATTTGCTCGAGACTCTCACAAGCCCAAAACATTTCATGCAAAAATAAATATTCTAAACTATTTAACTCCTATTAAATAATTTACAAATTGATCTTTTAGCTACTAACGCCTTAAGATTAATTAATAAATATCAATAAAAATTGCTTCTTCATTAAGTAGAACCTCGATAACTAGCGCGTTCCAAAGGTTATGTTCCATCGACGTTCTGTCAAGATATACCCACGCCAAATCTAACTATAATAAAAATGACCGAGCGATATAAAATTGCCTTTAAGCTATTTATACATCACCTATATCTACTATTGGTACAGCTTTAATTATGTTTAGATCGCAAAAATACTTTCATAATATCTGTTTAGAGTCGGAATTCAATACTTTATTTACAACAGCCAATAGTTCATTTATCTCAAAAGGTTTAGGCAGGAAATAGTCAGCTCCCGCACCCATAGCAATATCCCTGCCCGCATCGAAAGCTGAAATGCATAGGATAAAGAGATTATCAAATTCTTTGTGTGAACGAACCTGTTTGATAAGGCTTTCACCATTTAGTCCGGGCATCTGTAAGTCACAGATAAAAATATCAGGCTTTTCATTTATAATGTAGTTTAAAGCTTTAGAACTTTTACTTTCACTTACAACCTTAGCATCGGTGATACTCAGTATCAATTCTAAAGCCTCCAAAATGACCAGATTGTCATCACATAAAAAAATCTTTTTCTTCATTTTCTATAAACTATCCTAAAAATCTACCATAGCAATATTTCATTTCGTCCTGAATCACTGCACAACGAATCACTGATCTACTATTTCAGCAAAAAGTCACTTTTCGTTCAAAATCAATATCTTGATCATTACGAATACATGACAAAATAAGATTAGCATAAAAAATGAGATCAGGTAGTACGAACTGTATTACCTGATCTACTGTAAATAACAAGATTACAAAAGCAAGCACAATGGTTATGGTTAATAACTATGCCGTGATTGCTTACACTGTTATTTATTAAGGTGTTAATGGTGCAGGCGCATATTTCCAAGTACCAAAACCATCAAATTCAGAACGTTTTACTGCCCAATAAACTGCATTACCAAACAGATTGCTATTCCAGGCGTAATCTTGTCTTGTTGTATAACCATTTCCGGCAGTTCCATACAACCTAGGCTTTGGCCTGTTATCGTCATCTGTCCCAAAAGGACAGCGGTTGGCATCGTTAAAATTGTCCGGATTTGAAGTAAGCGCTCTTGGGTTAGAAATAAACCCACCGTCACCCACAAAGAACAACCCCTTCGTTTTATGCTTAAACATCGTTACATAATTATCATAAGCGGCAGTAGGCGTTCTGTTAATACCCCTACCGGAAGAGTAGACCTCAATCTGAGATAAAGTGGCAGGAGACATATTTCCCAACACCATTGTCTCTCCAAAATCTTCCCCCCAAAGCTTACCACGCAAATCTCCAAATACGCCATTGATGATTTCATCATTAACATTGTTAATACGGTACATTGTTCCGCCGCTACCGTAACCACTCTGTGCAGCTGTGATACCATTATCATTGAAGAATTGTCTCATAAAAGACTGAACAGAAGGTGCGTTGTCAGAGCGTTCGATCATCATTATAACCACACCCTTTCTATTGATATAATCTATTAACGCTGTCTGTGTGGAAGCAGACTCTATACCGGCGTTGTAGCCTATGATCACAACATCGGGATTTTCTGCCAATTTAGTACGGAATTCAGCTTGCGTATTTGCATAATTTGCGGATCCTGCGTTCGTAGATGTAGCCGTTGTACCATACCATGGTTTTTGTACCCTAAGTAAGCTATTTGCCGCTGTTCCAAAATTATTATCCGCATTGATAAATTTCCATCCTTCACCAGATTGTGCAGCATAGCCATATCCATTCGTTAAAGCTGTTGTTGTATAGTGCAGTATTCTCCTTTGCGTAGCTGTATAAGAAAGATTGGCCAATCCCAAAAGCCGTTGACCGGCAGCAGGAGAGGTAAAGTTAAAATTGAAAATAATGTTTGGTGCGGGCATCGTTGCATTGCTGTATGTCGCCAAGTTGCGGTTTGCCATACTTGGGTCTACATTATTAAATGTTACTGGCAAATCGGTAACTTTCACTTGAAATGAAGTTAGGGCCGCTGGATCAGCAGTATAGTAATTCGCTTCCCAAATATTTGTTGGAGAGGTTGTCGTGAAAATAGCTGTAGTAGGGACGACCTGAAGATTTCCCATGCTATTTCCTTTGATATCGAATGTTCCCTTTTTTAGATAATCATCTTGAACAAAATTCACCTTAATACCATTTATGGTGGCATATTTTGCTAATATACTGGCGTCAATCTTAACACTTACCTGCGCCATTTTATGCCGAAATGTTATCGCAATAGGATACACATGATGCTCGCCACTCGGCGTTACAGGAATACTTGTTTCGCCAGTAGCATACAATAAATCCTTATTCACAGGTGCATCAATAGACGGATTCGCCATGTTTGCTGGTTCTGGAAGAGTTTCTGCGTTATTGTATGAGTATGCATACCAAATGTAATTACTACCTTTTTCTACATCCAATTGAACCTCTGTCCCAGCTACAGCCTGAACCGTTTTCCATAATACACCGGTCTCCTTGTTATAGACCAAAATACGGTACGTAAAGTCTTGCGTCATAGGCTGCGTAGCTGCCATAGCCCCACTATTCCCCAATTTGGTTGCTACAGATTTAGCTAGGTTATTAGCAACACCTAGAGATCCTATAGCAGTTTGCTCCGCCATTGCCTCTACTGTAAAGCCACCTGCATGCTGCTTTAAGGATAGACCTGCCTGATTATTATTACCAACCGAAGCTGCCGCTTTAGTACTGATACCCTGGCCAATATCTGTTCCCAAGATCCCATTAACTTTTATAACCATTTTAGTACCATTCACTTCTGCCGCAATATTATTCTTGTCTTTTGAACATGAAATCACTAGAGATATAATTAATATGGAAATTATAGTGAAAGCACTTTTAGTATTAAAATATTTGTTATTCATAATTTCTAATTTTAAAAATCCCAAGTTTGCTGATCATTTGACTCAACGAAATCTTCAACTAATGGGGTGCCGCCTGCACCTCCTGGAGTAACCTGTGCAGAACCGGCAGCTATTCCTTCTTCCATTTCTACAATTGTAATTCTCAAAGTTGGAGGGATATAACCTTCCTTTTTCTTTTGATCTTTTGTTTTCATGACTATTAATTTTCTGTTAGTTTTTTATTTGGAACAAATCTTTCCAATCGCTGTTACGCTAGATTATTAACTTATTAAACCTTCACCCTACATCACTGTAAGCAATGGCAAGATCATTTTAACTATTGGAAACAAAGATTAACATTTTAAAAAACAAAAAGTGCACATACACCTATCACAGATATATCACAAAAAAAATAAACACTTATCTATCAGTCAATTATTTTCCATTCTATCTAGATAGAATGGAAATATTGGATTATTATTGCCTTTAAATTGTCTCTATGGTATGCTCTATTTTAATTTATGCCTTAAATTTTCTATAAACCTCTAATCAAGAATTTTACTATATACTCTCATCGGGGCTTTGCTCCTTTCCAGCCAGAGGATTTCTTTGAATCTGCTCACGCATCCAATTGTTGAAATCGATGTCAGAAGCGATATTTAGTTTTTTGCGCAATCTATTTTTGCGTACCTGTACAGCGCGTACTGTGACAAAAGTGTACTGAGCAATATTTTTAGTCGAAAAATTCAGAAAGGTCATCGCACAAAATTCCAGTTCGCTGCTCCGGATTTTAGGATTTATTGTCTTCAATGAGGCGACAAACTCGGGATAGATTTCATTGAACAAGGCCAAAAATTCAGCATTATTGTTCTTCGCTAAAGCAATTAAATGATTAAAGTCATTCCTTTCCATTGTATATCGTTTTTCAGTAAGTTTTATTCTTATATTCCGCTCCTTGAGCGAAATCTTTTCACTCAAAAGCCGATAATTATTTTTGCTTTCCAGAAGAAATGGGCCGTCTTTTTAATTTAAACCCGATAGGGCTCCATCTGCCCTATCGAGTAAATCCAAATATATTATCACGGACTTTTACGCATTAATCCGAGGATAATTCAATACGGCCAACAGTTAAAGGTGATAAGACAGTAGATTTGTGCTGTACTTTAATCCGGCAGCCTAGCTACTGGATGTCCGACCTAATTCTGCTTGACAAATATTTGCATTAAAAGAAAGAAACGAAAAAAAGCACCTTTCACATTAATATCACACTTTTTAAAAATCTGAAAAACAAGACATTACTATTACAAAATAAACACACCCTATGAAAACCTATAAACTAGAGATAAGTCGCATGTGCGTAAAATAAGAGACCGTATTGTAGAAAAAGACCGCTTATATTTCTTTTTTTCAATTAATGGTACCCCTAATTTGAAAGCGATCTATGTCGCCTGCTGCTTGCAAACTCTTGTTCTGAACACATGCTTTCAATATGCACGATAGTATTATATAATTTAACTTCTGGCGTTGAACAAAAAATCGATGCCATAAAAAACCCGACAGGAATTAATTTAAAACCTGTCGGGCGAACTCAGATGAATCAAACAATTTTGAACTGGAGGGATTACCAGTTGATTAAACGATTATCATCATCGGCATTATCCCAGGACTCCTGCGGGTCATTACTAATCGTATTTCCGGGAGCAGCAGAACCTGCTGCAATACCTTGCTCCAATTCGACATTCATCGCCTCTATCTTTGGGCTGACATATATATTTTTTGACTGATTTGTTTTCATATCTTATATTCTTATTAAATACGATTTCTATGCATTTAAAATTTGGTACTGATTATTGCGTACAGGCAACTTTCTTTCTTCCGCTTCCGGCACCAACCATTTTGGTTGCTCCTTGGACAACTTGAGTAATTTTGACATTATTGGTCGTAGAGCTCCAAGGCACCGTGTTGAAAGAACCTTGCGTCAATACCAAAGGATACAATTCGCCGCCATTGGCTTTGCTACCATACATAGACACTTCACCTGAGCGGCTAATCACCACACGAATTACCGGGTTTGCCGAAGTACCGGTCAAACTGTACACCTGAGGAACGGTGCCACCTTCTGTATTGGTTCCACCATAGAGACTGCCGTCCGCAAATTGAACATTTCGTGGCGCGATGGCAATACCTGCTTCAAATTGAATCTCCTGCGTTGCCAATTTAACGCCGTTTACCTCCATGTTAAAGGAATTGTCCAGTTGTTGGATATCAAACACGAATCCATAATCAGCTCCCGGAGCAGTAAGATCTTTGGTCACGACATATCCTGCCGGTTGGGCTGTTCCATCAACAACAGCGCCGGATCCAGAAGCAGGATAGCTCCAGTTTAGATCTGCTCCACCTGTTACGGGTTGTGTACAGGTTTTGAAGTTCAGGTTGAGGTTATAACGTTGTCCCGGAATAATATTTAAACCTGCTACAGATACGTTATTCTTTGTCTCACCGTCAATCGTGATCGATCCAAAGCTAAATACCCCATTTGTTGCACCCGGATGGATCAATAGGGTCGGATTACTTGAAACCGAACGTAAACCTGCACCTAAAGCCGGGAATTGTACCGCAGTACTTGTGGTATTGCCATTATACGTTATTGTACCATCCGCCAATTTTAGATTTGCACTCGGATGTGTAGGATCTATTGTTGGCGAAACCAAGCTTGTGATAGCTCCTGTCATTTCAGTTGCCATGCTCAGGTTGGTCGTCACTTCACTATACTGATGTTTTAACACAACAGCCAGATTGTTGTCTCCCGGCTGAACCGCTAAATCCTTCTTAAAATACATCAGATCCGCACTGATATTGTCCAGGCTGGCATTTGCGATATCAGCTTGTGCTGTTACTGCAGGAACAGTCGCGGTACTATTGACCGAATAAGCGACAAAAGTATAAGTCTGTCCCGCATCCAATGCGATTGCAGTAGTGTTGTCAACTGTATTGGTATAGGTCTTTTCTGTTACATAATCACCGTCGGCATTGTACACCACGATTTTATACTTGATGTTCGCTGCCAATGGCGTTCTTTCTTCGGTCACCGCAGCACGGCTTCCGGACGAGGCCCGCAACAGGTTGCCACTTGTTACGGACGGCTCGTTCGTTAATGTCGCCTCAAAAGAACTTGAGTTTGTCAAAGGAACCACTACAGTCTGGGCTGTCCCAGTAGCGTTACCGCCCTTACCTGCTTTCTTTGTGGTCACTATTGGATTTTCTACCCCCAATAGCTGAATATTCACGCTTGCCTTACCGCTCGCAGCTACACTGTCTTTGCTTTCCTTACAGGAATACAACGATCCACACACTAAAGCCGATAGAACGAATGCTCTCCAGCTTACCTTTGTCTGTGTTTGTAAAATCATTTTTTTAATTGTTTTTGTGATGATTAATAAACATTTTAATTAATTCGTCGCAAATATTGAAATATTTTCCTGAAAAGAAACAATAAGTACATATCACACATATATCACATATTAAAATCCATTCCGAACCTTAACAAACTACAAAAATGAAATATATTATCATTATAGAATAATAATGTTGTAACACACAAAAAAAAAACATAGATAGATGCAGTTTATTGGGTCAATAATTTTGATCGAAACTCAAAAAGATCACACAAAACACTGTTTATCAAAAAATTAATAATAAAAGTGAAATATAAGTGATACTTGTGTGATACATATGTGGTATATCTATTCTTTTTTTCTCAATTATCTTTGAAGCAACAATTAGGATCTATTTTAATGGATCGAGCTATATATCCTGAAATAATCACTTTTGTACGGCTAATTATTTAAATGAAGAGAAATTACATAGACAACAATAATATATTCATTAGACAAAAACAGTACTACAATTGGAATCCGACTAACAAAAAGCATTTATTTCCTTTATCCAGCGGCTTTATCCAGGATTAAACGCTGTGCTATGCCTAATAAATGTTAAGTATAAACCAAATAATAAATAAGATAACATGAAAAAGAGAACTGAAAAAAAGATTTACGTGAAACCCGTAATCGAGCAGTTACAGGTGGTTATGGAGGAAGGGATAGCTGCAGGATCGGTTGGATCAGGCCAGCCCGGAGGCGGAAGTGGCGTCAACGAAAATGAATGGAATAATGGTGGAACAGAAACCAAAGATCCGGATGGCGGAGAATGGTGGAACTAGCAACAATCAAAATTTATTTATGACAATGATGAAAACAATAACACAGATCACAAAGATAAAACTAGCCTTGATTGTTCTTGTAACACTAGCCGTTTCCTGTAGTAAGGAGAAAGCTGAACATACGGTTGGAACCAATCAAGCTGGTATCAAACTGGCTTTAACAGAAGCGCAATTTAGTGGAACTGACATTACTACAGCGAAAGCCTCCACAAAGGCCGGCGCGACTCAACCCCTTGCCTTAACGCAGGAAGTTCAGGCCGGACCATTTACGGTTACCGCAGAACTGACAGAAAATATAGCGGGCGGTACCGGACTTAAAGCATCCAACAGCAAAAAGGCCGCCTCAAAATTACTTTCACTAAGAGGTGCTGTAACTTATCGGGTAGTCGCTTATGAAACAGATGGTACTTATATCGACCAAGCTGTCGGAGACGCTGCGGATTCAACACAAGTATTTTTCGGGGATAAATTGATCGCAGGTAATAAATATACCTTTGTCATCTATTCATTAGGTTCTACAACAACCCCTCCACCTGCTGCTCCGGCGACAAATTTATATAGTGCAGGTGCAGTAAATTTCGATTTTACCGGCTTTGAAGAGAATGGAAGCGATTTGATGTACGCCATTGAAAAAGATGTCACTATCCTTGGTAACAATACACCAACGCCATTAACGGCCCCATTACAACATATGTTTACCCGTGTCACACTTCTTGTCGACAATAGCGATGCAACGGGCACATTTGGTACTGCCAACTACCTAAAAGGAGGATATCTTTCAGAGGTTCCGGTTCAGGCTGACTGGGTTTCACCTTTCGCTGACGCCACGTTCGATCTCGGTACCGGTGAAGTCCTAGCGGTTGTTAATGAGAGCAACGTCCCTCCTATTTCAAACCTCAATGCAACAGCCCGCACTTTTATCGTCAACCAGAATCGGTCAAACAGCTTTGCAATTGCGCTAAGCATACCAAGCGGTCAGATCAAAATCGGCCATGATGTCAATGCACAGGCGGTCAACTTTAATTTCTCCAATGCCGGTTTAGGTTTGAAACCAGGATACTCCTATACGATGAAATTGCGTTTTAACAGTGACCGCTATGTCAACGCGTCGAATGTTACCCGAAGTGCCACTGCTGCCGATGCACGCTATGCGGTCATCGCCGGCCACCGATGGGATCGTTATAATCTTGGTGTAACCGATGTAAATCCTACGACCAATAATCCGGATGCCAATCCTTCGGTACAGGCCTTATATGGAAACTACTATCAATGGGGCCGTCAATTGCCTGTCGCAAATGCTTATAGTGGCGATGGTGCGATTGCTGGATGGAATAATACACCTGCTCCAGATGGTTCCTGGAATAGTGGTACGGCTACCGTGCCTGTGAAAGCGCCATTAGATCCTTGTGGTACAGGAGACCGGGTGCCTAGCCCAGCTGAATATACACGTTTAGGAAATTACACCCGCCATACGTCGATCGGCAACTGGACGACTTTCACCGGCAATACAACCGTTGGACTATCAGACTTTACTGCGGCACATATTATGACCAGTAGAAAAAGCAGTGATATCAAATTAAGCTTCCCTGCGGCAGGTCATAGAAATCCGACAACTGGCGCCCAACTTATCAGACAAAGTTCAGCAATCTATTGGCTAAATATGGAAGTTGGCGGCAATAATAATGCACGACAAGGACGAGGTTTCCAAAGCTCCTGGGACACATCAACTTATCTTAAATATGCGGGCTATCCCGTACGTTGTATCCAGGATAAATAGCTGATAACTTATATTTTTATTTTATAGTTTTCATAAGTATCCCTACTTACTTAACAACACCTATCGGAAACAATAGGTATTTAAAGCTCGGCATGGTTTCCATCGCCGAGCTTTTCTTGCTCCTATCAATTCGGATAAGATCACCCGACCGGGATGGCATGTCCATTCCATTCATGCACAGCCGACCGGATATAGGATAGATAAGTCAGCATCAGAATAAATCCCCCATAAGCTATGAAAGCAGAAAAAAGAGCCACCCAGATCACGGATCAATATTTATTATTGTTAGACAAACACATTGAGGACCTGATACAAGGCCGTACGACAGCGTTTATGGAGATTAACCGGATCGCCAGTGAGCTGGCCATTTCACACAAACATCTTATTTATACGGTTCAAAAAGAAAAAGGAAATCATCCCAGTTATTTTTACAACCAGAAAATCATCGCCAAAGCAAAAGAATTGCTGATCCATTCGCCTTTATCCATCGCAAAAATTGCGTTTCTACTGACCTACGACGCTTCCAATTTCTCTAAGTTCTTTAAAAAATGGACCGGGGAGACACCAGGAAACTTTAGGAAGAAAATAAAATAAGACTAATCTCACGACTAGTCTTATTACTTTTTAGCGAGCCCTTTCAAACGCGCTTATAAAAAACATTCAAATCTACTGTTATCCGCCAAATAGCTCCGCCAGCTTTTTATCCAACTCGGTATCCGTTTCGGCTCCGCTTGCGTAGCGGCCAACAATAACACCTTCCGGATTGATCAGGATCTTGGTCGGTAAGGTACTGATCCCAAAGTGGACAGAGATGGATTTGGACCTATCGAATTCGCCGTTCTCATATTTCAGTCCGTTCAGTACATGTCTCCAGATACCGATTTTATCCTGGTCCACCGCTTTGCGCCAGGCAGCCTCGCTTCGGTCATCGTCTGCTACGCCGATAATTTCGAAACCCTTGCTTTTGTATTTTGTATACAGGTCTATCAGGTGCGGATTACCTTTGCGGCAGGGCACACACCAGCTGGCCCAGAAATCCAGCAATACATATTTCCCCTTGAATTCCGCCAGCGTAATGGCCTTGTCATTGATATCGGTGGCCTCAAATCCGAATGCTTTGCTCCCCGGCGAACCGTTTTTGATGCCCTGGATCTTTTCGGCGATCTCCCGGCCGTAACCACTGTTCTTGACACGCTCAGATAAACTGTTATATAAACCTTCCACTTTATTCAGGTCGCCTCCGGTTGTCATAAATTGCATCAGATAAGAGCTCGCATAGGAATCTGGATTTTTTTGGATAAATTCCACATCCAGTTTGCTCATGCGATCATTAAATGGTGTAAAATTTTCCCGGTAATCATAGGCTTCTTCTTTCAGCTTCTTTACTTTAGCTTCCAACTGCTTGAGTTCGGCATCCGCATCCATATAGCGCTTGTTTAAACGGCCATATTCCTCCAGCACCGGCGCCATTTCCTTCCGGATGACTTTCTTCTCCCGATCAAGTTTTGCCCATTCCTCCTGTGTCTTTGAACCTTTGATCAGGGCCTCTTTAAATTTGTCCTTTTCGAGACGGATGCTCATGTTCCTGGGCTCGAGATAGAAACTCAGTGCATTCGGGTCATCCACGCTCCTGCTGTTACGGTCCAGATAGAGATAGACCATGACCGGTTCCTCGATTTTACCCTTAAAAACAAACCTGTTATTTTCAATTTTTGCACTGTCCAGGATAGATTTACCCGCACCCTGGCTGCGATAAGCCATGTAGACCTGGGGCGATGTAATGTTTACGGTTTCACCCTTCAGTACAAAAGGCTGCTGCGCTAGGGCAAGCGACGATAAACCGGTCAACAATAGGGAACTTAAAATGTATTTTTTCATTTGCTATTCAATTTTAGAAAGATTAAAACCACTATTTATTCACTTAATTCTGAACCAGATTTGGATTCGCAATGATCTCTTCTTCCGGTACCTGCATGATTATTTTTTTGTCTGTAGGACCGATATTCAGTTCAGCCGAACCGCCCGATTTATAATTCCGGACCATAGGCAGCCCATTGCGGAATTCGTCGTAACTGGCATGTCCTTCAAAGGCCAGTTCAAGCTTGCGCTGTTTGAGGATTTCATTGATCAGCGCCCGGCCTTCAAGTCCCGCCAATGCAGTCAGTCCGGCCCGCTGGCGGATTATATTGAAATCACTTAAGGCATCAGCGGCCTTATTTAGCTTTGCATAAGCCTCTGCCCGGTTGAGATACATTTCGGCCAGACGTAGGTAACGGAAAGGTGAATTGCTGTAAAGTGACTGATACCGGATCATATATTTTGAAACCGCCCGGGTATCATCAGGATAGCCCGGTGTCACATTGTTGACATAAAAGCTATTCCGTTTGTCACCGGCCTCCAGCAAGGACAGCAAATAAGGGGAAGGCCGGTATAATCCGCCGGTGTAGTTGATCTGTGTGGGCATCGCAAAATAATTGCTGATCAGCCCCTGCGAATAATCTACATTCACCGCAAAGATGTCCTCTTTATTGTTGATATTGTTGGTCTTATAATAATCGATGTACGCCTGATCCTGCAGAAGCTGATAACCACCTTCTTTGATCACTTTGTCCGCATAGTCAGCCGCTTTCTGATTGGCATTTGCTACCGGATTTTCCACAGTGCCGCCCATGTACAGGTATACCCTTGACAATAGCGCATAAGCCGCATATTTGCTGCCATAGCTATTCGATTTCTTTTGCGTAAATAGCGGAGCCGCTGTTTCCAGGTCATTCACAATCTGGCTGTACACCTGTTGCACCGAAGCTCTTTTCGGTGCCAGTTCCGGGCTGACTTTGTCATCTAGCACAAGCATTACCCCCAGCGATTCTCCTGGGGATTGATGATAAGGTTTGCCATACAGACGGACCAGGTTAAAATAGACGTAGGCGCGCAGAAATAGCGCTTCGGCTTTTGCCTGCAAGATTTCAGGGTTGGTTTCACCTGCTTTCACATGGCCCAGGATCTTGTTGAGATGCAGCAGCACCGTGTAGCTGCCACGCCAAAACTCGTAGGTATGCGAACGGTCTTTGGTGCCAGAATTGATATAATTGAACACATCCGTATTCTTGTTGACCTCCGCATCCAGGGCCCTGATGGTATTGCCTTTTGCCTCTGAGAGGAAGATCAACATATCATTATAATTAAAGGAAGTTGCTACCGCACCACCAGCCACCAGGGTGTAAGCGCCTACCACTGCCTTGCTATAGCCTTCGGGACGTTCAAACTGAATATCCTCAAAAATAACATTATGCGGACGAAGCTCATCCAGCTGCTTGTTACAGCTGCTTGCCAATCCAGCGACAAGCATGCTGACCAGAAAATAAAGGCTTCGCTTGCTATGATATCGGTATATAGATCTGATTTTCATATGTAAAGATTTAAAACGTAACTTGAACACCCACTAAAAAACGTCGCGGATTGGCGAATCCAGTGCCTACACCGCCATAAGCGGTAGCACCGAGCACAGCCCCTTCCGGATCTGCACCGACAAAATCCTTGTCTTTAATGAGCAGCAGGTTGTCGCCGCTTATATAGACCGTCGCATTTGCCACTTTTACGGTTTTGAGCATGTGCTCTGGTAATTTATAGGCCAATCGTACATTGCGCAATCGGGCATGACTGCCATTTCCCCATATTCTGGAGGAGCGGTAGCTCAGTGCAGACCAGGCATTGGGATCCGTACTGAATACATCCGGATAGTTTGCCTCCGTATCGCCCGGTCCTTTCCAGACTTGCTGGTTGTCGCCAAACACGATATTGTTACGCCCCAGTCTTGGTGAAGTCGGACTCTGGAAATTATTGACAATACTCATCATCAGATAATTGCCATACTGAAACCACCATTCGGCACTGAGCGTAAAGGCCTTGTATTGAAACGTATTGGTAAAACCGCCAAAAAACTTCGGTGTTGCCGAACCAACGGTTTGCCAGTTGCGCAGGTCACTCGTGGTGCCGAGCCCCTGTACAATTGTTTTTTCACCATTGACAAAGTTGTAATGCTGCATATTACCGTTGTCTGGATTGATACCGGCGTATTCCACCGCCTTGATGACGTTGATATCCTCACCGATCTTGCGGTAGTAGGCACCCGAATAACTATCCAATAGCGAATCCTGGTATAATTTGGTGAGCTTATTTTTATTGAAGCTAAAATTAAGGCTGCTATGCCAGTTAAAATCTTTGGATTTGATTATATGCGCGTTGAGAATCAATTCAAGCCCCTTATTGACAATCTGTCCTACATTCTGATATTGTGCCAGCGACCCCTGTGCAGAGGGCAACAGTACATTCTGCAGCAGTCCGTCGCTACGCTTATGATAGATATCGAAGGTGATTCCCAGACGGCTAAATAATAGGGCATCCACCCCGATATTGGTATTGTATAGTGTTTCCCATGAAATCAGGGGATTTGCCAGTTGCGAAATGCGGACACCGGTATTGCCTTCCTGCTCGTACCGAAAGAGGCTGCTTCCTATTCCTGTCGCATAGAAGGTGGTATTCAGATAGCCATCCCCGAGGTCGCGCCCCGACGTTCCATACGAAGCGCGCAATTTAAGGGAATTGATCGCTTTGACATCTTTTAGAAAATCTTCCGCTGACAACATCCAGCCCCCGCTGAGGGAATAAAAAGTACCATACCTTTTGTCGCGTCCAAAATTGGTCGTTGCATCCGTCCGTACCGATGCTGAAGCCAGATATTTCTGTCTATAGGCATAATCCGCCTGCCCGAATACCGAAAAGGTCGCTCTTTCCCGATAGGCTCCCGTAGGCGAATATGGCAGTGAATATGCTAAATTTATCGCTGTGCCAAACCTTTTTGCCGCGCCCATATTCCGTTCGCCGGCAAGCATATCGTTCAAGCTGATACTGGATATCTCGGTGGTACGCTTGCCCCACTCCTGCCCGACCAGGACCGATAGATTATGCGGCCCCAGATTTTTTCGGTAGTTCAGCGTATTGGATGTCAGATAATCGACCATTTTTGTATCGTCCAGATCCAGGGTTCCATTGGGTACAGCCATCCCTGGCCGGAATAAATAGGGGAAGCCGCCGTACCGTCCCGAAAATGATCTTGGATCATAATAAGAATTGATATTGGTGCCCATGTAATTGATTGAGTTGGTACTCTGAATGCTCAGTTCCGGCAAGATATCATAGCGCAGGCGCAGGCTACCGAGGTGATTTTGCACATTCGTCAGGCGCGTATTGTCATAGTCCTTTTCGGCAAGGAAATTCTGCGTCCAGCTTGTCGTGGCCGGGCCATAGTTGTTCGACTGTCTTACGGGCAAGCTATCCAGCAAATTACCCTGCTCATCATAGGGCGACATAAAAGGCTGGATCATATACAGCTCGGGTATACCATTGCGTTTTGAGGTACGGTCCACGATGGTACTCAGGTTCAGGCTTGTGTGAAATTTGCGCGATACCGCATGGTCAATATTCACCCGTAGGCTCTTCCGGTCAAAAGAATTGTCATATAAAGCCCCGTTCTCTTTAAACCAGCCTATGCCGGCATAGAATTTTGTCTTATCGTTGCCGTTTCGGACACTGACCTCCGTATTCCGCAGATTACCCTTGCTATAAATCGCGTCTTCCCAGTTAAAATTGCGCGAGCGGTCTGCGTCGGTATACACGCGGCGTTCACGGATAAAATCATTGACATCCGGAAAAGTCTTGCGGATAGATTCGGTCTGTTCCCAGTAGCGGCGCATCTGCTGATCCATAAAACCGATCAGCTCGGTTGTATTCATAAAGCGCAGGTCGCGTTTTGGCTGAATCGTCCCATATTGGATATGGACGTCGACCATGCTCCTGCCCGACTGCCCCCGTTTTGTGGTCACGACGATCACGCCCTGTGCTGCCCGCGAACCATATATGGCTGTCGAGGAAGCATCTTTCAATATCGAAATATTTTCCACATCGGCCGGGTTGACCGCATCCTGCACGGCCTGATAATTGGTGATCACCCCGTCCACCACGATCAGCGGTCCCAGATAGTTGTTGGTAGGGGTAGTCATCGAAGACTGCCCACGTTCAACCACCTGGCCTTTGGCACCGGATTCGCCGGATGTCTCCGTGATATACAGGCCCGCGGTTTTACCCTTTAACATGGACAGCACGTTGGATGAGGTCACACTGCTGCGCAGAACGTCTCCGCTGACCTGCTGTACGGCACCCGTTACTTCCGAAGCTTTCTTATTTAGGTAGCCCACCACGACCAGCTCATCCAGGTATTGGCTCTGCTGCCGTAAGCGCAGTGTTCCAATATTTTCGGCTGCTTTAATCCGTTGGGGCAGATAGCCCAGCAAGGAAAATTCCAGGTAGCTCTGCTCGGGGACATGCTCGATGTAAATATCGCCGTTGCCGTTGCTGCTGGCATATTTCAGGATTTTGAGATCCGCCGAAAGCACTTTAACGGTCACTCCCAAAAGACCATTATTCAGCGAATCGGTCACCCGCCCCCGGACGGTCATACCCTCCTGCGCCAGCTGCCGTTTTCTTTCGGCTGCTACCGGCTGTTCTTTGATAATGATCAGCTTGCCGTCAAGTTCATAGGTCAGCGGCAATCCCTGTATAATGGATTGAATAGCTTCGCGCAGGGGCTGATTTTTAATGTTGACGGTGATGCTCCTGTTGCTTTCTACTTGCTGAGCGGACCAGATATAGTGGTAGCCGGTCTGCTTGTTGATTTCTTTAAAAGCGTCTTTGAGCGTAATTTTTGTTTGCCTGAGCGTCACCATCTGCGCCACCGTCCTGGCGCTGATATGGACCAAAAACAAACTGCAGATCATAGCGGTAATTGCTGTTTTCATAATACACGTTCTGGTTAGGTTAGGTAACCAATGTACATCTTTCCTGTTTATTTTATACATTTGTGTTGGTTGGTTAGGTATTAAAATGTGTTTTTCAAGAGCGTTTTGATCAGGGCCGACAATTGGATCGGGGGCGCCGCAAACGTCCCTGATTATTGCCTTTTTCGTCCCCTATCATTTTTCTTCTGTTGTTTTATTTCATAGGCCAGTTGTTTTTTGGGTTTATTTTCTATTCGGGTTTATTTTTTCCTGACATGCAGCAGCCTGCCTTTGAGTTCAAACCTGACCTCGCCGGTCTTTTCCAAAATTTTCAGCAATGCACCCAGATTGTCATAGCGGGGCACGATGCCCTCAAACTTCAGTTTCTTTAAACTGGGGTCAGCAAAGTCCACATCGATATCGTACCAGCGTGCCGCCTGGTTCAGGATCATATCAAGCGATTCATCCGAAAAGTTAAATGTGCCCTCTTTCCAGGAGACATAGTCCGAACTTTCGACATCTGCAATTGTGATCGTCCTTCCACGGACAACAGCCTGCTGGTTGGGTTTAAGATATTGCCGGTTCGATCCATCCGGTAGCGAGAGTTCGACCTTGCCTTCAAGCAGGGTTGTGCAATCCGGCTCACCACGGTATGTTGTGACGTTAAAGGAGGTGCCCAGCACCCTGATGGTCTGGTCGGCGGTATGTACCACAAAAGGCTGCAGCATTTTTTCCCTGCCTTTCGTTATATAGCGATGCGCGACCTCGAAATAAGCCTCTCCTTGCAGCTCCAGTTGTCGCGTTTCGGCCGCCCGATCCCCGATATACCGCAGCCGCGAATCCGCGTTGAGCCAGACTTTTGTGCCATCCGGAAGTACAATATTATAGGTTCCCCCTTTTGGGACATCAATCACTAGGTTTTGGCCGCCAAGCTGTTCAACGGGCAGTCCCTGCACAGCAGAACCGTCCGCATAGGTCAGCTGTTCGCCCAGTACGATTCCCGACTGCTTTTCGCTCAGGTTGACGCTTGTACCATCCTCCAGTCTGATTGTTGCTTTATTACCTCCCGGCGGCAGATTGACCTGTTTCGGTGCATTTATGTTGTTATTGCTCAGATAGCGTACTGCCAGCCCCAGTCCGGCCATAAGCAGCAATACGCCCACTAGCCGGATCCACTTTCGATGGAAGCTGACTATTTTTGCCGGTCTTGATTTTCGGATCGTCTGCAAGACCTTTTGCTCCAGCCCTTCCCATCCATCAACATTGGCATCAGGCTGCTGCTGGGCTGTGGGCTCATGTTTAAACTCCAGCCCGATCAGCTGGCGCAGCTGTTCATCATTTTGTTGATCCGCGATCAATTGCTCCAGCTCCAGCATTTCTTTTGGAGTCAGCGTATTCGCCAGATAGCCTTTAAACAATTCGGAAAAACGGGAATTTTGCATCGCTCTTTTTATTAGTAATACGAACGCAACGAAAAAACCAATGAAGCGATTTGAAAAAAAAGAAAAAAAAATGCTGGTGAAAGACGAGATCAGGACCAAAAACGGCAAAATCCTTCAAAAAGAATATTAAAATAGGCCAGATTTGATTGTATCGGGAGCAATATTCGCGAATAAAAATACAGTCAGTACCATGGAAGCCAATTCGGGATGCTGTATAAAATACGCTTTGATCGAAGCGTTGGCATTGGTGATATGGGAATTTACCGTGGCGACCGAAATGGACAAAAGCTGGCTGACCTCTTCATAGCTCTTGCCCTCTATTTTGCAGAGCTCAAACACCTTTCGGCGCTGTTCGGGCAATTGCTGTATACCGTGTTGCAGCACCTCGAGCATTTCCTTGCCAAAGATTCCCTCTTCGATATGGGAATAGGCTTCAATAATATGGGTGAAATAGTCTACCGACAGCCGTTTCTCACGTGCAGCTTTGCGCAAGCGGTCGTAAACCAGATTTTCTGCAATCTTATACATATAGCCCAGGTAGCGTTCGGTATCGAGGTTGGCCCTATTTTTCCAGATCCGCAAAAACAGTTCCTGCAGCAGCTCTTCGATATCCTCGCGCGACTTGATCAGACGCGACATGGATTGCGCAAGCGGGGCTTTATACCGTTGCATCAGTTCCTCCAATGCCAGTTCATCTCCTGCTTTCAGGCGAAGCAGCATCTCAGACTCGGTTTTATAAGCTGTGTTTTTCAAGTAAATGATCACGTTAGGGTTGCCTGCCCTAAAGTTAGCAATAACAACTTAAATTACCCTAAACTTTTATTCGGGTGTCCGCTCGCTTCGGACACCCGATAAAAAGTTCAATACGATAGTCGGGATTTATCTGTTCAGATTTTAGTCATGTTAAAACAATACACATTGCCTGCAAAATCCGCAACATAGACCTCATTCCCCTGAATAGTGACCTCGGCCAAAATCGGCGTACCGAGATTAATCTTTTGCACTAAAGTTCCATCCGGATTCAGGATATATAAGTAACCATCCGATCCACCAAAAAACAATTTTCCAGCCGCATAGCGAATGCTCGATTCAACAGTACTTACTTTTTTATGCTGATCCGGACTTGAGTAGGCAGAGGTATAGATCAGCGCTTCCCCGCTGCGAAAATTCCATTTTTCGGTTAAATTGCTGCGATCGAAGGCTTTTATTCCATTGGTTGCTGTCGGCATAATCAGCAATTCTTCGGTCAGGAGTGGTGAAGCCATCACCTTAAAATCATCCTGGCTCTGTGTCTTGTTGATTACGGCTCCGGTCTTTTGATCCAATTGAAAAAGGTTGTTGAGACCAGCCACATAAAAAGAAGTGTTATCAGCACTGGCTCCACCCGTTCTAAACCGCAAACCGTCCTCATTTTTCTTCCAAAGGAGTTTGCCAGTCCTGCGATCATGGACAAATAAGCTATTCCAGTTTGCGCCAGTAATGAGATAGTCGTTTTTGATGAGCAGTTCCCCGGGCATGCCTTCACCGCCATTCCAATCCTTATTTTGCCAGATGATGGTACCGTCGTCCGCTTTTATTGCTGACAGATAACTCCCCGCACCGGTGTAATAAATGCCGTCATGAACGACGCCAGCACTTACATATCCCGGGAGCCTACCGCCACTCAGATCCTTCTTCCACACGAGTTTACCATCTTCTTCGCTGATCGCATAGACCGTTCCCCCCATATCCGTCGCCAGGATCAATCCCTTACTATAGGCGAGTTTCTGTTTTACCGAATTTTGGGTCTGAAAGGTCCAGACGGTTTCTCCCGATTTTTTTGTCAGCGCCTGAATTTTACTTTTACCACCGATAGCATCATCCATACTGGCCACATACACCCGTTGTCCCTGTACCAGAGGAGAACTCTTCCATATATTCGCACCTATATTTTTTGACCAGGTCAATTGGAGCAGATCTGTCGAGGCAGGCTCCTTATTCCAGTCAAACTTCTTCAATGCCTGTGTACCATCGCCATAGTTGACTTCCAGCATAATAGCCCGCTTTTGATCGATATGAGCTGCGGCTGTCATCGTACCACGCCAGTTCCAGTCACTGGCCGGACTCAACTTCACAGTTTTTAACATAGTGCCCTGTTGATTTATCAGCGTAGCATATACTGAAACAATACGCTTTTCGGAGTGATATACACTAGCGCTAATTTCCAGTTTTTGCCCACTTGTAAGCTGTATCTGCTTAGTCTGCGGATAAATCAATGCGATGTGTTCCGCCAAATAAGGGTATTTGGGTGTTATTTTGCTTACCCCGTTTTTATCCACATCAATGACCATAAATTGCGCCACAGAATTGTCTATCCCACCTTTATTGGGCGCATTAGTGGATATAACCGCTACCCCATCCCTGCTACCAAAACTGTAATTATTGTGCCAGTGGCCATACAGGTATCCTTTTAGATTATACTGTTTTAAATCGATGGAATCGGTTTTGCCTTTCATGACAAAATCCTTTCCTACAATCAGGTCGTGATTGATAAAAACAAGTGGTTTTTCTTTCGCTTTCAGGGCTAGGTCCTTTTTGAGCCAGGCGATCACCTGATCCTGGTTGTAACTCGGCGCATAGTCACCACCGGGCATCGGTGTAACGACAAAGTGTGCTGGTCCGGCCTCAAAAGAATAATATACCGGGCCAAATAAATCTTCAAATAGCTTTTCGCCGTATTCACCTTTGACGAGATCATGATTCCCTACGGCGTAATAAGTCGGCACACCCATCAGTTCGCTGTTGACCTGTCGGGCATGAAACTGCATGCCCGGTTCGTAGCAGATATCGCCCGTATGCATAATCAGCGCCGCCTGCTGTTGTTGCGAAAATTTACGGATATTAGCTATCCATTCGCCATATAAGGGCGTTTCGGTATCTGTAATCTGGATAAAACGAAGCTTATCCCCTTGCTGCTTTTCATCCTGTGTCAGGCCAAAATCATAACGTTCCAATTTGGGGTCAATCTTTATATAATGGGTACCGCTCGCTTTATAGCCTGCCGGGATACGCACGAAGAGGAATTTTGCGTTCTCATTCCCCTTGAGGCTGAAGCTGCCATCAGCAGCAGTCGACAAGACTTCATATCCATCGGATATGACAACACCCGCCATTCCTTTTTCATTTTGCTCCATCTTTTTGTTCTTATCAAGATCCAAAAAGACATGTCCCTTATACTGTGCATACATCGTATTACCACATAGCAGTAAGAATGGGAGTATTATTTTTTGTATCGGTTGTCTCATGTCAAAATACTATCTATTCAAAATACACTATCTACTATAAAAGGAAAGATAGGATCATTCCGCTGATGGGATTCACCTATCTTTACCTTTATTGTCAAAAAAATCTATCAATTACCAGAAATTTGTCTGCACCAATTTGCTGCCATCCAACACCATTTGGCTATTGGCGATCGGATAATAGTAATACTTAGGTTTTTCAAATGTCTTCTTTTTATCTCTTGCTACCGTGAACATAATATGGCCACTGTTTCCATTTTCAAGATAGATGGACGTATTGTTACCGTTGGCATCCTTTAAATAATACAAGGAAATATTCTTCTTTTCCTCTTCGGTCAGATCTTTGATCGGAGCGGTATCTTTTGCGGATTCCAGTATGGCGATATCCACTTTTCCATCGCCGGTCACGTCCATTGCTCCCAACGCTTTTACATACATCCCCTGCTGTTGGTCAGCTAGGCGTTCGCCCACTTCCCATCGAAAGACATCTCTGTATCGTTGGCCTTCACAAGCCAGTTCGACACGTCTCTCTCTTCGGATCTCGAGGATAAGTCCCACATTGCCACCTTTTACATTTGAGTAGTAAGCTTGCAATACCGGGTCCACATTGGCATTCGCTTCTCCCAGCTGCATGGCCGGCATTCCCACACGTGCCCGCAAGAGGTTGATCGATTTGTCAAGATCAGCCTGGCTCGTGAGAATTCCCAGCTCAGCTTTTGCCTCCGCAAAGATTAATAGGATTTCGGCATAACGAAATACAAAAGCATCTGTATAGGCTGCTTCCCAGCTAATCATATCCGCTATTTCAGGATAAAACTTGATCTGATTATAGCCCCCCAATGTTGGTTTCAGGCGTTGTGGAGCTGATGCATTCACCGGCTGAAATCCGGGCTTCATAAAAGTCTGTTCGAGACGCGGATCACGGTCAACGAATACTTGGTCAATATTTTTCGTTTTATAACCTGCCTGAGCTGTAAAACGCTTTCCGTCTTTCATCAGATAAGTTTCCATCAGCGTTTGGCTAAGCGCCCATTCATAGTCCAATACCGTATGCGCATTGCGTCTTCTTCCCAGATCCTTATCGTAATCTATAAACAAGATGGTTTCGGGATTGGTCTGCAGGTTGAGGCTGATAAATAGATCCCGATAGGCACGATTGACACCACCGGCATTGCTGATCGAAAATTTGGACGATTTCATAATATCTTCGGCGGCAGAAACAGCCCGTTGAAGAAAGGTATTGGCCGATCCACTCAAGTTCAGATAAGTGTGATATTTACGGAACGTACCCTCCTGCAGGGCGAACTGCGCCAATTGCGCTAAAGCTCCCCACTTGGTGACGGTCGATTTGTGGCCGTCCGGTTTGATATTGGCAGCCGCAAATTCGAGATCCGCCATAATGGAATCCACCACGAGCGTCCGGCTGTCCTGCTTCTTGTTCAATAGTTCAAGATCTGAAGTCCCCATGGTCTTACCATACCAGGGCACATCACTATACTGATTGACTTTATCGATGTAAAACCGTGCCCGAAAGAATCTGGCGATACCGATATAATGGTTTACATCCGCGGCACTGGCACCTTTTACACGACCGGCATTTTCAAGAAAGAAATTGATATTTCGCAGGGCAGACCAGCTCCATACCGCTGCATTCTGAGGGCTTATTCCACCCCGCATGATCTCATCAATCGTGCTGCCCGAATTGTGATGTGCCAGGTTATCTGTTCCCAGATCCGCTATCGGTGAACTCAAACTACCATAAAAACCGTCTGTATATGTTTTCAGATCATTTACATTGCTAAAAAACACTTCCGGTGTAACCGATGTAGTGGGATACCGCTCCATGAAATCATCGTTACAGCTCATGATCAGGAATAAGGTCCCCAGCAACGCTCCAATCTTGCCAATTTGTCTTTTTATATTTTGCATGATAATAGTCATTTTAGAAATTAAAGTTTAAGCCAAACGAATAGGTCCTTTGGAAAGGATATGCCGTCCGGTCGCCGACAATTTCAGGATCGAGATAATCCATGAGTTTGGTAAACTCAAAGAGGTTTTCACCGCTGACGAACAGGCGCAACCGGTCTATTCCCCATCTATCTGTGATCAGTTTGGGAAGTGTGTAACCCAGGGTCACATTCTTCACCCTTAAATAGCCCGCATTCTGCAAATACTTGGTCTGTGTAGCAGCCAGTTCGATCCCACTTTGCTCAGCTACATAAGACTTGGGCCTTGGTAAATACGCATTTGGATTTTCAGGTGTCCAATGGTCCAGATTGAACTTGGTCAGACTCGCCCATGGCTGCGCATAAATACCCCAAAAATAATGGTCGCCCCCCGAAGGGTAGTAATTTCTTTTTCCGACACCTTGCAGGAAGACACGCAGATCAATGCCGTTCCAGCTTGAATTCAGATCTATACCGTAACTGTAACGCTGTCTGGAGTTACCAATAATCTTATAATCCCCATGATTGTCCAGGGTCCAGTCGCCACGGTTGATTTTTCCGTCGCCATTGATATCGGCAAACTTGAGGTCGCCCGGTTCCAAGCCTCTTGTGCCGGGATACGAAGTGACGTCATATTGATTGGCGTGCGCCTTGATCTCTTCCTGCGACTGGAAGAATCCCAAGGTCGTCAGTCCCCACATCTCACCCAATTCCTGGCCGACGTAATAATCGTTTAAGTTATTTTTGGGATTACTGTATTTGGTAATATACGCCCTGCTATCTGCGAGATTGATCCTTGCCGAAAATGAAAGCGGCTTACTGGCCACCATAAATTCTTTGTTGTAACCAAGAGTCAATTCCCAGCCGTTGGTTTTCAGGTTAGCTGCATTTTCCAATGGTACACCTGTACCGAGCACGATCGGCAGTGTCCGACCTGCTGTCAGCATATCTTTTGTATCACGGCGATAGATGTCAAATGAGCCAAAAAACTGATTCTTAAACAAACCGATATCCACCCCGAAATTGGATTGCGTAATAGTCTCCCAGGTCAGGGTCGAGGACACTAAGCCCGGACTGCCCACAATGGGCACGATCTTTCCATCCAAGATCGCTCCGCTTCCCTTGGACATATTGGCAATATAAGGGTAATAGTTGTCCCTGAGATCCTGGTTTGCCAAGGAACCGTACGATCCCCGTAGTTTAAAATTGGATACCGTTTCCTTCAGAGGTTGAAAGAAGTTTTCCTGCGAAACTACCCAAGCAGCGGATACCGAAGGATTGAATGCGAATCGATCTTTTTTAGGGAATCTTGATGAGCCATCGTAGCGGAGATTGGATTCAAGGATATACCTGTCTTTATACGAATAATTCAATCTGGCAAAAGCCCCCCGAACAGACCAGGCATAGTCAGATGCCCCTACAGAAGGCGTTTGACCTGTCGCGAGTCCTATTGTCGGCAGCGAATTGGAAATCAACTGATCCCGGGATGCCGAAAAAGATTCATAGATCCGTTCTTCCTGGTTGAAACCCAACATCACTGAAAAATAGTGATCGTTAAGTGTACGTTGATATTGCGAGTAGATGTTGTATACATTATAACGCGTTTCGTTACTTCCATTGGAGGCATAACTATTAAAGTTTTGCTTATTCATCACATTTGGACCTGTACTGTAGGCAAGCGGCAGCTGAAAGAAATGCGATTTTCCTGAAATCCTTCTGAAGGTTGCGTCACCGTTTAAGGTCCATACATTTTTGATGAAATCGATCTTTGCGCCGAAGCTCGTTTGAAAATCATTATTTCGGCTGATGCTGCGGCCACCTTCGGCTACAGCACCGATCATGTTTACCCCGGCCTCGGTATAGGTACCGTCCGGATTATAAACGGTATTTAGTGATGGCTGGCGGTTGACATTATGCCAATAGAGGTAGCCCTGATCGATTGCTGAAGGCTGATCATATTTATTATTTGTAAAGGTGGTGTTATTGGATAAGGTAAACCAGTCCGTGATTTTATAATCACCTTTTACCCTGAAGTTATAGCGATCATACGTATCCGGGCTGATGCGCAGCATACCATTTTGTCGATAATATTCGCCCGAAAGATAAAACGAGGAACGTTCATTCTTTTGAGAAATGCTGATATTGTTGGTATAGGAAGGCTGTATATCTTTATAAACTTCCTTAAACCAGTCCGTAGATCCCAGATAGATATAAGCATTTGGATTTTGTGGATCTACAATCACACGCGGCAATGATGGATTTTCGCTCAGCTGTTTGCCATATTCGAGCATTTTCTCATCATAAAGGTTGTACCAGGGTGCGGACATGATATTTCTGTATTTCATGACCTGATAAGGATCGTCCTCGATTTCTACCGTTCGGGTGATCGCCTTGGCACCAAAAATAGAGTTGGCAGTCACCTTGATATCCTTTGTTGTACCCGATTTGGTGGTTACCAATACAACACCAAAAGCTGCGCGGCTACCATAAATGGCTGCCGATGCGGCATCTTTTAATACCGTCACGCTGGCGATATCCATGGGGTTCATCCGGTTGAGTTCATCGTTGGTGGCTGGCACCCCATCGATCACGATCAGCGGCCCGCCCCCTGAGAGTGAGGTGTAACCACGCACATTGATTCCCGGCGAGCTATTCGCTCTTCCCGATGTCGGTGTAATGTTTAGATTCGCCATGGCACCCTGCAAAGCCGTTCCAACATTGGTAATGGGTCTACTTTCCAGAAACTTTTCGCCGATCTGGTCTACAGCCCCCGAGAGATTGATCTTCTTCTGTGTACCGTAGCCGACCACAATAACCTCTTCCAGGTGAGACTCCGCGGTTTCCATCGTTACATCCGCGCTATTTTTGTCCGAGACATTGACTTCGGCATCTTTATAACCCATAAAACGAAACAGGAGGATGGCCTTCTCCGGAACGCGAATGCTGTACCGACCATCCCGATCGGTCCTTGTTGATATTCCAGCTACCCCCAACACAGTCACATTCACTCCCGCCATAGGTCCGGAAGCATCCCTGACAATACCTGAGATCTCCCGATCCGTCTGCTTCTTTTCTTTAATGACGATGGTACTTCCCATGATATCAAAGACCAGGTTGCGTCCACGTAATGTTTTCGTCAGGGCGGCCCGCACATCGGATCCAGCCACAGAAATATCTACGCGCGAAGCATTTTCAAATAATCTTTCGTCGTAAAACAGCCGTAACCTTGTTTGATTGGAAATCTCTTTAAGAACAGTTTCAATCGTAGCATTTTTCAAGGATAGATTTACTTGTTGCGCATATCCTGATGCTCTAGCACCAATCGTAAATGCCAGCAGCAGTACACAAATCAACTTCATAGTCAATATGACTTTAATGCTTAGGGTATAAGAATGACTTCTCCGGTCCCCCCATGCTATTAATGGAGAAAAAAATTTCATAACTTTGAATTGTTAAGGGTTTAATAATCTATAGAATTCGCACTTCAATAAATTTGGCTCTTTACAACAGGGGATGCGTCAACATCCCCTTTACTATTGTATTGGACCTTTTGGTTAATTCGTCTGGTTATATCATATTTTATAAATTTAAATTGATAAAAAAATTAATTGTATTAATGAATGACTATACGCCGTCCATCGATCTCAAACTTTCGGTTTGTTGTGTACGACAGAATTTTCAAGACCTCCGAAAGTCTGGATTCCCTACTGAGTGTCCCATTAAACCGATTGTCTAGACCAATGCTCTCGGCATTGACAAAATCCACATTATACCATCGCGAAATCTGATTGATAATCTCTTCGAAGCTACTTCCATCCAATAAAAACTCACCGCGTTGCCAGGCCGTATTCTTTTGTATGTCTGCAGGCTGAACCCGTATTTTATCTAGACTGATGATCGCTTCATTTCCTGGAGAAAGATAAGCCTCGTGCCCGTGGCTTATAATTTTCACCTTACCTTCCACCAATGAGGTGCTGATTTCCTCTTGGTAGGCATTTACGTTAAAACTCGTCCCCAGTACTTCGATAACGGATTTTTCCACTTCGATGCGAAAAGGCTTGCTGGCATCTTTGGCCACCTGGAAAAAGGCCTCACCTACCAGTTTCACCCTGCGTTCGTCACCAGCAAATTGATCCGGATATTCTAGTTTAGAAGCAGCGTTCAGCCAGACTGTTGTTCCGTCACTGAGCACGACACTATAAGTGCCTGCGGCCGGAACCTCCAATGTGAGATTCCCTTTAAATGCATCGGATTTTACATTTTCGGGTTGCGTTTCTTTTCCCAATAACTGTGTTTCTCCACGTTCATTGGATAGTTTAGCAAAACGCCCCCCCGGAAGGATATCGTTTTTAAACATTCCGGAAGTATCTGCGGTAATTGCGGCAAGCTGTGTTACAGGATTTGTTTGTTTTTTTTGTTGTAGCAGTAGAAACGTTGTCGTTAATGCAAAGAGAATTGAAGCTGCAACAGCTATTGGTTTCCAGATAAACCTTCTTTGGGGCTTTACCTTATTTATCTCACCTTCAAGTGTGTGCATCAGCACATTTTTGGAGCGTGCCAATGCCGCCTCTTTTTCCGTGACTGGAACTGCTGGTTCTTTATCGAATGAAAAGAACCATTCGGTTACCAACTGTTCCTCATCCGGATTACATTCTCCCCTGAGATATTTCTTCAGTAATTTTTGAGCCTGCTCTCTTTGGTTATCTTCTGTCATATATTTATATAACCCCAGATAAACTGTAGAAGTACCGAAAAAAAATGATTTTTATTTTGTTTTTAGCTTTAAGCGACTTAATGCCAAGGAGATATTATTTTTAACGGTCTGTTCGGAGATGGAGAGACGGAAAGCGATTTCCTTGATGCTCAGACCTTCCACACGACTGAGATTGAATGCCGACTGCATGGTTGTAGGCATTTTGGCGATTTCATGATCCAACATACATGATAGCTCCTGCACCATGAGTTTCTCATCGCTATTACTTGCGCCGACGGGTTCATTTTCTAACGGCAGCACAAGCCGTTCGAAATGCGTGATCCGCTTTTGATCCTGGACCATCCAGTCAATTACCTCGTATTTGGCCGCCTTGAAAAGATAAGGATAGATTGAATCTTCGATTTCAATTTTATGGCGCCGGTTCCACAAGGAGGCAAAAACGTCCTGAAGGATATCTTCCGCATCTGAAATTGAGCCAATCCGTTTTAAGATAAAGCTTAGTAATGTATTGCCATAGCGATCAAACAACACCGAAAACGCCTGTGTATTGTCATCTTTTACAATATCAAAAAGTTCCTTATCAGACAGTTCTTTCATGACGCATTGATTATATGTCCGCGATATCGGATTTCCAAAGGATTTATGCAAAGTTATAATTGTGATGTTAATATAACATTAAATTGTACATCGTGCAAGATCAAGGAAAAATCTATTTTTCCACAGGACAGGGCTTTTAACAAAACCTTCGGGTTGCATGGCATTGAATTGAATGCGCAGTTATATCCGTTGATAAAGTCCGACTTGAGAGTACAGTTCACGAAACAGCCTTCGTATGCAATAGAAAAAGGCCAGAGCAATTTTGCTCCGGCCTCCAAAAAAACTATCCTTTAATTAACCTACTAATTCTTATCCATCTTTATATCTATTCAACCTACGAACAAGGCTGATCGGAAAATAGTTTTAATTATTTTTCTCCGGATAATATTCCAGTCGCAAGTTCTTCAGTTGGCCTACCAGCACTTTCAAAACGCTCCTACTCAAAATCAAGGCTTGAAAAAATCAAGCTCCGCTATGGCTAAGGATTTACCGTTTCCGGCAATCACCGTAGATGCTATTTTTACAAAACGTGCATTTTTTACACTTCTAAACCGGTATGTGCGTGTAGACGGATCATTGATCAAATTACCAAACTCGAAGCTCTCTGTATCTTCCCAATGCGTACCATCCCGGCTAACCGATATCGCTCCCGATTGCATCATACCTTCGGCATTTTTGCGTTGCGGTGTATAGCTAAATGCAGCTATGGAATAATCTGCCCCCAAATCGACCACCAGTTCTTGTGAGGGGCCAGTCGCCTTTGATAGCCAATAGGTATCGTCCTGCTCGTCAAAGGCTTCACGGCCGTTCTTGCCATCCATTGTACTACTTACCGACTGCAGTTGCCAAGCTAGTTTGGGAATCCCAAGTTCTTTCTGTGCAATTGCTCCTTTTTCTCCATCCTTATCAATTGCGACAGCTTTAATTAGATGCCCATTGCTTTCAAATTCAGCCATATATTTGTGCGAAGCTGCTGAAGGCACCGTACCATCCTCTGTATAGTAAATCTCAAAGGTGCTATTGAGGTTTTTGAGAACGTCCTCATGATGTGGTTTCCAGCCAAATTCACTTTTCGCAGGTGTTATAGCTATTTTACCTGCCTTATTCCTAGCGATGTGCAGTTCGGGCGGTCGTGTAGGCACATAATAAGCCCCTAGACTGCCCAACACTGGATTGGCGCGGCTCCCTAGCACGCGGAGTCGGATCCGACTTGTCTCTTGTGTCGGAAACCGCAAAATTCGTTTATATCCGACATTCGTGGCTGTCACGATCTGCTGCCAATGACCATCCTGCCAGATATCAAGCGCATGCTGTTCTATCCGTTCGCCACTGCTATGTACAGCCTCTTGAATCACAAACCGATTCAATTTAATTTGATGTGGCAACGAAATTATAAGCTCCCCAGTCGCCGCATGAAATATTTTATTTGTTTTATCATTATTATCCAAAAGAGATTTGTCGAGGTCGCTCCCACGGAGCAAGTTGTCTTTATAGCTCGATTGAATTCGCTCGCCCACGGCTTTCAATACGTTTACATCTTCATCCGAGAAACGTCCCTCACGATTGGGTGGAATATTTAGGAGAAAAGTCGAATTGCCACCTACCGAACGTTCATAGATATCAAATACATCATCTGCCGATCGTACTTTCTGAAAAACATCATCGCGATAAAACCAACCTTCTCGGATCGATGTATTGGTTTCGGCTTGTTGGTAATGTAAAAACTTCGCGTCAAACAATTTTTCCCTACTGCCTAGATCCTCCTCTGTCAGATCACGAAAACCTTCCATTTTAATGGGGTCTGCATCAAATGGAATCACATTCCATTCGGTACTGCGTGTTTTACCGGACTCATTGCCACACCAACGAATATCTTCTTTACCAAAAACAACCGCTTTAGGTGCCAAATTGGAAATCAAATCTCGCCAAGCCGCATAATTATATTGTTGACCACCCTTTGTTTTTGGATGCGCACCATCGAACCAGACTTCATGAATAGGTCCATATTCAGTTAATAATTCAAAGAGTTGATTCAGAAAATAGGCATTATAATCGTCCGCCTTATAGCGAAAGGTTCGCTTGTCTTTAAAGGGCCTGCCCGCTACCGGAGTTGGAAAAGTACGCTCCGTATAAGCACTTTGATTACCATAGAGCCCTTTCGCATCTTCAATCTGATAAAGATCGGCAGGAGAAAGATATACGCCCAGTTTAAGCCCATATTTTTTGCATGATTGTGAAAGCTCCCTTAAAATATCACCCCTACCATGCTGAAATCCCGTAGACATAATACCGTGCTTCGTATAGCGGCTTTGCCAAAGAACAAATCCATCATGGTGTTTAGCTGTGAAGATCACTTTCTTCATGCCAGCAGATTTCATAGCAGCGCACCATTGATCCGTATCCAGATTTTTGAGATCAAATATCTTGGGATCTTCCTTTCCACTCCCCCATTCCATTTTCGTAAATGTATTGGGGCCAAAATGTATGAAGGCGATAAATTCATCTTTCAACGCCTCATATTGTTTATCCGTCGGCACAATATGCACCGCCTTGGCGATAATATCGTTGGGACCATCATGGGGATTTATAGCATAAGTATTTTTAAACACTAGCGCAGGCGATTCGACTCGTTTCTGTGCGAAGACAGGTGTAAGAAAGCTACTTACACAAATTGCAAACATCAATTTCTCTTTCATAATTCAGTAATTAAATCTATATCATCTTCAAAAACAACTAATTGCCTATTGAAAAACCATAAATGAGTCAATGTTTTCAAAGATTACTATATGTTTAAAATAAATAAACTTTTGTTTACAGCTATACTAATTGGCGTAAAAATTTAGGATGTTGTGTAGCATAAAAAGAGAATTAGCTACTAATAATTGAACATTATCGACACTTATTAGACTATTTTCCCTCGCTTAAATTAAAATGAAATACTTTTCCACTGTCAGGAAAGGATTCCAATTGTTCGTTAGTCAGCCCCTCTCTAGCTGTGCTTATAAACACATCGCTACCTGTAGGGCCGCCAAAACAACAGGAAGTCACATGAGGTGCATCCACCTCTATTTTATTCAGCAATTCGCCCGTCTCAATATGCCATTTGCAGACTGCGAAACCGCCCCAATGCGCTATCCAAAGATGTCCATCAGGGCCTATACACATGCCATCCGGCATGCCTAGTTCCTCGGGCACCCGTAGTAAGGTGCTGAATGTGTTGCCCACTTTCCTAATCGTGTCAAGTGCGGAAGGCCGAGCATAACGACGTATTTCTCGCGTATAGGTATCTATAAAGTAAAAATAAGGGCTATTGTTGGGCCATACGATGCCGTTGGGAATCGTTACTTCCGGAATAACAGTCTCCAAGGTACCGTTGCGGAAACGCATCAGTTTTCCCTGACCGGACAGCGCTTGCATATGCATCGTTCCGAACCAAAAATTGCCCTCGGGATCTATTCCACCGTCGTTGGTACGAATTTGACCGTCCCTTGAATCCAGCTCGGCTACGACTGTCAAATCTTGCGTTTCCTTTGTCCAAACAGCCAGTCCCCGCTGCATGGCCACAAGAAATTTACCCGATCCGTCCGGCCAGGGTACAATCTTACTCACATAACTGGGCAAATCCCAACAGGCCGACTCTTTACTTTCCAAATGATAAGAATGGATACGCTTGTGCAAAATATCCACCCAATACAAACATCTTTCCCTCTTACTCCACATCATTCCTTCTCCCAGCTGGCAGGGAATATCCAATAAGACCCTTGCTTCTTTTAAATTCTTTTCCATCACCATTCTGTTATGCCTGACCTTATCGGCAATTTATTCTTGAGGTTTATCTTCTTGTATCAAAGCATCGCCACCATCTATAAGATCGGCGAGTTCACTTGGAGTTAATCTTCCTGCATCAATGCACTTCGTCCACCATCAATTAAGTAGGTAGTTCCACTTGCAAAGGAAGCATAGGTACTGGAAAGAAAAACACACCAGCCGCCAATCTCCTCGGGTGTTCCGAGTCTCTTGACGGGATGTCTGCCCACCGTCTTTTGTCTTTCGACATCAGCATCCGGAAAGCTGTCAAACCATTTTTGATTGCCGGGAGTGTCTATAAAGCCCGGCGCAAGCCCTACGGTACGAATAGTTGGGCCCCATTCGATCGCCATAGCCCTAACAAGTGAAAGGAGCGCTCCTTTGGTTACGTTATAAGGAAAACAACCTGGGATGGAGGCGTAAGCATGGTTGGAAGCCATGATAATAATCACTCCCGGTGAAGCTTGTGCCAGTAACGGTTTTAGCGCTCTCGCCAACAACCAATGAGATGCTAGGTTCAAACTGCTGTTCTGGTTCCAATCCGCTAGCGTGCAATTATCCAGTCCCTTAAAGATATTCTGTCCGGCATTCGATACAAGTATATCCAAACGGCCGTGCTCCTGTTGAAGGAGCACGACCAGTTCTTTAAGAGCTGTCTCGTTGGACACATCGGCTTTATAATAAAATGTACGTTGCCGATAAGGTTCCATTACCGAAACAAATGAAACCACAGCCTGATCATCGGCCGCCAATTCAGCACAGGCTATGACGGTCGCACCCGCCGCTGCAAATTGCAGGCTCGCCCCTAGCCCAATGCCCGAAATCCCACCTGTGATCAGGACAACCTTGCCTGTTAAATCAATTGTAAATGCCATTTAACATTAAATTTACACATAAAACCCCGGTCTAGGTTCCAATACCCCAGGATGTTTTAACATTTCTTCTTCGATCAAATCTACACCTAATCCCGGTCTTTCGCTCAAGACCAGGTGGCCATTTTTCACCATATCTTTAATCGAATGATCAATGACTTCGTCGCGCCAGGGCACATCATTGAACATAAATTCCTGTCTGAAGAAATTTGGTACTGAAGCACAGACATGCGCACTGGCCAAGGTGGAAAGTGGCCCATTGGGGTTATGTGGTGCCAATAATACATTATATGCTTCCATCATTGTTGCCATACGCTTCATTTCCGAAGGCCCACCGCAACGTGTAATATCAGGCATCATAATGTCACAGATATTTTTTTCCAATACCGGTCTAATCCCATGGCGGGTATAATGTCTTTCTCCTACGCAAATTGACACATTCGAGGGAATACGCTCCCTCATGGCACGCAAGTTATCCGCATTTTCGGGTCCTGCTGGTTCCTCATACCAGGTAATATTCAGCTCCGAGAGGCGCTGCGCCATTTGTACAGCTACACGGTAATTTAACATGGCATGTGTCTCGATCATAATGTCAAAATTGGGGCCTACCCCCTCACGAACAGCTTTACTCACTTCAAAAGCGAGATCTTGCTGTTCGGCAGTCAGGGTCAGATTTGCTGCCAGATCTTCCCCATAAAGGTAGTTTGTATGCGCAAAAGGATCAAATTTTAATCCTGTAAAACCGGCTTCTTTGACTGCTCGTGCTTGTCGCGCATAGTCTTCGGGATTATGTCCACCACCAGTAAACCAATAGTTGGCATACAACAAAATCTCTTTACGGAAAGCGCCCCCCAACAGTTCGTAACAAGGTACCCCAAGCACCTTACCTTTCAAATCCAATAAGGCCATGTCAATACCCGAAATGGCACACATACTTGCACCATAGGGTCCGATCCAATTGAGATCGCGGTAGAGTTTGGTCCAGATAAAATCTGTTTTCATCGGATCCAAGCCAACAATCCGCTGCCCCACATGTTTGGCCGCTTCATAAACTATTGGACTACCAGGCCAGTTGGTCGCTTCACCAACACCAGTATGCCCTGTATCGGTATAAATCTTTACTAAAGTCCAATTGTATTTTACGCCTTCAACCAACCAGACTTTAACGTCTATAATCTTCATTGCTCTACTATTTTATTTTATCTTAAGAATAATCTGTCCGCTTAACTTGTCGCCTTTTTTTAGCTTTTTACGCCCATAACTGTGTGGTGAGCCATAAAAAGGCTCTGAGCCATTATTCGAATAATTAGCTATCAACCATTGAATATGCTGATCCTGCTTCCAGGCCCGTGTATGCTGATGTCCATTAGATATCACTTTGATCTCTGCCATAGGGCTTTTCAAACTTGCCCAGTAAATATTGGTTTTAGTCGACCTAAAGTCGTTTGAACCCAATATATTGGCATCATCTTTCCAATCTTTCGCCTGAGGCTTGCCGTGCTCTTCCACTTCATACAGCGCTGCTGCGTGCAATGTCGCTTCGCCTTCATTACGTCCGATATGGTTGGCAGGATAGGTCGAAAATGTTCCATTCCGAGCCCAGGCGAGTTTATCATAAGATAAAGGCAGTTCCATCATCAATCCGGATTGATAGAGATCCATTTCTTTCCCCTGTTGATAGTTCATCTCATATTCCACCCGTAAAAGGCCATTTTTAAGGAAAATAAATTTTTGCTTTCCTGTTCCATTTTGGTAGGTTAGATCCACAACAACGCTTACGCTGTCGCCTGCCTGTTTGGCCTCTATGGCATTCGCAAATAATGTATATTGCTCATATTGTTTCAATGGGGCTATGTTATTCTGATACGTTTCCCCCGCCACGTTTGGTTTACCACCATCCTCGGCATTGGCTTCAATAAGTGCAACCGAAGGCCCTTTTGTCAAAATCAGCTCGCCATTTTTTCGGACGGCGAGTAATTTGCCATAGGTTCGGCTGAATGTATAATCTACCTTACCTTGCTTGACATAAATATACGCCGAATCTTGTTTGAGCTGTAGTTCCGTTGCCGAAAACTTTTCCTGATTTTTGACAACTTTCTCAAATAGCTCATTTTCAACCTCATTTTGCTGATTGTCCATAGCAATAATCCGCAATGAACTATATTCAGCTTGAATCGGTAATATTACCTCTCCACTTGTTCGCGGTTTGATTGGGGCCTTGAAAGGAATCTGTTTACCATCCACGATGGCAAACAGTTTGAGCTGATCAAGCGAAAGAAAATCGTATCTGTTTTCAATAGTGACCACTACTTTCCCATCCTTCAGTTTCGGTGTGCTGATCTTGACGGGCGAATAGGCCTTTTTCATGCCAAAATATTCAGGTTTAGGTCTACGCCAACCATCGATTGGACCCCAAGGGCCATACCCAACAATACGTCCGTCGGGAAGGTGAAAGCTATCATCGATACCGCTCCATATTGCGCCACCCAAGTTGGCCGAATGTTTATAGATTGAATCAACAAAAGTGACCAGGGGTGCATTATAAGCCTCACGGATACCGGGGTCGGTCAGCAGTTCACGCCTGTTGTAAGTGGACAAATGAGCGTATTCACCAAATAAAGTCGGTCTTGTCATGGTATCTGTCGCCTTAGGTCCGTTAATGCCGGGATAGTGGTAATTGGCGATATCAGCTTTACTCCCACCATTGTTAAATCCGCCCCAAGTCTGGTCATGAAAACTCGTCGGACGCGTTGGATCTAAGGCTTTCACACGCGCATTGACTTCGGCCCATAATGGGCTCCAATGCGATTCGTTGCCCAAAGACCAAAATAATATCGAGGGATGATTGCGGTTGCCCAGCACATTATCGATATTTGCGCCAAGCATGACAGGCAAGAAACGCTTGTCTTTATAATCCCATTTGCGCCAGATTGGTGAGGCATGATGCTGGATCCAGCTCAATGCCGCCTCACTCTCCACATACATACCTAACTCGTCCGCTGCATTCAAAAACTCTTCCGATGGTGGATAGTGCGAGGTTCGGATATAATTGACATTCGCCTGTTTAAAAAGAACGACATCCTGCCGATCAATTGCTGGATCAGAAGCCCTACCGTTCAACGGATGTACAGCATGCCTATTCACTCCTCTCAATTTGACGGGTTTACCATTCACCATCAACTGATTTTTGAGCACTTCAATTTCCCGAAATCCAACTTTTTGTATATTGGTCTGTACCCTCTTGCCATCCACCATCAGCGCTGTTTCCAAAACATAGAGATAAGGCGTTTCGGCCGACCATTGCATCGGTTTTTTCACTGCCAATAGACTTTCGATCTGTTTATGACTCCCTGCTCCAAGCTGAATCTCGCCCGACGATTTTTCAATAACTATTTTTCCATTGCCATCTTTAAGCACATAACGGAGTGAAACCTGTTGCTTCTGGTTAGAACTGTTTTGAACCAAGCCTGCAAGTCTGAGCGTTGCATGAATATATTTTGAGTCAAAATCTGTGACGGCCTGCGCATCCGAAATATGCACCTTAGGAACGGTAAACAAAGTCGCTTTGCGCAAAATTCCACCCACAGTATGTGCCGCATACTGAGATACACAGGAGAGAATATCACTGATGGTATTGGCCTGAATTTCTACAGTCAGTTTATTTTTACCCTTCTTAACTTTTCCGGTCAGATCGACCTGAAAAGCTACAAATCCCCCTTCATGTTCACCGACCAGCTGATCGTTAACTTTCACAAGCGCATGTGAACTGACACCGTCAAAGCGGATATATACTGGATTGCCCTCCCAATCATCAGGCATGTCAAATGAGCGTTCATACACTGCGGTTTCGCCCGGAGCAACATGTTGGCCTTGCATTTCCCATTCTCCAGGTACCTGAATGGCCACGGGTTTAGCGTCGGCCACCTTAAAATGCCATTGTCCATTCAAAAGAATGCGGCTGGTTTTAGTCATGGCCAATTGATCAGGCAAGGGCATCAAAAATTGTCCACCTTGTTGCGCAGATAGATTTCCTAAGCTGGAACAGGCCAACAACAGCGCCAACCAGCTTCCTTTGGATAATTTGACCTTACATAATTCCATATTTTTCAAATGCTTCTTTGGCACCCATGCCTTCCATAACCTTGTTCAATACTACTTTTTCAGCTCTGGCTTTTTCAAATGCCCGAGCGAAAACCTCCTGTTCATATTCGCGCGGTACCACGCAGACACCATCAATATCGCCGATCAGCATATCGCCATCCTTGATCAGGACATTTCCAAATCGGATTGGTACACGCCAGTCAATAACCTTGCCTCGCGGTGCCTGATCCTGCGCATAACAGCCCATGGAAAAACAAGGAAAATCCAACGCCAAGATCCCGACGGTGTCTCTTGAGTAGCCATTGACAATCGCGCCATGCGCACCCAATGCTTTTGCTCTTGCACTCATGATTTCACCCCAAAGCGCATAGTCCGGCGAAGAGCCGCTGCAAATGTAAACCTCGCCCGGGCGCAGATCATCCAAGGCTTCAAGCATAAATCCAAATGATTTTGACAGCACCGGATTTTTCGATTGCTCCTCAGCATTCCCGCAGACATCAGCTTCCAATACCGTCATTGCTCTGCCTATTAAAAACAGATCGGATTTTAGCGGTCTTATACTGGGTGGTAGAAATTGATGGAACAATCCCATTTTATCCATGACGTCCCCAATGACAGCTGTAAAAAGTTCCTTACGGATCAGCTCAAAGAGCTCCTCATCATTTGCCCATTCCACCAGATAGTTTTCTTTCATTTTTTATATCAATTAAATCATGTTACCACAAAAAGGCATACAGGGCTACCAATACGCCCAGGATGAATAAACTCACTAATTTGAAACCACTGGAGGTCACAAAAAGACTTCTATTCACGATTACTGTATCATTACGATAGTTTCGATTACCCAGCAGGCTGACCAATGCCATCGTTGCTACCGTACATACAAACACCACAAGAATGCGATTCATAAAGGGACTTTGATCTAACCAGAAATTTTTAAAGAGCAAAGAATAGGCAAATGTAGCAATGGCGCCAGCAAAGGCTGCGTTAGGTGTTGTCCACGTTGTGAAGATACCCATTAGAAAAATCGCCAATACGCCTGGTGTGATAAAACCGGTAAACTCCTGAATAAACTGAAAGCCCTGATCCAGATGCTGCAATAGCGGAGCCAAGGAGGCACCAATGACCAAGGCGATCAATACCGTTGATTTACCCAGCTTCACCAAGGCTGTATCGCTCACTGCGTCACCTTTTAAATTTTTATAGAGATCCAAAGACACAATCGTTGCTATACTGTTGACCTTTCCAGCCAGCGAGGCCACGATAGCAGCCGTTAAAGCAGCAAAAGCCAATCCTTTGAAGCCCGTGGGTAGAATCGAGAGTAACAGCGGATAAGCTTTATCGGGCTTCACGGTACTATCTTCAAGCATCCCTTGTGCAAAACTGAGATTCGAACCTTCTTTGTATAAATAATAAGCGGCAATGCCGGGCAACACCACAATCAAGGGCATAAACAGCTTCATCACGGCTGCAAACAACATCCCATTTTGGGCTGTTTTTAGATTTTTGGCTCCCAGTGCACGCTGGGTAATATATTGATTACATCCCCAATACGATAGATTGATCACCCACATGCCACCCAATAGAACCGACCATCCGGGCAGATCCATATAAGCATCGGTACCATCGGGTTTTATCATCTGTCCTTTTTCGATAAAGAGATGAAAATGCTGAGGCACCTCCGTTTTCAAGATAAGGAGTCCGTCCAGCCAATGTCCCATGCCCTTTGTATGCGCCACGAGATCGAGGGCGATATAGGTCGTCGTGAGCCCGCCTATAATCAACAAGACCACCTGAATCACGTCGGTGTAACCAATCACTTTCATCCCACCTAAAGCGATAATCAAGGCCAATACCGCCAACAGCCAAACAGCTACAAACAGGGGAATCCCCGCAATCGACTGAATGGCCAAACCACCCAGATAAAGTATCGAGGTCAAATTGACAAAAACATAGACCAAGACCCAGAATACAGCCATTACCATACTTACCCGTGGATCGAAACGCTTACGCAGAAACCCAGGCATGGTGAAAATCTTATTCTTCAGATAAATGGGTAAAAACACGACCGCTACAATAATTAATCCGATAGCAGCCATCCATTCATAGGATGCAATGGCCAGTCCCAGCGCAAAACCCGAGCCCGACATCCCTATAAATTGCTCTGCAGAGATATTCGAAGCAATAATAGAAGCCCCGATTGCCCACCAGCTTAAGGAACCTTCCGCAAGAAAATAGTCGTGCGGCAGTGAACCCGAACTGTGTTTGCGTCGATAAATGTAATAGCCATAACCACCCACAACAATAAAATAAAGCAGATAAATGAGTTGATCAATCCAAGCCAACATAGCGATATCATTAGAATTTTAAGGTAATAGCTCCCTGACAGGGTGAAGCTTCCAAGGTCTTGCAATAATTGCCCCAGGCAATTTCAGGATAATCCCATTTGTTGTTTACATACAAAACCAACTGTTCATTTTCCAGGCGATCCATACGACAAGCATTGTCGCCCAATGGAGAAACCACATGCATCAGGTTCTTTGCGCCACTACCCAAGGAGTAGTAGTATATATTCTCTTTCATTCCCTTCGCCTGCTGCGTTAGTGGATGCTGACTGCGTGCACCTTTATCTGCCCAATAGTAATAGTTGTGCGTATCCATGTACCATGGCTGCTTAGGCTCTTGGCCATACTGTGCGTTACCTACATAAGACAAGCTAGCCGACCCTTCATTGCCCGCAAATGATTCTTGAGGATAATCGTTCCAATAACCATTTCTGCTCCAGGTAATACGATCGAGTTCATTGCTGAGATAATACTTAATTCCGATCTCGCGCAGGTAGCCATTGGGCTCCCCCTGGGTATGATATAAAGTCTTCATTTCTCCTTTACCATCTATAGTTAGATCGAACTGGATGGATAAACTGCCATTTTTTCCCGTAATCGATACCAGGGCCAAATTGTCTTTGATGCGTACATCCAACTTGCTCAATTGCCAATTTTTATCTTCGAGCAGGTATTTGCTTGCACTTTTGCGGACTTCAGCACCAGTCAGATGATTGAGGTTAATGTCCATGTTTAAGAAAGGACCTTTTTGTATCACTACTTTACCGCCAATTGTTGCATTTTCAATCAAACCTGTTGTTTTTGAAATCGGGAAGTTAAAATCCTTGCCTTTAATCAGATAACGACCAGAATCTTCAACAAGCTGAATACCTCCATTTTGAGTCGATTCAGGCATTTTAACAGTGTGCTCTCCCAAATGATAACGGTAGCTATCCAGTATCATCCCTTTGCTATCCACAAAGCGCAAAGCCAGTTGTTCCCCCCGTTGCCAAGCTAAACCAGGTAGTTGAATATATCCTTTCTGATGCGGCGCAATATCCGGTAATCCTAGGGTATAGGTCTTTCCGTCATAGGTGTATTCCAATTTAATTTCCTGAAGCGAAGTATGATCAAATCGATTGTATACGGGAATCGTCAGTGGCTGAAAGCGGGCAAAATCAGGTATTATCTTTCCTTTCAACGTGACCAACACTGGAGATTGCGCTTTTTTTGTTGACCAAAATTCAGGTTTCTTGCGCCGCCAGACATCGACGATCCCCCATTCACCGTAACCTACCGCCTGTCCCTGAAAATCTTCAGGTTTGGCGGTACGGGAAAATTCCTTCCAAAAAGCAGTCCCTTTCTTCAGCTGCTGTGGAATCATAAATACCTCATCCACATAGCCCCATATTGCACCACCAAGGCCCCCTTGCTTCGGAAACAACCCGCCCCACATCATGTCCATGGAGATTCCCCAAAATTCACGGATATTCGGATCATCCTGTAAGGTTTTATACGTATAACAGGCCGGATGAGCCCATTCATCAAATAAAGCTGGGATGCCATGTCCCTCAAAGTTACGCGTGGTCTTGCCAAACTGAGTCAAGTTACCATACACGTCCTGATAATGCATGCTCAGGATTTCATAAATCTTAGGTTCGGTGGTTTGCGAGCCCGGATAACTCCAGATAATGGGTCTTGTCGGATCCATACGCTTCACCAAGTCGTGACTTTGCTTAAAATTGTCGCCATAGATTGATTCATTGCCGATGGACCAAAAAAGTACAGCCGGATGGCTTTTAAAGGTATTGACCATCTCGCGCGATTGGCTTAGGTATTGGTCCGTCTTTTTCGGATCGTTTTGTGAGGCGCCGGGTGCATAATTTTTTTGCCTGTAAGTATCCACAAAACAGATCGCAGTCTCTACTTCCACATAGATACCGTACTGGTTGCAATATTCGACGAAACGTTCTGTCGGCGGATAATGCGAGGTACGGATAAAATTAATATTGGCTTCTTTAAACAATTGAACGTCTAGGCTATCGTAATAGGCCGAAGCACTGCGTCCTAAGGTCGGGTGCATATCGTGCCGATTGGCGCCACGTAGCTTAACAGGATTGCCGTTTACCATAAGCTGGTCTTTAACCACTTTTACTTCGCGGAAACCGACCGATTTATGAAAGGCATACGTAGACCTCCCCTGCTCTTTCACTTCCACATCCAAGCGATAAAGATTTGGATGTTCGGCATCCCATTTTAGCGGTGCAGCTACACGGAACACATGGTTGTTAACTCCATCTACAATTGGTTTTTCAGGATTATCCAAGATAATACTTTTGCCGTTCGGATCAGTCAATGTATATTTAATCTCAGCCCCTTTGCCCACAAAACCGCCAAAATCCAATTTTAGCTGCGCATCGGTATACGACGCGTCAAAGGCTGTTTCGATGTTAAAGTCGGTCACAGGATTTGCCGCTGTTGCAAATAAAGTCACATCCCGCAAGATCCCACCTATCGGATGGTGTGCATAGCCCGATGCATACGAAATATCATCCAGTTGATCCTGTATTTCAAGCTCAATTTCATTCTGCTTTCCGAAAATCACATAAGGTGTAATATCTACTTCCCAACGTGTAAATCCACCATGATGACTTGTCACCGCTTTACCATTGATGCTCAGTTTGGCAAAGCTATACACACCATCAAAACGGATGATCGTCTTTTTTCCCTTATACTGACTGGGTACCAAAAATTTGCGTCTATAAAAAAAAGATTGGTCGTATTGAATACCATAGCCCTGCATGACAGCTTCCCCGGGAACCTGAATATTTTCCCAAGCCGAACCGCGATCAAATTTGAAATTCCATTGGCCATTTAAGGATTGTACAGGAGCTTTCAGACCAGTCACTTTAGCCGGCAACTGATAAGCGGTCTGCTGTGCCATTGCCCAGCTCCCCATTACCCCCAAAAAGGCCAACAACAGCAATTTTAGTTTTTTCATATCATAATAGGTTGTAATTCCACCCGATTGGAACGCAATATCACATTGTTACATTCTTTGTCAAAGATAGCGGCTCTTACACGGTAATACTACAACTGGTTATACAAAAACTAAAACTATTTACACCCTAATTACAACCATTAAAATATTATTAAGTGAATATTGTTTGATATCCCAGTAAATACGTATTTTTGCATTAACCAATGTAGCTATGTATGAACAAATTATCCAAACCTCAATTTATTGAGCTTACTCCACCCAGCGAAAAGACAATCCATGTCAAATTGGTCGATCAGGAATTTTTAAGCAATCCATTACACTTTCACGAGCTCTGTGAACTGGTGCTGATTGTGGAAAGTTTCGGCAAGCGCATTGTGGGCAACAATGTGGCGACCTTTACAGAAGGAGACCTGGTCTTGATGGGGCCCAATATTCCACATATCTGGCGCAACGACGACTTATTTCTGCAGCAGAGCAATGAATTGCGTGCCCGTGCCATAGTTGTCTATTTTCCGGCCGATTTCTTACTTCGCCTGACTGACGAACATCAAACCATCCAGGCCATGCAGCAATTTATACGCAAGGCCCAACGTGGACTTCGTTTTTATGGTGAAACACTCGATAAGGCACAGGTCTTATTGGAAAAACTCAGTGATAAGGAAGGGTTTCCAAAAATCATCGAATTCCTCAACCTTATTCAGTTGCTACAGGAAACCGATGAATTTGAAAGTTTAGCTTCTGAGGGTTATCGTCCCACTTTCAGTGAGCAGGAGACCCAGCGCATCAATAAGGTTTACCTTTATGTGATGAGCAACTTTAAGGAGGAGGTTAATCTACAAGCTGCCAGCGACATGCTCAACATGACGCCCAACGCCTTTTGTCGTTTTTTCAAACGCCATACCCAAAAACCCTTTTCTCGCTTTGTTAATGAGATGCGTATAGGTCATGCCTGTAAACTGCTGATGGACCGGACGCTTAGCATATCAGAGATTTGCTACGAATGCGGTTATCAGAATCTGACCAACTTCAATAAATTTTTTAAATCCATTATGAACAAAACACCACGCGAGTTTCGTAAAGAGATGGATCTGTAGGGCGTATAACCTTATCAAAAAGAAAGGCTGTACAAAAGTACAGCCCACTCCTACCAATTTACTGAAACTAACACCTGTTTAAAAACCCTTGATTGTTTTCAACGTATAATCTTGAGCGTCACCATTCGCTGCTGTCACCCGATACATTCTATCCTGTGAAAAATCGCCTGGTTTACCCAGTACCGGAGCTCCATTGAGCGGCGAAACCACCGAAACGTCCGACACAGTGATCGTAACCCACAGGTTAGCAAGTTGGTCTTTTTGAATCCGTTTTTTAAACTCATCAAACAACATCTGCTTGGTGACAGATCCCGAAGGCCCCGCCTTCTTAACCGAGTTGATATCGTACGAAATCGTAGACGTATATCCTTTTTGTCCATTCGTATCAAAAGCTACCGCGGTATTCTTAAAAACGACCTCACAGACCCGGTCAAGCTCAATCTCCTGCATTGGAGTTCCTTTCTGTATGGTATCATTATATAGAAAGCGGTATGAATAACTTACTGCAGTCAGTTTGTTGTCAGGCGAATTTGGCAGCTCTTCATAGCCCTTTTTTAGACAGCTTCCCATCGCAATGAGCGTTAGTGCGCCGAGCAAAATACGCCCTATTTTGTGATTTATTCTATGCATAATCAATTTCATTATATCTGTATTCCAATTTTTATTCCCATCCCGGATTTTGCTTCACGCCCGATTTCAAGCGGAATGTTTCGTTGATTGGCATCAAGTACCTTTTGGCAGAGAATCGAGCTTCCCCAACGACATTATTGTCTTCAAAAAAAGAATAGGATTTACCATCTCTCGAAATTCGAATTCCCCGTAAGCTGCCCTGCAATTCAGGAATAACAAATCCAGATCCTACATAAGCTCCATCACGCAGACCACCCGATGTGCGCATGCCCCAGCGTAACAGCGACCAATACCGATCGTTATTTTCGTAAACCATCTCCACATTCCGTTCTCTTTTATAGGCTTCAAAAAGTGAGTTTCCCCAATTGTTGCCCGAAAGTGTATTTAGATATTGGTTGACGCTACTTTCAGAAAAACCACCATGACGTACCATGGTCGGCAGCATGTATTTTTTTGCATTGGCAAAGTCTCCTTTCATGAGATAAGCTTCAGCCATATTGAGATAAGCCTCACCATAACGGAGCACCGAAAACACATAGTCCAATTTTTGGTCAGATGGTGAAGGCAGGCTCACAATGTTATCGTAAAAATACTTCACCATCGCATAGCCCGTACTGGAATTATAATTTTCGGTATTTCCTGACTGGTACCCATATTCCTGTACCGAACCTTCGTTAATCTTGCTATTGGCATTGCTCACATTTCCGTCCCTTCTAAAAAACACACGTACCTGATTGTTGAAATACATGCAGCTATCATAGAGTATCGTTGCATAAAAGCGTTGATCTCTTTTCTTGCTGTTGGAGAAATACATTTTCTCATCCACATTTTTACCTGTCGTGACATAACTGGCATTATTCCAGGTTTTCAACTGTCCATCTACATCCGAGACCAAATAGTCATCGACCAGGTCTTGCGTCGGCCATGAACCGCCATCCATTCCCCAAAAATTCATCGTGACGTTGATTGGAAAGTTAGCTTTCGCATAGGACGAAAACTTACCTGTGGACCAAAGTCCCTGATATTGCATAGGCACATCATAGAGGGAAGTATTTGTTTTGTTACGCTCACGGGTGAGAATAAACTCAGTGGCCGCAACTGCAGTTTCATAGGATCTAAACATATTGTAATAAGGACTAAGCTGTGTCCCGCCATTACTGAGCCCTAGGGCTTCTCCCGACTGTATTACCTTATCGTAGTAGCTGCTATTTGCAGTCCCGCCATCCAGATATGCAGCGGCCTGCAATCCTACACGCATGATTAAGGCATTTGCCGCATTCGATGTGGCTCTTCCTCTTTCAGAAGTCGCTGGAAGAGAAGAAGCTGCCCTTTGCAAATCTGCGAGAATAAAATCGTAAGTTTCCTTGGCTGAACTTCTCGGAATCTGAAGATCATCATCCAGTGTCAAGACTTTGTCAATCAATTGCAGTCCACCATACAGTTTGGCATACACAAAGTAGTGTGCAGCTCTTAAAAAATATAACTCCCCTAAACTCCTGTTCTTAAATTCACTCGAAAAAGTCGTGCTTGCTTCAATATTGGCAATTGCCGAATTAATACGCCACAAAAGTGAATAATTTAACCAACCATAATTATCTGATTTTAGCATGAGCTCGGCTCTTTCTTTTGTCCAAAAGGCACCGTTCAGCGTACCCACCATCACATTTTTAGTGGTTCCTTCCGACCTTGCCGAATAAGGATGTGCATATCCCGACATCCAGGCATCGGTACCCAATACATCAGCATATACCTGGTAAATATAGGCTGTTGTCAAATTTTCACTATTCCAGGTCTGCTCACCAGTAATCTTATCGTATGGCGTCGTTTCCAAAAACTTTTTACAGGAAGAGAAGAACATCACCGTCATGCCCAACATCCCTATTATCAAACGTTTTTTCATAATTTTTTTTTAATTAAAATCCCAATAAAAATCCTGCGGAGTAGGTTCGCATCATTGGATATGCGTAACCATCAAAAGTGTTGGATTCTGGATCAGCATATTTGACTGATGGACCAAATGCCAACAAGTTTACACCCGACACAAAAAGGGTCAAGTTGTTCATCCATTGCTGCGACTTCATGATCGAATGTTTAAAATCATATGATAGGGTTAAGGATTTCAATCGAACATAATAGGTCTTGCGGGCCCAGAAGTCTGAGGACGAATAGTTATTGTTATTGTTCAAACTCGCGTTGCCCGGTCTTGGCATCGTCGCATTAGGATTAGATGGCGACCAATTGTCGTTCTGAAACTGAAAGTCCAGGCGTCGTTCGCCTTCGGAGCCCATGGCCACATTGGAAAAGTAATTTTGTTTCATCCCTGTTCCCTGTATGGTAGATTGTACACTGAAGCCTTTGTAGCTTGCACCCAAGTCTACGCCATAAACGAATGTCGGGCTCGAATTATGTCCATAGCGCACTTGATCCTGCCCATCAATCTTACCGTCACCATTGACATCCTGGTACCAGAGATCTCCAGGTCTGAGGTCTGTAGAAGTTTCTCGTTTGGGATTATTCAGAATATCCTGTGGGTTCGTATAGAACTGCGCCCCCACATAACCAGTACCCACGTAGCCATAGTAATTACCCTGTTGACGAATCCGCGGATTAGCCAGAGTGACACTGTCCTCATTAGTTTTAAAGGCAAACGATTTATAATAGGTAAAGTTAAAACCGGCATTAAAATCGACGTTGCCAATCTTGTCTTTGTATTTGATAAAACCATCAAGTCCTTCTTTCCGGTCCTCGGCATCGGTCACCACCAGCGGAAGCGTATACCCGATGGGATCTGTATAGCGATAGGAATTATCGGCGGCGAGATAACCTTTGGTCTTTTCAAAGAAATAGTCCAATGCAGCATCGACCTTATTTCCAAATAGGGAAAAATCTGCTCCTATATTGTATTTCGAACGCGTATACCAGGTCATATTGATACTTGGCTGCGCACCAGGAGTAACCGTATTGACCAACTTCCCGTCCACCACATACCCATTTGTATTGTAGTTGTAGGTGGCGAGATAAGCATATGCCCAGTGATCCGCATCATTGAGGCCAATTTGCCCGTAAGAGCCCCTCAATTTCAAATAAGTCAAGACATTTTTGGCCTTTATATCTTTGAAGAAGTTTTCCTCAGAAAGCGCCCAACCAGCAGAGAATGAAGGGAAGAAGCCCCATCTTTTGGTTGATATAAAATTGTCCGAACCGTCATAACGTCCGGCAAAATCAAAAATATAGCGCTGTTTATAATCATAGTGAAACTTACCCACATAACCCATCCACGCCTGTTTGCCTTCGGTATTGCTCGCTGTGATCAACTCTGCATCACCTTTTTGGATCTGCTTGATCGCAGTGGTATAGAATCCTCGGGAGCCGGCATTTAAGGCATTACTATAATACTGACGCATGTTTTGAACCAGGGTTGCTTCCACATTGTGGCCATCACCAAATGTCCGCCGATAATCGGCTCTGAAATTGACGTCAAAATTTTGGGTCATATAAGAAGAGCGTCCGACACTAATGTTTGTAGGATCTTCTTTTGTTGCATTTCCCTGTTCATCGTAATAGGTAGCCGTTTCGACCCAGTCTACACGATCCTGAGATTCGATGTTAAAATTCCCATTAAATCCGAGGCTTAACCCTTCGATCCATGGCACGTTCCAATTGAGTGCCCCCGATAGTTGATTATACACCGTCTTTAACTTGATATAACCCGGGCTCAGCAAGGCCAATGCAGGGTTGTCAAACTGGTTTGATATCTGGCCGCTGGATGTAAAAGGTTTTTCAAATGGATTACGATCGCGCAGCCTACTATAGATCGTATAGGCACTTGCCGGAGGATAATCCTCATTTCGGATATATCCATTGACATTGAAATCGAGTTTCAGTCCGATTTTATCGAAGTTGCTCGACACATTGCTCCGATAGGTATACCGGTGATAATTCAGTGATTTGGCTTTATAAATACCCTCTTGACTAAATGCATTGAGGCTACCAAAGAAACGCAGTTTTTCACTACCCCCATTCAGTGAAAGCGTATGATCCTGTTGCGGTACAAACCTCCGCGTCAACTCTTTTTCCCAGTTGGTAAAGTTACTGAGATTGTTTTTGATATCCTCCATTTCTTCAGTCGTCTTGAAGGAGTTAATTCCCATTCCCAAAGCCTGATTAAGGTTGTTGATCGCTGTGGCATACTGATAGGCATCCATGCGTTTGGTTTGGTATGAAGGCGTATTAAAGCCAAAGTTTGCCTGGTAGTTGACATTGAGTTTACCCGAATCGCCCTGTTTGGTGGTAATCAGCACAACCCCATTTCCGGCATTCATCCCATACACTGCTGTTGAGGCCGCATCTTTCAAAATCGTCATCGATTTGATATCCGCTTTATTGAGGCTAAAAAACTGCTGTTGTGTAGAGATAAATCCATCAATTACATAAAGCGGTGTACCATTGCCACGAATGGAAATACTGGCGCCATTTTGTCCTGGTTCGGCCGAGCCTTGCTGCACGATCACTCCGGGAATTCTTCCCTGCAAAGCCGATCCCATGTCTCCAAAGGGTAAGTTTTCAATTGTTTTCGCATCAAAAGAAGCGATGGCAGTAGAGTTTTTCTTCACACTGGTCGTACCAAAACCAACCACAACGACCTGATCCAAGGCGATATCATTATCATCCAGAACAATTTCTACATTCTTTTGCGTCCCATGGACAGTGAATTCCTGATTTCTATAATTTACATGGCGAACAATCAAGGTCGAACGATCAGCCACCCGGATGGAAAAATGGCCCTCATCGTCAGTTTTTGTTCCGATTTTACTATCCTCTTTAGACAATATCGTTACACCAGCCAGTCGCTCGCCTTTTTTATTCCGCACGGTTCCTTCGATCAGAACCGGTTCTGCCTTTTGTGTTTTGCTATTCAGTCCGCCTTTGTAAGACCATTGGATGGTAAACATCTTTTCACTTTCGGGCCGCCCCTTGGCAAATGAATCCTGTCCATAGCAAATAGACATGGCAAGTATCCCTACTCCCATTCCAGCCTTCAACAGGTCAAAATTGCCCATACGATCCCTAGGCTTTTTATTGGTCAACAGTTCTTTCATAAATAATAATAAGTTAGTTTATAATTCAGCATCGGTAAACGACGGCACCATGGATTCGCCTCGGTCTACAGCGCTATTATTAACCAAAATTATTACAGATCGAATCGAGAAACTAAAACTTGGAAATCAATTATTAAAACTATTTTATCCCATATAAGATTCAGGTATCCAATAAAATACAGCAACAAAAAGCCACATCAAGCTTTGTTGATGTGGCTTTTTGTTTAGCCAAAGGAAGCGATGACTCTAGCCGCTATTTACTGTTTGCTTTCAGTATAAAATCTATAATCGGACTAGGATCTACCAGACAATGCGGATGATGTCCGACCTCGGGTTTATGGATGATCTCAATGCTGCCACCCGCGCGACGAATCTCCTCCGCAAATGGCAAGGCGTTTTCGGCGATAGGAACTACATCGTCCTTATCACCGACAACATGGAGCAATGGTATCATTCCTTCCATAGCCGATTTTTTGTTGAGCCCACCATCCTGTAACTTTCGGTAAAACCCATCCCAGATTGTCAATGCTTCTTCATTTCCAAAAAGCTCGGCGACATCACAGTATACCACGTGATAGCCATGCTCGAGCAGACCTATGTCTACCTGCGGTTCATGGCCCCAAAAGCGGGAGCGCCATACCCAGGGGTGTCCAACTGCTGTGACTTTTGGACGGATAATCTTGGCCTCACGTCCATGAAACGAAAAACTATAGCCCTCAAATCCGTGAAAATCTAAGTTTGAACCACCCAATTTCATATTTTGAGCTAAGTTAAAATCACTAGCTCCATTTTTTTCCAAGGTGACCCGGTCGGTACTCGCTTTGCGCTGCCCCATACCCGGCCCAGCGATAGTCGATAATAAAATAAATAAGCCGTACTGCAGGATACAGCTTAGGTAAGAAATTTTATATTTCATTTTTTTTTCAGGCTTATTTTAGGTTCCTAAAAAGTTCAATACCGTTGATTCCCTAAATTTAATTAAATTTGAGCGTTATCGATCCGTTCACCTGATCATTTCTTTTAAGCGGCCTATAATCTAATTCGGCATGCGAACTCAAAAAACCTTCTCTACCTGCAAGAACATAATCGGCAACCAAGCGTTTATTGGCGTCCGCATGGACATCCAGCCATGTACGAAGATGCTATTAGATGTCAAGGGCTAGCATTTTTTTAGAACGTCAACACATAACTTTTCCCCACTTGTGTACGGACTGTTTTCACTTGATCCTTATACTTGAGTTCGCAGGTTCCTCCTTTCCGGGCAAGTAGTTTTACCTCTTTTAACTGCCCCTTGTCCCAAGTAAAGTCAAGCACAAAATTACCCCGTGCCACAAAACCTTTGACTGCACCTGTCTGCCATTCCTCAGGAAGTGCCGGCAACAGCTCAATATAACCCTGATGACTTTGAAGCAACATCTCAGAGATACCTGCTCCACCACCAAAATTTCCGTCAATCTGGAAAGGTGGATGTGCACCAAATAAATTAGCGTAAACGCCCCCTCCGCCGTATTTAATGGCGGCATCTTTACCAACAAAGCGCATCAGCTTTTTAACAGCATCGTAAGCACGTTCGCCATTCTGCATCCTCGCCCACAAATTAATTCTCCAGGTGATTGCCCAGCCCGTTCCTTCGTTGGTCCTTAATTCAAGGGATTTACGTACCGCATCGGCTAACTTAGGCGTTTCCGCTGTTGTAATTGTGTAGCCTGGATACGCTGCAAACAGATGGGACAAATGCCTATGATGGGGTTCTTTATCCGTCCAGTCATGATACCATTCCTGCAAATTGCCAGCCTTTCCGATCTGATAAGGATATATTTTGGCCAAAGCCTGCTTTACTAGGGCCTGTAGCTTATGATCGATGTTTAATATTGTCGCTGATTTTAAATAGTCAGCAAATAGCTCCCTTATCATTGCCAGATCAGCGGTACTGCCATATAAGGTCTGTCCAACATAGCCCTTATCGGTGATATATACATTTTCCGGAGAGGTGGACGGTGCGGTAACCAAATAATCTTGTTTATCTGCGATCAAAAAGTCGAGGCAAAACTGTACCGCACCTTTCATTAATGGATAAGCCCGGTCCCGTAGGAAAACTTCATCTTTTGTAAAGGCGTAGTGCTCCCACAGATGAGTGCTCAACCAGACACCGCCCATCGGCCAATTGGCCCAGCAAGGATCCCCCTCGCCACTATTTCCCACCGGATTGGTCATCGCCCACATATCGCTGTTGTGATGGGCTGCCCAACCACTGGCATTATAGAAGTTGTGCGCAGTAATATGCCCCGGTTTTACCAATCTGGCGATAAAATCAAATAATGGCCGATGCATTTCCGGAAGGTTCGCGGCCTCCGCTCCCCAATAGTTCATTTCGGCATTGATATTTGTCGTGTAGTTACTGCTCCAGGGTGGACGTACCGATTCGTTCCAGATTCCCTGCAAATTAGCAGGAAGGCCTCCATCGCGTGAAGAACTGATCAAAAGGTATCGACTATACTGATAAAAAAGAGCGATCAGACTATTGTCGGTTTGCCCCGCAGCAAAGCGATTGAGCCTGTCTATGGTCGACAGTTTCTCGTTTTCAGTGTCACCTAGCGCTAGGGATACCCGATTAAAATATTTCCCAAAGTCAGCACAATGGGCTTTTTTTAAACTTTGATAATCAGGATTGCCGATTTCTGAAAGATAACCAGCCGCCAGTTTAGCCTCGGCTACCCCCTCCTTGCCCGGATTTTTATCAATACCGTTGTAGCTGGTCGCCATTGACAAGGCCAGCACAACTTCCGTAGCACCACTGACACTTAGCGTAGAATCTCGCAGCTGTTGTTTACCATCCGTTTTCAATACTTTGAGCATGGAAACAAAACGCATGGCATTTGTCGTATCATTGACAATCGCATTTGCAATATTCCCCCTATAGTTTGGTTCGGTATGCACTGGAGCCCAACCTTTCATCTGCAGCATCCCTTGCTTGACCAAACTTTTAGACAGCAATTTACTATCAAAATGACAGGAGAAATTGAGTTTATCCTTTCCTTGCGCAGTTAAGCGAAAAATAATCAGCTGTTGGGGGTGAGAGACAAAGGTCTCCCGGGTATAGCTGGTCTCTCCAATGCGGTAGCTCACCGTTGAAATAGCCTGCTGAATATCCAGCTCTCGGCGGTAATCGCTTACCTCGCCTTTGTTGGCAAAGCTGAAAAACAGATTACCCAATGGCATAAAGGCCTCCGAATAAGGCCCCTGCATAAAGTGTGCTAAGGAATCTGCTTTTTTATAATCTTCGGCAAATAATGCTTCCCGGATGGGCTGCAAATATTGCTTTGCATTAGGATTTACCTTCGCGGCGTCAATCGGGCCTCCGGACCACAAGGTGGCTTCATTCAAAGATATACGTTCTTTATCAGTTCCGCCGTAAACCATTGCCCCCAAGCGGCCATTTCCCAGCGGCATAGCCTCTTCAAACTGTGTTGCCGGTTTGGTATACCATAATTTCAGGGCATTGTTTTCCTGTGCCGTGGCAACAGTATAAACACATGCAATAAGCGCAGTAAAAAAAACTCTCATCATTAATTTAGTTATTCTATAAAAATCTGAATAAAAATCAGGAACTTCTTAGTTTAAATTTGGTATTTCAAATTTGATATCCGATTTCATATCTTCCTTCGCCATTCCGCGCACACGTATTTCAGGCTTATCTCCTTCAAATTTATTTCCCTTAATCTGTACGCGCGTACAATCGATGAGATTGAACGCTGGCCTTACTTCGCCACCAGAAGCACTATTCGATTTTTCTACCCGGTTATTGGCAACGAGCAAACCCATGGTACTTTTTGCGGACAACAGCGGCGAAGCCTCCAGTTTAAAGAAATTATTCACTATCCGGATGTTCTTGTGAACATAATAGTTTTTGATCCGTTCGCTATTTTCCGGATTGATCTTAATAGCATAGCTCTCGGGTGCGCTGTTATATCCACATGCTATAAACTGATTGTTACGAATCGTGACGTCGCTCACCGGACCCGACTCATACCAGCCCATGGCATCATTTTCTATCAGGATAGCATGCATGCCCGTACGATAGTACACATTGTTTTCGATCAGGACTTTTCGTCGTGTGGTGACCAGCGTTCCCCTGGAGATTGTACGTTCAAACCGGGAATTGGTTAGCGTAAGTGCAGGTGTCCAGCTGATATTTTCCAGTGCATCGTCCAGTTGAAGTTGGCTGGGGACAGGTTTTTCCAATTCGATCAGCATTTCACGGTCATTGACCAACTTAGCGGCCTTGATGACCCCTTGGCCGTAGATCTGCAAAGCCTTTGCATGCAAAAAAGCGACTGTATCACCTCTGGAAAATGCCATAAAACCATAACTTTGGTGATGCATAAATCGCAATGTCAATTGCGTTGGTGATATCATTTCCTTTACTTTTAGATGCGTACCATGCACATTGATCGGGTCGTCATGTAAACCGCTAAACCGGCAATTATTAATGGTAATCTGGCCTTTACAGCCCGAAAAATGCATCCCGTCAGCAGATGAAGCAATCACCCTGCCGCTGCCTTTCGCAGGTTCGACGTAGACACTGTCATAGTATAAATTTTCACAAAATTGAGATACGATACCCAAACCATGCATATTATTCATATGCACATTGTGCAGGCTGATATTTTTGCTGCGATTTTGAAACACCCCCACATAGTCCCGTATAGCATCGCGAAGTGTAAGAACATCCGCCGTATCCGCCTTAAATTTGGAAAAATCGCCTGTAAATTTAATTCCAAAGGATCCAATTTTTTCGGCTTTGCTCGCTTGAAAAGGAGCCCAGTTACTGTAAAAAATCTTATCCTGATAGGGATTTACCCGGGCCAAAAAGAAACCTTTGGGGTTCGGTATCCATTGCTCACCGTACCACTGTACCTTTCCGTCAATTAGCGTGAATTTGCTATCGGGATGGACAGCAACAATCACCTGTGTAGGGGATATTGATCGGATGGTCATTTCAGACATCCCCGGACGCTCATAATCCACCGTATAATTGCGCAGGCTTATATTTTCACAACTATCCAGCACCCAACTAATCATTTTACCATGAAATACAAAGATAGACCCGTTCCCCTCGAGCTTAAGGTTTTTAAGGTCTTTAAACAATAAACCCACACGTTGCCTTTTTACAGGGAATTCACTTTCCGACGAACTATTCGAAATAAAATAATTGGTTTCGGTAGCATGATCGGGCCAAAAATCATACCTCCCCTTAGGGAAATTTAAAATCACATCCGATTTTCCTTTGGCTGCTTCAATCGCCTTTTTTAGGGGCACAGTTGCATCAACAAGACTATTCGGACTGGCTCCAAACTCGGTCACATCAATGGTCTGCGCCTTCACCCAAAAATTTATCATTGCCAATAGGATCAAAATTACTATCCTCATCTTTTTCTGTTGAAAGTTTTATCAAATATTTACAATTATCTGCATTTTTTAGTACGCTATATTAGCTATTTAGACCACTATCTTGGCTTTTTTGTACATGCTAGGATCCGCATAAGGCAGAGTATATAAGCCTTAATCATTGTCAGGCTAATAGGTCAGTCAACTATATACGTATAGTTTTTTAGTATATTGACGGTCTTAATTGCTGGGTATTGGCTTTTTATCCGATCCACATTATCCTCCAAAAAAATATTTTGCGTATCCGCCCCAAATCCTGTGATGCGTACGATCAACTTATTCGTATTCAGTTCTTCCTTTTTACGGCTAACACCCAGTAGCCAAGGCGCGCCGTTGTTGTAGGTATCTGTAAATGGTTCATTGCCGATATAGGCCGTTGCTTTATCACCAAAGTAACTTAGCTGCAAACGCACATCGTCTTTGAATTGCATCAGATCAGGCAGATCAAAGACAAATAGCCCCAATCTTTCCTCGGCAGAATAATGAGCAGGCTTTGCTTTGCCACCATTGGCTCCCACTGGTTTATTTTCCTCGTTTAACCAGGTATCGTCCGTATTCCATACCTTGCGAACACCATTTTTGTAGAGGATTTCTACGCTTGCAATGAGATTCGCATCATTTCCCTCCGATTCAAAACGGATTTCATTGCTTCCCGAAAGGATATGAGCTTTAACATCGGCTTTTGCATACTCCCCGACAGATTTCGCGGAAACTTCTTTGCCATTCCAGCGCAGCTTCACATCTTTGTCCGAACTAAAACGCAATGTCGCTTCCGATACATTGGCCAAAGAAGTTCCATCAAATGTTTTCTTCAATACAGTACCTGTTTTCGTATGTATCCAACTGGCTTGATCCATTGGCCCCAATACCGTGACTGCCGCCTGCAACTGAGCTAACTTTTGTCCCTGATACAGTTTATTTTCAAAAGCTTTTAGCTTTAAGGGACGATATAAGCTAATTTGTTGGCTTGCCTCGTCTCCCGTTATTAATATCTTGTTGTCATCCACGGTCAGGCTTGAACTGGTCAATGCAACAAAATCCTTTTGCCCGTGCTTACCTTTCCAGAAGTCGTCAGATTGCTTTTCGGTAAGTGTCACTAGCTTGACCTGTTCCCCATTATTCCTTGTAATGGTAATCACAGACTCTTTTCCGGCCACAATACCAGAAACAAAATACCGATTCTTTTCTTTGGACACTTTTGCTCCTTGCCCATGAATTGTTTTGATACCCAACGCATCAATTAAATATTCTGCTGAAATTCCATCATCTTCAAAGAAAAAATAACTGGTTATTTTACCCTCACGATGACTTGTTATCGGCTGTACTGTGCCATATTTCAAATTGACACCGGCCATATCCAGGTTAAAAGGCCATAAGAAATAGGATTTATTAACGATATCGACCGGTTTTCTTGGAAAGGCCAGTTCTTCGTCCCTGAGTTGCAATTTAAATTGTACCTTCTCGTATGTTGGTCTGTCGTAGCGGTAAAGGTAATTGGATACAAAAAGAAAACCTGATTTTCCATCCGAACGCACAGCCCATTGCAAGTTGTCTTTGTTCTTGTTGCTCAGTGGCAGATACGCGAGCATGGGCGCTAATTGGGTTCCAAAATCATTTATGAAGTAATTGAGTTTTTTGGTCTCTTTCATCACGCCCCCCAATGTTCCAAACTCGCGGATTGGCGCCTGATAATCGTAACCGAAATAGGGTCCATTCCCGTAGGTATTCTTTTCACCACGTGGATTGGTACCTCCAACATACATATAGTAGCCCATGAGATTCACCCCTGTCCCCAGGCGCAGATTGATATTTTCGCCGGCCATTTCCTCAGGAACAACAGCCCTACGATGATAAAAAGTAGGTGCCCCTACCCCTACCTCGCAGGTAAAAAATGGAGAATCGTTTTTTGATCCGTCGAAAGATTCCACATTCCCTTCGACCTTGATGATATCTGTGCCAATATTATCCGATAGCCTATTGTACGTAAAGTACTCAAAATTTGTAGGTGGTGTAATTTTACCATTGTTGGTGACCCAAGGTGTTTCAATATAAAAGCCACCATAGGGTACGACCTCCCCTTTGGGGTATTCGCTATCCATCCAGTGTGTCATGGTATACAAAGGCACATCAAAGCCAGCATCTCTTGCCAGCTTTTTTAAGTTCATCAAATGAGAGACCACAAGACCTTTCTTAACGAATTCATTTTCCAGCTGTAAAGCCACAATTGGCCCGCCGTCTTTGTAAAGCAGTCCCCTGACTTGTTTATAAACTGACTGATACCATTTTTTAGAATAATTGAGGTACAAAGGATCATTGCTTCGGATCACCAATGCTTTATTATTTACAATCCACTCAGGCAATGCTCCATGCTGCATTTCGGCGTTGCAATAGGGGCCGGCACGAAGATGTACTTTGAGATCAAGTTCGGCACACAGCTCAACAAACCGTCTCAGGTCGTAATTGCCTGACCAATTTTGTTTCCCTTCGGTTTCTTCATGGAGGCTCCACATGACATAAGTTGCGACCATATTGATGCCCGATGCTTTCATTTTGAGCAGTGCATCGCGCCAATAACGATGATCCATACGCACATAGTGAAATTCCCCCATCACGGGAAGGACAGGTTTCCCGCCTTCTTCCATATAAATATTATTAATACGAATTTCTTTTCCTTTCGGTCCGATGCCCACTTTATTGAGATAGCTTAAAGGAACTTTTCCAGCATTTTTCAAATTCATTTCGTATTGTCCATGAACAGCAGTAGCATATAACAAACAAGCAAGGGCTATACAACTATATTTCATTTTTACTTTTTAAAATTTTATTTCATTCCAGTATTTCCGCCGCCTTTTAAGGTAAGCTCAATTTTAGGATTGCTGGCCCAAGCCCCTCTTGTAAAATCAGGGATGTCTACGCTATTCGACCTATTTTTAACGGAACGTTCACTCAGCGGAGCGATGACGCTCCACAGCGCAGCATCGTAGACATCTTGATCCAATGGCAAACCATTGCGAAGGCAATCAATCAGTCTCCAGTCCATCATAAAGTCCATTCCACCGTGGCCACCTACCTTTTTGGCCATCTCGCCTACTTTCAGTACAATCTCCGGTGTATATTGCTGTTCGAGCTTTTTCATCTCTTCGGCGGAGATCCAGTCATGACCAAAAGCAATCCTTTCGGGCTCGGGCCATTTTTGGGCCATTCCCTTGGTGCCACTAACCAGGTGTATACGTGAATAGGGTCTTGGGCTAGAGACGTCATGCTGCAACATAATGGTCCTGCCTTTCTGCGTACGAATAGTCGTTGTATTCATATTTCCGCGGAAGCTTCTGCCCGCATAGGGTTTATAAAAAGGATCATTGGCAGCCAATTCAAGGGCTTTGGCATGCATACTGAAATCATTGGACGACATCGAAGTCAAATAGCTCATTTTATCTCCGCGATTGATATCCATCAACTGAGCGATAGGCCCCAGACCATGCGTAGGATACAAATTGCCATTACGATAGTTTTCTTTGAGTCTCCACATATCATAATAGCTATCTTTTGCAAAATTGCTATCTAAGAGATCGTGCAAATATGCCCCTTCCCCATGCAGGATTTCACCAAATAAACCCTGCCTGGCCATATTCAAAGTCAAGAGCTCGAAAAAATCATAACAGCAATTTTCAAGCATCATACAATGCTTTTTGGTCGCCTCGGAGGTCTCTACCAGTTGCCAGCATTCATCCACGGTCGTTGCAATGGGCACCTCTACAGCGACATGTTTTCCGGCTTTCATCGCATAGAGCGCCATGGGCGTATGTAGATGCCAAGGGGTACAAATATAGACCAGATCAATATCAGATCGATCACATAATTTTTTCCATTCCTCTTCCTTGTCGGCATAAATAATGGGTGCTTCCCCTTTGACATATTTAGCTGCGCGTTCGGCGACCCCACGACGGATATCACTGATTGCTTTCACTTGCACTCCATCAATGTGCGCAATTCGGTATACCGCCGAAGTGCCTCTATTGCCGACACCGATAAACCCGATGCGTACCTTATCCATTCGGGGAGCGGCATAGCCACACATATTAAACTTTTGTTTTGGGGTCTCAAAACGATCTACAGCTTCAGGTGCTGATACCTGTTGAGACTTTGCGAATATTCCACTGGACAACACACTTAAACTGGAAAGTCCTGCCAGTTTCAAAAAACTTCTTCTTTTTGGATTCATTTAGCTCATCTTATAATTTATAAACGTGAAAGTTACCGCATCTGCAGCAGCGTTCTTACAGCATGCTCAGTTCTTAAAATATCGGATTATGCCTTCCCTAGTATCATAAAGGCATAATCCAATTTTTTTATAAAATTTTAATTTTTAAAGGTTATCACCTTGATGACCCAATCTTTCTTATTACCGTTTGCTGCAGTTACCTGATAACGAAGTTCTTTATTTAGGTCTGCCGGATCCCCCAGTTTTGGCGTATCTCCGATAGGAGCAATTTTAGCCGCCGTAGAAATATCGGTATACACCCAAAGGTAATTCTGTTGGACTTTCTTTCGAATTTCTTCGGTGAAAGAGCCCGAAGCAGCCGGTACTTGGATGTTCAATTCAATGCTGTTGTTGGAAGTATTGACTTTTTTCTCTACATCCAATCGTTTGTATTCGATGACGGGTTGACCATTCATTATTTTCCCACCTTCGTATCGGTACTCCACATAAACATTATCAATGTTATTCAGATCCCAGTTTTCATAATCAGGAAGATCTTTTTTCAAACAGCTGTTCATCGATACCACAAACAGTGGCAGCAATGCAATAAGTAGTAATCTTTTCATTTTAAATCGTTTCATAATCTTAATTACCATCCTGGATTTTGAGGGCCAAATTTGCTATTTCGGTCAAGATAACTTTGCGCTATCGGAAAGAGGTATCTCCGTTTAGCATCAAACTCCCGGATGTCATTGGATGAGAAAAAGGCACCCTGTACAACCGAAAAATGTTTTCTGTCTTTACTGATATCCATCACTTTAGGTAGCGTTGTCAATTCCGGAATGGTACCACCTGATGGGTTTCCGTGATTCGCATCACCACCATATCTGCCCCAGCGCAGCAAACTCCAGTAATAATCATTTTCCAATACAAGGTCAACTCTCCGTTCGCGTTTGTAATCGGTCCATGCTGCTGCAAGATCAGCTGCCTGACTCGGTGGAAGCTGACCATGTACCACTCTGGTTTTGTTCATCAACTCCAAAGCCTTAGCCAGATTTTTCTGCAAAAGGTAAGCTTCCGCCATATTGAGGTATACCCGTCCCAATCTGGTAATCACATAATGGTAATCGGTGGGAACGCCAACGTAAATTCGGGGATTCACATTATTGTAAACACTTTTCCGCCAGTACATATTCGTCAGGGATGTATAATAAGCAAAACCGTTCAATTTGAGCCAGCGCCCGGAGTTACCTTTCACATCCGTAGTAAGGGTTTCACCATAAAAAACGGCCGAAGAGTCGCTTAAAACGCTAGCATTCCAACGTGCGTCGCGATTTTGGTTGGTCAAACTCCAAATCGTTGCATTGCTACCGACCTTTATCGTCCCGCGATTTAACTCTTTTTCCCCGCTTGCTCGAGGAATTATGGTTGTGGCGATGGTAGCCTGTTCGTCAACGGCCTTTTTAAACTGCGAAGTTTTGTCCCAGCGTAGCGCCGTCTGCGGGTTCTCCGCATCAACGACAAGATAGTCATCGGCCAAATCCTGAGAAGGTCCATGATCGCCCCATGCTTCAAAAATCTTGATCGGAGATTTCAACAGTGGACTTCCCCCTGCCTGTTTTATATTGTCATTATTCAAGTTCGGAATCATCACCTGCATCGGTGTGCCATCACAAGAAGTATTGATTGCTTTCCGGTAAATTCCATAAATCGTTTCTTTTGAATAGGGCTTGGCTTCGTTAAATATTCCGCCATAATCTGCTTCCAGCTGATAGCCTCCGGATTGGACCAGTTCACCATATTCTAGCACCTTTTTCAACAGTGGGTTGGAGGGGTTGACAGTAATTGGTTTGGGATAATTTTCATATGCCAGTGCTTGTAGGCAAACTTCTGTTAACAATGCAGCCGCCACATACTTATTGGTTCTACCACCGATTTTTTCCGTAGAAAGACCGGCCACGGCTTCTTCAAGATCTTTAATGATATATTGGTAAGATTCACTTGGCGTAGCTGTACTTGGCAGGAGAAGCTCATCATCGGGCGTCAGTACTTTATCTATCCAAACAATACGACCAACTTTTCGCGCAATGTTGTAATACGACATACCCCGAAGGAACTTGGCTTCAGCAATTAGCTCCTTTTTGTCAGCTTCTGTAATCCCTGCTGAGCTTGTTACTTTAGCGATAATGACATTGCATCGTCTTATTTCAGCCCAATTATTAAAGCCCATATCCGATGTGCGATCAAGGCGCTCCGTGAAAACACCGTTCGCGCCGTTATAGGTACCGTCCATGCTGATCAGGTTCATCGTCCATGCGTCAGTAGCAGGTCCACCGGCGAAACTGTTCATGATGCCATAAGTACTATAGATAAAGGTTTCGGCATTGGCACGGCTGTTCCAGATGACATCTTCGCCGATTTTATCATAAGGCTGCGTATCCAAAACATCTTTACAAGCTGTAAAGGTACCTGCCACCATTAATCCAAAGGCTATATAGGAGAGTTTATTTAATTTTTTCATTTTTACTATCTACTTAAAATCCAACATTTACACCCAAAGAAATCGTACGTTGAATGGGATAATTCTCATTGTTCTGATCAGACTCAGGATCTACAAAAAATTTCTTTGTATTCGAGAAGGTCAATAAATTGGTACCGCTGGCGAACACACGGAATTGTTTGAATTTGGTGTTTTTTAATAGCTGAGCCTTTAAGTCGTAGCCAAGTTGGAAATATTTGAGTCTGACGAAGCGTGAAGGCAAAATCCAGAAATCGCTGGTTACGAAGTTATTGTTGCCGTTCACACCTGTTGTGGATACTTGTCTAGGAAATAATGCATCCGTATTATCCAAACGCCAATAGTCTTGCTGAAAACCATAAATCAATATATTTTGAGCACTTGATCCCTGAATCATGCTACCAAGGTAACGGTCACGATTGCCCGATCCCATAATCACCGCAGATAGGCTCCAAGCCTTATATCCCAAGTCGAAGGTTGTACCATAATTAATCCGGGGAAAGGAATTACTTCCAACACGGACCTGATCAGCACCATCCAGCTTACCGTCGCCATTGAAATCTTCATAACGCAGATCTCCGGCGATCACATTGATTGAGCTGATCCTTCGCGGGCCATACAGCAGGTCTCCATTGTTTTGATAATATCCCTGATTAATATAGCCACGTACTATCCCCAAATCAACAATACCGGTTTCCCTTGTATAAGGGTTTTTCACGGCAGCTTCGTCTTCAGCTGGATTACGTTCCCATAATTGATTGAAATAAGTAAAGTTTATGCCCACTTTATAGGTAAAATCTCCTTTTCTATCATTCCATGTTAAGTTAAATTCAGCGCCATGTCGACGGAAAGCCCCTGCGTCAAAATTTATTGGTGGGAGACCTATCCCCAAGGTTGCGGCATAGCGAGTGTCGGCAACAACATAGCCCGTCGTTCGTTTGTAGAAGTAATCGAATGTACCTGTGAGTCGGTTACTTAGGGAGGCAAAGTCCAGTCCAAAATTCCGTTCGCGTATGCTATACCAAGAGAAATTGGTACTTGGCAAACTGCCTGGTTCAGAGGATCCTTGCACGGGCTTGTCTTCTACAACCCATGTATTGGCGTTAATGCTATAGCCAGGCACGTATGAAAAAGGAGAAATACCTTCTGCACTCCCCACTAAACCATAGGACCCACGCAGACGGAGGTAATTTAAAATATTACGTTCGCGCAACGATTGGAAAAAGGATTCCTCCGAGATTGCATAACCACCGGAGAGCGCATAAAATGTTCCCCATTGTCTTTGCTTCGGAAATAGATCCAAACCGTCGTAACGAAGTGATCCGTCGAAAAAATATTTGGATTTGTAATTATAAGATAGACGACCTACATAGCCGGCGCGACCACTTTCAGATTCCGAACCACTCGCCAATTGATTAACTGTTGGCCCGGCTATAAACTGGTCAAATAAGATCTGATATTGTTGTCGAGTTGCAGAAACGGAGCTACTCAGATTTTTTGCCTGTTCATAAACCCCCGTAAAATCAAAGGAATGGTCACCGAATTTTTTATTATACAGCAAATATCCTTGCAATAATAAGGTACTCCCTTCTCCACGTGTTGCTGTCAGATTTGGTGGATTGCCCAAAATGGGCGTGGTACTATTATTTGCATAGGAAGGAGCGGTTAAATTCCACAGCTTATTTTTGGAGTTCCACATATTATAATTCCCATTGGCTTTTAAGGTCAGACCATCGAGAAACGGCGCATCGTATTCAAACGAAAGTATACTATTAAATATGCGGGAATTGGACTTATTGTAACCCGAGGCATCTGACAGTTCGACGGCAGGGTTATCGGTCGTATTGGAAGATGGAAGTCCAAATTCGTTATAAGCTAATTGCGAAGACCGCTTTTGTTGTATATGTTGATAAAATGCCGCATACGAAGATGCAGTAGAAGAACTCGGAAGAACATTATCTTCAATATAGCCATCCAACCCTGCCGTAACTTTTAAATGTACCTCTTTAAAGTTGCTAACTGTATTTAACCGATACGTAATGCGCTTGTTGTTATTATTATCAGTTCTTAGATTACTATTTTGGTTGTAATAAGATCCCGATGCATAATACGTTAACCGTTCAGATCCTGAAGTGATCGCCAAATCATGTCTTTGTTCAGTGGCATAATCTTTTAATCCTACTTTTTGCCAATCTGTATTGGGGTATTCATATGGTTTTTCCTGCGTCCTGTAATACTCCAATATATTATCTGGCGTCGGCTGTTGCAAGCCTTCAAACTTATACACCTCATTGATGGCTTTTAAGTTTTCATAGGAGCTGAGTTTCTTGGGGAAAATGGTCGGTTGGGAGAAGGTCTGATTAAAGGTATAATTGATATCCATAGCGCCCTCCTTTCCCCTTTTCGTTGTTACCAGGATAACACCATTTCCACCCTGCGCGCCATAAAGTGCTGTTGCTGCAGCATCTTTTAACACCGAATAGTTTTCGATATCGTTGGGATTGATATTTAAGAAATCATTCTGGGAGCGGATCACGTTGTCAATAACGTACAAAGGGGTACCTGCTCCGCGAATAGATACTGAACTTTTAGCCCCGGGCGCACCAGAGCTACTCGTTACGATTACCCCCTGAATCCTACCTGCGATACCATCGTTAATAGATTGGACAGGGATTTTAGCCACATTTCCCATATCCAATGTACTCACAGCACTATTGATATTACGCTTATTGCTTTGGCCATAACCGACCACGACAACTTCATCCAGGGATGCCACGTCTTTGGATAAACGAATGTTTAAGAAGTCACCATTGGACATTACCTCCTGAGCGACATATCCAAGGATCTTAATGGATAAGGTCGCTCCGACCTTGCTATCCTTTAAACTGAACTCTCCGGAGGCATCGGTTGTTGTTCCGTTTTTAGTTCCTTTTTCAACAATGGTAACCCCGGACAAAGGATTTCCCTCCTCGTCCGTTACTTTACCTTTGACCATGCGTTGTGGTACCGAATTTCCTGCTTTAGGAAATAAAGTAATCATATTTGCTTTGATTTTGTAATCAATAGGAAGGCGCTGACTCAGACTTTCCATGGCCTTTTCGAGCTCCATGTTTTCCAGTTTTACATCCAGTTTGCCCAGTTTTTCGACAAAATCGATGTTGTAAAACAGGTCGTACTTAGACTGTTGGCCGATCTGATCCAAAACCTCCTTTAAAGTTGCGCTTTTCAGATTGAGATTGATTCTTTGTGCATATACGGCAGCGTACGTATTCAACGTTCCCATCGCTGTCAATAAGACAATTAGTTTCATAAGCAGGATACCATAAATCAGGGGTCTACGCTTAATTTTTTTAAATCGGTAGACAAGGCAATACAATTGCTTGTATTGAATTTTAAAATTCATACTTTTGTCATGTTAGGTTCTTAGAAAATTTGTTTTTTACTCCTAGCAACGATCGGATGTGCTGGTACCACGTCCGATTTTGCTTTTTCCTCAGCCTGGTTTTTCTTTGTTTCTCATAAATTTATTATTGAATGGTTATTAGGTTATTCCTTTTGTATAATTTGATATTTGCTGTCTGGTTAATGAGTTCTATAATCTGATCCAAAGCAAAATCCTGTGGAATTGTACCCTGGAATCTCAGCTCTGGTATTTTATCCCAATCAATCAGAATATCAAAATCATGCGAGAGATCACGTAGTATAGTCTTTAATGCAACTCCATTATAATACCGCCGTCCGGTGATCCAGCCCCTGATTTCTTTGTCATTTTCTATTTCTGCTTTTTCGTTGCTGTGGCTATTCTTTGCCAATAGTAATTTTTTACCTGGCGTCAAGAAATCAGCCCTACCATAGGCATCTCCATGTCGCTTGCGAACGGATACCTTTCCTTCAAATAAAGCTGTACTGACGATATTTTCATCCGGATATTCGCGGACATTAAATTTGGTACCATAAACCTGGACCAGCTGTGTCGGTGTCTTGACGAAAAATGGTTTTTGTGGATTGTGTGCTATTTCAAAATAGCCTTCACCCAAGAGCTCCGTTTTCCGCTCTTGCGCAGCAAATTCCAAAGGAAATGTAAAGTGGGATGTGGAATTGAGCATTACCAAACTGCCATCTGCAAAACAGAGCTGCATACGTTTACCTTTGGCTATTTTCAATTCGAGCAGTTCATTTGTGAGTAGGCCACTACCCTTACCTATTATTTCGAGCCGGCTACCCGTTTTTTGCAGCAATTGAACTTGATCTTTTTCAAACAATAATTGGGGTGTTTTAATTTCCGAGGCTAAAAAGATAAGCTCACCATTGGGCAATTTTATTTCGGCCTGATTATCGGTCTTATTATTCACCAGGATGCTGGAAGGCTCCTTAAAAGGTGATTCTTGCCATTTTTGCCATCCGAGGAAGATTGCGCCAGACAGCAGTATGCTGGCAGCGACATAAGGCAGCCATTTTAAATAAGCAATTTTATGAGTTTTGGCAGGTTGTAAGATCTTTTTAGCGAGAAAATCATCCGTTTTTTCAAAAGCAATCTGCATCTGTTCCCTGAACTCTGTTGTCCAAAGTTCCTCTTCAACATCATGTTGACGCATCAGGTCAAACAAAAACTCTTCATTCTTTTTGTTACGAACAAATTGAAAGAAAGTATCGAGCTCTTCTGACGTACAATTTCCCGCTATATATTTTTCAAATAATTTTTTTAAATCTTCTTGATTCACCTGGTTTTTCTAATTGATTATCACCAGCACTACGAATCGTAAAGGAAAACCAACTATTGAAAAATATAAAAAAATAAAAAAAGATAGAAAACATCTGATTTCCAATTACTTTTAATTATACTCGTCGCTTTAACAATGTGATTATTTACGGTTGCGATGGAGATATTAAGCAATTTGGCGACTTCCTGATAACTTCTGCCCTCCAATTTACAGAGCACATACACCTGCCGGCATTTTTCCGGGATCATGGCGAGGATAGTATCCAGGTGATCCCGGACTTCTTTAAAACCAAGCATCTCCTCGATATTATTTTCGGATGCGGTGGCGTAAAACAATTTAAACGTTTCCAGTTTATTTCGATCTGAAGCTACTTTTTTATAATAGTCGTACACGAGATTTTGGGCAATCGTATAAAGGTAGCTTCGCACAGACTGTTCCGCATCAATCTGTTCGCGCTGCTTCCAGAGCCGGATGAAGATATCCTGAAATATCTCCTGGCTGACTTCGTGTGAACGGACAAGTTTAAATACATATCCATAGAGCTGAGGACGATAAAAGCTATAGAATAATTCAAAAGCTTTTTTGTCGCCCTGAATTAATGCTAACAACTTCTCCTTTTCTTCCGCTATATTCATTATGAATGGTACTTAACAAGAACAGCAGTAATTCCCATACAAAGGAGACGGGCATTACCAGCCAATTGATTTATTATTGTAAATTGGTTCAAGATATAAAAAAGAAATGTATATACAAATGTATAATGGTGACAAATACATGTAAAATATTATGAACACAGATATCGTATATATAAACTTTGTTTAGTTATAAAAACCAAGAAAAAGGTCGGACATAACAATTATTGCTTACAATACGATGAGTAATTGAATCTGGTTTAAAAAAACACTCCTGAAATACACCTCATTATACGATGTCAATTACAAATTAGTTTATGATAATTAATATCTCGATCACAGAGGTCAAACTTTAAATAAATCTTATTTGTACTGATTATTGCGAATACTCCGTAATTTTAGAAATATAAATCAAGCAAGATGAAAATAGCAGCAACACTTATTCTACTCCTTTGCACTTTTGCAGGTTACAGCCAAACCGCCAAAGAGCTTATCGGGAAATGGAAACTAGTCAAACAGACGAACGTTAATGGACAAGTTACGACTCCGAAAGATACCTATCAGGTTTTTATGGAGGACGGAAAATTTCAGGGCATCCACAATGGTGATTCCCGTAATGGAAAATGGAAATTGTCAGAGGACAATAAAACACTCACCATTAAAGTAAGTATTATCTCAATCAAATTTAAGGTAGAGTCTTTCGACGACAAAAAACGCGTTATCAGCAGCGATAAAACTGGTATTTTAGAATACGAAAAAGTCGCAGAATAGCTGGCTTACTTTAAACTGTTATTCATGTTAAAATTAAAATATGCTTTCCTAACAGCCTCCTTAGGAATTTTTGTAAGTTGCGGTAATGTCAATAAATCAGATGTTCAACAAAACTTGGATAGCAAGCGCGACTCCGGTCCAATCGATTCGACAAACTCGATTTCTTCAAAACCACAGGATACCGCCTATCTGAAGGAGACAAGCAATGCCATTTCTGCCAAAAGTTTAGCAGCTGTTTTACAGTCCTACCTTAAAGATGACATCAAAACTTTGCCAGCAGCTGACCGCAGCTTTTCATTTTATGAAATTGACCTCAATAGCGACAAGCAGAATGAGTATTTGATCAAGCTTCCGGATAAGTAACTTATCCACCGATCTACGTTGGCACAGCTGGCGATAGCGGCTGGAAAACACTGATTCTAAAAGGGAAGAACGCAAATAAATTTATTCACTTAAAGTGGAATAGCCAAACGAAGAAGTATCCATCCAACCCATCTCTTGTGGCAGAAAGTAATGAAGCTCCTACCCGAGATGCCTATATTATGTGGCAAGATGTAAAAAAAGTAAAAACATTCCAATTTTAATATTAAGACGGTAAAGGCTAGTTATAAGCTAGCCTTTATCTACAAAGGAAGTTCTTTGCAAACATTGGGATACCTCTCAAGCCTGTCTCCCCCCAGCCAAAAGACCTTTTAGGACGCTCATCCCGCCTATATTCTTTACAAAAACTTAATACCTAAAAAATATAGTATAAATAAACTTTGTTTAGTATTGTAAAACAAATGTATATTTATATCTGATGAAAAAGCTGGCAACATACTACGTATTTAACAGTGCTAATACTCCGCTGACTAAAGTGGATAAACTTCTCCCTGCATTAGGTGAAGGTGAAATTTTGGTAAACATCCGCTACACGACATTGTGCGGTAGCGACCTTCATACATACTGTGGTTTACGTAACGAACCCTGTCCCACCATTCTTGGCCATGAAATTGTAGGTACAATTGAAGAAATCTCCCCTAGTCATTGCGGCTTGGATGCGCAGGGCAACGAACTTCGTGTTGGAGATCTGGTTACTTGGACCGTGTTTTCAAGCGATCCAAGTACTCCAAGCTATCAGCCTGAAACTCCACAAAAAAACGAGCGGCTATACAAATACGGACATCGGCAGATTACAGCGCAGGACGACTTTCACGGTGGTTTGGCCACACATATTATCCTGCGTCCACATACATGTATCCGCATACTTCCAAAGAACATTTCCTTAGCCGTAGCAGCTACAATCAATTGTGCGGTTGCGACGTCTGCAGGTGCGCTTCGGCTTGCGGAAACGATAACAGCTAAAAATGTTCACATCGCAGGTATCGGACTATTGGGCCTAGTGACCATTGCGATGTGCCGCGAATTAGGTGCCAAGGACATTATTGCATCAGATATCAATCCCATACGTTTGCAACTGGCTAAGAGTTTCGGAGCAACACATGTACTCAACCTTAGCGAGAGCAAAAAGAATACTTTGCTCCAAGATATCGTAATCGACAGATTCATCGATATGAGCGGCTCACCCGAAGCGATGGAACTTGGCATCGAGACTTTGGGGTTGCATGGACACGCTGTCCTTGTAGGCGCAGTATTTAATCAGCGCCTTACGGGTATAGATGCAGAAAAAGTGATCCGTAAAATGCTCTCTATAAAAGGGCTCCACAATTACAACTATACAGACTTTTCGACCGCTGTAGATTTTATCATTACCAACTGGCAGAAATATCCCTTTGAGTCACTTATAGAGCGTGAATTTCCGCTCACAGAAGTCAATGCTGCCATAGATTATGCAATAAATCATAAACCCATTCGGGCAGGCGTATACATTCAACCTTCAACAGAACAGATCTAATGGAAAAGCATTTCAGAAGAGATCAGTGGAAGATGCTGTTTGTTACCATGTTTTGCTACCTATTTTTTTACACGGGTCGTCACAATTTTGGGTGGGCAGCCCGGGGTATTGCCAAAGAGCTCGACATCAGCTTTCAGCAGGTAGGCTGGATTAGTTTTGCCATGCTGATGGGCTATGCCATCGGTCAGCTGATCAACGGGAACCTTGCAGATCGTTGGAGCCCCAAAATGATGATTGTCACCGGCGGCGGATTTTCTATTTTATGTAATCTATCCATCAGCTTTGCGAATTCCTATATCGCTATTCTTGTCCTTTGGACATTAAACGGTTATTTTCAATCCATGGCCTGGGGCTCTGGCGGCAAGCTGATTGCCAACTGGTGGAACAGTTCTGAACGCGGTAAAGCCTTTGGATTTTATACCATGGCCGCAGGGAGCTCCTCGGTCTTAACCTTTTTCATGGCGTTGATCCTCGTCCAACAGGAGCAAAGCTGGCGTACACTATTCAGATATCCCATTTTATTTCTCGCCTTCGCCTTGCTGATTTTTCTGCTTGTTGCCTATAGCTCACCAGCAAAAAAAGGATATGCGAAGCAGGACGAGGAGGTATCTCCTCAAAAACAAAGTAACTGGAAAAAATCCTATCAACAGGTCTTTCAGAACCGCAACTTTATGATCGCGTCTTTTGCCATCGGATTCCAAAGCATGGCACGTTATGGTTTGATCTTTTGGGTACCCATCCACTTTCTAGGCAACAACTACAAAGACTCTGCTGGCAATATGTGGCTTACGCTCCTTATTCCAATAGGTATGGCTTTGGGTGCGGTTTCTTTTGGCTACATCTCCGATCTCCTTTTCAATAAAAACAGAAGTAAGTCCATTGCCACAGGTATGATCACCAGTAGCTTTATCGCCATCCTAATCTATTGCATACCTATTCATAACCATCTTTTGATTGGTATACTCATGTTTATTTCAGGTTTCGTCGTGTATGGTCCGCAAGCTAATTTCTGGACTTTATGTCCGGACCTATTGGGAACAAAACTCGTGGGAACAGGCATTGGCGTGATGAATATGTTTGCTTATGTATTTGCAGCCATCGGCGAACCCCTATTCGGTAAACTAATCGATTACACTGGCAATACAGCCAATATATTTCTATTTGTTGCCTTGATATGCGCCATATGTGCAACAATCATAAGCTTTGTCAAAACAAACAATTCTATAATTAATTGTAATGAGTTAAATTAAATTAGCCATTTTCGATATGGCCGGGACAACCGTCCAAGATAACCGTGAAGTTAAAAAATGTTTTTACGAAGCAATAGTCGCCACCAACCTAAGTATTTCTTCAGAGAAGATCAATAGTATGATGGGCTGGTCCAAAATATTGGTATTCGAAACGATCTGGAAAGATGAAATTGGTGAAAGCCATCCTTATTATCAAAATAAAGTGCAAGAGTCTTATCAATATTTCTGCAAGATATTAGAGGACCATTATCGTGCGCGTGGAGCCAAACCTTACGAAGGTGTATTGGATGTTTTTGAATTTTGTAGATCAAATGATATCAAAGTAGCGCTGACAACAGGCTTTTATCGCAAAGTAACGGATATCATCCTCCATAAACTGGGTTGGGATAATGGACTAAACAGCGATTATGTCAATCTGGATAAAACAGGAAACCATATCATCAACTGCTCTGTAACAAGTTCAGATGTGATCAACGGCCGTCCATCACCGGAAATGATTCATCTCGCCATGCAAAAGTGTGGTATCTCTGATTCCAAAGAGGTAATCAATTTAGGGGATACCCCTTCTGATCTGCAATCCGGGTACAGCGCAAAGGTGTATTGCAACGTCGGGTCATTATATGGTTCACACAATGAACAGGAATTGAGCGTATTGCCGCACGACAAATTGATCAAAGAACCGAAAGAAATTATCGAAATTATCCAACATATCCATTTATAAAAAATTAAATAACACAGCTACTGTCTACGCAGATATATTCGTCGACTAGGCTATATGTATCCATGGGTTTCAACAAAAAAATCAACTTAAACTATCCATCGCAATTATTAAAAACAAACATTTAATAACCTAAAAATGATAAAACTAAAATCTCTACTCTCGCTATTCTTGCTCGCTGTATGCTTGCATGTAAACGCCCAACGTATTATTGTCATCGGTTTGGATGGTTTCAGTACAGAAGGGTTTAATGGATCCAAACATCCCAATATTGATAGGCTTTTTGAAAAGGGACTGATCACCCTCAGCAGTAGACCTGTGATCCCCTCAGTGACCTTGCCCAACTGGACAAGTCATCTTACGGGGCAAGGTCCCGAAGAGCATGGAATCACAGCCAACAATTGGACCTTGGCGAAGCATCCCCTCAAAGCAATAGAAACTGACGCCAATGGTTATACCCCTTCTATATTTAAGGTACTGAAAGATAAACAGCCAAAAGCCAAGACTGCATTCTATTACAATTGGGCAGAACTCATCAATCCAATCAACACAAAATATCTTGACGAAGTTTCCTTTGAAGAAAATGACAAATATCAAAACAACTACGCAAAAGCATTAAAATTTATCAGCGACAATAAGAATGATCCCACTTTGGTCTTTTTATACAGTGTTCACGTCGACCATGCTGGCCACCAGCATGGTTGGATGTCACCGCAATACATTGCCGCGATAGAAGAAGTTGATGTCGAAATTGGTCGTTTTGTCCAACAGCTAAAAGACGATCATCTGTATGAGAACAGCTATTTCCTGTTGCTTTCAGATCATGGTGGTATTGCCAAAGGCCACGGCGGAGTGACAATGAACGAGATGCAAGTCCCTTTTGGTATCACAGGCAAAAAGATAAAAAACCTGGGCAATACAGCTGCTTTTTTTAACAGTAACCGAAATACCTCGTGGATCTTAGCTAAAATCTTTGGCCTCAAAAATATCCCTAAATCATGGACTGGTATCGCCCCTCCTGAAATTTTCAAATAAAAATAGCGCGAACAAATTGTTGTCGTACATATTTTTAATATTTCTACCGTTGCTGTGAACGGTAGAAATTTTAAATTCTTGCCAGATCTATATATTTTCTTAATCTACTTCCTCCGTCAAGGCTATCTTCGAAATCATTGTATTGGGTCCTTTTAAGGTATTCACTTTTAACTTTAATACCCCATCATTGGAATCTTCGCGCATCACATGCAATTTGATCCACTGACCATCTTTGTCGTGTCGGCCTAAGGTATACGGCCGTCCTTCAAATTCAATATCTGCCTGACGTCCCAAGTTATTCCAGTCATGGAAAAAGACGTAAAAAGTACCGATCATACCTTGTGGCACATGCATGGTCACTTCCATTTGTTTGCCCTGCCAGGCTGAAGAAACCTCGTCTTTCCAGACACCCTCTGCTTTGACGCTATAAGTCGTCGATTTATTCGCTTCATTCAAATCCACGGCAGAGGACCAATCGACATTTCGGTCAGTAGCTTGGGATTTTTTGCCGGCTTCGACATACAGCAGTGAATTTTTAAAGGCTTTTGGTACAACACTTTTTAGAGGCTCCACGAAGACAAACATTTTTCGTAATGAATCCAAATTTGGTTGGTAATCGGGATCGAAGTCATCAGAAACCATATACTTTTGGAGACTAGCTTTCAGCTGCTGGCTTACTGGATTTTTCTCATCTTGTATGTTAAAACCAGTCACCAATAACTTGCCTTTTCCAACCTTTAATTCAAAAATAGAAGCCAGCTTGTTGTTGCGATGAAAATCGTCTATTGGCTGTGCTATGGGCCTATAGTCCGCCGGAAAATTATTGATATAAAAGCCTTTTGCACCTTTGTAGATTGCTTGCCATTGCCAGTTGCTGTATGCATCTGTTGGAAATTCCTTGAATGCCGGATGTTTGTCGCGCAGTAATAGGCCTATCGTATTGATTCCCTGCCCCGGAAAAAAAGTAAGTGACCAATACAATGGGTAGAAGCTAATCATATCTGCCGTTTTCACATTGCCCAGATCAGAAGCATCCAACAAGACCTTTCCGCCGGCATTTAAAACTTGCTCTGCCTTAGCGTCAAACCGCTCTGTTACATACACCTCTTTTTCATGAACATTGACTGGTGGATATACCCAGATCTCCCAGCGATTTTTATTGGGCCGATCTTTCAATCCAACCTCCACGGTTAGCCTTGTAGCTCTTTTGACCTTGGAAAAATCACTGGTAAAGGATCCTATAATTTCTGAGCTCCCAGCCTGAAAAGTTTGGTTCGTAAAATCACCAGCGGAGAGCACTTTTGCTGTTTCATCATAAATCTTCCAGTACACCCCATCTTGGATATCAGCCTTACCGTAATGGGCAACCTGCACTTTGGCCTTGAAAGGCTCTTCTGTTTTCCATACAAATTTTGGAAGACGTAACAGCATCACTGTGGTATCATGGTGCATCTTGAATTTTTCCGGGGTAGTAATCCCTTTGCTATCATAAAAAGCATCCAGCCAACCTATTAGCGCTTCCCCTTGCCCTTGATAGTCCTGCATACTTAACAGTTGTATGCCTGCTGCCGAAGGTGTTCGAAGAAAGGATTCTATCTCATTTTTATACATCAGCTGGTTGAGTGCGCCAGAAGCCTGCACGAAAGCTTCATTTTGTGATTCGAGGTTGTTTTTTCTGGCTTGTTCGCGAAAAAGTTCAAGGTTTCTGGCTTTCAGTACGCCAGTGTATTTTTTTATTTCATCCCATCTTGGGTATACGGGCCATTGCCCAATTTCATGTGCGATAACGGGGATATTGGATTGACTATACACCTTTTCAAAATCCCAATCCGTTGTCGCACCACGTAGCCCTCTGGTCCCTCCTAATTTGTCAATATAATGTGTTGCGATAAACTGATCCAGCGCTGTTATCTTCCGTGCTGAAGAAACAGCATATAATCTTCTTGAATCTTTTGCTTTATAAGGTTTTAGCCAGGATTCCATGACGTCAAAGTCTGAATTCCCCAATTCATTGCCGATGGCCATTGTTACAAAAGAAGCATGGTTTCCATAACTGGCCAACATGGTAGCAATCTCTTTTTGTGCAAATGAATCCGCCGACGCATTGTGACCTAGCCCCTTCGGCCTGCCCTTTGTGTTCATTTCTTCACGTCCCGGATTGTCAACTGCCATCCACCAATCCAGCCAGATGACTTCAGGCTGAAGATAAAGCCCTATTCGATCTGCGGCAACAAATGCCGCTTCTGGTGGACACCAGGAATGAAAGCGCACATGGTTCAATCCATAAGCTTTATAGATACGAAAGATCCGTTCCCACTCTTCAACATCCATCGCCGGATAACCGGTTAATGGAAAATGGACGCAATCCAAATTTCCACGTAGAAAAACAGGGCGTTTGTTTACTAAAATCTTCGATTTGGAAGCGCTGATTTCACGAAAACCTATTTCCATCTCCTTCACTTCCAATTCGCGATCCTTATCATCCGATAACCTCAGCGTCAATGTATATAGATTCGGATTGATATCGTCCCACAATTGAACTAAATCAGTTACATTTTCAGTAATATCAATAGGTTGTTTTGCCGATAATAAAGTAAACTTCCGCTTTCCAAGAAACAGCTCGTTCCCACTCTTACGTTCCCGTAAGGAATAGGCTAGCGTTACGGAGCTTTTCTTGCCACTATTATTCAATAAAGTATCCTTGAGCTGAAAAGCCTTGGGTGCAATTGATGTGAAAACTTGTGGATTTAAAAAATGGATTGGATTCTTTGCTATGAGTTCAATTTTGCCGACTATACCATTCCAGATACTCTGAGTGTACTCTGTGTAAGCATGACCTTTGTCACCAATGTTGTAGATCATGTCATTGTTTATACGGATTGTCAGCCGATGTTTGCCCGGGCTAAGCGTCCCTAGTGCATACAGATGTGGCGAGTTTAATGCATCCTGCGACGTAAATTGTCGGCCATCCACGAAAAGCATAGATTGCCACATCACGCGTTCCAGGTTCAGGAAAATCTGTTTGCCTTTCCAGTCGGTTGGCACGGTAATTTCCCGCTGGTACCAAGCAGGTCCATAATATTTATATGCTCGGGTTAGGATACCAAAGTCAGATCCAGTTGTTTTTGTCCCATAGCTGGCTTCATCTGTCGTCCCCGGTAATTGGATTGTTTGGGCAAGATCACGTTCAAACCACTTTTCTTTCAGTCCACGGTTATTCTCGTCCAGACTAAAGCGCCAGGTTCCGTCCAACATATGTTTGTTCTGTGCAAATGAGTAAGTTGAGATAATCCAAAAGAAAACTCCGATAGAAAAAGATAACAGCTTCATAAATAATGTGGTATTAAAGTATTATTCAAAGAAACTCTTATTAACGGTATCCAAGATGTAGAAAAATAGTAAAAACATGTAAAATATGCCTTTTTGCTTTAACAAAAACAGGAGAACCCAACGTTCGCAAGAGCTTTTTAAATATTAAAATAAAATAGGCTAGGAAATCAACACCTAGCCTATAAAAATACAATAATCTAACCTGCCTGTGGTATTTGAATAACCATTTGCGACGCAAGAAGGTTTTGAAAATTAGCATATCCCATTTAACTTTAATTTTCTCCTGGTCTTTTAAAACCAAATGTTCCTGTCTACCGTTCCTATAGACCAGTCCATTCCAATTGATATTGGAAATTGAGTTGGAATTTTTACACAAAATTAGATTACCATGGAAACGCAAATTATTGAACTTGAAAAAGAATATTGGCGGGCAATGGAACATCGCGACTTTGAGACCATTAAACGTCTGACCCGTTTTCCCTGTATTGTGGCCGGGAAAAACGGTATACGCCAAGTTGATGAAGCCAGCTTTAAAAAAATGTTTGACTCCAGCGAAGGCATGCAATTAAAGGTTCAGGAAATTTTCTCCATCGAGTCAGAGGTCATTCAAGGGCATACGGGTATTATAGCCTATCGGATCACCATGGAGTATGTGGCCAAGGAGGGCAAAACAGCCCTTAACTGTGCCTGCACATCCACCTGGATCAAAGAAAATGATCAATGGGTCTGTGCCATGCATACTGAAACGGAATTGGTCTAGCCCAGTACTTGCGATTGTTCGGAAGTATCCAGTCCACACATCCAATTGTCGAAATCTGCTCCGAAGAGATTTACAATCCTGACCGCCCTCTGTTTAGTTAGCAGCATTTTTTTTGTAACAGCACTATTGCGGGTAATAGTGCTGCTGTATTGCCTTTAGCTGATCGACGATCAGTGTTGAGCTCCTTTCATTGGCAATGGACATCATTTTCTGAAAGAAAAGCTGCGTCGGGCGAAATTCGTGTCCCAGCTCAGCGGAGACCCTATCAAAATGCTGACGAATGACGGCAGGATCTTTTAAGGCATCCCGAAAGTTCCAACGATAAGACCCAAATATAAAGCGCAGGCCGTCGTTGTTGCCCGGTAGCGGTACGGTACCATGATCATCTTCTTCGTAGAAAGCATATTTCCATAGAAGATTTTTAAGCTTTTCTTTTTCCAGTAGGGTTTTAAATTTGGCGATCGCGATTTCATGTTCATCAACGCTCACATTCCGAAGGCGGGCATTATTGGCTTGCGCCAAAAAGAGGCGGATGCCTTTAAAGTCTTGTTGTGTCGCTTCGCTTTTTTTGATCAACAACTCATTATCCCACCAGAGGCTGGGGTCATTGGCAATGTAAGCGTTAAACAATGGATTTGTCACTAAGTTATTGATGGCAGTCAGCCCCCCAAAAGAATGGCCCACCAGCACTTTATAGCCATTGGAGCGATATGTCTTTTCGATAAAAGGAAACAGTTCCTTGCCTATAAAATCCATAAAGGCAGGATTTCCACCGCTGCGCTCAAAGCCCCGGGCACGTTTCCCAGAGTGCGCATTCGATCCCGAAACTGCAGTAGGTGTCAGATCCCGTGTGCGGTCCGTATTGGCAATGCCCACCAGAATAGCCGGTGGCAGAATGCCCGAGGGCTCACGGCTCAGATAATGGTATAAGCTGGCAAGATACTTAAAGTTGGTCTCGCCATCCAGTATATAGATGACAGGATATCGGGTTGCGGAATAAGTTTGGTAGCCTTCCGGTACCGATATTAGAATGGGACGGTCTTCGTTGACAATATGCGATCTGATGCTGGTCTCGACTCCGATAGTGACTTGTTGTCCCGCAACCCTGCCAAGGGGTAACAGCAGCAATAAACAAACAATAAAAGAATTAAATTTCATGTGATGAGCTAGTAAATGATTAAAAACAGTAAATACCTTTCAAACTTGCTATTAAATTCGCCATCAAATATACTATTATTTATATTAATTCTAAATAGCAAACACCTACAAAGTCTACTCGTCACCTCGTAATGAAAAATAATGGTATTCGGCTAGTACATTACTATTTATTTAAAGCAAGTGAACTTGAATAAAATGCCAGCTATTTCGCAACAGCTGGCCTCAACAAATAAATGTAAATAGACTGCTGCAGCTATTTTCGGGTTCCACTGCGCAGCGTAAAAATCCTTTTTAAAATTAGGCGGCACAGCAGTACAAGAATCATTAAGAGGAACAAACCCAGCAGCCATTTACTGGAAGCCGAAAACAAGCTTCTTTTTTCTTTTTTTTCGGTATCCAGGGTTTGCACATTGATATTGTTGACTGCGGTCGATGCTTCGTTTTGTACATGTGTACTTACACGGGCTTGATGATTAAGTAGCATGCCCGACTTTGCGACTAGACCACTATCCGGATGAAAGCGAAAGGTACTATCCGACCAAAAGAGCCAATACCCCGACTGACTGTCGCGCCGCATAACAAAGTGCAGATCCAGCTGATTGCTCTGCTGCTCTATTTTGTTATTCAGAACCCGGCTTTCTCGAACCCGGGGCTGGAAGATCTGGCAAGCTCCGGCAAACAGTACAAGAGCAGTCAGGATCGCTATATATTTCAGACAGGTTCCCATATCCCTCCTCCTTTTCAGTCCAACCAGTTTGAAAATGCATGGATTGTCGCTAAATGGCGTCGTTTACTAAGCACGCGATTATTCACGTTGCCCTCGACCGTCAGCAGCCAATTGCCCCCCCTTTTCCGTGCGATCCCCACATGGTTGATCCGCCCCAGCCTTGGGTTATAGATGGCAAATAGATCTGCTTCTCGGACAGCATCCTGCTCGACCTGTTCCTTTTTATAGCGCCGAACCATCGGAAAGAGCGCCGGACTCCAGGCATTGCGCGGTGCCGTCAGTCCCGCTTGGCTATAACACCAAGATACAAAAGCCGCACACCAAGCATGCCCTTTACCTAATCCTGTGTAAACCAGATATTCCTCTACTCTCGGGCCATCATTGTGCCCTGTGGCTTCCTGTACACCGATCTCTTGTACGGCAATGTCCACAATGCGTTGGCGCAAGTCTACTGATTGCACTTGAATTGCCTGCTGAACCGGATTTTCAAGTCGAAATTCAAGAGATGTAGTCCCACAAGTTGAACATCCGAACTGGTTTTCCTCCACGTCCCATGCTACAAGACAATTGCCAAAACTGCCAAGAAGGAGGATAACAACAGAAAGAATACCGAAAAGTAAATAATGCATTGTTGCCATGATGTCAATTGATTAAAGTGATCACTAAAATTTTCACGAAAGAATTTAAAAGGCTGCCAGAGGATGTCCTGCAACCAGTAGCAGCAGTAAATGGCCAGTATTCCGGCCAATACCCCAAAGAGCAATACCGAAAGGACACCGATGTCCAATATCCCCGCGGTTGGATCAATAACCTGTAATAATAGACCGGCTGAAATAAAAAATATAAGTAGACAGGCCAGTACGATGCCCAGCACCTGTCTGCTTGTTAAGGGCCAATAGATATCCTCGATACGATAGACCAGTTGTTTTTGTAATGTGTTCATTTTTGATATATTGAAAATAAGCTACAGTAGTAACAATCATTACTACCGTAGCTATTCATGTTATTAACTCAATGTAAGTTCACCAATGAATTCACTTGATGAGGTTTTAACACCATCGCGGTGCCCTGTAAATACCCATCCCACGATTGTATCTCCGGCATATACAGAAGGAAAAGTCAACGTTAATGTCTCGTCATCTCTTGTTGCCGATTCCATCAAATTAAAATATTTCTTATCTTTATTGTAGATCAGAAGAATTACAGAGTCATCGTTGTATCCCATTAGGTCGCTTGTCGATTTCATCCACGTCAACGTAATTTCCTGTGGGGCACTTTCGGTCCATTGTGGCACAAAAAGATTTGCCAATGCACCTCTACTAATACGAACTTTGCTGTAATCGATCTCGAAGTCAGGATACATTCCAGTGATTGCAAATTTGAGCACGTCACGCAATGCTTGGTTATAACCTGTCGATCTACCCTGTTGTACATCAGAGTATCCCAGGTTTAGAAGCTCCTTTAGGGGGCCTAAAAAAGCAGTTGATAATGCAAACTTCTCACGCTGTGCAAGTTGCTTTAAAGAAGCAGGTTTATTAGTTGGCCTCGCTACAGATCTAACATAATCAACTGACCGCCAATTACTTCCTATAATATTTCCCACTTTACCGCTATATGCGCCGTGGATTCCTTTTAAAAATGTTGCCATAATTACTATCTTTTAATTTTGTTTATACAATGTCCGCATGCAGGACTACTATGATATATCATTGGCTAAACTAATGCAGTTATCAGGCAACTAAAATTAAAGGGATAAATCGGGATAATTTGGGATATAAAAGGATAAGAAATGGGATAATAACCGTAACTTTCTTCGGGCGCTGTTCGGGAGTTTTTCGAGCTGTGTTTCCATCTCCTTCGAGACTGCTGCGGGAGCGGTTCGAGTATTGTTCGACTGTGCTTCGGCTACGCTTCGAGTCGTTCCCGAAGCACAGTCGAAGCGCTCCCACAGGATTGTCGAAGCTGTCCCGAAGCAGTCTGGGAGAAGTCCCGAAGGACAGTCGAATCCTTTCCGAAGGACTGGGGAAGAAAAATAGCATTAGGTGAGCGTTTTATAGTTTATCTAGACCACCACGTTCCCGATATTTCCGTTTTTCCAAAAGAGATTGGATATCATCCCGGCGGTGATAATGCTTTCCACCAATAATAATCGGGTCTAACCACTTGCGGTCGATCCAACGATAGTAGGTACTGTGTACTATCCCGAAAAGAGATTGTACTTCTTTGGATGTCAGTAGGTCTTCCGCCCGCAGTTTTTCTTCGTGGGGTGAATGGGCTCCATTTAAGAGCTTTTCCAAGATATTTTTAATCGTTTCAATTAGGAGTAATAATCGGTCAAATCTTTTCATCATACATTCAGATTAATTACTAAAACCGTATCGATTATTGTACTGCAACTGTCCGAAAGCTAATTCATCAGCATCTGTTCTTTTTACGGTATTTGTCGATATTTGCTTTAAAGCGTTTCCGATAAGTTTTCCCGATGGGCACAAATACATCGGTACTTTTGATCACAATATGATCTAAGGAATAGTGCTCTACATACGCCATATTCACCAAATAACTTCGGTGTACCCGTACAAATTGTTCTTTATCCAACAGACTTTCCAGCAAGTCCATCGTAATATTTCCATTTTTCGTAAAATACATTTTGTTGCCCACTCGGTTTGTATTCTCCTTGTAAAAGCACATTGTTTTATCCTCAATAACAGCTAACATCATACGCTCGGTATTTACCTGAATATGATAACCGGCAGATTTTGAGGTTTTTATATCTAAAATATTGTCATTCAGATCAACGAAATCTTGGGGGACATCGACAAATGCCTTGATCCGCTCCATCGTTTCATTAAAGGCCGCTCTTCCGATTGTTTTACGGATAAATGCCGATTGATAAGGTGATGTTTCATACACATATTCCGGGTGATTGGAACAGACGATGACTTGTGGCATTACCTTTAATGCTTCCAGGAGCTGTACCCCATTCAATGGCTGCATGTTCATATCCAATAAAAGTATATCTATTTCCTGCTGCTCCATCAGGCTTAATGCCTGAACCGGATCAGAAGTGCAGAAAACAATCTTTAAGCTGGAATCATCTGCTATGTATCGTTGGATCAGAAGCAGTTCGTCCAATTGATCATCAACTATTCCTATGCGGTATACCATGCTAGTTTCCATCCTGATCAAATTTATGCTGAACAAGACGCACAATAAATTCATTATCCGATTCTTCGATATGGAGTACACCGTATCCTTCCTCTTTGCACAGGCGTTGCTGCAAATTGCTCAGGCCAAAATTGGAGGACTTCATCATCGCGCGCTGCACAGGATCGAAAAAATTTCGGCATTCGAATACAAATCCGTAACGGCTCAAGACCAATCTAATAACGAGCGCTCCTTTAGATTGGAAAACAGCATACTTGATCGCGTTTTCCAGGATCGTCACCAGAGACATCGGAATAATCTGATGATGACATTTTTCCCAATCCATATCCACATACAACTCCACTATCGTATCTCCATATTTCCATTGCAGGATATCGGTCAAGTCAATCAAATAATCCCATTCTATTTTTAATGGAATCGTTTTCATACCAGCAATATCCTGATCCAATACATAGCGCAGCACCTGGTTAAAACGAATTAACATATCAACGCTTTCCCTACCTTCTCCCATTAAAGATCTGCCAATACCCGTGGATAAGATACTTTCAACAAAATGTGGATTGATATCACGCAACGAGAGCTGATAACGCAAATTGTCAATTTCATTTTTTGCATTATTATTATCAGCTTCCAATAAAGATTGCTGGCGTTTGCGTTTCCTAAAAAAGCCATTGCCTACTGTGAACAATAAGACGGAACTAAAGCTTGAGCCCACTCTTAATTTGAACTGTACCGTATCGAAATCTGAATTTATCTTAAAAAGAAAAATCCCGATATGTGGATAGAAATCATAAATGACCCATTTTGAAAAAGGGATATAAGTAAACAAAATAAAAAGGAACATCAATACCCCCACACCACGCTTAGACCAGGCTGAACTAATGACCATCCGGAGATTAAAGTCTAACAGCTTAAAATAGAAGACAAATAATAACATAATACCAATGATCTGCATGACATTTATTAACCGTTGATTACGTAGTAGATTGCCGATGATCAGGATGAGAACAACGCTGAAAAATAATATAATTGGCGATCGATATCTCTTTAAAACTTCAATCATAATCGGTTAAAGTATGGTTGTAATCATTAAATTACAAGTATTTTATTTAATAAATACAATTATAACCTTAAATAACAAAAATATTATAATTCAACCTATCTAGAATAAAAGTTTTCGATCCTTTCGTAAAAGCAAATGTATGCTCAGGGCTCAGCAAATCCCCCAATATATCCGCAGATTCTATTAAACATAACATTCCATTACGGTGTAGGTAATCCCAACAGGCCCAATCTGCCCATCGGTCGTTTAACCTATCCGACAATATATCAAAAAGTTGTTGCATGCATTGCTGGATGTAATCTGTGCGTGCTATTTCAAAAGAGGGGCAAATAGGCTGTTGAATATCTATCTTGACAATATCCGACGATAACTCATCCAGTATTGGATATACCGGCACCTTAAGCAAATGAGACATAAAAGCTATTCCTCGTCTTACGTACAGCAGTTCTTTAAAAAACGATACAGGGACAAGTAAGCCATCTGAATCATCGGCCCCCATATTACCATCCGCAAACAGCAGGATGTGCCTACCCGAATACAATGATCTCCTTATACGCAATAGCGTATGCCTATCTTCGGCAAAGAGAAAATTGAAATGTCGATCCGATACACCAAAAGCAGCCCTGTGTAAATTCAAACTATGTTGATACTTTTGATAAACCTTTTTACTGATCAAAATATCAAAGTCTATCCCCGCCCGAGCGAGATAAAGAGGCAAGAGCTCATGCTGGCCCAAGTGAAAGCCCGTCAGTATACCAGCCTGCGATAGCGTATTCAATCCCGCTATTGTAGGAGTATAATTCTCCGGGTTGCGCGCTATATGATACCTTTTAAATATTGAATACAGCTTATTGTGATCCTCCCAAGGTATCGCAGGTACATAGTGATGTAAATTGGCGCTGAAAAACGCAAAGTTCATTTGGCTATTTGTCATATCAAGTGGATTAAAAGCAATCCCCGGTCTAGTGACCGGAGATTGCAAGGTTAGTAGTTGCAGTTGTCAGAAGGCCCAGATTTCGCACTTGTCTTCGGCTTCATCCGTCCCGATTACAGAAAAGATGGCCAGAAAATCTGCCAATCTCACGACTTGCAGTTCTGTGCTATTCAGGACCAAAATTTTATTCGATACTATTTCAGTCATTGTTTACAATTTTTCAATTCTAAAAGTCCAAAGATCGCAGGGTTGGAAATCCCAGACTCTTGTCGACAGAGCTTGCTGAATCAGTACTACGAATATCCAATCGAACACACTGAAAAGTCGAATAAAAGTGTACTCAGCCTATTTTTGCGTAAACTTTCCTATTCGCGCCAGTTTTGCCATTCGCGCGACGTTCGCGCAAAAAATCGGCTGTCTACGATTAAATTCTTCCTATTGTTAGCTCTATTCCGATATTGCTCTTTTTATTAAAATTTGACCATGCAAAAGAGCCTATTTATTGCACTAGAGGAGCACTATACACCGATCAGCGGTACAGCGTTAAACCATATATTAGGCATTCAGCTTATGAAGATCGCTAAAGCCTCCTATTTCCAGAACGAAAACGGCGATGAGGCCTTGCTACAGGAATTCGATGGACTTCTTAGTTATTTGACTTCCTTACATCTCTTTGGGCAAAAGCGAAGTCTCATAAGGCTACAGATCGAACGAGGGGACCTGCATGCTTTCTATGTATTAGAGTCAGCCGGGCCTATTTTATTGCTAAAAGGTCATCAGCAGTTTGAGCTTCACCCCAAGCGAGGTTGTTATTGTTACCTTCCGCCGGGAGAATACATCTTGGAATTTCCTGAAGGACGTACCCAATTGTTTTCCTTTTACTTTCGTGGCAAAATGTTCCGCAAGAACCATGAGCGGCATTTTAAGTTTTTACAAGAGCTAGTAGAAGCTTTCCGCAATAAAACTGGTTTAGTGGTGCAAAGCATAGATTTCAGGATCGGTCCACGTACTCGAGTACTGATCGCACGCCTGCTCGAACATTTGCAGTTTATCGATCTGGATACCGAGCTATTTCTCCATCGTCAGATTCTCGAATTGCTCAAGCTTAGCAAAGAAAAAATTTTTGAGGAGTATGAAAAAGTATATGACGGTAGTATTTTAGCGCTCCAGGTACGGGAAGAAATACGGCGAAGCATAGCGATAGATGGTCAGGAATTTAGACTAGATGAGTTGCCTTCATTATTCAAAAAAAGCCAACAATATCTTGCGCGGGTGTACAAAGCTGTGTTTGGCCATACCATGAAGCAATGTCGCAAGGACTTTTTACTGGAACTGGCACAGGAAAACTTGTTAAAGCTATCCAACAGCACACAGGCGGCCTATGCCTGCGGATTTAATAGTGTGCAACAGTTCGACAAGTTTTTTTAAGAACGCCAGTGGGATGACACCCACTGATTACCTCAATAAGATCCGGGAAGAATAGCAAAGGTTTCGTTTTTGACAACAGTACTGTTTCCGGTTTGACACCCCTAAGCTCTTTTGCTGACCTAACTTTGCTTTACACAGTATATAAGTAAAAAAATAGCAACATGAACAGCACAGCAAAATATATCACTACACAAATCATCCGCATCTCTCTGATGGTATTTTGGTTGTATGTGGCTGTCGACAAACTACTCGATCTGAATGCTTTCCATTCAGCCTTACAACGCCAACCACTTACTCCGTTTGTAATTGACACATTTTATTGGCTTTTACCCTTTATTGAGCTACTTATTGGCTTGTTGTTTACCGGAAGATATAAACGTTACGCTTACCTGCTGTCAGCATTTCTATTACTCGCGTTTAGTATTTACATCGCTCTGGGACTCGTGGGTTTCTATCCCAAACGCCCATGTGGCTGTGCTTCCGTCTTTAGCAGCCTATCCTGGCCTTGGCATTTGGCAGTAAATCTTATCCTGTTGAGCCTGTCCATACTGGGATGGTACTTGACTGGCCCAACCAGCCCCATGCACAAAGAGGAACAACACGATAAAGAAAACGCCAGAGCTCCCCTCTTTTCTCTCCCGCTTTTGGTACCACTGTACCACTTCCTAATGGTGGTGAGGAAGCGATTTCCAGAGAAATTTGCTTTGTTCCCGGCTTGGCCGGTATCGCTTTAAATTATGATACGTGAGCTGTGCCACGTAAAAAGCACAGCCGAGATACGAATTGATCGGGACATCTCGTTAAAGCAAAGTACTGATCGCTATATATTAACACAAAGTTTTTTGAGGTAACCTTTTTTTGATCAAAACGCAATTTTTAAAAAACTCAATTGCGTAAAATAAAAGGCCATAAAAATGAGAACTATTCAGCTTATAAAAGATAACGCAATGCTTTTGATCGCAGGCTTAGCGATCGTAGGTTTCAGTTCATTTAAAATGATAGACAAGTTCGAGACTAAATCGGGTGCAGTTACAAAATGGTATCCCGTGGCTGCCAATGGTCAAACTATCGACACATCGAACCCGCAAGATGATCCACCTGCTGACAGTGAATGTCAAGAATCAAATCTTGGTAATACCTGTTTTATCAAGATGACTACGACAGCGTCCGTTCCGACATCAGTGAATGCTGCATTATCAGATCCTACAGTTTCTGATATTGAACAATATCATCGCGATGAATAATAAAAATGTGAAAGGCCCGATCAAACTCGGGCCTTTTGCTTATCGTTCATTTTGTGCTATTCCTGTTATCCGAACCACCTCATTCGGAATCGGAAACACATAACGCCTACTCTGAGGTGCCAATGTATAATCTTTTCCATCAATAGACCTTTCTAACACGATCTGCGTGTCGCTATGCCGATTATATCGTTTAAGATCCATCCATCTAATACCTCGAAAGAGCAGTTCCCGACGTCTTTCATCCCTTAGATAAGCTAAAAGATTGTCCTTTGATGCCGGAATATCCTGCTCATTTTTGAACCGAAATTTCGCAAATTGCTTAAAAGTCTTAATTGCATCCTGGAGCTTACCCTGCTGTGCCAAAGCTTCAGCCTTATTGAGCCAAACTTCGTCTACCGCAAGCCCTGTAAAAAAAGCGGCCGAACCATTATATGAACCTTTATATTTAAAGTCACCATCAGAAGCTTTAAAAAAGAGGTCCTTTCTTAGGTCATCTCCTTTATATAGCGCATGAAGTTCTTTTGACACATTCAGTCTGGTAGCGTTCAAAATCGCATAAATACTCATACTCGTATGGAAAATAACTTCCTTATTGAACAATCCAAAAGAATAATTCAACGAAGTAGAGAGGGAAGCATAGTCAAGGAGATCAGATTGCAACGCGAGACTTTCCGATGCCATTTTTTCTGACTGAGGATAGTTCTCCATGAACAGGTAAAACCGGGAAAGAAAGGCCAATGCAGCAGCTTTTGATGGTCGTGTTTTCACTTGAGGCAGCCCCTGCAAGAGATCTACGCTTTCCTTCATGTCGTTTTCGATCTGTGTCAACGTTTCCCGTACCGTACTTCTAGTTGTAGGTAAAGTAATGTCAGAGACCAATCTTAAGGGAATACCCAATTCACTCTCCCATGTGGATGGATCGTACAGTGCACCAAAACAATTGTATAATTCCCAAAAAGACCAAGCACGTATAAATAATGCGCTTCCCTTGATGTCATTAAATTCCTGAACATCATAAGGTTGTGTCACAGCCTTCAGACGCTCCAATACCAAATTACAATATAAGATACGCTGATAAGGAGCATTCCAATCGTCTATTCCCTCAAAATTCCCATAGATATCCCCAGCCCATGTATACATATTTTTTTGTTCAGGTCGAGATAGAGCCGTCCAAATATTCAGATTGACATAGTAGTCATCCGTTGACATCTCCGGCATACCATATCCTGCCAGTTTACTGATAATGGATGAGTTGTCCAATAGCGCCCTCAAATCCGCAAGGGTTGAAGGGATCGATCGGGCGCGATCTGGAATTGCATCCAAAAAATCCTTTTTACAGGCATTTGTTATTAAAGTGAGCAAGCCAAACATGGCGCAGCGAAAAATACATTTTATATATTTCATCATTCAAATCATTAAAAATCAACCCTTAAAAGCATTGACGCCTGTAAGGGGCGTGCATAAAAACTCAATGGCATATCCGGATCGATATGTTCCTTGGATTTGGACCAGAGGATTCCCAAATTTTTCACATTGAAACTTAAATCTACCTTTTTAAACAGCCTGTTTTTCCAGGGAAAAGTATAAGCAAACTGTATATCCTCCATACGAATATTTGCGGCTGATGTTATTGTCTGTTCACTCATCTGATAGACCATATCCCGCTGTGCCATCGACGCCAAGTCTTTAGGCATTCCCGGAACTGATGTGTGATTTTCGTCTCCCACTTGCTGCCAACGATCCTGCATCTCCATGTGTCCCATCCAGTTGTTCAGTAAGCTATAGTAAGATAGTGAAGGCCGGCGATACACATAGCCCGCTTTAAAGCTCAGCAGAAAACTGATGTTGAACCTATCAGTAATATTAAATGTGTTTCGCCACGAACCGAACCAAGTAGGCACTGTACTGCCTGCATACACAAGATCCGACAACTCCAATCCCTGCAGGTAAGCTGCATAATTTTTGGAAACCGTACCATCTTTCAAATAAACAACCGGATCCCCCTCGTTATCCAAGCCATTCCACTTGTAGCTGTACAGATAATTTTGAGGCTTACCGACTTGAGGGGGCGAAAACACCTGTTCCTGACCAAGATAGGAAGCAATAGCCCAGCCGTTCTGACCATCATCATATTGTGTAACTTTATTATTTACATAGCCGAGAATCACATTGCTCGTCCAACTGAATTGATTACGTTTGACCGCCTGTACAGTCAGGTCAACATCAAGACCTCTGGTCAAAGCATTCGCATAATTAATCCGGTTGCGTAAAATTTGATTATCAATCCCAGTTGTTGGATCCACTACCGCATCAGCGATCAGGTCACGCCCCCATTTATTGTAAAATTCAATCTGACCAACAATCCTGTTGTTGAAAAGGCCGAAATCCAGACCCAAATTGAGTGTCCTTATTTTCTCCCACTGCAGAGACGGATTACCTGTATTGGCTAGCGTTCCCCTCGTGAGGCCGTTAAAGGAATCATTGCTGTACGTAGCAATTGGATATGCCGTTAATGTCTTGTCCACATTGCCATTTTCGCCAATTGTAGCTCGTAGTTTCAAAGCTGATAGCAGATCGCCTCTGAACCAATGCTCTGCTTTCACATTCCATAGTAGGCCAGCCGACCAGAGAGGAACGCGCTTTTGATTGAAGTTTACACCAAACAGATTACTTTGGTCGACACGTATACTCGCAGTAGCCGTATACCGATGATCAAAGGTATAGCCCATATTTGCATAGTAGGCCTCATAACGGTCAGTTTTCAGCACCGATCTACTATCCGGGGCAGGGATATACCCCCAATTTCCCTGCGGGCTCATCTGTACCGGATTTTTATAATCAATTGATGACGCTCCCACCAATGTTTGATCATTGATACCGTACACTGTTATTGTCGGATTGCCCTCAATGATATTTTCATTTCTTTCCACTCCAGCAAACAGGTTCAGTTGGTGCAAGTCGCCGAAATTACGGTCAAATGAGAGAAAGAACCTGGTAGCATACCCCCTTTGCGAATCACCCGATACATTAGACAGACCACCTTTCGGTATCGCTCGCACACCATCAGGTGAAGTATACTGATTGACCAGATTTCTGCTCTCATAAGAATTGGACAAATAATACTTTCTCGAAGCAGAGCTGCCCACCGTATATAACTGTTTCAATCCGATATCCAGGCCGAAAGGAAATTTATAGCGCAAGCCGCCATTAAACCGGAATGAAAAGTCGCGGTCCCTGTTTTCCCGCCATTGATATTCCTGTTGCGGATAAAAGCGCCAATCCAGATAACCATTTGATTCTGCCGATTCAATATATCGTAGACTATAACGTCTCGGGATACCATATTCATCTCCAAAAGAAGCGTATGGCAGCAAGTAGGATTTACCCGTGGCAATGATGTTGCTCATACCCATGCCATCCGTTTTCATGACACTATGCATCACTTGGGTTTCGATATCCAGCGTCAGTGCACTGGTCAATCGGTAATCCATATTGGCTACGACATTGGTTTTCGCATTCGAATTATGACGGATGGTAGTTTGGTCTGACTGATGGGCAACTGAAAAGTAATAAGAGCCTTTCGCAAAGCCACCGGAGCTATTAACGCCATAACGCAACAAGACTGGCGTTTGATACAATTCCTTCCGCATTTCATTGATAAAATCCCGTTGCCGCATCACTGTAGCCCATGAGCTTAAATCCGTTTCGGATATTTTTCCATTTTTGAGATCAAATAGCCGATCTACATAAGGCGAATTCAGCGTCCAGTCATTTTGCTCATACCATCCGTTATCAAAGAAGGTCTTTTCCATATCCATAAATCTACCCGCATCAATATGATAAGGGGATCTTGTAAAGTCTGGTTTTGAAGCCACTTCAAGTCCTGTATAAAACTGGAAAGTCTGCGGTTTCTGACTACCTTTTTTAGTAGTCAATACAATCACACCGTTTCCGGCTCTCGCGCCCCAGATACTTGCGGCTGAGGCATCACGCAACACCGACACAGTGGCGATATCTTCCGGATTGATATCTGCAATACTTCCATTAAAAGGAAAATTATCGAGGATGATCAGTGGCGAGCCATCACCAAATATGGTGGTCATTCCCCGCAATCTCAGCTTGGGAGTACCGTCTCCCTCCCCGTTATTGTCCTTACGTATAAAGGCCAGTCCTGTCGTTATATTTTCCAGTCTATTAAGCAGATTGGCCGAATTGGAGCGCTCCAGCTGCTCCTTTCCCAATACCTGAAATGAACCTGCCGAACGTTCTTTGGAAATCGACTGATAACCAGTCTGTACCAATACCTCTTCGATCTTTCTGACAAGTGATTGAAGCACGATGGTCTTGTCCGCCAATAGCTGATTACCCGTAAGCGTATCCGTACGATAGTTTAAATGAGATACAACATAGCGATCAGCAGCCGCCACGGTTATTGTAGCGATCCCAGACTGGTCGGACAATACAGCAGAATGACTTCCTAATATTTTTAAAGAAGCCCCTCTTACCGGCCTTGCTTCATCATCTGTGATACGAATATTTAGCTTAGTCTGTGCAATACTACCTAAGAAAACTATTTGCAGGAGCAAAAAGACGATAGTCTTAATTTTCATCTGACACCTCCCTTCTTACCGTTGCAGATTGCGTGAGATAAACACTCAGCAAGGGGCGCTCACAAAGCCCTACCTGGATACCATGCTTTTTTAGGATAGCAAATACGCTGGGTAGGTCTTGCAGCGAACAGTCAAAGTCGATACTGTAAAGCTGATCAGTAAAGGCTTTATCCCAGACGATCGGTATAGGATTACGCTTGTTTTGCTCTGCAATAATGCCAAGGATATTTTCCAGTGAAATATTGACAAATCGGGCTTTTCGTGTGTTGGGATCGAAAAAATTTTCTGTTTTTAATCCTTCCACATTAAAAGCCTTATGGGATGACGATACAGTAATGAAATATTGTTTTCGCAGCAGGGGCTTCAAGGAGAAATCCACGCCAAAGTTATCCGATAAAAATGAACGCAGATCTTCCCGGAATATCGTCTTTGGATCAAGATCTGCAGTACTATCCAGATTAATAAATTCATAACAATAATAATGATCCTGTTTCCATTGATAATTCCACTTCGACCGCTCTGCGATCGGCATGCTGGCAAACTTCTCGTAATCGTAGCACAGGAGCTTCTTGACGGAATCAGGAATATCAAACACCAATCTGTTAAATCGGCCATAATGAGGTATATCTTTACTATAGAGATCGTAAAGCATATTTTCTATAGCCCCATTAAGATACCGTAAGTAAGATTTAGTTATTTTCAACCGCCCTATATGCCAATCGAAAGAGCGATAAAAAGCTCTATTTGAATCATATTTGGCGATGACATTAGCCTTAAGGAAATCCTGTAGTTTTATGCTGTCCTGATAATCGACTAATTCAGTTTTCTTAAATTCCTCTATAGGTTTCCCCTGAATAGCATTCAGTATATTACCATCTGTAATATAATCACTTGTGTTGGACATCAGGAGCTTACCATCCGCTATCCATATCGAATGCGGTAAGGAGTGACGCGGAAAGTACTTCTTTATAGTCTGATCCTCGTATACAGTAGATACTGGGCTATTGCTTCGGGCACTAAAGCTCTGTATCCTTTCTCTGGTTTCATCTGTTACAGCAAGTATCGCGATGTCCTGACCATACTTGGCACGATATTGATCCAGTTTGGGAAGCATCTTAATACAGGGGGCGCACCATGTCGCCCAAAAATCAAGAATAATTAGTTTTTTGCTTTTGAAGTCGGCAAGCTTAATCGTATTCTTTCCTTTGAGATCTTTTATAACAGCCAAGGGCAAGTCCCAAAGTGCTTCGGGAACCTTATCTCCTACCTTCAACGCTTTGATCATTTGAAGCCCATCGGCCCCGCTGTCCTTGCGGGGCGTCTGAGCTGATAAACTAAACATAGAAAACAAATAAGTAAGGACAAGCAAGGCTTGCGTATTCTTTATTACCTTTAAAAAACAATTAATAATATTCACCAATATATTGGGTCGGAAAAGGACATACCTCTCCCATTTGCATAAATTTTGCATTCAAAAAAGCGTTAAACAAAGACTAAGTTTAATCTCTGCGGTATACTAAAAAAATAAAATGCTTCCGAAGGCTGTCTCTAACTGGTTACAAGGCATCTACTAGGGGACATTATGACGCTTCTTATCGGAAAAAGAAAAAACTCGACATGCTTTTATTGTCTTACAACAAAAGGTTTATCTGCACTTATTTGAAAAGCCTGCTTTTATTTGCTAATTTTAGGTTTCGAATCAGTATTAACAAATTAAAAACAACAAGGCATTAAGTGTTCAAGCAGTCCATGGCGAGAAAACTATTAGGAATTAATGAACAATCTTATAACAATAGTGTAGCTTACTATCTTTCTGCTAAAGATTAGGCATTATCCGCTTTCTGTTTTTTTTGGATTTTAATAGTCGTTATTCTGGTGGCGATATAACGTTTTGGTATTGAAATAGAAGAAATCCCCATAGCACTAGATCATTAATCTTGCTGAGGAATTCATTGATGGTTGTAATTTTTGTTTTCATAATCTTTTTTGGTTTATGAAAACGAAAATCACTCGATTAAAGCAAGCGCTCTTTTGCTATTTAAACAATAGAGCGAATACCAATGCTTTGACTGTGGCACCGCAAAGAGCCCCCAAGACAGAGTCTTGGTTCCACAAAGACTAACATGGTATCCGCTCTATTGGAATATGTACAAAGATACATTAAATCCAATAGAAAGCGAATCCACGATCATCTCATGCGGAATTTTTGCGGTTTTCAGTCATGAGTGATTTCGTTTTTTGAGTGGTTATTGACACTCAACATTTCGCAATCATAATATTTACAATACAAATATAACAAATAAAAGTAAATAAAAGGACTACTTTTTTTAAAATAAATTATGGGACGAAAAAAGCTTGATGAGGTAATTAAAATTAATAGAATATCTGACGAACTTAAAAGATTAAAAATTTCCAATTTTCTAATCTCAATTTGGACAGGTGTTCATATTAAAACTGTCAGCTATTGGCGAAGTAATAATATCCAACCCAGTGAAGAAAATCTAAATCAGCTGGGAGAACTATTTGAAAGAGAAAATGCGCTATTAAAAGTAACAGGCCAAACCAGAAGAAATACCGGTCTTGCCAAGGCATTGGATCAAGAACTAAAACGCCTAATGAAAATCGAGAAAATCCCATTTGAAGTTGAGGTTGATAAAGAGGTCAAAAAAGGTGAAGCCAAATCTGAAAGCGATGCTGGAGCAGATGATACACAAAGTAAGAAGTCAACAAAAACCATTAACCCACTTCTGGTAAAGAAAATTAAAGCCTTTGCTGAGGAGTATAAAAAGAACAATCCTCCGGCGTTATTGACCTATTTTAATAAGCCCCTATCGAAAATTACCAAGGATGAATTAAAAGGTTTAGATTTATTTATATGCAATGCTACAAATAAACCTAGTTCAGTAGAACTAGCTTATCAAGTCTTACACTCTGTGAAAGATCAACCTCAAGTGATTGCCTGCTTTACCACACTCGCAGATGCCAAAAACTATGTTGATTTAATTCAGCGGGGCTATATTGAGTTGAGCGAGGAATAGATAAACAAAATTAAAACTGGCTCAGGCAAGATGAATTTATTTCAAAATTACATTACTAATAGCTATTTAGAAAATGAAATCAAATTGCTTCCGATAGATGTAAATGTGGCACCAAGTAACTCCAAACGAGGTATTTAATTACATTGACAAATGTATGACGGAATATGATGATTTCCAAGAAGTAATTATAGACGAATTAACATCTGAAATAGCTAGTATCAGTGGAAATACAGAATCTCTTAAAACCGATTTCAAAAAGGAATCCTACGACGCATTAAAAAAATATTACGACATCCATAAAATCAATAAAGCCTTTTCAAAAAGGAAATACAAAAATATACGAAAAATGGAAGTAAAATTTTTTGAACCTCGAAAAGGTCATACTCTTGAAACAGCGATAAGGCAGTTTATGCACTGGTATGAATTGGATCAGCATTCAAATCAAACACAACCTGAAGAGGAAACGATGACAGATTGATGTGGTTTATTTGATTTTAATTGAAATAAACTCAATATTAACTTGCAGAACTAATTTATGCTTATTATGGAAAACATCAATAAATGCAAAGAGCTCATTGGAAAAATATATGTGTTATATATCAAAAGTAAAATTGGATTAGCCCAAGCCCATATAACAAGAAGTCCGAAATTCTATTTTGAGAAGTTCAATATTCAAAATGACCCTAAAATTAATATCGAAATATTAGATTATCTCGTCACGAGTGAGTCGCCAGTCTACGCAGAGCTATCAAGAAAAAGCTGGGTACTCTTTGTTCTCGAAATAACGAAAATATTATCCAGATCAAAGGGTGAAAAATTTGGTATTGGAAAGCTTTATAATAAACTTTTAAACAAAGAATTCAAAGAAAACATTTCATTAGATTGCTTCAATGAGGTTCTAAAGGTGATCGAAGATAACGATCAAGATTCAACACTTAACAAGTTAAAATTGCTACGTGATAAATTTTACGCTCATACGGATAGCCAAATCAATATTATGACACAAGATCTGTTTCCCACCTACAATGAAGTTTGGGAATTAATGGATGTCATAGAGCGATTTTTAGTAGCAATCTACTCGGAATACGACGCTGGTATAGATTTACGAATTGATAGATTCTTGAATAAGTATGCAAGAGAGTTTGAAAAGACTTACAAATATTATCAATATACAACAGATTTGGCAGAGGTTTACCGCTTAGAAAGACATTTCAGTAAATTGGAAATTGAGGTTTTTAGAAAAAAACATCAGCATAAATAGGTTTATATATTTTCCAAATTAATTAACAAATCTATTTATTACAGGATACCATAAAAGATGTATTTCATCAAATCTTATTTTAGATAAAAACATTTTAAGATGGGAACAATTACAGCAATCAAACCAGGACCAAAGCCTAAGAAACAAGATGGCACTCCCGACAGAAGACAACGGGTAACACCCGACACTAAACCGAAGCATCCGGATCTGAAACCACACAAGCATAAACCATGGGATTCGAAGTTGGGTTAAAAAAGTTCAGCTATCTTGTTATAGCTGAACTCTTTCTTATTTTTAAGATTGACAATGCCCCCTATTAGAAACTCTCCTAAAGCCGAGAGAGCCGAATATCCTAACTTTAGTTTTACTTTCCCCTACCGAATAATATCCCCATTCTCATCTTTCAAAATCAGATAAAAATTATTGGACTGCGGGTCATAACAACTAAACCGAGCATATAAAGCTCCATCTGGAATAGCTATTTCCTGATTGCTGATAACCATATCCGTCTGCGGATAAGCTGATAGAAAGGCCGCAGCACCATTATTGCTATAAAATGCAATCCTACTGCCCTGATTACCAAATCGGCCATTGTAAAGGATCTTCTTCGCCCCCATCAGATCCACATAGCTACTGACACCCCAAAGGGCTGTTGCTGCTGAAGTAGTTCCCGACGCATTAATAATCGCAGACATTGTCAAAGAAGGGATCACCTTCGAAGGGCTCTTGTCAGCTGTCAATAAAACTTCTATATCTATAACCCGATCCGCATCAAAGGAATTAATAGAAAGCTCTTTGGTCTGAGCATTAAAAGCGATAGATCCCACTGGAGCAATATCCCCCAGCCTATTTACCAAAACACCCGATTTGATCTCACCGATATATTGACCATTGGCAGATTTTGAAGTTACAATAGCATTATGATCACCAATATTAAGCACTGAATTGGCAGTTTTACTTGGCCTCCAAGATTTAAGTGAACAAAGAGATACCAGTCCATCTTTTTGATTTGTGACAAAGAATTGCGCATTTGTCCCGTTTTCCTGAAAAGTTACTGTAGACTGATCCTTAAATCTGAACCCATCGACCGCAACAAGTGCAAGTCCGATAGCATTCGTTTTAAATGTATCCTGAATAGAAACAGACTGTGATTGTTTATTGAGTTCAGCCGCTAAAGCCGGATCGATAAAACCTGAGGCATGCTCAAGCACAGAGGTAGCCGTATTACCTGCCGCATGGAAATTTTTGATCCCCCGATAGTAATAAGGTGATTTATCCTGACGCTGGCTGTTGTCTACACTACAATTGATAATATTAACACCATTGGCGATGTAATCAGCTTTTGTATAGCCCGTCCAGCTATTCTTTACTTCGCCCGTTTCACTTCCGGTGCGCAAGATGGTTCCATTGACTTTATTTCGGTAGACCGAAAAACTACAGTTTTCGATATTGATATTTTTATAGACTTCCCAAGATCCGGCGACAGGCTCTTCTGGCAATGCCATCCGCATAAAACCAACAGCCATAGGTGTCCCGATATGCTGTACGTTTTTGATATACACATTCTCGGCATAGCCTCGAATACTACCAAATTCTTTTAACAGGGCTTTCGAAGCGGAAGATTGATTGATGATCTTGACATCCTCAATCCAGATATTCTTGACATAATACAATTGTGTATGCGACATAAATTTCCGCAGGTCGGCATATTCATCGGTGATAACCCAGGTGGTATTTTTGACTCTGATATTTTCTACAAGCTTATCATTGTCATAGCCCACAAACTTAAATCCATCTCCATTGACCGAATAAAGATTTTCGGCATAGACGTGGCTTGCCTGTACATAGATACACCGCTCAATAGGATTGATAGCACGGATATTGGTATACGTGGTAAAGCTCCCTGAACTCAGGACACAGTCCATTCCATAAGGCTCTGGAATGGTGGGTATATCCTTCTGGACAAAATTGGCACTTTGCTCCTGGGTATTGATCAATTCGATATTCTGGAGATAGCTATTCCAGGTATTATTTACCACACCCGAAGCCGCGTTGTAGAATTTGCAGTCTGTAATCAGCAATCCCTTGGAAAGCGACAGATTACCGCCAACATTTCGGTCAGTCGTTATGCTTGAATGGATGTTGTAGGTGATAATATTGCTGATCTCGCCACCCATTATGCCAGACTCTTCAATCAGTCCCATTGCACGATATGTCCCGTTCTCTTCGGGAACAATCGCCCGACAAATAATATTACGGTAATAGATGTAACGGTCAGCCTTTGCTCCAGTGGAATAAAATAGGGTGCGGCAGTTGTGCGCGGTGGTATTGGTACCCCAGTTATTCCGCAGTTCAATCTCAAGGTCGGTCATATGCAGGCGTTTGACATTGGTCGTATTGATCTGAACATTACCATCAACGATCAGTTTTGCCCCATTGATCGCCCTGAGCGAAGATCCGCCCATTGTAGCACGAGATCCTGTTGCCTGGACCAATGTATCGCGACTGAGTATCACTTCTTTTTGATATTTTCCGCCATAGACATTGGCAAAGTAAAATGCATCAAGGTCGTTGGTCAGCCCATCACAATAGGCTCCAAAATATAAAATATCAACTCCTTCGGTAAAATGATGAACAAGTTTATTGCCACTGACTACAATAACACTTCCTCCATCTTCCCCTCCTTGTTCGGTAGTCGACAGATAATAGATAATCGGCCTTGGAGTATCTCCTTTTTTGTAATAGCCCAATAGCTTTACCCCTGAATAGATGGTTGTGGTTCCCTGTAGTCCTGCTATTTCTTCTGCGGAGAGGTTCCTCATCTCCTGCATGGTGTTCTTAATTAAAATCTGATTTGCCATAGTTCTTTTTTCCTTAAAAGTGTATAGCAAAAGTAGGCGGGTTATTGGTGCTATCTGAGGGAAATAAGGTGTATGTAAGCGGTAACGGGCAGATACCGAAAAGTCTCTTTATTGCCATGCAAATGAATTTGACGATAGCTGAATATTTTTAGGAAGGATTATTTCCGGAGTCACAGGCGCTAGCATGTCGACCGCAATAGGTTTCCACTTTAATTGTTACCATTTTATATTCTGTTAACCTGCACCCGCAAGGGCTGTCTCTGCTAAAAATTTCCTTCTTTTCATATACCTGATGCTATCGGTCTAATTTCCGCCCGCTTTTTAGTCTGGTAGAAAGTTCATCATGTGCAGTCAAATCCAGCCGTAGCGGCGTAATGGATACCAGTTTATTTTCTACCGCCCAGCGATCTGTCCCTTCCTCCGCCGGTTCAAGTGGTATTACCGTGATCCAATAGTTTTTTCTTCCCACAGGATCCTGACCAGGTACTACATTGCCATCATAGAGCCGCACCGATTGCCTTGTCCATACAACTCCCTCTGGTTTTGGAGGAAAATTCACATTATATAGTGCAGGGCCTTTATCATTGAGCAAGATCTTGAGTACATCGGCGATCCATGGAGATAGTCCTTCAAAATCTGGCTCCGTCTTGCCGACTGGGGTACTCAGCGCGATACCGGTAATACCCAGGAGCATGGCCTGCTTTGCCGCAGCAAGTGTGCCTGAATGCCACATGGAATTACCAAGGTTGGGGCCCATGTTAATGCCTGAAAGCACAACCTGCGTATCGGGAAACATATGCAAGCCCAGCGTCACGCAGTCCGCAGGTGTCCCATTCACCCGAAAGGCATCAATTCCCTCAAATGAAATGGGGGAACTACGATAGCTCAGGGGGCGAGAATGAGTAATGGCATGTCCCATGGACGACTGCTCGACATCTGGCGCAACAATCCTAACGGTACCAAACTGCCTCGCGGTCTTTGCTAAAGCTGCAATGCCCGGCGAATAGATACCGTCGTCATTGGTGATAAGTATATTCATAATAATTGTACCTTTTCTATGAAAACCAATCTCACGCAGGCTTTGTTCAGCTGATATGAAAGAACATGGCAAAAAAGTAAGATTAGTACACAATCCAGCTGCGGGGGATGAAGACAATGGGGACAAAGACGAACTTTGTCAGCTTATTGAAGAACTGGGACACCATTGCACAGTAGTCGCTAAAAAAGATGCCGTCAAAAAGATCGATCCAGAGACCGACCTAATTGCCTTAGCAGGCGGTGATGGCACCATAAAAATGACTATTATGGCGCTCTTAGAAAAAAAGCTACGATTTAAAAGACCGATAGCAATCTTGCCCCAAGGGACAGCAAACAACATTGCCATTTCTTTGGGTATTCCTTTGGACTGTAAACAGGCTATGGGTCTATGGAGTCATTTCCAGCTTAAAAAATTCGATGTCGGGATGGTAACAGGTCTAGGACGCAAACCTCTACATTTCGTCGAATCGATTGGTTTCGGTGTATTCCCTTTACTGATGGAGAAAATGGATAAAAAAAACACGAATGCCGCCAGTGCAGAAGATGAAATTAGGATCGCCCTCGAACAGCTTCGAAAACTAGCACTTACATTTCCAGCCAAAGTGCTCAAACTCGTAACTGCTACGGGTAGCATTGAAAAAGAATGCATTATGGTCGAAGTCATGAACATATCCCGCATGGGGCCTAGATTGGTGCTCGCTTCGGACGCTGATCCGGGAGATGGACAATTTGATATCATCGTCGTCACCGCTGATCAACGCCAGGAACTGGTTGCTTATATAGATGGGTTATTGAAGAAAAAGAATGTGACATTTAATATTAAGCCTATTAGAGCAAGCCGCTTAGCGATGGAGTGGCAGGGAACAGAATTTCACATCGATGACGAGTGCAAAGGTTATACTGGGCAACGACTAAAGATTTCATTGCTCGATAGCTTGATAGAAATTATTGTAGAAGGGAATTGACGGTGTATTTAGGCGGTAGTGGCGAGATACTGAAAAGTCGGGGATTTTATGGCTTTTGTGATCATTTACGCAATTCATCAATCCGTCTGGATGGAGACGGACTGATTCAGCAAAGATCATTGCTAATTTGCAAAAAAGAAAAAGCTTATGATCAACTTAAAAACTTTCTATATCGCAATACTCATTGCAGTAAGTTATTTTACCGTAGCAGCACAGGTAAACTCCAAAACAATTTCCAATATCACCATAGCCCAGTTGCATAAACAGCTCGATACTATTATACGAAAGGAAAATATCCCAGGTCTGATGGTCTCGATTGTCAAAAAAGATAGCATGCTATACGTTGGCGGACTGGGCTATGCTGACCTTCAGAAACATCGTGCTGTAGATCAGCTCACCCAATTTCACTTCGCCTCTGTTACAAAATTTTTCGTGGCAATGGGGATCCAGCAACTAGTCGCCAAAGGAAGGCTTAAACTCAGCGACCGCATTCGCGATATAGCACCTGAAATTCCTTTTAACAATCGTTGGGAAGATACAAATCCGGTGAGGCTGATTCACCTTTTGGAACACACCGCTGGATTTGATGATGTACAGCTCAACAGTATGGTAAATAGCGGTGAAAAGCCTCTACTTGGTATCGAAGCGATCAAGGCCGTAAGCAATTCGCTGACCGTCCGCTGGAAGCCAGGAACGATGATGTCCTACTCCAACCCGGGTTATAATGTACTCGGTTATATCATCGAAAAAGTGACGGACATGCCTTGGGATAAATATTTAGAACAGCATATTTTTTTACCACTAAATATGAGTAATAGCTTATTTGACCGCAATGGAATACGTAGGCCTAACTTCGCCACAGGTTATGATTTTCAAGATGGTGAATTCAGGCCTATGCCGTTCTATCAGCCGGGCAGCAACGGAGCTAGCAGCGCATTGGTATCAAATGCCCATGATATGGCCAAATTTATGCTTTATCTGCTCAATGGCAGTGCCAACAGCGCACTACCAAATAATGCCTATTTAAAGGAAATGGAGACTATCCACAGTACCCTTGCCAGCCAGGCGGGATTACAGACTGGCTATGCACTGGGAAATGATCTATTTCCGAATAATAAAAAGGTTAGCCTGCGAGGCCATAACGGCAAAGGGGAAGGTTTTGTATCCTGGCTATTTTTTAATCGCGAAGCTGGTATAGCTTATGCCATAGCAGCGAACAGTGTAGTCAATATGTGGCCGATCTCGCAAGCAATCGAAGACTTTCTGACTAAAAACATATCCACGCCGAAATTGACCAGCTTACCGATAGATGAACAAAAAATAAAACCGCTATTAGGCTACTACCAATTTATGAATCCCAAAAATGACCGTTGGGAATTCTATAGGCGGATCTTTGGCAGTATTGAATTAAGGGGGATCAGCAGGGATCGGCTTCTCGTCAAAAAAGAAAACGGACAGGTGGATTCACTGATCCACATCGGCAATGGCTTATTCCGCGCAAAAGAGGATATTATTCCTTCCTTTGTATTAGCCAAAGATTCCATGGGCCAACCTTTCTTTCAGGGTTATGGCAATAGTTTCTATCGAAAAGTTCCTCGGGCTTCCATACTCATACAGAAAATCCCCATCTATCTAGGAATTAGTGCCATTTCGATTTATATGATTTTTAGTCTGGTAGGAATAGTGCTTACACTCTTTGGAAAAATGAAGCTGATGGACCTCGGAATTCCTTTATTGCCAACAGTAGGAACCTGTTGTTTTATTGCAGCCTATCGGCTCATGGGATTGACAGATGCCAGTCACAAGGAGTTGTTTACGTCTTGTAATGCAACAAGTTTTTCTATTTTCCTGGGCATGCTCTTATTTGCAATATTTGTTATCGTCAGTAGTTTGCTCCTCTATAAGCGTTGGTTTCAATTAACTCCGAGATGGTTGCGTCTTCTCTTAGCATGCTGTAATTTCTTTTTATGCTACTTGGTTGCGCTGCTGTCTCTAAATGGCTGGATCGGCGTGCCGATCTGGATGATGTAACTCATTTGGCCAATTATGTTTAAATTCACAGAACAAAGATAGGTTAATATAAACCATGGTCAACATACTCTATACTTTTCACGCTTTTTCAGCTGGTGCACTTTGGTTGCTCGGGACTTTAATCTTTATGGGGGTCAACAAAACAGGTCTCCAGGCTGACCGCTGGCTGGGCACATACTATTTTCTGTTGGCATGCTTATTTACCCAGCTCTTTCTCGAAGGTTTTCATATCGACAACGGAGCTTTGATCCATGTTCTTGAACTACCCCGCTGGGCCACCCTCCCCTGCTTTTATCTTGCTGTTCATCACATGGTCAAACCAACGACGCCGATTCGGTATTGGGGATTACATTTTGTGCCTTTCTTGGCTTTTCTGCTTTTTTCTGCTATTTACTTGATACCGGGACTTTTTAATAATTACATCCATCCCCCAAAATTACCGCAGTGGATCATATTTGCAGTTAAATATTTATTCTTTGCACAATGTATCTTTTACTGGATTGCCTGTTACAGACTCTTCAAAATACATCAAAAAAACATTCGCCAGCTGTCTTCCTATATGGAGAAGATCAACATGATCTGGTTGAAATATCTATTGATCGCACTATTATTTATGATCCTTGTCCGTTTGCTGGCGTTGGCTCATTTTGTATTTAACTCCTTTGCACCAATCCTATATTTTATGGGCTCATTGGCACTTGGGTACGCAACTTTAACACAGCGGTCAATATATGCTGTTGAATCTACCGATAATCTGATTGATGAAAGTGACCAACCAAAGAAAATTAAAACCGAGGAGCGGTTGACAGAACAACAGGTAGACACATTAAAAGAAAAAATCGTACAGAAAACAACAGCTGAGAAGTTATATCTGGATCCGGGCCTAACCCTCTCATCCCTCGCAGACCATATCGGCATCAATCCGCATGATCTTTCTTATATCATAAACAATGGCTTGGAGAAAAATTTTTACCAGTTTATCAACGAATTGCGCACGGAGGAAGCGAAAAGACTATTATTATCCGAAGAGGCCAAGCGACTTGATATGTTTGGGGTAGCGATAAGTGCAGGTTTCAATTCAAGAACAACTTTTTACAGCAGCTTCAAAAAGGCAACTGGTATTACGCCGACAGAATATATGAAAGCCCATAGTAAACAATCAACTTAAGGAGGAAAGTGAAGTTTGTTCGATTGCATCCATTCGGACGGTTAACCTATCGAAAAGACCTAATCTTGTATCATATCAACAAAAAAAATTATGATACAACAAATTAAACCAAGTATTCGCGCAAAAGCGATAAGCAAAATTTCCAAAGCAACATACGGTCTTCTAGTGGGAGCATGTTGCCTTTTAGCCTCGTATGATACACTTGCGCAGACCACCTCCCCAAGTGCCTCCCTCCAGCAAAATCAGACTCCGCTGAAATCATTTCAGGGCTATTACCAGCTCCCCAACAAAGTAGCTTTCATTGCTTTCGACGAGCAAGATAATACGCTGCATGCAACACAGCTATGGGATCAGAAAAAAAGATTTCAGCTCGTCCGCAAAGATGATACGCATTTTGAATCCAAAAACGAAGGCTATGCGATAGAATTCTTAAAAAATAGCGCTGGAGATTTTAGCCAAGCCAAGATCCTGGGCAGAATTGTATGCGAACGTGTACCGTTTGACCCCAATAAAATTGCGAATCTTACCGAATCTCAACTGAAACAACTTGCCGGAACTTACCTCATGGCCAACGACAACAATCTTAAAATTACCATTGAACCTTTGGCACAAGGCATAATCCTTAAACAAATGTGGGATAACAAAACAATTTCATTTACCCCTCGCTCTGAACTTTTCTTCCTCAACGAAGATGGGACCTTTCCTTTGACATTTTCTGTTGCCAATGGCAAAGTGGAGCAGATGACCTGTTTTGAAAAGGATCTTTGGTTGAAGGCTGATTAATAATCCTAGTAAAAAAATAGTATGAAAAGAATGATTGTCTGCTTATACTTTATTCTCCTGAGTATAGTGCAACTAAAGGCGCAGCAGGTAGCTGACGAACAGTTTCATTATCCCATTGCCGATCCGCACCATCGGATCGGTGATGGACCACTGCTCCTATTTGACGAGGCACACAACAATCCAGTTACTTTGAGAGGAACTTATGCCGCATTTTCAACTCTTCTGCAAGCGGACGGATATAGGCTTCGCAGTGCCAAAGAAAAAATTAATTTGGATAGATTAAAAGAAGCAAAAATATATATCAGTGTAAATGCAATATATGATCCAGAAAACTGGAGCTTGCCTGCCCGTTCGGCTTTTACTGATAAGGAAATAGAACTCCTTCGGCAATGGGTAAACGACGGCGGAAACTTATTTTTGGTCACAGATCACATGCCCTGTGGCGGATCGGTACAGGCTCTTGCCGCGGTATTCGGCATTCATGTTATGAATGGTTTTGCACTACGCAAAGATGGGCGGCCCGAAATTTTTTCAAGAGATAGAAAATCGCTTTTGCCCAATGAAATTACAGCTGGATCAAGTACAGAAATAGACAGTATCATGTGCTGGGGCGGCACCGGATTTACAGTCCCAGCAACCGCACAGGTTATTTCTTTGTTGGACGATGAATATGAAATTTATTTACCTACTGATGCTAATCTGATAAAAAGGCCTATACCAGACGATATACCCCGATTGCCGGGCAAAGGATTTGCAAATGGTGCATACCTTCGATTTGGGAAGGGAAGAATTGTGATATTCGGAGATGGCGCTCCTTTTTCTGCGCAACTCCATGGCATTAAAAGTGAAAAAAGGGGAATGAATCATCCTTCTGCTTACCAAAATGCGCAGTTTCTGCTTAATATCGTTCATTGGCTCGACCAATGAACGATTAGCAAATACCAGTAACACAATTTTCTAAGATCATTCATAAATAGAAGTCTTATCAACCTCGGTAATAAGATGGCAATCCTTCATAATCAAACACCGTTTTAACTGTACCTATTTTTGAGCAGGCATTTTCAAAATAGCCGTCATCCAGTGCCTCCTGAATAGCTTTACGTATCGTCAAATGGGATAAATCCGGCACGATAATCATATCGGGAGCCCAGAAATAGGAAGCCTCGTCACGTCGCATCAACATGGCAATATTGTTTAACGTAAATAAAGTAGCAACATATACGTCGTCATTACTTAGTATAATATGAATATCGATATTGTCATTAAAAATATCCGCTACTTGCTGAGTAAAAAATAATTTAAATTGCATTTCTCTCATAATGGTTATTGTCAATTTAGCTATCAAAAAATGAGGGTTAGTGTTTGTCTAATTTCAATAAATTATCAATTCAAGCCAAATTTAAAATAGAACTGATAGCAACGATTTACTTACATGATCATTCTACAACTCAACGATTAACGAGGCTGCAAATACCTTTAATTCAATCCCGCTATAAAAACCTATATAGTACAGCGATCGCACAGAGCCATCAAACTCAGCTAGCGCAGTTTCATTTTCAAACCGACCTCGATACATCAGGTCAATAGTCTTAAACTCATTGGAAACATCCTCCTCAAGAACAAATAAGCATTTCTCCATGACCGCATCAATAAATACGAGATCAACTAGACCATAGTTAGCGTCAGTTGCCAGATTGATTCGTTTAAATGTAAGACGAAATTCGTTATAGGCTGCCTTGTATGCCAATCGAATGCAGTCATAGTCATTATGTAGATCAAGATAAATACCATCCAGATCTATAGCTACAATATCTTTAAATAACTCAGATTGTGGTAAGCTAATCTTTCTCTTTATTCTTTCGCTAGCCATTTACCTGGTATTTAATTTTTTGGACTTGTACTCTTCCTGAATCATTCCTACAGCGGTATATTTAAGAGGAGACGCTTTGTATGTCACTTCTGCAAATTCCAACGCTTCAGAAATTGAAGAGAAAGTATTTATCACACCAAATGGCTCATCTGGATCAACCAACGAAAACGCATAGATGTCTAAGAAATCTTCATTTCCCTCATCAAAGGATTCAAAATAAGCCACAGAAAAGATTTCGTCGCTTTCCTTATCAATGCTCAACCATCTGAGTATGGTATAACCTGTTTCCTGAACAACACCCAACCATTGCTCCACAGATTTCCCAAGTCTCAATCTGGTTCTGATTTGATCGTCCGCTAAATACTTTGCCATAAAAATATCGTAATACATGAATTTAGTAAATTGCATTATGGAAAATAAAACATTTTGACATCATCTTTTAAATCATTCGTGCTATTTTATGAAAGTATACTTCAGTTCCCGCCTTCCAAGGCGGTGTTGAGGGATTTCATATCCAAATACTGATAGGTATATAACCTTCCAAACAGTTAGCCAGTCCCTTTTCGATAAACAAAAATCAATTTAGCTAGGCTGTACCATTAATTTTTTCCCTTTACCTTTTGTAAATACAGTTCGTATCTAGGAGATTTTGTATAAGACGGATTATATTATAAGAAGATCCATAATTTATTCCTATATTTATAAGAAAAAATGTCTAGAAATGAGCAATTTTAAAGTAAGAGGAACTGAAATAAAAATACAGCATTGTAACAGAGATAAAAAGGACGATGAGTATATTGAGATTGAATTCACTAAAATTTATACCTCTAAAGGAGATCTAGATAAATTTATGAATTCAAATGGTTCAATTAATGAAACTCTTTTAATAGAAACGTTTTACCAAAAAATGATCGATCCAAACGTAATGAATAAGGATGATTTAAACATTTAAAAATAAAGTTTGAGATACTTTTCCAGTCACAAAATCACAACATCGATTAATATAAAATCAGAGAAAAATTAACGTAGTATTGATAATTACATCGATATTAATGGGTTTAGTCCTGATCTATTTCCCAGTAAAATATCTAGCCATGGTAATTCAACACAATCAGCCCCAGGCTATCCAATGGCAATGTTTATAATGAAACCTTATGCGTAGTTGATACTATTTCAAAATTCAATAAGCATAATGAACTGAAAGTCAATTATTATCCTTACCTTTAACCGAAAGTTCTGCCACTTTTTTAACTCTATTCAGCAGATCACACTTGAAATAGAACATGTTGTTTTATCCTGAAATTTTTTAGATTGCCCTGTCACGATCCCTTCTTTTTAAAGCAAATAACATTTTTCAAATAACAAGGCAGATTATTGGCCTGTCTAATGTAGGGCCCATTCTGCTAACTGCCGATCATAGGAAATGACTGGCAAACAATTAAAACGAACAGTATGAAGTACACCTACAATGAGTAAAGATCAAAAAAAAAGCAAAAAGTACGAAAGAGAAGTCACAGTCTTACTATCAACAGGAAAAAGATTCGACTTCAAAAGAAACAACACCAAATGTGCTCAGCAAGAAAAAGAAATAAGCTCATAAACTGAGCTGTTCTTATCTTTTTTAGCACTCTTAACAATTCCACAATGTCACCATCTATAAAATTCAGCAATGTAAATACATTCTTTTCAAAATCGCTCAGAGTAAGGGTAAACGAATATTTTAAGGTTAGCGGTAAATCTAAAACAGGCGATTGGAGGGTAGGTTTAAAGGCAGCCATTCTATTTACTTCATTTATAATCCTTTACACGCTACTTGTATTTATACAACCTTATTGGCCAATCAGCATCCTATTGTGTTTGTTCCTTGGCGTCAATTTTGCAGCAATCGGCTTCAATATCATGCACGATGCCGGTCACAATTCTTTTTCACGCAATACGAAGATCAACACCATACTCTCGTACTCGTTGAACCTTGTCGGGGGCAATATATACTTCTGGAAACTTAAGCATAACATCGCGCACCACACGTATACCAATATCGAGGGAGAGGACCATGATATTGAGATCAAGTTCATGCGTGTGCACCCCAATCAGGCACTCAAAGGTTATCACAAGTGCCAGCGATACTACTTTATCTTCCTATATGGCTTATCTTACCTCGCTTGGATTTTCTATCAGGACTATGAAAAGTACTTTCGGCAAAAGCTTGGTAAAAACTCCGAAAGATTTGCTTTTCCGCTTAAAGAGAAAGTTATCTTTTGGATCAGTAAAGTGTTCCATTTCGGTATATTTATAGTCATACCTGTGATCGTTGTCGGATGGTTGCCGACCTTGATCGGTCTATCGGTGACGGGATTATTATGCGGAATCTTCTTGGCAACCGTCTTCCAGCTTGCACACGTGGTAGAAGAAACGGAATTCAAGTCCATAGGAACCAACAAGCTAGAGGAAGAATGGATGGTACATCAGGTGCAGTCGACAGCTAATTTTGCCACTAGGAATAAGGTCTTGACCTGGCTGCTCGGTGGATTGAATTTTCAGGTGGAGCACCATCTTTTCCCAAAAATCTGCCACGTGCATTATCCTGCAATCAACAGGATCGTAAAGGAGACCTGCAGAGAGCTCGGTATCAAGAATGTGGAATATGAGACCTTTCGGGAGGCATTCAGATCCCATATCCAGGTAATCCATAGCATGTCCCGTTAGAAATCCTTCAATTCCGGCTACTCAGGAGAAGAAAGTTATGGTCCAATTGAGGTCTGCTTGCCGATCGGCTGATTAAGTATAACAAGTGTTTCAAGATTGAACCTCCTCTTACTTTTTCTTTTCCAAGAACCCAAGCTAAGGTAAGGAAAGAGATCGTCATCTTTACATCGTTTAGACAAAAGCTTTCCTGAATAGATAAGCTCCATTGGCTAGTAATCCATCATATTGCAACATCTAAAAAATAGGGTATCCATAGCTAAACGAGATTACCATCCATACTTTGAGTTATTATAAAAAGTAATACATCTTTCGGATCGCTTCCACCCGAATTCGATATTAAGACTAACTTTCATAAACAAATCTTCGTATATAGTTTTCCACGTCGGAAAGATCTAAAGGTTTAGCTAAAAAACCGTCAGCTCCGCATTCCACTGAAATACTCCGTCCATCGATATGACCTGAAATCACGATGACAGGCAACTTATCGTGTTTGGGTGAACTCCTGAGATCACGCAGTACTTGGTTTCCGTTCCGAGCGGGCATATGTATGTCCAAAAAGAGTATATCAGCAACTATACTATCCAACACTTCTATCAGAACTAAGCTGTTCGCTACAGTTATAACTATCGTATCTTGATCCTCCAATAGCATAGAAAATGCATTTAGTATTTCTATATCATTATCACACACCACAATTTTCTTTTTCATCTTGAGTCTTTTTTTAATTTTATCGATCTGAGATACATTTTCGGAGATCATCATTTATAAAAATGGATGTTACAGAAATAGGATCCATCCGTTTTTTTGTTTAGTGGCTCTGAATTAGCTTTTTAATCGAGGATGGTATTCACCATGGTAGTTAAATCAGAATCACATTTCTTTTTCTCTGCAGAGTTTCATGTAAAAGCAGAATGGCCTCATTGTATTTCAAGACTTTAGCGAATGCCAAATCGGATGCGATATATTTTTTTTGTATGGTCTGTGGATTGTCTGGTCACCGTTCCATTTCCTGAACTTTCACTTGCGCCACTTTTAGTTGTTGTTGCCATGTTTAGAAAGTTTTATTGCACTAGAACTTTTGAATTGGAACATCCATCGAACATTATTAGTTCTACTGGTAAAGCAATCACTTGTATTTCACGTGTATATTCCAACGAAGACGTATAAAAACGTCTTTGCGTATTGAAAATCAAAGTTTTTTTTAACGGAATAAGTGTCTCCGATTAGGATTCACCTCTCTCTCACGCGATAAGATTCTAAAAACTGATAAACATAAGCGTCTATTTTCAATAATCTATTTACCCCCCCTGTTGGAAGAAAATAACAGAAAGAAGGTGGCTGGGATTGGTTCTTTATATTTCAAAACAGATAATCACCCCACGTAAGGGTGAATCGTGTAAAATGCCTTGGTGGAAAGATGATATTCACTCTTTGGATCCCAATACAATGATATTTTGATCATAAATTGCATAACTATTTTTGAAGAACGGATATTTTTATACTGCTTATCTAAAATAAGAGAAAAATAAAAATATAAATCTGCTATATTCCATTATATTATACTTACATTTGATTAATAATCAGGCTCCGCCTTTGCTCTTCTGAATCGTTAAGCATTTTCTTTTCCCTCAGTTTTAGCATTTCAGAAGCTTATTTTGTTGTCAAAACAATAGGTGCAGTATCGTTAAACTTGATCCCATCAATCCTCTTTAATATACAAATACATCTTTATGCTAACAAATAGATTACTAGCGTACTGGTTATAATACCATTACTATAGATATAACGTATCAATACTTTAAATAAATAATAATACAATGCAAGAAGGAACAGTAAAATTCTTTAATCAAACCAAAGGTTTCGGTTTTATTACACCAGCAAATGGTGGTGACGATATTTTCGTCCACGTAACTGGTTTGTTAAATGATGTGCGTGAAAACGACAGCGTGACATTCGATCTAGAGGATGGAAAAAAAGGCGTTAATGCAACTAACGTACGTAAGGCATAATTAAGTAGAATAGTCTATTTTGGAAGATGACTTGTCTATCTTCCAAAGAGCATAACAGGAAACTGTTATGCTTTTTTTGTGAGAATTCTTGACAACTGTACCTGATATAGGTACAATATCTTATACTCCAACTCAGTTTTGTTAAAGAAAAAAGCGGGCAAAAAACTGGTCTAATAATCCAGCCTTCATACCCGCCCCAAATTAATCTACCTTAGTGCAAGTGCATATTATAAGCTATTTTTAAATCGCCTATTTTCTTTTTTTACGGAAGACATTATCCGTTAAATCTTTAGAGACAGTATCCTTTTCTTTTTGATAGGATGATTGCGTTTTCTCTTTTGTGCTTTTTTCCTTTTTTGTGTCTTTACTCATGATGTATGGATTTTATAGTGTGTATGATCCTTTCTCCTTTTCAATGTTTATTCTTGATCTGGAGGAATAATATTAAGCCAAAACGTTTTTCTCCCTGAGGTACGCTAGCTGCTAGTTGTTGAACTAAAAATTTCCGAGATATATTGTGGATAATTTAAAGATAAAACAAGTGTTTTTATCATATTGGATCTACGGAATGAGGTTATATGAAATAGTAGATCCTAGTATTAAATATACAAATAATAATTGACAATGAAACATTTACTATTCAAAAGAAACTATCTCACAGGTTCTTGTGTGTAATCCTTCATCTTAAGCCTTGCCATTAAATAGCTTATGGTAGATTCCGCTCCTTGATTGATATTGACAGCATGCTCTTCTAGACCATCAAAACAGCCTCCGGTAATGGGATTATAAACGATCTGTCTAATATGATTCCGTCCCAAGAACCAGTCGAATACTATTCGGATAGTCTTCTTATATTGCTCATCTTTTGTAAACTTATAGAATCTATCTAGTGCAATAATGGTATAAGCAACATCAATGGGCTGCTCTCCGCCCCTTGACTGGGTTCTCAACTGGCCACGCTGTGCCCACCCTTTGTTGGAAATCACATGAATCTCATCATCGACAATAATCCTGTTCAACAAGAAATCAAAGGATTGATAGCCGATATCTCTATATCTGTTATCCCCAGTTGTCTCATAGGCGATCAACATGGCTTCTGGGATAACACTATTGCCATAGGTCATGTAAGATTCATACCAATGCCAATCTGTAGAGTTTTCATGTTCAAACATGGCTGCCAAACGATCTGCTAGGACTTCTATGATAGCTTTATAATTTTTGCCCTTCATAAAACTCAGGCCCTTAATGGTAAAGGCCATCGATCTTGTCGAATAATACACTAATGCATGCTTAGATGCCCGCTCCAAAAGCTCTATCGCAAGTATTACTATCCTTTCAGGTAAAAGATTGGCCATGCCCACTACTTCACCCAGAGCCCAGACAGCTCGGCCATTGGCATCTTCAAGATTCTCCTGTTTATTTTGTATCGTAAAATTGCCGTCCCTGTCTACATAATTCAGAAATGTACCATCTCCTTGCATACAATAACCTATAAAATCCAAGTATTTCTGGATCAGATCAATGGTTTCATAAGATTCATATATTTTGTAGTGATGTAACATGGCTATAAGCGCTCTTGCATTGTCATCCAACGCATAACCGCTTGCAAGGTCCGGCATGGAAATATCCGCAAATTGAACAAATCCACGCCCCTCAGACATCCGAAAAATATGATCCAGGTTGAGGGGGGGAACTGAGTATCTCATTTCTCTCTTTTTATCTATCAGAAGCTCAAAAAGATAAACATGGGCTATAGCAACATTTTGCCAGGAGGTTTTGACCATCTCTTGAAGATTCACACGGTGGATTTCGCTTAATTTAAGTTCATCATCCAAAATTTGATTGACTGCAGCCGCAAGCTGCTCAGAATCTTCAAAATCAACTATGGTCCCCATATCTTCCTTTAATACCTCTTTCACATGAGGGATTGGCGTCGACACAATGGGGCAGCCAGAGCTCAACGCATAAGAAAATGTCCCACTAACCGCCTGTAAGGGGTCTTTTGACGTAAAAAGATACACATCGGTGATCGATAGATAGGCCAATAAGTTTTCTGTTGAAAGAAATTCATTAACAAAGCGGACATGATCTGAAATGTGATATTGATCTATTATTGTCTCAAGTTTGTTTCTATAGGTCTCTCCTTCATATCGTAAAAGATTGGGATGTGTCATCCCTAAAATAAGAAACATTACATTTGGATTCTGTTCGATAATAGCGGGCAGTGCATAGAGTGAAGTCTCTATGCTCTTGCTAGGCCCCAGTAAACCGAATGTACTGAGAATTTTCTTGCCCACGAGACTATACCGCTCAAGAATGGTGTGTTTATCCGTCGCCGGAGCTAAATGCGTGCCATGCGCAATTACGGTTATTTTACTGGTAGGAATTTTATAAGTACCTGTAAGGATATCGGCGGACCCTTGTGTCATCACGATAATTTGCGAACAATTATAAGCAATAGCATATACATTTTCAAGCATCGTGCAATCTGGCGCTGGGAGCACCGTATGGAAAGTCAGGACAATAGCAAGTTGTGCTGCATTAAGATCCTTGAGAAAAGTTATGAACTTAGTTTCTTGACCAACGAAAAGGCCAAACTCATGTTCGATACAGATCAATTTAATATCCTGATCAAACAGAATATTTTCAAGAATAGTATCGAAAGAACATGGGTTTGCTATATCTAGTTTCCCTAGTGGGCCATCTTCTTGAGACGTATTATCATCTATGATCGGTATAGGAATTAGTCGATAAGACTCTTCAAATTTACTCGAAATAGCCTTCATCAGATCTGTAGTGTAGGTTGCAATACCGCAGGCGCGTGGAGGATAAGTGGATAGGAACGCTATTCCTCTTTTTGTTGCTGAAATCATTGTTGGTTGTTTAAGTGAAGTCCTTGCATACGATCTTCCTGTATCTTTGACAAGGTGCTGCACGTAGGGAGGTTTATAAATATACAAAAATAAATTGAAAGAAAATTATTATTCTGAAGATAACAAGAGTGATATATACCCGATAATTCAGAGATATTAGAATTTAACATACTGGAAACAGCCATGTGGAGCTGTACATACTACCTGTTTTTTAATAAAAACATGACGCAGGTAGGTAGACGTTACGATCAATGATATGGGGATTGTATCTTCCTAGAGTGAATCCTTCTTATTTATAGGTTGTTGAACTTTGGAGACTCTGGATTACTCCATTAACATTTGCTTATTTTTCCATTTCATAAGATCTGAATCCTCTTTTAATCCAACTGTAGTCTCTTGGATAACTCGGATAGCTATATTTTCGACATTTTCCGCGGCTATTTATTATTAGTGGTTTTCAGTTGACGACTTGGAACAAAAAAGTAAGCACAAGTAATTGCCCGAATGATAATTTTTTTTCTGCAGCGTACTACAGAGAGTATATTCACTCAATACTTAAGTCTCTAAAATAGCTTGACAGGATTTAACGTTGATCATCCCTTGCGTCGCTGTTATTTCTGACCATAACCAATTGAAATAGGTTATCACCTGCTTAGCGGGGATCATTGGTCTGTCAGCGGTGGTATGCCCATCCGAAGCTATGGTGATAGAATAATCTCTTGCTATCGCTGATTTTATCGTAGCATCCACACAGAAATCTGTAGCACATCCGGTCACAATCAGTTCCTTCACTCCCCTACGCTGTAATATCGTCTGAAGATCAGTTTTATAAAATGAATCATTCGCTGTCTTAGAAACAAATATATCTTCAGAACCTCTGACCAATTCGGGCAATAATGCCCAATCTTCTGTACCGGGAAGGAAACAGTTCTCCTTTGTGCTGTCATGTTGTATAAAAATAACCGGGGCACCGCTCTTTCTGAACTGTTGAGAAAGTCCATTGATCCGATCAATGACACCCTTGGTGTCATACCGTAGTGTATAGGGCCTAAAACTGCCCTGCTGCATATCTATAATTAATAAGGCCTTCATCCTAAGTTCACCTAGTGATAATCTGATGGATAAATATAACGAATGTTTATTATCAAACAGCGGCTATCTCGCTGATGATCCCCTGTAAAGACTAGGCTGAAATAGACTACTACTTTAAGTAGGATTTGGAGCAATATGTCCATTTCAGTTAGGAAGTAGCATTGCCACCTTTATTATTGATATATCAACAATACGGGTGAATTTGATAATCTGCTACAATGCTGCTCATAATCACGAATCTTTCCATGCAAATACATTTTATAAGACAACGGTAAATTACTTTGTACTGAATTTTAGATAATGGTCTTTCATCGGTATCCCATCTGCGGTCCGGAAGGCATTCCCTGTGATGAAGATCTCATAGGTTTTGTTTGGTTCAAGGTCCCAATCTATGATAACAGATTTCTTATCTGGGGAATACCGATGTCCTTTTATCATCGGAAAACTTTCTTTGGAGATTCCCCTAAATGACCGCCCCTGTCCTAATAGCGGCTTATCGAAATTTATCTTCAACTGCCCTATTGTGCTGTTGACAGTGTTTTGTCCATCCTCGATTCCCTCAAAAGAAATAATTTTTGGTCTTTTTTCGTCAAAGGCCGCATCTAAAGAAAAAATATCAGCAGCATAGGATTGATAAGCCTTGGCAAGGACAGGCATATAGTTTTCCAAAGTGGGATATCTGTCGCGCTGACGGTCAAAGTTATCAAGTTCATCAACGAGTTTTTCAATCCAAAGAAATCCCCTATCTAACTGTTCATTGGTTTCCCTTGAAATCTCTTCGGAGCTGAAATTATGATCTTTTTGATATTTAATAACCGCAGCTCGAACCAATGCCTCATTCAGCGTCGTTTGCCAGCTCCCATATGCCTGCCGGTTCATTTTTTCCTTTACGACGCTATATAATTTTTCGCCACTATCTCTAAAAATTATGGTGTCTTTTTCTAATAAATAATTAACAAAGGAGTGATTAAACTCGTGAAGTAAGGTGGGGAAATAGCTCTGTAAAGGAAATTCAGCCATACCAAGACTATCCATACTCCATGTCCCCATAATAGCGTAGACTTCTTTATATCCCCGCGGATTTTTAATGGATACCCCATAATTACCACCACCATTCCCCAATCCGTTCACAATCAAAAACTTTTCGGATGGTTCCTTACCATAGAATTTAGGGTACCAGCCCAAGTCAATATGCTCATAAATTGGAAGAAAGCGTTTTTGTACCTCGTTGTACAGTGCCTGGTTTTTCTGAAAAAACCGTTTACTATTACTGTCCCTGTAAAACTTCTGTAACAGTGTTGCAAACTGAACCGCATTATCTTTACTCCATCTTTTGTCTAGTGTTTCTTCGCTATTTTTTTGTTTAAGATTGAACTTGTCATCCAGATGTATGGCCATACTCATTACGGCATCATAACCTATACCATTTTCATTTTTAACCTTTTTGACAAAGGTGATCAGTTCGTGTTCTTTAAAGGGACCATAGTGTTCATTGACCCGATCAATGTAGCGCTTAAAAACATCTGAGTTGTATTCTTGATTGCCGGCTAGCCTAAATACTATACTAAGGATCTCGATACGCTCGTCAACTTTGGGTCTATCCATAATTTGAGTACGCTGTCCATAGGTAAACATTAATGACAAGTTGAATAGGACAATCAATACATATTTAGAAATTTTTTCGAACATAGCGGAAATAGGTTTTATTATCTTTAATTCGTTCTATACTTTTAATGGAGCTACCAAATGTTTTGCCAAAAAAATAACATCCTATTTGACAGTGAAATACAAAAAAAATCCTCTTTGAATACTGACCGTTATCGAACACCAGCGTTCAGTATTGAACAGGATGCCAGCTGTTTTGTATGTTCTTATTCGCTCGTATTAGTGATAGCACGACATCCAATAGACACACAATGGCACTAGAATCAATACCTGCAATCCAGATCTAGCTACAATATCTTTAAATAACTCAGATTGTGGTAAACTTATCTTCCTCTTTATTTTCGTAAACTCGAAAGCGCGGTTTGGCAAATCCTTGTTCGACGTATTATTTTTTAATTGTAATTTCTTTCCCATTCACATTATAATGCATTGTTTTGTCAATAAGCCAATCTTTAATTTCTTCGAATACTTCTTTTCTGCAACCAATTTGGTTAAGGCTTGGAAGCTTTTTTAATACATCATAATTGTTAGTACCACAATCTATGTCCCAAATACATTTTAGTTTTTTTAACTCGGATAAGAAATTTAGATTTTCAATATCATTACCACGAATGTCGATTAGTGTAAGATTTTTAAGTTTTGAAACTGTTTCTAAATCAATTGGTTTTTTACAGTAGAATGTATAAAGTTTAGAGAGTTTGTGTATGCTAGTTAACGGTTTCCAGTCTTCAATATCTGTTTCCGATATATTAAGTTCAGTGAGTGAAGGTAAACTAAGCAATGGCTCAATATTCTTGATCTTTGTTTTACTTATACTCAGTTTTTTCAGCTTTTTCAGAGAAGTAATCCAGTTCAGATTGTCAATATCTGTATTAGCTAATCCTAACTCTTTTAAATTCTCACATTTACTTAGGCTTGTATAGTCTATATTTACCCTACCAGACAAAAATAAAGCTTCTAAATTGGGAAGGTGTAATAATGGTTCTAGATTAGAGTGCTGACATAAATACAAAAGTTTTACCTTATTAAGTTCTTCAAATGATACCGGAATTTTGCCCCGTAGAGAATAATCATTACCTAGTCCGTGAGATAGATCAGCTTTCCAAAGTTGGCTTAAGTCATTCCAAAAATCTTCAAAATCAGTATTTTTCATTTAGCAGCAGTTTGGTTGGATATATGTCGGATAACGTTTCGGGGCTTTGCGTTCGGGCGGGATTTGGAAGCCGAAACATAGTACTAATACTAAAATACAAATTTAAATAGCAATACAAAACTTGAATATTGTACTTCAACACAGCTGAAATATTCACGAAAATTGTATGATTTACATTTCCTTCTGATCAGCTTCAACAGGATTTTTATCTCTGTTCCCTGACCGGGTTCGCTAATTATATTAATCTTTCCACCTGCCTGTGTAACTATCGTGTTCACCAAATATAGGCCTACACCAGAACCATCGACCAATTTGGTAGCCCTCCGAAATTTTTCAAAAATTGTTGCCCGATCTTCGGCCTTCATACCGATCCCATTATCCTTCACGGAAATAGCAAGATAACCGTCTTCTTTGAACGAGCAGATCAAAATTTCTGGGCGGCGTGATTCAGGTGTATATTTGATCGCATTATTAATCAAATTATAGAGCACGCTACGCAACTTACGGCGTACAAAAGTAAATTCAGAAACCTTTAAATCTTGCTTAATAATTGCATCAGTTTCGATCAGCTGGGGAGCTAAACTCAAGCGTACGTCCTCCAGAATATTTGGAAGATCTATCAGTTCAATGGATGCCTGATATTTTTGCTTTCCCCAACGGCTTTCCGTAAGATCATCTATTATCTTTTTTATTTCCACCAAACTTTTCTCATGATTCTGCATCAAGGGCAAGAACTTAGCTGAATTTTTATCCTTTAAATCTTTCATTAAATCAAATGAAAGATTAAGGGCCAATAAGGGATTTTTGATATCATGAGCTAATGTATCAAGCAGCAATTCATGTTCCAGCACAAGCTTCTCTTGTTCTTTAAGATCCTTCACCCTGGGCGTAATATCCACAAATGTAACGATGACACCATTCGTACGGTTTTCATTACGGACGTGATAAGGAAGTATATTCATCTGATACCACCTTAAATCCGTTGTCTGTATTTCTTTTTCCAGAATTTTACCTGTTGCGATCACTGTATTTATATTACTGATAAACGTAGGAAATCTAAAATTTTCCTTGATCTCGTCCAGGGGCTTTCCTATGAACTCGTCCTTAAGGTCAAACTGCTTCATCGCCGGCGGCGTAAACTTTCTCAATATGAAGTTGGCATCCACAAATAACTGCGGAATGATCGTATTGCTAAAGTAATTTTCTAGGTCTTCGTTGAGTTGAGTTAAATCACTTATTTGCTCATCTTTATTCATAGAGGGATACAGTATTTAATTATAAAAACAAGATAAAATAAACATTGTTTTGAAGATTAAAATCTTCAACAAAGCTCAGCGTTCAGATGAGAAATGACTGGTGAGAAATCGCAATACCATTGAACTCTTAGGTTTTTGGAAAAGTATTCAAAACCCTAATTCTAAACCTCTCGAATTCGAGGGGTTTAGAAAACAAGCTGGTCTCAATAGTTTTGTGATGCCCCCTGGATTGACAACAAAAGAATGGAGAGATTCAAATCCTGATAAGAAAGGTAATATTCGAGACTATACTAATATAGAACCATTGGTGGTATTAAGCAACATGGAAAGTATAAATGCGCTATTAATACAACAAGGTTTATCTCAAAATGAAAGACTTAAGCAACTCAATAAGCTTGCTACGACACAAATGAGATCACTCATAGAAAATAAGGCTGTTAAGAAATTGAAATAAAAAAGCTAGGTGCCCCATTAATTAAATAGAAAGGCCACCCAAAAGGAGCATTAGGTGGCCAAAATTTTAAAAATTAATAAGTAGCGATCTCAGCCAAAGAACAGTTATTTTCATTGGTTCCATACGAAGATAGAACAACTACTTTTAGATAACGCGCTTGGAAGGTCGTACCGAATCCCACATTTTGTTGTGCCCCTACACTAGCCAGGGTGGTAGTTTTGGTCAGTGACCAATTTTGATTATCTGTACTCGTGTAAATCTCTATATTCTTGGAATTTCCGGCAGATGTGCCTTGGCGCTGCCACAAGCTCACTCCGTGCAGTGTGCGACTAATGCCAAGATCAATGGCAATAAAATGTGGATGTGAGGATGCCGGCTGTTGCGACCAGTTCGAATGCCAGTATGTATTGATATTACCATCAATAGCTCGAACAGCATATCCGGGATAGGTAGCACTGATCTCCTGGCTACTAAAACCGACGACCTGCCAGTTGCTCTTATCATGGAATGTCTTATCGCCAAAATCTATTTGGGGTGTCCCATTTTGAAATTGGTAAAGATAGGGGTATTCTTTAACGACTCCGTTGGCATGAACAAATTTAAGCTTTGCTTCGTAGGTCATTCCATCCGACTTCTCTACCAATTCGTTAATAGGCATTTCGATATAAAAACTATCGACCCCAACTGGTTTTGTCGCCCAGGCGATAGCATTGTAATCCTTATTTACACCAGTGCCTTCATTGTTTACATTCGGATCATTAAAGCACAATACATTGGTAACGACTATGTCGGAAGCGTATTTTCCACTCAGGACAATAGCCGCTTTCGTCTGATCATAAACCGCATTTAATCGTTGCAGCGTAGTATTCACGCTTCCGTAATATATTCCATTGTCACTATTGAAAACCTGATTTGCATTCAAAACCGCTGCGTCAGCTCCTGTTAGAAATGTTGGTGAAAGACCTAGCGTAGAATTACCAGCCCACATCAGCGCCATTCCTTTTTGGGGATCATTACCTTCCGAAACTTTCTGTCTATTATGGGGAAGATTTAATCCATGCCCCAATTCATGTACCAATCCTCCAAACCAGGTAATGAATGCCTGGCCAAGTGCTGTCTGATTCGTCCCCATATGCATGATATCCAAATCAGCATAATCCAGCGCAAAACAATTTCTACCCAGTCCATAAAATGGAGGACCGATCGGACCGCCTCCGGGAACACCATTAGACTGTGTATAAAAGCTTGGAAGAATAATCAGGTTATGATCTCCAGTTTTTAACTGCGGATTGGCCGTATAAAATTCGTTTATCTCGGCAATCACATTGGATGATCCATTGTTGTAATCATATTGGGTCTTATCTTTCTTACCGAATATAATATTAAAACGTACATTGTCACCCGCCGCATTTGTAAAAAGCCCAAAGGTCTTATTCGGATACCCATTGGCTGTCATCTGCTGTTTATACCAATTTTGGGTCCATAACATCAGTTCGCTCAATCGCTTTTGGAAGTTTGCAGCTGGCTGTACATCATTTGGAATAAAATAGACAATATTTAAATTGTATTTCTGTGCACTTTGAAAGTAACCTGCGGATGCGCCCGAAATTCTGTTTGCTAGATTTACATTTTGGATACTATCATAATAAGCCACACTATCAATTTGAGGTAACGTGACAACCTCTTCATTCGATAAGCTCTTGCTACAAGAGGTAGCGCATGCAAATAGCAATGCGATATACAGATATAATATTGTTCTCATATGAATTAAGTTTTATTTTTTAAGTATTAAATTTACCAGCCTGGATTTTGGACCAAGTTGTGGTTAACATTGATATAATCTTGCTTTATCGGGGATAAGTAACTTTTTTTCTCGAAAAAGAAAGGTCTTCCGACAAGTATGTAATCTTTATAAAATTCATCCGCTGTCTTACCTTGTGAATATAGTCCCCGCATACCATTTTTGTCTGCTGCAAAATATCTTTCACCTTGTTTCCAACGTTTAATATCATACAGTGAATGCCCCTCGAACATAAACTCGATTAATTTTTCCCGATGGACGACTTCAATCAGCTCACCTCCACCAAGACTACCAAATGATTGGCTCAGGCTCGGTATTCCGGCACGGCTTCTGACCGCGTTGATATATCTTGTCGCATCGGCATCCAATGTTCCACTATATTCAGCGCAAGCTTCCGCATAATTTAAATAAAGTTCTGCCAATCGTATGATCGGGAAAGGATATGCGACCACTGTAAACTGCGTCGACGTAACGTTTGAATTCGGGTGTATTCCCTTTTTGATCGCATAGCCAGAATAAAGCTGGTCGCTATTGAGGTTGACCATACCATTGAGTTCGCCAGCCCGTAACATCAGCTTCTTAGTCACTCCTCCAATTTCATAGTCTCCTCGATCATAACCAATATAGGCGTAAAATCGAGGCTCACGATTACGGTGTAATTTGATAGTTTCGTCTCCATCCGCGATCTTAAACCGGTTGTTCCAGTCAAACGACGGATCTTTTTCCGGAGGGAGTCCGTTTTTTGAATAAAATCTTTCTACAGCAGACAAGGTGGCTCCTACCCCACCATATGGAGCTCCTGTTTTCCAACCCCTAGGAATCGCATGCGCTTGAAAGGAATTGCCCCAAGATGCGGTTTCTTTTGTACCCGTATAACCCCAAATCAATTCCGAATTTATGGGATCAACCATTTGCCAGCGTGTATTCATCACCGCCTGTGTAAAAGGATCCTGGATAGCTGTCTTTGTATAGGTATATAATTTACCGCCACCGGATTCGAAAAACTCGATGGCCTTTTTTGTTTCGTCCATTGCCTTTTTCCATCTCTCTTTATCGAAGTTCTGCGGAATAAGAACAGTACCATCTTTATTGACAAAGTCAGCATAAAACTCTTTATTGCCATTAAAAAGTGGACTTGCTGCAAAGAGATACATACGTGCCTTTAGCGCTTGTGCAGCAGCTTTGGTCGGTTTGCCCTGTTCGGAGGCAGGATAGGAAAGCGGCAAATCTTGCTGCGATTGGTCAAACATCCCCGCTATAAATGCTACACATTCATCATAGGGTCTTCTTGCAGCAAACATCTGATCGCCAGATGCATTGGAAGGAATTTCTTCCTTCACCAAAACAATAGGGCCATAATTTTGCAATAGGACAAAATGAAAGTAGCCGATCAGGAACTTTGCTTCAGCAATCCATCCCTTTTTCTTAGTGGCAAATTCCGACTCGCTTATGGTTAACGGCTTAACTGATTCAATGTTTTTCAGAAAAGTATGACACTGACGGATACCTTTATAACACTGTTGCCAGATATCCAAAACAGGCTCGGAAGCACTGTACATACCTTGCTGCACACGTAAGAAAGAAAAATACTGCACACCCCAATGATATGACCCTACCGTTTCATTGGACATTAGCCACGAAAAATTGGTACGGGCGTCATTGACTACGGGGATATAACTATAGCAAGAATATAAATATCCCTCAGCTGTGTTCTCATTCTTGAATGCATCATCCAGTTTTGGGACATCAGCAGGTACCACTTCAAGGTATTTACTACAGCTGCTGGCAATAAATACAAACATGATATAAAATATAATCTTTTTCATCATTTAGTCGTTATCGAATTTAAAACTGAAATTGTAGACCAACGGATCCTACGCGTAAATTGGGATAGCTCAAGCCGCTTCCACCTCCAAGCTCTGGATCCCATAATTTGAATTTAGAAAAGGTTAGGAGGTTCTGACCTGACAGATAAATTCTTGCAAATTTGTAAGTAAAGCCCAACTCCACATTTTTTAGGCGGATAAATGACCCATCACGCATCCAAAAGGTAGAAGTCTTAAAGTTATTGTGTTGGTTGACACTGCTGATAAGACGGGGATAAGCTGCATCCGTATTTTCTGGCGTCCAGTAATCCTGTGCGATAAAATCCAGCAGACTCGATTGATCAGAGTTAAAAGGATGAATGCCAGAGATAACTAAACTTGTCTTCGCAACTCCCTGAAAGAAGAACGAAAAATCAAACTTCTTATATTGAGACGATATCCCAAAACCGTAAACTATCTGCGGTACAGAAGGGTTACCGAACTGCATCCTGTCGTTATCATCAATTTTATTGTCACCGTTTAGGTCACGATATTTAATATCTCCCGGTTTGAGATCATTGTTGAAAGTTGATTGTGGGCTATTTGCTACATCCGCTTCGGATTGGTATAAACCGTCGGCGATCAATCCGAAAGCACGGTTTAAGGGCTTTCGAAGTTCAGAGAGGTATGCATAGGGAAGCTGAGGCTCATCTCTGTCCAGAAGGCTATTTTTGGTATAGGTGAAAGTTCCTCTAAAATTAAGATAGAAGTGGGGGCTAAACTGCTGTTGATAACTTAGTTCCCCATCGAATCCACTATTTTTCACTTTACCAATATTGGCATAGGGATTGGTCCCTACTATACCAGATTCTGCAGCAATCACCCGACGTTGCATAAAAATCTTCTCGCGGGTTTCGGAGAAATAGTCTAAGGTTAAATTTAGTTTTTTCAAAAGGCCAAGATCTATACCTAGATTATATTTACGTCCTTCCTCCCAAGTAGCTCCTCTGGCTCCAAAGCGTGTGATATTGGCCCCTGTAGCGGAGGTCTGCCATTCGTTTCCAAAAGTGTAACTTCCGGTAGCCAGATTAACTTCATCCAGATAGGGAAAGCGTGCTCCGGAAATCTGGTCATTTCCGACAATACCCCAAGATCCCCTGATCTTTAAGCTATTGATAATCGGGGCTATAGGCTTCCAAAAATCCTCATTTGAAATCATATACCCAGCAGCAAGGGACGGAAAAAAGCCAAACCGATGTTTACTTTCGAAGTTATCTGAACCATTGTATCCAAAATTTCCTTCGAAGAAATAGCGTGATTTATAAGCATAGGTCACCCTTCCGGCAAGGCCTTGGTTACGAAAAGGTAATAAAGGGAATATGGCGGTTCCTCCAGCATTGGTGGTGTAATCCCGGGACAAATAAGCTAGCATAGCGGAAACGTCGTGATTACCAAAAGATTTCAACCAATCAGCCACTAAGTTGATTGTCATTAATCGATCTCCACTGGAACTCGAAGTAGTAGCCAAAGCTGTCGTTCCACGAGTTATTGATTTGTATTCATATTCATACTGCTTATTATCATTGACACGAAACGAATTCACACCATAGTAAAATGGGGTAAAAGATCTGGCAATCGAATTTGTTGAGTAATTTTTATAAGATATCAAACCTTTTAGGCTTAACCCATCGAGGAGGAATTTCATATTTTGGTTCAACTCAAAACTTGCGGTATTAGTGACACTGAAGCGGTTAGTATAGCCGCTTACCATGCGGGCATAGGGATTTTCATAGATCCCATCTCCGGAAGTCTGGGGTATCGGTCCGCCCGCCATATTGCCAAAAAGGATATGATCCTGCTGAATGGCACTCGGCAATACAGGAGCAAACAAGGCTGGTGGAGCATAAAAAATTGAATTATAAATGGTGCCCGTACTGGAAGATGAGCCCGAATAATCTGCCAGTTGGGAATTGATCCGTACCACGGCCTTCGTAAAATTGGAAAGGTTGACCCCTACGTTTGCAATAACATTATACTCTCGTTGGCGAATATTATTGTTGAACTTGTTCAGGGGGTCTTTACGAAGCATTCCATTATCATTATTAAAGGTTCCACTGATAAAATAATCTGCCTTCTTACCGCCTCCGGTCACATTTATATTGCCATATTGGTTTGTTGCAAAATCTTTGAAAAGATAATCCTGCCAATCTACATCTGGATATGCGATCGGATCTAGACGATCCCTCGTCCCTTGAATTTTTTCTTCTGAAAAACGTGGAGAAGCATTTGGTAGCCTATTTAGAATTGCGTAATTATAGGCTGTCATGTAATCTACGGCTCCTGCCATTTTCACCAATTTAGTCGGTGTGGAAAATGTATTGTCCAAGCGAACGTTGATCCGGGCTTTATCCATGTCTCCGCCCCGCTTTGTTGTGATCAGCATCACACCATTTGCCCCACGGGCACCATAAAGCGCTGTAGCAGAAGCATCTTTTAAAACCGAAAAATTATCGATTACCTCCGGAGCTAGATTATTCATATCTCCAATGCTCGACTCAATCCCATCGATAAATATCAATGGATTTGTCCCGCCCGTGAAAGTAGAAATTCCACGTATCCAAAAGTTCGAACCATCAGCACCGGGCTCACCACCACGCTGTACAGCGATAACACCAGCAATTCTTCCTGCAAAAGCATTGCTCAATGTGCTCGTCGGCACTTTTAGCGCTTTGGGTGATATGGATGATATCGCCCCTACTACACTTGCCTTTTTCTGTTTACCAAAACCGACGACGACCACCTCGTCCATCTCTGCAGCGTCAGTTTCCAATGTAACGACCTGTTCTGTCGCAGTGTAAGGAACATCAACAGACTTAAATCCGACGGTAGAGAACCTTATTTTGGAATTTAGCATAGAGACTTTCAAAACAAATGCACCTGCTTCATTGGTTTGTGTCTGATTACTTGTACCTAATTCACTAACGGTGACGCCCGGTAATGGGTCACCTTCACTACTGACCACCTTTCCCCGAAAAACGTGATCTTGTCTGCTCATGGTAACTGGGATATTGACTTTTCTCTTAATTACAGTAGTATTCTGGAATATTTTATATTCGAATTCACTTGTGTTAAAGAGTCTATCGAGCACGTTCTTCAAACTTTCCTCCTTAGCCGAAAATGAAACTTTTCGATTTGAGAACATTCGTTTCTCGTAGACAAACTGTGTTCCCGTCTGCTCGGTAATTTTTTTTAACACGGTCTCTATTTCCGTATTACGCGCATGAAGGCTAATTTTATTTTGTGCCAAAGTTGATGCAGATGCTCCAAAAAAAGATAGGATGATCAGAAAACATGCTATTTTCATAATAAGTAGGATCTTCAAAGCATTTTTTGGCCATAAAGGGCACAACAAACCCTTTGAATAAAAAAAATTATTCATAAATTGGGACTGAATTAATGGTTAGTAAAACGTTAATTTATTTTCTGCAGAGGTATGCCAGTACCTCTGCTATTTTTCTCATAATGTTAGGTTTATTTTAATTCATAGTAGGTTCTCCTTTCCTCTTTATTTTGGTTTTACAATGAGTTTGTTTTGTTCTATCACATACTTATAGCCCGTCAGATATGAAAGCGCCTCACATAAACTGGCCAGTGATACATCTTTTTTCATCCCCCCGTCATATTGTCGCTGCGCGTTTACCCCTTTTTCAACAACAACAGTGATACCATACCAACGCTCTATTTCATCCAGCGTCTGCTTCAGATCCTTGTTACCTAAATAGAAATACCCATTTTTCCAAGCCGTGATTTCTTCCATATCCCGTATCTCATAAACCGACAAGCGTTTATTTTCCAATCGAACCTCTTTACCCGCCAGTATGACTATATCTTGATCAGAGGAGGAAATTTTGAGTTTTCCTTCCGTTAGTGCTACTCTGGAATTGTTTTGATAGCTGTTGACATTAAATTCTGTCCCCAAAGCCTGCAATCTCAGTCCGGCACTTTCAACTATAAAAGGTCTTACGGCATCGTGCGCGATATCAAAATATGCCTCGCCTTTCAAATGTACCCGGCGCTCTTTTTCATCAAAATTGGGATGATATTCTAGCTCCGATTCGGAGTTCAGCCACACACGGGTTCCATCCGAGAGTCGTACCTGAAAGATCGCACGCGATGGAATCACTAATTTATGTTGAGTCATATCTTCAGATTGGATGGAAGAGCCATAGACCAACTGGTTATTTGCGACGTTTACCCCTTTAAGGTCAACCGTAGGATGTAGGGAATCCAGCAGTACCTGCCGTCCGTCACCTAATTGCAAAATAGCAGCATTGCTTCCTGGCAGTACATCGTTCAATTGTCCGTAGTACTTATCTTTAACAATATAAGCCGGTTGATTTCCATTGAAATATAACGTCCAAAATGTATAGAAGCCCACTAAAAACAGAAGCGATGCGGCCACCCCAATCAACCACGGTCTAAACATCAGGGTCTTTTTGCCTTGTATACCAGAATGACGGATGTGCTGAAATGCAGTCCATTGGTCATCAGTATTAAATTCTGCCCAGTTTATATTGGATTGAATCTTTCCTTCATCCAATAACTTATGAAACAAAAGCTTAGCCTCCGGATATTTATGCAATAGCGCTTTTAGCTGCATATCCTCCTCTATGGTTAGCTCTTGCCCCCGAATTAGGGCAGCGATTAATTCGCCCAAAAGTATCTCTTCTGTATTGATCATAATTTCTCTTTAGTCGTCCGAAAATTAAAAAAGGGTGACAAGGTTTAAAAAAAATAATTAAAACCCTGTAAATTAAGAATATATTTATATAAGAATGGAAAAAAGTAGACTCAAAAACTTGTCCCGCAAAGCTTTAATGGCTCTCTGCCGCTGTGTCTTGACGGTGTTAATACTTATATTCAGTTCCTTCGCAACTTCCTCATATTTTTTTTCCTGAATATAAATGAGTTCGCAAATGTTCTTACAGGCCTCAGGTAATTTATTTAATTCCTTATGCAGTTCACCTACGATCTCCGCGCGAATGAGCGTTTCGAGATAATTGCTTTCATCAGCTGCATCTGCCGTATCCTCGGTTGCTTTTATTTCCCGCAGTTTAGAATAACGATAGGCATCAATACTTTTATTTTTGACTGTCGTGTACAGAAAGCTCTTGATCACAGGAAATGGTTTTTCCAGAAGATCAGGTTTCTCGATCAGGACCAAAAAAGCATCCTGTACAACATCCTTTGACATTTCGTCCGACCTTGTCCATTGGTAGGCAAACTCACATAATTTCACAAAATTATCTTTGAACAAAGATTCGAATGTTTTCATAAGTTATCAGAAGCCGCTATAATCAGGCTAACAATTGTTGGGACAATTTAGGAAAATAATTTCTTTCCCAACAAAATAACAATTTATTGTGAGCCATTTAAACCAATTCGCCAGCTATTTTCAATTTCTAAATTTGCATGCTTGAAGTCGTCCTATATTGAATGTCGTCAAAATGTATGATATAATTTAATGCTCTTCAGTTACCAATTGGTAATTGCGTAAAAGATAAAATCAAGAATTTGTTTTGTAATTTTATCTGGATGAGAAAACAAGGTATTCCAATTGATAAAGATTGCCGGTCGCAAATTCAGGGTATACGAGATACAATGGATATTTTAAGTGGTAAATGGAAACCGCATATTATAACTGCACTTTATAACAATGGATGTTTCAGATTTATGGATCTTGTCAGACATATTGATGGAATTGCGCCAAAAGTATTATCCAAGGAATTGAAAGATCTTGAAATAGATAAAATTATTGATAGGACCGTACTCAGTACGATGCCACTGACCGTCGAATATGAACTCACAAAAATTGGAGAAAGCCTCTATATCTTACTTAGAAGTATGTCAGAATGGGGCATCGATTATCGGCAAAATGTTTATAAAAGCCGTAATCAGATTTAGACCAATAATAGCTCATCCGATTTTATTTGCATGTAAATTTAGAAATACTACAAACCGGTAGTTAAAATTGACCGTTAACTCTTTGCAGGAATAACGGCCAACACTTAAACTAATTAATATGTTTAGTTTAATTATACATTTTAATTATCCAAAAAACGGCCTAACGTACGAAACATTAATGCGAACCTTGGATCATCTGTAGTTGGAAGTAAACTACTTAAGAAGACTGCAACACTTGATAAAGTAACGCCAACCCCCTCCAGCTGTTTAAATGTTGCCTTTTCGGTTCTTTCACTCAAACCACCACATACATCTGTAAGTAGATGGACATCATAGCCAAGCCTACGGGCTTCCAACGCTGACTGAACAACAACCAATTCGGACGCTACTCCCCCGAGAATAATCGTAGACCTCGTTTGGGCGGAAAATTTTTCGAGGCTGGGGCCATCGTCAAATACATTAGAAGTGGAACGAATTGTAGGTACGTACATGCTAATTTCATCTATAACGTTTGGATAAAGATCGGGGTGCAAAGACACTACTGATATAAAAACAGGGATATCTAGAATCTCCGCCCCTTCTACCAATATTGATACGGATTTACGCAAATCCTTCTCAGCTAATGTTCGATTAGCCGAAGCAATTATTTCTGGTTGCAAATCGGCCAAGACAATGGTGATATCATTGACATTTAATCTTTCTAGAGTTTTCATACTATATTGTTGTGTTAAATATTATCTAATTGAAAACATATTTTGAATCTCGATATATGATCACATTATTAGTAGGCTGCTGTAAATCTGTTTTTAGAAAATGTCTTATTTTCTATCTCATCTGCTATAACTACCGCCAGATCTTCAACAGACAAGACACTTCTATTACTTTCGTTGTAAACTGGCGTGCTATTCCCCAGACGATATTTACCAGTTCTACCTATTGTAATACCTTTATGCATTTCAAATGGAGGGCAAAATACAACCCAGTCTAAGTTCTTTTCTTTTTCCAAAATTTTATAGTAATCTCTAGCTGCTAATGCTCCATTATAAAACTCTTTAGGAAAATCAGGAGTATCAACAGCTTGTACCCCATCTGAAACATAAAGGCTACCAGCACCGCCTATAACGATAAAACGATTGATACCTGCCGTTTTTACAGCTTCTTGGACTGCTTTTGATCCTGAAAGAAAATCCTCATAAAGATTCGGGTTATCCCAACCAGCGTTAAATGCACTTATTACTATTTCACAATCTTTTAGTGCTTTTGTTAGCTCCGCTAAATTTAAAATATCAACTTTGATATAGGATAAATGTTCCTCATGTGAGATTTTAATTTCCTTTGAAATTCCTATCACATCATAATCACGTGATAAGAGTTCGTTTGTTATATGGGATCCAACAAATCCCGAAGTTCCAATTACAGCTATTTTCATTGTATTCAATATATTATACACCAAAAGTATGCACTTTTAAGTATAAAAAACACCTATTAAACTCATGGGTAACTAGTTACCAATAGGTAATGAATAAAATTCATTTCTTACCCTATGCCAAGTCGATCGAAGAACAAATCTTTTAAATTTGAAAGACAGTAAATTACCAAATTCAAATAAGGTGACAATAACCAAAAAAATATAAAGCTATGCAAAAGATAATTCCAAACCTTTGGTTTGACAGAAACGCGAAGGAAGCCGCGGAATATTACCTATCGGTTTTCAAAGATGGCACAATCATCAATATCACGTATTACCCAAATTCAGAAGCCGAAGGACTGGCTGATTTCCAGCAGGATTTTGCCGGAAAAGTGCTTACCGTAGAATTTGAGATTCTAGGAATGCGTTTCATCGGGATTAATGCCGGACCGGAATTCAAATTTAATGAAGCTATTTCCTTGATGATCCCCTGCAAAGACCAGGCTGAAATTGACTACTACTGGGAAACACTTACATCGGATGGAGGACAGGAGAGCGTCTGTGGATGGCTGAAAGACAAATACGGATTAAGCTGGCAGGTTTGTCCTGAAAATTGGGCGGAACTCAACAAAAGACCCGGCGCATTCAAAAAAATGATGGGAATGAAAAAGATCATTATTGCTGATTTCTAAAACAAGGTAATGACCAAGTCCATGTCCCAACACTGGTGTAAACCGGAAAAAGTAAATGTCCCGAATCATTGTTTGGCAAAGCAGCAATGGTCGGGACATTTCAACCCAAGGTGCCTATATGTCAATATAGGGTCTAGTTACACTATAAGCAATCTTCAAATATCGAAAATCCAATAGCAGTGACATCTAAGGCAGCATTGGACAGAATAACAATGGCTTTTTGGGATCTATCATCAAATGCAACAAAAGACCTAAATCCACCTGTACCTCCAGAATGATGAAATATATTCTTATTTCCTGCTTTTTTAATACGCCAGCCCAATGCCATAGTTTGATCTTCATCTGCAAAAGTTATCTGATGAGTCAATTGGATGGCTTTTGTCAGTTTATTTTTGGAACCTAACTGTGCCTTCATAAAAAGGATCATATCGTCCAACGTAGATCTAATGGCGCCAGATCCCGCCAAAGATGCTAGATGCCAATACGACGTAGGCCTGCCTTTTTCATTGTACCCTTGTACCAACCCGACATCTTCTAGTGAAGTATTTTTCATTCCTAAGGGCAAGCAAATATTGTCAATGACCAACTGTTCAAAACTTTTGTTATTACGGCGTTCTAATGCCCCCCCCAACACGCCCGCTCCTAAATTTGAATAAGAGAACTTGACACCGGTCTGAGACGGAACTTTATATTTTTTCAGATAATGGAAGAGTGAATCGACCTTATAATGGCGATATGGATCCGCCAGAACGGCATCAGTCGTAAAAATATTCTCCGGGAGCCGAGGAAATCCAGCGGTATGATTTGATAATTGCATAAGTGAAATGGGATGAGCATGCCACGCTAAACGAGGAATAGAATCGGGCAAATATTTGCTGACCGGATCCGCTAAGTGCATATTGCCACCAACGACTTCCTTGGCCAATAAAAGAGAAGTGAAAATTTTTGTCACTGAACCAATCTCAAAAATACTTTTGGAAGCGTTTGGAAGTTGCTTACTTGTCTTGGCAATCGAGCCATAACTATATTTTCTCTGCTGCTTTCCATCGATTATCGCTAACATAATGCCCGCGGTAGCACCCTTTTGAATATATGGCCTGACGAATTTTTCCACCAGTAAATCTATAGAGTCTTTTAATGGATTATTGCTTTCTACTTTGAAATCCTTATCTGCTATGAAAAATGGTAATTCCTTAAAATTCATTCTTAGAACCTGTTTCTCATGATCAAGCAGAACAGAAAATAATTGGTCGGAGTTTTCAAATTTAATGTTATAATTATATCCACTGGTAGTCGAATCAACAAAAGAAAAAAGTTGCATTAATCCCACATTTGCAACAAACTTCCGCATACCCAGCGAAAACTTTTCTTTTGAAATTTTTGCTTGATAGACGGCGGACGATCTTCCGTAAATTGCATCCGATTTTTTCTCATTAAAGAGTCTTTGAAACTCCTTCATAAAATAATCGTAATCGGAACGGACAGCCTGGGCAGGTAAGTACCGAACTGAGAACAGAAATAAAACGAGGAGACTGTAAAACTTATAATTCAGTTTAATTATCATTTTTATGTATTTCGGGTCTTATGCCATGATCAAAGAATCATTTAATCTGAATTTCTGATGAAACACTCCCCCCTATCAGCAATCTTTTCTGTTTATTCCACTAAACCTCTCTCTTTGAGGTTCTGAAATTCAATTTAGATATAATCTCTTGACATGGTAGTTAGACAAAAACAACTTACTTTACTCAACCAATTCATTAACCAAAAATATAAAAAACTTATAATGAACAAATTAAATATATTAGAAATGTTCAAAATCGTACAACTTATGTTCATTTATGAACAAGCTAAACATACTTGGATAGCGTCGCCATCCCAACTGATCACTAGGCTCAACGGTATCGTTAATTCCTAGTCAATATCTTCTTCGACATGCTTAGGAAGACCCAACGATTCATAAATCTTATCAAGCGAATTGTAAATCCATTCATAAACAAATCCAGACCGCTATATATTTGAGATTAAATTAAAGACGACTATGTTGAGCAATTACCAATTTAGTAAAAATCCATTACATTATATTTATGCCCTGATCTGGTTGGGTGTATTCGCTACCTTTGCTTTTTACCTTTTCACAGGGGCGATGTTCAAGCCGGAAAACGGCAAGATTCATATCGTAGCAATTCTGATCGCTTGGGTGGTGGAATATCTTGGTCTTACACTGACTTGCCTGATCATACTGCTTTTAGGGATATACAAAGCATTGCGAACTGTGATGGATAAAAAAGAAATTGAATCTGTAAAACCATAAAAATTATTATGATCCCCTTTCAACTATAAAATAATAACCCATTTTAGCGTTACTTGGCTTTCCTTACATACGCAAAGCCGGATTTAATTGAGGTGACAGAAGAAGAATTATTATAGCCAATTCTTCTTCTTAAACCACAGATAGATCACCACAGTGACGACAATCATGACTACCATTACTGCTGGATACCCATATATCCATTTCAATTCCGGCATGTACTCGAAATTCATTCCGTAGATCCCCACAATAAAGGTTAAAGGCATAAAAAATACAGAGAAAATGGTTAATATACGCATCGTCTCATTAGTCCGCTGGGATGTTGTTGAAAAATAGATATTCAATAAATTGTGACTATTCTCCGAGAGATAAGATGACAAGTTTTTGAGTCTTATAAAAAGGTCTTTTGTATCTCTTGTATATACATTTCCTGAATTAGTGTCTAACGCATCAATTATTTCCTGAGAAAGCTCAACCATCCTTTTTATCAGGTCAACTTTCCGTTTCATATGGTAGAGCCCCTTAAGCAAGGGTATATTTTTGGGACGAAGAAATATAACAGACTCATAATAATCAATCTCTGCAGACAACTTAGATAATGCAGGCTGATAGGTATCCAGACATTCAGCAACAAGAGAATTGACAAGCATCATGACATTTTTGTAGGGCTTATTCTCTCCCATGGCAATAATACGATCGACTAATGGCTGTTTATGACGGTGGATTGTGATAACAAATGTTTCGCTATAAAATATCGCAACCTTGTGTGTTAACTCTTGTACGGTGTCAACATTTTTTAGATTACTTTCGCTATGCACCCTAAAAATAATAAAGGAGTAGTTTTCCATCTCTTCATGTTTAGGTAGGTGATCAGGTTGGAGGCAATCCTTTATAAGCACGGGGTGTATCTTATATCTTTCGGCAACTTCCTGCAATTCCTCGCTCGCAGGAGCATATACATCCAGCCATGTGAAACCTGGCGTTATCTGTCCATTAACTTCGATTGTCATAATTATCCTTTCTAATTTATGGATTCTAAAATAGAGAAAAATATACTTTTTCTCCCGCATATTCTGCGAAACGCACAATAGCAAAATAAAACTACAGCTGTCTGTTAAATCGTAGCAAAGGATGCAATTTTGTCAGCAAATAGGTCTGAGACCATACGTGTTGAATTTTATAAAAACCAAAACATTCTGTGTATGATTCTGCTTATAGATATAATCGCCGACTTTTATTGAAATTAATAAAATAAAAAAATCATCAACTATGGAATGGATTACTGACCCACAAATTTGGATCTCATTTTTTACTTTAACTGTGCTGGAAATTGTTCTGGGCATTGACAACATCGTATTTATTTCAATACAAAGTAGTAAGCTTCCGGTCGAACAACAAAAAAAGGCTCGGCAGTTAGGCCTCGCATTGGCATTGGTGATGCGCGTAGCGCTCTTATTTTCGATTAAATGGGTCATGGGCCTAACCGCTACAATAGTGGATATTGCAGGCTGGTTCAACACGGATAATCCGGCAATAATCAGATACCTTTCGCTTTCAGGACGGGATCTCATATTGTTTTTTGGAGGGATGTTCCTTATTTATAAATCCACAACCGAAATCCACCATCGTGTCGAAGGGCATATCGAAACCGGCACGACAAAACTCAAAAAGGTAACTTTCGCTAACATTATTATCCAAATACTTATCCTTGATCTTGTATTCTCCCTCGATTCGGTGATCACAGCAGTAGGAATGGTCGATCGAATCGGTGTTATGATCGCCGCAGTAATCGTAGCTGTAGCGATTATGATGTTCTCGGCAGAACCTATTAGCAGATTTGTAAATAACCATCCATCGGTTAAAATGCTGGCTTTAGCATTTCTACTGCTTATAGGTGTTTCTTTAACAGCAGAAGCCTTCGACCAGCATATTCCAAAAGGTTACATCTATTTTGCGATGGCATTTTCTGTCCTGGTTGAATTTTTAAATATACGATCGGAAAATAAGGCATTAAAGAAAATTTCAGATTCAAACCCTACTAACATATAAATCTGATATGATTGTTCATAATTATATAATTCCGAAAATTGACGACTGAAATCATTACGTTAAAATTTGCTAAATAATAAGGGGACGAGGTAAGTGGTTCTATAATTTTAATTATATTGTAAATTCATTAATATTCAAAAATATGAAATGTCCAAACTGTAACGAAACCCTACTGATGACGGAACGTCACCGAATTGAAATAGATTATTGCCCAAACTGCAGAGGGGTATGGCTGGATAAAGGTGAACTGGATAAATTACTGGAACAAGCCAGCAATAATATCGACAGTAGCCAAGCGCACAATAACGATAGGGATTACAATAAGTACGAAAGAGAAAACCATCAAACACAGCAGCACTACCGTGATCATGACCGCTACACGGACAATCACAAATATCCACATGGGCGAAAAAAGAAATCTTTTCTCTCCGACCTCTTTGATTTTGATTAATGACAGTCTAAAAGAGTTTTAAAATAAGAAGCCTGATCTGCATCAGGCTTTTTGTTTAGTTATCACTTTAGAGTGCCCAGCGCGCTGGGCGGTCAGCTTCGCATGATGGCTAAATAGATCTTTTCAAGCTCGCTGGCCGAAACCTCATCTGCGCAAAGCGTATGCACCAGACTTCCCTGCTCCATGATGCCGATACGTGCACCGCTGTGGACAGCACTATAAATATCGTGCGTGGCCATTAAAATCGCCTTTCCGGCCTCCCGCATCGCGTTCACATTTTCATTAAATTCATGCATCGCCTGTGGATCCAGTCCGCTGGTGGGCTCATCCATCAATATCACTTTCGCATTTTTAGCCATGGCAATTGCAATCCCGACCTTTTGTCGCATGCCTTTACTCTGCAGCCCCAATCTTTTTTCAAAAGCCTCCGGCTGCAGTCCCGCCTGCCGCAGGTAATTACAGAGCTCCTCTTTCGTATACCTGAAGCCCGCAAGCCGACTAAAAAAATCCAGATTTTCCAGGCTGCTCAAATACGGATAGAGCGTCACCACTTCGGGAATATAGGCGACATTCGTCTCCCTTAGTCCGGGGGACACCAATTTCCCGTCAACCCTGGCCTCCCCAGAGCTGGCCGCAATAAAACCAAGGAATAAATTAAGAGTTGTGGTCTTTCCAGCGCCATTCTGGCCCATGAGGCAGAATACCTCACCTGATTCCACCTGCAAGTTGAGGTGATCCAACACGATATGGTCGCCATATTGTTTTGTTAATTCAACTGCTTCTAACATCATATTCGTTAAAATTTAAAACCTACTACTGCCCTGATATTAAAGGGATCGCCATCGATGTAGTAATAATTACGTCCTTCATAAGGGTATGATGAAATGATATCCCCAGATGCCATATAGCGTCGATTGGTCAGGTTATCCGCAATAAGCTGGACCGAAAACTTATTGTGCATGTAGTTTAATCCAGCATCAAATTTGGTAAAATCAGGAATAAACAGATCTTTTTCGGAGGTGCTGCGTTTGATAAGCGTACTTTGGCCGACGCTAAGCTTCAGTACAGCATTATTTTTCAAGGAAAAACCATATTGTATCCAAGTATTTATGATCTGCTGTGGCGTCTGCGGCAGCTGTTTGCCAATCAGGCTTTCATCGCTATTTTTAGTGACCACTGCATCTACAAATGTATAATTCGCAACTAGGGACAGCGCGTCCGTAACATGACCGATCAGGTCAAGTTCGATCCCTTTGCTGACTACCTGACCAAGTTCTTTGACAAAGCCCTCATGCTCGAGGTCAGTGATAATACCGTTGCGTTTGACCGTTCGAAACATGCTCAAGCCTGTATACAGCCGCGAATTGAAAAAATTGCGCTTCACTCCCAGTTCCATATTTGTTCCATATTCGGGATTGACAGCTTCAGAGCCCACCACTTCATTCCCTTCATTTACAATCGCTTTTTGCCCCGTCTGCGGGATAAATGTTTCATCATAGAGCAAGTAAAAGGTTGTAGCCTTATCCATCAGATAAGTCAATGCCACACGTGGCGATAAAGCCTTCTGATGGTATGTATTGGCACGAACAACCCCTTTGGCATTGATGGATTCCTGACCGCTTTTGTACCAGGTATATCGCGCGCCGAGTGTGAGTCGAAATTTTTCCAGCAGATCAATATTATCATAGGCATAAACCGATTTGAGGAAGGTATTTCGATCGAGACGCGAAGCCCTTAGCGTCTTACGCACTGCCGTTGCATCGACCTGATTATCCGGTTTGCTTTTGAGGTAGACAAACTGCTCCGTTCCATTGTTGAGGGACAGGGAATCCTTACTATTGATGTAATCGGCTCCAAATACAAGCTGATGTTTTATTACTCCTGTTGTGACCGTTCCATTGGCAAATAACTGGGTGGAGAAGGTCTTCCCCGCACCCATTGTCAGCGAACTACGCCGGCGTGTGGTATCGCCATCCCTAAAATTAACCAGACTTCCTGCAGATGTCATATTCCAGGATTTATAAGGCGACCAGAGAAAGGAAGACTGGGAAGTCAGCTGCCAGGATTTATTGAATTTATGAACACCAAACAACCGTGCGGTCTGATTCTGGGCATAACTTCGTGGCAGACCAAGCCCCGCACTGTAATTCAAAGCAATCGGTCCTTTGAGTTTATCTGCTTCATTACGTACTTTGACAATTGCTGTTCCATTTTTTGTTTCACCACGCACCAGATTATATTCCGCCAGCATATAGGTATTGGGGCTGAAATTGTATTGGATTACCGGAGCCAGGGTATATTTATTTGTTTTTAAATAGTCGAGGTAAGAATTACGGTGCTGATAAGCCAGGTTTAAACGATATGAAAGCCCTTTATCTTTTACCGCAGACCCCAGATCGGCCGTGGTACGGAAGAAGTTAAAGCTACCCAGTGACTGACTCACATTCAACAGTTTATGTTTGGGCGTTTTGGTCACAATATTGACCGAACCGCCGGGCTCACCAAAAGAATTCAAAAAACCGGCCGGCCCTTTGACGATTTCAATGTTTTCGATCAGCGCTTCATCGTCGATTGCAGCACCATAGTTAAAACGTCGGGACATTCCATTCAGGGTCGTATATCCCATAAAACCCCGCATCTGCACGGTTGCCGAATTATCGAATGGTGTACTGTTGTAACCAAAGTAGACGCCACTTACATTCCGTGCCACGTCCTTCAGTTCGAGCGCTCCCTGGCTTTGTAGTAATCCCGAAGAGATGCTGATGATATTTTGGGGAATTTCCAATAGTGGCAGCTGCAGCTTCAGGCTATTGGACAAGGTATCTGATTTTACTTTCGTGTTGAGCAACTGCTGGATGCGCACCTCTTTTAGGTTGTAGCTCCGGAATATAGTATCTTGCTTTATCGTTTGCGCATAGCCAGCAAGCTGATACAGTGCGAAAAATGCGAAGAGGGAGTGCTTTATTTTCATGTTTATTTTTATTGAAATGGTTTGTTATTAATCGTTTTTTCCAATCGGTCGCATCGTAACTGCAGCGCCCGAGACAAATAAGGTGAGTAAGAGTATACTTCCTATTTTCCAGCCAATTAAGCGCAGTCTTCCCGAGTCAGCTGATCTAGAAAATTGTGGAAGTACTTTGAGATCTTCTTTGGAAAGTTTGGCATCACGCAGCAAAAAGCCATTCATATGCAGTACCCAGCGATGCTGAAAATGAGCGACGTCGCGCTGATAATGCAGGTAGCTGGCTAATCCCGTTTGGGCAATTTCATTGAGCAAGGATTGCATCTGGGTGACAGGATTGAACCAACCTGTCCTATCGAGCAAGTGCTGATGCAGCTGGACCCCTTGCTGGTAAATGCGGATATTTTTATCCATTCTTCGTCCCAGAAGGTCGTAGTAGGCTACAAATCTTTTATTTCCATATCGTGCGGTATCCGTCGGTTTGCGCAACTGTACATACTGCGGATTATTGCTGTAAAACTGTTCGATAAGCTCAGGTATGGGCATCTCCCAGGTCTCGAGCATCGTCGCTCTCTGCTTGGAAACCAATTCTGTACGCAGGGGCAAAGGCTGTCTTAGCCCGACCAACCGATTGCAAAGTGCAGGTAGCACAATCGTCAGTCCCAACCAGCAGCCCAGTAGTAGCAGCGCGCTTTTGCGGGATGAACTTCCATAAAGTATCATCAACCAGGCCAGTGCACACCAAAAAAGCAGATAGCTCAAGGTCGCCAAGTTCCAGAGCAGAAAATCAGTCCCATCATTTGGTATGCCCCTAGGTGCCATCATAAAGCCTATACCGTTCAATGCCGTTAGCAACAGGCACAGCAGTCCGAACCGGAAAAGGAGCTTATACAAAAGAATACGCCGCAGGCTTCCTCCATGCAGACGCAACAAGCGATCTGTCTGTTGTTCCTTTTCCCGGGCAAATAGGTCGTAGGAAAGTACAATGATTAGCAGTGGGATCAAGTAGACCAGTACAAAAGAAAGATCGAAATTGCCTGCAGCCAATTTTTCGGGATTGGCAATGGCTGTATTTGGAGGAGTAAAAAAGTCCCTTTTGCTATTGACCACATCATAATATGGTAGGATATCCCGTTGTCCGATGGCCATCATCGCCAGTGCAGACGGGGGATTTGTCGCAACTGGTGATGCCCGGTATTCGACCACTTGTGGTAGCCCGGCCTGCGCAGCCAGATTTTTGCCTGTCACACTATTGGTATCACTTTCAAACCGCTCCATCAATTCGAGGCGCTGCCGCTGCTGATTTCGTTGTAGGGTATCTAGCCCCCTGCATTGCTGCTGCACAAAATGCTTCCCGGTATACAGGCTGTATCCTCCGAGCAACAGAAAGAAAAATAGTAGTGCAAGTTGCAGGGGCTGCGCAATAAACTGCTTCCATTCAAAACGAAATATAAGTTTAAGGAGATTCATAGCCTAATTTTTAAGAAATTTCAGACAGAAGACCAATAAAAAGGCCAAGAGCCATGGCCAAATAAGGAGCGCAAAAAGAGGGGTCGCCTCCCGCCACAACAGCAGGGAAAGCGTCGGAAAGCGGTAGTGAAAAGCAGGGAGCAGCGTCGCAGCTGAGCTCATGTGCAGTTCCGGCTGTTTCGTTCTTTGGGCGACTTCTGTATTTAACCGGCGGATAAAGGTATTTCGATAATCCTTGGCCTGTTGGAAAAACTGCTGATGGTGAAAAAAATCCGTTCCCGACAGTGCCATAGACAACCTCTTCAAAGCGACAAAAGGGTTCAAAAGTGCCATACCGGACAAGCTTTGCTGCTGCTGGTCAATTATTTTTTCGACGTTGGCATAGTAATAGTCAAATACTTTTTGCTGATAATTCTCATTGTACTGCAAAACCAGGCCATCTACGTTCAGAGGCAGGTCTTCTAATTTTTTGACGCCATATTGGCTGCATACCCGGTCGAGATATTTTTCCACACGCAATCGGCTGTCACCGTCCCCATTGATCCCCTTGAGGTAGCCCTGGCGGACCTGATGATTGAATTCGGCCCTTGATATCAAAGGATAGCGCTGATCAATGAGCGTTGTTCCGATCTTTGGCAAAACGATAGCTCCCAGCAGCCAGATTCCCAGAACAATCTGTATCGCTGCGCGCGATGAACGACTATACAAAGACACCAGTGCAGCGATCAGGGTCAAGGAAAAATAAAAAACCAGATAAGCCAGCAACAATAGACCATACCTCCCCAGCATCAGATTCCCAGAGTCAAAGAAGCACAATAATACCAGCATGCCTATAAAGACCGGCAACAGCCAGAGGACGGCAAACATATAGTAAGCGATAATTTTTGACCATAGCAGCCTGGAAAGACTGGTACCATGTGTCAGCAACATCTTGAGTGTTCCCTGCTCACGCTCCTGTGTCAGCATCGTGCAGCAAATCGTTAGGTAGAGCAAGGGAAGCAATACCTGTAAAATCAACGTAAGGGTTAGGCTTCCAAAACGCAATTGTGTATCGGTACCCTCGGCATTGCTATAGTCCACTTCATGTTGTACATGTGCTTCCACCCGGTAGCTCGTTCCGAAATAATCATTTAGTCCGGGATCAAAAAACGTCAGCGGGCTCAAGGGTTTGAAAAGGTAAGTACCATAATGAGCCACATCATGTGCATCCGCATGAAATGCCCGCAGCTCGCTGCTGAATTTTTTATTGCTCTGCTGACGGCTCTGAGCATCCTGTTGGTATTGCAGTATCCCCAAAAGACCACTTAAGCTCAGCAATACAAATACGATGCACGTAAAAATGAAGATCGTCCGATCGCGGTAAGCAACCTGAAATTCCTTTTTGATCAATATAAAGCGAAGAGCGAATGACTTATTCATCGTAATTAATCAATTTATTAATGCATCAAAGTTGCAAATAAATAATAATATTTGCAACTTTGATGCATTAACACTTAATAAAACTGTTGATTTATGATCCTGTCCTTTCGACCAAAGCGTAGATTTCCATTTTATAAGCAGCCTGACGCCATGGATTGTGGTCCTACCTGCCTCAAGATCATCACAAAATATTTTGGAAAAACATTTCCTCTGTCCCATTTCCGAAGTCTGTGCCGCATCGGCAAGCAGGGCACGAGTTTTCATCAGCTAACGGAGGCAGCGCAGCAGCTCGGTTTCAAAACTTTGCCCGCATCACTTTCTTACCAGGTACTGAGTCAGCAGGCACCACTCCCCTGCATACTGCACTGGGAGCGTGAACATTATGTGGTACTTTATCGAATCACGGACAAATATGCCTACCTTGCAGACCCTGCCATGAACGGTAAGGTAAAGATCAAAACGGTGGACTTCCTTCGTTCGTGGGAGACCGTAGCAGGTACAGGAACCGGTCGGGCCCTGCTGCTGGAAACGACCTCCGATTTTGAAGCTCAGAAGGACATTCCCGATCCATCCACATCCATTTGGTCCCTGCTTCCCCTGCTTAAAGAGCATCGCAAAAAAATGATCCCCATCGTTATCAGCTTACTGATTGCCAGTCTGATCTCCCTTTCAGTCCCCTTTTTGACACAGCTCACGGTAGACAAAGGCATCGCCTATAAAAACACCCATCTGCTGCTTTTAATTTGCCTGGGGCAGCTGATGTTATTCTGCGGCAAAATGCTCATGGATTACCTTCGGGCGAGACTCCTGTTTGCTATCGGCGCCCGGACGAGCATCAAGATGCTCAAGGAGTTTCTCGCCAAACTGATGGAACTTCCCTTTTCATTTTTTGACAACAGGCAGGCCGGCGACAATATGCAACGCATCAATGACAATCAGCGTGTCGAAGATTTTCTGACCAATTCACTGATCAATTTTATGCTATCTGCCATCACGCTGCTGGTTTTTGGCTCCGTTCTTTTTTACTACAACTGGAAGATTTTTACCATCTTTCTGATCGGTGCGCTGCTGAGCGTACTCTGGTCCAATTCCTTCCAGCATAAAAGAAAGGTGATCGACCAGCGTAAGTTTAAAGTGCTCTCCGCCAATCAGCAATTGCTGTTGGAAATCTTTTATGCAATGCAAGAGATCAAGCTGACGGGCAGTGAGCAGGAGAAACAGCAGCTCTGGGCCAATATACAAGATCAGTCCTACGGTTTGAAAATGGAATCCCTACAGTTGGACCAGCTCATGCAGGGTGTCGGCTTTTTTCTCAACGAGATCAAAAATGTACTGATCACCTATGCGGCAGCAATGCTGGTGATTGAGGGGCAGGTAACCCTCGGTGGCATGCTGGCCATCACTTACATCTGCGGCCAGTTAAATGGACCCGTAACCCAGCTGATCGAATTTGCCCGCGTGTCTCAGAACACCAAATTCAGCTTGCAGCGCATGGCCGAAGTACATCAGGAGAACGCCGAAGATCAGGATATTCCCAAAAAACCTATTGCTGCCAATCCGCAGCCCATCTACATTAACAATCTAAATTTTCAGTATGATACGGACAAAACAGAGGCTGTGCTCAAAGATATCAACCTTCATATTCCCGCCGGCAAAATCACGGCCATTGTAGGGACCAGCGGCAGCGGTAAAACAACGCTTATCAAGCTGCTGCTCAAATTTTACCGAACCGCCCCGGGATCCATCATCATTGGCGATACCCCACTTGACCGGCTACATGCCAAGGCCTGGCGAGACCGTTGTGGTGTTGTCATGCAAGACGGCTACATCTTTATGGACACCATTGCCAACAACATTTACGCCGGCGCGGCGGTCAAAGATGATAAACGCCTGCATGAGGTCGCACAATTGGTCAATATGCACCATTTCATCCAAACAATGCCTTTCGGCTATCAGACCATTATAGGTCGGGACGGTTACGGACTGAGCAGCGGCCAGAAGCAGCGTTTACTGATTGCCAGGATGATCTACCGCAATCCACCCTATATTTTCCTCGATGAGGCGACAAATTCACTTGATGCCCACAATGAGCTCCGGATTGTCAATAACCTGAACAATTTTTTCGCGGAAAAGACCGTAGTGATCGTGGCCCATCGCCTCAGCACCGTAAAAAATGCCCATCAGATAATCGTGCTGGATCAAGGAAGCCTTGTCGAACAAGGCAGCCATCAAGAGCTGATCCAGCAGAGGGGCAACTACTATGAACTGATCAAAAATCAGCTTGAGTTAACAAATTGACCCTCGTCACAATTTTACTAAATCCATGCATCATGATTGAAATCCTTCCCTATTCCCTCGTCCGTTATGCGAGTCTGCCCGTCGTTACTTTTGCCCCATTTCAGCTGACAGACCTGGAGCAGCGCCTTCAACGTATGCGCGCCATGCAACTTGGGCGTTCGCTGCTGCAGACGGCCATCTGCGATAGCCTGTACGAATTGGTGCAGACGGCGCCAGGCGATGCCGAACGTGTCAATCTGATCCGGCTCAAACGGATGATCTATAACAACAAAACCATTGATGATCGATTACTGGCCGACTGTAGCCCACTGCTGCCGCCGGCATTACAGGCAAAACTAAGCAGGCTCTTTGATCTGATGACCGCTATAAATATTGCCGAAAATGACCAAGAAACACATTACCAACAACATCTTAGCAACAGCCATCGCCACCTCCAACAGCTGGCAGGCAACCCCTTATTACAAAATGGACTCCTGTTGTCCAGTCCGGTGCTTTACAGCCAGCTGCCCGACTATATCACCAAAGATCCCAAAGAATTTGGCCCGAAGGAATGGCGGCTGATCTTCAGCCTGCTGCGTTACCTGACACGAATGGTCTTTAAAACCTCGCCATTTAGCAGCTTCACCTATACTGGACAGGCACAGTTTACCGGCCCTGACAACGAAGCTTTCGGCAGCGAAGCCCCTTCGATCCGATCTGGCATCCGCCTCCATAATGGATTATTTGAATACATTAAATCCGTCCTTCACCAGCATCCGGTCCTCAACGAATATCTGCTCGTGCAACTCAACAGTACCGTTAGGTTAGAAGAAAATAAGCTCTCCTTTTTGTTTAACCACCATAATATCGAATCCTTCCAAAAACTTCCTGCTGCAGGGCTGCAGCGCTACATTTTTGAACAGCTGCGGACCGCGGGCACTTGCAATATGACTTTTTCCGCGTTGATTCAGACACTGGAATCTGTGGTTGCTCATGCAGACCGGCCCCAGTTAAAGCAACACCTTATGCAATTGGTGGATACAGGTTTTCTGGAACTAAGTACCGACATCTCGGCGATGGACCACCGTTGGAGCCAGGCCCTGCTGCGTTTTCTAACGGCGACAAACTGCGACCACCCCGATCTACAGCTGCTTATCCAGCTGCTCAACAACCTTGCTGAGGTTCTGGCAGCCTACCCCGATGCCAATGTAAAGCGAAGAAAAGATCTGCTGGAAGCCGCGGAAAAAGAAGTCAACAGCGCGCTTAAACAGCTCCAGGTTGAAACAGGAGCCCCCGACACAGCGATTACTGCCAACAGGGCAACAACGCCATTCAAAAAAACAAATCCCGGCCCTTTACATTTTTCGGGACGACAGCTTATTTACGAGGATTGCTACACCGACACAATAGACAGCCTTTCGGAAGCCCCTGTCCGCCAGTTTATCGAAAAAACAGATGCACTGCTGCAGTACCTTCAACCCATTGAGGCCATGGCTCCTGAAAGAGAAAAAATGCTTTCCTTTTTCAAACAGCATTATCCTGTCGGGGCCAGCGTCAATCTGCTGGATTTCTATTTCGACTATTACTCCACTGTCAAAAAGCAGGAAAAAGAGGCCGGCCCATCGCAGGCTATAAGTTCCAGTCCATGGATAGAAAACCTTGACCGGCACCTCAAAGAAATTGTGGTTCCCGGCCAGGATAACCTCAATCTTGATGCGCATTTTTTCGACACCTTGCCCCAACCTCAAAATGGCAATCAAAAAAAAGGATACTCGCGTGCTGTATTCGTCCAGTTTAACACGGAGTCTGGAGATCGCGCTTCCCAGAGCCCCCTTACTGGAGTGATCAATGCCGTCTTACCCGGGATGGGAAAAGTCAGTGGCCGCTTTCTGCACCTATTCCCCCCTGCCATGAGCGATAGCATCCGCAGGCATAATGAGCGGCTCCATCCTGCCGTGCTGAAAGCCGAACTGAGCGATGGTTCATTTTTTAACGCCAACATCCATCCCCCCTTGCTATTCCAGGAATGCAGCCTTTCGGACGAACATCGACATTATCCCCCAGAAAGACAGATTCCTGTACACGAGTTAGCTGTTTGCCATATCGAAGGAAAAGATTTTCTATCCTTGTTCTATCAAGAGCAGGAAGTATTTGCTTACGACCTTTGTCTGGAATCGTTTTACAACCGATCCAATTTCTATCAGCTCATGGCACATTTTAACAGCGAAGACAAAGTCTACCTGCAGCCTTTTATAAACTGCGTCGACCGATATTATCTCCCTGAGGATCCTACCACCAAGCCCGTGATTCTGCTGCCACGTATGGTGTATGCCAAAACAGTCGTTATCCGGCGCAAAACCTGGTGCATCCAACGGCAAGCCATCCCTGTACCTCAAGGTAGGGAAACCGCCGCACAGTATTTTTTACGGCTCAACAGCTGGCGAGCGGATGCCGGCATACCCGCTGTTGTCTTTTTATTTTTACGGAAAAGGGCCTTTGTGCTTGACGAAGTCGTCTCCGCCCAAAACGCCCAGAAACTTTCGCCCGACGATTACAAGCCCCAGTACATCTCGTTTGAGCAACCGATCCTGGTCGATCTTTTCATCCGTTTACTGGCCCGTGCCGGCCAGTACCTTATCCTTGAAGAAGTGCTTCCTGACCTCGGTCCGACAGCAGAGTCAGCACAGGATCAGGTTAAAGAATATCTTATCCAATGGTATAACTACTAACAAAAAACAATGAAAAGCCAATGGTTATCTGTACACCTTTATAGTGCTGTGGACCTGGACCTGCTCCTGCTCCATATTGTCAGGCCCTTTCTAGCACGCTATTTTGCTCCTTCCTCCGGAAATTGTTTTTTCTTTATACGTTATTGGGATGAAGGAAGCCATATCCGTTTGCGCATGAAGGTGCCTCCCGTTATGGAGTCTGTTCTTCTTTCCGCACTCAACCAGCAGATCCGGTCAGTGCCATCACTGGGCTGCAGGCTCAAGGCCGTTGCTTACGAACCCGAAATAGACCGCTACGGCAATGTGGATACGATCCATTTTGCCGAGCAATATTTTTTCCTTTCCTCCCGCTATATTTTAGCCCATATTGTACCAAAACCGCAGCGTGGCTCCCCTTTGCCTGCGGCCATAGAGCTACAACTGATCCTGCTCAAGGCACTCGGTTGGGAAATCCCCCAGCTAAGCCAATTGCTCGATCATTTTATCGCCGGATGGATACGCCGCCTGTTCGATCCCTTACAGGATCCCGAGGAAGAACATCGGTTTTGGTCAGCCCAGTTCGAAAAAAACTTCAGTCGCAAGGCTGCAGCCTTTAGATCCACTATCGCTCAGCTCTGGAGCGATCTCGACCGTAAAGACAAACTTGATGACAGGACGGACTTCTTAACTACAAGTGCACAGCTGCTCCGTACCTATATGGCAGCTGTCGATCATCCCCAAAAAAGGATTGCTATATGTGCTAGCCTGATTCACATGAACAACAACAGAGTTGGCCTGTCCAATCTGGATGAGGCCTATGCTTCCTATTGTCTTCGGCATTCTTTACATACTATTTTATCTTCCCAAAACCCCTGATGAAAATGCTTTTTCACAACCTCCAGCGGCAACGGCTGAACGAACATCTTGAACAGGTAACCCAAGATATCCTCCAGGCCTGCCATCAGCATGAAAAGGGACTGTATTGGTTGAGTCCATATTATACCAGTGCAACGACCTACGATTTTAAAGTCACCACCGACCTTTTTCAGGGCAATAGCGGTATTGCCCTTTTCTTCCTCGCCCGCTATGCTTATAGCGGGTCCCAAGCCGATCTGCATATCGCCCAACGGACGATGGATTTTGTCACTGATCACCTCGCGCAAAACAGCCCGCAGGCCTTTGGTCTATTTACAGGACTTTCGGGAGTAATCTATACCTATATCCGATTGTTCGAACTGGGGAGCGACCCTCAGTATCTGGATCGGGCCCATGCGCTAGCCCTGACCTATCAGGATCAACTTGTGCGGCAGACCATTAAAGCCGATCTGCTCAGTGGCTACTCGGGCAGCCTATTTGTGTTTACCCTGCTACAGCATTATCGTCCCGAACCTGCACTGATCCAGTTGATCCAGCAACTGATCGATCGCCTGGTCCAGGAAGCACGTCCGTCCGAAAAAGGCTTAAAATGGGACTACAACCAATCCAAATCCGCTTACGATAGCCTTACCGGATTTTCCCATGGAGCCTCAGGCATCGCTTACATGCTATTGCAAGTAGCCGAATATTTTGATAATAAGGCCCTGTTGTACCTTGCTGAAGAGGCACTACTCTACGAAATGCAATATTTCCATGCTGATTTTGACAACTGGCTCGATCTACGTCTCGGAAGTCATCGGCTCCAAAGCGCCAATGTACAGCAATGGGAACTAAAAAACTTTCTTCCCCACATTCAGGAGCTCAATTCCTGGGCACATGGTGCCGCCGGAATCGGTCTGGCCCGGCTCGCAGCCTGGCGGGCAACGGGTAAGGCAGCATATCTGGATCAATGCCGCAGCATCGCCAAAAAATGCAGCGCCGATATCCTCCGGGGTGACCGACAGGACTATACCGTTTGCAGTGGGTACACCGGTCTGCTGTCCTATATGCTCCACTATCCCCATACCACACAGGAATACAGTGGTGAGCTATTCCTGCATGTCATTGATAAAGCGCAGCAGCAGTACCAGACTACCGGCAGTTACAACAGCTATATTTCTGCTGGCCGTGAAGACTATGGCCTGCTTTCGGGCGCGGCCGGCATCGGGTACAGTATTCTGCAGCTGCTCAACGACAGGATGTCCACCGTCCTCTGTCCGCGTCTACCAGCCGCCCCGAAATCGGCTCAACAAGCCTTTCAATTAAGCCTTTCAGAGCTGCAGCGCGGGCTTTTGGAAAAGTACTACCCCATGACCCTACAACAGTTAGAGGAGCAACCCGCCATGCGCAAGATCCTTGATCAGGTGAACGGCATCAACGATTTTGAAAATAGCTTGAACGAGCTACTGCTGCAGGCCGGTCAAGCCCCTAAATTGTGGGCCGTTTTCGCACTGGAACAGGCCAGAAATAAAAAATGGAAAAAACATAAGGGCCACCTGTGTTACAGTAGAAAAAATGCCTATATCAAAAGTAAGATCCAGCAGTTAGCCCGCTCCAACGTCTCTGATCTGGCTGAGCATTACTTTGTACTGGCCGACCACGTCAGCCTATATCTACTTAACGAAGACCTACGGAAAGTACTGGCGCTCAATGCAGACAGGCTGGCGGTTCTATTTATAGCTGACGAATGGGGTGTCAGCAGCACCTACATTGGAATGATCAGTACACTGCTTGTACAAGAGGTGGAAGACAGCCCCTTAATAGGATCCGAATTGAATGATCGGGTCAGCAACAAGCTAAGATCCCGGATAGGCAAACAAAATGATTATAGTTCCCTGCAGGCCCACATATCCGCTCAGATCCGACTGCTGTTTGAAAGTGGTATACTGATCACGACAGAACTATAAGCAAGGAAGTCAGGTACTCGACCTGACTTCACTATCCTTATAATTGCATTAACAGATTACCGTAGTACATCTAACCGGAGGGTTATGATGATCGTCTGTGGGCTCGGTATGAGTCGGTTCGGACACATTACCCAAACCACCGGACAGGCGTTTTGCCACCTCGCTATCGATACTTGTTACAAAACTTTCTAATTGGAGATCCTCCAGATTTAATTTGATTTTTTCTACTGAATCTTTCATGACTACTAAGTTTAATTGTAATGCCTACTATGATAACGGGTTTTCAGCTTATCCCCGGTTGCAACAGTACTAAGTTAATACTATTGCAACATAGTTGCAAATAATTTTAAGATCAAATTATTTTCTTTGAAAACGTTAGATACTGGCTTAAGATTCTAAGAAGCACATCAGTAGATTCACCCAACAATTTTTGCCCCATTGTCGAAAAAAGGACGGGCCTATTTGTAGCGATACAGCTACAGTAATCTTACTTAAACTTAAATACAATAATTTTCAATATAATTTCCTTTAAATTTGTTTTACAAGCCATTAAATTAAACTCCAATTAAATAAAAATTAACACAAAATTAACAATCACAACATGGACAAGAAAAACAACAAGCCGACACCAACCTGTAATTCAACTACTTATGAACCACCTCGCCTCCAAGTGCAACAACTCGCCTTAGAGCACAGTATTTCCGCTGGCTCAGTTCAGAATACGGTTACCGAGTCCTGGGAAACCGAAAAGCAGATAAAGGAATTGGAATGGTAGCAGCTTATAGGGGATCCTGCCATTTAACGAAACAGCAGCTGTCTTGGAAAGGGCTGCAATTGGTTTAAACTGGATATAAAGTAGTAGAATTTAAGATTGTTTTTTAAGAAAAGTAGAAATATGAAAAGTAACCTAAGGTATAGTTGTATTAGCCTTTTATTTGTTTTGGTTATACTAATCAATGCCTGTAATAAAAAGAATTCAGATATTACCGGAACAAACGGTTCCACGGTACGATTAAATATAGGACAGACCTTTGCTTTGCAGAGTGGTAATAGCAAGGCCGCTGCAACGGAACGAGGCATCAGCGAGGCATCGCAGTCTAGAGAAATTCCTTATAATGACCAATATACACTCGTCGCTACGCTAAGGGAGGTAGGAATTGCCAGTTCCTCTTCCAAAGCTTCCAAAACCAAAGCAGAAGTACGCGCGACAAGTGAACAGAAAGCACTAAAAGAAGGCACTTCTTATTATGTAGCAATTTTCGATGCTTCAGGTGAATACCTAGAAACAAAATCATTTAAACAGGGTGAAGGCGCTAAGGATTTTACAATAGACAACGGTAAATATACCTTCATCATCTATGCTTCTGGGACAAATACTCCCTTGCCCTACTTAAATTCGGGAGCTACATTGAATACCGCAAAGTTTGAACAGCTGAGCGCCGATCATGACCTGATGATCGATCGGATTCCTTTTGAGGTAAAGGATGGCCAGAATGAACTTAATGCAACATTAGCTCACCTTTTTACGCAAGTGACGTTGAAGTTGGATGCTTCAGCGGTTGGCGAGATCAGTATTGGCGGTGGAGCAATAAGCCCTTCACATGCCAAAGGATCCATTGATGTCGCACTTGCCGAAAGAACCGTCTCTTATCGTGGAGCCGTAGCGTCAGTACCCCTCGTATTCCAAAACAAGAGCGGCAAAGTTATTTATTCAGATTCGACATTTATTGCAGCTGCTGCAACAGTAGATGGCACAATCAAACTAAGTAACCTATCTGTCAATGGCAGTACCCCTAAAGATGTGGTTCAAGCTGGCTGGAATCTCCGTCCAGGGGTAAAGTACGAGTTAGCGATTAATCTGAAGGCACCAGTTGCTCCCGTTATAACAGTAGCAGGCACCGATTGGAGCATAGGCGATCTAATGTACAGCGATGGGGTCTATCAATTCGCAGCGCCCAGTGACGAAAGTATTTACTATACTTGGTCGCCATCACCGGAAGATCAGACTGAAGCTTTTTGGTATATGGATTTTGACGATAGCGTCAAAGGCATGCGGATGTACCGTGTAAACGGGTCCTATGCACAAGAGCCTCTAGCGGTAGCCAATCAGGATCCCTGTACATCAGTAAAACCATTAAATTCTTGGCGACTGCCTACCAGTGACGAAATCGTTAGACTGATGTCCGGCAATACCAAAATATATCACGCACGATATGATACACAAACTAATAGTTATCTGCATACAGGTCTGTTTTTTGGTATTGACTATCAGCCTGAAAAGTCCGAAATGGATAAGTACCTATATTTTCGTTCTTTCTACTTTATATCCGCTGGGATGTATCGTTTTGCACCAACGCCACAAAGTGCCTACCTGCTGGCAGGAAAAAAATACCTCTCCTTTCAGCAGCCTTATAGCGACGACAAGCGGACGACTTTAGGTGATTATGAGATCAAGCCACTGACTTTTAGGCCGAGCGTATCAGCCCCTAGCGAAGCTGTTAGAATACGTTGTGTTAAAAATAAATAGTTCAAAAATGAGGCGCTTTTACAAAGAAGCGCCTCAAACTAACAAAACCACCCAATTTATGTCAATTTATACATAACTCCATTAGCAGTGCTACCAGTTCTGGGGTGAACAAGTGGCTGTTGCACTTAACAAGGATTAATTATTTTTTGCATTTGCCATCCGCTCCCGCAAAATTTTCTCGCGACTGGCATCCCAGTATTTACAGTCTAGTTCAATAAAGACTGAGCTATACGGTATCAAGGATTCCGTTTTCAACACAATAACCTGAAAAAGGGAGGCTGCTTGATCCATTTTGCGAAAAACTTCCTCATGGATCAATGGCTGCGGTTTAATGTGATTAAATAGGGTATCCAAGCTAGCTTTATAATCTTTTAGGCCTGGTGCAATATTTTCATCTAAGTACTGCAATTCTTTATCAGCATAGAAAATAGGGCTGACATGAGCTTGCTGATTGATCAATCCGACAACCCCACCCAGGACTTCCGCCATTGGTTTTTCTGTGTCAATAACAATCATATTTTCTCCTGCTGGAGCTGGATAGGCTTTGTCCACAACCAACACCCAATTGCGGTGGCCCAGCAAGGGGAGCTTTTGCGAAAATGCTTCATACCAGTCTTGCTTTGGAACCGGATCCCCTAAATGACGGGAAGATGACTTACAGCCAATAAGCATACAGAGAGAAAAAATCAAGAATAAATTACCTAGCTTTATTTTCATAACCATTGTATTTTTAATTTATCGCCTTTATTCATCGTCAGCTTATCCTTGAAAATAACAACCAAACGTTCGTTTGTACGTTTTAACTCGGCAACAGCAATGGACTTGTCGTTCTGCAAAACCTCTACCTTTTTCTTATCCGTAGCCAGATCAGCGGAATCTCCTAAATGGAATTCGTTGAGGACCAACTGTCCATAATGTAATGTCAACTGACACTCACACTTACCAGCTTGTTTTTGTTGCGAATAAGTTCCCCAGCCCATGGCTGTTGTAAAAGGTGCTTTAAAGTCAGCTGCCCCAATTTTGGGCGCAAAACCAATCCGCCCTTTCGGGCCATGGTAAATGAAACCACAGGCGTTGATAAATGTACCATAACTTGCCATGGCCCGTGCATAATGATCACTGCATTCTATTTCATTAAAAGGGTTTCGTTTTGCTGCATGATAGCGGTCATGTATTACTCTTGTCAATACAAGACTTTCATCAATCATACCCTCCGCCATCATATGCGCGGCAACCTGATGCTCAAATCCACTCATACATTCGTGGAAATAGCCCAGTTGCCAAGTGGTATTATCACCATAGGCTTTTTCCTCATTTTTAGGATTAGTGTTCATCACCATTCCTCCCTCCCCAGCAACTGCATAAGGTCTGCCACCAAGATGTGTCTTAATATATGGCCCCACGTCCATTGTAAAATTATATTTCCATAGCGCTTTTAATGCGGAACGTGTTTTTTCCTTATTATTGATACGTGGCATATCAACCTGAAAGCACCAAGCCTGCCCATATACCTGATCGATGTGACAAGTATTATACGACCCTAATTTCTTCCTTCCGAGCACAGCGTCCGGACGATGGATATAGTACTCGCCATTAAAGAGCTCCTTATCCATATTTGCTGATCCTTTTTTGACATAATCCAAACAGGTCTGCTCAAATTTTTTATCGCCTACTTCATTAGCCATATACGCAGCGGACTGTACGGCCGCTAGACAAAGGCCCACAATCCAGGCAATTTCACCTTCCCAAACCGCATCCAAGGTATTTTCTATTGGTGTATCAGTCATTCCATCAGCATTCTTATCCTGATTAAGAATAAACTGGACGGCCTGCTTCAGCTTCGGCCAGTTCCGTTGTAAAAACGTACTGTCCTTGCTGGTTTGATGATCCCGATAAAAACGCAGGATAACGCCAGCCTGCCCATCGATGGCGGGTCTTTTTTCGTATTCTGCCCGGAAGATAATTGCACCGGTTTCTGCCTGAAAGCCCACTCCCAGATCGGTTACTTCGCGTAAATTGCGCTCAATATCAGGAAATATACGTCCCATAGACTGTCCATACTGCCAGACATGGGTACAGGTGCCCGCGCAAGCGCCGACACCCTCCCAGCCCCAAAATCTTCCGGAAGCAAAACGCATGGTATTTGCCGTAGCCAGCGTACCAATATTGACAAATGTTCGATCCATAAACCAATGGGGCAGTGTTGTATTATTCCAGGTCTGTTGCCAAGCCAACGTTTCTGCATCAAGTTTTCCCTTATTTGCGAGATAATATGCTATCACCGCCGCTGCATCTTTAAATTTTGTACCATACCAATAGCCATCTTTAGCATCTTTGATATGTTGCTGCAATTTTGGATGAGGATTATTAAAGTGCCAGGAAATGGCAAAGGAAATCTGACTATTTTCTTTCACCTTAAGTGTACGCTTTACGGTAAAAGCACCTACCTGAAAATCCGAAAAGTCCACCACTGAATCATTATTGTCAGGTTGTAAGTTTTGCGGTGCAATTGGCCAGTCCTTGAGTCTCGTCACGGCTTCGGCCCGAGGGTCTATACAGGTAAAGGCCATTGTCCCGTAATCTCCCGCCTGTTTGGCACTATCAGGGACTTGATCGCAACTGTAGCTGAGCACTTTAAAGACCGATTTTTCTACGACTTGTGACACTTTTTTTACCGCATTAAAATCTTTCCGCCCTTTGTGTACCCCATTTTCCATCCATCCCGTAAGGACGACTTCAATGGCTGTCTCGACTTTGTTGCGCAGTTCGACGTGCAAAGTTGTCAGGGGTAAGGAAGAATTGTCTTGATCCAGAGGAATAAACGGTGAATAAGCGGTGAGCACAACATCCACAGGGAAGTCAGCACTCATGTAGGTTATACGACAGGTCGGATAAGTAGGTTCGAAAAGAACTTCGTCCCAATGATTTTCTCGCAATTCTTTGACGACATGTTTGCCGTTCAAAAGAACGGAAACAGCAAATCCTTGTTCCATACTACGGAGGTTGTCCGCAATAGCTGGCTCAACATAGGCCGAACCGTCGCGTGGCCGAACACGCACAAGCTCCTTGCCGTTATTCCATAGCACATTTTTAGGCTCGATACCCTCCTGTTCACCGTCATAAGCTGTATTAAATAGCTGCCATAACCATAAACGCCCATCGCCGCCGATATAAACTGTGCCTGCATGCAGACCACCTATAGGCATACCAATATATCGTAACTCGTTTTTACTCTTTTTGTAGACAATCTTCTCGCCTCTTTCATATAAAGAGGCGAGCCATTTTTTATCAATATTTTTTTCCTCCGGAATGTTATGTATGGGATTATCCCAGGCAAACATGGAGTTTGACCATACCGGAAACCTACTCGCTATCACAGCTAAGCCAAGCAAGCCGGTTTTTTTAAAAAAGCTTCTTCTATCCATTTGTTCTATTGAATTACCATCCAGGATTCTGCGGAAGTAAATTTTTGTTTCTGTCTATTGCACTCTGTGGAATTGGCCACAGATAATTTTTATTTTTATCAAATACGCGTTTCTGTGCGAGGAAACGCGGTTTCGTCCAGTCTCCAATGGCATCGTTCTGATTGCTGTTGATTCCTTCAGCCGGCTTGCTCAGAATATCTTCGGCTATTTTCCAGCGTAAGATATCAAAATATCGTTTATGTTCAGCAACGAATTCATGCCGCCGTTCCTCTCGGATCAATTGACGCATTTGGACTTGATTTCCCAGTTCGGCCGCAGTCACAGCGGGTAATCCTGCCCGTTTCCGAACTTGGTCAACAGCAGCCTTGATCTGCACGTCGCCAGGACTAAATTCATTCAAGGCTTCCGCTACGATCAACAAAGCCTCTGCATAGCGATAAATCGGCCAATTAGCAAATCCCTCACTCGGTTTTGTATATTCCGGCTCGTTAAATTTTAAATACATATATCCTGTAATTCCGCCTCCTTCACTATTGATTTTTTCACTTTTATTAAAAGCCGGATGTGGTTGATAGGCTACATATTGCCCATTTGGACGCAGTACGGGAACACCAGGTAACATAAAAGTCTTTTTCAACCTAAGATCACGTTTCTCCCAGGGATTAGCAGGATCGTACTGTGACGATTCACGGATACCTTTTCCATCTGTACACAGGTAAGAATCAACAAGATCCCTTGTTGGGCAAAAACTCGCCCAACCATTTCCGGTAATCCCCGTCCCTGAAGGTGAAGCCAATACAGGGGTCATATGGGTAATCTTATCTGCCACATATTGGCGCGCAAGAATTACTTCGGTCGTATTTGCATTATTCGCCTGTTTAAATACTTCGGCATAATCGTCTACCAATGAATAGCCCAATTTTTGTACCTCCACAGCCGCCTCATAAGCCTGCCGCCAAAGCGCTGTTGCCGGTCCGTTTTCATGAAACTGTTTGATACTGGCTTGATACAGGTAGATATTTGCTTTTAGCAAATAGGCTGCGGCCTTATTGATTCTTCCTTGATCGGCTCCCGTAAATCGTGTCGGTAAATGATCAATGGCAAACTGCACGTTTTCGAGTGCATATTTCAAAACTTCTTCTTTATCAGTTCTCGGCAAAGCACTTTCGTCAATGGCAACTGGACTTTCTTTAATTAGGGGAATATTACCAAAGTGCTGTACCATACGCAGGTATTTCATGCTCAGGACGAACCTTGCCTCAGCTTCAAAACGTTCTTTTTTTGCTTGATCAAAGCTCATTCCTCGCAACCTTTCCAAAAAATAGAGGCATTTACGAATATCATCATAACGCCATTCTTCGGAAATATATCCCGTAGCTGCATTGTGATTTCCCATGCTGATATAGCCTAATCCATTCTCGCCCCAAGCGTTAGTCATTGCTGAATTATCACTTTGACAATCCCGCCAAAAATCCCGTGCAGTCGGCAATGCAGTATATACTGCATTTAATCCGACCAATGCATCATTTTCCGTCTTCCAATAAGTGGTTTCGGAGGCTTGAGAAAGCGGCTCGCGTTCAATAAATTTTTCGCAGGCAGAGGCACTGAAGAGAATGCCCAAGCATACAGCTGATCTAAATATATATTTGTTAAACATTGTATTAAAATTTAAGATTTACACCAAAAGAGAATGTCCTTGAAATCGGGTAATACGATCCTTCTGGATCAAAGCCCTTATAATCAGTAATCGTGGCTAAGTTTTGTGCCGACACAAAAGCACGCAATCCTGCAATTTTCAAACTCGACAACAAATTGGTGGGAAACGTATAGCCAATCTGTGCATTCTGAATCTTTAAATAATTGGCTTTCCGTAACCAATAATCGGAATATTGAGTGTCGTTTGACGTATATTGCAACGAAAGACGAGGATAACTTGCATTTGGATTATCTGGAGTCCAATTATCCAAATGCATTGGCCTGGCGTTCTGTGTCAGGAAAAAGGCCCAACCTTCATAGCCGCTGATGTATCTTGCATTCTGTAGGGCACCGTACATATTGACTGATATATCGAGGTTTTTCCAGCCCAAGCCCAAGTTTAACCCGTAACGGATAACCGGTTTATCGCGCAAGATTACTCGATCGCTACCGTTTATGACACCATCGTCATTTTGATCTTTATATTTGATGTTGCCAGGAAAAACATTTGCTCCCTGTGAAGCACTATTCTTAATTTCATCGTCGGATTGGAATAAGCCCTCCGCTTGGTATCCATAGGGTAAATTATAAGTATAACCTACATCTGTAATTGTCTGGCTGCCAATCCATGGTCCAGTGCCAGCAAGATCTTTCACCTTATTTGTTGAAAAAGAAGCATTTGCGTCAATAGACCAATACCAGTCATTTTTACGATCATTATAAGCAACCAAAAATTCCATCCCTTTACTCCGCATGCTCAGTAAATTAGCTAACGGTCCAGCCAGACCAAATTCTGTCGGAACTGGTGGAGCATATAAAATATTATCACGGTTATTGACAAAATATTCGGCCGTAATATTGATTTTATTGATTAAGCCCAGATCAACGGCAAAATTGGTCTGTTTGGATTCTTCCCAACTGATAGTTGGGTTGATCGAAACATTATTCCAGGCACCAGGAACAACTACACCATTAAATCCGTACATGGCCGGGTCATAGGTCAAGACCGCGGCCGTAGCATAGTAGCCTACCTTTTCAGCATCTCCTAAAACACCCCAGGATCCTCTTAACTTAAATGTGGTTAAAAAATCGGAACTAAAGAACTCCTCCTGATGGATATTCCATCCGGCGGAGAAAGACGGAAAGACGCCCCACCGATTGCCTTTGGCAAATCGGGAAGAACCATCTGCCCGAACATTCGCCTGAAATAAATATTTACCTCTATAGTCGTAATTCAAACGGGAAAAATAAGACTTGATCGCTACGTCACTTGCATCACCTGTGGAGCGCATATTGGTTTGCGCACCGCTATTAAGCACGTCGATTGTCGGAAAAGGTAAATTATCGCGGAAAGCCGTAAACCCAGATGTATTAAAATATTCTTGGGAATAACCGCCCAATAACTTGAGATGATGATCGCCAATAGTTTTTGAATAGGTTCCTGTAAATTGTAACATATTACGGTAATTGCTACTCGCTCCGTCTGTTAAATTTGTTACCCGATTTTGCACTGATACTATATTTCCTTGATCGTCGTAAAGGTTGTAGCTAAGCACGCGATTTTTACTCCAGTTATCAAAAGTATAGCGGGAAAAGCTTCCTTTAAATTCTAAATCAGAAATTGGCTTATAAGTCAACTCAAAAATACCCAGCAGCTCTTTGTACTTTTGTCTATTAAACCCCGATTCATAGACTCCGGCAATGGGGTTATTGACCATGGAAGAACCAGGCCCAAATTGGCCCAATTTGTTTCTTATAAAATATATTGGAGCTACACGGGTAGCCTGGCTTTGCCAAACCTCTGTTCCCCCTTGCGGCGCATCGATATAGGTTTCTGTAAATTGAATATTGGCTCGGGCATCAATCTTTTCTGAGATATGGAATGTCATATCCGGTTTTAAAATAATGCGATTATACTTATTATTGGGTAAGGTACCATTTTGAAAATCATGGGAGGCAGAAAACCGATATTTCAGGCGTTCGTTGTTTCCTGAAAAGGATAGATAATTATTATTGATAATTCTATTTTTCTTATAGATTTCCTCGTACCATTTTACATTAGCATATTTTCCATCTCTTAAGTCCTGAAGTCCTTTTCCTCCATACAGAGCCTGCTTTCCATCATTCGTAAGTGCCTGATCCCATAGTTTCATAAAATCTTCGGAACCAACAAAATCAATATGTTGCTGTGGGGCCTGAATACCGATACCTGTATTGATTTCAATTGCCAATTTATCTGATGCCTGGCCACTCTTGGTAGTGATTAGAATAACGCCGTTTGCTGCCCTGGACCCGTAAATAGAAGCAGATGATGCATCTTTGAGCGTAGAAATACTTTCGATATCATTTGGATTAAGCGTATTGATATTTCCTGGGACTCCATCAATAAGGACGAGGGCACCGGAACTTCCGCCAATTGTTGAGGTACCTCGTATATTTATTGAAGCACCACTCCCTACTGCACCGCTTCCTTTGGTCACATTTAGTCCGGGAATTGTTCCCGCCAAAAGTTCCTGAACATTCGTTACAGGCCTTGATTTTAAAGATTTACCAACATCAACTATCCCCACTGATCCGGTCAGATCGGATTTTTTCTGGGTACCATAACCAACAACAACGACTTCTTCCAAATTAGTTATTCCTGTAACGAGCTGAATAGCCATAACCTCCTCCGACTCCACCTCTTTTGTGACTGTCTGATATCCCAGTAGGTTGAATTGGAGCATAGTTCCTATAGGAACGTCAATACTAAACTTCCCATTTTCATCTGTTCTGACAGCGGACTGTCCGTTCGTGGTTTTTACAGTTACTCCAGATAGTGGTTTGCCAGCTGAATCCGTAACTGTTCCCTGTATGACCGATTGATTTGGAGAATGCTGGCTATTGGATTGCTTTCCCTCATCAGCAAGGGCTGCATTTCGCGCTATTTTTTCAATTACATACTGCCTGTCTGAAATCTTTACCATTCGAAGGTTAGCCTTAGCTAGGATTTTAGGCAATGAGCTCAATTGTACTGCATGGGGGTTTATCTCTTCAATAGAAATTTTTTCGATGATCTTGTCTGCATAGGCAAAATAGATTTTTTCCTGTTTGGAGACGATTCGTAGAACTTCGGCCACCCGCATAGCGCGTACTGCGATCCTGTCCTTCTGTTGGCTAATAGACAATGCTGCAAATTTCGTGTTCAAGCTCAATTCTGAAGCTAAAATAGTATTGCTCATTGAACACGATGACAAACCTAGCCCTGCCCAAGCTAGTTGTCGGATCCATTTGTTTTTCATAATCTAGAGGTATAAGTATAATTGTTATTTATTTCAGCGTTGAAATTTCAAAGTGATCTTTTTGTTCCGAAATACGGATATGGTATAGGTTTCCCAATGATTTTAATACATTTTGTCGCTCGGACAGATCAATCTGCCCACTCACCGTTGAATCCATTACATCGGAAGGCAACTTGCCGACAATATTCATCCGGTAGGTAAATTGCAACCAGATCAAAATCTCATTTAAAGAAGTTTTATTTAAATCTAAAACTCCCGTTTGCCAGCTATTGACTAAATCAGACTGAATTGGCAACCTTTTCAATACGCCTCGGTCGACGTTGACAACCTCGCCAGGCTTCATCAGCATATTCCGACCTTCATAAGCCGCTCGTACACGCCCTTCATCCAAAGCAACCAATTTAGTTTTGGCGGTATTAATTATATTAAAACGCGTTCCCAACACTTCTACTTTTAAACCATCGTGTTCAACGATGAATGGCCTTTTTCGACCATTGTTAATCTGTTTTGTGACATGCAGATATCCCTCACCTCTTAGATCCAGTCTGCGGCCGGAAGCATCTTCCTGATAATTTGCTGTACTATATTTATTGAGCCATAACTTACTTCCATCGGGTAAAGTAAACTCCTGTTTGCTCGTGGAGGTGGCGTAACTTTCCCCAAATACTTTTGTCGTTTGTGCCAAATAAATCCACAAACCGAATGCACAGGCAGCAATAAAAATTGCCGCATATTGTAACCATTGCTGAATTTTTATTCCTCCCAATCCACGTCGGGCAGCTTTATCTGGATGACTGTCCAAATGCGCTACAATTCCTTCCCAAACTTCTGAACGATATCCTTCTGTTACAGAGGTTGTAGATTCGAAGTACTTCAATTCATAAAGTTTTCTAGCGATCAAGCTGACTTCTTGAAATCTCGGATATTTATCAAACCAAGAGAGCCATTGCGTTTCGTCTACTAAACCCTCCTGCGCAGTTAACTGGATAAAAGAGGGGTTGCTAAACAATTCCTGCAAAAGCTGGTCATCCCCATACATTTCGGTGTGTGTAGTCATCTAAAAATAATTCGGTTTACTTATTCTAAAGACACGGTTTTCTAATTTTGTCACCCATCTAAAAATATAAAAAAACCACAAACACCTGATAATGAGACAAAAAAAATTAAATTACTACCACATTCCCATTTATTGTCAGCGCAAATTTCCTCAATCATTCTGACACCAATAAGCCGGAGCAAATGTCAGCATCCTGAGTCTCCGTAAAATTTAAGTATGCGCAAAAGTCGAGCATAGATATTCAATTTTTCCCCCATGAAAAACCGGAAATTCAGGGATATTTTTATCGAAATAGAAAATGTTTTTTGTTTTTTTGAAGAAAAAAAGTTTAGCTTTACAAACATTATTGATAGCCAGTCATATCTAGATGCATAAGAAAATTGAAATAGATTGGAAAAAGTTTTTGGCGGGAGACAGAGATTCTTTTCAAAATATTTATAATGCCAATTTTAAAAACCTATTCCTGTATGCACTTCGTTTTTCCAAGGACGAAGAGACCATCAAAGACGTAATCCACAATGTTTTTATAAACTTTTGGGAAAAGAGAGCTTCAATTAAAAACGAGAAAAACCTGTTAGTTTACTTACTCCGTTCTACTCGAAATGAATTACTGAATTTAAAAAGGCAGCATAACAAATATCAACACAGCAATTTAGAAGAGGATACCTATTCGTTTAGCTTCGAATTGCCGGTTGAAGCTAATATTATTGAAAAGGAAGTATTAAAAGAGAATCGCAGCCGTTTAAATTTGGCATTTGCCCACTTAACTGACCGTCAGAAAGAAATTTTATACCTCAAATATGTAAAAGGCTTGTCTTTCGAAGAGATTGCTCAAACCATAGGTGTCACATTAAAAGCATCTTACAAATTACATGCTAGAGCTATTCAATCCATTAGAAATAATTTTGGCAATACAGGTTATTCCATTGCATTCCTCATTTGCCTTTATTTTACGAAAGCATAACATTGAAATAGGGGGACCGCGCCGAGTGTGATCGCGCATCTTTCAAATTTACCCGAGCTGCCTTCTTTGTAGCCGCGCTATTTATAGGCATCCCTGTCGTGATCATAAGTAGTTGGTTAACAGCATCAATAGTTCCATAATTTACTCGTATTAATATTTACATCAAAATATTATTCTGCGCCACAATTGCGGGCGGGAGATCCTTTTCTCCCAACATTTCGCGAAGGTCGATTTCTATATTTCTGCTTATCTGTGTAATCGGAATATCGTTTGCATTTCCCTCAAATGGGTTTTCCGTACTTTCGCCGATCTGTTCCAGAACCAAAAACACCCAGCCCAGTAATACACTAAAGGGAATAGCAAGCCAAATTATGCTATCACCGAATCTTTCGGTCATCTTGGAGAATTCCCCTATAAAACCCAATGGCATTAGAAAACACAGCGCATTGGTGAAATATAAGTTGATACTCGAAAACTGTCTCGGATAAGGGAAATTCTTTAGACGCTCACATTTCCCCTGTTGGTCATACAATTCTTTGAGTTGATTCTCCAATGCAGTATAATTATAGTCTGCTATTTTATTGTCCTCATTCAGTTTTTTTAGCTGGAAGGATTGCGAACTTATAATTTGTGTTGCACGGTTTTTTGTTGATAAAATGAATTGAAGCTCTTCTTTACCCATAAATTCCGCCAGTTCTTTATCCAAACTGCTTTCCCACTCCGGAACCTTGTAATATTGAAGATATTTGCGATTATAACTTTTAGTTTTCACGTTCTCCCAACTTTTAATTTCCCTGAGTTGAAACCGTAGCGCAGTGAGCCAGGCAAAATGACGATAAATAATTTCCTGATGCAGTTGTTTTTCAAGAATCTTATCCTCTGAGCGGATAAAATCTTTTACCATAATTCCAAAAGTCCGGCTATTGTTAATAATAGCACCATACACTTGTCGCGCCTCCCAGGTACGATTGTAGGTCTGGGTATTTTTGAACCCTGATATGAAAGCTGTAGCCGTTCCCAGCAAAGCAACCGGAACCCAGGGAATTGCCAGCCACTTCCAGTCTAGAAAATAAAACAACATTGTCGGAATGATACTTAATAAAAGCATTTTATATATTTTAGAGCTTGTCCAGGGAATAAAATGCTTAAGCTTATAATGAGAGCTTATATTCATATTGATTTAATTTTTTGAGGAAAATTTACTGATAATACCTACCAAAACTACCGTATAAAACTGGCCTGCAATACCTATAAATGCTGTTAGTAATTTGGTGGTAGTTATTTGCCTGTCCTATTTCCTACCTGTAAATTTTGCCGTCTGAATCAATGCTAAACTTAAAATAGGTTTTAAAATCCCCCCATCTTTCTGTATGGAAATTTCCAGTAACATCTTTTCCGTTATTTTCCACCTTTTCTATCGCGGTAAATCTTTCATGTCCACAGGCTTCTTGGACAAAGCTTTGGAAATTGCGGGACTACCGTCATCATAAAGCTTTGCATCCGGTAATCTCATCATTGACAATTTACTGTTTATAATAAGCTTTCTTTCAACGGATGCTGCAAATAAATAATGATAAGATTCAGCAAAAGAAATGGCAATTCTATTGCCATGCCTTTCAAATCTCTATCAAGCAGGTGAAGGCAGATGATCATTAAAATACCAGCTGCCATTAAGAAATTTCCCCAAATAAAGGTTTTTGGAAAAATAATAAGCAGTGCACTTAGCATCGTTGCAGCTCCGATAACCATCAATCCTGTTTTTCCGATGTTCCATTTGCTAAACATCGCAATCATTTCTGATTTGCCGGAAAGCATTGCCCATCCTTGTTTAAGCCCCATAAATATGGCCATAATCATCAGTGCAGCATTAATAATTTTTAGTGTCATATTGTATTTTCTAAATGGTTAATTTTGTGGTTATAAGATAAGGATTCATAATCCAGTAGATTAATTTGCATACCAATAATACAGCAGTATAATCAATGGTAAAATAAAAAAACCAGCGGTATTTTTATAAACAGCTGGTTTTTCATTGACTACCTAGTGGTATAACCACCGTTTGCGAAAATTGTTTGACCTGTGATCCACCAGCCATCAGTAACCAAAAATTCGACTAGTGGGGCGATATCTTCTATTTTTGTTAATCCACCGAGAGCGGATGCTGATTTATGATACGCTACAGCATCTGGAGTTTCCTGACCATAGAAGAAAGGAGTATCCATCGGGCCAGGCGCAACAGCCGTAACAGAAATCCCTCTTGATCCAAATTCTTTAGACGCAGCTCTTGTAAAATGTTCAACAGGAGCTTTGGCACCTGCATAAGTAGAATATAATCCTGTATATGCAGCCAATAAAGATGTAACTATCGTACAGATCTTGCCATTGTCATTTAATTTTTTACCAGCTTCCTGAAGGAAAAAATAGGCTGATTTTGAATTGATACCAAACATGATATCATATTCTTCTTCTGTAGTTTCAGTAAACGGCTTTTTTAATACCATTCCAACCGTATTAATTGCGATATCAATTCCTCCAAATTTAGCTATTGCCGCATCGAAAAAATGACTTACATTTTCAACTTTCGTTAGATCGCCCTGATATAAAAATGCCTCTGCTCCTAGACTTTGAACTTCTGCCAAAGTTTTTTCGCTTTCCGCCTTTGAGCTTTCGCTGTTGTAATGTATTGCTAGCTTTGCTCCTTTTGAAGCAAAATCCCTGCTTAATAGTCCTCCAAGGTTCTTACCGCCACCAGCGATCAAAACAACCTTTCCTTTTAAATCATGTGTTGACATAGTAAAATTTTAAGATTACAATACAAAATTCAATATTCGGGTTGATATCTATATGGTGAACTTTTCGGAAGATTAGCTTTCCAAAAAATTATTTTGCCTAAAATCCCCAGGCGTCATGCCAGTCCATTTTTTGAAGAATTTGGAGAAATTAGATGGATCATAGGTTAATGCCGCTGCAATTTTTGCAATGGGCAACTGACTGTGAACAAGCATTTCTTTTGCCCTTTCAATAATCTTTAGATCGTAGAAATAACATGGATGATTTCCCATCTCCAGTTTTACGACATCTGTCAAGTGGGTATGTGATATGGCCAATTCTGATGCAATCTCATTGATTTCTAAAAATTCTATTTTACGACCGGCTATCACATCGTTGATGTGATTGTCCAAGAAGACCAGGTAATTTTTACAAATTTCCTTGTTTCGTGTGATATTGTCTTCGGTATACATATTCCATTACATTAATAGACTTAAAAGTACAAATATTATTTTTCTTTAGTTCAGCCCTAAATGCAAAATAATTCATTCAAACATTAATAAAACAATATATGGTGATAAAAATTTTATTTACAATACTGCAATAGCGCTGTGTAATCTATTCGATAAAAATCTTTAGGGTCCTTATAGCGAACCCACAATAAGCAGACTATTTTTAAGGTTGGATGCCATGAACTTGTGTAGCAATATTTTTTATATTTGCAGTATGCACAATCGGCTTATCCAGCTAATTACACAGAGCACTGTACTTTCTGATCTAGAAAGAGATATGTGCATAAGCTATTTTGATCCTGTGCCATATCCAAAGAACAGGATATTGGAAGAAGAAGGAAAAATTCCTGCATATCTGTATTTTGTTGTATCAGGTTTCGTTAGGCTGTTCCATTACAATGATAAGGGTGATGAAGTAACCACACACATCAATTGTCCACCAGGCTTTATTACTTCTTATACAAATTTTGTCAATCAGACCAAATCAGAGGAAAATCTCGAGTCTATTACTGAATGTGAACTTTTACGCATCTCGAAAACAAACCTTGATTTGCTGATCCAGCAAAGTCCTGCATTTAAAGAATTCAGCTTTCGGGTATTTCAACAATCATTATCATATAATGAAAAACGGTCTAAAGAATTGGCTACGCTTAGTGCGGAACAGCGATATTTGAAACTCATGAGTGAATATCCCCAAATCCTCCACAATGCCCCCATGCAGTATATTGCATCTTTTCTCGGAATGAATCCTAAAAGTTTGAGCCGTATCCGTAAACAGGTCATTAGGTAACATTTGTGAAGTGGTTTTGATTGAATAAGGCTGAACTTTGCCCTATCATTTAAAATCAACGGATATGGCAAATAAAAATTTAGTATTGGTGTCTGGTGCAAACGGACATTTGGGTAATAATCTTGTAAGGTTACTAATCAAAAAGGGATTTCGGGTCAGGGCTTCTGTACGCAGTATCAAAAATAAAGAATGTTTCAAAGACTTGGACTGTGAAGTCGTTCATGCAGATATTACGGATAAGACTTCATTCCTTAAAGCTTTGCAGGGAGTAGAAACATTTTATGCAGTAGGCGCAGCCTTCAAATTATGGGCAAAAAATCCCAAAGAGGAAATCTACGACGTAAATATGGACGGAACACGTAACACCATAGAAGCTGGGGCAGAAGCTGGCGTGAAAAGAATCGTCTATGTGAGCTCCATCGCGGCACTAGATTATACGTGTCTTCCGACAAAAGAAAGCAACGGTTACAATCCCGACCGAAGAGATATGTATTACAATTCTAAAAATGATGGCGAAAAACTAGCTTTTCAGCTGGCTAAAGAATTGGGGATTGAACTTGTATCGGTGATGCCCGGAGCAATGATTGGCAGTGAGGCATTTCTACCTTTGAATGTTTCCTTCGGAGTTCTCAAAATGATCTTGAAAAAGGAAATTCCGGTAGACACCAAGATAACACTCAATTGGGTAGACGTAAAAGATGTAGCTGAAGGTTGTTACCTGGCCGCAGAGAGAGGACGCTCTGGCGAACGTTACATTCTTGCAAACGAAAAATGTATGACCATCACGGATACGACCAAACTGGCTCAAAAACTTTATCCAGAACTAAAACTCAAAATACCTAGCTCTGTTCCCAAATTTCTTCTGTATGCTATTGCTGGACTTATGGAATTTTCAACGAAGTTAAGTGGTAAACCACCCGTATTGTCAAAAAAGGAAATTGCAATGTTCTCTGGATTACAGCAGGATTTTGATATCTCCAAATCAAAAAAAGAATTAGGTTTTAATCCAAAAAAACCAGTACAAACAGTTAAAGAAGCCCTGGATTACTTGATGAAAAACAGGAATTTACTAGAATAACTGCCTAAATCTTTAAATAAGCAGCGACGCTGTCTTTTCTATGGCTACATACATAAGGTTAGTGATTAATATAATCCCGCTATGAAGATTTTATGCGTTATAAAGATGTGTATCTAATATCGCACTGTTGTTATAGAATTAAATGGATCTGTAGAAGGAAAGACTCTTTAAATGCTACTTTAGTCATATATTTTAAGGATAGACTCCACATAGTCGTTATCCAAATTCTGTAATTTCTTTGTAGATCCCCTTCGGTATAATGATATCCAAAACTTACAACCGTCACCAGAAATGTAAATACAAGACCGACAAAAACCATTCGTTAGAAAACTGGACGCCAGGAAGAATCGAACATACCGACAATGTACCCATTCCCACATAACCCAAGCAATATAAAAAGACAATTCTCTTTCTTTTGTGTACAGCATTGGTACTGTTGAAGCAAGCGGGTGTTGAACTTTCGTTTTTTATTTTTGCGAACAATGTCCTAAATTAGCTTTACAAACTAATAACAAATCAACGCCGGGTGCAATACGATTACCACAATTTAAAAGAAGAAACCCTCTTCCAACTTGTAAAGACTAACGACGCGTTAGCCTACAAGGAATTGTTTGATCGTTATAAAGAACTGCTGTTTCGCCATGCCTATCGCATGACACAGGACAGCGAGCTAAGTCAGGATATTGTTCAGGACGTTTTCCTTGTCCTCTGGAATAAAAGGGCAATTATAGAAATCAGCCAATCGCTCGAACCGTATTTGATCAAATCCATCCGCAATAAAATACTGGACTATTTTAGCCATCAGGAAGTGGTAGAAAAATACCGGGAGGATGTTTTATCCTTTGTCGAGGAGGGTGTCCGTTATACGGACGACTTGCTGTTGGAAAAAGAACTTGCTGCCATGATCGAACACGAAAAGAGCAAACTGTCGCCCCGTACAAGGGAAGTTTTTGAACTCAATCGCGAGCAGGGACACAGTTATAAAGAGATCAGTGCGCTCTTATCCACTTCCGAAAAAACAATTAAAAAACAGGTCCATAACGCCTTACGCATATTGCGCACGAAATTTGGCTCCTTCTTTTTTTTCTAATCATTTTTTTATTTTTTTTAATACTCCCTTTTCCCTGTTCGACCGTCATTACTATTAGATAGCCTTCTTATGGCTATCAGCCTAAAGAATGGAGAAAGACACATTACAGGAACTATTCCAAAAATATAAAGCGGGGACAGCGTCTCCAGAAGAACTGCGGATCATTCATAGCTTCTATCTGCATAAAGCAAAGCGTGCATCCACGGAGCTGGACGATCAATTTATCCAGGAGCAGCTCAATGCAATGGATCGGAATTTATTTCCGCGAAAAGCCAACTATATTTCGATATGGAAATATGCTGCAGCAGCGATCGTCATTTTCAGCGTAGCATTTGGACTCTATCAGTATTCACAGCAGCAGCGTGCTGAAAAGGATGCTCAACAGGCGACCGAACTGTTTGCTGCCATAAAACCAGGGCATGACCAGGCTACACTTCGCCTGCCCAATGGCGAGGTCATCGCATTGGGTCAACAGGACAAACTGATCAATAAGAATGGCTTCGTGCAGCTGAATACAGGCAATATCGATCTCAGCAAAGCTGGGGGTAATCAACTGATCACGCTGGAAACACCGCGTGGTGGACAATTTCAGGTACAGCTCGAAGATGGAACCAAAGTATGGCTGAACGCCGGTTCGACCATCAGCTATCCAGCCCAATTTGTCGGTAACGAACGGTCCGTCGTTTTAAAGGGTGAAGCTTATTTTGAAGTCGCACACAATGCGAAGAAACCATTTAAGGTTAACGTCGGAAACGATGAAATCCAGGTGCTGGGCACAGGATTTAACATTCAGAGCTACGCAGACAACGCCACACCAATCACCACACTGGTCCATGGAAAGGTAAAAGTGACCCGCAAAAATAAGCTGCAGCAATCACTGATCCTACAGCCTGGACAGCAAACCTTAGCACAAGCAAATCTACAAAAGGCAAATACGGATATAAGCGGTATTACTGCCTGGAAAAATGGACTTTTCAGCTTCAGACGGAGTTCGGTAAAAAATATTGTCCGCGAATTGGAACGCTGGTATAATATTGATTTTGTCGTTGACCAAACCGCAGCCGAAAATCGCCTGATCACAGGAGAGATCCCTAGAAACGTCAATCTTGACGATGTCATGCAGATCCTTTCTTATTTTGACATCCAAGGCCACATGAAAAACAATAAAGTGTATTTAACCATCAAAAAACAATAGCATAAACAGATAACTTAACCCAATACCTATATGAAACAATCCTATTCGTCCAGGCTGAACAAAAAAGCCAGGGCCGTGCTACTCTATGGCTTTTCGGTACTGTGCAGCTCCTACAGTTTTGGCCAGATTAACATCCAGGCCAACAACGAATCAGCACTTGCTGTCATGAAACAGATCGAAAGACAATCGACCTATCATTTTGTTTATGACGAGGCACAGCTGACAATTCCCAAAGTTAAACTTCATCTCAAAGATGTAACGCTCAAAGAAGCACTGGATGCGACCTTTACCGCCAATAACATCCAGTACAAGATTGTCAAAAACACCATTTTGCTGAAAAATGCAGCTACCGGAAGATCTACTTCCACAGCGCCCTCAGCGCCCAGCCAACAATACAAATTGCGTGGCAATATTTCCGATGCCGAAGGGAAGGCATTGAACGGTGCCACCGTCACTATTAAAAACAGCAGTACCTCTACAAAGTCTGATCAAAATGGACAATTTGAATTGACTTCCCCTACACGTGGCGCCGTGCTGACCGTTTCCTTCTTGGGTTACGAAACCCTTGAATTTAATGCCAATGATGAACCTGCTCTGATCGTACTCAAGCCAAGCAATACCAGTCTTGCGGCAGTTGATGTGACCATCAATACGGGTTATCAGACCATTGCCAAAGAACGTGCTACAGGAGCCTTTTCGAGTCTATCGAAAAACAGCCTGCAACAGCAGCGGCTCAACAACTTAGAGAACTTGCTCGAAGGCCGCATTGCGGGATATCATGATGGCTTGCTTCGCGGGACAACCTCCATGAGAGGAGTAACCTCGCCCTTGTACGTGATCGACGGTTTCCCGGTAGATAATGCAACCATGGATTTCAATGGTCGTGTAGTTGAAAATCTGCCGGACCTCAATCTGGAAGATATTGAATCTGTTACCGTCCTAAAAGATGCGGCTGCAGCCTCCATTTACGGTGCCCGCGCGGCCAATGGGGTTGTCGTTATCGTCACCAAAAAAGGAAAAAATAAAGGCACTGAAATCAATGTATCAGCTACTTTGACGCATACGCCTTATTATTTTAACACCGACCGCTTAGCATCGGCCGCGGACATGATCGCCATCGAAAGGGAATGGGCAGCGAAAAACCCTAATTTGAAAACAATGACAGCCGAGCAGGCAAAAAGTACTTTAAACGATATGTCTTACCAAAGTCTCGGTATCCGCAGCATCCTTAAAAAATATGCCGGTCTGATCGATGAATCCGAAATGAATGCCGAGCTGGACCAACTCTCCCAGCAAGGCTATCGTTTTTATGAGGATATCGCCAAGTATGCCAAGCGCAATCCCTTTTCACAACAGTACAACCTGAACCTTTCCAACGGTACGGAAAAAAGTAAATTCTATTTTTCGACGACCTATAAAAAGGATCTACTGGAAGACCGTTTCAGTAAAAACCAGAATCTCGGCATCAACCTACGCAATATCACCCAGGTCAACAAGTGGTTAACAGTCGAGATGAGCTCATTTCTCAATTATGTCGATAATGACAGGCAAACCTATGATGTGCTAAAACCCGGTTTTTCTTTTCTGCCTTACAATAGGCTAAAAAATGACGACGGCAATAATTATACGGCGTATATGGCCGATTATATGAGCCTGGCAAATATCAACACGATTAAACAATATGGCCTGAATACACTGGACATCACGCCATTGGACGAGATAAAAAACAATATCGAACAGTCAAATGGTTTTTCGAACCGAAGTTTCCTAAAATTGAATGCGAAGATTGCAGACTGGCTCAGCTATTCGGCCTCTTTTCAGTATGAAATCAGCAATAAAAAGTTTGAGCTTCTCTATGGTAAAAATTCGTATTATACACGATCGAGAGTCAATCAGTTTGCATTAATTGCTGATGGAAAAGCCAAACTGATGATGCCCAATGGGAATATCAATAAAACAACAGATCTCAAGAATAATGCGTTCAATTTTAGGCAACAGGTCAATATCGACAAGGATTTTGGCGAAAAGCATAGCCTAAACGCCATATTGGGCAGCGAGCTTAAAAACAACCGCATGCGTTCTCAACTTCAAAATCTCTATAATTTTGATCCCGATGCGCTTACCTATACCATGCTAGATCCAGCCATAGGAACTGTGGGTTCTTTCAACCAAAATTATGATAATGCCAGTCAGTACGAATCCATCAACCGTTTTGTTTCCTTTTATGGGAATGTCGGCTATGCCTATTCGAAGAAATACCTCCTTACCGGAAGCTTGCGCTGGGATAGGTCCAATTTATGGGGAACAAGTTCAAAATATCAGAACAAGCCAATCTGGTCCATCGGTGCCGGATGGAATCTGCATGAGGAAAATTTCGTGCAGCTGGACTGGCTAGATCAGCTTAAGCTACGCACTTCCTACGGTATCGGTGGAAACATATTGCAGAATGTAGCCCCCTTTATGACAGCTTATTATAACACGAACTCGCATGTAGGGGGAACCCAAGGCACGGTCTCGGACCGCCCCAACCCATCACTTTCCTGGGAAAAAACAACGACCACAAATATCGGATTGGATTTTGGTTTGTTTAGAAACCGTATTTCGGGGAGCTTGGATTATTATAGAAAACAAGGAAAAGACCTCTTTGCCTCCACTATGGGCGTACCTACCGAAGGCTTCGGCTATTCCACCTACGCCATAAACAACGGAGAGATGACCAACCATGGCCTGGAACTGACGCTGAACGCCAATATCCTCCAGAAAAATGATTTTAGCTGGAACAGCAGTGTCCTATATGCCTATAATAAAAACAAGGTGACGTATGTCAATGTCAAAGCGCCATTTTATATCTTACAATTGGATTACCCTGACGCGTACCCCCGCATAGGAAATCCATACCAGGCGATTTATGCCTACAAATGGGCTGGACTCGATCAGCAGGGCATACCACAGGTATATGATGAAAATGGGAACAAAAGCACGCAAACGCCAACAACATTGGAGTCCATTGTCTATGCAGGAACAAAAGTGCCTACGCATACCCTTTCGTGGACAAATAGCCTCTCCTACAAAAACTTCGATTTTTCGATGATGCTCACGTACGAAGGCGGACATAAAATCAGAAATAAGGATCTGCCTTATATGGGGATCGGCAACTATCTGACATTCACGACCCTTGCTCCGATGAACAAAGACATCCGTAACCGTTGGCAACAGGAAGGCGATGAATCGAGAACCGATATCCCCCGTCTCGTGTTTCCTGAAGAGACAAATCTTTACAACTCGGCAAGTGGCACCGTCTACCAATACGCCGATATCAATGTGCTCGATGCGCGCAATGTACGCATCCGTAATATCAGCCTTGCCTATCGGCTACCGTCCGACTGGATAAAAAAGATGCGACTGGCCCAAGCACGGTTGCAGTTCAATGCTGAAAATGTGGCCATGTTTACCAAATCCAGCAATGCAAAATTTATGCTGGAAGGCTATCGTGCACCGAATTATGTTTTTGGCGCTTACCTCACTTTCTAATTTAAAATTCTTATGAAAAAAATAATTTACCTCCTTGCGATCACTCCCCTGCTGTTCTTCGCATCCTGCAATAAATATTTGGACATATTGCCCAAAGGAAAGAAAATCCCACAGACCTATGCGGATTTCGAAGCGCTTTTGCGCGATGAAGCAACTGTTCATCAGGTTCCTATCCCCCAGGCTATTATTTTGCCCAACGATCGTTTTGTTTCCACAGCGAACCTTAACTATTATAAATTATGGGATATAAACTATAACTGGAAGGAACAGGAAGACCGCAAAATCTATAACAATGCCGATGAAAGCACCTATTACAATGCCTATTCGAGCATATCTGTCTGCAATCTGTTTCTGGAGCATGGGCCGGCAATGACCGAGGCCACAGCCCAACAAAGGGATGAATTGATGGCTACCGCCAAGGTACTCCGGGCCATCAGTTATTTTACCTTAGCAAATTATTATGCGGCGGATTATGACCCTAAAACGGCAGGCCAATTGCTATCGGTTCCATGGATTGAAAGTGCTGATATCGGTGCCCCTTCAAAACAGGTTACGATTGCCGAAATATATGACTATATGATCAAGGATATCAAAGACGCGCTCCCAAACCTGCCTACGACAGGACTAACTATCCTGCATCCGGGCAAAGGAGCAGCTCATGCGCTGTTGGCACGTATCTACCTCCAAATGGATAACTATCCGGATGCATTGGAAAATAGTGAAAAAGCACTGGGATACAACGATAAACTATACGACTGGACTGCCTACTATACGGCCAATAAATCACAGATCGAAGATCCGAATAATTATACCTTGAAGAGGACACCCATGGATTTTACCTATGTCGAAAACTACTACTTCAGACATGGTCAATCGCCAAACTACACCGCTGCGGAATTATCCCTGCCGGTAGAACGGGCAGCTCGATTTGAAAAAGGGGACAGTAAATTCGCCTCACGCTGGAAATTGCGTACCGTCGTGCCCAACACCTATTTTGCGAGCACAATGACCGGATTCTATAATAGCCAGGGCTTGACGACTGTTGAAGTCTATCTGATTGCTGCAGAATGTCAGGCAAGACAGGGAAATATCCAAAAGGCAATGGATCTCGTCAACAAGGTCCGTAAGACAAGGATCCTGGCTGCAGACTATGCCGACCTGACCGCACAAAATGCCACGGATGCCATCAAAAAAATACAACAGCTCAAACAGAATGAACTGATTCATTCCATTATTCCCTTTACAGATTACAAACGCCTCAATCAAGAAAGTGCTTTTGCGAAAACACTGACAAAGACGATCGAGGACAAGACGATCCAGTTGAGCCCAACATCACATCTCTGGATTATGCCTTTTCCATTAGGAGCAACCGAGAATCCTGGCAACGGAACCATCAAACAGAATGTCGAAAAATAAAAACAAAATAATGAAAGTAAAAGCTTTAACACTAGCACTGCTACTGGCAAGTACGGTCAGTTATGCGCAACAGCAAACCGCGAATAGATACCAACAATACCTTCCAATTATTGAGAAAGGCACATTGGCACAAAAAGACTCTTTGGCCAAAGCATTAGTCACAGAAATAAAAACCTACAAAACGGAAGCGGACTATCGTGAGACAATCAATATCCTCCGTTCACTGGGCAAAGAAGAGGAAATGACCAGCGTCGAAAATAGCGCCAAGAAAAAATACCCAAAGGGCACATTAATGCGGGATGCCTTTATTACGAATGTCTTCTACAATGCAGAAACGTCAACGGCGAAAGAAAAAGCCTATACGGAACTGATCAAAAAATGGCCCGTCAAAAATTTCAGCGAAGAACCACTGACTTATGATTACGTTTTAGGGAGTTTAGCGGTGAGTTTTGCCAATGAAGGAAATGCCCAAAAGGCTGTTCATTACCTGGGTGAAATGAAAGAACGGTTTTGGCGTGGCAATGGTTATATTCCAGTTGGTCAAGCCCTTTTGCAAGCAGGTGACACGACGACTGCTGCACCACTTCTGAAGGCTGCCATGGATGATAGTTATTATTACCTCACGCTGCCTGAAGAACAGAAGGACAATAAGGCCCGCTTTGCAGCCATGGGCTTTGCCAGTTCGATGTCAGCCTATGTGAATATCCTTGTTGCGCAGAAAAAATATGCTGAAGCACTTGGTTATATTGAGAATGCCCTGAAAGCAGCACCGGAACAAGCGGATGGACTTGCAATGGTTTATTATAAATCGCTGCTCGGAACAGGCAGAAAGCTTGAAGCGTACAATATATTGACAAGATTATATGCTAAAGGGCAGTTTGCGATCGAAAAAGATCTGAAAAAATTATACACAGAATTGAACATTTCAGCTCAGGGCTATGAGAACTTTAATGCTTCCCTAAAAACGGAGTTAACCCAAAACATCCGCAATCACATCAAGGATATGGCAACCTTCAAACCAGCGCCCAACTTTGAATTGTTCAACCTAAAGGGTGAAAAAATATCCTTGGCGAGTTTAAAGGGAAAAGTTGTTGTCCTCGATTTCTGGGCGACCTGGTGCCAGCCTTGCGTACGCTCATTCCCGGGAATGAAAGCTGCACAGGAATCGTATGCAAATGATAAAGACGTCCAATTCCTGTTTATGAATACCTGGGAGCGCGATAAGAACTACAAAGAGAATGTCGTTTCTTTCCTTGCAAAAAACAACTACCCGTTTGAGGTGCTTTACGACGATCAAAAAGATCCGCAAACCGGGGAAGTCATGGCAGCCAAATATGGTGTAAAAGGTATCCCGGCTAAATTCGTCATCGACAAGGAAGGAAATATCCGCTATTTTCTAACTGGATCCTCGCCAAATGTGGACTATATCAAATTAGAAATGAAAGAGCTCATAGAAGCCGCTAAAAAACCTTATAAAGGTTAATGGTACTAATCAATGCTAGAAAGTCTGCCTCTGGGTCGAGGCAGACTTTATTCCCTATCTTTCGTTATACCTATTTACAGTCCTGTTGCTGGTGGTCCGGATGAGTTTATTGCAGCCACATTTGTCAGCTTTACTTCGACCTCAAATGTGCCCTCCATCAGTACCCGAAAGCCAAAAACAGGGTTGATATTGTGATTGGGGTGGCCATCCATTGCTGCAAAACGCATCGGTATACGATAGTAAATATTGTAATCCCAATTTGTCTTTCCGTCATTAAATTTTGTTAGCGGAAAGGGGGCCACTTCATAATCGCAAACCAATGCTGTGTTTGTGGCGACGACCGGATTAAAACGTACATGTGATTCAAAGGTCGGACGATCACCACGTTTAATTACCTCCCCCGCTTTGGGATCCCATGCCCGGCCATTTTTGTCGACAATTTTCAGGATCACACGCGCCCCCTCATCAGAAACTTTGGTGCAGGTCAGTTTAATATTACTATTGTACGCTGGCGTAAAAGTCTCGGCAGCATTAGACCCAGTCAATGAAGCATAGGTCAACTCGAAGACATCCTCCAAAAAAGGTTCGATGACATGAATCTCCGCAAATGAGGGATATATTTTCGTTCCCTTGCGGTTCGTTGCCTGCAAATCAAAGGTATAGATCCCCAGTGGCAAATTTGCAGATGCCCGATTAAAACTAATCTGGCCACTGACCGCGTTAAATTCCATGGGCATGACCTGCTTAGTTTCGCGCTTTGCTTTCAGCAACGCAACCGTGGTGTCTGTTGCCGCATTGAACGTCATGCCTTCCTTAAAAACTTCAATTTCATACATTTTTGTGAATTCCTCAGGCGCAGGCTCACCCGTCAGCTTGTTCCGCAGGTTTAACATCTTAAATTCGAATGGCGGAGTCGATCCATCTGCATTTATCCGATCCGAAAGGGTGAGTGTCATCCCTCGTTTACAATAGATTACACTGTCACGATAGCGAATGGTATCACTTAAAAAACCTTCCTCAATTTTTTCACAGGCGGATAGGATTACACCGATCACTATTCCTAATAGTACCGTGTAAGTGGTTATAATATTCATTTTCATTAGCGTATATTTTCTTGACTCCCTATCAATTAGAAGCCATTTTCTCCTTATTAAAAAATAAACGATGATCACCGTGCAGCACATGTATGACGCCAGTAGTCGTGATAATTCCTGAGGTCTGTACGTCTACCCGCGCATCCCGCTCCGCTTCCGGGATCGCATTTTGGTTTGGTTCTTCCGAATCCAGCGTTCCATTGACTTTCGTGTAATACAAATAATCAACATAATCGACGTAGGAACTATAATCTCGCGTTCGTCTCAGCCCCAATTGAAATCGAACCCAAGGGATAGAACCAAACAAACTGCTAAAGTATGCCCCATTCAGATCCAGCTTATCCCGTTCTACTTTTCCTTTGAACATATATATCTTTAAAGAATCCAGTCTTTTCGGATCAATATCATCAATGTCAAAGGAAATATTTTCATCACCGACCTCCGCAATACGCTGTTGTTTTTTGGCACTCACATAATCTGCAACACCCCAATTTGTTGTCGCATAAAAAGTGATATCACTGTTCACCAGCTCTTTTAAATTGGCACGATCAATGATCCGCACCAAAGAATCAAACTTTGGATGCGAAGCCAGATAATCATAGGTTGTCATATTTACTTTTGCTTGATGGACGCCGCCATCGTTGATATAATCGTTTTTCGAGCATGAGGTCAGTAGCTGAAAAAACAGCAGGGCAAATAAGGGATATGCACCGGCTTTTTTTATGATTGTAGTCATTTTTTCTAAGAATTTAAGTTGCTAACGATGTCATTAAATCTTTCCACGCCAGTATTCGGTTTGAACTAAAAGTCTATTCTCACTAAATAAACGCGGGTCTACCGGCCAGAAAAAGCCACCTTGCTTAAACCGGGCCTCGCTTAGCCAAGCGATATGGTCCGAATATGTGCGTGTGCGGATCATGTCAAAAAACAGATGACCCTCCAGATAGAGTTCTTTTCCACGTTCGATCATATATTCTTTCATCACTTCTGTTTTGGTCAAGCCAGGTTGTAACAGGCTTGAAGGATCAGCACCGTAGCGCGTCCTTGAGGCATTGATGATACTGATTGCACGACTGGGATTATTTTGGTAGAGGGCTATTTCGGCCTGTAATAATTTGATATCGCTCAATCGAAACAAAATCAAATTATTGCTATTATAGGGTTCAAGCTGCTGGCCTGGATTCCGAAAGACGATGTTGCTATATTTAATACATACGGGTTTATCCGACGTATAATTAACAAAATTATTTTTGAAACGGATGTCCAACGTATCAAGTCCCCGGGATTGTACTGTTTCCCAGACCCATTGCCTGATATCTTCATGCCAGACCCAATCTTCCTTCTCTTCGATCTTGTAAAAGTGACTACTTAGGTAAGCCGGTTTGGTAAAAAAGTCAGCAGTTGCGGCATAGGTTGGAATATAGCTACTATTCAAAAATTTCATCCCAATATGGGCACTTGATCCTTCTAAAGTATTTTCACTGACATTTAATTCAAAAATTCCTTCGCTCGATCTTCCTTTAAAAACATCCGCATATTTGGCGGTATCTGCCAGTGTATAGCCCCCTTGCGCGAGCAAGGTGTTGATGGTCGTGTCAGCACGCGTGATATCATCCATGATCGGTGTATTTGTGGTTAGGTCCGTAGTCGTTCCCCGCCATAGGTACAGGTGTGCCAAGAGCGCATACGCCGATCCTCTGTTGGCTGTGACAGCACGTTCTGCAACTGTTTTATACCCCCAACTCAATAAGTTTATCGCATGTTGGCAATCCTCCTCGATCTGTTTCATGACCGCAATGCGGGAGGTGCGTCCCAGATGAGGCGCATTAATCGGATCATCATAGGCCTCGGTAACGAGGGGCACATCACCCCAGATTTTGGTCAGCATGAAATAAGAGAAAGCCCGAATAAAATAGGCTTGTCCCATAATTTTTTTGCGAAAAGCCTCGGGATCCGTCTGTTCTAAAACCAAGATATCATCCGAAACCAAAGGCATTTCTTTAAGAATGATATTGGACATCGCTATGGTTTTATAAAATACGGTCCAATTGCCATAAGACTGTGCAAAATAATTGCTGGTCCAATTGCCTTTACCTATTTCTGGATGACTGTAGCTATCCCGGTTGATCCCGATATAAATATCCGGTGTCATGTCCCCGTAAATGTAGTAGCGGTTTCCAACGCCATAAAAACCATCCATCAGGGCATTCCTCAACAGCGCATAATTACCTGCGATAGCACTTTCTCCGGCTTTTGGATCTTTCCAATAGACCTCCTTATAGGTGGAGTTTCGAGGCTCCTCTTCCAAAAATTTGTTGCACGACGCGGTACTCAAGCCGATAGCCACGAGAAGTACCCACTTCCAATAATTGATTATAAATAATGTTTTCATGATGCACTAATTAAAATTGTAATTCAACACCAAAGGTGAACTTTCTGGGGATCGGATAACCATTCCCTTCATATTCACCATAATAATTTACAGCCTCGGCATCTGGCAATCTTTTCGAACGCTGGAACATCAGTAGATTATCCAGGATACCGTACATGCGGATGCTTCTCATCCCCCAACCTGTTACCAGGCGGTTGGGCAGACTATAAGAAAGGCTCACACTTTTCACCCGGAAATAATCTCCCTGATCTAAGAAAAAGGTCTGGCCAGCAACGGTATAGTAGCGCCAAGACCCCAAAGGATAGGCTGGATAATCGGCACGGTCACCCGGTTGGCGCCAGATATTGATCTTACTAAAATCGGGTGTCGCATACCGCGCAAAATCATAGGTTGAATTGGTCGCAGCACCATTCTCAAAGAGATCGGATTGATAGAGATTGAGCACATCCCTATCGAACAAAAAGGTGAAGAGTACGCCCAGATTGAAATTCTTCCAGGTCACATTATTTGTCCAGCCACCCGTAAATTTAGGATTTGGATCACCGATAGGTAGTTTGTCCGGATTGATACCATCATTGAACGGATCGATCATGTAATCTCCATCTACATCCCTAATCCACATATCTCCAGGTGCATAAGGGCTTCCACCAGCATTGTAGCGGTCACCTGTCAGGGGATTGATCGGAATATCGTTCAGTGTTGAATAAATGCCTAAGGTTTGGTATAAATAGAACGTATTGATCGGGCTTCCCACCGATAGGATATGGGCTTTATCAAAACGGGAACCGGCAACCACTAGATCGCGACCCGAATTGGGAAGATTCATTATTTTATTTCGCACATAGGAGACATTCAGGCGGCTAAACCACTGCACCGGGCTTGTCTTTGGAAGCGGATTGGCCATTAACACGACCTCAGCACCATAATTACGGACACCCACCGAATTGGTCAAAGCGCGGTCATATCCGGTGGTCACAGGCAGCGCCACATCAAATAAAGATTGTTTATTTTCCTTGTTAAAAACGTCAAAGGCAAAAGAAAAGCGACCGTTGGCAATCTCGCCATCCAGACCGATATTCCATTGCATCGAACGCTCCCAGCTGATATTCGGTTGCGCCACCCCATCCACGAGATTCGGAGTTATGGCGGTGACGCCGTTGTACGAAGTGGCGTTGTCATTTCCCCAAAAATTTCCGGCATTGACCCGGTAGAGATTGTACTGTAGGTAATTATTGCCCGGCAATCCACCGGTTGTGCCTAGACTGGCCCGAAGTTTTAACATAGAAAATGGGGACTGGCCCTCTTTCATAAACGATTCTTCGGAAACGAGCCATGCCACTGAGGCAGCAGGAAAATAGCCCCATTTATTACCCACCCCAAAACGAGATGAACCATCTCCGCGTATGCTGGCTGATACCAAGTACCGGGAATCATAATCATAGGCTAACCGCGAATAAAAAGAAGCCATACTATAAGCCTGATAATCGGAAAAAGCAGTAAGATAACGTTGCTGAAATCCCTGTATGACTTTGATCTGGTCCGAAGCACCATTGGAAGCTCCCGCCCCTACGGAACGGTATTGATTATATTCCAGGTCACTTCCCAAGATCATGCTCAGATTATGTTTATTAAATTCTTTATTATAACTGAAATAATTAGAAGACAAAACGTTGACCTGGTTGTCTGAAAAGACGTCTTGTCTGTTACCGGTAAAATTAGCCACTGAAGAAGGTGTGCTTACATCCCGTCTGCTGTTGGAATAGATATAAGAAGTCTGAGACGTAAATTTTAACGCTTTTGAAAAGTCGTACCCTAGATTCAGGTTGAATGTAAATTGATTTCCCGTATTTACATCGGAATCATCGTTATACATCCCAAGGAGATAATTTTTTCGCGTCTCGCTCAGGTTGAAATAAGATGCGGGCGTATATCTTGCCGTGACCCCGACTCCACCACCGCCAGCCCGGGTACGTTCCGTGCGCGAATAGGCTACTATCGGATTGATCATCAAACGTTCTTTCAGCGCTTTGGACATGAGGTTCAACCGTGTTGAATAGCGCTTGAAGCCCGTCGCTTTGACAATTCCCTGCTCATCGTATAATCCCGCACTGAAACGATAATTGGATCCCCCTGGGCCGCCCCCACTCAGGCTCAGATCCGCATTGTTCACCATACCTTTGCGGTAGTACATGTCCTGCCAATCGGTTGATCCGTTAAAAGCCGGATTTAAACTGTCGGTCAGCAAAAAAGATATATTCCTATTTTCAATATCAGGACGATATTGCTGTAACTCTTCCAAGAGGCGCATCTTTTGCCTACGTTCTTCAGCCCCCAAAGCCACATCGCGCAACTCTGGCCGTTGTGTCAACCCGGTATAGGCCGAAACCATCACCTGTGGCTCCCGGCTGATGCCTTTTTTGGTCGTAATCAGGATCACACCACTCGAAGCTCTTGATCCATAGATGGCAGCAGCAGAGGCATCTTTCAGCACATCAATGCTTTCGATGTCCTGCGGATTTATTCCAGCTATAAAATTTGTACCTGTTCCCGTTACTGGGGAAGTGTACTGTTGTGGTGGCTGCGGAACGCCATCAACGACATATAATGGGGCATTTCCTACACTAAATTCATCGTACTCCCGGTTTAAGCTAGTGTTTCCGCGCACTTGAACAGTAGGTGTTGCTCCAGGCTCGCCGGTAAAGTTCTGTACATTAACCCCCGATAAACGTCCTTGCAGAAGCTGGTCAAAACTTGCCGCTGGCAGATTCGCCAGTTCTTTTCCTGAAATACTGGAAATCGCTGCGGTGGCTTTCTTTCGGGAGATTTTTTGATAACCGATGACAACGGTTTCGTCCAACGTGGAAAATGTGGCGTTCAATTGAAAATTAAGCCGCGATTCCGAACCCACCGTTAGCCGCTTTGATTCATAGCCAAGCAAGCTTGCTTCGATAACGTCGCCTGATTTTGCTACCATCGTAAACTCACCTTTGCCATTCGTTTGCGCACTTATCTGCGTAGACAAATTTCGTAGCGTAGCTCCTACCATTACACTCCCCGAACCATCCTGCACTACGCCTGTTACCTGTTGCGCAAATAAATCGAATGAAAGGAGAACCACTAGGACTATTAAAAGACCTGCGTTTTTCATAACTGATTAATTTGGTTAATTGATATTAGTTGTTAATAGATAACCGAAGTTAGCTTAGAATCAGGTCTGATTTCAATCCGAATTTAACCAATCGCGCTTCGATTGTGACCAAAACCCAGCATTGGAAGAAAATAATAAAGGGGTACTTTGCTTGACAAAGTACCCCTTTATTGTTGGCCTATCGTACCGTTATTTTAAAGTAACATCCAGGTAAACGGAGTGTCGTCCGTAGCTATCATAGAATGGCTTAAAATCAACTCCATCAATCTTGAAAGCCAAGCGTTGCGGATCACCTGTGATAGATTTGCTGATATCTTGCGCGTCAAGCGTCACTTTACGCCAGTCTTTTCTAGCCTCAGGCTCTTGAGCAGCCAATAAGATCGGTCCATAAAATAAACTTGCAATATTTTGTTGATCCATGACCGGATCCAGGTGAAACTGAAATGGCATTTTGAGCCTAATACGATCGCCATTCTTCCAATTGCGACTCAGTTTCAAATACGTACCGGGCTGCGCCTGTACCTGCTGGTCTTTCCCATTAATAGTCACATAAAATCCCTTGGTTGCCCAGCTGGGCACCCGAACATGCAGATCAAATTTGCCATTCCCCTTTATGGTCAGCTCCGTCTCGTCTTGCTTTGGAAAGCTAGTAGTCTGCTGCACAGTCAGCTTACGTTCTGTCCATTCCAAGGTTGAGGGAATAAATAGATTGACGTATAAAGCCTGATCATCCCGGCTTTTAAAATAAATACTATGCTGCAATTTGGTGCTACTCTCAATTGCGGTACCGTTACAACAGGTAAAGCCAGTCATATTGGGATTTCCAAATTGCTTTATTGCTCCAGGCCGCAGTGGTACATGGTAGGTATTAGCCGGCGTATTTTCAGCAACCGAAGCTAAAATATGGTTATACAAACCGCGTTCGTAGTAATCCATATATTCGGCGCGTTGATCAAAAAGAAACAGGTCGCTTGTTAATTTCAGCATATTGTAAGTTGCACAAGTTTCATTCTGTCCACCTTCAGAAAAACCATTTTCATATAGGGTCGCTGGTTCTGCCGTAAAAACCTCTGCATTGGCGGGATTGCGTGCCCCCGCTACACCGCCAATGCTATACATGTAATCATTGACTGCTTTATACCAGAAATTGTCTGCCACCCGGTAGTATTCCGGCAGATTGGAAACCTGGTAGAGCTCGATGCTGCCCACTACCTGTGGAATATGCTGATTGGCATGCAATCCACGAAATGTATCGACATTCTTGGCCAATCCATGTTCATGATTCGCATTACCAAAGAACATATCGATGTTATCAAACAACTGTGCGGTTTTCAAATAATGTTCCTTTCGGGTGATGCGGTAGAGATGTGCCATCGCCTCATTCATTCCGCCAAATTCGCCAGCAATATATGTGTTCCACATTTGTATCAGCGTTTCCTTGGGCAGCCGGCTAAGGCGTGCATGCACCCAGTCTGCCATCCCTGTGGCTACCTGTAACGCCTTTTGATTACCGCTCACTTCGTAAATATCAATTAATCCGGCCAAAATTTTATGCAAGGTATAATAAGGCGCCCAAACCTGGGTTTTCTGTCCACCATACTTCGCTCCTTTTTCCAGCATAATAAATTGATCTGGCGGATAAGCGCTGATATAACCGACACCCCAATTCCAATAATCCGTCCGGATCCCTTCGCGGCTCAGATCCGAGTCATAAGCTGATTTGCCGGGTCCATAAGGTACGGCAGTTGGATCAGCTGTAGCCACAGCACTTGCTTGCTGCGGTTTACCCGACAATTGAGCCAGTTCGTACAAGGTATTCACCATGTAGGTCATTTTCTCGGCAAAATTAGCCTGCAACGTTTTATCATAGCTTGTACTCGCATAAGCCTGCGCGATCGCAGTCAGATAATGCCCCGTTGCGTGGCCCCGGAGCTTGGTGTCCTGACTATCCCATACCCCCAAAGGCTGGGCTCCTTCGGGCTGCGGTTTCCCAAATGCATCGCGAAACATATATAGAAACGAGTTGGGGTCAGTCTTTGCTAAGGTGTTGATAAACTTATCGCGATTTTCAATAAATTTTGTTTGCTGGTTATCTGCGTCTGCTTGTAAGGAGACCTGATTCAGTGCAAAAGCCGCCAACTTCAGCGCCGGTGCCGAGGGGGCCTTGCTGGCCTTTACAGTCACGATTGCTTTAGGCTGTATAGCTGTTCCCGGAACCCGGCCTGTAATGGTATACCGTCCAGCTTCCAGGACGGTACTGTTATCATGGGGCGAAGGCCACAATACCCGCACTTTGGGTCCAACAATATTCTCTTGATATATTCCCGGCACATAACTTGGTAAGCGCGGTAAATCGCCTAATGCCGTTTCCACCTGCAAGTCTGGCACCGCCACTAAGTAAGCATTATAGAGTTGCGCCCGGGTAATTGGAAACTCTGGCAAATTATCCTCCACCTTGGTTACATTTACAGCCCGATTACTAACGCCGCGCTGCGAATTGGTATAAATTCCAGTCAGCTGATTTTTAGTCAGCGGAACACGGTAGATCCGAAAATCATGCAACATGCCATCCAATGTCGATGATCCCGTCAGCAGTGATTTTCCGATATATAATTTGTTTTTTTCGCCAGCAGTTCCAAAAACTTCTGTCAACTCACGCGGGATCTGTTGCGATTCTGCGACAGGTATAGCATCTACATAAGTCCGCATCGTTTTAGCCGGAATATCCACCACAATGGTCAGATAAACCCACTTATTCAATTGCAATGATGGAGCAACAGCTCCTTTTTGATTATTTTTACCTGTAGTCATTAAACTTTGGAAGCCAGCCTGCGTGCTCGTCCCGAAAGGAGCGGCAAAGAAATGTTTATGCCCATCCTTTCCAAAGTCAAAAAAAACCTGATCCTTTTTTTCCGAACGCAGGTAAATCCAGCCCGATATACTCAAGGATTCCATATCGGTCAATGCATCAGCAGGTATCTGAACAAAATCATTTTTTTCACCCGATAATGACAATACTTTGCCAAAGCGCTTATCGTTGATAAATGTCGCATTTTGGCCAGCTGTAGCGTGCAGGTTGTTGCGCGACCAATCTTTCAGATCGCCATTAAAGACATATCGCGCGATCATGCCCGTCTCGCCGATTCCATCCAATATTTGATCCCCGCTTTGTGCCTGTAACTGGCTCAGCCCCTTCGTTAGGACCATGGCCATGAGGATAATACGTAAAAGAACTCTGTAACTTTTCATCTCTATCTCTTTATGAGCTCAAAAGCTCGATTATTGTTCGTTAATAAGCATTCCATGCTGGTGGTTCGACACCAAGTAGGTGTTTGACAAAATAATCGCGACGTTTCTTTTCTCCGAAATCACCACCGGAAGCATGTCCCATACCCGGAACCATAATAAAGTCGTGATCTTTACCATGCTTGATCAGCTGATTGACAAATTGATAGGTCGAAGCAGGATCCACATTATCATCCAGCTCCCCCACGATCAACAGCAGCTTGCCTTCCAGTCGATATGCGTTTTCGATGTTAGAACAGGCAGCATATTCAGGCCCGATCGGCCAGCCCATCCATTGTTCATTCCACCATATTTTGTCCATCCGGTTATCATGACAGCCACAGGAGGAAACTCCGACCTTATAAAATTCGGGATGAAACAACAGGGCTCCGGCAGCGGACTGTCCACCCGCAGAAGTCCCGAATATGCCAACTTTTTCAATGTCCATATAGGGATATTGAAGTGCTGCAGCCTTCATCCAGGCAATACGGTCTGGAAAACCAGCATCTTTTAGGTTTTTCCAGGCGACATCCTGAAATGCCTTCGAGCGGTTGGACGTGCCCATGCCGTCAATCTGAACAACGATAAAACCCAGTTCAGCCAGCTCGACAAGCCCTGCCGGATTAGCAGAAAATGATTTCGGGACAAAGGCGCTATGTGGACCGGCATAGATATACTCAATTACCGGATATTTTTTGTTCGGGTCAAAATTTCTCGGCCGCACAATGATGCCCCAAATATCGGTTTTACCATCCCTACCCAGCGACTTAAACACCTCAGGCTTGCGCCATCCGCTAGCTTCCAGATCCGAGATATCCGCCTGTTCCAGCTTCATGATGATCTGTCCATCTGTCACCCGACGTAATACCGCCTGTGGAGCTTGGTCCACACGAGAGTAGAGATCGACAAATAAGGAATGATCCGAATTGAATGTTGCCTGGTGATTAGCTGCTTCTGGAGTAAGTTCTTTCAAGCCCTTCCCATCAAGACCAATCGTATAATAATGGATTAGATACGGGTCCTCGCCCTTGTGCATGCCACTGGCTTCAAAAATAATATTTTTGTTATCCTCATCCACATGGACGACCTTACGCACCACCCAATTCCCCTTTGTAATCTGACGCTTCAAAGCACCAGTTTTGGCATCGAACAGATACAGATGGTTCCATCCATCGCGTTCCGAAGCCCAGATAATATCCGCCGATTTTTTAAGATCATAGCGATATTTTTTTCCGCTATAATCAATAAATGTGGCGCTTCGCTCGGAGATAATTGCTTGTGTTTTGCCGTCTATGGCACTGAGTTCCATAACGTCGTAACGTTGGTGACCACGCTGATTATATTCAAAGGTGATCCCGCTATTGTCCGATTTCCAGACGGGTCCAGACAGTGAAAACTGATTGGCGACCTGGGCAGGATCTACCGACATCAGCCGCCCATCTACTACATCAATAATAGTTGGATAATATTGAGACAATGCATCGCCCGGTTTATTATAATCCCGAGTTTGTAACTTAGGCTGTAATTGATCGGTTGGCGAAGATTCCAATAAGGTCAACTGTCTGATTTCAGCCTTTCTCACTTTTGACACCGCCAACCTTTTTGAATCATTGGACCATAAGATACGTGCACTATAATACTCTCCGGGGCTTCCATCAAAGGTCAACTGCCGCTCAGTTTTTGCATCCGATTTTTTACTGCTGTATACATTATTATTTTTGATATAGGCTGTATAGACTTTATCGGGCGACTCTACCGGTTCACCTTTACTATCATCCCAGCGCGCTCCCCAATAGCCCCCCGATCTACGGTCTGTGCCCGTTGAAGGAATATCCCGCAATTTGCTCAACTTATTTTCCACAGTATTCCACTTCCAGACCGCTTTCTCTTCCGTGAATTCCACTTCGTTCGCCGTCAGGACTTTCAAATCCCTTCCCCACAAAACTCCCAATTCTACCGCTTTGCCTGACAGATCTGACAGCTGCTTTTCAATGGCAGCAACATCAGTTTCTATTGTTTTCTTCGTCGCTACATCCACTAGATATAAGCTTCGTTTCCCATCTTTGCGATTCACGCGATACGAAAAGCGATCTCCTTTTTCAGACCAGATCACCTGTTGTGGCACCTGATACACCTTAGCAAACGAACTTCTGATCTCTTTGGCACGTTTATAATCCTCCACTGTCCCCTGCGCCATCCCTGTAAGCTGCAATAGCAGTAATAAAACAGCCGTAAATGTTGACTTCATATGTATTGTTTTTTATATCGTATATATTAATCTGCCGTTCATCGCACCCAGGCAGCATTGAAAATCAGCGAGCTTACGTCTTCAGGTTTTTCTGTTTCACAACATAATAGAGTGGTATCCCCAATAGCGTGATGATAATACCGGGCCAGGTAAACTGCGGTTTATAGATCACCAACAAAATAATAAACGAGATGCCCATCACAATATAGATGGCCGGAATAAAGGGATAGCCAAAAGCCCGATAAGGCCGCGGTACATCCGGACGTTTATGTCTTAACCAAAAGATGCCGATGATACAGAGCACATAGAACATCACCACCACACAGGTAATCATATCCAGCAGGTCACCGTATTTACCGGTCAGACACCATATCGATGCAACGACTGCCTGCAACCACAGGGCGTAAGCTGGTACCGCATGCTTATTTAACCTTGCTGTTTTCTTAAAAAACAAACCATCCTTAGCCATGGAATAATAGATCCTTGCACCAGCGAGGATAAGTCCGTTATTGCAGCCAAAAGTGCTGACCATAATCATAATCGCCAGGACGGCTATGCCCAGGGGACCAAAAATTTCCTGCGCTACCAGCATGGCCACGCGGTCTTTTGGTGCGCTGGCCATCTGCTCGATTGTTAATACACCCGTATACATCAGATTGGTCAAAATATAGATCACTGTTACAACCAGTGTACCCAGCGCCAGGCTCAATCCAATGTTGCGTTGCGGATTCTTGATCTCGCCTGCTACCGCAGCAGAGGAATGCCAGGAGTCACTGCTGAACAATGCCCCGACCAATGCAGCAGATACGGCGCCAAATGCACCAAAAGTGGCATAAGCGGCTGTCGATCCGTCCACATTTAAATGCTGTAGATCCCATCTGTTCGATGTGGACCAATTTTGGTTCCATACCTCCAGATCGAAAGCCGCAAAACCGAATATGACCAATAAAACTAAACTTAATATTTTGATCAATGTCAGCACCGTCTGAATTGTTTTACCATGCTTTACACCGCCGGTGTTGATACGGGTGAGCAGTAAAATAACAGCGATAGCCAACAGCTGCGCCGATGAAATATGATAGTCACCGATGAGCAACAGGTAAACATCCTCATCAAGTACAGGAAACAAATAAGCTGTAAACTTGGCAAAAGCTACTCCCACAGCTGCAATCGTCGCCGTCTGGATGACCGCAAAAAAAGTCCATCCAAACGTAAAACTGACCACTGGACCGTAGGCTTCTTTGAGATAAATATACTGCCCACCGGCTTTCGGAAACATGGCACTGAGTTCGCCATAACTCAAGGCTGCAGCTAGGGTCATAAATCCGCAGATCACCCATACCAACATCAGCCAGCCGGCAGAGCCCGTATTTCTGGCGATATCCGACGATACAATAAAGATTCCCGAGCCGATCATACTGCCGGCAACGAGCATTGTGGCATCCAACAGTCCCAATGACTTTTTGAATTCCTGCCTATTTTGTTGACTACGCATAATTTAGGGTTAGGTTGCGCTTACTTAAAATTGTAGAATTTCCAAGTTGCCTGATGGTTAGGTTCGAGCTTTTGGTCTGTTAAGATGGCCCTTAGCATCTCCATGGGCAAGTAATTTTCCTTGATGACCCGGTCATGAAATTCGCTGTAGGACATTTTACCCGATCCCACCAATTCATCACTGATACTCAGTAACTGCAAACCGCCGATCAAATAAGCCAATTGATATAAGGGGTCGTAAGCACCTTCGAAAGACCGCTTCACTTCACCATGTGCGTTTGCAGGCTCATGGCCGACCTGATCAACTAGATAATCAATACATTGCTGGGGTGTCCATTCACCCAAATGAAATTTGATACTGAAGGTGATCCGCGCACAACGGTGCATCCTCCAAAATAACATACCGATACGTTCTTCGGCTGTCTTTGCAAATCCCATCCGATAGAGCAGCAATTCCCAATATAAGGTCCAGCCTTCGGTCCAGAATGGCGTATTGAAATTTTGCTCGCGGTAAGGCTTGTAGCGTTTGTTCATAAAGTACTGCAGATGATGCCCCGGATTGAGTTCGTGCTGCACTGTACCTAACGAAAAATGCGGATTATTCCCTCGCATACTCATCATCTTCTGCTCATAGGTCATCGTGTTGGTCGGATAGGAAATACTGATCTCACGTCCGCCCGTAAAAAAAGGATTGACTAATTGCCGTTCAGGCGTCATCATGATCATTCCCCAGGTTTCATCCGCCAGTTCCGGAATATCGATCAGATCATGCTGTTTGATGAATGTCTGGGCCCGGTCATATAATGCATTGATCAGAGCGGGCTGCTGGCCTTCGGGTACATAGGTATTTTTAACTTTTTCCTGCGCTGCTTTCCAATCGTTGCCAAACCCCATCTCATGGGAAGCTTTTAACAGCTCCGACAGGCACCATGCCCACTCCTTGTCAGCAATGCGCAATAACTCATCCGCATCATAAGCGATCATTTCCTCGCGCAATTTTTTATTGAGCGCCACTTTTCCAATCGGCTGCCCACCAATATTACTACCATCATTAAACACTTTCCAGTTGCTCTTTGCCTGCAATACGTCTTTGTATTGGATCAACTTTTCGTTTAAATGTTCATAAGATTTGGGCACCCACCAGGTAAACAAGGGGTCATAGCCATTATAAAAATCGTACGCGCTCTCCAGACGTAACCGCAATGACTCCACCATGTTGACCAGAAAATTGACATCCGTTGATTCGATCGCAGCAACATTGGCTAACTTTTGGGTCGCCGCATCCACCTGCTCTGCCGTTTTCTCGAGTATGATAGCAACATCCTTTCCCACAACAGTGGCACCTCTACGACGTTGCTGTTCAAATTGAAAGATATTGTCGGCAAAGGGCAAGTAGAGTTTTAGTCGATTGTAAGAAGCTAATGCTTCTTTGAGTTCATCCTGATGTCGCCGCACTTTTTGGTTGAGCAGAATATAATCGACCTGGCCATTGGTATTTAAACGTGTATAGTCAAATTTTTTAAGTTCGGCCAGGTAACCATCGTCTATCTTGACTAGCCTATTGATCTGCTCGGGCGAGGCTGCCGACTGCTGAAATCCCCAGTTTTTAGGCATCGGGCCGTAAAAATAATTGACCGCTTCCAAGTCTTGGCGATACTGGATGATATAAGGTTCAATAGGTGTTGTGTGTTGATACAAATCCATATTTTGGGCATCTGTTAGCGAAGAAGCCGTGCAAAGCACGCCAATGACTATAAATTTCTTTACGTTAGGGTCAGTGTTGTTTCTCTTCATCTTTTCGATTTATTGTTGACTATTGAAACCAATCTGTACTAAATGCCGAGATATTTGCTGTTCAAATCCATTTCACTCCTTACGCTACCGGATGCTGCCAATCGGGTAAAATGACTCCGCACGATCATTCCTACATTGTCATAGGAACAATTGTTCTGTCTGTCAGCCTGCTCTGAAATCTGAACTTCCCGGCCATCCTGTAAGAGGTAATACGTGCTGCAATAGTTGGTCTTCAATTGAGTAATTTATAATTTTCTTATTCAAAGAAAGCAACTCTACAAACAGCAAACTAACCAGCTTTTAATCATTACTTACTGGATATTGACATTTACAATTATTCGTAAAGTAAATGCCTGTAATTAGCGATATACATCTTGGGTGAGATGCCGAGAATGCTTCTAAAAACCCGGTTAAAATTAGTGACACTATTAAATCCCGAACTATAAGCAACTCTTGAAATACTATCATAATCTTCCTTGCCCAATAAGCGACAGGCTTCTCTTACCCGCAATTCGTTTACATACGAAACGAAAGTTTTACCGGTACTTTTCTTGAAATATCGGCAGAATGCCTGGGGGGTAAGATTAGCCTTTTCGGCGATTTCATTTAAACTAATATGCTCCTTATAGTTGTTATCCAGAAAATCACATAACGATGTTATCCTAAAGGAGCTTCCAGTTCCAAAATCAGCAGTCGCCACTCCTGTAAGAGGTTTAAGTTTGAACGAAAGCCGGTTTAACGATTTCAACAGGTAAAAGAAACTTACGAGCTGACCTAAACTATCCGCATTCTTCAGCGATTCTATCCTCCGGCTTACCTGAGCCAGATATGTTTTAGGAACCTGAAAACCACGACCATTTTTATCGATAAAATCCAGTAGCATACTTAATTCAGGCAAATTTAAAATCCCCGATAAAGTGCCTTTTAAATTGAAGAAGACAGAAACAGATTGTACAAACCTATCCATAGAATCATTTTTAAAGACGTGAGCCTGATTCGAACCTAATAAGAAAATATCGCCATGTTCAAAACAATGCACATTATCATCGACCAATAGCTGCCCTGAGCCCTCCTTAATCCAAATCAACTGATACTCCTCGTGACGATGCATATAAGGATAAAATTTATCCAACAAATCCTCCTGAATAAAAACAGTCCTATCCTTAGGAATAGGAACTTGGTATTGAATTGGTTTCATAAATTAGAATCGTTAAGTTGAAATGATTTTCAATAAAGTGTCATTTATACATTAAATTTACTATTTAGCTATTTACAAAACAATCCGTTCATGTAAAATATCAAAAATGTATTAGCTTAGGTTAAAATCTGGCAATTAATAGAGATCCTAATCAATCAAATTTGTAGTAATTCACTTTATAGTCCTATTATAGAATTATAAATTGCTAAACCTGACAATATGAATTTAAAAAATAGTTACTATATCCTCATTACCTTACTTTATATCCTACTGACCAATGCTGCATTTAGCCAACAGGAGGAGCACCCCGTATGGAAAGCTACTAAAAACCAGCCGGCGACTTTGGGTATTGATCAAGGAACTAAAAGCTTCACTTTAGCGCAGCTGAAAATAAAGGTATTCAATCACTCACAGACGCTATCAGCCTTTCAACAGGTCGATGGCGATGCTGCTTTCGACTATACACCGGTGGAAATGTTAGCCAAGCGCGACCGTAACGGTTTCTTTCATATCGGTGACATCAACATCAGCTTGAGACGTCGCGGAGAAATGCAATGGTCGAGTTATTCTTCGGCTAAAGACCGCAAAAAGGTCATCGCATTGCCTCAGTCCAAAACGATCTTGGCTGCTGCTGACATCAGTCCAACATTAGGGGACATTCCCTTACAGGTCAAGCGCAGTTGGGAGAATGTAGGGGGTGATCTTGTCCTGAAATTTCAACTCAGTAATCCGACCGATCAAGCGATTGAAATCGGGGCTTTGGGAATTCCACTTCCATTCAATAATAATATGGACCGGAAGGATCTGAATCAGGCACATGCACAAAATGTATTTTTCGATCCCTATATCGGAAAAGATGCGGGCTATCTCCAAGTAAACCATCTGCATGGAAATGGACCAAGCTTATTGGTAATCCCTTACAGCAATGCCGGATTTGAAGCCTACAACCCTTTACTTGATGACCCTACGCCCAGAAGTATTACTTTCGAAGGCTTCCATGAGTGGATGATCCATAGCAAAGCACTTGCCGAAACGTCCTGGAAGGGCATAGAACAGTGGAATATCCCGACCTCGACGCTCCTACAACCAAAACAATCCAAAACTTTTGCCCTCAAGTTTGTCTTGGCTCCGGGCATTAAAGAAATTGAGCGTACCCTGTTAAAGAATCATAGACCTGTGGCCATTGGTGCTCCCGGCTATGTCGTTCCCTTGGATAATCCGGTTAAATTGTTTATAAAACATAACAAGGCGATTAAAAACATTGCGGTCTATCCGGAAGGCGCTCTAAGCGTTAGCAAGCTAAAAGACAGCCCACAGCAATGGCATCACTTTGAGATCAAAGGTCAGCGGTGGGGACGTGCACGTCTGACTATTACCTATCAGGATGGCATCGAACAAAGCATTCATTACAAAGTCATTAAGTCCGAAAAAGATGTGGTCAATGATCTTGGACATTTCTTGACGACTACCCAATGGTTCGAAAATGACAAGGACCTGTTTGGCAGGTCACCCGCTGTGATTAGCTACGATTATGAAGAAAAGAAATTAGTCACCCAAGAGCCACGCGCTTGGTATGCCGGTTTGAGCGATGAAGCCGGGGCTGCCAGCTGGCTAGCAGCCATCATGAAGCAGATCTTGCAGCCCAATCGCACCGAGATCGCAAAATTGAAACGCTTTGTGCATGAAACGATGTATGGCCGAATCCAGCACAAGAAAGGTGATCAAAAATACGGCGTTGTCAAAAGCTTATTTTATTACGAGCCTGATTCCATGCCGGCAGGCACCTACCAAACAGACATCAACTGGAAGACCTGGTCGGCATGGCCTAAAAAAGAGGCGGATAACATCGGTCGTTCGTATAACTATCCACATGTCGCTGCTGCCCATTGGGTCATGTACCGACTCGCCCGCGATTATCAGGATCTTATCCGGGAAGAGCGATGGAATGTTTATCTAGACCGTGCTTTTCAAACCAGTATGGCGATGATCGAGAAAGCACCTTATTATGCACAATTTGGCCAAATGGAAGGCAGCATTTTTTTGCTTATCCTCCATGATTTGCGCCGTGAGGGAATGACAGCTGAAGCGAATCAATTGGAAGCAGTGATGCGCAAACGGGCCGAACATTGGAAAAGCCTCGCTTATCCCTTTGGAAGTGAAATGCCCTGGGACTCTACTGGACAAGAAGAAGTCTATTTATGGTCCCGGTATTTTGGTTTTGACGACAAAACCCGGGTTACCTTAAATGCCATCCTCGCCTATATGCCTACCGTCCCCCATTGGGGATACAATGGTAGTGCCCGCCGCTACTGGGATTTTGTCTATGGCGGAAAATTATCCCGGATCGAGCGTCAGCTGCATCATTATGGTTCAGCCTTAAACGCAATCCCGGTATTGACGGAATACCGTGACCATCCAGATGATTTCTATCTGCTTCGTGTAGGCCATGCTGGTATGATGGGCGCATTAGCCAATGTGACTGCAGACGGCTTTGGCCCGGCTGCCTTCCATTCTTACCCATCTACCCTAGCCAACGATGGTATTTCGGGCGACTACGGCACTGGATTTTATGGATATGCTGTCAATTCAGGCACCTATATCGTCGACCATCCAGAATTTGGCTGGTTGGCATTTAGTGGAAATCTTAAAGAAAATCGGGATACCATCGAAGTGGATATAAAAACAGCTTCTAAAGGCCGTATTTTCTTAGCAAAAGAAAATTTGTGGCTGACCACGGATGCCGGAGAAATCGAAACCCTGACCTACAATCAAAAGGATAAAAGCATAGTCTTACAATTTAATCAATCCGTACTCCTACCCCATATATTGCTCAATATCAATCCAGAGAGTGGGTATATCGTTGAAGGCCTCGAAAACAAAGACAGATTCAACCGATATGAAGTTCCATCTTCCACAAGCAGTCTAATCCTTAGAAAAACAAAATAACGTATACTTCTTGTGATTCCTACTTCCTCATCTTTAAAAATGCCCTTCTGGTCGAACAAAACCCATATCGCGGAGCATATCAGCTACCGTAGGATCCAAAGGGCATTACCATTGTCTCCATGTTAAAGACATTGGCATTCAACGTGCGCTCTAATTCAGTCGGATAGACTAAGTCCAAACTGCTGCAGTTCAGAACTAAACTCCTCCAGCTCGGATAATTAGGATTACAGCCAAACATTAACGTGATAGACCGTAAGGCATCGAAGGAGGAATTACTTATTCGAGTTGGCACTTAAACTATTTTCACTTAGCTACTTTGGTAATTGCTCCCTGTGAATATCGGTCAGTACCTGATAAAGATCCTCAGGTTTAACAGGTTTTAATAACCATTGCTTAATTTCCAATGACTCACAAACAGCGACAACATTGCTCTCCTGTGGATCAAATATGGGAATAATAGGCTGTATATATTTTTCATTAAAAATCTTTTCCCGAATCTTCTTTATCGTGTCTATGCCACTCATAATAGGCAAGTCGTTCATCATGAGAATTGCTCCATAGCGGCTGCCGCGCATCAAAAGTTGCAAGACTTCGAACCCATTCTTTGCCTGTAGCACAGCGATATTTTTTTTTGTCAATAGCTGGACCAAGCTTTCCCCTTCCCATTCATCATCGGCAACGACCAGGACAGTGCCAATAGATGCCAGCTCCTTCCAATCTTCTGTTTCCCAAATAGAACGTAAGTCAAGGTCGAAAAAGAAATGGCTTCCGACAGTAACCGTACTTTCCAACTGCAGTTCACTGCCCATCATTTTTAGCAGGCGATTGGAAATCGTGAGCCCCAGACCTGTACCCCCATAGCGTTTGGTCATTGAAGTATCCTCCTGCGAAAAGGCTTCAAAGATCTTTGCCTGCTTATCTTCGGGTATACCTATGCCGGTATCCCGAACGCTGAAACGCAGTACAGCAGTTTCGGCCTTACGGGACAGAACGGAGATTTTAAATGTAATGTTTCCTTTCGCGGTAAATTTGATGGCATTGCTCATTAGGTTCATCAGCACTTGTTTGATACGAAGTGCGTCTGTCCAAATATAACTTGGCACCTCGGGTGCGATATCTAAATAGAATTCCAGGCCTTTGCCTGCGATCTGAACATTAAAAAGTTTATTCAGCTGATTGATAAGTTCATTAAGGTCGGTTTGCTCAATTTCCAATTCCATTTTACCGGCTTCAATTTTGGAGAAATCCAGTATATCATTGATAATGCCTAACAATAATCCGATCGACTGTTCGACCATCCCTAAATACTCGCGCTGTGTCGCATCGAGATTGGTTCTGGTCAATAAATCGGTAAAGCCTACTATTCCATTCAGGGGAGTGCGTATTTCGTGGCTCATATTGGCCAAAAACTCGGACTTTGCCATACTTGCCTGCTCAGCAAGTCCTTTTGCCCTTTCAAGCTCTTTATGCTGTTGAATAATTTTGCTGATATCTGTAGCTACACCAAGATATCCGATGACCTTCTCCTCGATGTTTCTGATAATGGTCACGGCTAAAGAAACAAACAATTGAGAGCCGTCTTTGCGGATGTAAGTCCATTCACGTTGCTCCGAACCATACAGTTCAGCTTTTTCCACAAAAACCCTGAATCCTTTGACAGGGTATCCCAGCTCTGTGGATAGCTCAGTTTCCCTTGATGCTAACTCGCTCTGTAAATGAAAATGTACCGGACTTAATTTACCGATTATTTCTTCGCTGGCATAGCCCAAAAGATTTTCGGCACCTTTATTAAACAACGTTATTGTGCCTTCGATATCTGTGGCGATAATGGCAACCGCAGAAGTGGCCTCGAGGATATCCTCAAATAGTTTTTTTGAATTTGACGACTCCGCTTCCATTCTTTTACGTCTGTCAATATCCTGGAAGGTACCATAAAGCCGTACACAGACACCGTTTTCAAAATCAGCATTGCCCAATGCACGTATCCAAAGTGCATGCCCTTTAAAGGTGATAATTTCCAGTTCAAGATCCCAGGGCTCTCCAGTGGAAATAGCCTGCTCAATGGCCTGCTGGATTTTATTCCGGTGCACTCCTTCCTTGTAAAAATTCAGCGAGCTTGCAAGATCAGGCTCATAATCCTTTTCGACTTCATGGATCTCTTTGGTAATCTCGGACCAGATAATTTTTCCATTCTTCAGATTGTACTCCCAGCCACCGACCCGGGCAACCCGACCAGTCCTTGTCAACATTGCTTGGGTATGTTTTAGATCCTTCTCCAAATAATGCTGCTCAGTGATATCAACCGCATTACCAATTACATAAGCCTTCTTATTTCCGTTGGCCTGGAGAATATTATTAAACATCCAAATACGCATGCCCCCAGCACGTGTGACCGTACGCATTTCGCCTTTGACAATTCCTTTTTTTACAATTTCAACCAGGTAATCCCTAAGATTTAAATGGCCTTCCGCTGGCACAATATCAAAAAGCGAAAGCTTTTCTATTTCCTCTTTTTCATAGCCTAACAATCTGGCTCCAGCCTCATTCACGGTAATAAAATTGCCCTCGAGATCATGAGTACACATGAGACTCTGCGAGTGATCAAAAAAAGCTTTCAGCTTCTGCTCATTTTCTTTATATTTCTCCTTTTCTCGTCGATTGGTAATAAGCGTAACCACCTCATCCCGTAGCAGGGATAGGATGTGTTTCTGGTTTTCGTCGAGTTGCCTGGGCACCCTGTCAATAACGCATAACGCACCCAAAGAAAATCCATTGGCATCAACCAAGGGTAATCCAACGTAGTACCGGATATGAGGATCCGCCGTTACGAGCGAATTGAACTTAAACCGCTCATCTTCAGCAGCGTCCCGAACCTCCAATAATCGATCTTCTGTAAACGTATATTGACAAAAAGATAAATCGCGTGGCGTCTCTTCCACGTCGAGTCCAACGCGTGATTTAAACCATTGCCTTTCTTTGTCTACCAATGAAATTAAAGAGATAGGCATATCACAAACGCGTGAGGCGATCTCCGTGATACGATCGAATTCTGCTTCCGCAGCAGTGTCCAGAATTTCATATTCGTGCAGTGCCTGAATCCGTTGCGACTCATTCTTTGTCGGTGATTTTCCATCCATAAAATCACAAATAAAATTTATAAAAACAAGTTAAATTTCTACACCTTCATAACAAAAACACCAACAATCCTCCTCTCCCATCGGCAATTTACAATAACAGACAGTATAGACTAAACTCTAAACTAATATCGATTAATATATATAATATAGTGACTAACAAATGGTAGATAAAAATAGTTTATTAAAAAATAATGTTTCTTGAAACATAAGAACTAAGTAACGCAAAATGGACACTCGCTAAAACAAAAAAGTTTTCATTAAAACACATTTTTAACTACTTAAAAAATACAAGCTAAAGACGATTGATCACATAAAAATTACTTATTCCATTATAAATATAAAATTATGAAACGATCTGGGTCTATTTATTGTTGTTCAACATAATTGCTATCAACAAGAATATTATAAGAGATTTATTGAACATAATCACAATCTTATTTAATACACATTTGGGTAATTAGCATTCGTCATCATAACCATCAGGTAGCATAAGCGCTTGTCGAACAAATAAAACAACACAAGAAATGACATTCCAGAATAAGGTAAATCAAGGGAACAAAAAATATAATGACATGGGCGGGATTAATCCTAACCAAAGAATTCTGGAAACGATGTGTAGTCATATCCAAATGAGGTATGGGTTGATACGCAAAAAAAAAGGTAATAAATGGGATAATTATTGTTTTTATGACTACCAGGCTCAACAGATCATCGTTCAGGATAGTAACACCTATGTAAAAATATATCGGGAAATAAGAAAAGGTTTTGAACCAATTTATATTGACAATATAGACCGATGTACAAAACAGCAATGGGGCGAGCTTCTTCAGGAATTTGGATTAAAAAGCTATATTTCCTATCCCATACTTAATAAAAACAACACTATTATTGGCCACTTAAGTTTTATGAATGATGAACCGGTTAAGTTTGACCAGCCTAAATTGGAAACGCTATTCCCATTCTGCAGTGATCTTATTGCTACTGACTTTAGCACAACAACTGAAACGCTGCATCTCCAAAATATACTCGAGCAGGAACGCATTTATTCCAAAAACAGAGATCTTATTTTATTTTCTTTGGCCCATGACTTAAACAATCCAGTTAGTATAATTAAGCTGTTATCTCAATATCTAGGACAGAGTCTAAATGGAGCGCAACAAGTTCTGGCAAAAAAAATAGAAAATGCTTCTAGCCGGATGAAGGGTGTAATCGATGATATTTTAGATTTTAGCAATACCCGGTTTGGACGTGAGGCTGAAAGTTATACAGACCTTGTGAATATGGAGCCGTTAATCAAACAGGTTTTGTCCGAATTTGAAGTGATACATGACAGAAAAGTCTTAACACATATGAGGCTTCCCCTCAATGTGCATTGCGACAAAGCCAAAATGGGAAGAGCCTTTGTTAACCTGATCAGTAATGCGATAAAGCATGGGGAACCGCATCAAGAAATTGAAATAAATGCTTTTATAGAAAAGGACAATTTTATATTCAGTGTAACAAATCAGCTCTCTGCTGCCCATCTATTAAATACTTCGGATCTATTTAAGCCATTTGTTCGTGGCTCGGGTAGCAAGGGGCTCGGTCTGGGACTGTATGTGACCAAAGAAATAGCGAAGTCCCATCAAGGGGATATAGAAGTAGTAATAGAAGACAGGAAAATTACGTTCAAACTCTTGATACCTATAAACTAGTATATTTCTTTTTAATGTTGCTCCAGTAGTACTGAATGTTGATTCAGAAAGTTCACTTTCCTTATCATAGGTATCCTCGCTCCTGCCTGCTTGTGAGCCGAGTCCTGATTTCATAAAAGAGCAAGAAAACGGCACATCGACCGAAGAAAATGAAGATTCAAATACGGACTTATCACGTATAAAGAATGACGGTCCAGACGACACGGAAGAAGGACAGGCTAACGTGAAGAAAGATGTTGAGGATGAAATAACTATTATGCTTTTGGTACCGGTGCATTCGCTGCAATTAATTTTTCATGCTTTAATTCTTCCCAAAAATCAGCGGGAATTTTAGCCTTGAGAGACTCGGCATTTTGTACCGCCTGCGCGACCGTATGTGCTCCGGGTATAACCCCTGAAACTTCACTTGGTGCAGCAGCAAATTGTAATGCTGCTGTCCGTAGGTCTACGGCATGATCGTCTGCCACTCTTTGTAAAGCATTTAATTTTTCTTTAACCCCAGCAGGAAACTTGCCATCATACAGATAGCGGTCTTTGCCTGACAGAAATCCAGCACACAGGGGTGCACCTACAACAATGGACAAGCCTCTTTCAGCGATTTTTGGGAATACCTTATTCAGATCATCATCATGTTTGATTAATGAATATTGGCAGGCTGAGAGAAAAATATCGGGATCCGCCACATCCAATGTTTGCAATATCGGTTCGATGGTATTGACACCTAGCCCCCACCCTTTTATTATCCCCTCCTGCCTCATTTTAGTCAGCTCAGGCATGGCTCCTTTCGCCGCTTGCTCGAAATAACTAGCATAGCTATCTTTCATATCGCCATTGTCGGGTGAAAGATCATGGATATATACGATATCTATGGATGATACACCCAGGCGCTGTAAGCTATCCTCTACGCTTTTTCTGACACCGGCAGCACTGTAATCATATCGATAACTAAAATTCATTTTACCCTTCCATAACAACTGCTCCATTGTAAAACCCTCTTTAGGTGACAAGAGTCGTCCTACTTTAGTCGAGAGCGTAAAACTGTCCCGTGGCTGATCTTTTAAAAATAAGCCCATCCTACGTTCGCTGATGCCCAATCCGTACCATGGAGAAGTATCAAATAATCGTACCCCTGCATTCCAAGCCGCTTCCACTGCTTGGAGGCATTCAAGATCTGAGTGTTGCTGAAAACCGTTTCCTAATGCCACACCGCCAAAGCCGGCTTTTTCATTGGGACGAAACCTCTTATGTTGATCTAAATTTTCAGGTTTTACCATCTTATGTTCTTTAATTGTTGTTGTCAAAATATCTGGTGCTGCTGCGCTCAAGATTAACCCCGATCCTGCAAGGCCTGTCTGCACTAAAAATTTTCTTCTTTTCATACGTTCAACCTTATCTAAATTCCCTTGCCTGTGATAAAGTTTTTTTGTTACGGCCAGCTAGATCAAAAATTTAGCGTGAACAGTACCATCAGGAATCTTGCATAAAAAACCAATCTCAAACCTACTTTGTTTTAAAAGATCAGTAGTGGAACAGCAAGCGCTTCAGCTATTACCCGAATTCGATCCTATCCGCCATACTTGATGCTATATTTTGGTCGAAAATGGCGAATCGGGTCACGGCGAAGAGAAAGTGTATGCCCCTAATCATATCTCAGGTGAGCGTTAATGATAGACAGTCCAACTTAATCTAAGGCGGGTTCATATTCAATGCCATTTATTCCATCAAGAACACCATAATTGATTTTGGCAGTAATCGTGCAAATTTCGTTAAATCTATTTTTCACTTGTAGATCAATGTATACCTTGGTCAGAAAACGCCCATTGACATCCCTAAAACTCCAATAATCCTTCAACCAGTGTTTTCTATGTTCAAAATTGCCTAATGACCGGTTTAAAACCTGATGTGCTAACAACTCGAGCTTTTGCTGTTCTAAATCAAAGCTTATGTATTCGTTCATCGCAATACGAACAATTTTCTTTCGCTGAAAATGGCCGTAAACCGACCAAGTCCCTGCTGTAATAGCCAAGAAAAAAACTAATATGTCCATAATCCGTCGTATAGATGATAGGACGAAAGGTAGCAAATTGTATGATAGAAAAAGAAAACACTGGTTTTATTTTTTGAAAGTGTATTTCTGGTTCGAACATCTATATTATAAAAAAATCTTATTTTTAATCTGTATTTTTCTAATGATAAGAAAACAAAAAATATAATCTAAATCTATAAAACTAAATGTTAAACATGATCAAGCCTATGAATCCGGGACAGTGGATGTTAATTCTGTTGATTTTTATAAGTAGTCAATCCAGCAGTTTTGCCCACGCAGCAACCACTTATTTTCAATTAAAAGTTTATCACTTCCAAACCACAGAACAAGAACAGGTGATCGATCGTTTTCTTGAAAAAGCCTATTTGCCGGCAATGCATAAATTAGGATTTAAAGAGATTGCCGTATTCAAACCGATTGACAATAAGGATAAAGCGGATAAATTGGTTTACGTCTTCAGTTCATCAACTAAACTTGAAAAATATGTAAGTCTTGATGTCGATATCTTAAAAGATAAACGGTATTTAGAATCGGGAAAGGAATACCTCGATGCCGCACATACCCATCCGCCTTACTCAAGGATTGAAACGATTTTAATGAAAGCCTTTGAGGGTATGCCATTTCTTACTCTCCCCAAATTAAACGGGGATAAAAGTGAACGCGTTTACGAATTGAGAAGCTATGAAGCTCCAACCGAAAAGTTATCTGCAAATAAAATCTCCATGTTCAACAATGGTGAGATCGATATCTTCAACAAGTTAAATTTTAATGCCGTTTTCTATGGTCAGGTTATTGCAGGCAGCACGATGCCTAATTTGATTTATCTTACGACCTTCGAAAACATGAACGAACGGGACGCGCATTGGAAAGCGTTTGGCCCTTTATATAAACCAATGGCGGAGCTGCCCCAATACCAAAATAATGTTTCTAAAAACGTAACTACCCTTTGTCGGCCAACACAGTATTCAGATATTTAATCAAATTGAGTCCCACTGAGATTTTTTGTTCAGATTAAAGATTTCATTTTTTTTTCATAATCGGCGTTTAGCTTTGATAAACAAATTATAAAAAATGAAAATTTTGGGATTATTAGCCATCGGCTTGTTGCTAGGTACAACAGGGATGGCACAGGAAACAAAATCTAAAGTTCATTCATCGCAAAGCGCAGAAACTACCTTGAAGAACAATAAATCAAAAAAAACTGCAACGTTGAAAGCGGAAGGAAATGGGGTGGTCGAACAAGAAATCAGGGGCAAACAAGAAGTTGCTCAATCAATAGATGCTGCTGAATCAAAAGGCAAAACAGCGGTAAGCCAATTGACAAAAACGGTATCCGGAGCTGAAACAGGCAAAGCTGTCAGCGAATTAGCCACAGCTGGTAAAATAGATGCAAAAACCGAGCATCCGGATAATCATGGTGCTGCTGTAAGCACTGTCGCTAAATCAGATATTGCATCAGATGTTAAAGGAAGTACAGTAAGCACTGTCGCCTCTTCCGTAGGGCAGGCTCACGCTGCAGTAAAAACAGTGGATGTTGCTACACAAGCGGCGGTCAAAAGTACCCCCAATGTAAAGGCAAACGTCAATGCCAAAACAAAAATTGACGTAAACTCAACCAATGTGCGTACAAATACGAAAATTCGTACCGGCGTGGGTATTAAATAAGCAGATAAAATCTAACTTTGAGCTGAAGTCATTAGTTCAAAGTTAGATTGATCAGAATGAGCAGTATGTTTCACAAGGCATGGTTTACAGCTTTACTAATTTTCGCTATACGGATCGGCGTCGCTACAGCAGCTATCCCACAGGATACTATTGCACAGTCGGCATCCTCAAAACAAAAGCACGAGGAAGTTAATCGGCCATCAAGTCAGGCTAAAGAAACTGTTAGCCAAACAAAGGAAAAAGTGATAAAGTCTGTACCTAAAGCGCGCAATCAACAGATTCCCCGCCCTGTTATACCTCGAATTAATTCTGTGAACCCTGATGTTCGGGTAAAAGTGAAAACAAAGATCAACACAAACATTAGAATAAAACTTTAAGCATCTATTTCCATGAAAACGCTATATTTTTTGATAGCAGCTTTTGCCAGTACTCAACTATTCTGCAGCGTAGCTTGTTTTGCCCAAGAGCCTGACAGTACAGCCCAGAAAACGACGTTTACCTGGACTACATTGCTGAGCAACAATGCCAATTACTATGGCCAAACCGCATCGGAAAAACTTCCCTTTGCTTATACAGACCTGCGTATGCTAACGACTTCGGGGTGGCATATTTCCGCAGGTGGCTACCAGCTGCTGAAAGAAAACTCCGCTCCTTCCGAGCTTCATGTGGGGACTGGATTTGAATTTAAACTGAACAAAGCCTTGTCCCTGGACATTGGTTATACGCGTTCTTTTTATCAGAAAGAGTCTCCCCTGCTACAAGCCTCCAATCCGAACAATGTTTCAGCTGAACTGGGATTCAGCCATCTCTTTCAGACCGATCTGGAAGGTGATTACAATTTTGGTAAAGAAAACGATGTATTCGTAACGCTGACCAATAGCAAAATCGTGAATATCCATAGTTTTACGTCAAAAGATCTCCTCTATATCAAACCGAATATCGCCTTGACCACCGGTACACAACGTTATTATACGACATATCTGGAGGAGAAAGAAAGGAGGCTTGGTCTTCCAGGATTTTTGGATGACAAATTACCACCTGTCAATCAAAAGCCGGAATATGAGGAAACGACTGTTGAGTCAACCGGGTTCAAAATGCTGTCTTATAATTTTCAGCTTCCCTTGATCTGGCAATATGGCAATGGTGCATTCTTACTCTCCTATCAACTCTCGGTACTGGGAAAGAATGCCGCGGCGGAGCAAAAACATAATTCGTTTTTTAATGTGGGATATTTTTATCAATTTTAATTGAAGCTATTTGCAAAGGGTATGAAGGTACTTATCGTAGAGGACGAACCGGAATTGGCCCGGGAAATTACCGATTTTCTCCGGCTTGAACAATACGATTGTCAGGTTTGCTCAACCCTAGCAGATGCGATACGCGTACTTAGGGATCGTTTCTTTGATGCCATAGTCCTTGATCTAAGCCTGCCGGATGGAGATGGCATGAACCTATTGGATATGATCAGAACGGATCACCTGGATAGCGCTGTCGTGATTGCCTCCGCGCGTGGTGCTCTTGAAGACCGCATACTGGGATTAAAAAATGGTGCAGACGACTACCTTCCCAAACCTTTCTCCTTGGCCGAACTGCACATACGCCTATTCGCTATCTATCGACGCCGTTTGGGCCATACCGCTCAGCCACTACAGGTGGGTGAATTTAGTATTGATATTGAAAACAGGGCTGTTTATTACCAGGATCAAGAAATCGTCCTCTTCAAAAAGGAATTTGATATCCTGACCTATCTTCTACTAAACAAGAATCGCCCCTTGAGCCGCTCGCAATTGTACGAGCATGTGTGGGGAGACCTGAGCTTTCCGAATACGGACTCAAATTACATTGATGTCCATATCAAAAATATCAGGAAAAAAATGTCGGTGTTTGCACCTGTCCCCTGGCTACAGTCGGTTCGGGGAATCGGCTATAAAATTGTATTGCCGTGAAACTGAACACTAAATTTACGCTCTATTTTGCTTTTTCGAAACTGCTGATCTTTGGCTTTTTCTTATGCATCTTGCCGATAGTCTTCAGTTGGTATACGCAATACTCCATCGATAGATTCCTACATGGCCAAGAGACCAAAGTATTTGACAAGATCCGTGAAAACGGCATGGAATACTATCTGCAAGGGGAACAGAACTACGGCAGTTATACCATGCTCAAAGAAGATTATATTGCCATTCAGACGGCCAGGGCTGACTCTTCCGATTTAGGCCCGTCACATATAGACAATCAGCGGCGCATTGTGGAAAGCGACACCTTAAACTACCGGATTTTGCATCGCTTTTTTGAAGCGGATGGAAAAATGTACTTATTGGAAATTGGTAGATCGCAACATAGCATCTCACTTTATGCGGCTATCCTGCAACAGGTCGCACTCGTTATTTTAATGGTATTGTTTTTACTGACCATCTCCGTGGATTATTTTTATGGACGCCATCTGTTGAGCCCGTTACAACGAATTATTCGCTATCGGCTTTCCGAACAACAGTTTCCATTTGACCTGGAATTTAAAGCAATCCCAACGACGACAACAGACTTCCGCCTGCTGGATGAACACCTTTGCGACCTTATGCAAAGGGCTACACACGCTTATACACGTGAAAAGGATTTTACCGCCAATGCTTCTCACGAACTGCTGACACCAATCAGCATCCTGCGAGGTAAAATAGAGAATATGCTGATCCAGCCGGACCTTAACATGGAATTGCAAGAAAAGCTACTTTCATCGCTACAAACACTGGATCGCCTGAATGGAATCGTCAAAACACTGCTCTTTTTGGCCCGGGTCGATAGTGGCCAGTACCAGCGTACTCAGGAAGTTTTTATCAGGCCTTTGCTAACAAAAGTAACGGAGGAGCTTGAACCACTTATGGCCGAAAAACAGATTCACCTGTCTATTGATGTCCCTAAAGATCTTGCCTTAGGCCATCAACACGAAGAGCTTCTTTTCCATTTGTTCCATAATTTGGTCAATAATGCTATTATATATAACCGTCCACAAGGCAGGATCAGCATTACGCATAATTTTGATGGAACAAATCATCAAATAATAATTTCGGATAGTGGAATGGGAATGACTGCGACCGAATTAGAGAATCTTTTCCAACGTTTCAGGAGTAAATACTCAAAAGGAAATGGACTGGGCATGTCGATCGTAAAAAGCATTGCGGATTTCTTGCAGATCAACATACAAATAAATTCTACCCCTCAGGAAGGCACCAAAGTCTATCTTCACTTTCCTTCAAAAGAACGAATCGATTAAATTTCCTCAATAACAAACTTATCCGCGTCTGGAAAATTATCATTTTTATCCTGATCCACTGGAATGTGAACCTTATTGGCTATATGGGAGCAAAAAAGGATATTTATGCCTTAACATATTCACAATAGAAGTAAATTTTAAGCTAGATTACGATGATCCATCACAATTTACAAAAGTTTAAATAGGTTTATAAGTTGGCTGCACAAAATAATGGATATTAAAACAAGATCAGATACAAGGAAAATACCTAGTGCTAGGTATTTTTTTTTGATCAAGGCCTAGATAAATTTGCTTTATCAATACGAAGCTATAAGAAAGGGTTTGTGCCAATCTCGAGAATATACAAATTCATCATACGTTAACCCTAAAAAATTAATCCTATGAAAAAAGTATTATATCTATCGTTAGTAGCTATCTTAGCAGTGGTAGCGCTATATGCTTGCACACGCGAGGACGTAGTGGAAGAAAACAATACAGGAACAGTTTCCTTTTTTACAAAGAGCGATCTGGGTAATATAGATATATTTCTCGAGGGGAAAAAAGTAGGTACCATCAGACATTATCACTCTGGAGGTGTTACCTGTGGGCAAGCCGATGTAAACGTCAAAGAGTATGAAGGTACCCGTTCTTTTACCGCTACATCTACCAATGGAACCACTTGGGCAAGCAGCGTAACATTTACTGCCGGTGTTTGTAACACCATGGAACTCACCGGTAGCAATGGTGGAGGCGGTGGTGGAGGCAACACCAATTGCAAACAATATAGTCTGGTAGGCAAATGGCTAAGAACCAATTCATCAACACATCCCGAGTGTGTTAGAAATGAAGTGACAACTTTTGATGGTTCAACAGGTACAATCACATCGTCAACAGGATGCTGCTTCCCTGTGGGAGAGGTAAAATGGAAAAGCTATGACCCCAACAATTGTACTATCTACACATTTAGCAGAGGCATAACAGATTGCTCAGCGGGCAGTTATAGTCAAAAATCCGTTATTTTTTCAGGCAATAATTATGTCGCTATCGGAGAAGTTGGTTATACAAGAGTACCATAGATAACAAGGAATGAAAAATGAAAGAAATTGGGGCCGTATCAAAACACCTATTTTGACACGGCCCCTTAACTAGCGTTTATCCACCTTACTGGTTAACGGGAAAATAGGACTTTCAACATGTGCCTGATCAATCAAACGCCCCAATTCCTTTACTTTTCTGGGATTAGCTTCCGCAATATTATGCTGCTCTTTTGGATCTTGTTTAAGATTATACAACTCTGTTGTAGGGGATCCGCTCCTAACTTTCTGCAAAATAAGTTTCCAGTCTCCTCTACGAACAGCCTGACGTCCACCATCCTCATGGAATTCCCAATAGAGATAATCATGTTGTTTTTGCTTTTTATTTTTGCCTAACAGGGTCGGAACAAAGGAAATTCCATCTGTATATCTTGGCTTATCAGCCTTTGCCAGTTCGACCATCGTTGGCATGATATCCCAAAAAGCGCCCAGATAACTGGATGTTTTACCTCCGGTGATCTTACCCGGCCAGTACGCGATGAACGGAGTCTTTATCCCCCCTTCATAAAGGTCACGTTTTGTCCCTCGCAATCCGCCCGAACTATTGAAAAAGCCGGGATCTGCTCCGCCTTCCTTATGCGCCCCATTATCGCTGGTAAATATAATAATGGTATTATCGAGCAAGTTATTTTGTCGTAATCGCTCGACAATCTGACCGACATACGCATCCATCCGACTTACCATACTGGCGTACATCGCGTGGGGCTTTTCGACACTGGCGTACCCGGGAACTGTTGCCCGTGGACCGTAATCGTTCCCCCGATAAGGTTTTTCATCAAACTTGTGGGCATATTGTTTGTAATACTCATCCTCCGGTCCAGCGAGTTCAGCATGTGGTAGTACCGTGGGGACAAAAAGAAAGAAGGGTTTATCTTTGTGGGCATCGATAAACGCAAGGGTTTTCTCCTGAATCAATGCCGGAGCATACTGGCCCCGCGCCATCAATCCATTACCATCAAGTTCTATCTTTTCCTTATTATGCCAAAGGTGTGTAGGATAATAACGATGGGATTGACGCTGACAATTGTATCCATAAAATTCGTCAAATCCCTTTTGGTCGGGCGCACCTGTCGTATGAACCATGCCCAGTCCCCATTTGCCAAATGCGCCGGTGGTATAGCCAGCCTTCTGCAACAGCATCGCGATAGTCTGTACTGAATCGGCTAATGGTTCTTGCCCCTCGGGTTCGATTTCTTTATTGCCTCTGACGTGGGTGTGTCCTGTATGCTGTCCTGTCATCAGTGATGAACGTGATGGTGCGCATACAGAAGTACCTGCATAAAAGTTATCAAACTTCATACCCGCACGAGCCAATGAATCTATATGCTTGGTTTCAATCTTGGTCTGTCCATAAGCGCCCAAATCCCCATAACCAAGGTCATCGGCCATAATAAAGACAATATTCGGTCTTTTATTCCCACTCTGGGCAAAAATGCTCGTTGTTGCGAATAGAAGAGCAGCCAAGACTGCTCGTTTTAGTACGATCAATTGTGATGCTTTCATATGTTCTAAATTACTGCTAAAAAAGGAAGATTAGTACGATGTGACTACCATCCTTCATTCTGTTTTAAGTTTTTATTCTGTACCAATTCTGCCGCTGGTATTGGATATAAATAATAATATTCAGGAAACGGAGATGGTGCTTTGCCTTCGTAAGCAATATAACCTTTTGCCTGTCCATTTTCGACCGGTATAGGGGCATTCGAAGGAACGTCTACGCCCTTGGTAATATACCGACCTAATTTCTGAGCGACAGCATAATCCATTTTTTTCCATCTTCTGAGGTCGTCAAACCGGAATCCTTCGCCCATCAATTCAATAGTACGTTCCCGACGAATTTCCCATAGCGCCGGGCTTACAGCCTGATCACGGGTAGGATCCTGCGGGATAGCGGTCAGCTGCAGCGGAGCCACTCCGCCGCGTGCTCTCAATCTATTTACCGTTTGATCTATAATTTGTTGGTTGATTTCCCCAAGTTCATATTTTGCTTCTGCATATCCCACCAACATTTCCCCAAGTCTGAATATCGGAGCATCGTTAATATCCACATTTTGGATCCGATTGATCTTATTGCTGAATTTGTAAAACCTGTAGCCTGTATAGCTCACACTAAAAGGTTGTCCATTGGTGAAATCTACATAATGTGGTTCCTCTTTCAATATCAGACCTTCCCAGTTCATCCACGGTAAAGTTTTATGTTTCTCATCTGAAAGTGTAGCCATCAGATCGATATATTCCCGATCCTTGGGCTCATCCGTAAACTCCCAAAGCATATTTGTTTTTCCCATTTTAACTTTATAGGGCGGGGAAATCGTAAAATATAAACGGGTATCCCGATTCCGGAATTCATCGTATGCATTTTGATCTCCATCAAATGTCGAACTTATCCAACGCGTTTTTCCATCTTTCATCAGGTACATATCCACAGCTTTCTTTGTGAGATCCCATCTGCCGGATGAATTACGAGCCAGAGATGCTAAACTATGGGTAATCTGATTCAATTCATACTGTTTGTAAAGAAAAACTTCGGCGACATTCGCCAATGATTCACTGTTGAACAATAAGTCATAATTACTCAATAACGGTATCGTACTGGATAGAATTTTTTCGGCCGCTGCTGTTGACAATCTTAGGTATTTTTCGGCGTCTTTAAGTTGGTGATATTTTCGCCATGTCCCCTCCCGCAAGCCAAACCGAGCGGTCAGCGCCAAGACGACTTTACGATTTATGGTATTGGGGCCGTCACCGTTTTCCTTGATATTTTCTCCGGCATAGCTGAGCATTTCTGTGATGTGTGTGGCGATCTCGTCACGGCTAGCCGGAGTGCCGTACAAAATATCGGTGTCTCCGTCGTTAATGGTGCGTTCTACCCAGATCGCCTGACCAAATTTGTTCAGGAGATCCATATATTGGTAGGCCTTAAAAAAGTAGCCAATACTACGGATATGCTTCTTTTCCGGCTCAGACAATTGGCCTGCCTGCTCAATATTATCCAAAAGTACATTGATAGCGCGTATCTGCACAAATGGATTGCTGTAATCGCTACTTGTTGAGGGAACTACTATCCGCTGCCAAGCCCAGTCAGAAGTGGCGTTTGCCTGCGCTTTGGCAAATAGGTCGCTGTGAACCTCAGCATCCGGCACAGCATTGCTGTAGCCTGGAAACGTACCATAGAATTGCCAAGCATAGGAAATAAAGTTATTATAGTTTGTGAACGTACTTTGTTCGGTCAATGTGCCTTCCGGATCGAGATCCAGTAAATTGCTGCAGCCTGTTAGCGATGTGGCTAGCCCTAGGCAAAGGATATAGTGGATAAATTTCTTTTTCATGATATTCTGCGGTTTTTGAAGATTTAAAACGTGACATTAACGCCGAAACTGTATTTTTTCAGGAACGGATAAATACCTCCCGACCCTATGTTTTCACCATCGGCTTCCATCCCTCTCGGCATATGATCAGCTTTAAATAAATTCTCACCCGAAACAAATACCTTGATGTTGTCAATCACTTTGCTCCGTAAGGTTTTATTGTCAACAGTATATCCCAATGTAATGTTCCGTACCCGAAGATACGAGCCATCAGAAAGATATTTGGTCTGTGTTCTTCGATTTGAGGCGGTATTTAAGCCTGCGTTGGCATATACCCTTGCGTAAGTAGCATCCGTATTGTCTGGAGTCCAGTAGTCCAGATTATTCTTATAGATCGTACCAAATTCGTTATTATACGGCCACATCAAGAAATTGCTCAACCATAGATCCCGCTTTCCCACGCCTTGGATAAATACGCTCAAGTCAATATTCTTATACGAGAAATTACTATTCAGACCAAACTGAAACCGTCTATTACTATTGCCTATAACCTTCATATCGCCAGGATCGGATACGGTACCCGTGCCACTGAAAATAATACCGTCAGCATTTAAATCAGCATATTTAATATCTCCTGGATTCTGCGCTACACCTTTAAAATACGGAATTCCCTCTTTTAGCTTCCCGTTTTGCAAATTGGGATTTAAACTATTTTCCTGAAAATCATCTATCGTATAATAACGGTCTGTGACATATCCCCATATTTCGCCGAGTTCTTTTCCTTTGTAAAAACCATCGATCAACCCAGCACTATTATTGATTTTGGTAATGAAACCTCTATTATCTGAAAGATTGAATGTAAATGAATATTTAAAATCTTTGATCTTGTGTCTCCAGGAAAGTTCCAGCTCCCATCCTTTTGATTCAAGATCCGTAATATTCTGGAATGGAGGTTGAGCACCCAGAACAGCTGGTAAGTCAGCGCCCTGGTAGAGCATCCCTACGGTCTGCCGTCTAAACCAATCAAAACTTCCGTTCAATTTGCTATTGAACAATGCGATGTCAACTCCAATATTTAAAGTACGCGCTTTCTCCCAGGAAAAAGTAGAACTGATTAAATTAGGCGGATTGATTGTCAGATAGCGGATACCAGTATTCGGATCAATCCAATTGGCATTTCCCGCCCCCATTTGAGGTATTGCAGGAAAATAAACTTGATTTTTATTGGTATCAAATACGACCTGATTACCGATTTCCCCGTAAGATCCCCTGAATTTTAATAATGGAATACTGTTTTTTAGCCCCTCCATAAAATGCTCCTCGGTGATATTCCAACCAGCGGAAACTGATGGAAAAAAGCCAAACCTGCTCCCCTTGAGGAATCGGGAGGAACCGTCTAGCCGACCATTCAACTCCAATAGATAACGGTTCTTATAATCATAGTTAATCCTGCCGAAATAACCTAAAATAGCATATTGACTAAAACTGTCGGATGTATTTTGTGTTCCTGTACTTGTGCCCAGAGAAGGTGAACCCGGACTTAAAATTCCATATCTTGTTGCTGAAAATGATTCTGTATAACTTTTTTCATAATTTGTTCCCACGAGCATTTTTAGATTATGATCATCCAATGCCCGACTGTAACTTGTATACAGGTTTAAAGCATTATAGTCGGTTAGGGAATTTGATCGGGTATAAAAATCTTGATTGAACAGGTATTCGGTATTAAAGTTATTCGGATTCATATACCGATTTCTGTTCTGTGCATTTTTATTGTTTAGATTATTCTTACTAAAGGTATATTCTGCAGTAATATTCCAGCCCGGTAAAGGATTATATTCCAATTTTCCAAAGAGCCTCAGATTTTCCTCATACCTGCGTGAAGCATCTTCATATTTCAGATAATTGTTTGGCGTGCCGTAAGGAATGGATTTTCCGTCGCTATCCGTAGTTTCCCCGGGATTAAGGTATGAACCGAAGGTCAGTGCCCGATAAAACATCTCACCCATATTGGCGGGAGTCAAACGATTATCTTTTTTATAAAAGACATTGACACTCGCATTAAAGTTCTTGAACAATTCGGCATTCACATAGGCATTGAAATTATATCTACTATAGCTATCTTTTTTGGTAATCATAATACCATCTTCATTGCTATACATACCAGAAAGTCTATAGGCTATTTTTTCCGAACCACCTCTGATGGAAAGATTATGCAAGTGCTCAAATCCGGTCTGGAATACCTCATTATACAAATCGTATTCTTTAAGAGGATATTTGGTATTATTGACTTCAGCTATTCCATCGGCATACTTAGCCGGATCCGTCTGGTAGTCTTTTAATAGATCAAGCCAGGTATCCACATTTTGTCCTGCCCAATTTGAGGTATTGCCGAAGTCTTTTAATGCCTGTACAAACTCGAGGGGGCTCGCCTTCTCGGGAAGTGTAGATGGCCGGCTCCAAGTCAAATTACTGGAATAATTGATGCTGGTCGGTTGATTTCGAGATCCTTTTTTTGTGGTAATTAGGATAACACCAAATGCTGCTCTGGCACCGTATATAGAAGAGGCCGCAGCATCTTTCAGTACAGTGAGATTTAAGATATCTTTGGGATTGATATCGTCCATATTCATAGGGACGTTGTCTACCAATACCAACGGGCCGCCGCCATTGATGGAAGTGGCTCCACGAATGTTGAGTTCGGTGGAGGTTCCGGGACGCCCACCCCCAAATGTTACCTGTAAACCAGGCAAAGCCCCCTGCAAGGCCTGGGAGCTACTGCTTACAGGTCGATCTCCCAGCACTTTCTCCATATCAACGGAGGCAACGGATCCGGTAAGGTTTGCCTTTCGCTGTGTACCGTAACCAACAACGACGACTTCTTCTAGGGAAGTCAGATCCTCCTGTAGGATCACATTCATAAAGGTTTGACTAACCGGAATCTCCTGACTGATAAATCCCACATTACTGACAAGTAAAATCGCATTTGGACTGCTTACTTTCAAAGTAAACTCGCCTTTATCATTTGTACTTGTACCACGATCCTTATCCTTTTCAACCACCGTGACTCCTGACAAAGGTAAACCCTGACGGTCTAACACCCTTCCCTTAATATCAAGCCCTTGAACTTCTTTGTTATTCACGGTGATCACATAGGTGCTTCCATTCATATTTTCCATCCTGAGTTGAAATCTATTCAGCAATGGAACTAGGGCATTGTTCCAGTTTTGATTTTCAACAGAAATATAAGGAAGGCTTTTATTGGCTATTACATTGTCAAAATAGATGAATTTGACTTTTGTCTGCTTTTCAATCGTCTTTAAAATGGTCTTAAGATCGGTATTTTTTATTTTTAGTGATACCTTCTCCTGTGCTTTGGTACTTATTCCGAAGACCTTAACGGTAAATGCAAAAGTGAGCGCTAGGGTTAATTTTGTCATTAATGCATATTTAATGGTACCTGATTTTCGTGCAAAAAATACCTGACCATGTAAATTTTTTTTCATAGTTTTAAATTGATTATGGAACCATAGAGTGCTTTATCTTTCTCAGGGACTTCGCACTCTTATTTCATGAACTTGAAGGATACATCAGTAGGTGTATCCTTTTTTGGAATTTTAGGTATAGTCTTTCATCATCGTTTTAAGGTTAATATAAAATAATTGATTCGTTTTCTTCTCTGATATGTAGCGTAGGATTAGCTGTCAAAATGGTCTTTAAAGCCATCTCCAGGCTGTAATTCTCCATTGTCCCCGTAAAGGTGATTTTCTCCAATTCGGTATTATCGATTACGACATTTCTGTTATACCATTTACTAATTTTGGAAGCAACAATACTCATTGGATCAGCTTCAAAAGCAAGTTTGTTTTCCATCCATAACGCTTCGGAGGGCATTTTTTCTCCAGTCTGTACGGTAAGAGCTGTACGTTTTACCATAATTCTACCGATCTTGTCTTTCGCTGGGTGGACTATTCCGTTGCTTGCTATAGTGAGCTTCTCTCCAGGTACCATCCGATAGGTTTCGCCATTCTTTTTGCTTTTCAGTTCAATAGCACCCTCCACAAGTGAGGTTTGTGTTTTGTTCTCATCCTGATACGCTCTGATATTGAATTTAGTACCCAATACCTTTACCTCTGAATCATTATACGATACGATAAATGGATGTTGTTTATTTTTAGCGACAGCAAAGAATCCCTCCCCCACTAATTTGACCCTACGCTCCTTTTTATTAAAATCTGCTGCCAAATAGAGTTTACTGTCTCCGTTTAACCACACGGTACTACCATCGGGTAAATTGAGGATACGTTTCTCCCCTTTACCACTACTGTATTGTATTTTATATTCAATACTACTCTCGCGGGATGAATACCACCATATGCCTGCAAGAAAGAAAATCATCAGACTGGCAGCTAGTAAATAAAGGTGATAGCGACCCTTAATGGCGTCTCTTTTTGGGACAGGACCTGAAGCATCTGTATCTTCTAGCTTATGCCATAGCTGATCAAATGCCTTATCGGCTTTTTCGTTGGTAGATGGCTGAGTTCGATACTTATTTCTGATAAAATGATAAAGGACTCCGTTATCAGGATTGTCAGTGGTCAACCGCTCCAAAAGTAACCTCTCTTCGGCGGTCAGTGTTCCCTGAATCTCTTTATTTAATAATTTTAGAAATTGATCTTGATCCATCTTAATTTTGAGTCTTTAAAATAAGAGCCAAGAACCGACAAATATCACCAATGGAAAGCAGAAATAAAAAACAATAAACTGATTACTAGTTATTTATTTTTTTTAGAATTATAGAATCTCTCAAACGTCGGAGGGCCAATTGTATATGTCGGTCGACAGTATTTGTAGAAATCTCCATAATGGCAGCTGTTTCATGATAGGTACAGCCTAATTCCTTTACTAAAGTAAAAGCCATCTTACATTTGGAAGGTAATTCCTCAATAACCTGCTGAATCATCTTTAGTTTTTCACTAGAAATGTATTCTTGTTCTACGCTAGGATATTGATAGTTAAAGTCAATAATTTCTGAAATATCAACATGGGCATGTTGCCTTTCAAGATATTTTATGGCATTATTTCTCACAGACCTAAAAAGATAGGTCTTAATATTCTCTATTTCCATTAACTTATCTTCCAATAACCACAATTTCATAAAAATCTCGGAGATAATATCTTCCACAGGTTCGGCCGACTTAATAATTGCGTAGCCAAATTCATATAAATCGGAGTAAAATGTTTTGAACAAAGTTTTAAATGCCAGCTGGTCCCGATTGAATACAATTGCGTAGCGCAATTCAATCCATAAAAAGGGTTCTTGATCCAACTTTTGCATTTATATAAATCTATGAAATGGTCTATTAGAAATAAAGATATCAATTTTTGCAAAAATATAAGAATTTTAAAAATCGCATTACGACCCGAGCCTGTGTCGCTTGCTTTGAAATTTTTTAAAAAAGTAAAGAACCAGCAGAAATTGTGTATATCCATAAACTGCATCTTCCACTGGAATCGTAAGTATCCTGATTCCCATAAATTCAGTTGGATTGTAGTTGACTATCGCTGACTCCAATCCTGTACCGGTGAGTAAACCATTGACAGGCAAAAACCCTAACATAAGCAAGGTAAAGACTAAAGAGGCCTGCGTAATCCATTGTACCCGGAGAACAAAGTGGAACAGCACGAGTGTCACGATGGTCACCGTTGCGGTGAGGACTGTATAGATTCTGTCCGCATAGCGAAGTGCTACCACAGCACATACGATGATACTCACAAAGACTACGATATTGTTAAAAGCGGAAAGAGACTGTAATCTGAAAAATTTATCGATACAGAAGTAAGTAAATATACAGGAAAAAGGGATGAAGAAAAAGAACAGCCACTCTTCCAATGGCAATCCTGCCACAAGCAGCCCCAAAGTATATCGTGTATCAAACCACCATACCCCCTTACTGGTAAACCAGACATCCCAGGCGATAAAAAATAGGGCAACAAGCGCCGCTGCCTTTAAGAAAGGAACAAACTCACGGTCGAATCGTAGCCGCTTGTCGAAGGATGCGACAAAACAGATTATGACCGTAAAAAATAAGATAAGCGAATAAGTATATTGCATCATTTTTTGTCATTGTTATTATACATTTTAAAATACTTCATCGGAACATATAAAAAGCCGAAACATTCGCCCTCGTCCTTGCCCAAATGTTTATGATGTTGTTTGTGGGCACGGCGAAGCGCCAAAAAATAACGATTATTTGTTTTGCTCAGTAATTTGAACCGCTGGTGAATAAATATATCATGTACAAAAAAATAGGCCATGCCATAAAGCATAATCCCTAAACCAATGTAAAACAAATAATTGTAATCCCTTAACGAGCCGAAATACATCAACGCAATGGTGGGTAGGGCAAAAATGACGAAAAAGTAATCGTTCTTTTCCAAAAATCCCTCGTTGCTATGATCATGGTGATCTCTATGCAAGATCCAAAGGAAGCCATGCATAATATATTTATGAATCAGCCAGGTAGCGCCTTCCATGGCGATAAATGTAAACAGTATAATAATTAAGTTCATATCATGTAAAGCTGAGCAAGTTATAGATAAGCTGTTTTATAGCGCAGATAGCTTTTAAATGCGACATAAGCTTTCTGGATATTGGGTATTCTGATCCTATTTTCCAGAATTTCCTTGGAAGATTTCTTCCGGATCTGTTCAAACAGGGAGAGGTAATATTTATACGCTAAATAAACGCCAAACTTAGCCGATGCTGGTAACTTTTTGATGCCCAGCAATGCTTCCCTAAATTCGTCATGAATTTCATCTTCAATCCGGCGTTTCATTGTATTATCAAAGCGGGTCATATCCAGGTTTGGAAAATAAGTACGTCCAAGTACCTGATAATCGTCTTTAAGGTCCCGCAAAAAGTTGATTTTTTGAAAAGCTGAACCGAGTTTCATCGCATAGGGCTTTAACTCTTCATAACGCTGACGGTTGCCTTCGGTAAACACCTGTAAACACATCAAGCCCACGACCTCTGCGGAACCATAGATATATTCTTTATAGCGTTCAGAATCGTACTCAATCTTATTGAGGTCCATTTCCATGCTATGAAGAAATTGATTAATAAGAGCAAGGTCGATATGATATTTATGTACGGTTTCCTGAAAGGCCTGCAAGATCGGATTTAATGAGATACCTTCTTCTAATGCACTGTTGGTTTCCAGGTAGAGACGCCCCAATAACCGTTGCCTATCATAGCCGTGAAAACTATCTACAATTTCATCAGCCAGCCGCACATAGCCGTAGATCGCATAAATACTGGCCCGAATGCTGGGCTTGAGTGCCAAAATACCGAGCGAAAAACTTGTACTATACTTTTCAGTTGTTTTTTTGCTTACTTCATAAGCGAGTTCATCAAATAGCTTTTTCATGGTCTTATGTTTTACGATATAATTCAATGGCTTCTTTGGCAACAATTTTACCCGATATAATGGATGGCGGTACCCCGGGACCAGGTACGGTCAGTTGCCCCGAATAAAAAAGATTCGGAATTTTATTGTTTCTGATCTTGGGTTTCAATACCGCTGTTTGTTTTAAAGTATTTGCTAATCCATAAGCATTTCCTCCATAAGCATTATAATCGCTAATAAAATCGCGCACGCAGTAACTTCTTTTGTATGCAATCTGTTCGTATAGATTTTGCGTACCGGTATGCTTTTCCAGACGTTTTAACATGTGGATCAGATATTCCTCACGTGTTTCTTCGTCATCTCCAATACCTGTTGCCAGGGGCATCAACAAGAAAAGGTTCTCACCGTCTGAAGGAGCCACCTGAGGATCTGTTTTGGATGGACAACAGGCGTAAAACAAGGGATTTTGCGGCCATTTTTTTTCACCATAGATGCAGTCAATATGATCGTCCAGTGAGTGCTCAAAGAACAGTGAATGATGTGTCAAATTAGGAATGGATGATTTCATACCTAGGTAATATATCAAACTGGAGGGGGCAAAGGTTCTGGTCTTCCAATAGTCTTCATCGTAGTTTCGCAGTTCCTGAGCTAATAATGTTTCGATATGGTGATAGTCGGCTGATGCGACCACAAGATCAAACGCATGATAGGCGCCATTAATCTGGAGTGAAGTGATCCTATTCTTTTCAATATTGAATGCCTCCACATTATTATCGAAATGGAAAGTGGCACCTTGCTTCTCAGCAACCTGCTGCATAGCCAGCACCAATTGATAAAATCCTCCTTTCGGATAATAGGTACCCAGTGCATAACCGCCATAGTTCATCAGGCTATATAATGCAGGGATATCTTTGGGTGAAGCGCCCAAAAATATAACGGGAAACTCCATCAGCGTCCGTAACCTTTGATCCTTAAAGTATTTTGCGACATAGGATCTGAAATTGGAAAGTAAATCTAGCTTAAAAGCGCTAAATGCAATCTTTGGAGAAAGAAATTCACTCCAATTGTGACAGGGTTTATTGACAAAATCGCGCATACCAACTTCATACTTGAATTTTGCTGATTCCATAAACCGATCCAATTGTTTACCAGCCCCAGGTTCGATCTGTTCGAATAATTGTTTCAATTCCTGATAGGATTCAGGTATACAGATCCTTTCGGAATTAAATATCATTTCGAATTGTGGATTGAGCGAAACGAGCTCAAAAAAATCGGCTGTACTGCATCCAAAATCCACGAAAAATGACTCAATAATGTCAGGCATCCAGTACCAACTAGGCCCCATATCAAATTTAAATCCCTCGGTTGTGGTAAACTGCCTCGCCCTCCCTCCGGGCTGCGCATGTTTTTCAAAAACATGTACATCATATCCTGCCTGCGCGAGATAGGCCGCCGCTGAAAGCCCCGAAAAACCTGCACCAATAACCGCTACCTTTTTTTTCATTTTTGTTGATTTAGCTACTTCTATATGAGTAATCCTACGATGTATTTATCCTGACGTTTTCCCGTCTGCTCTTTCCTTACGGCATTGTGCTGAAATCCATTTTTACAGATCAGGTTGAACATCTAGGGCTAGGCTACATCTAGCCAAGTTCAAAATATGGCCACACAATTGATCATCAGATTTCGCCAATACAGTCAATCCACAAAGCTGTTTTCTTTTACCCAATTGTGTCAATTATAATTTAACTTCCGCCAACAATTTATCCGGTGTGACATTTCTATCATAGATTGCCTGATGAAATTTGCTTAATTTATCCAATAGACCGATCAGTGTTATTTTTTCACTGTAGGTCAGATCACCCGAAACAATCTGTGTAGCATGCCGTATTTTACCCATCTGCCGATCCAATGCCAATAAGCCTTTTTCGGTAATATAAAGCACCTTACTTCGCCGATCCGATTTTGAACCTTGTTGACCGATCCATCCTTGTTTGATTAAACGGTTTATAATAGCCATTCCGGCTGGCTTTTCATGAATATTCCTTCTGATCAATTCCATTTTTGTCATCTCACCAAATGACCGTAGTGTAATAAGATAGATAAACTCCTCTTGTGTGGAAAAATCAGATTCCCAAATAGCAGCTTTTGAATAACTTTTTGCAAACCTATTCATATGCACTATTAAAGTGCTGATGACACTCTCCGCACTACGACCATTCTCCTTGCCTTCCCAGGAAGGTTCAACGCAACTGCCGGTTTCCTTTGTTACTATCCAACGTTTAAATCCATCGACGTCCGCACTATGGCTACCGCCCAGGTTATCCCGCTCATACTGCTCCAGCAATCCGATGACTTCTTTTAAAAGCTCATACTTCATATTTCTAAATTAGAACATAAATATACCATATAAAGTTTTATTTATTTTAAAAAAGGATAAATTTAGTATAAAAATAAACAATAAAAAGGATTAACATTACTATTTAGCCTATGCAAACTTGAATCAACTGTACAGCAGTTAGTATTTTACTTCACCTTCAGTAGAGCTCACTGACATAGAACTATTTCATTCACTTCAATGTACCATCTTTACTACAATCAAATAATTTAACTAACCATTAGTTTGTCTGTCCATTACCAGGATTTATTTTATTTTTACTTCTCTAAAGTACTTACATGGACAGCAAAACAATCGCAATAAAGAATAAACTCGAGCCAAAGAAATTGTTAAAGGTCGCGGCATTTGACAATTCAAAAGCTGTAACCAAACCGCATCGACACAATGGATACCTTGAGCTTGTATTTTTGTCGGATACATCTGGAAAGCACGTAATTGATGGTAATGAAAGTCCTGTCAGAACGCCATGTGTTCTGATCATTCGAAAGGATTCTGTACATCATTGGGAATTGGCTGTCCCCATAGCGGGATTTGTCCTCCTAGTCAAAAAATCATTTATAGATCAGAGCTTAGATCTTGAAATCGCCAGGATGATCGATGAGATCAGTAAATCAGATACCATATATTTACAAGAGAATGGGATAATACCAGTCCTCCTCGAGCTATTGGCTCAAGAAGAAAACAAAATATGTCAGGAGGGATTGTTTAGATCATTATTGGCGAAGATACTCGAAAATACAGATAAGATGGAGCAATCCTCCTCGATATCCAATGACCTATATTTCCGATTTATCGAATTGTTAAACACAGAATCAAAAATCGTAAATAATGTCGCTTACTATGCAAATCTGCTACATACGAGCCCTCAAAATTTGAGTGCAGCCTGCAAGAGAAACGCTAATAATACAGCCTCTCAGATACTGGCTGCCTATATTATAAAAGAAGCGAAAAGACTTATTTTCTATACCAACAACTCGATCGCTGAAATTGCTTTTTCATTGGGTTTTTCCGATAAATCGAATTTTTCCAGATACTTTAAACGGTATACAGCCTTCACCCCTTCTGAATTCAAGAAGCAACAGGGCTAAAATTCCTTCTCGCCAAACTCACTCTTAGGTAGTTTAGAAGATTGATTTAGCTTGTGCATATTAAAATTGAGGTTGAGCATCAATACATTTTTTTCGTAAATATAGTTGGTCGTTGTAAAAAAGTCAGTTGCTGATGTCGTAATACGCTGCTCATTGACTCCCCAATTACCAAGTTCGATAAACTGCCATTGAAGCTGCGCTTTGATCGCGCCTTTCAAAAAGCTCTTACTCAAATTGAAATGAGGGGTTACAAAGCGGGAATCCTTCCCTTGTACAGTAGGCCTTGCAGAGAGGTAGTTTACCTGTAAACCCGTACTCCAATCTCTGGCGAAATCGGCCTGAATCCCAGCGTTCAGGGAATAGACCCAATCGCTGTTTGTATTTGTTTCTTCATATGTCAATACCTGTCCTGATATTTTATAACGATACAGGTTCAGTCCACCATTCATTTTTAGCCAAGGGAGGATCTTCCCTTCCCCACCTATTTCGCTCCCCCATCGAGTTGCATAATCTGCATTGGTGAATACCCGATTGAGGATAGTATCTGCATATACTGAATTAACGCGTTGAATCGGGTTTTTAAGATGTTGGTAATAGCTATTAAAAAATACACTTCCCTTGTTGAACTTTTTCACGACACCGGTCTCGATATTGGTTGTAAACTCTGGTAATAAGGTTGGGTCTCCCTGTTCCAAGGTCTCTGAGTGCTCTCGCTCGGGTATAGGATTTAGCTCAAAGTTATTATTTCGTTGAACCCGCCGGGAAGCAGCGAACTTCCAGGACCAGTCCTCGCTCAGCTGATGCATCAAATTGAATGTAGGATACAATTGATGAACCGAGTATGGATATTCTACTCCAGTATTGAGCAAAAGGACATCCCGTTGATAATATTCGTAACGAAGCCCAAGTGAAAATTGGGTTCGTTCAAGTTTATGATCATATTGGCTAAAAATAGCATGCACCGTATTATTTGCATTTAACTTTCCTGTAAATTCGGGAATAAGTTTCATCGCTTCACCCGGCTTCTCGGTGGCGAAATATTCAAAGTTGCCTTTCTGCCGGTCATTTCTCAATTGGTAACCGCTCAACAGCTCGCCCTGTGGCAATTTCCATTGGTGTTGGACCGAAATCCGTAGTCCACGTAAGGGGTTGGTATAATTATTATTTGTCCATTGAACAGTATCGGTCCCTCGTTCGATATTCGCATTTTTGGTCGATCCATATATATTGGCATATTCATAAATTGCAGCAGCCTGCAATAAATGCGCTTCGCTGAGCTTATATTGATAATTGAAATCGATAAGATAGAATTCCCCTTGCTTATTCTGAAGATTAGAGTTAAAATAATTTATTGCTGAAAGCTCCCTGCCTGACGAAGGCTGGATCGTGCGGTTTGTATAATAGATATCCGCTAGACGGTCTTGAAATTTCCGCGACGCCAGCAGCCCCAAATTAATCTGCTGTTTCTTTGACAGTGCATAAGCACCGTTCAATCTGATCCCAAAATTGTACTTGTCGAAACTCCTTTCGCCTTTGGATGGAAAGAACGTCTGCCGGTCTCCAATAATGGTATAGACATCACCTTCCCGAAATCCTGCATTGTCATTACGCAGATAATTGGCCGAGCCGTTCAATTCAAGTTTATTTTTTTTGAGCTGGAAAGAAATATCTCCACCAAAACGCTTTTGACTCTTATGATTTCCATAATCATCTATACTGGGCAATCCTCCCTGAAGATTGAGTATCCATGCAAAACCATTCGATACAGCTTTTTTTGTCCTAAGATTGATAATTCCCCCTTTACCATCAGGATCATATTGGGCCGAAGGGCTGGTAATATACTCGACGTCCGTCACATCGTTCGCTGCAATCTGGCTTAAAATTGTCGCAGGGTCTAAAAAGGAAGGCTTTCCGTTAATAAGTACTATAATGCCTGTATTTCCCCGCATACTAATATTACCATTTCCATCAACAGAAGCTGAAGGTAGATTTTTCACAATATCCAAAGCGGTACCACCGACCGCATTCCTATACTGACTTGCTTGATAACGCTGCCTGTCACCACTATGTTTCTGCGCCGAGGGCTCTCCGGTTACCGCCACCTCATTCAACCGCTGATCCGTGCTCACAAGCGCAATTTCAGCTAGATTGATCTGACTTCTGCCATCGAAATCCACGGCAACCTTTTTTTGGCGATAACCGATAAATTTAACCACAAGAGAATAGCGCCCTTTTTTCAGATCGAAAAAACGAAAACTACCGACCGAATCTGCAACCATACCATCGATAACACCACCCTGCGGATTGAGGATAGCAACGCTCGCAAAAGAGATCGGCGAACCTGTGATGGAATCCTTTATACTTCCAAAGAGTGTAGATTTTTGCGCATGCAGCGTTGTTAATATTAATAAAAGGTAGAGTAGGGTAAAAAGTCTTTTCACTAGGATCTAAGTTTATCCAAAAATAGCAAAGTTAATTACTATCCCATATTTACGTTGAAATTATACCACAGTATTTTCAAATCGACCATTATAGATTCGTCTATTCTTTTGCGGTCTGCATCCGTTAAGTATGTTATCCATAGCAGTGGAATATCAAATCTAAATAATCAACATGTATTCAAGTAACAATGAAGAATGTTTACAAAAATTTCTGTAATTTCATCGATAGAAGGCAAGCCGCCCCCTACTCTTTACACTTTTCTTAATCCGAACTCACATAAATAAAAAATTGAATGAGCTTAAAAACAATTGATATATCATCGGCAACAGCATCCGAAATACAGGGTTATCTACATGCCGCCATTGCGCCACGACCGATATGTTTTGCATCCACGATCGATAAAAACGGAACAGTCAATTTAAGTCCATTTAGTTTTTTTAATGTGGTCAGTGTCAATCCACCGATATGTGTTTTTTCGCCTACAACCAGGGCACAGGATAACAGCACGAAACATACGCTTGAAAACGTCCTGGAAATACCTGAATGTGTAATTAATATCATTAGCTATGAGATGGTTCAACAAGCATATTTAACAAGCGCAGATTATCCAAAAGAAGTAAACGAGTTCTCGAAAGGCGGATTTACTGAATTGGCATCGGAGACGATAAGACCACCTCGGGTAGCGGAATCGCGCATTCAATTGGAATGTGTAGTAAATGACGTAATATCACTGGGAAAAAACGGTGGAGCTGGAAATTTGATTATAGCAGAAGTGAAACGGATGCATATCAATGAAGCTATTTTGGATAACAATGGCAAAATAGATCCGCATAAACTAGATCTAGTGGCACGTCTGGGTGGCGACTGGTACTGCAGGGTGACGAGTGATAATTTATTTAAGATTGCTAAACCGGCAGAAAAGTCTGGAATAGGTATCGGTATAGATGCTTTTCCTGGTGAAGTCAGACACTCCACTGTATTAACCGGAAATAATCTAGGACTATTGGCTCTTGTTCATGCGCTACCCTCCAATGAAGAAATAGAAGCCTTTCGTAATACTGAAGAGATAAAAGAACTTCTTGATCCAAGAATCGAAAACCGCATTACGCAACTGCATTTAAAAGCAAAGGATCTGTTAGAACATGGCCGCGTGATGGATGCATGGAAGGTGCTGTTGATGTAGCTTGCCAGTAGTTGCCTTTCTTAAATTGGACATTTAAGAAAGATAACCCGCAAAAAAACTGTTTAATGTCGTCTTCGCGAGCCCGCCAAATACCTCAATATAATTCAACAAATATCACTATGCTATACCATTCATTATCTGAAGAATAGCTATCATTTGATATTAAAGCGAGATACTGTCTTGATTGGGGCTAGCTTTCAAAAAAGAATTTGTAAAATTGACATAAACCAATAATGATTTATTATTTTTAAAGTAAATGTTATTCATAATAGAATCAGAACATGAACAAAATCACTAAAGAAGACGTCGCCGAAGCGGAAAATCAGCTTTTCCTTGCCCAAAAGACAAGCAATGTGGATACACTTGACCAGCTCTTATACGATAATCTCATAGCGGTGACCCCGACAGGAGAAATGCTAACGAAAGAAATGGATTTGAATGCACATCGGTCGAAATCCATGATTATAGATGAAGCTTCAACACAAATTGACGATATAAACATTATTGGAGATACTGCACTTTCTGTTGTTACGATGACTGCAAAAGGCAAAGTCATGGGAACACCATTAGCAGGAAAATTCAGATATTTTAGAGTCTGGAAGCATATTGACGGTTCACTAAAAGTTGTTGGCGCGAGTTTCATGCAATTGCCTGCATAAAAAAACATTTACAGGCCGGAGCGTCCTGTGGATAACCGAGCAAGTCCGGAAATAATACAGCATCTTCGATGCTCTCACTTAGGAATAATACACAATTATTACATTTTGGATAGAATCGATTGGATATTGAAAAGTTTCAATTGTCCGAGGGACTTTCGACGATTTACTTCGAAAGTCCTGTATAATATTTAAATGTGGAGGTTGGCTTAATGCATTGAACTATCCGTAGTTGTTATGAAATTCCATATAGAAACATCAAAATCCAAGTGCAAGAAAGGCACTGAGACTAATTCCTAAGTAGCATATTGTACGTAGCTGAATAATAATCATCAATCAACTGCAAAATCAAATTATCTTTTTTGCTGTCTATAGCAAAACCTACCCAGTTTTTGGTCGGGAGATACTTACTTCGGATCCATTGAACTGGCAGCTCCTCCTGTTTTTCTGTGCGCAACCACTCCAATCCGCTCTCGTTAAAATAAATCTTTTCGTTGGATAAATCCATAACGATAAATGGTCTTCTCTTAAAATAAAAAATACTCATATCGAGATCAGCGAACTCATTGATGCTGATATATTTTTTTAGATGCATATAGGCATTGATTTCAGTTAACATAATGGTCTGTTTGTCTTTATTGGTTCTTAAAATCATCCATAGACTTCCATCAGCGATCACATTTGATTGATTGATTCATCAGTACAAATTAACCGCTGGTTTCGTTCTTGGAACTTGGTTTATATTTCAGTTATGAGTCAAATCTACTAGAATATGCGCTCGAGGTTGGGGTAAATTTTGGTCTATTAGGTGGAAAAATAGTTATTCTATTCAATTAATTAATATCAAGTATAAAGCGCGAACTGGATTTTTGATTAAAATGGTGATATTCTTTAATTCAATTTTTCAGGATTAAAAAAAATATAAATTTCCGCAATCCAAGCAATCGAAAAAGTCGTAAATGCTTATAAGTACAGAAAAATTATAAACTAAAAAATTTTTGTTATGAAAAAGATAACATCAAAAACCGCCTTAACATCAATCTCCGATAGCGAAATTGAAAAAAAGGATTTCAGACGAAGAGACTTTCTGAAATTAACAGGTGCTAGCATAGCATCAATTGCCATACTTGGTATGACAAGCTGTAAAAAAGACCATGATAATGACATGGACAATAGTGGTAAAGGCATGTATTTTGGCAGTGGAGATATTGCCATATTAAATTATGCATATGCATTGGAACAACTTGAAGCTGCATTTTACATCCACTTAGTCAATAATCCTTATTCCGGTATTTCGGAAATGGAAAAAGCTTTCTTTACAGATCTCCGCGATCACGAGATTGCTCATCGCGAGTTTTTTAAAATGGCCTTAGGGGCGAAAGCTATATCTAGTCTTGAATTCAACTTATCAGGTATTAATTTTAGCAGTCGAGCGTCAGTCTTGGCCACCGCCAAAACATTTGAAGACCTGGGTGTTTCAGCCTATAACGGTGCGGGATGGTTAATTAAAGATCCAAACTATCTGTTGTTGGCGGGCAAAATCGTTTCGGTCGAAGCCCGGCACGCCGCCTGGGTCAGGGATATGATCGACAATGGTAGTTTTGCGAATCAGGAAGTTGTCGATTCCAATGGACTAGATCTAGCCAAGAGCCCAAGCGTTGTTTTGAGTGCTGCGGCACCATTTATTAAATCAAAAATAGATGTTAAGGATCTACCAACTTATTAATTCACCTAAAATCTGACAATCATGAATCTTTTAAACGTTTTTGAACAAATAAATACTGTAGATCCTGAATTTAGCGATCGAATCAGTCCTCGTCGTGAAGCTATTAAAAATCTTGCTTCTATAAGCAAAAAAATCACTTTCGCGACGCTCCCTTTTTTTGTTAGCGAGCTCTTTAAAAAGGCTTACGGTGCTACTGCACCCACTGACGTCAATGGCGTGTTAAATTACGCGTTGACGTTGGAATATCTCGAAGCGGAATACTATACAATGGGGGTAGCTAAAGCGGGCCTTATTCCATCAGGAAAGCCCCTTGGTGCCATCACCAACATTCGAGACCACGAAATTGCCCATGTCAATTTCCTCAAACAGGTGCTCGGTAATAAAGCCGTCTCTAAACCCACATTTGATTTTACTGCTGGTGGCACTTTTGGTAATGTCTTTAGTAATTACGACACGTTTTTAGCTGTAGCGCAAGCATTTGAAGATACTGGCGTGCGGGCATACAAAGGACAGGCTGGAATACTCCTTGGCAATCGGGTCGTACTTACAGCAGCCTTACAGATTCATTCGGTCGAAGCGAGACATGCCTCACACATCCGTCAGATGCGACGTGCCCGCGGAGGCGCCGCAGCTGATCAAAAACCGTGGATCACAGGAAGCAACGACACCGGTATTGGTGCAGTTGTAGACCCTATATATGCTGGTGAAAACAATATTATCCAAGCTGGAGTGGATATCACAAGCCTCTCTGGTCATATGGGAAAAATTTCATCAAATGCCGCTACTCAAGCATTTGACGAACCACTTGCTGCAGAAGCTGTACTTAATATTGCAGGTTTATTTATTAAAGCATAACAAAAAAACGTAGTTTATCTGTTTAGCATGTCCTGATTTGTTTATCGAATCAGGGCATTTTTTTAGATCCCGCCCATGACACAAAGTTCACTAAGCGTAGGCACATCTTTGCCACCTTCATCCTCGAGTGTAATCGCAAAAGCTTGCGCTTTGGGGATGTCTAGCATTTTGCTTGCACCATCTGTTTTTGCATCCAATGGAAATACACCAGCATTCACCGGCTTACCGTCTACCATCGCCCACAATTGATATTGCTTACCTTTTGGTGCGGTAGGCATCTGCTCAAGACTTAGGTAAACTGTTTTGGAGACCTGGTCCCAAAATACCAATGCTTGGAGATTAGGTTTATTTTCGACTCCTTTTAGCGGGATTGTTTTGATGGCAGGATTTTGTACTAGACGCCATTTATCCTGTAAGATAGCTAAGTTTGCTTGCTGTTGGTCAAACGACAAATTTGTTTGAGTCAATTGGTCCTTCACCTCATTAGTTTGCCGATAAAACAGTACATTCACACCAACACTGAGCACAAGTAATACACTTGCAGCGATTGCCCATCTATAGGACTTCAAATGTAATGTTTTATTTCCCTGTGCATTGCTGACCAGCCGTTCAGTGTTATTGTCCAATCCGTTTTCCTGTCCCTCTGAAGAACCATCGGGAGCAACTAGATTTTCTGCATTTAGCCTATTCCAGATATCCTGTTTTAAAGATGCAGGCATAGTCATCGCTTGGATATCAGCCAAATCTTCAAGCGTTTTCTCCGCTTCGGCGATGGCCTGTTCCACTTCGACATTATTTTTTCGAATACAGTTCAAGATGCTCACTTCCTCTTCCGATGCAAGCCCCAAAACATATGATTCAATAATCCCTGACGATATGTATGCTTTAATATCCAAAACTAACGATACTCCTTTAATAATTGTTGTAGCTGTAAAAATGCAGCTCTGGTACGTGTTTTGACCGTTCCTAAAGGGACGTCAAGCTGTTCGGCAATTTCCTGTTGCGTATAGCCTTCATAGTATGCCATTTCAATTAAGATACGCCATTCAGGCCTTAATTTATCCAAAATATTTCTGAATCCAATAAAATCTGCTTTGACATTTTGTTCGATTTGAGTCTGATCCAGTTCTTCCTTACTATTTACGATATTTGAAAGCGGTTGGTTTTTCTGTTCGTTTAGCACAGCCTTGGATTTTCGGTAGTCTAATGCAGTATTTCGGGCGATATTGATCATCCAGGTATAGAGCCTACCTTTTTCAGCATCAAAAAGATCAACGTGTTTCCAAACCTTTACAAATACATCCTGTATGACTTCCTCCGCATGTTCAGCCGAAGTTACAATACGGCACACAACTCCATAGAGTGCTTCTGAATAGTTATCATAAAGATAACTAAAAGCCTGTTGGTTCTTTTTTTTCAATAAAAGAATCAGTGTCTCTTCGGGAAGGTTATGTAATGGACTCAAATTTTACGTTTATAACTTAATAAAGATGGAAATTATAAGTTTAAAAATCAAGCGATTCAGATAAAACAAGTTAAAATACCTGATGAGCCAAATAAATACCTAATCCATGTCCTGCTTTTAAGATTTATTGATCTCCGATTGGGCAGTGTGTACGACGAATACTTTTCAAAATATTATTTAAAATCGCCTTATTTGAATAATAATTACTCAACTTTGTATAAGTTGAATTCAAAAAAGAAAATGATGTTACATAAAATTCTTATTTTGAGCTTAGGAATCTACAGTCTGATAAGTTGTACTTCGCAAAAGAATATTAAAACAAATGATAAAGCTGCCGAGCGTATAGAGCTATCTGAAGGCCAACAAAAAATGTTGAAAGGATATCCTTTGCAAGTTAAGTTCAATGGTATTTTAGAAGAAAGCCGTTGCCCTAAAGGGGTAGACTGTATATGGGCAGGTGTTGCAGTTGCCGAAATTGAAATATCGGAAAAGGCTACCAAGCCTGTAATCCTGAGTCTTGCGACAACAGATATGCAAGCCAGAGGATACCAGAAGGAGACTAACGTCAACGGGCATACCGTTGCATTACAAAATGTATCTCCTTACCCTACAGCAAAACATGGAGCAAAAGAACTGAAAGGGAATTATAAGATTGTTATCACAGTACAAAAAAAGTAAAAAAGACGTGTTTCACACCATATGGTGAATCAACTAGTTCTATATTTCTTAAGAGTTCACTGATAAGCATCCTTCTAAGGGATATACATCCTGCGATCATTGGAATACATGATTGATAAACTCATCCAGCAGATGGAGATCACTTCCTCGCTGATCCGGGCAGTTCTTTGATCCAGATATTCCGAAAGTCTACTGGTTGGCCTTCGCTCTGTAAGGCGATAAAGCCACTGCTCAACAACTTACCGTCAATTTTCATTTTAGGGTCGTAACCGTTCGCAACCCCGCCTCCGATTTGCGGTTTTGAATATTCAAGAACAGTGTCACCATTAATGATGTGTTTGATCAGTGAATCGCCCAATACAATTAATTCGCCTTTAACCCACTGATCACCATCATAAGTTTTGGAAGTCGAATTTAAACAATGTGAGGCGGCTATCTTACCTTGATAAACAACATTTGTCCCAGGCGAACACATATTACCCGTAGGTCGAGGCTGGCCATCACCCAATCCACCCAAAAGTTGCATTTCTACAGAGATGGGCCAATCTTGTTCTTTCAGCATCGTTCGGGGATCTTGTGAATGAAACATAATACCACTATTGCGTAGCGTGTAGGAAGGAGCTCCCTTATGAAGGTCTCCTACAAACCTATACTCAAATTTTAAGTGATAATACGAAAAGGGCGTTTTATAATATAAATGACCAAACTGATCATTGAAATCATCGTATTGATCGTACCTGATCTTGATAATCCCATCTTCAACCCTAAAAGTATTACCAAAGTTAACACCTACTTCATGGTGATGAATTTTGACAAACCAATCTTTAATATCCTTACCATCGAATAATGGTTTCCAACCTTCGTTACTATCCCGATTCCCTTTTATTCCTATGCAGCCCTCCAATAACAGAATAACTGCTGAGATTATATAGATCAGTCTTCTCATTTAATACTTATTTGGTTTAAATTGTATAGCAAGATACGATATATTCCATTAAGCTTCATCGTTAAATTGTTAATTACTATGAGCAATAGCACAGAAAACTTCGAATGCCATTTTCATTCGGGAAAGTCTTTTTATAAAAAGCAGTGATAGTCTCATAATTTAGAACAATGCTGTAGCTGAGCACCTGTCAGGATCATCGCTGTTCGATCAACCGATTAGGTCGCTTCAATTTAACAAAGATTGTAAATCTAGAAGGCTCCTTGAAACATTGAAAGAATTCGCTGCAGAATATTTTCTACATAAAAATGCTCCCGAGATTATAATCCCGGGAGTTTTTTGCATTAATAGGCGACCAATCTTTCTTCGATCTCTTTGACAGCTTTCACAGTTTTCATAAAGGAATCGGGGGTAACGGAAATTGAATCTATCCCTTCTTCGACCAGAAACTGGGCAAAATCTGGATAATCGGATGGGCCTTGACCGCAGATGCCTACCTTGACTCCTTGCCTCTTTGCCGTGCGAATAAGGTTCGCAATCATGATTTTTACCGCAGCATTGCGTTCATTATATAGACCGGAAACCAAGGCTGAATCGCGATCCAACCCAAGTACCAGCTGGGTAAGGTCATTCGACCCGATGGAGAAACCGTCAATATGACGAGCAAACTCTTCAGCGAGGATAATGTTCGAAGGAACCTCCGCCATCAGATACACTTCCAGTCCGTTTTGCCCTCGTCTGAGACCATGTTCCTCCATCACCTGATAGACCCGTAGCAACTCATCTACCGTACGGCAAAATGGTATCATAACCACCACATTGTCGAGTCCCATTTTTTCCCGCACTTTTTTTATCGCTTTACACTCCATCCCAAAGGCCTCTCTATAGGCCGCTGAGTAATATCTCGAAGCTCCCCTCCAACCGATCATCGGATTTTCCTCTCCGGGTTCAAAGTACTTTCCACCGGGCATATTATAATACTCGTTGGTTTTAAAATCTGAGAAACGAACGATTACCTTATTCGGATAATATGCGGAAGCGATTTTTCCTATTCCATAGGATAGTTTTTCAATAAAATATTGTTCTTCGTCCCCGTAACCGGCAATAAGCGAACTAATGTAGTTGCTCAATTCCATATCATTCAGTTCCCGATGTTTTAAGAGCGCCATCGGATGAATCTTGATATAGTTGTTGATAATAAATTCTTCCCGCGCCAAACCTACTCCTTTTGCAGGATACTCTGCATATTGAAAGGCAATGTCCGGCGATCCGATATTCATCATTATTGGCGTCCCCACATCCGGTAAGTCCGAGAGATCATGCTCATGCTTACTATACGGAATTATTCCTTTATAAATTATCCCTGTATCACCTTCAGCACATGAAACAGTTATTTCCTGTCCTGTAAGCAATGTTTCGGTCGCTCTATCACAGCCCACGATAGCCGGTACCCCCAGTTCACGGGCAACAATAGCGGCATGACATGTCCGCCCACCTTTGTTGGTAATTATTGCAGCTGCCTTTTTCATAATCGGTTCCCAATCGGGATCGGTTATCTCTGCAACCATAATATCACCTGTATTAAAGTTGATCTCTTGTATATTTTGTTTATCGATACCTTTGAAATTATGAACTCTCCCCGAAGCAACCTTGTCTCCCACCGCGGTACCCTTAAGTAGAATCTGAGATGATCTGTTTTTTGCATTGATCCTATATTCTGTGATGCAGCTGGATCTTTTTAATGAATGAATAGTTTCAGGTCTGGCCTGAACGATGTATAGATCACCTTTCAGACCGTCAAGGGCCCATTCTATATCCATAGGACACCATTTTCCTTTGAGTGCTGTATAATACTCTTCAATTATACACACCCATTTGGATAACAGAAGAATCTGCGCATCACTTAGACAAAACCGTTTTGCGCTTTCCTCTGGCGTATCGATCACTTTCACCTTCTCCCCTTGCGAAGTACTGTAGATCATCTGTAACTGTTTTCCTCCCAGTTTCTTTTCTACAATCGATGCATAACCTCTTTTCAGCAAGGGTTTATATACAATAAATTCATCCGGATTCACTACGCCCTGAACAAGGAGTTCTCCCAAGCCATAAGATCCATTTATAATCACGGCTTCTTTGAAACCACTTTCTGTATCAATAGAAAAAGCGACTCCCGAACTCCCCAAGTCGGAGCGCACCATCTGTTGTATGCATACAGAGAGACCTATATTAAAATGGCCAAAGTTAAATGCTTCCCGATAACTGATCGCCCTGTCAGTGAATAGCGATGCAAAACAATTTTTAATCGCCATCAACAGATCTTGTTGCCCCCTAATGTTTAAGTAGGTATCCTGTTGGCCAGCAAATGAGGCGTCAGGCAGATCTTCTGCGGTGGCAGACGAACGCACCGCGACACCGAAGTCGTATTCATTCTCTAAGCCGATAAGCTTTTCGTAAGCTGCCAGAATTTCCTTTTCCATTGCTATCGAGAAAACACCTTGCTGAATCAATGTTCTTATCCTCTCCCCACAACTGGTCAGCTCACGTAGGTTTGTACTGTCAACACCCTGCAGTATGTCCTTGATCTTCTGATCGAGTTGATTTTCCGTGATAAATTGAAAGTAGGCCTTACTGGTCACAATAAATCCATCCGGAATATTTACCCCTAAAGGTTTCAAATGCTGTAACATTTCGCCTAGAGAAGCACTCTTCCCTCCTACCAGATCAATATCCCCTATAGAGGCTTCAATCAGGCGCATTGTAAATCTGTTGTCGTTCATTATACAATAATTTTACACGAAGTTAGGCCTCATTTTTTGAAGTCATTTGTTAAATATTAAGACAAACTGATATTATTTTAATAATTTTATTTACAACACAATCATATTCGTATTTATATTATATAAATGGAAAACTACTTCGGACAGACAATCCTAACGAAAAACTCAATCTTCACCTTGGCAACCGCCGATGTTTATCATGCTTCTAACAGCTTCCATAGCCATCGGGAACTTGAGCTGATTTATATCGTCTCCGGACAGGGAACTTTTTCGATAGGTCAGTCTTCCAAAAGAATTGCTAGTGGAACAATAATCCTCATTGGGGCTAATACGCCGCATATGTTCAAATTCGAAACGAACCGCTATTATGATTATGCAATGAAGCACGGCAGAACGCCAGTTCCTCTCAAACTATTAACCTTACATTTTGATCCTTACAAATTAGGGCAAGATTTTCTCAATCTTCCTGAAAACAACCCGCTCAGTAAGTTGCTAACAGCTTCAAAGGTTGGATTACAGTTAGAAGGGCGAACAAAAACAAGCGCGATAAGGAAGCTCAAACGGTTAGAAAGCTGCGAAAGCTACGAACAGCTCCCCTTGTTGCTATTGCTCATCAATGAAATCAGTGCCAGCCAGAATATACCCCACAGTGATGCAAGTGATGATATTAAACCTTTTAAGAAAATAGACGAGACACGCCTGAGCAGAATCTATCTGTACACAATGGACAATTTTTACAAAGACATCAAATTAAGTGACATCGCGGGCATTGTCTATATGGTTCCAAATGCATTTTGCCATTATTTCAAATCGCGTACTGGACGAAGTTACTTCGATTTTCTTATTGAAGTCAGAATTGAGCATGCCTGCAAGCTCCTACGGGACGGAAATGAAACTGTCTCCGCTATCTGCTCAAGCTCAGGGTTCAATAATATCTCGAATTTCAACCGCTACTTTAAACAGTTAACAGGAAAATCCCCGATCGTCTATCGGCAGGAACACAGGCCTTCCGATTCGTCTAGCTTTTACCCATTAAATGGATAAAAGGAGCTATTTTGAAAATATCTAGCTCATAATGTGCCCCGTACAACGAATATCGACAGAATATTTGCAAGATAACGGTTAGGTTTATATATTTGCGACATCAAAAGAAATCCTAATGCGGAAGTGGCGTAATTGGTAGCCGCACCAGACTTAGGATCTGGCGCCGCGAGGCGTGGGGGTTCGAGTCCCTTCTTCCGCACTGAGATCCTCCTGAGCTTAAAATCGCAGGAGGATTTTTTATATCCCCATTAAACGAGCATTTCGAATGACAAAAAGGAAAGGATAAATTATTCAGTAATGCTTAGTCAATTATATACGCTAATCTTTATCACCAACAAATAGTTTCACAAATAACAAAAAACATCTTTTGCTAGCCGTTGTTTTCTTTTTGAAGGTTATAGGCTTCATATAGCAGCTGACCGAGACGAAAAGGCCACAAGCATGTTGATCATAACTATTTTAGAGCTATTGACAGACAGCTGTCATCGTCGAATTTATCTTTGGGGTATTCAACTAAAATTATATAATTATGGCACTATTGCACGCGTATCTAAATTTCAATGGTAACTGCGAAGAAGCATTTGACTTCTACAAAACAGTTTTTAACACGCCACTAATCGGCGTTCATCGTTTCGGCGACATGCCTGCGGATCCCGAACATCCTATTGCAGAAGCTGATAAGGATAAAATTATGCATACTGCACTCAATATTAACAATTCGGTTATGCTAATGGGCTCAGACTGTCTGGAGAGTTTCGGCCAGAAAGCGACCTTTGGAACTGGCAGTTATCTGATGTTGGATGCACAATCTGCGACAGAGGCCACAGAACTTTACAATAAGCTTTCAGTGGGCGCCCAAAATATAGAAATGCCTTTGGGCGAACAGTTTTTTGCTGAATTATTTGCATCCTTTCAGGATAAATTTGGCATTGCATGGATGATCCATTTTGAAGGCAATAAAAAAATGAAAGGGTAACATCCGCTCCGCTTACAGGAAACGATGGAACAGCTATTTTACACATGCAGTGGGATGAAAGCCCTTTTCGGATATTGATATGCAGACGGAATAAATCTTGAAACGGGTCTTGGCACTTCGCAAAAAAGGTCAGCACGGATCTTCCATGCTGACCTTTTTTGTAGCGATTAACAAATTCGAGATTGCTGTATCACCTAAACCGACCAATCAAATGGTTTGGTACAGGGATCGCACTCAAATTTTAATACCTTGCCTAAACTTTTTGCTTTATTGCCTTTTTTCACAAACACATAGGCTAGATCTAAATATTCTTCGACATCCTTTCCATTTTCATCTCTACCCTTTAATATGACAGAATAATATTTCCCATCATTATCTTTTTTAAAAAACACCTCATTAACAGTGACTTTTTTGGGAGTCTCATTATCACAACAGCTGCACCATAAAATAACAACCGCTTCTTTTTTAAGATACCCAACGGCTTTCTCTGCCTGTGCCTGAGTTAACGCTTGGAGCTGATCTGCTTTTGAAAAAAAAGCTGTACAGAGCAATACAAAAAGTAAAATAACCTTTTTCATCTATTTAAATTTGTTTTTTAATTGTTCAGAACTATTCAATTTTTAAAGATTACGTTCAGCAAATACTATGCCTTTTGATTGCGTTTCCCATACCTCCTGCAACAAATTAAAAAATACTGTTCCAATCACGGACCTATTGACTCGCCATCTCCCACTCTAAATCCTCCGCATTTACCCACTTACTTTTCCCAAACCAAAGCACTCGCTCCAAGAATAGCGGCATCCGCTTCTTCCAGTTCACTGAAAACCAGTTTTACCTTATTTCTGAATAATGGAAAGAGATTTCTTTCCATATGTAATTTCGCAGGTTTTAAAATGAAATCACCCGCCTTTATTACCCCTCCAAAGAGGAGAATAGCTTCGGGAGAAGAGAACATGACAAAATTTGCCAATGCCTCACCTAATTTTTGTCCTGTATAACGAAAAACTTCAATAGCTATCGGATCACCCTGTACCGCACATTCATGAACAGTTTTTGAATTAATGGCATCTTCGGGATACTGATTTAGCATCGATTCAGGAAATTCAGCTCTCATTTTTTTTGCTGTAATTGTGATCCCTGTCGCAGAAGCATATGCTTCCAAACTTCCCTCCGAACCTGTACTCCAATGTTTCCTTCCTCCAGGTTTAACAATCGTATGGCCTAATTCCCCAGCAAACCCATCATGTCCATAAATGAGTTTTCCACCGGCGACAATACCACTTCCTACACCTGTTCCCAGAGTGATCATAATAAAATCCTTCATTCCCCGTGCTGCGCCAAAAAGCATCTCACCATAAGCCGCCGCATTCGCATCGTTGGTAATGGTACAAGGAATATTAAACTTAGTAGTCATTAAATCACTAAAGTAAATCACACCTTTCCATGGAAGATTGGGAGCGTGATCTATTGTTCCCGTATAGTAATTTGCATCGGGAGCTCCCACACCGATTCCATCAAAGTTCTCTTCACCACCAAACCTTCTGATCAAAGGATAAGCTTTTTCATGCAAAGCATCAATGAAATCTTCAACATGCTCATAATCATCTGTTCTTAAACTTCCTTTTTCAAGAACCTCACCCCGATGATTGACCACTCCAAATTTCGTATTGGTACCCCCAATATCTATTCCTAGCGCTACGCGTTTTGATAAATCTATTAATGACATTGTTATTCCTTGTTTCTTAGTTCTAATTTTATAAAAAAGATACTGTTTTATGAGGAATTAAACAAGAGATCAATATCAGTTTACATATTAAATAACTTTAGTTGGTATTGTCGGCATAGTATAAATCTGAAAAAATCTTTGCTAATTTCGAGGGATCTTCGCTCCAGGCCTTGTACATCCCCTGTCCCATTACATCAGGAACAATATCAAGCATACCCTCCGATACATATCCCAAAATTTTCAGAACTGTGCTATCCGCATCCGGCATATCCCAATCACTTCCTTTGTTCATATCCGTATCAATTGCACCTGGATTCACTGCATAAACAGCAACTCTATCTTTAGCCAGTTCTATTCGAACAGATTGTGTTGCAGAAAAAAGTGCTGCCTTTGAAGCTGCATATCCGGCGATAGAGGGTAAAGGTGAATAAGCTGCAATTGAAACAATATTAATCAATTTTGACGGTTTATTTTTTTTCAGAATAGGTTTAAACGCGCGCATCATTTTTATTGTTCCAAAATAATTTACATGCATATCATTCTCCATTCCTGTCAGGTCCCCCTCCAAAATATTTCCCGCGCTTAAAGCTCCCGCATTATTGATCAATATTTCAGTGTCCTGCGCGATCGACGCAATCATTGAGATCTGCTTGTCGTCGGTAATATCAAGAGGCAAAATAACGACTCTATTGTCATCAAATGTGGGTATCGTATTCAAATTTCTACAGGTAGCATAGATTTTTTTTGCACCATTGTTCAATAGAGCTTTTACAAATGCTTGGCCTATACCTCTATTGGCACCCGTAATGAGGATGACTTTATCTTTAAAAATCTGCATATCGCTTAATGTTTTAGTTAACACAAAGCTATCTGAAGAGAGGAAAAGATAAAATCCGAAACTTGCTACATTTGTCACTCTTTATTTGAGGTCATAGAAATTTTCCCAAGAAAAATCGAGCATTAAAGATCACCGCACCTGTATTGGTTATCAGCATTTTGCGTCCCTATTTTTTAAAGGTCCATACCTGTGTTTTTGTATCGTATTGTCCCGCTTTATCATTTTGCCTCAATTCCTTTAGTTTATAGTCTCTACAGGGATCACTTTCGTCGATTTTTGCTGTATAGCTTATTCTATCAATCACATCTGATTTGAGCCGTATATAGAATGTTCCATTTTCCATTTTTTCTAAATTAACAGCAATAAATTTTTGCGAGCTGTTTATTGTAAAAGAAAGCGGAATATGTTGGTCATTTGGCGCTATTTTATATATTTCGATTCCTTCCACCGGATAAAGTGGATTGTCACTAAATATCAAATCCTTTCCATTTTCATTTACATAATTTATATTACTTACCATTGGAATATAAATCTCGGCACAAAACACATTATCATCGTTGCTTTTACAGGCTCCAACAGCAATAAAAATAACGGAAAGGGCAAATAATTTAAAGTAATTTATCATAATCTACCTATTTGATTAGCATAACATTAAACGGAAGTCCCATTTGATTCGCTACAACATCAAACGGGGGATGGATTTGCACGGTCAATAGAAATGTTCGAAATAAAGTTGATAGGAAAGACATCTTAGAAGACGAAGTCGGTTGGGTCTATTAACTTCGCAGATAAAACAACAGAACTGTAACTTAGTAGCTATTTGCTTCCAATCCCATATGTAAGATCGGATATTCTTTACCCTGTCCGTCCAATGGGGACCTTTTAAGCACTTTAAATCCGATATGCTTGTAGAAATCCACAGCTTGGATATTTTGTTCATTTACATCTACATTAGTCACTTTCAAATATTTTATAGCATGGTAAATAAGTTGTTTTCCAATTCCTTTACCACGATAATCATTGTGAATGAATAACATCTCAAGGTTTTCTCCAGAAATTCCCATAAACGCTACTAATACGCCATTTTCCTCATAGCCCAACAACACCACATGTTCAAAATAGGTTGGAATTTGCTCCTTATAATAATTAAAATCCGCCTCTTTCAGAAAATCGTGCGTGTTCAATACGGAACTCTCCCATATTAGAATCAGATTTTGATAATCGCTCGTCTCAATTTTTCTAATCATTGCCGTAAATTTTAAAAGACAAAAGTCTGATTTTATTTGCACATTATATTGCACAAGTAAAAAAATCAACCAGTTTGTCGAATTGTAAAAGGGTTACCACGGATTGTAAATACAAAGGATTTAATCTTACAGTAGTCATTAATTTTAGATGGATAAAGGCTGATGTTATTTGTTCAGCCCCTTAGACCTTAGACAAAATGACAACAGCAAACAACGTTCAGACAATTGCAGAAAAAGTTAAATCTTTCGCGATGGGATTTATTGGCGCATTTTTTTTGGCTCTTGGAGTCAGTTATTTCAGTGAACAATCATCTTATAGGGTCCCAAGGATATTACTTCCTGTCTATGAATTTTTAGGAAATATAGGTTTAGCGATCGGTTTGCTTATATTGGGAGGTATACTTTTATATTATGCTTACATCAAATTTAAAAAATATGGTGGTAGACCAGTTATTATGCTGATTGTTCTACCCTTGTTTACACTACTAGCTTTTGGCATAAATACATTGTTCAACAATAATCAGTCTGGCAAAAGTGCGCAAAATAGACAAGCAACAGAACAGGTTGGAAATGCAAATCGTCCCGAGTTAAACAACGAGAAAGCTGAAAAATATTTGGATAAACTGGAAAACCTATTCGCTGAAATGACCAAGGCTAAAGAGCGTGCTGATGAAAATAGGTTTAAGCTTCTTGAAACACAGTTTTTAGATTTGGGAACTGAATTAGCCATTATTATCCCAGAATTGGCTAAAACAGATCAATATCCAAGTTTCATAGAGTATAACGCCTATGTTTCCAACAAAATCCAAAAAATGCGAATAAACTAACAGACTCCAGCATAACAATCGAAACGGATAGTCTTCCCAACAAGGGTCCTAGCGCTTTCAGTTGAAGAATAACATTTCCCTATGCTCCCGAAAAGGATAAGAGAAATGTGCTACACATCGCATTCATTTCTGTTCTTATTATAAATAAAAGGGCCTTACATTAAAATTAGAGCCAGCGTAGGATTTTTTTCGCTAAATAGAATTGAAAGAAAAGTAGACAATGAAATTGATTATTAAGCAAACAGTACATAAACAAAAAAGGTTTTCAAACGGGGAGGATGAAAACCTTTAAATAACCAATTATAAACCTAAATTATGATAGGACAAATATAAACATTTAAAAGTATAAAAGCAAAAATATCTACCAAAATAATAGACTTTTTTTACTTTATTTCTGCACATGTCAATTTTGAACAGCCGCCCTGCTCAGGCATTCATAGATATACTTCCCAAATACGTCCAAAGCTCCCATTATTTTTAATCCGACGATAGAAGCTCAACCCCGCTCCCGATAGGATGGTTCAGCTGTAAACATGAACAGCTTGATACTCGATTGTATATGCTGATCGTATCATAAACTCAGCCCCAGTGTAACCGCTACACCTTTTGACTGTAGGTCCACATTCCCATATCCTATTCCTGTCAGAGGTATCTTAACAAAGGGCTTTACCCCGATATTGACCTTGTTGCTGATTTTCTTTTCAACTGATATTGAAAAATCTGCTACACCAAAAATATGCTGGTTCTCTCCATTGACCTCATAGGTTGCACTTTTTTTATCTCCATAACTTCCTTTGGGTTCATAGACTGCCCCCTTTTTACCGCCATGGCTGCTTTCGGCTTCATAGTCAAACGTATATTTTTCTTTCAGCATAAAATAACTGGACAGACCAGCGCTGACATTAAATTTTACTTTTTTACTTTTCAATACCGTATAATTTGCTGTCAAGGGGACATCGATCACATCGCAAACGGCACTGACTTGGCTAGGCAATTGTGTCGATTGGGGAGGATTTGAAGGCGCATAAAAGCTGTATGCTGACTTATAATTCTTCTTGGCATAGATCGCACCAACAGAGACACTCAACCCTTTAGTCAGTGGATAGGAATACGCCAGACCAATGTTCTGGCTTAAGGAAGATTTGCCGGCGCCCTTTACACTCGTTAGGTCGGGTCCTGCTAAAAGTGTTAACACCGACGGCTCCCTTTTTTGTACACGGAGCTCCTCAACTTGCTTTTGATTATACAACGCGGCTAAGCGATCTCCTGTTGTTTCAACCGGATCTATGGATAAGTTAAAACCTGGTAGTTGCCCAACTTTAGTTTTCATTTTCGGAACGGTAAAATCGGTTTTTGTTTCAATACGTCGCAGGATACCACTATTTGCTTTTGGAAGCGCTCCTATTGTACTATTTTGTATCAGCTCCCCACCAGTTTTTTCCCCAAGACTAAAGTCAACATCCTCTTTCAACGCGGATTTTATATTTTCCGTTTTCCTTTGCGGTGTTACTCGTGAAAGGTCATCTTGAATGATCGTATCACCTACCTGCTTCTCAGACCTATTTATAGCAGCGGATTCACCAGAATTATCCATTTTTTTGCTTCCTACCGGCACATCCTTATCCCAAATAAAGAAAAGAGCGAGAACTGCAGCTGCTGCCATAGATAATGCTGTAAGGAAATACAATGTTGACTTTCTTTTATTCCGATCATTGTTCAATCGAGACTCCATCTCCTCCCAATGCGATTCCTGAAAGTCAAAATTGGCTTCATCGAGACCTTCTCTAAAGATCTCATCAATCTTGTTCTTGTCCTTTTCCATCATGTATTCTCCCCAGTTTTACCTTTTGTCTCCTCTTGGTTTTTCACCATTTCAGCTAGCCGTCCGCGGGCTTTATGCAAATTGGACTTTGAAGTTCCAACGGCAATACCCAACATATCACTGATCTCCTCATGTCCGTAGCCATCAATCGCATAAAGATTAAACACTGTACGATAGGCCGGCGGAAGCCGATGTATCATCCCTAGCAAATCCTCGTAATTCAGTTTTTGAGTTATCGTGTCGTGATCGGCAATAGCATGTTCAACCACAGCAATATCCACCAGATAACCCTGCCTAATTTTAGCGCGATAAAAATCTATTGCCGTGTTTGTCATGATTTTTTTGATCCAGGCAGATAATGGCTTCTGATAATCATATTTGATTATATTCTTAAATACTTTAAAAAATCCCTCATTTAAAATACCTATTGCGTCTTCTTTATTATCGGCATATCGTAAACATATACCCAGTGCCAGCGCATAATATGTGGTATAAAGATCTTTTTGGGATCTCCGGTCCTCATTTATGCATCCCTTAATAATATGGATAGATTTTTCGTCAACTTCTGTTATCGCCACTCGATATTGTTGCTTTTCTTTTGATAAATATAGTATAAAATGTCGTACGATGAGCTAACAAAAAAGGTTGCCTGCAATGAAAAAAAAAATTTTTTTTCATTGCAGGCAACCTTTTCCAGAACATGTCCGTAATGGCTAATATCAACAATTAAAACTCAATATTATGGAACTCAACAAAAAAAATGTAAAAACAGCCCTAATGGCCTTCTTCATGTTATCCCTATTGATATCTTGTTCTAAAGATGAGGATAAAGCTCCTGAAGATAAAAAGAAAGGAATACAAACAGCATCAAATGTTCAATTTGGTACTATCCTAACGGATGCCAATGGAAAAACGCTCTATTTCTTCTCGAACGATACAAAAGGTGTGTCTACATGTACGGGAAATTGTTTAGCAACCTGGCCGATTTATCATACCAATGAGACTAGTTCCGATATGAAGATCGACAAAAGTCTTCTGGGCGAAATTACGAGAGCCGATGGTAGCAAACAAAGTACCTACAAAGGTTGGCCCTTATATTATTATGCCGGAGACAGCCAATCTGATCCTGTAAAAGGAGATGCCGTAAATAAAATTTGGTATGTGGCGAAGCCCGATTATCTACTGATGGTTGTCAATGCACAACTTGTCGGGCATGATGGGAAAAACTATTTGGGAGATTACACAGAAGGTACGGGCAGCACCTTGTATTTAACCGACGACAAAGGTAGGACGCTCTATGCCTTTGCACCTGATAAATTCAATAAAAATACCTTTACCAAACCTGATTTCAGCAATGATAACGTCTGGCCGATCTATCAAATGGACAAAGGAGCCTTACCATCCCTCGTAAAATCGGCAGATATTTCGGTGATCGATGTTTTTGGTAAAAAACAATTGACTTTCAAAGGATGGCCTATGTACTATTTTGGCCAGGATCAACAACGTGGTGACAACAAAGGAATTAGCTTCCCCCGCCCTGGTGTTTGGCCAATCTTGAACGACAAAACAGCTACCGCACCTACCAGCTAAATTATCGTTTAGGAAGCTATCGTGACTTATTCCCATACACGACCCACTGCAACCTGAAACTTTTAAACCAGGTCCCGATCAGTGATCACTAATAAAAATGTGCAAAAATAAAGCTGATAGCTTCATCCACTTCGAGAAAAAATAATACAGATGAAAAAACTAAAAATAGCTAGACCGCTCGTCCCGAACAATAAGTTCATGTTGACTATTATTGTAATAGCGATTGCACTTACAGGATGTACAAAAAAACAAGCAGCGGAACTATCTCCTGAACCTTCGGGGCCAGAAGAAGTTACCGTAAAAAATGTATCCTATACAAATTTTGCAAAAGCACTTTTTGAAACCAAATGCAGTTCATGCCATACCGCTGGACGACCTGCCAGTGCGCGCTGGGAATTTAACGGATATAACTCTGTCAAAAATCATATAACAAGAATTAACAACGTCGTATTGGTAACCAAGACGATGCCCATCGGGGGCACGCTGACAGCGAAAGAAATTGAATTGTTGGATGCCTGGATCAAACGCAATACGCCGGAAAACTAATGCAAAACTCATATGAATAAGATACATATCTATAGTATACTCCTGTTATTGCTCGGGAGTAAAGCGACGTTCGCTCAACAGACAAATTCTTTAGTCTCCAAAGCTGCAAGCATTTCTTTTTTCAGCAGCGCCCCTTTGGAAGATATAGAAGCAAAAAGCAGCTTAGCAGGGTCTGCCCTAAATATCAAAACAGGAGAGATTATCTTTCGGGTAAAAATTACCTCATTCCAATTTGACAAAAAACTGATGCAGGAGCATTTTAACGAAAACTATATGGAGAGCGATAAATATCCGCTTTCTGAATTTAAAGGTAAGATCGAAGACTGTGAAAAACTAACCAAAGATGGTACCTACAAATTGAATGTTTCAGGTACTTTACAAATCCACGGTGTCGGTAAACCCTATTCTACTGCTGCAACTTTCAATGTAAAAAACGGTACAATAAAAGCTATAGCAGCATTTGACGTCAGACTTGCAGACCATAAAATCAGTATCCCCTCAATCGTCGGAAAGAAAATTGCGGAGGTCGTGAAAGTAAAAATAGAAGCTGCTTATAACTAATAATTATTCAATTATGAAAAGTATACTAGGCATAATGCTATCTATTATTTCGCTGAAAGTAGTTGCACAGGAAGATCTCGATAAAATGATCAAGCTTGATGGGCCAAAGAACGAAAAAGTTACGGCGACATTTAAATCAGGCAACTTGATCAATCTCAAAACCACCGAAACCATTCATCGAAATGAAATGGACTTCAGGGTGGATCACAGGTTTGGTGATATTGGAGGAAGTGCCGGTGGAGCAAAAAATTTCTTCGGTCTTGACAATTCGACAGATATCAGGATCGGTTTTGATTATGGTTTAACGGATAATATCAACATTGGAATCGCTAGAGCGAAAGGTGCCACAGAAGTCAGACAACTCTATGAAGGTAATATCAAATACCGCTTTGTTGAACAAACAATAGACAACAGTGTACCTGTTTCGATCGCCTTTTTTGGAAGCACAGTCGTGTCGGCAATGAAGGCTTCGGAAGAAAAACATTCAGCGGCAAGTTTCGAAGGGTTCAGCGACCGTCTGACCTATGTGACACAATTGATTATTGCCAGAAAATTCAGTTCGAGTTTTTCTCTTACTGTTGTCCCTTCCTATCTTCACCGTAATTATACAGCCTATAATGACCAGAATAACATGTTTGCTATCGGTATTGGTGGTAGGGCGAAAGTCAGTAAAAGGATAGCACTCGTTGCCGACTATTTCCTTCCCTTCCGTCAATCCTCGAAAAAGAAATACCGCGAAGAGCTAACTGGCCAGCGCTACTACAATGCGCTGGGAGTTGGTTTGGAAATGGATACCGGTGGGCATATATTTCATCTCAATTTTACAAATGCAACAGCGACACAAGAATCACAGTTTATCAGTGAGACCAACAGTTCATGGGGAAAAGGGCAATTTAGATGGGGATTCAGTATTGCAAGACGTTTTAATTTTAACAAAAAAGATAAAGGATAAAATCAGTAAACACACGGTGCTTATTGGTTTGATATCAATGATATTAATCGTTTAAAGCTGAACTATTATCCCCTCACCTTTATCGGTAAGGGAGATAATAGTATTTTTTAAAATGCACATGAGAGGCATTTTTTCAAACAGCTACTTAAATATTCTTAACTGTGGTATACCACTGGTAGCCACCATTTAGTCTGATTTTTATTTTCTCCGGCTTCGCGGAGCGTATGGTATATTTGATCAATTTACCGTCTTTCCATTTCATGTCGACCGTATAATTGCCCCTCGCTTTGAGGCCTTTCACCTCGCCATTTTTCCATGCATCAGGTAGAGCAGGCAACAGATCTATACAGCCATCATGACTCTGCAACAGCATTTCTGCAATACCCGCTGTAGCACCGAAATTGCCATCGATCTGAAATGGGGGATGTGCGGAAAATAGATTTGGATAAACACCACCACCACCGCCCATATTATTGGGATCAGCTACCGGTTTCAACATTTCCCGGATCAATTTGAACGCTCTGTTTCCATTATGAAGTCTTGCCCAAAACAAGGTTTTATAAGCAATAGACCAACTCGTACTATTATCTCCCCTCACTTCAAGTGTCTTCTTTGCAGCTTCCGCAAGGTCGGGAGTAGATAAAGGTGTGATTAATGGAGCCGGATAAACCCCATATAAATGAGAAACGTGACGGTGGGTAGGTTCGATTTCTTTATAATCTTCCAACCATTCCTGTATACGTCCATCTTTGCTGATCACTCCAGCCGGAGGTATCGTTTGCAGCAAATGCTCCAAATCCTGTCTAAATGCGTTATCAATTCTCAGCTTTTTGGAGGCGGTGATCACATTAGTAAACAGCTCCCGCACAATCTGATTATCGATGGTAGGTCCCATACAGATACTTGCGGTCTTTCCGTTAGCCATAAAGAACGTATTCTCCGGCGAAACTGAGGGGGAAGTAACCATCCAGCCTGTTTTAGAGTCTTTCACTAATACACTTTTATAAAATTCAGCCGAACCTTTCAGCACAGGATAGATATCCTTTAGATAGTTTAAATCATTGGTAAAAGCATAATGATCCCATAAATTGCTACAGAGCCATCCAGAGCCCGCATTTGATGCTCCCCATGATGCATTCTCGCCGGGCTCTGTAAATCCCCAGACATTGGTAATGACATGTGCTATCCAACCATCAGCATTATAGTAAGCCTTAGCCGTTTTCGTTCCCGGTTCAACAAGACCTTTCACCAATTCCGCAAGTGGCAAATTAAGTTCAGATAGATTGACCACCTCCAGAGGCCAATGATTCATCTGTACATTCACATCCAGGTGATAATCCCCATTCCAGGGTGTGTTGATCTCCTGCGCCCAAAGGCCCTGCAAATTTGGAGGCAACAGTCCTACCCGCGTGCTGCTGATGCTCAGGTATCTCCCATACTGAAAAAACAACGTAGCGAGTGACGGATCGTTATTGAAATTATTGTAGAAATTGGCGATCCGGCGGTCTGTTGGTAAATCTGCTGCTGTCCCTTCTCCAAGATCAATATAAGCACGTTTAAAGAGCTTGCTGAATGCAGCTATATGATTGCGTTTTTGCAGATCATAACTTTTTTTCATCGCCGCAGACAACAATTGACCTGTCTTTTCTTCAAAGTCAAAGCCCTTGAAATCAGTTCCAGCAGAAACGTAAATCAATACCTCAGTAGCATCTTCAATAACCAGCTTATTATTTTCCGGACGGATAGTCCCATCCTTCAATTCCGCCTGTACCCGAGCCAGATATTTCATGCCATTACCATCGGTACCGTTATTGAGTTGGCCAGACATCTGCAGTTCGTTGCCCACCGTTTTGACCTGATAACGTTCAGGCCTATTCATCGCAATACGACAATTGAGCTGCCCTGGCTTATCTGCTGTCAACCGAATAACATCGACATCATCGTCAAAACTTGTAAAATACTCTCGTTTATAATTTACACCATTACGTGTAAATGTACAATTCGCAATGGCTTGGTCCAATAGAAGCTCGCGACGGTAGTTTTTAACTTTTTGACCATCTCCCTGATCCTCCTTATAGGTGAAATCGATTTGCAATGCACCCATGGTTTGGAATTTACCCCACCTTTCTCCCGCTGAGCCTTCACCTTTACAGACAAAATTGCTGTTTACCAATGCTTGTGCTTCATCATTTTTACCTTCTAAAATAAGTTTCCGAATGGCCGGAAGGCTTTTATAAGCCTCATAGTTATTGGCATCCTGTGGACTTCCAGACCATAAAGTAATATCATTCAGGACAATGCGCTCCTTTAAGATGCCGCCATCGGGTGTCATTCCCAATCGGCCATTGCCCAGCGGTAATGTGGCCTCCCAAATTTCCGCTGGTTTGTCATACCACAATTTTAAGGGTTTTTGCTGGGCAGATACAGTTGTAAGAGCGAAGCAGCAAAAATAAAATACAGTTAACAGTTTCTTCATGATATATCGTGTTTCAAATCCCTCATTATATTGTGGAAAGCTAGTTAATCTCCATAAACTTTAAATTCATAGATATTGGCAATAGTCTTATCTTTTGCAGGTAACACTGTCAATCGTACCCATCTTGCGTTGGCATTGCCCTCATCAGCAAAACATGGAATTGATATTTTAGCGTTGTTGGTTTTATCTGCAAAAACAGACCATTTTACATTGTCGGCGGAATACTCAATTTTGTATTGTGCTCCTTTATCCACAAAATCCGTAAAGGTTTCACATCTTTTGATTTTCTGTACAGAACCAAGATCCACGACCAGATGCTGCTCGTTACCATCAGCTTTTGGACTCCATTTGGAAAGGCTATTGCCATCAAATGCACCAATCAAGCTATGTCCCACGGGATCAGCTGGAGAGGTAGCTGGTTTCCATGCGGACAACAATTGACCTGAAGCTGGCGTGTAGTTAAGGACAAGATTGTCGAATCCAGCAAAATTAAAGCCCGATACGTAACCGGCTGCGCCAATTGAATAGGTATCATCCTGTACATCGACAACGAGTTGACCATCTATATAACCTTTGATATTGTTTCCTTTGCCGGTCAACTTTAGTTTATGCCATTTGCTGGCATCCACATTTCCACTTGCAAGTATATTTTTCTTTGTCTGAAGTTTCCATGTACCATCTTTATAGATATTAAAGCGATAGCCGAAAGGAATATTTGATTGATTGGCTTTATCATAGGCGCCTCTCAAAATTAGTCCGGCATAGCCAACTCCATTAAAGGCGTCGTTTTCGACAAAAACATCAGAAGAAATCTCGCCCTGCTCCCATTCTGTATTTTGCGCAACGAAAGTATATGCACATTCATCCGGAATCCAGTGGGTGATATCGTTTACGAGCAATTGTCTTAAGTATTTATTATTCCCTTCGGATTGTGCTAATTCAAAAGCTCCCGAGTTGTCATAAAAATATTTTGGCGAAAGCGGCGCTCTTTCTAAGGAGTAATTATCAAAATTATCACTGTATTTTGTTGGGAAGGCTTTTTCTTTAGGGATATTGTGCGCTCCCTTTTGCTGACCTGTCGTTGTCGTAATCGTATAAATACTCTCCGGATCAACAGCTAATGTAACTTCTCCGTTGACTACAGAAACATCTTCCTGTTGTACAAATTGGCTTTTACTGTCCGACTTCCACACATGCAACTTATCTTTAGGAAGATCAGCGATATTGAATGTTAATTTCTGCCCCTCTGAACCACTGACCACCACAATACTATAATCATTGCTGCCATCCATGTTTTTATAAGTACAGTAAGCACCGTCACCACTGAATTCCCCACAGCCACTATCGAGGTACTTCCACCCCGGTTTGGCAAACTGGTTAAAATGCGCTACCGCCCAGATCGTTGGCCACACCTCATAATATCCCGACCAGGGCGTAGTCCCTTTCATCAAGCCTACATTCGAAAAACAGGAAATATCGGGCATTGAAGCAATCGGACACCACATGTTTACTTTCACTATTTTCCATTTGATGTAACACTTTAGAATGTTCTTGGCTAGATAGGTCGTGTTTCTCCAGGATGCTCCAGGCAATGAAAAATCCTCACCAGACCATAGAGGTAATTCTGTCAAAACAGAATTTGGGTTTGGTTCTTCACCTCTATATCCCCACATATAGGAGTCCGGATAATGATAGCTGATCGATGAAATTGTGTTTCTGAATACAGAGTCTTTAACCAGCAAATCGCTGATTTCCCATGCTTTGCCAGCCCCTTCGGGTGCATTTATTTTAATGTCTTTAAAGCCATTTCGATCGAGTGTAGGTCTTAACACATTGACAATCCAATCCCTGTTATAATCGCGTTCATTCCAACAACCTGAAATATACTTCATCTTGAGTCCCCAGTGTTTTGCACCTTCAATAAACTTGACCAGGTAGTCAGCGTTATCCTGTGACCATACCCCTTTAAACCATCCGGGCATGCTCCATTCCAGGGCATCAAGTTCGATATTCGGATTTCTATTTGCGGCTTCACGCATCAGCCAGTACTCAAATCCACGATTGTAATGAGGTTTTTCCATTTCTGCCCTTGTTCGCGCAAAACTTGGTTCCGAACCACAGGTGGTATTACCATCCCCCCCAATTTCAGTCTTAAGGTAAGTAAAGCCCGCACCAAAGTTCGGTTTGAACAGGTAATCTAAAATATCGCTTCTGGATTTATCGGCATAATCTATCAATAATCTTGATGAAGAGCCTGCACTCACAGCGCCGACCCCGTCAAAAAGCCGTCCGCTACCATTTCCGTCGATCTTAATTAGTTTAGATGAACCAGCATTTGTCTGCGCGAAAGCCGCACTGACTGCAAGAGCTAAGTAAAGTGTTGTAATTGTGTTTTTAAACATAGTTGATTTCATTATATATACCTGTTTGAATTTTGCATAAATTTCAGGGTAAAAATCAGACGGTTTTACCCTGAATATTCTTTTAGCGGGTACCAAAATGGTTTTTATTTTACGATCCGATCACTTGTCCAGAAAGTCAGTTCTCCCATGGTGATAAATGTACCTCCACCCCAAGTTTCCAGCACTTTAACTCGGATATACCTCGTTTTAGGCGTTCCCGGAGGAAGTACAAATTCTTCGCCCGCTTTTGCGTAGTTGATGTCTGCGTCTGTTGTTTGTCCGACCGGTAATCCCGAAGGTTTTATGGACTGACATTCGGCCAATTTTGTCCAGCTTGCCCAAGAACCATCTGGAGCCGGATTATTACTGCCCCAGATTTCGAATTTCTTCACATTCTCAGCTTTAAAGATACGGTCAGCAGCCTGCCAGGTTTTAAACCTGCTAATAGAAACAGATTCCCCCATATCAAAAGTAAACCATTGCGAAGACCCTTCAGTGGAAGCAAAGCCTTTGCCGTCATAATCTTTATTCCAAAGATATTCCATCAGCCAACCCCAATTATCCCGAACATCTGTTGGAAGCGAATATACCTTAAAGTTTGCCTTATCCACTTCGCGCTCGAATGCTGGAAGTGCGACCTCACTCGGTGCTACTGAGAACTCATCTATGGCCTTGGGTTCAGGTAAAAATATAGATTTGTAAATAAGCTTAGTACTGCTCTTAAAGCCCGAAATCTCCGTTTTCAAACTTCCACCGGGAACCACTATGGTTTGGGTAGTACCAGTTTCAGTAGTATATTTTAATTCGATGGACTTTTCACCCTCCAATGGAGAATTCCAGTCAATAAAGAGCTTGCTTCCATCCAATGAGTAAGTTAAAGTCTTCACCGTACGGTTAGATAATACCTTTAGATAATTATCCCCATACACCATACCAGTTCCTTGTTTTACTATTGATTTAGCTTTAGACCCGGTATACGTATATACATCAAAAGAATAGGTGCCTTGAGAAAGATTATTGATTAGCATATCAACAGTATCTCTGCCAGTTGTTTTTACAACGTCAACTTCGGCTGAGTCAGCATAATTATTCCAAAATGCCTTAACTTTGGTTATCAATGGATCGTTTCCCAAAACAACCTGTAATTTAATTCTATTATTACCACCATGGACGAATACTGTATCCGCTCGACCTGGGTAATAAATTTCGCCATCCTTTGTTATTTTTTTATACTCATCTTCTTTGGTACAGGAATTCATATATAATCCTACGGTGACAAGGAAGAAACAGGTCAGATATTTAGTCATTTTCATATTTTCACTATTAATTATCATTATAATAAATTCCTATTGTGGGTTTCCCCACACAGCTAATTCAGTGAAATTCACATAAACTCCATCTGACCAATTGCGCAATGTTTTAAATCGGATATACCTTACTGCGGGAGCATCCACGGGGATATTTACGGTCTCTCCTTCTAGCGCCGCTTCAATATCAGCATTAGAATTTTGCCCTGGAGGCAACCCCGATGGTTTAATCTGCTCGTGTTCGGCCAATAATATCCAATTAGTGAAACTACCGTCCGGGCTCGGATTGTTTGAACCCCATATTTCCACTTTTCTCGGATTATGAAGATGAAAATACCACCCTTGTCTCATAAACCAGACTAAACGGCTCAACTTAGCAGTTTGCCCCATATCAAAGGTAAACCATTGGGGCATACTTACCGGATCAATGGTATGATAAGCTGTTTTATTACTTACATCACCATCAAAAAGATATTCCACTTCATTTCCAGGATAATTCTTCGCATCTGTACCATTTATATTTATTCCTTTCATTTTTGTTCTATCCAATTGTGCTTCAAAGAAAGGCTTTAAAGTCACATAAGTAGTATCAGATAAATTACCCCAGCGATCCCGTACCATCAGTCCAAATCGGGTTTCTACTGAAGCGAGATTTCTTGCACCGAAAGTCCCCGTTTTTAGCTTGGTATTCAGCGTTTTCAATGGCACAAAATTGCCAAGTTTATCATTTGCTAAAATAACTATGGCGACATCCGATTCAGTTACATTCTGATAACCAACATCCAAGCCGCCAAAAGCGGCACTAGCGACTAGTTTTTGTTTAACAAGCTCAAAAGGCGGTGTTTTGGGTTGTACTTTGACTACTAATGGGACAGAAACATTTTCACTTTTATCCACAGCATATAGCCTTGCCTCGTAAACATCTGTATCGGCAAAACCCTGTAAAACAACACTATCCAAATACCTACTAACCTTTGTGTTCCTAACGACCCCTTGTTTCGTGGTATACTCAGCCCTTATATACAATAAGTCATCATCTTGTGGTAAGCTATAGGTTATTTTGGCGGCTCCATTTAAATTCTCAACCTTGGCATTGCTCACAGGTCCCGGAGCCTGCGTATCACTTTTGTCTATTGTCCCTACCTCCGTTTTACGACAGGAACCGATTGTTCCGACGAACAACAGTCCTACATACAACATATATATTAATCGTTTCATTTTTGTTCTTTTCTAATGATTGATTTTGAATACTAAGTTTTATCTAGCTTTTTACCAGCCTCCATTTTGAACCAGATTCGGATTTACTAAGATATTATCGTCTTTTATCGGCCAAAAATAATCCCTCGGACTGTTAAAACTTTGATTGAATAATAATATCCTTCGGTTATAATCGACATATTCTGACCGAATCACATCCCAGCCATAAATAGGCTGATTCAGGATCTCTCCAGCTTTTTTCCAGCGTCTGAGATCCCAAAAACGGCTGCCTTCAAAGGCCATTTCAATTAAACGTTCCTGCTGTATAATCTCTCTTAAACCATTTTTATCGGTATATTTATTTGGATTCTTAGAAAAGTTAGCCCACGAAGACTCAACGGATTTAAGCCCTGCCCGATCTCTTACCTTATTCACATATTCCAACGCCAGAGTCTTATTATCCGTTTCGTTTAATGCTTCTGCATACAGCAAATAAAGATCTCCTAGTCGCACCACAGGCCAAGGGTAGCGCTCAACAACTACATTTATCGGTGTTGCGACCATTTTCCAGTTCACCAGTTTCTTGGTATAGTAACCTGTTACTGAATATATACGAGTTTGCTTTTTCCCGGAATGCTGTCCCGATTTGGCCTTAATGTTAAAATTCCCATTTTCCATATACCATGTCGACCCATCAAATGCCATATCCGCATAGAAGCGCGGCTCTCTGTCAAAGTGCAGTCCAACTGACTGATAGCCATTCTGTATCCCATGATCCGCAGCTGTTGCAGTCCGCAGCTGAAATCTATTGACATAGTCCCAAGTTTTATCCTCTGTAATAGGAACACCATTTTTTGTATAGAATAATTCAGCCATTTTCAAGGTAGGTGCCAGCTGCCCCTTTAAGCTCGGATTGGCTACATTCGGATCAAGCTGTGGACTAGCATAAAGTTGCAAGGTCCAGGTGTCGTCCGGCTTGGTGGTTGTCCCCCAGATCAGCTCTGTATTCCATTTTTCACATACGGCATTTCGGATGCTCATTTCCGTTTTCGTGAAATCATCAACGGGGTTCCCTGGTGAATTAAAGCGATACAAACCGATATTGGCTTTTTCGGCGGCAGTGATGGCTAGTTTACATGCCTCTACGGCTCTATCCCATTTTTTTTGATCATAAGTTGCATTAAATAATGTTTTTCCATCGCGGTTCTTAATATTTGCAAAATCCGGATTTCCATTGAACAAGGGACTTGCAGCAGTAACCAGTATTCTGGCCTTAATTGCCAAAGCAATCGGTTTGGTTATTCTCCCAAGCTCTGTACTTTGGTCCAATATTTTTTCTGGTAAACCAACACTTCCCTCACCGGCAGCGGCTTCATCGAGTAGACCAACGATATAATTTACAACATAATCGGTAGACTGACGACTTACCTTTACTTCGTCAGGCGAGGCATTAATTGGCAAATTTTTATCAACAACAGGTATAGGGCCATACATTCTGAATAAATACCAATGAAAATAAGCCTTCAAAAATTTTGCTTCAGCAATCCAACGATCTTTCATATAAGGTTCAACATCTTTGACTCGATCGATATTTTCAAGGAATATATTACAGTTCCGAATTCCATTCCACATAGACTTCCCGTCAAAACTATCCCAATAATTCATTTCTGGCTGGTTTCTATTTTGAAGTCCCCTGGCAATATTATACGGAGATAGGGTCGAATAATCTTCACTGCTATGCATTGGCCAATAAATCCAAAACTCATCGCCCGTGTTCATACCCGGATTCATCTCCGGATGTCCCTCTCTAGGCAAGCCGTCATAACAGGTAAACAAAAACTTCTCAGCTTCATTCCGGTTTGAAAAAGCATGGTCGATGGTAGAGACATTGTCCGGAACCACATCTAGAAAATTTTTCTTACAGGAATTCATCATAAATAGCAGCAAGGCCGCCGAAAGGGTCAAACGAATCGTATATCTTTTCATATTGAATTTCTTTTTTGTATTAGAATTGGACATTTAATCCGAAATTGTAGACTTTTTGAAGCGGGTATCTGAGGCCATTACCGCCCATCTCCGGATCCCAGAGATTAAAGCTACTTTTAACGAACAGGTTACTGGCATTTAAATAAAGTCTGATTGGCCCTACCCCCATTTTATCAAGCATTTTGCTCGAGAGGTTATAGCCCAATTCCACTGTTTTTAACCGTAAAAATGAGCCGTTACGCATCCACCAACTGGAAGATTCAAGATTATTCCGGTTCAGATTCGGACTCAAGCGAGGCCAGAACGCATAAATGTTCCCGTTCTCTTCTGACCAATGATCGTCGGCAATGGCTTGTAGTAAACCATGCTGATAGGGGCCATTCATAACAAAAGGACTTGTTTTATCCGGGTCAATCCAGAATGATGACCTGCCAGAGCCCTGAAAGAATCCACTAAGATCAAATTGCTTATAACCGACAGATAGTCCAAAACCGTAGATAATTTCAGGTACTGTAGGCAGCCCCAACGGAACATAATCCTGTGATGTAATTACGCCATCTCCATTCATATCTCGATATTTAATATCACCTCCCATGACCTCCCCAAAATTCTGAACCGGAGAGTTTTTCACCTCTTCATTATCGACAAATAGCCGTTCGGCGATCAGTCCATAGCCCTGACTAAGCGAACGACCGATTCTGGAAAGGTATGCTAAATTGGATGGGTAATTAGGTTCTTCATTGACAAGTAATTTACTCGTCGCGTAGGTAAACGTTCCTCTTGCCTGGATCCACATATCGCCAAAATTCTTATTATAATCTACGGAGAGGTCTACACCTTTTCCTTCGGCCTCGCCCACATTAGCCCGTATACCAGCTGATAAGCCCATTGTTGTAGGAATATAAGACCGGTTCATTAGAATATTTTTTCTATGCGTTTTATATGCATCCAGAATAATATTGACACTATTAAACAGGCTAAGATCCATCCCCAGATTGACAGTCGATGCTTGTTCCCAGGTAATCGCTTCATTTGCATATCTAGAAATCGTCACCCCAGGTTTGCTGTAGATATAATTGGTACCAAAAGACGATCCGTGAGCACCATCTTTCAGATTTACATCCGATAAATAAAAGAAACGGTCATTGCGATCACCTATCTGGTCATTACCGATCAATCCATAAGTTGCTCTGAATTTTAGCTTTGTTATTGCCTGTCTTAATGGTCTAAAAAACTCCTCATTGGAAGCATTCCAGGCCACACCGATCGAAGGGAAGAAGCCATAACGATGATTTTTCGCAAAACGTTCAGAGCCATTTAATCCAAAATTTGCTTCGAGCAGATATCTACCGTCATAACCATAAGTAAACCTTCCCGAAAGTCCCTGATTTCTATAAGGCAGCGAATTTTGAAGCTTATCTGCATCACCTGATACAAAACTCCGCAGTTGGGTAACTAACAAACCACCGACACTATGTTTTTCTGAGAAAGTGTGATTATAGTTAACCGCGGCCTCTAGATAGGAAACTGTATTTGCAACCTTCGTTCCAGGCTTAAAATCCAAATACTCTGTTGCATCTTTCTCATTCAACAACTCCAAAGTATATTTATCACCCTCCGTGCTGGTTGCGTTTGCACGATAATAAAAAGGAGTATATCTCCTACGCACATCAAAATAAGAATAGCGTTGTGTATAAGCCATAACTCTTGCACTCAGGCCCTCTGTCAGGAATTTAAAATCCTGCTTAACTTCGAGCTGTACATTTAATGTCGAGGAATTTGATTGCTGAAATCCTGAAACCATCTCCGCATAGGGATTGAAATACATCGCCTCTGTCTGTCCGTTAATTCTGGCGTTTCCAAATAAAGGATGTTCAGCAAAAGGCATATCAGATGCCGGAAAAACAGCTGGAAAATTAACAGGATTTGCCGCTATTGCGCCCTGAAAGATATTCCCCCCACCGCCAATTGGTCCTTGATAATCATCAAAACTCCCCGAAGTTCTCACAATCCCTTCTGTTGTAGGTGTCAGTTTAACATTGACATTCGAACGGATCTGATAGCTTTTCAGGTTAATATTGTTATCGAACTTGTTTTTATGGTCGGACTTTAACACTCCATTATCTACATTATAGGTTCCCGCAATATAAAACTGTGCATTTTTCCCGCCCCCGCTCATATTCATATTAAATCGCTGATTGATCGTATAATCTTTGATCAACAAATCGATCCAATCATTATTAGGATAAAGAAAAGGGTTATCTCCTGCTATAGTACGATCAATCTTATTCTGACTGTAAGGTAAGTCTTCAAGCGCATTTCTAGTCAGTACAGCTTCATTCGCCAATTTCATATACGTAATGTTATCGGCCAATTTGAAATTTTGTGTATTCGATGAAATCGAATTCTCTGCACGTACATTGAACTTTGTTTTGCCTGTTACGCCGGATTTTGTGGTCACTAATACGACTCCATTCGCCCCCCTGGCTCCATAAAGCGAGGATGCCGCCGCATCTTTTAAGACGGAAAAACCGGAGATATCATCAGGTTGCAACCTTGCCAAATCGTTAGATGTGGATTCCATTCCATCAATCAAAATCAATGGATCTACCTTCCCACTTCCAAATGTTGTGATCCCACGGATAAAAAACTGTGCATTATCGGCGCCAGGTTCACCACTCCGCTGAAAGGCAACGACCCCAGAAAGTCTTCCTGCAAGCATCGTCGTCAGATTGCTGGTCGGCCCCTTCAATTCTTTCGGATTGATTGTTGTAATGGAACTGACCATACTCTCTTTTTTCTGCTGTCCATAAGCGACAACGACCACCTCATCCAATTCGCTCTTATCCTCCGTTAATTGTACATCTATCTGTTGAAGCCCATCAATCGGCACTTCTTTTCTCGCATAACCAACAATAGAAAAGATAAGAACTCCCCTAGGGTTGGATACTTTGATACTATAATTTCCATCAACATCTGTTGTCGTTCCATTGCTTGTCCCTTTTTCCACAACAGATACACCCTGTAATTTTTTATCTCCTTCTCCGGAAACTGTACCTTTGATCGAATGTTGAATGATCCGGTTCTCTTTTCTTTTGGAGATGATAATCATTCTATCTTCTATCGCATACGCTAGACCTAAATTAGTTGTAACTTCCTTCAACGCATCCTCAAGTGTAGCGTTCTTCACTCGAAAATTTGTCTTTTTCAAGGGGCTGATCAGATCGATATTATAGAACATATCATAGCCCGATTGTTTCTTGATCTCTTTCAGCACAGATTCTACCGCTGCATTTTTCAACTCGATATTGATACGTTGGCCATAGCCTTCCGCAAATGCCGAAATTGAACATAAAAATGTAATTACAAATGTTAGCTTCATTATGATTAGATGCTTGCGAGTACATATTGCAGGCCAAAATAGGCGCTGTAATAAACAATACAAATGCTTGTATTGAACTTTTAAATTCATACTTTTGTGATGTTAGGTTTTTAGAAAATTTTGTATTACCCTAATGTGTGCCGACGGTATGGCAGTACTGTCGGCTTCTTTGCTTAAGTTTTTTTCCCCATCTATTTTTCAAATTTTAGTGTAGTTCCAATTCGGTTAATCTTGATATTTGCTGTTCGCGCAATAACATTCAGCGCTCTGTCCAGTTCATAATTTCTAGGTATAGTTCCACTAAATGTAAGTGCTGGAAGGGATTCCAGATCCACCTCAATGTTATACCATCTAGCAAAATCGCGCATAATTTCTTTTAATGTCGCGTTATCATAAACAAACACGCCGTTTTTCCATCCCAATACCTGCTCCTCGTTTTCAGTCTTATCTTGTATTAAAGCTTTGGATTTTTTATCGAGGACAATCTGTTCACCCGGTTTAAGGATGTATTCTTTCTGTGGAGATGATCCAATCAGATTCTGGACAGACACTTTACCGTGAAATAATGTGGTTTTGGTTGTCTGTTCATTTTCATAATTATTTACATTAAACTTGGTTCCGTATACTTTGATACGTTGATCGTGCGTTTTAACGATAAAGGGCTTATGCTTGTTGGATTCTACGTCGAAAAATCCTTCTCCCTGAAGTTCGACCTCCCGTTGACCTTCAGCATAGAAAAGTGGGAATTTGAGCTGTGAATCAGAATTTAAAACCACAGCACTACCATCGGTAAGATAAATACGTGATTGTTTGCCCTTGGCTGTCCGGATGGTTTGATAAATAATTTGACGTTTAAGACCTGATAGACTATCCAGTGTTTTAACATGGATATCTCCTAAACTATCCTGTAAAATCACTGCACCATTTTCCCGCAATAATTCAATGTTGGAGGTACCATCAAGCTTTATCTCTTTACCATTACTTGTTATCAGCGTGCTTTGATTTTCCGTTATTCCCACAGGCTCAGATTCATTATCACCATGAGTGTACCATAATACCGAAATTGCACAGATTATTGAAGCTGCAGCTGCGATTGATAGCCACGGGAATAATCTCCTACTACTCTTTTTCCGATTCTGATGAAAATATTCACGATCGAAATATTCATCAAGCCGCTGAATAGCCATTCTGGCATCTTCATCTAACTCGATTTCATCTTCAAGCTGCAAATCTTCCAAGATCAGTTCCTTGAAAAGCTTTGTATGCTCCTTTTGTCGCATATAATGCATGAGCAGATGGATCTCCTCATCTGTACATTGTTTAGCGATGTATCTTCTATATAAGCTTATTAATTTGGTTTGTTCCACAGTATAATTGGTCTTACTTTACCTCTTATACGTAAGCAAAAAAAATATCAACTATGCCGAATCGAAAAAAAATAATAATTATCTGCAAACACATGAGCTGTTGGGCTCTCTCCTGAATTATTAAAGCATATTTTATTGAGTTGAATAGTATGAAGGGCAGAATCACTTTCATGACCTAAATAAAAATATCGAGTGGTATTCTTTAAAAAAAATCGCAAGAAAAACAGCGACGATTAAAGCGCTAGGTAAGAAATATCGGATGATAATCTGCAAACAACATCATAAGAAAGCAACAGTAATTCCAATTCCAATGTGATTTAATAATACTCGACGCTTTAACCATATGATTGTTGATGGTTGCTGTAGAAATATTCAAAAGTTTGGACACCTCGTCATAGCTCCTGCCCTCGAGTTTGCAGAGTACATAGACTTCCCGGCATCGCTCGGGAATAATATCCAATATATCATTGAGGTATTTCTCCATTTCTTTATAAGAGACTCCATCTTCAATATTATTTGAACATGTGCCCCTCGATAGAATCATCAATTGATCGCATTTAGCTTGGTCTGAAGCTATTTTCCGAAAATAATCGTAGACTGTACTTTGTGCAATTGTATAGAGATAGGATTTAAAATTTTTTGAAACATCTATCTGCGCTCTATTCTGCCAGACCTTTACAAATACATCCTGAACGATATCCTGCGCAAACTCCACCGATCTGACCTGCTTTAATATTCTGCCAAAAATCTGAGTTCTATAGTTATAATAGAGCTTTTCGAATGCCTTTTGATTCCCCTCAGCCAATTGTAAGAGCAATATTGCGTTGTCCTCTAGACTCATAATTCTATTTCTATCGAAGTTCAATAATCCATGGTTTTTCAATTGCATTACGATGTGCGGGAAAATAACTACTTTCTGCACATCTGCTTTTCTAGGTACTTGACGAGTTGAAAAAGCAGCAAAATTTCCTTAGGCCGCCTGACAGTCGCTTGACAATTGATCTTTAAACAAAAGAAATAATATAAATTAGATCCGAGATGTATAAAACGCGTAAAAACATGTAAAATATTACGATGTAATCGATACGAGCATATTTAAAAGGGAAATCTCAGACCATTGGTTTCACAACCAAAAAAACAGGATCATTTGCTCCTACGAGGAGGGGAGACTTTTGGAGTAGCATCATACAGGCAGGCGAGTTAGGGAGCGGGCTGCTCAAAATGACGACATAAAAAATTCAAAACTGGCAGCACCACAATGGTCAATAAAGATCATGTGAAATCGACATACTAAACCACCATATCATAATTTATTACTAGGACAGATAAGGATGTTGCCAGGGCATTCGATAAGGTCTTTTCAACAACTTGGTTGCTTCGGGATCATCTGTGCATATTTTTTTCAATGGATCATATCGCAATGGTCTATTTAATTGCATAGCAATATTGGCAAGTATACAACAGGCTGTCGATATATAGCCCTCTTCGATATCAGCTACAGGCAATCGATCATGTTCTATTGCAGACAATAGATCCAATAGATGTTGTCGTGTAGCAGGAGCGGTGTGCAGTTCAATCCTAGGCTCCTCCAGATCAGCCGGAAATTTTTCCTTTTCATAAACCACGTCTTTTTTAATCGGAGTACCTTTACCTACTGGAATAAACTCATATTTCATCACACTTCCTTTTAGCGTTCCTTTATCTCCATAGATAATAAACGCCCAGGGATATTCTGGATCCACAGGATTACCCCACGTACGGTGTTGCCATATACAATTAAGGTCATCATATTCAAATACAGCTGTCTGTGTATCCGCAATAGTCGACTTTCCCTCTTTTTGCACATAGATTCCACCCGTTGCACTAATTTTCGTTGGCCATTTGAGTTGTAATAACCAGCGGACAGTGTCAAACATATGCATACCCATATCACCTGTGATACCATTTCCATATTCCATAAAAGTTCGCCACCAGCCCCCGTGAGGTAAGCCGTCGTAAGGTCGTAAAGGAGCTGGTCCAGTCCATAGTTCATAATCAAGAAAGTCCGGGACAGGCTCCGATGCCGGATTACCGTTCCTTCTCATATGATAATAACAGCACATTTCCACATGCGATATCTTACCAAGTAAACCTTGGTCTATAATCTGCTTCTTTGCATCAATCAAATGCGCTGTACTCCGCCTTTGTGTTCCTACCTGTACTTTTTTATTATATTTTCGTGCATATCGTAGTATTGCTTCCCCTTCAAGTACATCAACACTAACAGGTTTTTGCAAATAGATATGTGCTCCCGAACGTATCGCATCTATGGCCTGTCTCGCATGCCAATGATCAGGCGTGCCAATCAGAATGAGATCGAATTGATTATCGGCAAGCATCTTCCTATAATCTTTGTAAAGCTTTGGAATCTGCCCTGAGCGTTGGCGTTCTCCGACCAATCGCCCGGCCTCCTCCAAATGACGGCTATCCACATCGCAAATCGCCACTACATTGACATCGCAGACCTGCATTAGCCTAAATAGATCGCTTTTTCCATACCAACCCGCCCCGATCAGTCCGACCTTGATAGTTTTCGCTAGAGGTTCAAGGGACAATCCTTTAGCTTCTAAAGCGGATAAAGTAACAAAAGCACTTGCACCCAGAAGGAAGTTTCTTCGGTTTAGCATATAATCACCCATAATTTACTGGCCTATTGTTTAGTTTGTTATAAGACAAAACAATAAACTCTAGATAATGTTTTCCACACAAACATTGTGGAGAAAACAGATCATCAATATGCTCATTACGTCTTCTCGGATAAAAATACGATGTGATCAACGATATGGATGACACCATTATCCGGAACTAAATTAGATGTGCGGATTTGCCATTGGTTGTTGGTCCCTTCATTGATCAGCCCCACATAAGTACTGGTATGGGACAAGTACATCGTTTGACCTTTTTCAGTCGTATAAGCAATTGGTTTGTTACTCGGAGCCAAGGCAGGATCGCTAAAATTCACGAACGCCTTTACAATATGGTAACGCAAAATATCCTTTAATATCGGTACCGGAATAGCGGCAATATTGTCGTATTTATTTTCTTTTAGATATGCCGTAAAAGCTTGATTCGTGGGCAGAATAAAGGTCGCTTTTTCCTTACGTTCATACAATGCTTCATCCTTACATTGCAAGATAGCCTGTTTCAGTAAGGATAATGAATCCTTCCCCTGAATATATGTCCATGCTGACATATTCAGTTTACTATTGTCTTCTGCGTAGTCATATTCAAAGCTTTCCTGTATTTCGCAACTAGAAAACAATGACAGTGTACCAAAACCGCATAGAAAAAAAATAACAATATATTTTATCTTCTTCATAAGATTATCTATAAAATTCATTTTGTTGCAAATTTGGGTTTTTATGAAGTTCACCTTCATGTATTGGCCACAGCAAATTTCGTTTATCGGAGAGACCATTGATCGGTTTCATTGTCGAAATAGCAATTTCATTTCGCAGGAGATCAAACCAACGGTGTCCCTCAAAACAAAGTTCTACAGATCTTTCATGCAAAATACTGCCAACTAAACTTCCGAATTGGCTTTGCGCCTTATTTTGATCCAAAACTGGAAGTCCCGCACGAGTACGGATACGGTTCAGTAGGTCCAATGCTTCAACAGGCTGATTTAAATTGGCATGTGCCTCAGCCTTTAGCAGAAGGATATCAGCTAATCGCGTTAATACAATATTGCCTGCGGAAGGTTCTGGACTCTCGTCATTAAATCCTTGCCCAAAAAACTTCCATATCTTACGGGGCTGAACTTGGGACACATCGTAAATACGAGGTTTGCGAAGATCGTGAGGTTCGATTGATGCGATAAAACCCGCACTTGGGACATAATCACTATCCGATCCATTGGCATACCATCCACGAAGATTATTGGGTTGCACTTCATTGTACCCGACCTCAAAAATACTCTCGGTACTGCTTCCTTTTACAAAGATGTTATTCCAATCCTCAATGGGCACCAAGGCATACTGCGGGTCCGCAAGTACTTTTTCAGCCATTTCTAGCGCTTGTGCATACTTTTTTTGCCACATATAGAGCTGTGTCAGAAAAGCATAAGCCGCCCCTTTGGTAATCATCACGCGGTTTCTGGCACCTGAATAACTTGAAGCACAATTCTCCGTCGCCAAGATTAGATCTGCTTCCACCTTAGTCAATACCTCCGCCTCAGTGTTCTTCTTGACAAACAGATCTTGATCCAATCCCTCGTATGGTTCCGTAACCAAGGGTACTTGCCCCCATATCCGAACCAAGTAAAAATAAGCTAATGCTCTTAACGCATGAGCCTGCCCAAGTAATTGCCTTTTTTGTTCGCTATCTTCGGTTCCAAATGCCTGTGGAATATATTTGATCGCATAATTGGCACGGGATATAACTGTATAAAAATTATCCCAGCGCGCCGAATTGATAACCGGAGTCAATGTGTTCTGTTGCAGCGCAGCAGGATCACCGGCATGGCGGGTCACAATATTATCAGCCCGCCCCTCGCCCCAGTAAGCAAAGTTCTGACGGAATAGAGCTTGAAGACCATTATAGATCCCATTAACGCCAGCCTGAGCATCACTAGGCTTTTTATAGTAGCCCTGTCCAGAAACATTGCTAATAGGCTCCTTATCCAGTAACGAGTTCGAACAACCGCTAACGGATAAAAATAAAAGAGAATAAAAGGTATATTTTAACAAATTTTTCATCACGATTTATTAAAGACCAAGGATTAAACCAAGCATAAATGTGCGGCTCTGTGGGTAAGAGCCCTCATCCAACCCCACTCGGAGACCAGAATAGGAATTGACATCGGGATCAAAACCGGTATACTTTGTCCAGGTAATCAGATTTGTAGCCGTAACAAAAGCATCAAGCTTACGTAGACCAATACGTTTACTCCAGCTGGGATCGAAAGAATATTTTAAATTGACATTTTTTAATTTCAGATAAGATCCATCTTCAACCCATCTACTCTGCACCCGACTATCCGACTGTTTGGGATCATCCCGAATCAACCGCGGAAAGTCCGTCTGATCTCCCTGTTCCCGCCAGCGATTGAGCGCGTCCGTGGACAGATTATTGTAACGAACAATTGAATTGCGCTGATGATTCAATTCGCTATAAATCTGATTACCAACAGAATATTGGAAAAACACATTCAAATGGAAGTTCATATAGCTAAAATCATTGGAGATTCCTCCAAAATACTTTGGCTCCGCGTAGCCAATAATCTCGCGATCGTTTTGATCGATCATATTATCATTGTTGATATCCTTCCAAATGGGATCTCCACCAACGAATGCAGGACCGTTTGCTCCATTTGTTAGCCCACTTGTATTGTCTTCATCACGTGCATACACACCAAGGAAACGCCAACCATAAAATACACCGATAGGCAAGCCTTCCTGTAGAATGTGGAAAGCCCCATTTTGAATATGACCGCCAGTCAGGAGATTCTTAGGCAAGGACGTAACTTTATTTCTATTTAAACTAACGTTTATATTTGTGTTCCAGCTAAAAGCCCCCTCCAGATTACGGGTCTGTAGGCTAAACTCTAATCCTCGATTCTCAATTGACCCTATATTTTGTGTAATAAATTCAAATCCGGTGGTTCCGGGAATAGGCACGTTGTAAAGCAGATCTTTCGTTTTCTTCAAGTAAGCGTCGGTAGAAAACAGAATTCTGTTTTTAAAAAAGCCAAGCTCCAGACCAAGGTTATATTGACGTGTTGTTTCCCAGGTAAGGCTTGGGTTAGGCATTACTGTTGGTGCCGCTCCCGAAAAATCCAGATAATTCGTTCCCAAAGTAAACTCACCTCTTGAGGTATAGTCGCCGATCGCCTCGTTTCCGGTACTTCCAAGACTAAAACGCAGCTTACCATCACTTAGCCAACCCAAGTCCTTGATCCCTTTTTCCTCAACAAAACGCCAACCCGCCGACGCTGATGGAAAGAATCCGAACCGTCGGTTACGACCAAAACGGGAAGAGCCGTCCGTACGAAGGTTGAATTCCAACAAATATTTACCTAAATAATCATAGGTTACCCGACCGAAATAAGAAAGCATGGCATGTTCAGAAGCAATATTAACACCTTGATTTGAAATGATAGATGCTCCATTCAATGTTCGGATATCATCACTTGGAAAGTATTCGCCATCGAGGCCTGTCCGGTCATAACGCCATTTCTGAAAACTCATACCCAATACCGCCCCAATATTGTGTGCATTAGCTATATTTTTAGCATAGGTAAAATAACTCTCATTGCCCCAAGTAAGGTTTCCTGAAGATCGTACAGCCCCTTTATTATATCCCTCACGGTAATCCAATATGGACGGCATAAATTCGTCTTCTTTCATTGAAATATAATCCAAATTTACATTACTTCGGAACTTAAGATCCTTATATAGATCTATTTCCACATACTGGCTACCAACGATCCGGTTACTCTTATTCAAATTGGTCGAAAACAAAGCCATCCCAACAGGATTCCGCTGCCCGATCATATAACCATTCAGTGATCCATTGGGTAGATACATTGACATAATAGGTGGCCGTATCAATAAACTCCGGATGATACTCAGGTTCCCTGAGCCCGCGGCATTTGTCCGGTTGTTCACTGCATTAGTATAGGAAATACTTTGTCCAATCCTAATCCGATCTGAAATTGTAAAGTCTACATTCAATCGGGAGGTAAATCGCTTGTAATTGGAATTCAAGATCACACCATCCTGATCCAAATAAGATGAACTCCAAGCATATTTTGTCCCTTGGTTCCCGCCTCGTACAGAGAGATCCAGCTTATATTGCTTTGCTGAACGCATCAACTCATCCTGCCAGTCCACATCACCACTGTTCATGGGGTTGAGCGAATCTATAATTGTATAAAATGGTTCCTCAGGTTTGGCCATCCCTCGATAGGAATCCAAAACTGCTTCCCGGTATTGCCGTGCGTTCAAAACACTAAGTTTGCGAGTCAGGGAACTCACTCCTGCTGTTGTATTTAATATCACCTCGGGTTTACCTTCAGCACCTCGTTTCGTTGTAATCATCACGACTCCATTGGCAGCTCTAGACCCATAAATCGCAGTAGAGGCCGCATCTTTAAGAATCTCGATTGAAGCGATATCATTTGGATTGATATCCGTCATCGGGTTTAGCCCAGAATTTTCAGTACCGTTTAAAGAAGAAATGGAATTGGATTCGAGCGGAATACCATCTACAACAAAAAGTGGATTATTACCCGAGTTCAATGAGGAACTCCCCCGGACACGAATACTCATCTCACCACCTGGTGCTCCAGAATTGGACGAAACCTGCACGCCCGCAGCCCGTCCCTGCAAAATTGAAATGGGATCCTGCAATGTTGTTTTGGCAATTTCTGAAGCACCTACCGAAACGATAGATCCTGTTAGGTTCCGTTTTTTCTGACGCCCGTATCCTACCACAACAGTCTCTTCCATCAGATTGGAAACGGCAACTAGTGCGATCGTATAGCTTGAACGTGAATCTATTTTTATCGTCTGAGTCGAATAGCCCACAAATGAAAAAGTAATGGATTGCCCTATTGTTACATCGTCCAATACAAAGCCTCCTCTTTGATCCGTACTCACTGTCACATTTTTTGTGTCGCTGAGCTTTACGGTGACTCCAAGTAAAGGCGACTTGGTGGTCGCGTCAATCACCCTACCGGTGACGGTCTTTTGCTGGGCGACCACTATTGCGGGAAAAATTAAATTGCTGCACAAAAAAAATAAGGATAGAACATAATACAGTCCTTTCAGGTTACATTGGTTAGCACTAGATTTCATATGAAAACTTTAAGTATATATCACCTATTAACTATCGATAATGATTAATAAAAAATATTTTAATGAAAACATTTACATTAAAACGTTAAGCATTACCAAATAATTAACGTTTTAAAAAAAATAATAGTATGCACGAAGTTAATTTTAGTAACATTTATGTGACGTAACCACTTTCAAGAAACATTATATTGCCGCACTATCTATTTCATAAAAACTGTTTTCTTTTCCAACCTAATCAATAAAAACTCCCAATGTGCTCTTCGAAAATTGGATATACTCCCAACCTGCGAACCACCTTGCTCGCAGAAATTATTAATCTCGAATAGAAGGCAAAAAAAATAGGTCATAAAAAAGCCCTAGAGCGGGGAACTCTAGGGTCTTAGCCATATATTAACCTATTTTATGAAAAGTATTTGCATTATTAACGCAGTATTGTGCAACTTATTTTGTGCTATATTGAAAAAAATTAATAATTATAAAAAATCCCATCTATAACGCTATAAATGGGATTTTTACGGGATAAAAAAATATATTTTGTTATTTGATCGTTACTGCAAAAGCATATTCATCCGGCGGAAGACATTGTGATGCATCACATGCCTGCCATTCCACGCTACCTTTCACAGTTGCTGTTCCTTTTTTCAACGTTACCTTTTGTTGGAAGATCACCTCATTTGTAAAATATCCCACATCCATTTTAAAAACCTCTTCGTGTTTTACTTTCGGTTTTGGCTCAGCAGTCTTTCCTGCCAATACATAATCGGTCGCATTAGCAAATGTGAATGAAGTCGGAATAGGTCCGCCATCCTTTACGTTTTGCGAATAAATATGCCAGCCGTTTTGAATGGTCGCTTTTACATAGACGATTGCCTCTTTGTTGTTCAGCTTTTTGCTAGCTACAGTCCATTTTACCGGTTTGTGAATCTGAGCAAAAGCGGCAGTTATCATAAAAATAACCGCAGTCATTAACAATACTAGTTTTTTCATTTTTTTATATTTATTTTGGTTTATTACACAATATTCATCCTCCTACCTTCATATCATCCCCCTCTTTTTGTCAGTATGACGATATGGAAAGACAAAAAACGCTACAACAATATTCGCCATAAACAATATAAAACACAACAACAGGTTGATAAAACCATAAATTTTATTGAAAACAACATAAAAAACAATATTATTCACATTTAGCAGTGCTTTTTCATTGCTCTCGCCTTATTTTTTTGCGTCTTAATAATGAAAAGCAAAGCGATATCACGCGGACTATATCACCCAAAGTCTGCCCGTTATCCACTTAAACCAAAAACAATAGATTTGTTACGTTACAGCACCTGTCAAAAATGATCTTTGGCACAGAAATCGCATGATATAAAACTCATAATTTAGGTTAATAATTGGTTAGGTTAGACCGCTTGAAGTTCCCTGCTTCAAGCGGTTTTTTTTGTAAAAATCTCTTTCCTCCGAATCCATACTGACATATAGCTGTCAATATCCAAACTTATCTTTGACGTAGCATACAAAAAACAGAATGACTGATTCTTTGTTTAAAAGGATGGAAAAAAAAAGATGAATACATCAAAAATTAAACTAATATATTCCCAAACAAGATGAACACACTTCAACAACTAAAATCTGAACTTGAGAATGAGTACCAGATCACCAAAAATTTTATTGAACTTTTTCCAGAAGGCAAAAATGACTATGCCCCACATGAAAAAAGCATGAAAATAATGCCCTTAGCTACGCATTTAGTGGAGGTGTTTGAATGGCCAAGTACAATTTTAAAAACAACTGAACTCGACTTTGCTGATGGAGGTTATACACCCACTATCCTATCAACGCGTGAAGAATTGCTCCAGAAATTAGACCAAGACTATGAAGCGGGCAAAATAGCCTTGGAAAATGCAGTCGAAGATGATTTAAATCCAAGTTGGACGATCAAGAATGCGGGGCAAAAACTGGCAAGCTGGACAAAATATGAGGCAATCCGTCACTCTTTAAATCAGATCACACATCACAGGGCACAACTAGGTGTCTACTATAGGCTGAATAATATTCCTTTACCATCAAGTTACGGCCCTTCTGCCGATTCACAGAATTTTTAGACTATACTATCATTTTTTTAATAAATATGCATACAAACAGTCCCATGGTCAACCATCGCTTATGATCTAAGACTGTTTTTATGCAGTTTCGTAATGCCTCCTATCCCCACCTGCAACATGCTTCAATCGGGACAGCCGCAGGATGAATCCCTGGTGTTTCCGGAGTGAGTCCGTGCTGAGTCCGTGTTATACTTGCTAAAACCACGTTCACATCCTAGCCAGATCACCCTCACAATTGCCCTCGGACATGTTTAAAGAGCGATTCAGGTAGGAATGGTTCTCGAATGGTTACCGAAAATAGGCTAAATACTCGGACTCACTTATCGGAAACGCAGTTTTTTGATGAATAACCTTTCTGCATCCATCAAGCGCACTGAGCGTCAATATCATGGCATAATATTTAAAAAAAATTGTCGACAAGCCAATTAAATGGTATACAAAATGGGCTAAAGAACCCGTAAGCCAAAATATAGCGTATATTTAAACCTTGAATCTGATTATTTTCGGAAGCGCGGGCAGAAGTGACCAAAATGAAAGATGACAATCGGACATCAACGATCGAAAGAAAATAGAACTGGAGCTTATGGATAAATCCGTTCCCAAATGAAAAAACATCTTATTCTTGTAGGACTTATCCTGCTAAAGTTTATTATTCAATATCAATTGATAAGTCCAATATATGATTTACATCGGGATGAGTTTTTACATTTAGATCAGGCCAATCACTTGGCTTGGGGATATTTGTCCGTTCCGCCGTTGACATCTTGGCTTTCCTACCTCATCAAGATTTTAGGAAACTCAGTATTCTGGATCAAATTTTTCCCTGCACTGTTCGGAGCGCTAACCATTCTAGTCGTCTGGAAAACCATTGAAGAACTCAAAGGAAATCTCTTTGCCTTGCTATTTGGTACATGTTGTGTTATTTTTTCGGTCTTATTTCGTTTAAACACGCTGTATCAACCCAATTCTTTTGATGTTCTGTCATGGACATTGATCTATTATTTTATCATAAAGTATCTCAACAGCGAACATCCTAAATGGCTATACATTATTGCGGTAGCCTTTGGCCTGGGATTTTTAAACAAATATAATATCGCCTTTTTGATCCTAGGGCTTATACCAGCCATTATAGCTGTTCCAGAACGTAAAATATTATGCAATAGCAAACTTTATTATAGTATGCTAATTGCTTTTTTGATCATCCTTCCTAATTTAATCTGGCAATACATGAACAATTTCCCTGTTTTTTATCATTTCAAAGAACTTGCGGAAACCCAGCTCATCAATGTCAACAGATGGAGCTTTCTCCGATCTCAATTTCTATTTTTTTTCGGAACTTTTCCTGTTATTGGCTTTGGATTATATGCTTTATTATGTTATCCCGCATTTCGAAAATATCGGCTATTCTTTTTGTCTTTTTTTATTACAATTGGTGTTTTTCTATTTTTAAAAGCCAAAGATTATTACGCAATCGGTATATATCCCATTTATTTTGCTTTTGGTGCAGTCTATATCTCAACACTTTTAGAGAATAAGGCTGGAAGAATTTTAAGCCCCCTTTTAATTGCACTACCTCCTGTTTTCTTTATTCCTGCTTATTTGCTGACATTCCCCAACAAGAGCCCACAATATATTGCGAACCATCCCGAAAAATACCGCAAAATTGGCATGTTGACCTGGGAGGATGGTAAAGACCATCAACTTCCGCAAGATTTTGCGGATATGCTGGGCTGGCAGGAGCTCGCCAAAAAAGTCGATGACATTTATAGCAAAATTCCCAATCCACAAAATACGCTCATACTTTGTGATAACTATGGTCAGGCGGGCGCTATAAATTATTATTCCAAACTTGGAATCCGTGCAGTTACCTTCAACGCTGATTATATCAATTGGTTTGATTTCAGCCATGAATTTCGCAACTTGATTCGCATAAAAAATTCATGGGAAAACCAATCTGAAATGAACGAAACCGCGCCTTATTTTGTACAATCTATACGGTCAGACTCCATTACAAACAAGTATGCAAGAGAATATGGAGCTGTGATTTTCACATTCATCAATGCAAAAATCAATATCAACCAACGAGTCCGGAAGGAAGTCGAACAAGAACAACGTCAACATATGTTGCCTGTTAAATAATTACTTAATATAGCGATCAGATGAAAACAATATTATGGCGAGGAGTTGCTTTCAACTCCCTGGAATATTTCAACATACAGGAAAAGCAGGATCATCATATCGTGGTCTCAAGAATTATAGGTTACTATCAGGAAAAAATTTATTCAGCAACTTATCAACTGACTATAAACAAACAGTGGGAGATCGAGGAGTTTTTTATTGATTCCGAGGTCGATATGATCAAAAATACCCTAACTGGAAAAAAAACAGGTATCAATTGGGAAATCAATCATTTCGATAATCCTAGCTTCAAAGGTTTTCTTTATATAGATATCTCTTTAACTCCCTTTACAAACACGCTACCAATAAACAATCTACAGCTTAAAATTGGTGATTCAAAAGAAATAGATATCATCTATATCGATCTGATCAACAACCAAATCACACCTGTTCGACAACGTTATACAAGGACAGATTTCAACGAATATCTATACGAAAATATCGTCAGTGATTTTACAGCTCATATTCAGGTGGATGAGAATGGACTGGTCCTAAACTATCCCGGATTATTTGAAAAGATAGCTGGAAACTAGTTTCAATTTTCCCGAAATAAAACCATCTCAAATCCCACCCTCCCGCTTGCCCTAATAATGCCTTCCGATCCAAAAAATAAATCGACATGCGTATAGGTTTTATAACGATGTCATTAGATAACAGTACTTCTAGCATATATTTTTTATTACCTCCGTTTACATAAAATATTTCTATATTGGTTCCGAGTTTTTCATGCTAAACCGACAAATTCTATTTGGTAAGATCACAAACACGTAATTATTAAGAAATCACAAAAAACTTTATGTCTAAAGCTATTTCACTGCTCCTGCTATTATCCGCTTTCTATTGGCCTAGTACAAGTTATGCGCAAGAAAAAAATCATCCTCCCCAGCTGATCCCTTTTCCCCAACAACTGGAATCATCTACGGGTTTCTTTCAAATAGCCAAGGGAGAACTCTCTTATACCATTGATCCCGACATCTCCTCAAACGCCTTAGACCAATGGATACGTCAAGCGTTATTTGGAAATATTTCCAAAAAGAAGGTGACACATGCTAGTGCAACGTTACGATTGATTAAAAAAAATGGCCTTTCCAAGGAAGGTTATGAATTAACAATTGACAAAAAAGGAATACAAATTTCAGCGTCCTCGGATCAGGGGATATTTTATGGATTACAAACCGTACAGCAGCTTTATCTCCTAGCTAAATCCAGTGGTATTATTCGTTTGCCCTATCTGTCAATTAAAGATCAGCCAGCATTTCAATGGCGTGGTGTAGAACTAGATGTAGCGCGACACTTCTTCTCAAAAGACTATTTATACAAGTTTATCGATCTCTTATCGTCCTATAAATTCAACAAGCTTCATTTGCATCTTACAGATGATCAAGGCTGGCGTATCGAGATAAAAAAATACCCAAAACTTACTTCAGAAGGTGCGTGGAGAACCTATAATAACCAAGATTCAGCATGTCTTGCCAAAGCAAAAGACAACCCCGATTTCAATCTTCCCAGCGAACACAAGCGCATCCATAATGGACAAGAGGAGTATGGTGGATTTTACACGCAACAGGATATCAGGGATATCGTCGCCTATGCATCGAGCAGACATATCGAGATTATACCTGAGATCGATATGCCCGGTCACATGATGGTCGCTACCAAAGCTTATCCCGAGCTACTCCTGGATAGCGAGACTGCAGGCTGGGGAAAACAGTTCTCCGTACCAATCAGTCCCTGGAAGGAAAGCAGTTATACGTTCATAGAAAACGTACTTAGCGAGGTTATCGAGCTTTTCCCTTCCACTTATATTCATATTGGTGCTGACGAAGTCGAAAAAGATTCCTGGTCAAATTCAGCTATAGCCAAAGCATTTATGAAGGAGAAAGGCATAGCAAATTTACATGACCTACAGAGCTATTTTGTAAAACGGGTTAATAATTTCATACGTTCTAAAAACAAACGCAGCATTGGTTGGGATGAAATACTTGATGGTGGTTCGGATACATCGATGACAGTTATGTATTGGCGGGGGTGGGTAAAAAACGCTCCTCGTGAGGCAGTTAACCGTGGTCATCAACTCATCATGACACCTACCAACCCCTTGTATTTTGACTACCTTCCCAATAGTAGCAGTTTGGATGCGGTATATAATATGTCTGTCATACCTTCTGATATTCTAAGCAACAAATCAAATTTAGTTCAGGGCGCACAGGCAAATATATGGACAGAAATGATCCCATCCACGGCCCGGTTAGAATTTATGATTCTGCCAAGATTGAGCGCATTGGCAGAACGGGTCTGGACCAACAAATCACTATATGAGAGTTATAGAAATAGATTAATCGCCCACTTTGGGCTCTGGAACAAAATGGGACTGCGTTACCGGATGCCGGATTTAAATGGTTTTGCCGATAATCAGGTTATCATTGATGGACGATCCACGCTAAAAATTGAGAATGAACTTCCAGAAAATGCAATTCATTATACTAGGGATGGTAGTCTACCAACGCAGAAAAGCCCGGTGCTAAGCGATTCACTTATTGTCAAAGACGAAGGAACCATACGTTTCGCAACGATATCTTCTTCAGGAGCGAAAAGCGAATTGTACCAAGTGAATTTCAAGAAAGACACCTGGAAAAAAAGTGTTACCGAAGATGTGAAGAATATGCAACCGGGATTGACCGCAACGCTATTTAATGGAACATTTGCAAATACAGCTGCAATAACAGGCACGGCGGTACGGCAGGAGATTATTAAGAATATCCATCTGAGCGACACGATTAAAATGCCTTCATTTGGCGCAAAAATTAATGGCTATCTATACGTGAAAGAAAAGGGTATCTATAATTTTTATTTCACTTGCGATGACGGCGGAGTTTTGCGCATACATGATCAGGTGGTCGTAGACAACGACGGACAGCATGCCCCAATTATGAAAAGCGGACAGATCGCTTTAGAAAAAGGATATCATCCGATTAGCATCGATTTTATAGAAGCGGGGGGTGGTTTTACCTTGAAACTTCAATATCGTGTTAACGGTTCTAAAATGACCGACATACCCGAAGAAAATCTATTCCGAAAAAATTAAACATAATGGCTGTCCCTTCTATAAAAAAGGGACAGCCTACATCATACCTTTCGTTCCATTATTCTCCCCTATTCTCCCTTCTATAGAAATTGAAAAAGATTCAGCATCGGATCCGCATCAAAATCTTTGGATATTATCTATCGTTGCCCTGTTGCACAATCAAAACTTTTGCTATCTTTATTTTACTTAGCCTGAGTTGTGATAACGACAAATAAAGTACCATTTGGCTGAACCAGATGCAACCAAGATAATTTGTTAGATCGGCTCAAAAATATATTAACACAAGATGAGCTTTTTAAATTTCTTAAAAGGACAACATAGATTGAAGCAGATTGATGTCAGTGAAGACCAGGACTTTGTTGATCTGCAACTAACGATAACCAAAAACTGGAATGATGAAAACTTAAATCATATTATCCAGGCAAAGGGTCTTTGGGGAAAAGAAACGGTTGGTATACAAGTCTCATTTCGACGCGATATGAAATTAGGTATCGTCAATACTGAAGTAGACAAGAAAAGATTTTATCGAGAAGGGGTCAACTTCTATTCCATAGGAGAATTGAGTGACAATTTCGCTAAGGCTGTAAGTACCTTGTTTAAAACTGAGGCCAGCTCTTTCAAGATGCTCGACACCATAAGCTCCACAGCATTTGTACTTAGTGGCCAGCCAGAGTATTTTGACGAAGATTATATAAAAACCAAAATTTTCTTCGATGATACAAACGAAAAGGATCGTTATGCAGAATGGTATGTGAATATTGACCTCAAAAATAGAATTCTTGAATTAAGGGAAAAAGATCAGGAATATCGAAAAAACATCATTAATGTGTTGACAAATAACTAGTTTTTTCGATAATTTAGCGATTACTACATGTGTTTTCAACCTTTAAAACTTGATTCTGCCCCCTATTCTATTCGTCAGTTATTGGAAAGCGAATTTGAATATTATAAATCAATTCGTCTGGAAGCAATTCAAACGGAGCCCACCTTATTTCGATGGAGCGATCCGGCAGAAAGCGATCTCTCCGATTTGGACTGGCAAGAGCGTATAAAATATCCGCGGATTGTCTTTGGACTTTTCAAAAAAGACGAACTAATCGGTATGACCAGCATGCTATTATTAAACGATTCTGAAGCCTATTTTGGGCAATCTTTTATTCGTCCTAAATATCGCGGACAAGGGCTTTCAAATCTTTTATACAAAATTAGAATGGCCTGGGTCGATGCACAACAGATCAAACGGCTCGTCATCAGTCATCGGGAAATCAACACGGTTTCAAAAAAAGCGATCCAACGTGCGGGGTTCGAATATAGTCACCGGGAAATCGTGCATTGGCTGGATGGCACAACTGGATACTCATTGTACTACCGCTTAGAACTTTAATACAAATCTGATCTGATTTCGAAAATAAGCATCACAGTAATTATTTTACTCAAGTGAAAAACTTATTGTAAATAGAAAGCCCCCCTATATAGCAGCTGAGTTAGTCCCGTTTTTTTGATAAAGTGTGCTTCTGTAAGTAATACCCCATTTAGCTATTTCATCAATTATGGGTCCCAATGTTTTACCACAATCAGTAAGCTCATACTCCACAGTAAGCGGCTTGGTATTCAAGACGGTTCTTCTGATAAGACGGTTCATTTCCAGATCTTGCAGCTCTTTGGACAGCATTTTTGCCCCAATCCCATCAACTTCTCTTAACAATTCCATAAACCGTAACTTTTCAAACAACATTAATGTCCCAATAATGTGGAATTTCCATTTACCTGCCAAAATCTCCATGCTATCATTTATCGCCAATATCCGCGTTTTACAAGCAGTGGAGGAACTTGATAGTGCTTCCTTTTTCATTTTACTTGATCTCCTTCTATTGAGTACAAAAATACTGAATTACAGCTACACAGCCCACTATCTTTTTGGAAAGTAGTTTCTTTAAGGAAACTAATACCAAAAATAAACTATCTATAATCTACCTTTGTAATCATAAATTAAAATGGCATGATTGATGCCAACGTTACAGAACAATACAAACATCTTATTAAAAAATAAAACGATAAAAAAATGAAAAAACAATTAATCTCAGGTTTAGCACTTATTCTGTTATTCGCTTCTTGTCAGAATACAGGTGGAGACAAAGCAAAAACAACATCAGCACAAGAGGTGACTGAACAAAAAGGACAGACCTATACTGTAGAGGCAGACAAAAGCACAGTAAAATGGACTGGTTACCACAAAGGTGGTTTGAATCCAAGATACGGTGTATTAAAAAGTGAGGGTACACTTTCGGCTGAAAACAATGCTGTTACTGGTGGATCGTTTACTATTGATATCAATTCAATTGTAACAGATAGCGCTTCTGTAGACCCTACTACCGCAGGTGGCAAAAAATCAACAGATTTGGATGCACACTTAAAAAGTGCTGATTTCTTCGATACGGCTAAATATCCAACAGCGAAGTTTGAAATCACCAAAGTTGCTCCATTTGATGCTGCGCAAGGAAAAAGTGTTGTTGCCGATGCTACAAACACAGTCAGTGGAAACTTGACAATCAAAGACAAAACAGTAAATGTGACATTTCCTGCTAAAATCACTTTCAATGGTGAAGAGGTTACATTCTATTCTAAATTTACGATCCAAAGACAAGATTGGGGACTTACTTATGGTACAGAAGGTAATCCACAAGATTGGATGATCGCACAAAATGTCGACATTGAACTTAATGTTACAGCGAAAAACGCAAAATAGATTTCTAATGGCTGATACAGCCTCCTAGATTTCCAGCTATAATCAAGTTGGCTTACAGAAGAGCCAACTTGATTATTCTTTATCCTAATCGCATCCTTAACCTACCAAATCCCTATTATTTCCCATCCTGACCAGGTACATATCGTTAAATTAGTACGGATTCATTTTAATCACCCACTTCCATCTTTTTCTTTAGACGTTGTTTTGCTTTTTTTATTGCTTCATTAGACACACAGAGGAGCTCACTCATACTGCTGTTGTTAAGTTCCAATTTTTGCAATGCAAGTATGCGCAGGTCGTTATCTGTAATTTTTGAATAATTTTGTTTCATTTGTGATAAATAACCTGGATACACTTTATCAAAAACATGCCTGAACTTTAACCATCGTTCATCAGTCATAATATGTGTCTGCAACATGGCATTTAAAGTATCAGAAACTTGGGCCATATACGCTGGGCTTTGTTCGGATACCTTCACAATCTCCTGCCGAAGCTCTTGAATAGTTGTATCATTTTGTTTGATTGTATCGGTAAATTCGCTAAGAGAATCTTTTAAGATCAAAAGCTCCTGATCGAGTAATTGCCGCTCGTAACCTAGCTTGAGCTGGTCTTTTTCAAGAAGAGTATTTCTCATTTTGATTTTTGCTTTGGACCTGTTGATTAAGAGCAATACGATCGCAAACACTAAAATCAAACAGAGCCCTATAAATTGATAGATCCGTTTGGTATGGAGTCTTTTTTCCTCGGCAGATTGAATCGCTCGATGATATCGTTCGGTTTCCCTTTGCCAAAGGGCCCTTTGTATCTCTTTATCATTTATTCTTTTTTCTAATGAGTCTTTTAAAAGCAGATAGACATGTAAATATTTAAGTTCATCTCCTTTTTGATTTAATCCCTGGGCAATAGCAGACAATAATTTTGAGGCTTCCATCTTATATTGCAGAAAATAGGGTTTTTCTTCCATTAGGTTCATGCTGGTTACAACATGCTGTCGGGCCAGTGCCCACTTTTTTAGGACGATATACCAATTAGCCAAATTGAGATTTGCCCGCATGGCATCTTTTCGCTCATTAAATTGCATAGAAAGCGCTATGTTCTTTTGAATTAAAGCAATTGCTTTTTGTTTATTGCCAGCTTTCCATGCCTGATCAGCTAGATTCCCAGAAATAATGCCAATCCACACGGAATCTTTGGCCAATTTTGCTTCCGACATCGCGCGGTTGAAATAAGTAACAGCTTGATGATTAAGCGAATCCTTGGTTAGATAAACCGCAATGGCATTGATAAGGTCAACACGTTCTCTTGATGCTGCTTTCGAAAAAGGTAATGCCTCCTGCAAGTAATCAACGGCGATACTATGATCTCCAATATAACTATAAAAATTTGCGATGAATTGGTAGTGCTTAACGACCAATGGTATTTTTTTGATGTCAATTCTGGATTTTAAATCATTTGCACGCAAGAAGAATGGAAATGCTTCCTTTACTTTTCGATAGACAAAGTTATAGTAGCCCTGCCTCGCATAGCCTATCATTTCCAATTCAATACTAGGATACTTTTGAAGCAATTGCTCCGCAAGCCGATAGTACTGATCAGAAACAGCATTAGTCCGATCAAACGCAATCGAATATCCATCTGCCATACGCATATAGTATCCCCATTTCAGTATATTATTATGTTTCCTATCGGCGAACGTTAGAACAGGAGCCAACGTATTTTTTAATGCAACAGTATCCTTCCCAAAGTTAGCTGGAAATTGGAGGACAGCTTCCAATTGACGAACCGGATCTTCAATATGTGTTATTTTTTCTATAGATTGTCCAAGGGCTATACTCGTAGTTTTTATTGTCAGAATAGCTAAGAACAACATACAAAATAAATAAACTTTCATTTTTAAAAAGGTCAAATTTTTATTAAAATGGCTAATGGTAACAGGTCAACTCGTAATAGATTTAATTTCCAGATCTGCCCTCTTAAAATCAGACATTCCCCATAAACAGTTGGATTCCCCAATAGTATTGGAATGACTTTTTTAATTATTTAGCAAAATGGTTAATATAGACTAATAAAACGAGGGTAAAGGCCCTGATTCGTTGTCGTAAATATACAATTTATCCAACTAAGAAATCAGTCTCTTTTGTTAAAAAATTGTTAGCTCGAGCAGCAAAAGACTTTTTAACACCGACGCGTCCACCCGAAGATCAAAACTTCTCGCCATATGCTATGATTTGGGTTTCCATCAGCAAAAGCTCATGTTCAGCATTTTTTAATCGGGCAGTCGCCCTGCCATTTTGGGTATCTAAGCTAATTTCCAACTCAACCTTTATATTTTTATCGCGATCAAAAAAAGCCTTGAATTTGTTAAAAATATCCGTTTCATCAAATTCAAAATTTACAGCACAACGGTTTTGATTTTTATCATACCATTTGACATATATATGCTTTGGGATTCCCCTTTTTTCAGCAACTATATTTTGTGCCCTTTCGTCGAAAGCAAAACGTTCAGCATTAAAATACCGAAAAATAGCATCATACGTTTTTATTTCTGGAGCGACCCCAAACTTTGGGTTCCAGGTGTAAGCTGCGCCCAGTTTTTTCCAATAATCATTAGGAATAGGCTGATTTTTTTTTGCCATTTGTATGGCCAAAGGAATAATCATCGTATCTGTCAAGACCTTATTGCGCCACTCCTGATTAAATAAATCGCCATACACCATCTCCTTACTGTCAGAAACCTTCCGACCAATATCGATTTTCTTCGCTTGATACTGACCTATTTCAACTTGGCGATACCCAGATCCTCCAGCCCATACCACGAGTCCTCCACCGGGAGCAAACCCGAAAATAATCTTGTTATAATGTTCCTCAACATCACTGTTTATTCTTCTTTCGATATAAGGCTGCTTAAAAAGTGTAAGCAATTTGTTGTAATCTATTGTGTCATGGAATTGATAGAAAGTATTCTCTGAAAACGAATACCAAGTTACATCAATTGCCTTTGGCAATGACATTATACGTTTATAGGTTTCAGCACCTGCCTCTCCCCATTTCCCGTGATAATTCACAGTATTTCCTTCACTAAATGTAAACTCATAATTCTTATCTTTCGGGAAGATGAATGTCCCTTTGTAGAGTTGTACCGGATAACCTGCTGGATTACTCATTGCGGCAGCCCATTCAAATCGACCCTCTTTTAAATTATCTGCCTGATCTTGCCGCTCCCGTTCAGCTTCCCGAACCTCACGGCCAACAGTCGAAAAAATAGAGACAAGTACAGTGAATAAAATACAGGCCAAAAACGTCAGTATCAATGCTGTCCAAGATTTTAGGCCCCAAACAAAGGTAATGCTACTAAATAAACTCAAAAAAATACTCAAAATTAAAATCAGCGGGAACATCTCAGAAATTACTCCCCCCAGATCAGCGTATATCTTGTGCTCATATGCGTCACCTAGTGTACCGACAAAAAGCAACACCGGTAACAATGTGGAAAATATAAAATAATATAAAAAACTGTAAATACCCTCAAAGACAATACTGGGCTTCTCAAAGACATTACATCGTTTCCGAAGCTTATTAAAATGAAAGTAAATAAGGGTAATTACAAGAAAATAAGGCGAAACACAAAATGCACCATAAACCAAGTCCATATCAGCATCTTGTGTTAACAACATTGCCAATAATCCCAAAACAGTCACAATGAAGGCCGAAACCGTAGCTTTAAGAACCATATATAGGTTTTATTATTTATTGATACAACTTTACCCAAAAGTAATAAGAAATGGATGCATTGGGATACAACAATTCATATTCAGTGCAATTCGTTATATATTCGTTCTATTTATTCACCCCACTTAAGAAACCAATATCGCAACATTTAAAAGAAAACAGATCATTTTATTAACTTAGCTCCTATACAGCAAATACGAATTATGCATTTGACGATTAGACCAGCACAACAAGATGATGCCGCCGTTGTACCTGAAATCATGTTACAGGCGATGGAAGATATTATCTTTCGTTTTATACAAAAAGAGGACAAAAAAGAAGCAGTATATTTTTTAACAGATCTTTTTCAGCAAAGTAAAAATCTATATAGTCATGAAAATACTTTTGTTGCTGTAGATCCCGAAGGCAATATTATGGGATCATTGACTGGATATGATGCCGATCATTTTATTGCACTACGACAACCGATACTGGAGGTCATGCAAAAACAATACGCCAATGATCTAATCCCTGAACCTGAGACAACAGGCCAGGAATTTTATATAGATTCTGTTGCGGTATCCCCCGCTGCAAGAGGTAAGGGCGTAGGCACTGAATTATTGAGACATGCGATCAAACATGCCAAAACAGACGGTTTTAAACAAATAGGTTTATTGGTTGACCTAGATAATCCTAATGCCAAGAAGCTTTATGAACGGCTTGGCTTCACATTAGGGAACAAAATGCCTTTCATCGGTGGCGAATACTATCATATGTATATTCGGCTTGTTTAGGTGAAATTATAACGTCAAATTCGTGAAAAACCTTAACTTTCCTATTCAAATGTTCTTTTTCAAAACTAAAATCGTTAACTCCATAAATTCGTTAAAATAGAATTTAGGACAACATATTGTCTAGCTTATTTATAAATACCACAAAAATTGATATAAAAGATATAAAAATGAAATCTTAAAAATCCCTATTTTTGCGCAGATCAACATGAAAAATCAACTTCATCGGCAACTCCGCATTTACAGATATGTTATCTATCGGGAAACATTAATTGATCCCTGGGAACATTTTTGGTCTTTTATCGGTGCATTTGTAGGTATATTTATTATCGCTTTTATTCAATCACTTCATTTTCCTCCCTTGGAGAATATATTCCTGATCGGATCATTTGGAGCTTCCTCTGTTCTTGTTTATGGAGCCATACAAAGCCCGCTTGCACAACCTCGAAACTTAATCGGAGGTCATGTGGTTTCAGCAATAGCTGGAGTTACCGTAGCACAGCTACTTCCCGATATCATCTGGCTCACTGCCCCCTTTGCAGTAGCCTTGTCTATTGTATGCATGCAACATACCCGCACATTACACCCTCCAGGGGGAGCGACGGCGCTAATTGCTGTCAGTAGTGGAACCAAAATTTCTTCCTTAGGGTATTGGTATGTATTGAGTCCCGTACTCTCCGGCTGCCTGATTTTATTTGTAGTAGCACTTATTTTTAATAATATTACCAAAAACCGGCATTACCCTGTCAAAAGATCACGTTTACGGCGTTCACGGCGACAACATCTAAAATCACGATTTCAACGAACCAAAGCGACATCCGCCTAATTTGATCTTTCGAGCTACTTCACTACCATAGCACAAACTTATATAAACGTAAAATCGTATATTTCAATGCTCATTCCTAGATACAATCGAAGCATACGATCTACAAAATGTTGAATCTTATCATGCAATTTCCGTAGTATAAAGCCTATTAAGCACCTGGAAATTTACTCATATCCATATAAAATATTTCCCAGGTATGACCATCATAGTCTTCCAACTTTCTTAACTGCATAAAACCATGATCCATCATTGGCATTGGTTCAGTTCCTCCCGCGGCCAGCCCTTTATCAACAATTTCATTTACGCGATCCAGACTTTCCACAGAGAGGGCAAATAGCCCAGCAATATGATTTTTTGTATCGGCTAGAGGCTTATTCGTAAAGGATTTAAATTTATCATGTGTCATGATCATAACAAATATATGCTCACTCCAGACCATACATTTAGCATCATCATCACAAAATTGTAGATTTACTTCAAAGCCCAACTGAGTATAAAAATCCATTGATCTGTTTACATCCGCCACGGCGAGATTGATAAATACCTGTTTCATCTTTTTAAATTTTTAATTGCTATTGATAACACAAACTTGCGCATTAGGATTTAAAAAAATCTTGGCATATGCCAAGATTTTTGTGAATCCTGCGAATATGTTCTGCATTGAATCTTTGCTTTAACACTTTTCTAATTTAACTGTAATAAATTGTTCCCAATCACCGTTTGCTGAAAGCAAATACCAATTCCCAACCAGCACCGAGTAGTCATTATTCATCTGCCCATTAAACTTTATTCCATCTCCCTCAATAGTAAAGATAGTATGGGTTAAATTTCCTGTCATTATTCCACTTTCCCCCTTCGAATTGGCATATTGCATCTTCACTTTATCCCCTGGTAGCATGGTGATCATTTCAAATGTTTCACTATGTTCGCTCCCTATGTGGACATCCGCCTTATGCAAAATACAGTTGTCATTGAGTATAAACTCATAAGAATCAATACCGACTAAAGGCAGTTTTTTTGCACCAACCCGCACTTCTCCCGAGGTTCTCCATTTACCAATAAATTTATGATAATTGCTATCTTTAATGTTATTCGTAGTCATATAATTTAAGACTTTAAGACACGCTATTGATACAAAAATAATCTTTACATCGTTATCGACTCTTAGCATAAGACAATAAACTTCGTACCTGATCAAAATCCTATATCAGTTGGCAGAAAGAAACTGCAAAAGCTATATTTGTCTAAGTATTAATCTAATGTTATCATTTAATTCTTAAATATGATCATCAAAAATACTTTCGGTTTTATTTTGCTAGTGCTAGGTTTATTTCTCGCATACGGACTGTCCAAAGACAGCCGACTGATGCTCTTTGGCAGCAAAATTAAAGCCGATGTCATTGGGATAGACAGTGTAAAAAGCAAGCGTTTTGGATACGTACATTATCCCATCCTTCAATTCAAGTATAAGCAAAAACAAGTTCGTCTGGTGAACGATTTAAGTAGCATTAAACCCCAAAAAGTGCCTACTCATATGGAAATATATTACGAAGAAGGTATCGGTATAAGTAATGGCTTTACCACTGTATATGCTGTATTTTCTATTATGAGCATCATCATGATACTCTTCGGGATCACCGCCATTCGCACCAAACACCTCCGCTAACTTATATCTGCTTATTTGGAAAGTTCGGCAAGTTCTTTCTGCGAGAATATATGCTCCCCCTTAAGATAGCTATTTGCCTCCTTCAGGTAGACATAAATTATTTTTCTAGCTTCGGGATTAGGCAACTTGTACAGGTTCTGCACCAAAAATTTTTTATCCCGCAATCGGTCTTTACTGTAATTCAAAAAAGATGGCGCATGTGTCTGCACACTCCAACGGATAAAACGTAAATCAATATTATCAGGATATTTGATGATAACCGATTCCAATAATTTCTTACCTTTTTTAAATTGGCCCAACTTCGAAAAGGGATTCCCCATATGCTTTGCCCAAAGAATCTCATAAGCAGCAAGATATCCTTTCTCCGTTGCTGTATTTGCCGCTGCTTCCAAAGTCTTTAAATTGGCTTCACATAGTTTTTTATCTTTAACAGCTGCGGCATAATCGGCTCGCATTTTGTCTACATTGACTTGACCAAAACAATAAATTGTACTTAATATAAAAGAGAAACAAACAAAAAATCGTACTACCATCCCAAATTTAATTAAATAAAACCACACATTATGCCGATGAATTTAACATAAAATATATCATCCTATCAACCGAACAGATTGTTTTTATTCCTATCAAATTCATCCTCGTGCCATACCCCAATCTTATTCTAGTTCATATAACAATGGTTTAAGCGCAACAGTTTTCTTATTTTTCTTTTAAGCAGTTTTAGCTGTTGGAATTTAAAAATGACCGATCGCTATCGGAAATCGAAAGGAATAGCGGAAATTCTAAATGAATGAGATTTTTTTACTTACAATTATTATTTTTACCGAACAGAAAAGTAAAAAAATGATAACAGTAGCGATAATAGAAGATGAACCCGCTGTCCGTAAGGAAATCAGTTACCTTATAGAAGAGGAAACCGACACAGCACTAATTGGTTGGAGCGACAGTGTCAGAACTGCTGCAAAACTAATTGAAGAAAAGAAACCGGACGTAATCCTAATGGATATTCAGCTAAAGGATGGTACAGCTTTCGATCTTCTAAAAAAACTCAATGTTATCCCACAAAACGTCATATTTATAACCGCCTATAATCATTTTGCCATCAAGGCGATCAAGTATGGTGCTCTGGACTACTTGTTAAAACCTGTTGACCAAACGGAGTTAAAAGAGGCATTAGAACGCTACCGTCGTCGCAGCGATAATAATCCGCAATGGATGCAGCAGCTAAATATGGCGCATGGTGCCATGCAACATGGCGATTTACCAGAAAGTATTGCTTTGACATCCATTCATAATGTGCGTATCGTTGCTGTTCATGACATCGTTTACTGTAAAGGTGATGGTCCATATACTTTTTTCTTTCTGAGTGATGGTTCCAAGGAGCTTATATCCAAACCACTGAAATATTATGAGGAATTGTTGCCCGCCCCATACTTCCTACGCACCCATCAATCCTATCTGGTCAACCGTAAGTACATAACCGGTGTCAACCGCTCGGAGTATATCGTATTGAAAAACAAGGAAGAAATCCCCATTTCATCGCGGCGGAAGAACATCATTTTAACCCAGCTTTTCCCAGAGAAATGAGACATCTATTACACAGTATTTTCGTTTTGCTGCTTATTTTACATATTGTAGCTTGCGGCGAAAGACCGACTTTTTCCGCTCAGGGGCATGAGGCTATTTTAAAGCAGATAAAGGAGCTCGAAGATACGAGGTTAACCCGCACGAACGGTGACTCGCTCAAGAAAGCCTGGCGGCAACTTGGCGAAAATCCTGATGTAAGAAAAGACACCGTGTTCTTTGCAAAAGTTAAATACAATACCGCCCGCTTATATGCCATGCTTCAGCAGGATTCTGCTGGCTTTTTTGTGGAGCAGGCACTCGAATTGATCGAACCCACAAGCGGTAATCTAAAATACAAAGCGCTTATCTACAATGGCATTGGCAATATCCGAAGTGTCGAAGCAAAAGAACGTGAAGCCGGCTATTACTACAACAAAGCAGCTGCGATCGTTCTCTCGGACAGCACTGCTGGACTTTCTGCCGAAGCGAAATCGGCCATATTGCTCTCCGCAGCACAGAATAACCTGAGTTCGTTTCAGTACAACCTTGCCGAAAAGATGAACCGGGCGGCGCTCCCACTTTCAGATTCGCTTCCAGCAGGACATATCAATCGCCAGCGGGTATTCGTACAAATGATTCAGGTACTAAATGCCTTGCAGAAACCTGCAAAAGAAATCCTTCCCTATCTCCAAAAACTAGAAGATCTACACCGTGCATCTCCTGATAAATATAATATCAGTTTTTTATACGATTCGAAAATACAGTACTTTGAAACAACAAAACAGCAAGATTCTTTATTACATTATCAGCTGCTTAAAATAGAAATTGATGAAAGCTCGGGCAATATAAAGGAGTCTACGGTATTGATGAACAATCTATTTGTTAATTACTGCAATGTTGCAGCAATTTATGTATTATTTAAAAATCCGAAACAGGCAGTACATTATATAGTTAAAGCAAAAGAGCTTAGAACACAATTCCCTAAATTGATCTTTCCCCATAATGAAATACTCTTTCAAAAGAGCTTAGCCGAGCTGTACCGTCTACAAGGTAAAAAAGAAGAAGCCATAGCTGTCCTAAATCATATTGTGCAATTACAGAAAAATGTCTATCATTCGGAAAACACACAAGCTATTGCCGAAATGAATGCCTTGTATCAACTACAAGCAAAGGACCAGTCCATTCGAACCTTGAATGAAAGCATTAAGATCAATAAATTACAGTTACAGCAAAATCGCCTGTGGCTGGTAATATCCTCTTTGGGTCTTATCTTATTGGTCATTATATTGTTCTTTCTATACTATAGTTTCCATCAGCGACGCCTAAGTCAGGAGAAAGAAAAAGTCCTGCTGCAGCAACAATTACTACGCACACAGATGGAACCACATTTTATCTTCAATACCTTAGCAGCGGTACAGAGTTTTGTGCGATTAGATAAGAAAGAAAGTGCCATCAAGTATCTCAATCGCTTTAGTCGTTTGTTGCGGAGCAATCTGGAGTTAAGCCGGGAGAATCTCGTCCCTCTAAATGAAGAGATCGAAACACTGGAAAACTATCTGAACTTACAACAAATGCGTTTTGAAGATGCTTTTACCTATCAGATCATACAGCCAGACGAGCAGGATCTCAGTGCCATCATGTTACCTCCAATGTTGATACAGCCTTATGTCGAGAATGCCCTACTACATGGTATTGACCTCGAAACCTGTAAAGGCAATGTGGACATTCATTTCCAATTGGATGGAGATATTTTATCGGTGGATATCCTGGATAGTGGCAAGTCTGAGCCAATTGTCCAAGAAACCCCTCATCGCTCATTATCTGGAACCATCAGTCACGAACGGATGCAACTCCTGGGCAGGAAAGCAAGCATAAAAATCACGAAAAATCCTGAAGGCGGGACACTCGTCAAATTGCAAATACCTGTTACATCCTGACTCTTTTTCAAAACAATGATTGGGTGATTTTTTATATTTCAATTCGGGATCTTTATACTCGCTACCATATCGCATTCCTGAAATATCATTTCATAACATCAAAAAGGAAAAGACAGCGTATAATTGTCCGCATCTGAACAAAAACATGTTCGAATATGAACAGTCGCGCTCAGCAAAAATAAGATTCAAACAGCTATAAATCAAAATATTAAAACAATGGCAAATCAATTGCGATTCTATTTTCACAACAAATAGTCATCTATCTATAATTGATACAGCTATGTTAAAAAATTATATAAAAGCTGCTTGGAGAAACTTAAAAAACCAACGCTTCTTCTCACTAATAAAAATAGGCGGTTTTGCCTTTAGCATAGCGATCTGTATGCTTATTGTTTTGTATGTAAAGCATGAGTTGAGCTATGATAAATTCTACAAAGATGCTAACCTGCTTTTCCGGGTCGTGGGTGTGGTCAATAAAGACAATACTGTTCTAAAAGGGTTATCGCTGCCCGCCCCAGCTGGCGCTACTTTAAAAGAAGAATTCCCGGAAATTATTGCCTCCGGAAGATTATTAACAAATCCTCTTTTTGGTGCTGGAACCAATCAAGTCGCCACAATGGGCAATGCCGAACTATTTTCCGAAGAAGGCTTCTGTTTTGCGGATCAAGCGATCATGGATTTCTTCCCAACCAAAACAGTCTTTGGTTCTTTAAGCCATGCGCTCGACAATCCCAAGACTATTGTAATCACCAAGCGGAAAGCAGCGAAACTGTTTAATGGAAATCCGATCGGAAAACGTATCTATTTAAATAATGACAAATCAAACGAGTATTCCATTACGGCAGTCATCGATGATATTCCCACAAACTCCAATCTATATGGATATGATTTCTTTATGACCTTAAGTGGTCATGAGCCTTATGAAGGTGAAAAATTAAATTGGCTGGCCTCCAACTATACAACCTATTTTAAAGTCCGAGAAGGAACCGATATACAACAATTAGAAAAGAAAATAACAAAATCTTACATTCAGGATCATTACAAACCTGCTATAATTAAAGCAGGAATGACAGTCAATGAAGAGATTTGGAATAATGCAAGAATGACCTTACAACCCTTGGAAAAGATCCATTTATATTCCAATGATGTGCAAACGCATAAGATCGAAAGCCAAAATCGTGGGGATATTCGCTTGGTCTATATTTTTGGTGGAATAGCGACATTTATATTGATCATCGCAATGATCAACTTTATCAATCTATCTACTGCCAATGCTACTACACGCGCAAAAGAAGTAGGTGTCCGGAAGACAATCGGCTCCGGCCGAAAAGCCCTCATCATACAGTTCATGACGGAGTCTTTTTTATACAGTGGGATCTCGATCGCATTTGCCTTATTTTTCGCAGTGCTTCTACTTCCCTTTTTTAATCAGATTGCCGGCAAATCCTTGGCTTTTCCTTGGACAACCTGGTATTTCATCCCCACCCTTGTCATCTTCGGTTTATTGATCGCTGTGATATCTGGAATTTATCCTGCAATGTATCTTTCTAAATTTAAACCGATTGCTGTATTAAAAGGAAACGTAAATCTAAAATCTGGCCGCAACTGGTTTCGAAATGGACTTGTTATCTTCCAGTTCGCAACATCTATTATCCTGATCATTGGCACCTTGGTCATCAACCAACAAATAAAATATATTTTAAATCGAGACCTGGGTTTCAACAAAGAGCAGGTACTCATATTAAGAGGAACGGGCACTCTGGATGGAAAGCAAAAGTTACTAAAAAACGAATTAAAAGAATTGTCCAGTGTGGCTTCTGTCTCTATTGGCGATTACCTACCAGTTACGATAGATGGCGTAAAACGTAACGGAAATTCTTTTTGGAACGATGGCAGACAAAATCAAGACGTAGGTGTAGGTGGTCAGAACTGGATTGTTGATGATGATTATATTCCCACCTTTGGAATCAAAATCCTTGAAGGACGTAATTTCAACATGAACATGCCAACAGATTCTGCGGCGATAATAGTCAATCAAAAGATGGTAAAAGAGTTGAACATCAAAAATCCGATCGGTGCAAAAATTCGAAATTATGCAACTTATACAATCATTGCCGTGGTCGAAGATTTTATCTTTGGGAACATGCGTAACGAGGATGTTAAACCCTTGGCACTGGTTATTGGCGGTAGCCCGAATATGATGTCCGTCAAACTTAAATCAGACAAGTTGGAACAAAGTATTCAGGAAATTACGAATGTTTGGAACAAATTCTCTCCAAATCAAAAAATCCAATACACCTTCTTAGATGAAGGATTCGCCATGTTATACGCAGATGTACAACGGACTCAGATTATTGTATCAACCTTTGCAGGATTAGCGATATTTATTGCCTGTTTGGGTTTATTTGGACTTGCCGCATTTGTGACCCAACAACGGACAAAAGAGATCGGCATCCGGAAGGTTCTTGGAGCCAGTATGATCGGAATTATAAAATTGCTATCCACTGATTTTATAAAACTTATTTTCATAGCCATTCTAATCGCCTGTCCCATTGGCTGGTGGGCAATGAACACCTGGTTACAGGATTTCAATTATAGAATCAGTATACAGGCTTGGATATTTATACTCGCAGGGATCACCAGCATGTTAATTGCATTTGGAACCATCTTCTACCATGCGCTAAAAATAGGACGAATAAATCCGGTCAATAGTTTAAAAGATGAATAATTTCAATTAAATTCCTTAATTTAGCATTTAGACCAAACGACTACGTTTTGAACACAATTCTTAAATTTATAGTTGCTTAATTAGCCTCACAAACCACAGGCTAATCATTCTTTTATTTGGATAATCCTATCCAAACAGGTTTTCACTTGATTTTATTATTCACCCTATTGCAGTAGCAAATATTTCTTTTTTGCTATGCAAGCTACCTATACGCTCGTGTTGCGATAATAGAGACATCGTGAATAATATCAAAAAAATTAATAAAGAATATTAAGCACGACTATAAATAATGCAAAAGGAATATACATGGGCTGTCAGCCCAAACAATACACCGTTACTAAAAAAATCATGTAGCCACTGCGATAGTAAACAATTTTATTGCAGTGAAAAATTCAGAATAAATGCACAGAAAAAAAACGTTGACGTATGGTTGATTTATCGATGTGTTAAATGCGATAGCACATACAATTTGACTATATTTTCACGTACTCGACCAACTGCAATAGATAGTATATTGTTCAACAAATTTCAAAACAACGATACAGAGCTGGCTTGGAAATATGCGTTTTCCGAAGAAACGAGAAGAAAGAATAAGGTAGAAGCCGATTTAGCTACAGTAAACTATGCTTTGCAATATAACCAGATTTCAAGCGATGAATTGCTGTCTTCGAATGACAGGATCTTAAGATTTAAGGTGGACTATCCCTTTGACTTTCAACTTAGGATATCATCCCTTATTCGCACCTGTCTCAATCTTTCCTCAAGGCAGCTCGATCACCTGATCACGCAAAAAGCAATTACGGTAGCTGGAAAATACCTACAGAAAAAACATAAGGCAAAAGACAGAGACCGCATTGAAATTGATTGTCAAAAACTTAAAAGTATACTGTGTGACAAGATCCAAAATATACTGTGCAACAAGATCCATAATACACAGTAACGGATTGATCTAATCCTCGATTATCTGAAAACCGATAACCTCAATTTCTGTTGCTGTTTTTTATTAGAAAGCTATAGTCTATCAAAAAAAGGGAACCCTTGGTTCCCTTAATTTTTTATATCAAACTGAATTACTTTTTAAAAGCTATTCATCTCCCTATTTTTGCTGAAGTTTATCCGATAGCATCTTCATATAAAAACCACCTACAACACTACGCGCTTTAAAATTCTCACGTATCCCCGTATTCGCATCGTAAAAATCATTTAGTGGAACACGTGATTCTGTTTGGATCGCATGGTTGTAAACCGGATGCACCAAAGCTTCGAATTCATCCCGTGTTGGTGCAAATGTAGCAGTCCACAAAATCCAGTCGTTTTTGGTATATGCTTTTCGGCTATCCAATGGAATTCCGAATCTACTTTGTTTGGTAAGGTAATACTTGATCTCCGTGTTATAGACTTTCTGTGGAAACAGATTTAGTCCCAGCACCTTGTCCCAAATCAGGTTATATTTTTGGCTCCAGGTATTTTTATCGTCAAATGTCAACGCGTAATGGTCTCCGGCATCTGCCATTTCCATCCATTTTGGCACCATCTCCTCCGCAATGGCACGATATTTCTTCGCCGTCTCAGTTTCGCCGATCGCTTCAGCCATTTGCGCATAACAGGCAATCCCCACAATAGCCTTTACCGATAAGTTTACGTTACGGGCAAGATGGCCCGCAAAATCATCTGTACATAATTGCGTTTTAGGGTCGAAACCATCCTTTACAAGATAGTCTACCCAAGTGGTGAGCGTCTTCCAGTGCTTGCGTGCATAGCTTGCATCCCCCTGTACTTTTGAAATCGCAGCGGTCAAGATAATCATATTTCCAGACTCTTCGACCGGCATTGGCTCGCCATAAGTCTGTCCATTGGCCAATGGATATGTACCCAGATCATGGGCTGCCCAAGGGTGAGGATATTTGCCACTTTCACTAAAGTAAAAGATACCAGTCAACATGCCCTTCAACAGTTCAGGATTATAGATCAGGTATAAAGGAGCCGACGGGTAAGTGACATCGACCGTATTAATAAAACCACCACTGTTGTTCTCTTTCGACAGCCAGAGCAATTCGTCCTGTGGACTTTTCACCAAGGTGTGCGCAGCAATACTCTGGCGATAAGCCAGTGTTGTCAAATGCGCATATTCCTTTCCGCCAGACTTTAGCGCGTCAGCGTAAACCTGTTTATCGAAAGCAACACATTTGTCCATTACGGAGCGATATTCGTTGGCTGCTAACGTAAGCTGATTTTCAATGGTTTCCTTACCAGAATTATTCCACCAGGGCCGCAGATCTTTTTTGAAATATTGGATCGCATAAATCTCATCATAGCCGAGTTCAACAAAACGTTCTATTTCCTTGTTGCCCACCGTCCCAAAAGGAATAATTGTATTCAAGGATAATGCTGTTCCCCTTGTACTAGTTGATTTTGTATTCCCTTTTCTAAAGTCATCCACAGCCGTTGCCATTGGACTTACAAACTGCTGCGACTGATCTTTTTTGGGTGCGGCAACATAAAAATAGCCCCAGTCAATACGCATATCATCGGCTCCTTTTTGCAACATAGGTTGTTCGACTGTTCCTGTTTTCAAAATAGCTAATTTGTCAGTCTCATATTTTTTAGCAACGACCTCCTGTGATGGTTTATAAACCGCAATGTTGGATGCCGCACTTAAAAAGACTTTTACAGCATGTTGTTTTCCATCATTTGCTTTTACCTGATAAGTAATATAAGATACAGGACGAGCCAATAGATTAAGATCATCCATCAACAGCGGCGATGTAAATGTGAGCTTCAGATCGACTTTGCCTGCCTGGAAGTTATATATGGTACGTGTGGCTGTTATCTCCACATCTTTCTGTATGGCAGTTTGTATTTTAGGTCCCCCCTCTTTAAGCCTATCTACTAGTCCAAAGTCAAGAAAACGGCCTCCGGCAGTATTGCGCAGATGAATAGCGATCTGATTTTGACCCGCCTTTAGGTCCGACTTATTTATCGGCAAATACTGGAAGCTGTTTGTCCAGCCCGCCTTTTCATAAACCTTTTTTCCATTTAAAAACACCACGACATAATCATCATGGTTCAATTTTAAGAAGAGTTCGTTGATGCCTTGCGGATCGGTCACATTAAAGGCACGACGTACCCAGATATCATCCGATTTCCACAAAGTCTTGACATGTTTTTGATCGTCTCCTAGCGGGGCAGCACCTGATTTCCAGCCACTGGCTTTATAAGAAGAGGACTGCCAATCTCCTTCGGGTTTAGACTCGGTATATTGTACAGTAAAAGACTGATCTTCCGTAGTGGGAAGAATCGTTTTATAATTGGGTTCCTCCTTACCAAGAAAACGATAAATATTGCCGTCGACATTAATCAGCCCCAAGAGCGAATGATCTGCTTCGGTCCAATGTTTGGTGGTTGATGCATTCAACTGATCCGTCATTGACCAGATACTAAAGTTTGGATTGTGGGTAATCAATGGGTAAGCTGGAGCTTTTCTCTGTTGCGCCTGTGCATCAAAAAAGCTCGATATACAAGCTAACAAGCAACAAATACTCACTTTTCCGAGTTTGTTCATCTTAAAAATAGGTTTTTTAAAGGGTTTAATCATATATTTTGATAAAATTAGCGGCTTAGCTGTTTTCAGGCATAAAAAAGAATCATTAAAAATGCCTAAAGAAAAATATAAGCTTCACAACAAATAACGTTGGAATAACTGACATTCAGCAGCCTCTTCGTATCATTTTATATGCAATTTATATCATATTACACAGGTCTCCACATAGATTAGCGGATAAAAAAGTCAATCGGAAAAGATTAGAACATCCGATAACTGGGTTCAACAAAAAACATTATTATCTTTGGCTATCCGATCAGGATCAGCTAAGTTAAACTGATCGATTGGAGTCAATTTTACCTTGGAGAATATGAGAAGATTTTACATTTTTTTCTTTACGATTATACTATGCTTCTGTTCAACAATCGTTGGGCTTTATGCGCAGGAAAACGATTCAATCAATAAAAAAGAACTTGGTTTAAGCACTTTATTAAATGATATCCGACAACAACAGATCAGCGATTCACTCGAACGTCAGAAACTACAGCATGAAATCACCAGTCTAAAAAGTCAGAATAGTCCCAAGAAAGAAAATCTAAAACAGCAACTCAATGACTTTGACGAAGAAAACAACTTGCGCAAGCAGCAGTTAAAAATCAAAGTTGACTCGATCAAAAAAAACACTAAGCGTTATGCCGTCGCACCATTTAATGACACCCTTTTTTATATCTATAACAAATTAGGCTCATCCCTGGCCAAAGATCGCGCCTACAATGTGGTCAACAGAATTGAGAATCTCTATGAAGATGATTTTGTAAAAGTAGATTCCTTCAAAATCGAAAACAACGAAATCAGCGCCGATATTGTTTACAAAGATCTGATCATTACTTCCATCACAGAACTTGATGCCCTACTGGAAGGGAAAAGCAAAGAAGAGATTGCCACACAATACCTCAAGCGTATCCAACAGGCTATCAGTCAGGAAAGAGCGGACAATAGCATTACCAAAGTGCTGATCCGTACAGGACTTGTCCTCCTTATCCTTGTGGTCTTTTCGATTTTGGTGTATTTTATCAATAGACTAAAAAGATATGGCACGAATCGTCTATTGGCCGAACGTACAGAGCGGATCAAAGATGTTAAGATCAAAAATTACGTGTTCCTAACCTCTGTTCAGAAAACCCGTATTTTCATTAACACAATCAATATTGCGCGTTGGGGACTGATTGTATTGATCGCTTTCATCATGCTTCCCATTGTTTTCAGCGTCTTTCCCTTTACGCAAAGCTGGGCATCCAATCTGATCGGACTTTTTACCAAACCCCTGAAGAAAGCGGTCTTCGCCATTTGGGATTATATTCCAAATCTGATCACCGTTTTTGTCATTCTCTTTGTCATGCGTTATGCCGTACGGTTTGTGAAATATATTTTCAACGAAATTGATAAAGGAAAATTAGAGATCAATGGCTTTCACCGGGAGTTTGCCATGCCTACCTTTACCATTGTCCGGTTTCTGCTACAGGCCTTTACATTGGTACTCGTATTTCCCTATCTTCCGGGAGCAAACTCTGATATCTTCAAAGGAATATCTGTTTTTATCGGAGTACTATTCTCTTTGGGATCATCCTCTGCTATTTCAAATATTATTGCGGGTCTTGTCATTACCTATATGCGCCCTTTCCGGATCGGTGACCGGATCACAATTGCGGATAAGACAGGTGTTGTCATTGAAAAATCACCCCTGGTAACCCGGTTAAGGACAATTAAAAATGAGGAAATCACCATTCCAAATTCCTCCATCCTATCGGGCAATACGGTTAACTATTCTACCTTTTCAGAAGAAGGAATATGTTTTCAGGTTGAACTCACCGTGGGCTATGAAGAGCCTTGGCAACGGATACACGAATTGCTCTTAAATATTCCCTCACGTATAGCACGTGTCAATCAACTTCCGGCACCATTTGTATTACAAAAAAAACTAGATGATTTTTATGTTCTCTACGAGCTGAATGTTTATATTTCCAAATCAGGTGAAATTGAACTGGCCAAATCCGAAATTTATCAACATATTCTCAATGACTTCCTGGCTGCAGGCATTGATATGAATGGCCCGCACCTATTTGCAAAAGTGGATCATGTACCCCAATATCAGCCTAAAAACATGGATAAATAATATTAAAGCCTGAGCTCGACTTCTGGATCAGTTTTATTGGCATGGTGCATCATTTTGGCTAGAGTTCCCAACTGTACCAGTGCAAAACGGAGTTCATCCGTCCAGGGTAGTCCTAAGCAGAGGCGCATGCAATTTTGAAATTGATTTTGCAGGGTGAACATTCTCCCCGGAGCGATACTTATTTTCTTTTTTAATGCGTAGTTGTAAAGCTTTGTCGTGTCTATGCTTTTTGGCAGCTCAACCCAGAGTGCTAACCCTCCCTGTGGTCTACTTATCCGCGTTCCTTCCGGAAAAGACTCAGCGATCACATGGGCGAACCGTTGATAGTTTTCCAGCAACGTTTTCCGTAACTGACGAAGATGATGTTCGTATCGCCCTGTTTTCAGAAAATTCCCCACTGCCTCGTGAATCAATGTTGTGGACGACAGCGCATGGATTAATTTCAAACGGAGAATTTGATCCTTATATTTCCCCGCAGCCACCCAGCCCACCCGGTAACCAGGGGCCAATGTTTTTGAGACCGAGCCACACCATAACACATTGTCCTCTTCGTCAAAGGCTTTACAACAAGTGGGACGTTCGCTGCCAAAATAGATATCACCATAAGTATCATCCTCAATCAGGGGAATAGCGTGCTTAGCAAGTAACCTGACCACTTCCATTTTATTTCTATCGGGCATACAATAGCCTAATGGCGTATTGAAATTCGGCACCAGCAGGCACACATTGATTTCTGGCAACAAATCTTCCAACAACTGTACATCAATTCCCAAGATCGGATCGCAGGTCAATTCAATAACCTTCAAACCCAAACTCAGAACCAGCTGCAAAATACCGGGGTAGCAGGGACTCTCTAATGCTATCGTGTCTCCGGGCTTGGTCAATGCCATCAGACAGAGCGATAAAGCATGCATACAGCCATTCGTCGTAATGACATCATCCGCTGTCAATCGGCCATCCCAGCTCAGGGAACGGGCCGCTACCATCCTACGCAATTTCAAATTCCCCTGTAGAGGTTCATATTCAGCACCACCAGCATCCAATTCCCGGCTTGCGAGTAAGATTTCCTTTTTTAATTTCGCCAAAGGCAGTAAATCTCCTGAAGGGACACCGATGGAAAACAACGTGAGATCCTTTCTTCCCATATTGGCGTAAACACTACTGATCAGCTCATTTGGTTCAACACTATCCTCCACAAGCCGTATCTGGCCAGTTTCGGGCAGTTGTAATCTGAATTGAGTCAACGCGTTCACAAAATACCCTGACTGTGGTATCGAATAAATTAGTGATTGCGCTTCCAATGCGAGGAATACCCGCTTAGCGGTATTCATGCTAATGCCATGTTCTTTACTCAACATGCGCACCGACGGTAGCCGTTCATTGGGCCTGAGAACACCATTTTTTATTTTACTCGCTATATTTTGAGCCAAAATACTGTATAGAAAGTCTTTTCCCATGTTGTAAATATAACTGTATCCATTAATTAAACAAAAACTGTAACTGTGCTCAATATTAACTATTCGCGAGATTTGTATCAAAATATAGATCATCTGACAATGAGCAGAAATACAGAAGTAACGAAATCATCCAATGCTTGGCTAAACGGTTTACTGGGCGTCATTATATTTAGTGGATCATTGCCCGCAACACGGATCGCAGTCTTAGATTTAGATCCATTTTTTGTGACCGTAGCCCGTGCTACGATCGCAGGCATACTCGCCCTTATCGTATTATTGATCAACAAGGAAAAATTCCCTCAAAAGACACAGTTTTTATCCCTTGGCATTGTAGCCTTGGGCGTAGTCATTGGTTTCCCCTTATTAAGTGCCTTGGCCCTACGCTATGTGACCTCCGCGCATTCCATTGTCTTTGTAGGTATACTTCCCGTATCAACTGCTGTTTTTGGTATCATTCGTGGTGGCGAGCGTCCCCGCCCGGTGTTCTGGATCTTTTCGATATTGGGCAGTCTTTTTGTTGTAGGCTATGCGCTTATGCAGGGCATATCTTCCTCTCCTGTTGGTGATATACTCATGCTGCTGTCTGTTATTCTTTGTGGACTGGGTTATGCCGAAGGGGGCAAGCTTTCAAAGACATTGGGCGGCTGGCAAGTAATTTCCTGGGCATTGGTATTTTCATTGCCGGTAGCTCTGCCCCTGACTTATATCTTTCTTCCAACCACGATAGCACATGTAGGCATTGGGGCTTGGACAAGTCTTGCTTACGTTTCCTTCTTTAGCATGTTTATTGGCTTTATCTTTTGGTATAAAGGGTTGGCCCAGGGTGGCATTGCCTCTGTTGGACAGCTACAGCTTCTTCAACCCTTCTTTGGTCTCATCTTAGCGGCCAGCCTACTTCGCGAAGAAGTAAGTATTGGCATGCTATTCGTTACCATTGCTGTCATACTTTGCGTAGGGGGTGCTAAAAAATTCGCCAGTTAACAAGAAACGAAATACAACAGACCTCGTTGGCTGATCATTATAAAACCAACACATACATTAGTTCAGCTGCGACAGTACCATCCGGCCACTCAACCTCGCGGGAATGTGTATAGGTAAAATTAAAGGCTTGATTAGCTGCCTTTGAAGATTCATTCCCAGCGCGATGTGATACTGTGATCCGTGCGCAACCTTTCTCGCGGGCCCATGCAATACGTGCCCGGTAAAATAATTTTGACAGTCCTTTTCCGCGATGAGGTTCGCGAACAAAAGAAGCAATCAGAATAGCATTTGAGGCATCATTACGATCCATCACCACACCAGTCAGTCCGACGATATCGTCTTGATCGTATAGTCCAAACATCGCACAATTTTCATTCTCAAGTAGTGCTACCCAATCCTGCTGGCTGTATGCCGCCTCTCGTTGGTAATTACTTCCAAATACCCCGGGATCTGTATGCAACGCCTCCAGCCTAATCTTCTTATAATCTTCCCATTGTACTGGAGCCAAGCGCCGCAATACGTAATTCTCTTTCGCCATTTCTCCTGTTACTATCATCAAGGTAAATATAACCAACAATCTCAATTATACCCACTAAAATTATCACTGGACTATCCACTTTATTGGATTTGGACCATTTATTCCCTTCACTTTAACCTTATTTTTGATATGATCAAAAAATACGCATGGCATGTACGTACCCAAACATTTTCAATTTAAAGACTATACCGAACAGATCGCATTTATGAAACAATATAGTTTAGCAACGATTGTATCCATTAAGGACAATACTCCGATAGCGACACAACTTCCCTTCCAAATCAAAGAGCAAGCAGATAAGTTATTTTTAAGTTCACATTTTGCTGTAGCAAATGAGCAGGCCAGCTATATCGTAGAAAACACTTCGTTGGTTATTTTTTCAGAACCACATGCTTATATATCCCCTATGCATTATGACAAAGAAGAAAGCGTTCCCACCTGGGACTATATTGCTGTACATGCCTACGGGACAGCACGGATTATAAATAATGAGGACGAAAAAACAGAAGTGCTTGAACAGATGATCAAGTCTTATGACAGTGACTATTTGACCCAATGGCAAGGACTCTCGGACCGTTTTAAAAAAGGCATGATGCGTGGCATCGTCGCCTTCGAATTGGAAGTAACGGATCTACAAGGGCAAAAAAAGATCAGTCAGAACAAAACTGCTGCAGAGAGAGAACGTATAGCCGCCTATTTAGAAAAAGGGGACAATCCTGTCGAAAAGAGCATCGCTAAATCAATCAGGAACTTGCAGTCTTAATTTATTACATACAGACAAATGGACAAAAATTCAATAAACATAAAAATTCTAAAAGTGAAAATGACAGATATTGATCTATTGAAGAGTATCGCTCAGCAGACCTTCATCGAGACATTTTCCGAAGTCAATACAGCAGCTAATATGGCCAAATACATCGCGGAGAAATTTTCAAATGAAACCCTATTGGCTGAATTGAGCAATCAAGGATCGGAGTTTTATTTTGCACAACTCGGTAATAGGATCATTGGCTACCTCAAAATAAACAGTGAACAGGCGCAAACAGAATTACAAGATGAGCATGCACTGGAAATAGAACGTATCTATGTATTACAAGAATTTCATGGAAAAAAAGTAGCGCAGCTTCTTTATGAAAAAGCATTGGATATCGCTAGGTTAAAAAATGTTAGGTTTATTTGGCTGGGTGTATGGGAGGAAAATCATCGTGCAATCAGTTTTTATCAAAAACATGGCTTTGTAGCCTTTGATAAACATATTTTCAGATTAGGTGATGATGAACAAACCGATATTTTGATGAAAAAAAGCGTCATTAACAATTAATTTCAAACTATGAATGCGACTATCAGTGACAATATAAAGGCTATAATCCAACGTATCGAAAGGGCTTGCCAGAGTAGTGGTCGAGATTCACAAGAAGTAAAATTATTGCTTGCAACAAAAACCGTAACATCGGAGCGTATTAAAGTTGCTTTACAAGCCGGACAGAGCTTGATTGCCGAAAACAAGGTACAAGAACTAAAGGAGAAATACGAAGCCCTAAAGGAAATTCCACACCACAATCATTTTATTGGACACTTACAGACCAATAAAATCAAGGAGATCCTTAGATATGATGTCTCCTGTGTGCATTCTGTAGACCGCTTCGATTTAGCTCAAAAGCTCCATCAGCGACTCAAAGCCGAAAATAAAACCATAGATATACTCATTCAGGTCAATACGTCCAACGAAGAAAGTAAATATGGTGCAGCACCCGATCAGGTCATTGACCTCGTCAGGCAGATCGCTGCTTTGAACAGCTTACACATAAAAGGATTGATGACGATCGGCCTCTTAAGTACCGAAGCAGAAAAGGTCCGTACGTGTTTCCAGTTGCTCAAACAGATTCAACAGCAAATCATTATGCTCGATATTCCGAACGTATCGATGCAAGAATTATCCATGGGAATGAGCGGAGACCTGGAAATAGCAATTGCCGAAGGCGCAACTATTGTACGCGTAGGTACAGCAATATTCGGACAACGAAATACACCTGATAATTATTATTGGAACGAAATATGAAAAAAAACTGTAGATTTAATTATCAAACAAAACGTCGATGGATTTTACACTTAAGCATTTTTTAAGATCAGCCACGCTATTAATCTTCGGTCTGCTGTTATTTTCATGTTCGGTCAAAAAGGATGATGAAAATCTAATTTGGTATGAAAACCAGGTGATTGAACAGGCAGTGCCCGAACAAGACTCGGTTTACAGAATACAGATTGGTATGATGGCTTCTTCTTTCTGGCTGGATAACAAAGGTAACGAGCGGAAAGATCAGTTATCTCTTTTACAAGAGAGTCTGAAGCAACGGAATCCCCTTACTCTTGGCGTTGAAAAAGGAACCAATAAAATCATTCGTGTTACTAAATAGCAATAAACGATCTGCACTCCGTAACGCTAACACGAATGATTTCAACAGTTTTTAATACCCACCATATCCCAGTTTAGATTATAAATTTTGTTCGCCCAGTCAAAATGGAATTAGCCTATTTTTTCCATTAAGTAAATCTGTGGTACCTCTTGTAGCTTCTCTTCTGCCATTTCCCCAAATGCCTGAATATAGGGTTGCTGATTATGTGCATCCAGTCCGGTCCGGTTTTCCCAGATTTCATAAAAAATAAACTGATTCTCATCCGCATCCACCTGATGCAGGTCGTATTGAATACAAGCAGCTTCCTTGCGGCTCTCCTCGACCATACGCTGCAATGCAACAATAACTTCCTCCCGAAATGCTGGATTCGCCTTTAAAATAGCGGTTATATAGATCTTCATGATAACTGAGTTTCAAAATAAAATACCTCTTCCAAATATGCCTTATATTCCTTTTCATAGTTATCCACACGCTCCTGCGTTGCACCTTTCTCCATATCGTGGAAATGGAAACTTCCAATACTTTCCAGTCCTGCAAATTGATTCATCTTATGAAAGCCAAACAGAACCCCTTCATCAACAGAATGTTGGTCAAAAAATTCACCTTCCATCGTAAAGGCGGTGTCTGGCGCGTTCCAGCTTGAAGTCACAAAATACTTTTTCCCATGCATCAATCCACCGGTACCGTAATTGATTGCTGGGTTCTTACGTGAACGGCCATCACTCCGATAGATTCCATTATTGTGTCCAGCTGTAAACACTTCATCGATATAAAGTTTTAGACGGTTAGGCACCTGAAACCACCATACAGGGAAGTGATAAACAATGATATCCGCCCATTTGAAATTTTCAGCTTCGACCATCGCGTCAAACGCATCATTTACATTGGTCACACGGATTTTAAATCCATTTTTAACTAAAGTCTGCTCCGTCCAATTTGTAATTGTGGTATTAAAAGAACCACCGGAGTGTGCGAACTCCTGTCCGCCATTGATAATAAATATATTCATCTCTATTATTTTTATTATTGATAACACAAATTTCTATCATTTTTATAGATAATACAAATAATTTAAATTGTATATTTGTATCATTAAAATAATAGATATGAAATGGAACTTAGAGTGGCTTCGTACTTTTAAGGCGATTTATGACACGGGTACACTGTCGGCAGCAGCACAAGAATTATTTATTTCGCAACCGGGTGTTAGCCTACATCTCAATTCGTTGGAAGCTTTTACAGGGCACAAACTTTTCGATCGGTCAGCACGTCGTATGGTACCTACAGAGAAGGGAAAAATTTTATATAATTATATTATAGATCCGCTTAAAAAGCTGGAAATAGGCGAGCAACATTTTCACAATCGGGCACTGGATGAGCGTATTACTATCAGCGTTGGTATGTGTTTTGAAACCTTTCAATACACACTTGAAGAGCATATTGCCCAGCTTCCCTTTAACCTCATTATTAAATTCGGCGAATATCCTCAGATGCAACAGGATCTGGATAATGGGCTACTCGATCTAATTATTACACCGCAAAAAGGCAATCAGCAGAATTTAGTCTATCAGCCCTTTTCAAAAGAGCGCATCGTACTGATCGCAGGCTGCCAAACAGATACAACAGCGCTCGAAGCTTTATTGCACGACAACAAGATTAAGGAAGCTTCTGAGCTCTTAAAAAAACAGCTATGGTACAGTACCGCTGCGGATATGGATCACCTCAGGAATTTCTGGTCAACACATTTTGGCGAACATCCTGATTTCAGCCCCAATTACATTGTACCAAATATCAGTTCCATTATACGTTGTCTGAGCAATAACAAAGGCTTTTCTATTGTTCCTGATTTTTTATGTGCGGAAGCTATTGCCTCCGGCAAAATTAAACTGGTTTGGGAAGGTCAATCTCCGGTTGAGAATACCCTTTATTTCGGCACACGCAAGAAAACGATGTACCAAGAGGAAATCAGCAAGCTGGAAGCATTGCTACAGGAAAAATGGTAGATTTCGCTTATTGATTCAGCATCTTACTTAAGAATTCGGGGGTCACGCCAATATAAGCTGCCACTTGCTTTTGCGGAAGACAGGCGATCAAGCTAGGGTAGCGTGTACAAAATCGTTCATAGCGCTCCCTTGCTGTCAAACGGAGGTTTTCCATGGCACGGCTTTGGTAATATACCAAGGCATTTTCCGCTAGTACCCTAAAATAGATGTTCAATTTTGGGATCTCTACATATAACCTATTCAGGTCCGTTTTTGCGATCATAGCGATTTCGGAATCAAATATAGCATCTACGGCAAGATAGCCTGGTTTACCCGTGACAAGGCTATACATATCCCCTATCCACCAACCTTCGGGTGCAAACTGCTGAATATATTGATACCCAGTTTCATCCACGCAATAACTGCGCAGACAGCCCGAAACGACAAATAACGCATAACGGCTCACATCCCCCTCCAACAACAAAAATTGTTTTTTCTTGACCTTTTTCAATTTGACACTTGAAAAGAAAAGCTCCAGCTCCTCCGCATTAAGATCAATCTGATTCAGGATGCTCTCCGCCAATATATGTTGATCCATATAATCATGCTGATTGGTATATAACAAATATAGTCTATCCGTATCGTCGAACCAAGGATTCCGGCAATTTCACCCCCTGCTCTACGATCGGCTATTTAATAAATCTTTGGTCCCTTCTTGGGCCAAATGCGCAACCAGCGGTTCACAAGGGACGGGAAGCGCTATAATCCTTACAGGTCTCTATATATTTGTTTTCAACACTTACTCAGACCAGCACTTTCTGGACATTTAGAATATACACAAAAAAATATTTCGGATATTTTATAACTTCACATGGAATAAACGATAAATACATCATTTCTCGATGAAAGAACATCAATATAAAGCGACCGTCGAATGGACGGGCAATCTAGGAAGTGGTACAGATCATTATAAAAATTATGAACGAAGCCACCAGGTCAGCATAAAAGACAAAGTGATTATCCAGGGCTCTTCTGATCCTGCCTTTCGTGGGGATCCCAACAAGCACAACCCCGAAGACCTCTTACTAGCATCCTTGTCCTCCTGCCATATGTTATGGTATCTCCATTTCTGTTCGGTCAACAATGTTATCGTGGAATCGTATATTGACCATGCCACAGCAACAATGATGGAGGAAGAAAGTGGCAGGGGCTTCTTTAAAGAGGTTGTTCTTAGTCCCTCGATCCGTGTACAGCAACCCGAAATGATCGCCAAAGCAATAGCTCTCCACCAAAAAGCCAATGAATATTGTTTTATCGCAAATTCAGTGAATTTCCCGGTACGACATCTTCCTCAGGTAAGCGCCGGAGAGTAAGCTTATCTATTCCCTAAACGTTCCTGTAGTTCCCTTCTAAAGGTGATCCCAACAGGTAAGCGTTTATCATTGATGTGAACCACACCATGTTCATACTTGCTGACCTTATTGATGGGGGCAATATACGATTTATGGATGCGGATAAATTTGGACGCAGGCACCTGCGTTAAAATCTGTTGGGTGGTACTGGCAGTAAGGTAAGTCTGCGCCGGTGTCACGATTTTTACGTAGTTACCAAAACTCTGGATAAAATCGATCTGAGAAAGCTTCACCTCAATCAACCGTCCATCCATACGGATACTAATTGTTTTTGGTTCCTCCTCCTGTGGTATTGTACTTTGGTTAAAAGATAGAAAGCGCTGTACAGCCTTAATAAAACGGGGAAAAGATATTGGTTTCAACAAATAGTCCACCACCCCATAGTCATAGCTTTCCAATGCGTACTCCGAATAAGCTGTTGTCAAGATCGTTTTGGGCGGATTGTCCAACATTTTCAAAAATTCCATTCCGGTAATCTCGGGCATATCAATATCCAGAAAGATCAGGTCAACCCGGTTATTGCGCAGATATTCCAGTGCTTCAAAGGCATTATAGCATTGAGCAACCAATTCCAGATCAGCACTTCTTTCAATATAATTTACCAATACATAATGTGCTGCTGGTTCGTCGTCAACCACAATACAGCGATTTTTCTCCATGGCTAAAGATTTATAACTAAAGACACCTCAAACTCCTCTTTACTTGCATTTGTATTTAACTGATAGCGGTTGGGATAGAGCAATTTCAATCGGGCTATCGTATTTTCCAGACCTATTTTTGCTGAAAAAACATTCCGCTTTTTCACTGGAACCGAATTTCGTACATGCAAATATAAGTTACCTTGTTCAATCCTGATCGAAATTGCTACGTAACAATCTTCTATACTGCAGGTGCCGTGCTTAAAGGCATTCTCGACAAATGTGATCAAAAGCATCGGTGCAATCTGATACTTGATTCCCTCTTCCCGTTGAAAATCAAAGTCAATCTTGGTTCGATAGCCCAGACGTTCGCGTTCCAATTCAATATAACTCGATATAAAGTCAATCTCATCATCTATTGAAACAAACTCCCTGTCACTGCTTTCCATCTGATAACGCAATAATTGCGATACCTTGATAATCAGTTCGGAGGTACGTTCTGGGAATTTAAGGCTGATACCATGGATGGTATTTAAGGTATTAAACAAAAAATGGGGATTCAGCTGTTTCTTTAGATTAGACAATTGCGTCTGATTGGAGAGCAGTTCCCGTCGTGTTTTCAACCGCTGGAAACGATAGAATTCAATAAATTGGATGCTCCCCAAAATACAGATCAACGAACCTAATAATACACCTAGCTGATAATGAAATGTTTTCTGCGCGATACTCTTATATAGAAAACAGTTCTTATAGATAAAATTCTCCGTTATTTCTTTTAAAACCAAGGCAAACACCAGCAATATGGCGATCGACGATAGCGCATACAAGGTGGCTTTATTCTTTTTGAGCAGAAGCGGCAGCAGAAAAAAACGATTCACCTGCGCATGGATATATAAGATCAAAAAATAGATCACCCCCATCAAGAAGCCTTTCCAGCTCAAAATCAGAATCCAGTCATTCAGCGTAAAGAGGATAAACGAGAAAACCAGCAACATGGTTTCCTGTATGATCTTATTTTCCAGAACCTTTCTCATACTCCCTTATTTTGTTAAAAATCTGTTACAAAGTAAAAGTATTAAGTTTATAACAACCGAAAAATAAATGACGAATTACATTGGTCACTTTTAAATGCCATAGATCATTTTAAACGGACTATACAACGAGCTTCAGTCCTATCTTCGTTTCCATAAAATGATATATAACCTATGCTGAAATTGAATTTAGTGTTGTCATTGGCTGTATCTCTTGCGACCTCAACCTCATTTGCACAAAAGCTTACTATCCGTGATGCTGTAGACCAAGGTCTTGCAAATTATGGAATTATTAAGGCAAAGGCGTATTATGTCCAGTCAGCACTACAGACCAACGAACAGGTAAAACGCGACTTCTGGCCTAATTTGACCGTTGCAGCCCAACAAGATTATGGAACCATCAACGGACAGAATGGCCCCTTGTATGGATTTGGAGGGCTTGGCGTCGCTTCTTCGGGCGCGGCACTTCCGGAGCAAAATTGGAATTCCGCTTTTGGAGCGCTTTACCTTGCCAACATCAATTGGGATATCTACACCTTTGGCCGTAAAAAAGAACGTATCGAATTGGCCAAAGCAGACAGCCGGCGATCAGAAATTGATCTCGAACAAGAACAATTCCAACATAAGATCAAGATTGCCGCCGCCTACCTAAATCTTCTGGCGAGCCAACGCCTTCAAAAAAATCAACAGAAAAACCTGGAGCGCGCATTGGTCTTCTTTAATATCGCGGCCACCAAAGCCAAGAATGGGATTTTGCCCGGTGTCGATTCAACCTTGGCCTCGGCAGAAGTATCCCGCGCGAAGATCAGCTTGAATCAGGCCGGAGAAAATGTGAAGGAGCAAAATAACAAATTAACGGTACTGATGGGGATCAACGCTACAGACCTTCAGATTGACACTGCACTGGTCACAAAAACACCCACCCAGCTACTGACGACCGACCCGACGTTGGTGGACAATAACCCTGTGCTTCAATATTACAAAAGTCGGATTGAAGTTGGTGAACAACAGCTGCGACTGTCAAACAAGGAATATCTGCCCACCTTATCGGCCTTCGGTGTTTTCCAGGCAAGAGGTTCTGGCTTCAAAAGCGATTACACGACAGACCTGCATGCCTTTACAAGAAACTACTGGGATGGTATCCGCCCCAATCGACAAAACTATCTTTTGGGCTTAGGGATTAATTGGAATCTAACCACAATCGCGCGTATCAACAAAAAAATCAGTGCACAACGACATACCAATGATGCTTTACGGGAGGAATATCAAACCACCGCAGCACAATTTGTTGCCCAGCTGGATGCAGCCGACGTTAAGATCAGATTAGCGCAACAGAGCGATATCGAAGCCCCGCGGCAAGTATCAGCGGCCCAACAGGCTTACAACCAAAAGATGGCTATGTACAAAAACGGTCTGGCAACACTTGTGGATGTCACCCAGACCCTATATACACTTAATCGAGCCGAAACAGATCGTGAAATCGTCCATATCAACCTCTGGCAATCACTTTTGCTGAAAGCTGCAGCAGCTGGAGATTTCGATATTTTCAACAAAGAACTATAAATAACACCGCATGAATTTAATCCGTTTTGCCTTACGTAAGCCGATCTCCATCCTTGTGCTGGTCATGGGACTTATTGTATTTGGAATAGGCGCAGTACGCACCATCAAGGTAGACATTTTACCCAAAATGAACCTTCCTGTTATTTATATTGCCCACCCCTTTGGAGGTTATTCTCCAGATCAGATGGAATCTTATTTTGCTAAAAACTACGTCAATATCCTGCTCTTTGCCAACGGCGTCAAATCCATTGAGACCAAAAACATTCAGGGGCTGACCTTAATGAAGATCTCCTACTACGAAGACACCAACATGGCGCAGGCTGCAGCCGAACTGAGTGCATTGGCCAATCGTATCCAGGCCTCCTTTCCCCCCGGATCACAACCACCCTTTATTATCCGGTTTGACGCCTCCTCACTTCCAGTAGGGCAGCTGGTACTCAGCAGTGACAAACGCTCCAACAACGAACTACAGGATCTTGCCAACGTCTATGTACGAGCTTCTTTTACCTCTATACCGGGATTACTTTCGCCCCCACCATTTGGAGGTAGTCCACGTACAATCGAAGTCAATGTCGATCCTGATCTGATGCGCAGTCACAATATGACTCCTGATCAGGTCGTCGAGGCTTTAAAACTCAACAACCAGACCGCGCCTGCCGGAAATGTCCGTATAAAAGATAAAAACTACATTACACCTACCAACAATACCATTCGTGATGTGAAGGATTTTGAGAAAATCCCACTCTTTAAAGGTGGTGTACAAAATCTCTATCTGGGTGATATAGCTACGGTGAAAGATGGTGCCGATGTCACGGCAGGTTATGCACTCGTCAATGGCAAACGATCGGTCTACGTCAGCATTGCCAAAGCCGGTGATGCCTCGACTTGGGAGGTCGTACAAAACCTGAAGGCCGCACTTCCAAAAATACAGAATACCCTGCCCGAGGATGTCAAATTATCCTATGAGTTTGACCAATCCGTCTATGTCATCAACTCCGTCAAAAGTTTGATTACCGAAGGCGCTATCGGAGCAATACTCACTGGCCTAATGGTCTTATTATTTTTGGGCGACCGTAGAGCAGCTTTAATCGTTATCCTAACAATCCCAATCTCTGTAATTTCGGGCGTACTCTTCCTGAAACTATTTGGACAGACGATCAATCTAATGTCACTGAGTGGATTGGCACTGGCAATCGGTATCCTCGTTGACGAGAGTACGGTTACGATAGAGAATATACACCAGCACCTCGATATGGGCAAACCCAAAGCATTGGCAATCTGGGATGCCTGTAAGGAAATTGCCCTGCCAAAGCTGTTGATTTTATTGTGTATCCTAGCCGTATTTGCGCCTGCATTTACAATGACAGGTATTCCGGGATCCCTATTCTTACCCTTAGCCCTATCCATTGGATTCTCCATGATCATCTCATTCCTGTTGTCACAAACATTTGTACCGATCATGGCCAACTGGCTGATGAAAGATCATCACAAAACCGGTCCACATAAAATAAATCCAAAAGGACTGAATGCAGATGAAGTAAAATTTGCCGAAACAGGCCTATCCGTCGAATCAGAACAAGATACGCTGAATCAGAAGAAACTTCTTGTCGAACGGGAAGATTTTAACAATGATGGCAAGATCAGCCTGTTTGAACGCTTCAGGAATCGATTTATGAAAATGATCGACCGACTGTTCAAGCAGAAGAAAATTATCACCATCGTCTATCTAGGCGGCGCCATAAGCCTGGTCCTCGTTTTGCTCAATACGATTGGACAGGACGTATTTCCAAAGGTCAATTCAAGTCAATTTCAGATGCGTCTGCGTGCGGTTGAAGGAACACGTATCGAACGTACCGAAGAAAAAGCCAAACGCGCATTGGCTGAACTTGAAAAACTTGTTGGAAAAGAACATATAGGGATCTCCTCCGTGTACATTGGCCAGCACCCGGGGCAGTTCTCCGTATCGCCGATCTATCTCTTTATGGCCGGACCTCATGAGGCAGTTTTTCAAATCGCCCTTAAAGATTACGAGCACGATATGGACAGCTTCCGCGATGAATACAGAAAACGGCTCAAGGCCGCCCTTCCAGATGTGCAAGTTTCCTTTGAACCCATCGAACTCACCGATAAAGTCCTGAGCCAAGGTTCACCGACTCCGATCGAGGTGCGAATTGCCGGCAAGAACAAAAAGAACAATGAGAAATATGCCGGTAAATTAATCGAAGAGCTGAAAGCTATTTCCTATTTCAGGGATGTACAGCTGGCGCAATCCATCAAATACCCGTCCTATGATATCAATATTGACCGGGTACGTGCCGCTCAGCTCGGTATTGACCTTGCTGAAGTGACCCGATCATTGATCGCGGCCACATCCTCCTCCCGTTATACAGAAAAAAATACCTGGATTGATGAAAAAGCAGGGTTGTCCTACAACGTGCAAGTACAGGTTCCCATTGATAAAATGAAAGATGAGCAAGAGATCGGTGAAATTCCATTGTTAAAAAACTCGTCAAGGCCGATACTGAGCGATATTGCAACCATTACGCCATCCTATACTTATGGTGAGAACGACAACTTAGGTGCCATGCCCTACATTTCTGTCACGGCTAATATCGATCATACCGATCTAAAAACCGCCTCCAATGATGTACAACGTAGTATCAAAGCGTTGGGCGAACTTCCACGCGGTCTTTCGGTGGAGCAAATCGGATTGGGAAAAGTATTAAATGAAACCATGGACAGCCTACAGGCAGGTCTGGCTGTAGCAATTATTGTGATATTTCTGATGCTCTCGGCCAACTTTCAGTCGTTCAAAGTATCCATGGTTGTTCTCACTACCGTGCCAGCAGTTGTCCTTGGGTCCTTGCTGATGCTCATATTGACCGGTTCAACGCTTAATCTGCAATCCTATATGGGTATTATTATGTCTGTGGGTGTATCCATCGCCAATGCGGTACTATTGATCACCAATGCCGAGCATATCCGCAAACACAATCAAAATGCACTGGCAGCAGCACGCGAAGCGGCTTCACTGCGTCTACGTCCTATTATTATGACCAGTCTGGCCATGATTGTCGGGATGTTGCCGATGGCTATCGGTCATGGTGAAGGCGGAGAACAGGTATCCCCATTGGGACGTGCCGTTATCGGAGGCTTACTCTTCTCTACTTTTGCAGTACTGGTGATTTTACCTTTAATATTTGCTTGGGCACAAGAGAAAAGCAGCACCCAATCGATCTCCTTAGATCCCGAAGACAAAGAAAGTAAACATTATATCGCAGCATTAAAACCTTTATCATGAAACACAATCTCCTAACAATATTATCCGCGGTAGGCCTGCTCGCCTACTTAACCGGATGTCAGTCCGCTGCCGAGGAAAACAGCAAAAAAGCAGCAGCGGTAACGGCAAGTCCAGCAATGGAAACATTCGCGCCGTCCAAACAGAAACTAACTAACAAAATGCAGATACCGGGCGAGATCAGCGGATTTCAGCAGGTGGAAATTTATGCCAAAGTGAGCAGCTATGTACGGGCATTAAAAGTTGACATTGGCAGTCGGGTTCAGGCCGGACAGCTGTTAGCTGTACTTGAGGCCCCAGAATTGAGTTCACAGTTGTCGGCTGCAAAATCAAGGTTAAAGTCGCAGGAAGCGATTTACATGGCCACCAAAAGTACCTACGATAGACTGTTCGAAACCAGTAAAGTCGAAGGTACTGTAGCCCGACTGGATCTTGAGGTTGCCGAAGCGAAAAAGAATGCTGATTTCGCCCAATTTCAGGCGGCAAAATCAGCCTATGCGGAGGTCCAGAATCTATTGAACTACCTCGAAATACGTGCCCCATTTGATGGTGTTATCGCGACACGTAATGTCAATCAGGGTGCCTATGTCGGACCAGCGGGCAGAGGTTCGGAGATGCCCATTATGACCATCCAGCAACAGAGCAAGCTCCGCTTGGCTGTTGCCGTTCCCGAACAATATGCCGGCTTCCTGGCAGCAGATCAACCGCTGCAGTTTACTGTAAAGTCCTTGCCGGGCCAACAGTTTTCAGGCAAGATCGCACGCAAGTCAGGCGCGCTGGATAGCCGATTCAGATCTGAACGGGTTGAAATCGACATTACCAATACCAACAACAAACTCCTCCCAGGTATGGTAGCTGAGGTCGAGTTGCCCCTGACTTCTCAGGATAGCACCTTTGTTGTCCCCAAAACAGCGGTTTTTACCTCAGGTGAAGGAAGTTTTGTCATCGCCGTTGTGGACAACAAAACAAGTCGTGTCCCCGTGCAAAAAGGACGTAGCATTGACGGACAGGTAGAAATCTTTGGCAACCTTAATCCGACCATGCGGCTAGTGAGTAAAGCCGATGAAGAAATCGCCGATGGTACCGCTGTTAAATAAAAGTAAGGAAGCTGTCCTAAAAATAAAAACGAAGCCCAGGCGCACTTAAGGGTGAAAAGAGGCTCTCGAGAATACAAGTAAATTAAAAGCCAATAGGCTGTCCAAAAATATCGGACATCCTATTGGCTTTTATTATTTTCACAGGACTATATGCCCATAAATTTAAAGGCGTTGGCAGATTTAAATAGTCCATTTGAGATGCCATTAATTGCTACGCCCTGTTTTAAATCCAGTTTCATTACAGGGGAGCCTTTCTTCAAATCAAATTTAGTAAGATCCACCCATAAAGTTCCCGGAGTCAGCACATTCTCAAAATAATAAACTTTATTCTTTTGATCCGCGACCGACCGCCATCGGGTAGAGGAAATATTAGGTTCAGTTTCCGAACTGATACCAAATGGGACAGAGCAATTACGAATGACACTAAATACACTCGCAACAGCGGTTCGTGTATCCTCCGTTTGCGGGATGGCATTGATATAATACGAAGCACGCACAAAACGATCTGCAGCGCGATTGGTACCCGGAAGCATCATTGTCCCCGGGATTCCCTGCCAATATCTGTTTAAAGCCAGCTGATCCTCAAATACGGGCGAATTTGTCATCACCGTATATGCTGCATTATGGTGAATAACCAATTTTCCATTGATATATTCAAAGATGGCATTGTCACCCGTTGCATCCGAAAGGGATAGGTGTACGGTCGTAAACTTTTCGGTTCCCGGAATATAGTCGCTCACAATGACAAAAGGCTCATCCTTCAACACCTTTACGGCCTCAGCTACCGTCGCAAAATTGTCAAGTACATATTGTGCCCAAGCGGAGATAGCTATCCCTTTTTTTGTTCCGGCGGGATCAAATTTAGGATAAGTAGACTCGACCAGCCAAAGTACATTGGCGACCAGTCCCTTTTCATTCAGTCCATCTACGGTCGCAATATCCCAGGCACTAGCAATCACACTACCATATTGTGATGTCCAGGTCAGCGATTGTGGTCCCACTTCACCACTTCTTTGCATACCCCGCGGAAATACCCAAATATTAGCAGCAATGTCATCCTTCCAGTCCATGCTACGCGCTGTAATAACCGTTTGACCGGGTCCTTTGTAAACCACCCTGGTGCAGGCCTTCGTCTCTCCATACAGGAGGACTACAATTAAGATAATTGAAAAAAGATACTTCATAAAATAGTTGTTTGACATATTAACAAATACTTAATGATTTTGTTTTAGACAAAACTATTAAACAAAAAAAACACCATTAAAAGCAAGTCTCTCAGACAGTTTAACATCTTATCCGCTGAAAGATCCCGTTTTCAAACCCCAGATCATTTTTTTTAGCTTGAGTCTTTTAGTTTTTAACCTTATTTTTTGCTATTTTCAAAATAGGTCGCTACAACGACAGTGAATCATTTAACTAAAAAATCAATTGTTAATATCCCCGTATTCGAGCGCATCTCCCAGCTGATAACCGTCCACGAGCCATTCAATCAAAAAGAAGTTTGTTTTATCGTCAAAGCAAATTATATTTACGGCACACTAAACCAATCAAATGAAAGAGAAATTTATTGACAGAAAAGACCAACAGGCAAATAAAATATTTGAAAGAAGAACATTAGCAAACGACTATCGGACCATTCTTCCACTGTTAAAACCCGGTTTAGCCATCCTCGATGTAGGCTGTGGCACAGGAACACTGACAAATGAAGCCGCATCACTAATCGCGGACGGCACAGTGATCGGTTTGGACAACACGCAGTCGTTTATTGATATCGGGAATCAACAGTACGGTGACAGCGCCAATCTTAGTCTGGTCTGTGATAATATTTTCAGTTATGAGCCACCACACCAGTTTGACCTGATTATGACTGCAAGAACAGTGCAATGGCTAAGTGATATTCCTGCGGCCTTACAACGGTTCAAATCCTGGTTGAAACCCGGAGGACAGCTTTCGATCCTGGATTATAACCATACCGCAATTGAATGGAATCCAGCACCACCGTCCAGTATGTTGGAGTTTTATCATACATTTCTGAAATGGCGTGCCGATGCAGGGATGAACAATCGTGTCGCAGATGAAATCGCCACTTTACTCCAACAACAGGGATTTAAAGCCATTGAGACAATCAACGCCGATCAGACCTATACCAAGGGCGACGATCATTTTCAGACAAATCTTGGAATCTGGATCAAAGTGGCCCAGTCACAACAAATGGTAATAGAAGGATATATTACAGATGAACTGCGTTTAAAAGCCATTGCAGATTACAGCAACTGGATCGAAACTGAAGCCCTATCAATGACACTCAAAATGAACGACGTAAGAGGAAAAGCATAGATTACAATTTTATTTGTAGCTTAGTATTATTGTCAATGTCCAATCAACACAATATTTTATGAACAATCAAGCACAGAATGTTATCGATTCACCCAGCAACAATACCGTTTTTATGGTATGGAATTTTCAGGAAAATAAAGAGCTGAAACCTGTTTTTGAACGGATCTGTGCCCTGGTCGTCAATCTGAATAATTCGGCTCAGGTACGTTCGACTGGTATAAAAGCAAGTATTGTCATGGGGATCAGTTATCATGCCTGGAAAAAATTAGGATTACAGGAGCCATTACCAAAAGAATTGGTTCCTTTTGAGCCCATCGTAGGTCAAAAACATGTCGCTGTTGCTACCCCGGGTGACCTCCATTTTCATATTCGCGCTGAAGAGCAAAGCTATTGTATTGACATGGCAGCTGAGATTTCCGATGTACTGGCAGCAGTGGCTGACTGCAAGGAAGAAATCCACGGCTTTCGTTATTGGGATGGAAGAAGCATTCTAGGTTTTGTCGACGGCACCGAAAACCCGACAGGTGAAGACCGTGCTTTCTTTGGTATTATTGGCGATGAAGATCAAGCCTATAAAGGTGGCAGCTATCTTTTTGTTCAAAAATACATTCACGACATGAACAGCTGGCGGGCCTTACCGGTTTCCGAACAGGAAAAAGTTATTGGGCGAAGTAAAACCAATGATATTGAAATGTCGGATGAGGTAAAACCGGCCAATTCGCATTCGGCCTTAGCCAATGTAGGCGATGATCTCAAAATCGTTAGGGATAATATGCCCTTTGGTCATATCGCCAATAATCAAATGGGCACCTATTTTATTGCTTATGCCAGCAGATTTACTACCGTGACACAAATGCTAAAACGAATGTTTATCGGTGAGCCTGAAGGTAACTATGACCGTATCCTAGACTTTAGTACAGCGCAGAGTGGCACATTATATTTCTGTCCATCTATCGATATGCTGAAAGATTTTGCCGGATAAGGCAATCATTATAAATTAAAGACTTCATTAATCTTAAAGACTTCACTAATACTACATATCATACAGCTATGCAGATTGACATTATCCAAGTAAACGATAGAAATATCGCTGAAGTAAAAGACGCTGATATCCTCATCAACAATCTCGATGATGGTTTACAAATTATGGTAGACTGTGGCGCACAGGAAGCATACAAAGCAATCTTATACCAAGAAAATATTTCGGCTGATTTTTTTGAACTTAAAACGAAGTTGGCGGGGGATATTCTTCAAAAATATACGCAGTACGATTTTGACGTCGCTATTGTTGGTGACTTTTCCATTTATAATAGCAAAAGTCTGAATGATTTTATTTACGAAAGTAATAAAGGCCGTAAGATCAACTTTGTTGCTACACGGGATGAAGCTATTACTAGACTATCAAAAGGTTAACGACGACGCTCGATCCATTCAAGGCCGTCTTTACCTTGCCTAATAATACGCACGTAACTTAAATGCAAAATCGTAATGCTTTCTAGGCATAAAAATGCCCAAAAAAGTTAGACAGTTTTTTGGGCATGCTAAAATAGCCGCTTATTTTTATGAAAGCTGCAACCAATCCTCGTAAGACATTACTCCCAACTCTGGCCTCCCCTCACCTTCCAATAGGGCAATAAATTCCAATTGATTTCCATCTGGATCGTTAAAATAAATAGCCAGTGCCGGCATCCAGGCAAATACCATTGGTTTTTCTACGCCATTTTTCAAAAAATTGTAAGGTTGCAAATCCCTCTCCTTGAGATAGTCTACTGCGTAGTTCAAGATATCTTCTTTACTGGCTCTAAAAGCAAAATGCCGCGGCTGAAAGTTTGCTTTCTCCTGCCATAGTCCCAACATATACTCCTTTCCTGTACCTACCCACAAAAAGACAATAGGTCGATTGGGATCACGGTGTGCAATCCGCAGACCAAGCACCTGCGTATAAAAATTGACCGACTCCTCCAGATTACGTACCTGGATATGCGTTTCATATAATCCTGCTATCTTCATTGTTTCAACTAGTTAAATGTGATCCGGTTTCCATACATCATTCCAAACCTTTGTTGGCATAAACGGATGTATTTATTCTCCACGACAATTTAAGTTAAATCCGCATCTATTAAACGACAAAATCATAAATAAGACAGAAAAATGATTATTTGGAGTCTAACTTTTGATTTAATAGAAAAACAACCTTATCTTGTGTAGAAGACACATAAGCCATGTACAACACACTAGAATTAAAAAAATATATAACTGAAGATTTTCCCCTTTTTAGAGAACTTACCAAAGACGATGAGATCATGAAATATATTTCAGGTAAGGGATTGACAGCTGAGCAGGCCGAGAAAAAATTCGCTTCTATTCTCGAAATCAATACAGATCCATTATTGGGTTATTTTAAGGTGATCGATTCCGAGAGTCAGTTATTTTTAGGCGACTGCAAATTGGTCAACTATAGAAAAGATCCAACCGTCTTTGAGATCGGTTATTTACTTAAAAAGGAATTTTGGCGTAGAGGTCTCGGTACCAAAATCTGCGAATCGCTACTGGCCATGGCCCAAAACATCGACGCCAATAAGGATGTGATCGGCATCATTTACCCAGATAATGCTGCCTCCAGACAATTACTGACAAAGTTTGGGTTTCAAAGCTACTTTGTTGGTATAGAAGATGAGATTGCTACAGAAAAGCTTATTTTAAAACGCACATAACCTATTTTATCCAACCGAAAGAATAAGGTCAATAGCACATTACAATCCCGCCTATGAAGTTTAGCATCAAGATCAATCCAAATACACACGACAGCCTACAAGACACTTTATCTTTCTTTGGAGTAGATTGCAATAGACCTTATTACATCTCATCGGGCAATCCCCTTTTCGAATACCCCAGAAATTCATTCCGCATTGATTTTTATGCTATTTGCATTTGTACGGCAGGAACGATTACGGTGGAAATTGATAATCAGGAATATACACTATCTCAGCATAGCTTACTTGTTTCGGCTCCTTCCACCGTCATCAAATTTACAGCGGTCAGTAAGGATTTCAGAATGAAACTACTTTTCTTCGACAAGTTGTTTCTACTTAAAAACATTGCCAACCCATTTTTCATCGAAAAACTGGGACTATTCAACAACGCGACATTCGCAATTATACCCGAGGCAGAAAATCTTACCGGAAAATTATTAAAGCTCCTTGAATATTTAAGCGAGGTGACCCTCAGGGCGACACGATTTACCCCCGACATTATTCGCACCATCATATTTAACCTGCTGCTAGAAATAGCCGATGTACTGGCTGTGGAGGACCAACAGGCATTGGAAACAATTCAGGAGGCCAATAGCCTCTACTTTAAGTTTACGGACCTGGTACAGCAACATTGCAGCCAGTCCAAAGATGTGAAATATTACGCCGATCGGTTATGTATTTCAAACAAATACCTGATTAGTATTGTTAAGAAGGCATCTGGAAAGACGCCACATGAAATCATAGACGAAAATTTGCTCAAAGAAGCGTACGCGCTACTCGGAAATCCGGAGAAGACCATTTCCGACATCGCCTACGCCATAGGCTTCAATTCAATCTCTGCATTTGGCCGTTTTTTCAAAAAGTACGCCATGTTATCGCCTTCTGAATATCGAAAAAGACAAAATATGTAAATAAAGGAAATTCGGTAGAACAATAGCGAATTTGAGGGCATAAATGATCGAAGGAGTATGGCTAACTTTACTCAAGAATTAAAAACAATAAGAATCATGAAAGAAATCACCTCAAAATTCGACAAAGTATTAAATGCATCTGCTGAATATGGAAATGTAAATCATGAACCGGATTCAAGCACCGAACAACAACGTAACACGCCTAAAAAGGCAATGCCTTTTTCAGATCAGATAGGAAATTACCAACGCAATAAAGGTATACCGAACAAATCCTACAAAGACAGTAAAATCTATATTGTCGGTAGCGGGATCGCAGGTCTGTCTGCAGCATACTATTTCATCCGTGATGGACATGTCCCTGCGGAAAATATCACCTTCCTGGAACAGTTACATATTGAAGGTGGATCCCTGGATGGTGCCGGTAATGCCAAGGATGGTTATGTCATCCGTGGTGGACGTGAAATGGACATGACTTATGAAAATCTATGGGATATGTTTCAGGATATTCCAGCATTGGAAATGCCAGCTCCTTACAGTGTACTTGACGAATATAGATTGATCAACGACAACGATTCCAACTATTCTAAAGCACGGCTTATCCATAATCTTGGTGAAATCAAAGATTTTAGCAAATTTGGGTTGGCCAAAAAAGATCAACTTGCAATTATCAAACTCCTGTTGAAAAAGAAAGAAGAATTGGATGACCTGACAATTGAAGATTATTTCAGCGAATCTTTCCTGAGCAGTAATTTCTGGACCTTTTGGCGTACTATGTTTGCTTTTGAAAACTGGCATAGCTTATTGGAATTGAAACTGTACATGCATCGCTTCCTTCATGCAATTGATGGATTAAACGATCTTTCTTCCCTTGTATTTCCTAAATACAATCAATACGATACCTTTGTCACCCCATTACGCAAAGTGTTACAAGACAAAGGTGTTAAGATCCAGTTTAATGTACTGGTCAAAGATCTTGACATACAAAGCAACACCGAGGGAAAAACCGTGGAAGGAATAATTACCGAACAAAGTGGTAAAGAAGTACGTATCCCACTGGGGCCAAATGACTTTGTGATTGTCACCACTGGATCAATGACCGAAGACACTTTCTATGGTGACAATACCAAAGCACCGATCATCGGTATTGACAATAGTACAAGTGGACAAAGTGCTGGTTGGAAACTCTGGAAAAACCTGGCCGCCAAATCCGATATCTTCGGTAAACCCGAAAAATTCTGCAGCAACATTGAAAAATCGGCCTGGGAATCTGCCACCCTGACCTGTAGACCCTCGGCTTTGATTGAAAAATTAAAAGGCTATTCGGTCAATGACCCTTACTCAGGGAAAACAGTCACCGGCGGTATTATTACAATTACAGATTCCAACTGGTTGATGAGCTTTACCTGTAACAGACAGCCACACTTCCCCGGCCAGCCCGATGATGTCCTTGTACTTTGGGTTTATGCCCTATTTATGGACAAACAAGGAAATTATATTAAAAAAACGATGCCCGAATGTACCGGAGATGAAATTTTGGCTGAACTATGTCACCATCTGGGAATCATTGATCAGTTGGATGACGTCACCAAAAATACGATTGTCCGCACGACTTTTATGCCTTATATCACATCGATGTTTATGCCCCGTGCTAAAGGCGATCGTCCAAGGGTAGTTCCAAATGGCTGTAAAAATCTAGGTCTCGTTGGACAGTTCGTCGAAACCAACAACGACGTGGTATTTACAATGGAAAGTTCGGTCAGAACTGCACGTATAGCTGTGTACGAGCTCTTGAATCTCAACAAGCAAGTGCCTGATATTAATCCTTTGCAATATGATATCCGTCATTTGTTGAAAGCCGCCAGGACGCTCAATGACGATAAGCCGTTCATAGGTGAAGGACTATTGCGTAAAATCCTGAAGGGGTCTTATTTTGAACATATTCTTCCCGGCGGAGAGGAAGACAGTGAAGATCATGAATCGTTTTTGGCCGAGCAATTCGGCAAATTCAAAGATTGGTTAAAAGGAATTAAGGGTTAATTTTGATCAAAACTACAAATCGCCTATATCTTTAGAAAAGATATAGGCGATTTTATTTTCTATCCACAGGCATACTAATTCGCGTATACTGCATTAAGCCAGCCAAAAACGGATTTGTTTTCGGCACTTGGCCCCATGGGATTAGGCAGTTTAAGTACAGCAAGCAACGCGTCAAATGCATCCGCAATCAAGAGGTCATCACGATTGCTAAATAAAGTAACAACAAGGTCTTTCTGCTGATCTAAATACACAATATTATGGAAACCCGTTGATTCTCCCGAATGGAAGAATAGCCTATTTCGCTCCAAAGGATAGATAAACCAGCCTAAATTGTAGGAAACACCATCTTTTACCGGAAGGCGCTCTGTTTCCAGAAAATCCTGTATAACAGCTTCGGGAAAACGCTTATGAAGCAAATAATTGGCCCATTGATGGTACTCCAAAGCCGATAGATAAACTCCGCCATCACCTTGAGTCGCACTGGTCACGCTCTGATCAGCAAACACAAAGGTATCCCCCTTAGGATGATAACCGAAAGCCCGATTGGGGATATTTGAATCAACAGTATAGACGATTCCATCGCGGATACCATTCGGCAGAAACAAATGCTTTTTTACAAATGCCGCAAAAGGCTCCTTTGCCACCTGCTCCACAATCAAAGCCAACAGGCAATAGCCTGTATTGCTGTACCTGAATTGACTCCCCGACGGAAAATAAACCGTATCGGTCTGCCGGATATAATCCAGCACATCTTTATCCGAAACCTGTGCTGTCCGATCACTTGGTATCAATGCCTCATAATCCATGATTCCTGAACGATGTTGAAGTAATTGAGCGACGGTAACACCCTGCAAAGCCAAGGGCAAATCGTCAAAGAAAAGTCCCAATTGATCCGTTGGTTTTAGCTTTCCCTGAGCAAATAAACTGCAAATTGCTTGCGCTGTCACCTGCTTACTGACGGAGGCCATCCGAAAATGGGTCTTTTCTGTGATCTTTTGTTTCGTTTTTAGATCCGCTATTCCGACTGCATATTGGTAAAGGACCTGTCCATGCTGACTAATCGCAACAGCTATCCCAGGCTCATTTCCATTGGGATAATAGCTGGAAAGTGTTTTATCCAATACAGATTTTTCAATCTTCTGCCCCATTGCAAAGTTAGTTACACATATAAAAAGTAAAATAAGTTTTAGGCTTCTGGCGCTATGGTGTTGCATGTCTATTGTTTTTATATCAAAAACATTGTTTTAACCGCCCTCAATTTACCCATTTTTTGGACAATACTCAAATCTCCATTGTTACGCCTATGCTTTTTTATCTTTTATGTTTTTTCGCGTTCAGGCTGGTTAAAAATCAACTAGATTGTACTGATGTTACATGGATGCAAGTTCGAAACAAGTTTAAACACAGGACATTTTTTGGTCTCTCACTAAAATTACAGCATTTTTTTTAGCTCCCTGTTGAGGCTTCTGACCGAAATACCGAGATAGGCCGCCATATCCTCTTTCTTTATCGTCATATCCTGCTGGGACTGGATCTCCAACAAGCGGTGTAAGCTGTGTTCCAGACTGTATAACTGCTGGTAAGATGCCCGGCTCGAGGTATGCACAATACGTTGTGCCATCACATCCAGTAACATATTGCTCCATGTGATATCTCTTTCCAATAGCTCCCTAAAATACGTTTTGGAAAATGCATAGACCATCACATCGGTCATGGCCTGTATACTACACAGACTGGGAATATGACGGATGCTTTCGATCTCCCCAACGATTTCCCCGACCGAAAGAAATTCAACGATATACTCCTTATCATTGGCCTCGGTAAAATAACACTTAGCTATCCCTTCACTGATAACCATAACCTTGGTGGATGCTGTTCCCTGATCATATAAGTTTTGCCCCTTGGTATACTTTCTGACCACGATATCCTCCTGACGCTGCTGCTGAGCGTAAAGTGTTATCGTACGATCCAAAAATGATTGATTTGTTCTTAACATAATGATCCGGGACAAATGTCCTTTTAATAATGATTTCCTTTTGAGAAATTAGCTTCATAAAATTACAAAAGTAGATTTAAAAACAGCATGATTTATTCAAGACGACTCTTCGATGTGAGTGGGTTAGATGAACTCTTGAATACTATGCCGCCAAAGGCAGCGTGAACCGAGCGCAGCGAGCTAACGAATACCTTAAAATACCAACTTAATGAGTAAACGAGCTCATGAAAATCATTGAAAATAATTGATGAACAACGAATGATACAAATGAAAAATAAGATTACAACCATCGCTTTTGATGCTGATGATACCCTCTGGGCCAATGAATCTTACTTCCAGGAAGCAGAAAGACAATTTTGCATGCTTTTGGAAAACTACCTTCCCCAACATACCGTCTCGCAGGAGCTCTTCGCTACCGAGATGCAGAATCTGCACCTATATGGTTATGGGATCAAAGGCTTTATGCTATGTATGATTGAGACTGCCAACCGGATCTCCGAAAATACAGTCCCTATTCAGGTTATCAATCAAATAATAGCGATCGGACATGAACTCTTGCAGAAACCCATCGAATTACTTCCCGGTGTAACCGAAACCCTGAAACACCTAAAGGGTAATTACAGACTGGTCGTAGCAACCAAGGGTGACCTCCTCGATCAGGAACGGAAATTAAAAAATTCGGGACTGGAAGACTATTTTCATCACATCGAAATCATGAGCGATAAAAAAGAAAAAGACTATCGTAAATTACTCAAGCATTTGGATTGCGCGCCTGATCGCTTTATGATGCTGGGCAATTCCCTCAAATCCGATATTCTACCTGTCCTCGAACTTGGTGGCTTTGCTGTTCATATCCCCTATCATGTGACATGGACGCATGAACAGCATGAGGTTAATTTAGAACATGAACGCTTTATTGCCCTCCAACAAATCGATGAGATCCTGATCCATTTGGGTTAAGGACATTTGAACAGCATAAGCCAGCACATTGCCTACAGGGTGCTAACTTATGCTGTTTGACGCTTAATAGGTTATCTGCTCGTCCACTTCATATTTCATACCCGGATAACCGAGTATACGCCGCATCAATGCCATCTGTCCACAGAGATAATCCTGCCTTCCGATGCACATCCCCACAAAGTTGAGCTTATTCTCCTCAACAAAGGGAATGTTCATATCAATTTTGAAAATCTCTGCCAGTTCTGCATCGTCTACTTCCAGCAGCCGCTGATAGACTTTGGGTGAAATGGCATAGAAACTATCTTTCAATTCTTTTATGGTCGGATATTTAAACTGTTCATCCAAGGTTTTACCCATAAAAAATAAGTCATGATAGGGATCTTCTTCCTGAAGTCCCAAGACGTATGCAATTCCATAACGTACATTAACAAAATTACCTGCCATCCACACAATATGGTTGCTCTGCCCATTGATGCGCTGACGTGCATGTTCCTCCGAAATCCCATCCAGCACATTGATAAAGCTCTGACTGTGCATCCGGTACGCAGGAATAACGATTTCTAGTTTTGCTGATTTTGGTTTATCCATTGCTCATTGATCTATAGGTGACGGGCACCTGGTTACACATCAAAGTTACCTGATATAGAGCACAGTACACTTGTCGTATGACAAGAATATGAACTTATCGAAAAGAGCAGACACTCAGCTGACCTATGATGAAGCACGCTACAATTGTACGGTCGCATTGATGGAATTACAACGTGCTGCAGCCATTTGGGATATTGATCAATTGTGACATCGTTATACTGGTGAAATCTGATTCTTTTTAAGCTTCTTATACATGCTTTTCAAGGAAGGGGAAAGCAGTATCAGCAGCAAGAGGCTGATACTGATTATGGACATCAATTCATAGTAGTCCATGCCATACCGGACGAAAGATTGTATGTTAACCCGCTCGCTGATGAGCTTCAATCCCGCGGCATGCTCTTTGTACCGCAACCCATGTTGCAGTATCCTCTGAGACTCCCGCTGTAGATAATCTTCAAATATCAGATTGCCTGATTGCAGCTGATCCCGAAAAACCTCCCAGTGCTGGGCATGTTCAAATAATTTAAAGAAATTCTGCAGACCGATACTACTGGTATAGCCCAGATAACGGACTGCCAAACAAGCTGCCGCCGCTGAAGCCCCCAAATGAGGACGTACACTGGCAATCACAAATAGGATTGTCGGCACCATAATCAGACCAACCCCCAGCCCATGCAATACCAAAGGCAACCAGAAGTGCTCCTCATTGCCCTCACTTTCAAATGAAAAAAACATGTATTGATGAAAGGCTAGCAAGCAACAGTAGCCAACAATCCATATCCATTTCACTGTACGTCGTTTTAATAGCCAGTAGAAGGATAGCATGACACCACATACAATCCCGAGGATATTAAACCATTGGATATAGGAGAGGTGAATGGGATCCAGACGGATGACCTGTAGAAAATACTGATTGGAGATCGCCAGCGAAAACCGTTCGATATACATCATATACAAGACTAAGATTCCGAACAGGAATTTCCGGTTTCCAAAGATGGACAGCTCGATATAAACACGTTTTATTGCTTTCTGCCGCAGAATAAACAGGCCCAGGCATAAAATCCCACCGATCAGTACGGTCAGCATGGAGGTATCCGAAAACCAATAAAGTTCCTGTCCGTAGACCATCAGATAACCGAAACTTATAACAATGAAACTGTAGAGGATAAAGCTGGCCCAATCCAATGAAAATAAAGGGTACGGTCGATTATGCCGGATGGGTTTCATTGTGACGATAATCAATAATAACCCAGGTACAAAAGATAAGGCAGCATACAGGTAAAGTTCATCAAAGTTGAATGAGTCAATAAATTCCGCTGTAACAAAGGTATTGAAAGGCGAGCTACAGAGCAGCATACCAAAAAATATGGCATAACTTCCCTCCTTTGCACGTTCCGTTTTCAGTCGGGAAAATATCATGGATATAGAGAGGTTGACAGCCGATGCGAACAGCATACCCTGAAAAAAGCGTAAGCCATATATCCAACTGATCTCGTTGATACGATACATCAGGTAACAATTGAGCAACTGCAGCAGGTTAAAAATTATATAGTACTGCTTGACCGGGAAATACTGAAAAAAGCGACGTTCCAGAACATAGAATCCGACAAATCCAGCGTAGAAAAGGATAATGAGGAATTGAACATCACTGGGCTGTGCACCGTAGAACCCCGCTGTAACATTGATATTGGCACCGGGCAGAAAAAACAAGACCATACTCGGCATCAACCCGCTGAATAATATCAGCTTAATCAACCATTCGGGTACCCAGCCTTTGAAGATCCCTTTCACTGTTATTGATTTTTTGAGACCGAAACATTGACATTCATTCCTGAGAGTAATTTTGCAGCTCCCTTACTCCGATCCAGTTCGATACGAACAGGAACCCGCTGTACGATCTTCACAAAATTACCGGTCGCATTGTCCGGTGGAAGCAATGAAAAAGAAGATCCTGTTGCTGGCGAAATAGAAATTATCTTTCCATAGAATGTTTCATCTGGGTAGGCATCCGCAACAACCTCTACACGCCCACCAAGGGAGAGATAACGTAATTGCGTTTCCTTAAAATTGGCTGTCACCCAAGTTGGTGTCTCTGCATTGACAATAAATCCCAGCACCTCACCCGGATTTACCATCTGTCCTTTTTCAATGCTACGTTTCCCTACCCGGCCATCATAGGGAGCCCGGATTACGGTATATCCCACATCAAGATGCTTTCGGTTTGCAGCAGCTGACAAGCGTGCTTTCTCCGCATTGATTACCCCTTTTTTCACATCAACATCATTCACCCGATCTTTTGAGGCTTCCAGCTTATGCTGTAATGCGGCAAGTTCACTTTTATACACCTCCAGTGTGGCTTTTATATCCTCCAATTGCTGTGCTGTAGCAGATTTTTCATCAAACAGAAACTTGTAGCGGTCGTATTCAAGTTGCTGTTTCGTCACCCGCGCTTCAGCCGCTGCAATGGATTGTTCCAATGATTCATGTTCGGCCTGCAATATTTCTTTTTGACTGCCCAGCACACTGATTTCCGCATTTTCTTTATTTATCGAAGCTGAAGCCTGATCAGCTTCATATTTGTACTCCCGGTTGTCGATCAGCAGTAAGGTATCGCCACGCCTGACCGATTGATGATCTTTATAATGAACCGAAACAATGTAACCGCCCACGCGGGAGATGATAGGATTAATATACTGGGTCACTTGTGCATCATTGGTATAAGTATACCGGATACGCAGCCAGAGTATCCTCCCGCCCCATAGTAAAAGTGCCAACAAAGCAATCCCAGCCAACCAATTGGTGATTCTGGTCAATTGTACTTCGGTCATTGACCGGCCTGATTTAGGTTTCATTAGATCGTACCCTTCAAAAATTCAATAAAATAATAATGTTTTTGTATCGCGATCCGGGCTGATTCCAGATCAAAGTTTATCTTGAGGCATTGCATATCTGCATCTAACAGATCGGTGACCAATGCCGAAGACTTGAAATACCTATTTTTAATAATACGAGCGTTTTCATTGGCAAGGGCCAGATTTTTTTGGCAGACCTCCCGTTGTTCCAGTGCGAGGTTATAATCCAAGTAGGCCTGTAACAGTTCATTTTCCACCTTTTCCTCTTCATAATGGTGTTTTACCTCTTCCCGCTTCAAAGCAAGCTGGGCACCCCGAACAATATTTTTATTAAGGTAGAGGGCGGATATCGGGATGTTCAATTTAAGTCCTACGATATTTAAATTGTACCAGCTCGCATTATATGGATATAAAAATACCTGTGGATTCGCAAAAGTAAATGTATTGGTTAGGCCCAGTTCGGGCAGGTAGTTTGACTTCGCCTGTTTGATACTCATTTTTTTTAGCGCAACTTCCTGTTCCGATTTCAGCAGTACAAAAGCCTGTTGTTTGGCAACGGCTACAATCTCGGCATAATTCAGCGGATGAATGTCCATCGTGGTACACATCGGGATAATTTCCTGTCGTATATCAGCGATCAGCTGCAATTTTTGGTTGAATGCTTTGATATCATTTGTGATCTGTACCAAAAGCAGTTCGCGCTTGGATAATTCGAGTGAAATCCGTAACACATCACTGTGCAGCACAACACCCGCGGTATAACGGTGTTCGATCTCTTTCAATTGCGTCCGTTGATCTTTGATATCCTGCTCGATCAGCAATTTGTTGCGATAGGCTAAATCCAGATCCAGAAACAAGTTACAGATCTCCAGCTTGATCTGTGCTGTGGTGCTTTTCCACTCAATATTGGCCAGTTCCATTTCGAGTTTTTTTGATTCTATTTTCATAAGGTCCCGATGGCCATTGTAAAGGTTCAGGTAGAAATCGAGTCCAGTGTCATATAAATAATGGATAACCTCATGTTGTGATGGTTTGGCAAATATCCCCCGATCGTAGACCGGCATATTGCTCGCATAACTGGCGGAAGCCCTGACACTGATTTTCGGCAGCAATTCCATCCGCTGCTGCTGTACGGCAACCGCTTTTTCCTGTAACTGCAAATGCGACTGTTCAATGTACTTACTGTTTTGCAGCGATTTACTGATCAGATCAGCAAGCGAGATGCGCAGCGAGCCTTGAGCCTGCGTTTCTAAAACCGAGCATAGGAGCACCGCTACAGTGCTTATTGCTTTTGTCCGATACGACGAAAAAAAATTCAATGTCTTTCTGTTATTTTTTGCGTTGCAAACTTAGATACTAATTGGAAAATGCATTTCTTCACAAATGCCAATATGTTACGGAAAAAAGACATTTTTCAATCAATTATCAATAAAAGAGTAAAATCTGCCAAAAACAGGAGCCAGATGGAAAACAATACGACTACTTTGCCTATTATACTTATATATACTATCCACAGTAGCTATTAGGTTGATATCATTTACATATTAGTTGATCATGAAAAAAGCCATCTTATTATTCCCATTAATCCTGATACAAATGAGCCAGGCGCAAGAATTTCTATCTGCGGCAGATTCCGATCCCAATAAATTGGGGTGGATGCAGGGATTTCCGCCACCGCAAGACCGAATTATTTCGGCGTTGGACGGTACATTTTTTAAGTTTCCAGCGCTACGTTACAGTGTTTGCCATATGCGTGAATTCTTTCCCTCGAAAGTAGTTCCTGCGCCCCTGATCAATCGTTATTCTTTTTCCACCGCCCAAGATTCGGCCATTGATAGCCTAAGCTTTCGACCTCTTGGGCATGAAAAGTCTATCAGCTGGGCAGAATCTCTTTTAAAAAATTATACTGATGGCATCCTTATTCTTCATAAAGGGCGTATTATTTACGAAAAATATTTTGGTGCATTGACTCAAGAAGGCATACACGCGGCGATGTCCGTTAGCAAAACATTCACCGGTACCCTGGCTGCGCAACTCATTGCAGAAGGTCTCTTGGTTGAAAACAAGTACTGTCGGGATTACGTTCCTGAACTTGCACATTCTGCTTTTGGCGATGCTACGGTACGTCAGGTGCTGAACATGACCACAGGCCTGGAGTTCAGTGAAGACTATGCTGATCCGAATGCGGAAATATGGGCCTTCTCCAAAGCCGGAGATCCCTTCCACTTCCAGCGAAGTAGCGATGAACCGGCAAACTACTTTGATTACTTAAAGACGGTAAAGAAAAAAGGTCAACATGGTGACGCATTCGGCTATAAAACGGTCAATACGGATGTGATGGGCTGGATAATTTCGCGGGTATTGAACAAGCCCTTGTCACAAGTACTTTCCGAAAAAATTTGGCAGCCATTGGGAACCAATTTTGATGCCTATTATCTGATCGACGGCGCGGGTATATGCTTTGCGGGCGGAGGACTTAGCGCCAATCTTCGTGATATGGCCATGTTCGGTGAGATGGTGCGCAACAAGGGCTATTTTAACGGTAAACAGATCCTCGCGAAGGAAGTGGTTGAATCCATCCGCTCTGGCGGAAGCCAGCCTGCTTTTGCAAAAGCCGGCTATACTAATCTCAAACAGTGGAGTTATAAAAATATGTGGTGGGTAAGCCATAATGCCGATGGAGCTTTCTGTGCACGTGGCGTCCATGGACAGACGATCTATATAGATCCCAAAGCAGAAATGGTGATCGTCCGATTTGCCTCACATCCGATTGCTTCCAATTCAGCCAACGATGCGTATTCCCTGCCTGCTTATCAGGCCGTGGCGGACTATTTATTGAAAAGATGAAATTAAGATTTCCAAAAATATTTCTGTAACCGGACGAAAGGTATTGAAATTTCAATCCCCAAAAAAATAAAACAAAACAACTGTAAATCAACTACTTTCAGTTTATCAACTTATTTTTCAGTTTTAAAACTGAAAAATAAGTTGATAAACTGAAAAATAAGTTATAGCTTTAAACTATGGAAGAATTAACAAAAAAAGAAGAAGAGGTTATGCACGCAATATGGAAATTAAAGCAGGCCTTTGTCAAAGATATTATTGAATATATGGATCCGACCCAAACAACACCCTATAATACGATATCATCCATTGTACGGATTTTGGAGAAAAAAGGATACGTGGGTTTCAATGCCTATGGAAAGACGTACCAATATTATCCATTGATCTCCAAGATGCAATACCGAAAGTTTTTCTTTTCGCGTGTAATGAACAAATATTTTGATGATTCTGTCGAAAACCTGGTGTCATTCATTGTCAAGGAACAAAAGATCAGCGAAACGGACATCGAGAAAATCAAGGAAATTATCAATAAAAATAAAGAAGATGAATAACCTGTTTTCCTATACTATAGAGGCCAATATCAGTTTACTTATTTTAGTCTCGCTCTTTATCCTGGCTTTTAGGCAGCTTTCATTTTTCGGCTTGAACCGATATTTGCTTATTGCCCTGGTTAGCTTTTGTACCCTGGTTCCCTTTCTTAAATTTAAGACCGATTCTGTCGAATTAATCGATTCGAAAACAAAGCCAAATCCGGAAATACTACAGCAAGAGCAGTTAGATTATTCCAATGCCCACCTTTCGATCGAATCCGAAGAGCAGCCCAATCTATGGGATCGGATGGAGTTTAAAAAAATACTCGCGTATGCTTATTTAGTGATTGCCGGCTTCTTTCTGACCCGATTAGTTTATCGCAGCTTAAAACTCCTATTTTATTTAAAGAAGATGGATTTTCAGAAGCATCAGGGAATTAAAGTGATCGCGCCATTCAATCGCTTCAATAATTGCTCGATCTTTCATTATATCGTAATGGATAGAAACACACTTGAAAGTCCCGAAGGTAAGCTCATCTTTGCCCATGAGGCGCAGCATATTCTAAAAGGACATGCCTGGGACAAATTATATATCGAACTGATGTGCTGCTTCTTCTGGATAAACCCGGCCATTTATTGGGTCAGGAAAGAATTGCATCGTCTGCATGAATTTCAGGTCGACCGTGCGGTGGGAGAATGCTATGGAAAGACCGATTATGCGAGCTTCCTACTGAACCTGACACAACAACATCAACAATTAGATTATATGCAAAGTAGAATTTTAAAAAACCAAAATGAACTGGTAGAACGTGTCGACAGACTGATGCGAAATCTATCACCACGCACGAAAGGTTATCAGTATCTGCTGTTAGTTCCTTGTATATGCGTATTAATTGTCTCTTTTTCTTTTATTAATCCCCCGAAAGAAAAAATTACCGTTTCCGGCGCTGTTAAAAACGGTGCAAAGACCATTGTGCTGGATCCGGGCCATGGCGGCAAAGATAGTGGAGGCACCAATAGCAAAGGGCTCAAAGAGAAAGATCTCACTTTACAGGCTTGTAAAATGATTCAAAATGAACTCGAAAAAGAAGGTTTTCAGGTTGTATTGACCCATTCGAAAGACGAATTTATGATGCTCAAAGACCGTGCAGCCTTTACTGGCGATGCCTTAATTTCGATCCATTTTGATGTTGACCCTTCAAATGCCAAACGGCCAATCGGCCTGCTGTATCCAAAGGCGGTTGAACTGCCCAAGATACAGGATCAAAGCCGCGAGCTTGCGTTCCGTCTCACACAAAATTTACAAAAGCATGGATTGAACACGCAAAAACCAGCTGAAAGCCATAGCCACGCGATCTTACGGGGAGCGAAAATACCGGCACTCATTGTCAGCTTGGGAAATATGAATACCTTTTCCAATACCTTGGATCCAGAATTTATCAGCGCTTTTGCCCAAGCCTTAAAAACTTCGCTGTCGGAATAATTTTCTGTAAAATTACCAGACCGATCCTTTTTACAGAGATGTCAAACAATAGAAGGTTCCCTACAGGGAATCTTCTATTGCGTTCCAGAGTTCAATACGCTTTTTAAGCGCCTCTTTACTGACTATTTTCATTTCCTCCCACTTTTCATCATCGTCTTTGGCCAGATCGCCGATCATCTGCATGGCCAAGGGACCATGTTCATCACCGTCCAGATCAATATGACGTTGGAAATAGTAGATAAAATTATCTAAGCTTGATTCAGGAAAGTTGGACTTCAATTCCTGTAAGATGGAAGTAAACATTCCCGGTATAAGGTCTTCACGACCGAATGTAAAGGCAGCAGCAATTTTATGTACCTCGCCTTCTTCGATCAGTTCAAATGTAAAATTCAGAAAATCTTTGATCCTTTTATCCAAGGTTGTTAATGCGATGGCATCAAAAATACTTTTAGATTGCTTAGCATGGGTTATAAACTTATTGACGAGGTGAAGATCAGCGCCCATTTCATTCATTGCATCCAAATACATTTCAAAATGGCTCAAACGGCGACCATCAATATATTCGTCGGACTCCTCCGCTAAAACAATTTCATTTATCAGATAACGTGTTGATGGATGTTCACTTGCAAACCAAGGCAATGTTGTACAGGTTAATTTAATCTGTAAAGCTTTTAATAAAGACATAAAATCCCATACAGCATACACATGCCCTTCTGTAAAAGAACGTAGATTCTTGATCGTTTTGATTTTACGATACAAAGGGTGTTGCAATAATACCTCGCGTTCGGCAGCAATGTATTCGTTAATTTCCGCAATTCTATTCATGCCGCAAAAGTATTGTCTTATCGCTGTTTTTTAAAGTATTTTCGACGAGATTACAGTATCATGATAAATTATCAGTCGCCTATCCACTTCATAACCAAATCAAAGCTGAATGTCCAACCTCACTTTTGAATGTCCTTATCTTCCAAACTACATCCAGTTACGACTAAAAACAAAAATATTTTTAATTATAAAAAATAATCTACTATATTTGTAGAGTATTCAGAATTGCATGATGCAATACCAACCGAGTGTAGACACCGCGGTGGTAAATTAATACGGGTTTCGACCAAAATAAACGTTAAACAACGCTTATTTTCCCAACAAGATCTGGATACAGTTTATGGTTTAATCCTTTAAATTTTTAAATTGTATGGCTACAACAACAAATCTTTACCAACACTTACTGGAAAAATTCAACTACTATTCCACGGACGAACTGATTCAGCTCAACAACGACACAATCTTAGGCCAAGGCTGGGGTTCGGCTAAAGCAACCTTCAGAACCGCTTTAATCAGCACGTTCTCCAAAAGAGGACTGGATCTTTCTAATATTATTTCTAAGGAAGATGGGTTTACCTCAGTGAAGCAGGTACCAGTGCGTTTGGAACACAATGTATTGATTCCACTGCAATCCTAATTTCTAGCTACATCATCTCAATTTTTCGTCTGCTCTTCTGATATCCAAGCATACTTTATGCGATTTATACTGTTGGAAGAGCGGATAAAAAAGTTGTCACAAGAAATAGAATTGTCAAAAAAGGGTAGGCCTAGCCTACCCTTTTGTCAATGAGTGATGATATTTTAAGGTATTATTGAGCGAATATGCAGTCTGCCGGGCATCATCCTGATAAGACGATAGGTCTTCACAATTCCGAATATCTGCAACATCTACTTTTTTTCTTACTTTGCTGATGACCTGATTTAACTCGGTTCTCCAGTTACCCGGATCACCAAAATCGTCCATCCAATTTTTACTGATAAACTTCTTGTAGTTCAAAAGCAAAATGTACAATTCCTCACCACTACCAGCGCGATTAATTGATGTACGCCAGTTCTCTAATTTTTCTTTAAAACTCATAACCAGCAATATACAAAAAAATAGGGACATTCCAAAATCACCTTAGTTGAATTGGATGAATATTATATACTTTTCCTTTCTCCGTGATAATTTTTAGGTGTAGCAAACGGAGAACAGGTAGTGACCAAATTATACCTTTTAACGGTACTTGTTCAGTCATTGTTCAGTGATTACTCAGTACAAACTGAATAAACAGTGACTGATTACTGTCTAAAAACTGATTGAAATTTGTCTTTAGGTTTAATTTGATATCAACATGTTTCCGTTTTAATATCTATCCGGATTATCTATAGCCTCACCAGGCTATTGCTTTGGAACTGCCGAACCTCATTTCATAAATTTTAGTATCTTTCATCTTCCTACTGGAAACCCGCCCGATCATGGAGTTCGAAATATAGACTGACAACATCAAAATTATATGCGATAAAAAAAGCGGAGAATAAACAGTTTATTCTCCGCATAAAATAATGTTTAGGATCACTTACGGATTAATAACCAAGCTGCTCCCCAATCCGGTCATAAATCCCGGACCTATATTTTGTGCTTTCAGCAAATCCCGATGTTTGGCATCCAATTTTGGAGCGCCAGCATCCGCTGCGGCCGCAAAAGGATAGTTACCCACAAAGGCACCCAACACCGGACTAGTACTGGTCGGCTCATAGATTCCGTCGGTTGTCAGTGTATATTGTGGGTTCTGACGTATAAATCCAGCTGGAAGCTGTTGGCTTGTTGGCACATCAAATACAATATTTCCCATATAAGTAAAATTAACAGGTTGATCTGTAAAAGTCAGCATGGTTGAAGTAGCAGCTTGTGACACCACATTATTGGCGATATGTCCGTCTGTTGGTGGCAAAGTACGACCGTTTCCCCCTTTCCCTGAACCAATATCAAATGACTGTTTACATTTAATCATTGTATTGGCCACCACCTTCACACGTTTTACCTGAAAATAGCCGCTTAATGGTGAGTTAGGTACACCGTCCATGATGGCCAGGGGAGCTTTCTGTCCTGTTCCTGCCATATTCTGGAAGTAATTATTGTAGACAATATGGTCCTCTCCGATTATCCGGATACCACCCGCTGCACTATTGCCGTTACCGACAAAATAGTTTCCATAAACAGCAGAACCATTACCATGTCTTAAGCATAGCGTTCCCTGGCTCTCATGGAAGAAATTATTGCGGATGGTATCGGCTCCCATTTTATTCGAGATAATTTCCGTTTCGCCGTTACAGCGTTGAAAGATATTATCTTCAATCGTCGTGTATGCATTGGTCATGGACCAGTCGCTTGTTCCGATACGGATTGTTTCGCCACCATTATCAGGTAACGCAGCCCGTTCGCCAAAGAAATTGTGATCAATCCGATGCTTCATCGTTTTACTTGTTCCCCAAACAACCATTGTAGGTCCTTGATGTAATTTCCCCTTGAGATAACAATGATCAATACGATGGTTGGATCCGTTAATGGAAACCCATCTATAGTCAGTAGTCGCAGCAGGTGGATTATAATCCACAATAGCGGTGTTTGTTAACCTACAGTTGGATGAAGAAGAGGTAAAATCAACCACATTCTTTCCAGAAGTATAGCCCTCCTGAAAGACCAGACCATTGACAACAAGCCATTTACCTGTAATGCTAATGGAGGAAGTACCCGTCATGGTCACAGTGCCGGGTTGCTCAGCCATTAGTACAATAGGTTGCTGGCTGGTACCTTGGGCATTAAATGTCAATTCCTGATTTGTCCATTGTCCCGATTTCATGATCACCGTGTCGCCTGGCTGTAGACTTAAGGCCTGAAGGTCGGCAGCCGATTGAATAGTATGGCACTGCACACAGGCGATACCATTTAGTTGCAATTTTACCGCAGCCGGTTTTTCACAGCTACTCCCCATCACCAATAACAGCGATAAAGAGGATAATACTGAAAAGTTTCTCATCATATTTACATTTGTTTATAAGGTTCTTTTTGCAAGGATCACCTAAAATGGATACACCGTGGTATTGCCCTTAGATCCAAAAACATGGACCACGCCATTCGTTGTCACATAACCGCCAGACCTATTCGTTGTTTTATCGTTGATCTGAATCGGTGCCAGATCATTGTTATTGACCAGTTTTAGATACATCACACCCTCTTGGTTGAAACCTTTTCCCTCATTCATGTACCCTAACAGCGAGCTTTTACTTGCCACAGTATTTGGGGGAAGCAATGTCTTGGCTTTTACATTGGAAATAGTCAATTTATCAAAGTTGTAATTTCCCTGTAAAATGAGATAAAGAAAATAGTTACGAACATCATCGCGATTATAATCTTCCCATTTTGTAGCCGGGCGGGTAATGGGTTTACCTGTACCATCAACACCGGTTACAATGGGAACATCGAAGAAAAGTCCTGCAGTTACCTTCTTCGTTTTGGCATCCCAAGTCTTTATCGCCTCATTATGTAAAAAGATAAAGGTGCGATCCGTCTTATCTAGCTCCTCAAGACCAATACCAGCATAATCCAACCCCTTACGCATCCATTTAAAGACCGTATCCGACGGGTTCTCGGGAGTTTCATAGGAACGATTTTCCAAAAATTTACGTGCACTGATCCCAATATTGGGATCCAGTGTTTTATGCTTATAATCATAGTTTTCCTGCAATTCCATATCAAAAAGGGAACAGCCCGTTGTCAGTAAAGTCAGGAGGACTACTCCTACTTGTATCCACTTGATGTTAAAATTTCTTTTCATGATTTCCTTTTCTAAATTCCCGCATTAATCTGTATACCCCGGATTTTGAACCAACAAACTATTGGAGTTCAAAACATTTCTATTCAGCGGCCAGTAAGCTCGATTTTTAGGATCTAAGAATCCCGGCATTTCCAGATTTCCGGCATCCTCTTGCCTACGTTTCAGAATAGGGTCCATCACGGCCTTAACACGATTTGTCCTTACCAGGTCAAACCACCTTTTCCCTTCTCCGAAAAGCTCCAACTGCCGTTCGTTCAGGATTGCCGTTTCCAGTGCGTAGGGGCTCCCTACTTCAGGTGCATTCAGATCGTACAATGGAAGTTGAGCTCGTTTGCGCACAAAATTCAAGTATTTAATGGCTTTTTCCCTATCGCCCCTGGCATTCAGGGCTTCGGCATATAGTAGATAGATGTCACTCAGACGGTACATGGTTAGATAGACCGGAAGCAATTGATTTGTTGCGGGCCAAGGGTCAGCCTTGGTTGGATTTGCTTCTGTCGGATACCACTTAATAAATCGATCACGCTTATTGCTTGGCATACCGAAATAAACATCCAACGTCTGTTTTGGTCGAATATCCGGACTTGGGGTATTCGTTGTCTGCGGTAGAAACCAACTGTTCCAGATCCCCTCGTCCACAATCACCTGTTTGTTATTTGAGGTCCAGGAAGTTTGCATGCATGCACAGCCATTTTTCAGATAATCCCAGTGGATACTCCAGATCGTCTCTTTACTAGAAGACGGGTTTGTAAAGATGGTCTTCCAGGTCGCTGCATCCTGTAGATTGGTTTCATTTAAACCGGCATAAGTGACATTGGTCGGAGACTTTGCCAAGAATAACTTCTCAATCCACTTTATCGCATTTTCATGATCCCCTTGCCACATATATACGTCGGCCATGATCGCGCATATTCCAGCCTCGCCAATAGTCCACAAGGGGCTTTTGGCATCTTTTATAATCAACGAATAGGCTTTTTCCAGATCCGGAATGATGACGTCTTTTATGAGCTTCTCTTTCGGCTCTCGAGCTCTTTCAGCGGGTTGCTGCACATCTTCGTATGGCTCTAACCAGATCGGTGCATCACCCCAGACACGGACAATATAAAAGTAAGACATGGCACGAAGCGCATAACTCTGTGCTAAATAATCGTTCTGCATGGCCATGGTTATGCGACTATCCAATTGTGCAGCCTGCGGAATATATTTGATGTTATTATTCGCTCGCCCGATCGTTGTATATAGGCCACTCCAATCTGAAAAATCATTGGAAGGAGTGATACTGTTCAATACAATTTCATCCACATAGTCCTTGGTATAGCTAATAAAGCGATCAAAATTATCGGATCGATATTCTCCCCAGTAAAGATATTTCTCGGTATACTGTTCTTTTCCGACCATTTCAAGCTGAAAAGCACTATACATGCCAGCCATTGCAGCCCGTACATCATACATATTTTTGTAGTGCTGCTCCAATGTTCCATCTGCAAGGGGTTTTTCGTCAAGGAATTTTTTACAGCCACCCAAGGTGCCTAAAAAAAGTAATGCTGCTAAAATTTTTATTTTGTACATAACTGAAATCTTCTAAAAATTAACATTTACACCGAAACCAAACTCTCTCCTTCTTGGATAACGACCATCGTCCTCCCCCGGTGTCAACGGATTCGATGTACTGAATTCAGGGTCATAGCCCGTATAGTTCGTCCAGGTCAATAGATTTGTTCCATAGATATAGGCAGTAAGCCCTTTCATTTTCAATTTATTAGCCAAATTTGGACTAAATGTATAGGCGAGACGTGCACTGGCAAGCCGAATAAACGAAGCATCTTCGATATAAAGACTGTTTTGGTTCGTCTTCATGTTTCCGCGGTTATTTCTTTCAGGATAGTAGGGATACTTGGCCTCATCGCCTGGTTTACGCCATACATTGTATACCATATCCGGTGACCCAGCTCCAGTATTTGAAGGATAATTCTGGCGTTGTAGCAAAGCGTTATACACTTCCCCGCCGATTGCGCCATTGAACAAAACATTTAAAGAAAAGCGTTTGTAGGTAAATGTCTGCATAAAACCAAAATAGAAATCAGGAGTAGGATTTCCCAGAATCATACGGTCATCATCGTTGATCAAGCTATCGCGTTTGTTGTTGAGCCACTCAGCATCCCCGCCTTTCAGCTTACCGTCCGGAGCATACAGATGATGTACCGTACCCTCGTAATTTTGACCATTTGATGTATACACTGGTTTACCGTCACGGTACAATGGCTTACCTTGGTCATCGAGCACCAGTGTCAGCTTATCCCAGTTGTCGTTATAGGCATTGGATTCATCCCAAGCATATACACCGAGATTACGCCATCCGTAAAAATTACCGATTCGTCCACCTTCTTCGAGATACCATTTATTACCCGGAAAGAAAGGAATACCGTCGGCCAGTTTTACCACTTTGCCACGCTCAAAGGAGATATTTCCATTGATTTCCCAGCTGAAATTTGATTTAACAATCGGTCTGGCACTTACGACAAACTCCATTCCTCGGGTTCGGATTGATCCCACATTTACCTGAAGTTTGGTATACCCGGTTTCTTTTGGCAGTTCCCTTGGATATAATAGATCCGTGGTTGTTTTCACATAATAGTCCGCAGTAAAGCCCAACCTTCCATTGAGAAATGTAAGATCCAAGCCCACATTATTCTGCGTAGTCATTTCCCATTTGATCAAATAATTACCTAATGTCGGCGTCATCGCAGCTCCCCCTACACCATTATAATTTCCGCCAAATGCTACTTTGGCATACGATTCGTAATCCCCAATTTTATCATTTCCGAGCTGTCCAAAACTATATCTGAGTTTAGCATCCTGTAATGCCGGTTTAGCCCATTTCATAAAATTTTCGTCAGAGAATCGCCAAGCGGCTGATCCCGAGAAAAAATTCCCCCATTTGTTACTAGGTCCAAACCTTGAAGACCCATCTCTCCGATAGGAAGCCTGCAGGAGGTAACGGCTTTTATAATTGTAGCCGATCCTGCTGAATAAGGAAGCTGTCGCATTTGCAGTCGCCGATGTATAGGTCTTTGATGAAGTCAGGTAATCTGGAAATGTAACCAGAACCTCTTCGTTGACGCTGTTCAGATATTCAGAGTGGAAACGATCGAAACGTCTACGATCTGCACTGAATCCCAATAGGGCATATACATTATGGTCCTGCGCGAATGTTTTGTTATAATTGGCAAATGCCTGGAATTCCCAGGAAAATGTCTTGGTAAATTCATTCGAACCACTGTTCTGATCTTTATTGGCCGAAAGAAAACGAGGCGAAAAACCCGTATTTTGCAAGTTGTCCAACCGCGCATTAAACAACGTTGTCAGCTTCAGATCATTTGTTAATTGATAGTCCAATTGGTTATTAAATTGGCCTGAATAGGTTTCGTCAATATTTTGTTCATACAATGCATTGGCGATGGGATTTCGTTTAGATCCAACATAACTCGTTAATGATCCGTCAGGATAATAGATTAATGAATATGCCGGCCTGTCCATAACGACGCGCACCGTATTGGCGATTGGAATAGTATTGCCTTTTTGCCAGGAGAAGGAGATATTGTTTGAGTATCTCAGTTTCGATGAAGCTTGATACTCCACGTTGATCCGCGACTGCAAACGCTTTGCGTAGCTATTCAGGATAATGGACTTGTCATCCAAATAGTTTAAACTGCTGTAATAACGAAGATTTTTTTGGCCACCTCCTACACTTAACTTGATCTCCTTCTTTTGGGCAAGATTGCCGAGAAGCAATCGCTGAAGATCATTATCTGCATTAAAGCTTGGATTTAGGGAGTCGATATTGCTATTTTGTCCCTGTATATTTCTAAACTCGCGGACTTCAGCCGAATTGCTCACCGGAATATAATGTGCCAAACGGCCAAAGAGATGATTATAATTAACATTAATCAGAGGTTTCCCTTCGGCACCACGCTTGGTTGTGATCAAAATAACACCATTCGCTGCGCGCGATCCATAGATGGAGGCAGATGCAGCATCTTTTAATACTTCGATGTTTTCGATATCCGTAGGGTTAATATTTGCGCCATCCGGATTGATAACGCCATCGACCAGATATAAGGGCCCGTTACCGCCGTTCAAAGTTGAGGTTCCCCGTACCTGTATGGAGCCCGTTGCCCCCGGAGCACCACCGCCATCATTAACAATCAGTACACCAGCTGCTTGTCCCTGCAGGGCATCAAATAGATTAACGGGTTGTCTTTCCTGGATTTTTTTTGCGCCGACAGAAGATATTGCTCCGGTTAGGTCCCGTTTTTTGGCTACGCTGCCATAACCTGTTACAACAATCTCATCCAATGCATTGTCATTTTCGACCAGCTGTACATCAATTTGTCCCTGCGCACCGACCGTGCGTTCCTCTACTTTCATCCCCACTTGACTAAAAACTAGTGTACTTGTGGGAGTAGCCTCAATCTGATACTTACCCGCTGCATCTGTGCTTGTCCCTTGGTTCTTTCCTTTTACCCGGACGCTTACCCCCTGCAGTGCGTCACCTTTGCTATTGCTCACCTTACCGGAAAGCCTAACATTTTGCTGTGCAAAGAGCGGTAAACCCATACTTCCCATCATTAAAAATAGGCAGAGTACAAAGCACCCCATTTTTGTGATACTTTTCATCATAAGTTAGATATTTATTAATTGGTTATTTATTATGCTAAGGTCCGCTTGGCTCCCATAGCCACATTCCGTCACAGCTTCCATATAGATCGAAGCTCATGACAAAACTATCCGTATTCCTTTATTGGTTATTTTTTATAATTCGTTATTACCCCAAATATCGCATACATACGCTCGTCAGAGGGTGTAAATTCTGTTCTTTTTAGCGGTAAAAAATGATCAATTGACCTCAAATATTTATTTATTTGATCAATAGGAATCAGTTATTCTGTTTTTTTCAATTTTGACATAAATTCAAATTGAACCCTTCCGTACGTGTTTGGTTTTCCGGCCTGCGTTCCGGATATTTCTCCGAAAAGCTGCCCTTTTGCATTTTTTTTGATCAGCACCCGGCGCCATGAATACATTCCTTTTTCATAGTCAAAGCTCACACCATCATCATCGTAGAGCTGATAATTTCCCTCCTTCTCCCCGTAGTGACGAATGGTCAGATCAACTTTCTCATTGGGGAGCGGTGTATGTAAACGACTGCCCATCATGGGTATAATTCCACCATCTTTGACGTAAACAGGTATACGGTCCATGCCCGGATCAGCAAGGATCTCTTCGCCATTGCCCACATATTTTCCGGTATAGAAGTCATACCAGTTGCCTTTGGGCAACAATACCTTTCGGGATGACTCTCCAGCAAATAAGGGCGCGACCAGGATATATTCGCCACACATATATTGATCCTTTACTTCCCTATTGACAGCTTCCAGGTAAGGATTTGTTTCCAGATCTTGATTGCCCAAGACAGCCTTAGCCTGCCCCTGGAAGCCCTCTTCCAATACCATCGCCCGGAAAGGCGGTGTGCCCTCAAAATGATACTTTGCAAATTCGGAATATAAATATGGCATCAGCTCCATCCTTAATTGTGCATAGTATTTCACCTGATCAGCGACTTCGGGAAAAGACCAGGGTTTTGTCCCGCTGGACCAGGCATTGATCATAGCCATTGGCGAAAAGACAACGGATTGAAAACGACGTAACCATTCTTGTCCTGTTTTCGATCCTCGTACTTCCGGCGTCCATAGTACACCGCAAAATCCACTATTGACCAGTGCTGTGATAAAATCTTGATGACTGTAATAATCATTGTAGATGACATAAGGCAAATTATTGGCTCCGGCATTCGATGCGCGCACCAGCCCATAAGTTCGCGTTTTCTTGCTCCGATATAAACTATCTGTCAGTTTCTGCGCGAGTACACCATAGGTTTGTCGCATCTGGATCCCACTGATACCCGAGGGAAATTTGGCCATATCGGGCCAAAGGTAATAATCGTACCCATCGACTTCATCCATTTTATAACCGCTGACACCAATGTTGAGCTGCGCATCCATGAACTGTTTAGCAAGGATCTTTCTGGCCTCAGGATGATTTAAATCTGGCACCGTACCGCTCCATACCGTATGGGAGCCCGTATATGGTTCGATGGCCTTACTGATCCCAGCTTCGGGTGAGATATATGGATTCGTCCAGAGGTTTAGACGGATTCCCTTGGTGGCCAACTTCTTGATCAGCGAAGCAGGATCTGGAAAACGTCCTTTATCCCATTCAAAGGTACATGGGTAAGCACGCGACTGCCACCCGGGCTCAAGACCGATGAAATCAAGTGGAAAACCATGTTTTTCAAACTGGTCAGCTTCATTAAGCACCTCTTCGGCAGTGTAGAGTTTCTGCACGCGTTGTGTAAATCCAAGACCCCATCGCGGCGGTAATGTGCCGCCACCACAGAAGAGATTGTATCTTTTGATGGCGTCCAGGGGGTTGATGCCTGCGAAGACATAAATTTCCACGCCTGCAGCCGGGATATAAATCTCCACCGCATCTGAGTAAGGACGCGAGTTCCAGCTTTTATCGGTATTACGATCCTTGGCTTCCGCTGGTTCCTTTGCATCTTTACGAACACCGGTACCAACATAGTAAGTCAGGTACTGGGCAGAATTTACAAGCACACCATAGCCCCTGGAAGAAACATAAAAAGGAACAGGAGCATGTGTACGACCGTTATCTTTACCTCCATAATGGTCAACATGCAGGTTGAGGATCTTACCACGTTGGTGAACAGTCTGGAAATTCAGGCCTAAACCATAGATCTGTTCATTTTTTGTCAATGGCATCCGTACATAGGTTTTCCCGTCAATCAGTTCCGCATGAACCTCCATTTTTGGTAATGGAAAATCAGTTGACTGTAGCTGTTCAAGTGTTGCGGCCCGCGGTTTAATAGCAGCAGCACCTAGCAGCGTGTATTTCTCGGGTTGACCGAAAGTACCTTTCCATACACCCGGATACTGCTCCTTCCACTGAATAGGTTGTGCTTTTGCCTGACTACAGAGCAACAGCATAAGAATCATTAGTATTCTTTCCATTGCAGTTATTTTTTTAACAGTGCATATACACACCAAAGTATGGGAGCCTGTCCATGCATATCACCCGTTTTTTGTTTTCGGTCTAGATAATATTGATAATCATTTTTTCGGTTGGTACCCTCACAGACATTGGCGATATCTCCTTGTTCGTTAATGTAACCAACGAGAGCCAACCAAGCCTTGCGAGCGATCGGTGCATATTCATTTTCATCCAGCCAACCATTTCGCACTCCCGTAACCAAGGCATAAGTAAACATGGCTGACCCGGAAGTTTCCACCCAGGATTCCGGTTTATCAATCAGCTGTCCCCATAGACCGTCTCCCCGCTGATACTTTTTGAGACTTGCCATCATTTTTTTGTAAGCGGCTAATATTGCAGGTCTATTGGGATTATCGGTTGGTAAGGAAGACAACAGTTCACTCATCCCTGCCGCCATCCAGCCATTTCCCCTTCCCCAAAAGAAAGGTGCATCCGGCGCATGATAGAATAGACCATTCTCCTTTTGGATGGTATCGAGGTAGACCAGCATTTCATGGGCGGCTCTATCGATATATTTACGTTCCCCCGTCACCTGAAATGCCTTGGACTGCACCATCGTGATCATATACATATCGTCTATCCAATAACGTGTCTGCCAGGTCAATCCCTTGTCCAAAAACTTTTGGTAGTTATCCTTCACCGCTTGGGGTGAATCAATTGGGATAGTCCATTGCGCATCGGCGAAACGCATCCCCATCTCCCGAAAGGTTTTGTTTTTTGTCTGCTGATAGAGTTCCAAGGGAACGGTTCCAAATACTGCAAAATCCACATGCCAGGGCCGTGGCACCAAATGTTTTTCCGTATCAAAAAAAGGCATAAAGCGTTTGGTAAGCTGCTCAAGTAAGACCTTATCCTGATTGATATCAGCAAACTTCAGGGCACCATACCAGGTACAGACTTCGGGGTAAGTAATAGATCGGGGGGGCGCCGGTGGTTTAAAGCTGTTATGTGGACTTTCGACAAAACGCTGCGCGACCAAACGGCCCACGGTTACAGGATTGGCCTTCTCGGGCCAGTTTTTTAAATCGATGCTTTGTGCCTGGCCATATAGTGCCACGAACACAGCAATACCCGAGAGTATTGACCTCAAAACATTCATCATTAGCTTGGTTTATATTCAGTTATTACACCAAATATCGCTATGTAGCAGCTTTTTTGAGGGGTAATTTTCGGTCATTTAGGTGGAAATATTGGCAGCTTCGATCGAATACAGAAAAAAATTACAGATCCAGAATTACGCTGATACTCATAAAAGCCATTAAGACAACAATCGTCGCACCGGCCAGGGTCAGCAGTATCGGTTGTTTATAAACTCCTACAATAGCAGGCTTATAGGCCGCGATCAGCATCACTGTCAGTGAGACCGGCAATATAATACCATTCACAGCACCCGCGATAATCAATAGATGGACAGGCTTACCTACAAAAACAAATATGAGCGTGGAAATTAATATAAAAGCAATAATAATCCAATTTTCATTTTTAGCAATCTGTGTATTGAATGTTTTTATAAAGGAGACGGAGGTATACGCCGAACCGATAATCGAGGTAATCGAAGCCGCGAACATCACTAGGCCAAACAGGCGATAGCCAAAATTGCCCGCGGCAAGCTGGAAAACTGATGCCGTCGGATTAGCGTCGTCGATCATTAAGCCCTGGCTCAGCACACCAAGCGCAGCCAAAAATAGACAGCCCCTAACCAGCGAAGCAACAGAGATCCCCATGACAGCACTTCTATTCACGGTAGGCAGCGCATCAAATCCTTTTACTCCAGCATCAATCAGACGATGTCCGCCGGCAAAAGTGATGTACCCCCCAACCGTACCACCTACCAATGTTATGATCGATACAAAATCAATCTTTACTGGGGCGACCGTCCGCAGCGCGGCCTCCCCCATTGGTGGCGAAGAGGTCCATGTAATGTAGATAAATGCTAAAATCATGATTGCTCCCATGAGTTGCGTAAAACGGTCCATGGCTTTACCGATCTGTCTGTTTATAAAAACAGCAATGGCGATTAAAGCTGAAATACAAGCCCCAGTCACAACATTCATCCCAAAGAGTGCCTCCAACCCCAGTCCTGCTCCAGCGACATTACCGATATTGAACGCCAGACCGCCGAGAATAATAAGTAGCGAGATAAAACCGCCTAGACCGGGCAACAGTTTATTGGCAATATCCTGCGCCCTCATTTCGGAGACAGCGATCACGCGCCAGATATTTAACTGCACACCTATATCAATCAGGATGGATACGAGAATAACGAATCCAAAGCTAGCTCCCAGCGACTTTGTAAAAAATGTTGTTTGAGTCAGGAAGCCTGGGCCAATTGCCGATGTGGCCATTAACAAGGCCGCGCCAAACAGGGCTGATGTATTTTTTTGTTTCATCGGATCAGTATATCGTGATCTTTTAATATTTGATGGATTGTCCTCGCAAACTGTACAGCTTCGGGATTATCTCCATGTAGACAAACGCTATCGGCTTGGATGTCCACTTCCGCACCTTGCAGGGAAATCACTTTTCCGGTTTTGATCATATGTAAGACCTGTTTGGCAGCCTGTTCAGCGTTATGGATATGTGCATTTTTATCCGACCTTGCTGTCAATGTGCCATCCTGTTGGTAAGTGCGGTCGGCAAAGACCTCACTATATACCTTCAACCCCTTATTCCTACCTGCTTTGATCAGTTCGCTTCCCGAAAGACCATATAGGATGAGGTTTGGATCGATCGCGTAGACCGCTGCCGCGATGGCATCGGCCAATTCAGGTTTGCGCGCCGCCATATTATAGAGCGCTCCATGCGGCTTCACATGTTGCAATCTTGTCTGTTGTACCTGGGCACATGCTGCAAGTGCACCAACCTGATAGACGACCAGTTCATAAACTTCCCGAGCTGTAGCCTGAATCTCCCGTCTTCCAAAACCTGCCAGATCCTGAAAACCGGGATGAGCGCCTATTTTGACATTATATTTTAGAGCTAGCTGAATGGTTTTCATCATTGTCGAAGGATCTCCGGCGTGAAAACCACAGGCAATATTGACAGCGGAAACATGAGGCATTATCGCCTCATCATTGCCCATTGTCCAAGCGCCAAAGCTCTCGCCCATATCACAATTTAAATCTATCGTCAGTTGCTTATTCATATTTCAATGCGATTGCTCTTTTTAGTTTAATTAATTGTATGTATCGCTGTTTCAATAAGTTTTGGGCTTCATCCAGTTCGATCCGTTCAAAACGGATGCTTTCCTCGGGTCCCTTTTGCGCCAAGAGCGGAAGGTCTACGGTAGCCACCTGTGCAATGACGGGATACCCGCCTGTCGTCGGATGGTCGGCCATTAGGATAATCGGGTTGCCATCGGGAGGTACCTGTATACTACCAAAGGTGACGGCCGTTGACAACAATTCTTTTCGTTTGCTTAGCTGCAGTGGCCTTAACTGTAAGCGATATCCCATGCGGTCCGAGTTTTTGCTAATGGTAAATACATCCGCAAAGAAACTTTGCAATGAGTCGCTTTCAAACTGATCCCACTGTGGGCCATTCATCACCCGGATAACTTTTGTGGACAGATCGGGATACAAGCTCGGATCCATGCTCCAGAAGAACGCCTCTGCTCCCCCGTTATAGTCGTGGTTGAAAGCAATCCGATCCTGTTCTTTGAGCGGGCGACCTTGCCAGCCACCTATCTGTCCTTTGCTATAAGTCGATCTGCTGCCCAGTACTTCGGGGATATCAAGCCCGCCGCGGAAACAGATATAAGCCCGACAGCCCGAATTTGGTCGCCCGAAGGAGAGCAAGGAGCCAGCCTCAATCAGGACAGGTTTCCACATCGGTAAGGGCTGACCGTCAAGCTTGGGCGACAGGTCTGCTCCCGTCACTGCGATAAGCTGTGCCTGCTCGAAATAAATTGTTGGGCCAAGGAATGTACATTCTATTGCGGCTTCGTTGTCTGCATTTCCCAGGATACTATTGCCCAGAAGCAAAGCATAGCTATCCATGGCTCCACTGACTGCCATACCGTAACGCTGTAGACCGTAACGTCCTAAGTCCTGTATCGTGCTCAACAAACCCGTCTTGATGATTTTAATACCCATTGGCTTCTGTTTTTAGTTGCATAAACTCCTCATAACCAATAGGCGCAAAGCATACAAGATCCCCTACATCGAGTAATGAGGGATTTTCACGGTTGAGGTTAAACAATTGTAGTGGTGTATGACCAATAATCTGCCAGCCTCCTGGGGTTGACATGGGATATACCCCAGTCTGCTGACCAGCAATCCCCACCGCACCGGCTTCGATCCTCAAACGAGGAACTTCTTTACGTGGTGTCGCGATCCGGCTGTCCATACCGCCCAAATACGGAAATCCAGGGACAAAACCGATCATGTACACCCGATATTCCCGAGCACAATGTATGCGGATAACTTCCTCCTCAGTCAAACCATTGTATTGAGCGACATAAGCGAGGTCATCTCCATTGTAATAAACCGGGATTTCTTTTTTCGCACTTCTATAGTTAAAATCATCCGATATATCTTGTAAGGTTATTTGAAGAGCAGCTAATAGTTCCTGATAGGTAATCACTAGCGGATCATAATAAATCGTGATTGTCGTGTAGGCGGGGACATATTCGATTACACCGGCCTGCGACCAGTTTTCAAGACAGGTTATGACCTTGCGAATCTGTATATGAATAGCTTCGGAAATTACGTCACCAAAAGAAAGGACAATTGCCTGATCTCCCAGGGGATAGTGCCGTATGGAATTGGGCAAGTCTATACCTAAAAACTGCTTGTGGGAACCTCCCATAATTTGTATGTTATAATCTATACAAAGATTATAAATACCTAACGATAATCAAATAACAGAATTTAAAAAGCAAGTTCCCGTAATCGCTCAGTATTTTTTTGCAAAAACACGAAGAAAACTACGGGAAGCTTACACTTGCTCTAACCACTCTGTCTGCCTTAATCAGAGTAGAGAGAGTCAATCATTGTCCATAATAACCTGGACAATTCTATATATTAATAAGTCTCGAGTAAATTTACCCCTATCAATCGGAATTTGAAAGAAAAATAAATTGCTAATTTCAACTATAATGTTGCTATTTTCGATTCAAATGCACTAATTTTTCTGTAACAAAACATGCCGTAGTTGGTCCGCTATCAAATTAAATGGAGACCATTGATTAAAATATAGTGACGTATTGTCTACTACTAAAATAAAACAGGAAAGGTCAAGTGATAATCTTGACCTTTTCTGGCATTGATCTTAAATAGAATTACGACCTATTGACTTATCCAATTATCTAACTTTTAATATCAATGGGATTTGCCTTTATTTTAAATGACTTAACTATTTTAGTTCGAGAGGAGCCATTATTGGGCACCACATCAAAGCTTATCCGAAGAAAAAATCCAGTCATTAATTGTTCATTTGAATCCCAAGGACTCGGACTTGCAGGTTGGGGTATATATCCTCCATTTCCGTCCCAACCAATATTACCAACGGTAATTCTATAATGGCTCGAAAATTCATAATTAATCGGAAAAACATTAATTAAATTGCCATCTTTTTCTCGCTGAACAAGCTCTTGCTTTAGGTTCTCAACTCTTGCTCCATCAGGACTAGTATTTATTATATCTGGGTTAAACAGGATATTATAGGAATTCTGGACCAGTCTATAGTCTGACGGATTGTAAATAGAAAACCTCTCGTCACGGTCGCCTGGCATACCTCTTTCAGTATACCATTCTTCCTTCGCTGTTGCATTCACAATTGGCGTTTTATCTAAAGTGAAAACGCCGAGCACTTTGTTGTAAAGTGGCAAAATACCCAATGAGTTGCTGGAATTACTGGCACCTGGAGGAACTAACACTGGCGCAGCAATCAAATAGCTATCATTAACAGATCCCGAAAGCTTATAACTTGTTGTACTTTTCAAATTAATTACTTGGCTGGTTGTAGTGGACGAGCCTCCAAAAATTGCACTTAATACTTTCCCGGCGGCGGCGGCATAACCTCCAGAAGCAAGAGAAGAAGCAAAGTTGAGCAAATATTCTGATTTTATTAATTTATTTTCGTTTATCTCTTTGAGCATACTGTCTCCTAAATGTTTACCATACAACATAACAGTTCCTTTTAATGAGCTGTTTAAAATGTTCTCGGGCCCCGCAACGCTTTGTGTCATTGTTCCTTTAATTGTTCCTTCTGAAGTTCCATTAATGGTAATTTGCGAGATGTTAGTAGAGTTAACGTCCCATTGTAACAAACTACCTTGCGCGGGCATATTGCGAATTGCTGGTGTATAATTGATTTCAAATTCCGCAGCATACCAACAGCCTGTAGCACTAGTTCGATAGGGCTGAACCTGAGAAATTTCTTTTGCATTTTTAACTAATGAAGCTATCTCATCTGAGCCATAGTTTAAAACGGGTATGGATGCATTATCCTTCAATTTTAAACTATGTGTGACATAGGTACTAGGAATTGGGCTTATAGGATCTAGATAAAAAAAAGCCCTTAGTAAACCTCTAAATTTATTGTAAATTATAAAAAATTTAGGATTAACAGTTTCGGTAGTGCTAAAAGAATTGTAAACTAATTCCCAACCATTTGATTTAAACCTATCCTCAATAAAAAATGCAGGAAAGGCAATATTTGCTCCCGATGACCAGGGTGATAAAATTGTTGGGTGATTAATTGGAACCGGCATTCTCTCCACGTTTTCCCAGTTGAAAGTAGTAGAAGCCACTGCCATTGACTTCAATTTAATGTTTTTTTCTTCGTTTATAGTTTGTAACTCGTTTTTGTTGCAAGATACGAGAATCAAAGAAATTGAAGCAGTTAATAACGACAGTCTAAATATTTTCATAATTCATCTTATTTATTTATATAAAAATAATTTAAATAATCCAAAATAAAAACTAGCTCATATAAAATTAATAAAAATTTAAAATAGCGTTAATTAGCCTCTATTTTACATAAAAAATAAACCACGAGAAATATTCAATTCTTTTATAATTTAAATAATGAACGTAGATCGCTTGGGAAAAACAGCTATTCTTGTGTATTTTCAAATTCCCCATTCATATTTTCGATCACATTCACCTACTACACGCTTTGTTCTTGCTTTTCGTTGCTAATATGGTCGTCGATTTTCCTAAAGCATCTGCAATATTGCTCGTACTTTCAATTCGAAAAAAACGATTACCGTTCTAAACTATCCCTAAAATTCTTAATAGCTTTCTTGGTTAATCGTAAGCTATAAATCAAGAAACTATAGGAATTAAAAAAAAAAATGCGAAGTTCTTTTCGAGCTCCGCATTCCTATAACCTACACACTAGATGTGAAAGTGTTTTAATTGAAGATATAACGAATACCTAATTGCATTTGATATCTAGAATCTATACCTGTATTATTTCTAAATGTCTTCTCTTTAAGATTCTGGCTCACAGTATACGTAGGTTTATTATCAACTACACCTTGATATTGCATAAAGTTGGTAATATTAGGAGTTTTTGTATCCCCCATTTGCTACTCAATAGGTTACCAACGTTGGTAATATCAAAAGAAACTTGCAATCTGTGATTATCTTTTGTTTTCAATACTTTAGATAATTATATTGAATATAATTCAGGCCTTTATGGTACCGATCCTTACACATGGGCTGAAGGGTTGATGGCAATACACTAAAAACAAACAATTTACAGATCAACCCAGCAATTGGTTTAACACTTAAATCCATCAGAATCAAGGCAAGCTCTTCGCCAGGAGGCGGAGATGGTTACGGTTATTTTGTACCGTTAACAAACACTTTTCAATATAACGATTCTACAAGAGAGGGATTTATGATGGGTAATAGCGAAAACTTTAAAATTGGATTGGAACTAATTTTCAAAAGAAATGACGATCCGGATCCATCAAAAGATTTAATTTTCATGAAGGATTTCGAAACGGCGACTGACATTTATGTGGATTACATTTATTACAACTAGACATCGCTAATCGATTTTTGTTAAGTAATAAATCAAAAAGACCGTCCTAAAATTCAGGACGGTCTTTTTAAGATATATTCTTCAGATTAGTTGAAGATATAGCGAATACCAATTTGTGCAGACCATCTTGATGGAATATCCGAGACAAAATAAGGATTATTTTTGTTTAGGTCCCCTAATTTGTATTGAGGAATTTTAGTATCCTTAACAAAACTATCAAACGCTATTGCACGGAAGGAATTGTCCCAGAAACTTCCCCCTCCTGAATATTGTTCTCCCCATTTTTTATTTATTAAAGCACCAACATTCATAATATCCAATGAAATTTGAATTTTATTTTTTGTATTACCAATGTTGGTAAATACATCTTGTAATATTTTCAAATCGAATCTATGAGAGAACGGTGCTTTATCGCCATTTCTTTCAGCGTATTTACCTCTCCTATTTTTTAAATAAGGATTAGCTTCAATAAATTGATTAAAAGCATTCCATTGATCATCGGGTGTTTGATCCCCATTTTGAACAAATCGGATTTCGCTCTTATCACGAGGAATATACATCAATGAAAATTGATCACTAGCACTTCCCGCTGAGTACCTTCCTGGATCACCAGTAATTAAATATGAAAATCTCGCGCCGGATTGACCATTATAAACCAATGATAAAGTAGTTCCTAAGTGACCTAAATATTCTTTTGTGTAAGATGCAAAACCGATAATTCTACTTCCAGTACTAAATGGATTATGTCCTAAAGTGACACTATTTGACCCATTTACTGTCGCCGTTCTAAAGAAATTTGATTGATTTTGGGAAGAAGAGCCTGAAAACAAATCTTTCGATTCAGTATAAGTGTAGGCTAATGAACCGAAAAATCCGCTTGCAAATGATTTCGATAATTGGGCTGTTGCCGACCAAGAATATCCTTGATTAACATTATTAATATAAATAACCTGAGTATAATTTGGCAAAACACGTTTTTCTGCGTTTGTCGCCCCATACAACAATCTATTATCAGCACCTTCCAATTGGCCAATAGGATCTTTCATGTTCAAATCTGTAAATTTAAAAGAACTTAAATTTTTAGAATACATAAACTCAGCTGTTCCCTGAATATCCCAAGGTAGTCTATAATCAAATCCTAGGGAAGTTCTAGCAATTTGAGGTAACCTTAGGTTTTTATCTAATACGGATATATTTCCCGAAGGCTTAACTTCTTGATTACTTTTAGGTTGGGCATTTGGATCTGCAATAAACTTAATATTTGGCGCGTTTCCAGAACCAGCATTTAATTGGTTCCCTCCTAACAATGCACCACTTTGTGTATAAGCACCTGCTGACCAAACAAATGGGAATCTTGAAGTAAAGATACCAAGTCCCCCTCGTAGAATAGCAGATCTATCGCCTCTGATATCCCAATTAAAACCGAGTCGAGGAGACCACATGAATGTAGTTTGTGGCATTCTATTGGTCATAACGTCATAACGCTTTGCCAAGATTGAGTTGTTAAAGTCTGTATTCTCCATTGGATCTGTCAAATACATTGGAATATCTACTCGAATACCACCTGTTAATTTAAAATTAGTTGCTAGCTGGTAATCATCTTGAATATAAAAACCTAACTGCATTGCTTTAAAATCAGCCCCTTGTCTTGGATCATCTGTATTACTATAATTATACTGAAAACTACTTGCCAAACCACGGTCAAAGTTCTCGATAGCAGTATAAGATTTTCCAGTGGCTGGATTTATATCAGTCGCGGGAGAATTACTAAAAGTATAATTTCCAAAGGCACTTCCAATAAATCCGTTGTACATTTTGTAAAACTCATTATGAGTACCAAAAGTAAATCTATGATTACCCTTATATACAGTCAGATTATCGGTAAGTGTAAACACATCTTGATCCAATTGATTTACTGTTGAGAATGGTTCCGTGCCTAAATTTACATTTCTATCACCTAGCTGCAAAGTTACCCGAGGGAAAGGGTTACCAGGAGCCGACCTTGGTTCACTTACTTTTGTGTAGCCAATAACTAAATTATTAGATAATGTGTTAGAAAAACGGCTATTTAACTCCAATACTGCTGAATTTGTAGTACTTTCTCTTAAAATGGCACCATTCGAAAAAGTCAATGCCGTTTGCGAACGGCTTAAATCTGTTGCAGTTCCTTTAACGTAACTATATCGAGCCGATAGTTTGTGCTTTTCATTGATATTATAATCGAACCTAGTAAAGATTTTGTCAGATTTATTGCTACTTTCTTGATCTAAAAAACTACCAGCATCATATCCTAAAGCCTTAGCACGATTAGCTATTTGTTCTAGCTCAGCTACTGTAAATTTCGAACCATCAACACCCGGAGCAAATCCTAGAGGGGTATTATTCTCTGTTTTTTCATAGTTCAGGAAAAAAAACAATTTATCCTTAATAATTGGTCCTCCAACACGAACGCCATATTGCTTTTCGCTGAAATTATCTAACTTCTTTCTCTCTTGGTCTCCAGAAATCAAAGAATAAGGAGTTTTACCCGTAAGATTTTGGTTTCTGGTAAAATAATAAACTGAAGCTTGTGGTTTGTTAGTACCAGAACGCGTTACAGCTGAGATTCCTCCACCAGCAAAACCGCCAGCTCGAACATCAAATGGGGCAATCTGTACAGTCATCTCCTCTATTGCATCCAAAGAAATTGGAGAAACACCTGTACTCGCGCCATTAGTACCACCACTACTCAAACCGAAGACATCATTACTAACAGCTCCATCAATAGTTAATTGGTTAAATCTATTATTCATACCACCAATGGATAAAGCATCTCCTTTAATATCTGCCTGAGGAGTTAAGCGTGTAAAATCATTTAGTCCTCTTGAAATAGTCGGTAAAGTTTGCAATTGACGGTTTGAAATGCTTGTGGAAGCACCAGTTTTAAGGTTTTGTCCCTTTTTTGTTCTAGTGACTGTAACCTCATCAATAACAGTTGCACTTTCTCCAAATACTGGATTTAGTTCTAAATCGCGGCCCAATTGCAAATAAACATTCTCATAAACAACTGGATTCTGTCCAACATAAGTTACCTCAACTCGATAGGGCCCTCCTACACGCATACCTGGCAAACTGAACCTGCCGGCTTCATTTGACGAACTTGAATATACAGTCCCTGAAGGTACGTGCACTGCTTTAATAGTTGCACCAGTTGTTTTTATACCATTAGTTTGAGTTACTACCCCCGTCATGCTACTTGTCGTAACCTGAGCTTGTACAGCACCGTAACTGGCCATGACAAGAGCGAAAAAGAGTAAAGATCTTTTCATATAATGTGATTTGTTAAAAAATGTTAAGCAAAATTACTAAGAGATTTTAAATAACAAAGGACTTAATATAAACTTAACATACTACAGCACATTCACTTCCTATCCCACCCACCAAAATAACTATGTTAGAACACAATTTTTTTTATAATAAAACGTTATAACATCTTTTAAACCACCATTCCCAGTAAACTCTTTATATACAAAATAGTTTTCCACAGTCAACAGATTCAATGGATTTGTAACAACATTCTTCCATTCCGATCTTAAACTTTTTAAAAAAAATTCATTAACTTTCTTCCAACCGAGCGTTTTATTAATCAACTCGTTTCTGTAGCCATTGCGCTACGCGCCTTATATTTATTTAAAAACTGTAAACTATTGTCTTTGCGAACTGGTTTTCTTTAAAAATCTGCTTTTAAAAACGGAGAACTTTTTAGAAATTCGCACACCTTTATAACTCATTTTTCATGGAAGTCGGTATTCAAAATTCTTCTTTTCAGGAGCCCGAAGACATTAAATTGTCTCCAGCAGGGCTTTCTTTCTTAGCTTCAGCTGCTAAATGGGCCAATTTTTTGGCTATTATCTGTTTTATTTTTATCGGACTGTCGGCTATAACCATGATCAGCCTGATCTTTGGAGCAAGTGCCTTATCCTTAGGTCAGGGCGAATATGTTTCAGCAGGTACCATATCAACCTTCGGTATACTTTACCTGCTAATGATGGCTTTCGCCTGTCTCCCGATCTATTTCCTCTATAATTTTGGATCAAAAGCAAAAAAAGCTATCGAAAACCGCGATAGCATCCAGCTTGAACTCTGCCTCGAAGCCCTAAAAAAACATTATAAGTTTATCGGAATAATAGTCATTATTACCATCGGATTTAATTTTATGGGTCTGCTCATAGGAATTGTATTAGGTATTCACGACGCGTTTGCTGCTGTATAAGCCAGACACGCTGAAAATCCCTTAGTCAACACATCCAAAGACTGCAACGGAGTAGCACTGCTATTCCGTTGCCTATCGATATCCTCCTCTTCTCTCTCCTTTCTACACAAACCCTAACATTTCGGTCCCAGAAACAATCACTTTTGAAGTATTATGTACTGAAATACGCCCTAATTCCACTTCTTGATCAAGTAATTATTTTGAAAAACAATAAAAACAAACCGCAAATAATTAAACAGCAGAAAACTAAACTTCCAACAACAAATATATTTTTCATTTAATTTAATTTTTTCCAAACAATATCCTGCTTAAATCGTTATAGCAATAGTGAAAGGAAAAATAAGATCGACAGTTTTTTCGCTTTCACTTGAAAACAACCGATTTGTATAATCTAAAACCTAACCTTTATGCAAAAACAAAGAATTCATTGACTGTTGTTCCTGGCTCCTGCAAGAAGACCATGAGGGAAATAGGTAGTCAGGGCGATACCGAAAATCTGAATAGGGAGAAATAACCAAATTATTTAAAAACCAACTTAAACCATTTATTTTTTAGGGCAACTCCTGTATTGGGGGCTCCTTGTCTTTAAAAAGGAAGAATTGATAAATCATGCCTACTCTTCCCAAAGTAAATCAACCAATTAATTTATCTAATTACCTATCAATTATGCAAAAACGAAAAGAAAAACTGTTTCTTTTCCTATTGCTCTTTACCTTACCCATGCTGTCTTTTGCGCAAAAGCAGCTAACAGGTATTGTGAAAGACGCATCAAATGGAGAGAAAATTGAAGGCGTTACCATCCTCAAAAATAGGGTTCCGGTAACGAAGTCCGATGCTAATGGAGAGTTTCAGCTCTCCGGCGTTCTAGGCGACAGCCTGCTCTTTAAATTTGTTGGAAAGAAAGATGAAACGCGTGTCATCGGTCCACAAAACATTATTGAAGTATTAATGTATGACGATGGAAAGAGCCTGGATGAAGTTACTGTAGTCGCTTTCGGAACACAGAAAAAGGCAACCGTAGTCGGCGCTATCACCACCGTAAAAGCCTCGGACCTAAAAATTCCGGCTACCAACCTGACCAGTGCCTTTGCGGGACGTATACCTGGTGTAATTTCCTTTCAGAACTCAGGCGAACCTGGTGCCGACAATGCCCAGTTCTTCGTCCGCGGCGTGACAACATTCGGCTATCAGGCTTCCCCACTGATACTGATTGACGGTTTTGAATCCACCACAGACAACCTTGCCCGGATACAGCCCGACGATATCGAAAGCTTTTCGATATTAAAAGATGCCTCAGCAACCGTGCTCTACGGTGCGCGCGGCGCCAATGGTATTATCATGGTCACCACCAAAGCGGGACGAGAAGGTCCCGTTGCATTGAATGCCCGTGTGGATGTCAATACCGCATCTCCAACCCGAATAATCAAAATGGTCGATGGCATTGAATATATGAAACTCTATAATGAGGCCCGTATGACCAGGTTTCCTATTCTCGGCCCTTATTATTCCCAGCAGAAAATACAGTCGACAATGGATAACGAAAATCCGATGATCTTCCCAAATATTGACTGGTATAACACCCTGCTCAAAAACTATACGGTCAATACAAAAGCCAATGTCAACCTGAGTGGCGGTGGACAGGTGGCAACATACTATGTATCGGGCGGTTTTGACAAAGAGTCTGGTCTACTGAAAGTAGATGACCGAAACAATTTCAATAACAACATCAATATCAACCGCTTTTTCATTCGCTCAAATGTCATCTTTAAGCTGACAAAAACAACCACCTTAGACACCCGGATCCAAGGTCGGTTTGAACGTTATAACGGGCCATTCAAATCGGCAAGCGATATCTTCCGGATGGTGATGAACAGCAATCCTGTTGATTTTCCGGCAGTATTTTCTCCTGACGCCAAAAACGAATTCACCCAGCATACCTTATTTGGAAATACCTTTGTCACAGGGTCGCTAAAAGATAATCCCTACGCGGAGATGGTGCGCGGCTATGAAGACCGCAATGAAAATACCATCACCGCACAGGCCACTTTGATGCAAGATCTGGATTTTCTGACACCGGGCTTGAAAGTTCAGGGTCGGGCTTCGGTAACAACCTGGAGCAAATATGCCGGCGTCAGGAGCTATGATCCATTTTACTACGATTTGGAGAATTACAATCAGATTACAGGCGAGTACAGTCTGTACGCGCTCAACCCGACAACAGGTCGGGCTACGCTCGGCGATGTGGATCCAAAAAGGGATGCCAGCTCCAATTATTATTTCGAAGCCAGGTTTAACTGGAACCGTAGTTTCGGCAGCCACAACTTAGGCGCTATGACCGTGGGGATGATTGAGGAAAAATTACTGACATCCGGAAATAGCAACTCCATCTACGAAACCCTACCCGAACGAAATATGGGCAACTCGGGACGCCTGACCTATGATTTCGACAATAAATACTTTGCAGAATTTGCCTATGGTTTAAATGGTTCAGAAAAATTCATGGGGCAAAAACGGTTTGGTTTCTTCCCCTCTTTGGGTGGGGGCTGGATGATTTCGAGTGAACGCTTTTTCGAACCTCTTAAATCCGTTGTCAGTACATTAAAACTGCGCGGTACCTGGGGACGTGTCGGAAATGACGCTATTGCCGAACGAAGAGATCGCTTCTTTTACCTATCGGATATTTCAAGAGGTAGTGAGGCGATGTATCGTTGGGGAACCGATTTTATGAATGCTTATAATGGATTTAATGTAAACCGCTACGCTAATCCAGATATCACCTGGGAAGAGTCCGAAAAATGGAATGTTGGTGTGGAAGCGAATTTCTTTAATGAGTCGCTTAAATTGCAGGGTGACTTTTTTAAAGATGTGCGGAGCAAAATCTATATGCGACGGGAAAACTTCCCCGCCTCTGCTGGATTGGAGGCCGCCATCAGTGGTAATGTGGGCAAAGTCAGTTCACAGGGATTTGATGGCTCATTGACCTATCAAAAATTCTTCGAAACAGATCTCTGGCTTTCGGCCCGTGCCAATTTCACCTATGCGACCAATAAATATCTTGCACTGGACGAGAAAAACTATTCAGATACCTACCTCAAAAAACTTGGACATAATTTGAGGCAAGAATGGGGATTGCTTGCCGAACGGCTATTTGTCGATCAGTATGAAATTGATAATTCACCAAAGCAGGATTTCGGGGAATATATGGCTGGCGATATCAAATATAAGGATATCAATGGTGATGGCATTATCAATGATAACGACAGGATCCCAATGGGCTATCCTACTGTTCCGGAGATCCAATATGGTTTTGGTATGTCTGCTGGTTATAAAGCTTTTGATTTTTCCTTCTTCTTTCAGGGGAATAAAAATGTCTCTTTCTTTATTAACTCTACTGCTGAATCCAACCCAAATACCGGATCTTATGGAATAGCTCCCTTCGCTAACCGAAGAAACGCTTTGGCTATTATTGCTGAAGATTATTGGAGCGAGACCAATCCAAATACGCACGCATTCTGGCCACGACTTTCCACAGACCCCATTAATAATAATATACAACAATCTTCCTGGTGGTTGCGCGATGGTTCCTTTATCCGGTTAAAATCACTTGAAATCGGTTACAGCCCGCGGAATTTAGAACGTTTTGGCTTTGGCAAAGGCAGCCGCATCTATATCAGTGGTGAAAACCTGGCTGTATTCAGCCCTTTTAAACTCTGGGATCCCGAAACAGGACGAAATGGACTTGGTTATCCGCCAAACCGCCGGTTTAATGTCGGTATTCAATTATCATTTTAACACATAACGGACTTATACATGAAAACAATAAAATATATCGCAATTGCAACAGCTTTCTTTTTGGGTTCCTGCTCCAAGTACCTTGATGTGGTACCCGATAATACCCTAAAATTGGAGGATATATTCAACATCAAAGTTGAGGCTTACAATGCACTGGCAAAAGTATACAGTTACCTGCCCAATGATGATCAAACGCATGCAACCTCCTGGTCGCTGGGGGACGAATGGCTCGGCCGGTTAGATCTAAACCCCAATACGGGCAATCTGCGGGCAATCCGTATTATGCGGGGTTTACAATCGCAGACCTCGCCACAACTCGGACTTTGGTCTGGCACCGAAGGTGGTAAGCCGCTCTATCAGGGTATACGTCAATGTGAGGTTTTTCTCGCTAATATTGATAAAGTACGTGACATGACCGAAGGAGAGAAAGCAGAGTGGAAAGCGCAAGTCAAATTTCTAAAAGGTTATTTTGCTTTTCTCCTGATTCAGCGTTATGGTCCCATCGTCCTACCTACAGGTCTTGCATCGCCAACATCCACACCGGAGGAATTGTTTTTGAGCCGTTCTAAAGTAGAGGACTGCTTTAATTATGTATTAAACCTCATGAACGAGGCTATTCCAAACCTGACTGAACGTGTATCATCAAACAACCTCGGACAGATTGACCAAGTGGCGGCCAAAGCAATCAAAGCAAGGGTACTACTGTTCAGAGCAAGCCCATTTTTCAACGGCAACCGAGAATATTTTGGCGATTTTATGGACAGCGACGGGCAGCCTTTCTTTCCGCAGGCGGAGGATAAAGAGAAATGGAAGGCAGCCATTGATGCCCTTAACGAATCAATTGCATTGTGTGAGGCAAATGGGTTGGGTCTCTATCATTTTGCCAAAGAACCTTTTATTTACGATCGTCCTGCGTTCACGGCCAATCCCGAAAGGATGCAAACACTATATGACCTACGAATGCTTATCGTGGATCCATGGAATAAAGAACTGGTTTGGGGCAATTCAAACCTCAATTACTATAACCAAGGTGAATTGGCTCATTCCTCCAATATACGCTTGCCTGAAGGCTATGGCGACGGGGTTGTGAACGAACCTTCGTATTCTTGGCAATGGATGGGTGCTACTTACCAAATGGCTGAACGTTACTACACCGAAAATGGATTGCCTATTGATGAGGATCTGACCTATGATTTCACCAACAAATATGAAATCATCAAGACACCAGCGTCCAGTGAAAGCAGCTATACACACTGGAATGGTTACATGCAGCCCAATACCGAAACTATTAAATTATACATGAACCGAGAACCTCGATTCTATGCCAACTTGGGTATTACAGCAGGTTATTGGCGGGCACATACCGTTCGTATCAATACCATGTTTTATGGAAATTCACATGGAGGCTATAACTCCTCGCAGCATACCACAGACTTTTTTGCGACAGGTATCGGCACACAGAAAATGGTTCACCCGGAGTCACAGTCCGGCGCCTGGCAGCGTACGATAAAATTCCCTTATCCCATTATCCGAATGGCTGATCTGTACCTGATGAAAGCGGAAGCTTTAAATGAATATTCGGGGCCATCAGCGGAAGTTTATGCCCTCCTGGACCGTGTTCGTGACCGTGCCGGAATCCCTTCTGTGGAAAAAGCCTGGTCTGATGCTTCTCTTGCCAAGACCGTCAATAAGCACAGGACAAAAGAAGGCTTACGTGATATTATTCTACAGGAACGCAGTATTGAGTTTGCATTTGAAGGCATCCACTTTTGGGATATGATGCGTCACAAACGAGCGACATCGGCATTTTCAATGCCCATATGGGGCTGGAATCATACCGGTACTTCAGGCTCTTCATTCTTTGTGCTTGATGTCAAACAGGAACGACGCTTCACCATCCGGGACTGCTTGTGGCCAATTGATCTCAATGAGATGAATACAAATGGTAAACTTATCCAGAATCCAGGCTGGTAATGCTAAATTCTTATGATAACAATTAATAAAAGAATAACATGATCAAATTAAATTTCAAATATATCTATATCGCATTTAGTCTCCTGTTGCTTTTTATTGCCTGTAAAGAGATTGAGCGATTTTCTCCGGCTGCGGACGATAGTACGCCCCCCGGAAAGGTAGAACTGCGCCGCTATACGCCGCTATATGGTGGAGCACGTTTTTTTTACAATATACCAAAAGATGAAGACCTCATGAGTATCGATGCCGTTTATACCAATCCCAATGGCAAGTCCTTTACCTTCTCCGCATCCTATTTTGTGGATTCCCTGGATGTGTATGGATTACCCAGCACAGATGAATATACCATAAAACTATATGCTGTGGACCGTACAGGCAACAGATCCGAACCACTGGATGTCAAGGTGCAGTCATTGGAACCTGCTTTTACCCGGGTGGCCAGCTCCATTCAGGTCAAACCCGGTTTCAGCTCCTTCTTCCTTGATTGGGAGAATGAACTCAAACAGGACGTTAATGTGTATGTCGACTTTACTTTTAACCAAAATGGCACCAGCCGTAGCCTCACCTCGGTCTTTTCCTCCAATCTGCCGACCGACCGCAGGTTTATCAATGATCTCGTGCTCCCTCCGACAGAAAAAGTAAGTGTAAAAGTCCGCGTCGAGGATAGCTACGGAAATACCACAGCGACTATCGACAAAGGAAATATATCCCTGCTCGAAGACACGAAAATATCCAAAAAGGACTGGGTGTTACCCAAAGCAGCCGATTCTATTGGTGGTATACCCATGGCCTTTGGCGACGGACTAGAGGGGCGATCACGTTATGTAATAGACGATATCATCGACCGCGGCGACAACCTCAACTTTATGCATACGCACGGAAGAGGACGGACGGGAAAAACAGCAGATGGCAATATGCCGTGGAACTTTATCATTGACCTGGGTGCTTATTATGAGCTGAGCCGGATTATTACCGTACAACGGCACTCGGGAGGATTAGCCAATATTTCTAGAGGGCAATACTATCGCAGCGAAAATGTCGGAAGGTTCAAAATGTATATCTGGGATGATGATAAACGGGATTGGGAACCTGTTTCAGAGCACTTTATTCCGGTACCTTTTGGGATCAGTGAACTGGAATATGTAAAAAAAGGGGAAGCTGGCGATATGGCTTATATGTATCCCGATAATCCGAAGTATACCAAAAAGACAAGATGGTTTAGGTATGAAGCTTTAAAGGGTTTCACATCTGATTACACGTTAGAGGATGCGAACTGTCTTTCCGAAATCACGCTTTACGGACGCAAAAGCAATTAAACTGGAACAATAAAGACATAAAGTATGAAAACGAAAAATAAGTTCAGAAAAATAGCTGGTTTTTTAGTTGTCTTGACATTAATTGCTTTTAGCTTTTCCTGCAAGAAAATGTACGATAATATAAAACCTTACGCGGAGGAAACCGTGTATCCCCAACGCTATGACACTATTGCTGCCAAAATCGGTTATGAACGGGTGGAAATTGATCTGATAAAGGCCGGACGGATTCCCTCCAGTCAGATCCGGATGGGAAAATCCAAAAAAACGATTGTTGAATATGACAATCAGAAAATTGTCATTGATTCATTGGTTTCCTGGTTGAATATCAAAGGCCTCAAGCAGTCCAAACTGTACCGGTTCAAAGTCTATACCATAGACGAATTTGAAAATAAATCGGTGCCACAGCAAATCGCTGTCATCCCATTTACCGAAAGTGACGTGAAAAATCTGGTCATCGCTTCCCCTCGGATTATGGCCTCGCCCAATGCGATGGTTATTGACTGGACGAGCTCGTTATCTTCGATCCTATTGACTTATAAAAGTCTTTCTTTTGAATATAAAGATAAGACCGGAAAAGTAATTACAGGCACCCGAGGGGCCTCACCGCGTATTTTTGCAGCAAATCTCAACCCCGGATCAACCGTAGCAATGAAACTAGCCTATAACGTCGTCCCCAAAATAGGTGGACAGGAAATAGCTGACTCCATTACTTATACACAGACGCTCGACATTACGCTGCCAACCGGAGAGACAACCTTCAATCCGACAGAACGGGATATTCTCGTCGCTAACGGAATTACCACCTTCAATGCGAATGTCGCTGCGGGGATTAAGAAATTGACCTTTCCAATTCACACCAACAGTTTACAGGATTTATTCTATTTTTCCAATGTAACCGAGTTGGATCTGACCGGCGGTGAGCTGTTTAATCTTAAAACCCTTGATTACAACAGAAATGGTGTAGTCAAAACGATCGGTGGTGGCAAGTTTCAACCTTTTATACGTCATGTGTCAGCCATATCAAATGCGAATGCACAAGCGATGTTAGATCTTCTGGATCTGGGGATAATCAAAAAAATTAAATATATCCCCAATTCACTAGGAATAGATGAGTTACTGAAACGCTATGAGGACAAAAACATTGTCGAATGGGTAACACCTCCAGATGAAAGTTTAATTCCGATGAATTTCTTCCTAGACGGAAAGATTCAGGACAATGCCTGGGCAACGGATATTGTCAATCCGGCGACCGACTATCCGGCAGGAGCAAATATTTTAAATCCTCTAAAAGTCACGCTAAAAGCCTCAAGTGCTTCCTTTGTATTTACGCTTCCGAAGGAATACCGATTTAACATCGCAACCTACAAGTATCTTAAATTTAAAGTCTATGCGCCCGACAAATCTAAATTTACCGGCAGTTATAGCGCATTTCAAAAATTGTGGCCTAGATTTATGAACTATATGTGGGCATTTTCCAGTGAAAGTACTTTTGGTCAGGAATACTGGGATCTGGACAGAAATGCTACCCCGATTCCAGACAGCGATCTAATGAAATGGAAGGATGTGACCATTGATTTGTCTTCGGCAAAAGATAAACACAATAGAGTAATTGTTATTAACATCGGTGGCGAACCCGGTGGAACTTTCAGTCCTCCGGCAGATATCGTATACTACTTTGCTAATTTCAGATTTTCGAAATAATGCAAAGAAATATTCCCTCAAAAAGCCTCCTTGCTCGGAATAATTGAAAGAGGCGTTAAAAAAATGAAATAAAAACGGGAGTGTCCAAAGGTGGACACTCCCGTTTTTGTTCGATATGAGCATATAAGCTATGCTTGTATTTTTTTGCTATTTTTTATAATACCGCATCGCATTCGGAATCTGCTTCTCGATATCAGCAATACGTCTTGCATCACTTGGGTGGGTACTCAAGAATTCTGGTTGCCCTTTTTGACTGCCTGAGGCCATACGTTTCCAAAAACCAATGGCTTCGTTTGGATCATAGCCAGCCAATGCCATAATGATCAATCCAGCCGCATCTGCCGAGGATTCATCGCTGCGCGAGAATTTCAACTGCGCCAAACTACCACCTAAGCCATACAGGTTGTTAAAAATCCCTAGGGAAGTACTCCCTGTCATACCTGCTGCTGAGCCCAATATCTGTCCCCCCATTTGTAGGGCCATCTGATTGGAAGCCTGTGCCACCGAATGCTCCTCGATAGCGTGGGCAATTTCATGGCCCATTACTGTTGCCATACCAGCTTCTGTACGTGTTACCGGTAGGATTCCTGTATATACAGCGACCTTACCACCAGGCATACACCAAGCGTTCACATCATCACTCTTGACAAGGTTAAATTCCCAGTTGAAATTATATTTATTGGCTATCCCCTTGCTCTGCAGGTACTGGTTGACCGCTGTCGCCAATCGGTTACCCACACGTTTCACCATCGCCGCATCTGCCGTACCGGTAATTACTTTTGCACTATTTTTAGACAAAAAATCCTTATAAGCTAATGCTGCTTGCTGGTTGACCTGGTCTGCACTAACCAGCTTCAAATATTTTTTCCCGGTAACAGCTGAAGTCGCACAACCTGACAACCCCGATGCCAGTGCAACACAGGCCATTACCATTGCCGAATACTTAAACATCCCTTTCATATGTATTTTATTATTCATCTGTGTTAATTTCAATTGCATTTACGAGCGCGTCGGCCCATTTATTTTTTTAATGGTGATATGCAACATCCAGATTATCCTCAGCAGGGTGCCTGCTTCAGAATGGATATTTTAACATAATCTATTAAATACTTTGTTAAGATGCAATTATTGTGCCTATTCCTTTGCCTTCGCTTTTTTCTTGAATAGATAAATCTTGGATTCATGTCCTTTCAGCAAACGCTCAATATTTTTTTGATGGGTAATTAACAACAGCGCACAGATGGCAATGCCATAAAGTAATACCGAGGGAATCGTGGTTTTAAAAATAAATGCCAAGCTAAATGGAAAGGCAAATCCAGCAGATATCGAACTTAAAGACACGTAGTGAGTAGTCAATAGGATAATCACAAATACAGATACACAGACCAATGCTGCGGGTGTATGTATGGCTAGGATCATCCCGCACAGGGTTGCCACCCCTTTTCCACCCCGGAAGCCCGCAAAAACAGGGAATAGGTGTCCAATTACGGCAATCACCCCCAAAGCTAACTGAAAATTAACAAACTGAACGTCACTCGTATTCTGTCCCAATTCGATCAGATAGGCGAGATTTGTCGCGGTCCAGCCCTTGAAAATATCCACAAACATCACAATGGAACCCGCCCGCGGTCCTAATACGCGAAAAGTGTTAGTCGCTCCAGCATTACCACTCCCATACTCCCGAACATCTACGCCATAAAATGCCTGACCCAACCAAACTGCCGTAGGTATTGAACCAAACAAATAAGCTAGTAATACTGCAATTACTAAATAAATCGATATCATTAAATTAAATCAGTTCTTATAATAATTTGGCTTTCAGACTAAGATCCAAACTCTTGACACTGTGTGTCAAAGCGCCCACCGAGATATAGTCTACTCCAGCCTCTGCGTAGGCCCGAATGGTTTCAAATGTTATTCCCCCAGAGGCTTCTGTCTTAAATCGATGATCGATAATTTGAACAGCTTTGGCCACCTCCGCAGGTGAAAAATTATCCAACATGATTCGGTCCACTTCGCCAAAGTTAAGAACTTCGTCAAGTTCCGCAAAATTTCGGACCTCAATTTCTATTTCTATTGGTTTATTTAATTTCTTTCGATAGTCGTTTGCGCGAGTCAAGGCCGGTATAATGCCACCGCTATAATCCACATGATTGTCCTTAATCAAAATCATGTCGAACAATCCAAAACGATGATTGCTGCCCCCACCGATTTTAACGGCTTCCTTTTCCAACACACGTAGTAAAGGCGTTGTTTTACGGGTATCCAATATCTTTGTATCCGTACCTTTTAATAATTCCACATATTTTCGGGTTGTCGTCGCTATGCCACTCATACGTTGCATCACATTCAACACCAAACGCTCTGCCAATAGGATACTCTGGATATTTCCGCGAACGTAAAAAGCAATATCACCAACTTTTACCTGACTCCCATCTTGGATAAACACCTCACAGGTCAAGGTTTCGTCAACGTAACTCATAATCGCCTGGGCAACTTCTACACCGGCCAAAATGCCATCGTCCTTCACAATTAGTTTCGCCTCTCCCTGCGCCCCTGTCGCTATCGTGGACAACGAAGTATGATCGCCATCGCCAAGATCCTCTGCAACAGATTGTTTTACAAATTGCGCCAAATAATCCTTGATTTCCTTCTCCATAAATACAATTTATTGGGCTAAGATGTGGAATAATTTTTTAATCGAAAAATAGAATGATAAAAAAGTACGGACTGGCCTAACTTTTATCGATCCGGAGTTCTTCTATTGTCTGGTTATTGGATCCGGCTCCGATCTTGATAAATACACGATAATTAGCCTGTTCGCTAGCTAATGAAAAGGTGAAATATTGATAACCATTGTTCGCATTGCTGGCCTGGGTCAGCTTGACGGTCTTGGGCTTATGCTGGTTAAAAAAAGAACCCAGCATAATCTCAGACTGATATTTGGTATACACGCCGTTTTCACCCAAGAGGGATAAGGTCAGATTGGAACCAAAATATTTGGCTATATTCTTTGCATTCCCTTCCCGTAGATAGGTTTTAAGTTCTTCGGAAATACTTCCCAAGGACATGATCTCAACCTGTATACCAGGTTGTGATGATTCGCTTAAATCTTTTGAAATATGCCCCGCGGCGTTAGTATGTATAAAAAGACTACAAACAAATACAAGTACGCAATAGCTTAAAAGTTTCATATAGCTCAATATAAGATAGAACAGTTTCCACAATAGATGTATCAATCATTAGGTAGCATAGTTTACACCAAACATAAACTATGCCACAAACCTATAAAATTATTGCGGATAAACAAGGGAAGATTTTAAAGATACATTGATAGATTCTAAAATTAAGGTTATCTTTGTTATACGATGAATAAGAAAAAAGTTGCACTCCTTATCCTGGACGGACTAGGATATGGAAAACATGATAAATCAAATGCAGTTGAAGCTGCAAATACCCCATTTTTAGATCACTTATTGGACACATACCCAAATTCAACGCTGGAAGCTTCGGGCGAAGCTGTAGGCCTTCCAGAGGGACAGATGGGAAATTCTGAAGTTGGTCACATGAATCTTGGTGCCGGAAGAATTGTCTATCAAGAATTAGGACGTATTCACAAAGCTGTAAATGACGGTGTATTCAATACAGATATCGTTATCCAGGATGCCTTTAAATATGCACTTGAAAACCATAAAAAAGTACACTTTATCGGCTTACTTTCCGATGGTGGCGTACATGCACATACCAAACACCTGAAAGGCCTTTGTGATGCCGCAAAACATGCCGGGTTAAACAGTGACCAGGTATTTATCCATGCCTTCCTAGACGGTCGTGATACAGACCCCAATTCAGGCATCGGCTATGTCAAAGATCTACAGGAATATCTAAAAACTACCTCAGGCACCTTCGCTTCGGCCATCGGCAGATATTATGCAATGGACCGGGACAACAGATGGGAACGCGTTAAGTTAGCTTACGACCTATTGGTGAAAGCCGAAGGTGAAAAATCCAGTGACCTCGTTGCTGCTATCCAGAAATCATACGATGAGGGCGTGACGGACGAATTTGTTAAACCAATTGCATTAGTTGATGCTGAGGGTAAAGCTGTAGCGACCATTCAGGACGGTGATGTTGTGTTCTGCTATAATTTCAGGACGGACCGTGGCCGTGAAATTACCATTGCACTGACTCAAAAAGCTTTCCCTGAGTATGATCTTGCTCCATTAAATCTATACTATGTCACCATGACAGCGTATGATGAAACCTTCAAAAATGTACGTGTTGTTTTCCAAAAAGATAATCTAACAAATACACTCGGTGAAGTTTTGGAAGCAAATCATAAAACGCAGACCCGTATTGCCGAAACAGAAAAGTATCCGCACGTGACATTCTTCTTTTCAGGTGGCCGTGAGCAACAATTCGAAGGTGAAAACCGACTTTTGGTGCCTTCACCAAAGGTAGCAACTTACGATCTTCAACCAGAGATGTCGGCCAACGGAATTACCGAAGCGATCGTCAATGATATGGAAACGCTGCAACCTGACTTTATCTGTCTCAATTTCGCCAATCCAGATATGGTAGGCCATACCGGTGTATTTGAGGCTGTCGTAAAAGCAGTAGAGACAGTGGATCAATGCACAAAAACTGTAGTGGAAACAGGATTGAAAAATGGCTACTCCTTTATCATTTTGGCCGATCACGGTAATTCAGAATTTATGATCAACGAGGATGGCTCACCAAATACAGCACATACAACAAATTTGGTTCCCTGCATCTTGATTGATGAGCAGTACAAAAAAATAGCAGATGGTAAATTGGGAGATATTGCCCCAACCGTCCTCAAACTTTTGGGCGTAGATATCCCCGTTGAAATGACAGGAAATGTATTGGTATCAGAATAAGAATTTATATAAAACATTAGGCAGCGCACTTCCCCTATTAGTGGGTGGTGCGCTACTTTTTTGGAGCTGCAGTTCCCCCTCAGGCCCAAAAAAAGCTAAAAAGACGACGGATATCTTTTCGGTAGACTCTTTTTTCAGCGCCGAAGCACAACGCCTGCAGCAGATCAACCCCTTGGTGTTAAAATCTGTCAACAAAGACGGCGAAAAGGAACAACGTGAACTCAAGATCGAAAACTGGCAAAATGAACTTTCGGCTTTCCAGTCCGCGGATATCAGCAAGAATTTTGATCCCACGCTTTATGAGGTCAAAGCCATAGATTGCGTAACGGAATTTACCGCCAAAAAGAAAGAATTGCAGATACAGAAACTCCGCATCGAGTTTGATCGTAAAAATGAGCGCGTGAAACATATACATATCGATAAAAAAATAGCGAACTCCCTTTATGATAGCAATGAAAAACTGGATTATTATATCGATTCATTGTACAGTATCATAAAACTCCAAGACGTACAAGGGCTTGACGCCAATCAATATGAAATTATTGGACGATTTGTACAGTCCAAAAAATAATACTGAAACCAAAAAAGTTTCAATAAAAAAGGACCAATCCCAAAATGCTGTCCCTAAAACCGTCTAGCTTTTTGGGGCTGCTACAGCACGGCTTTTGGTTCTTTTTTTAATAATAGATGCAACATGATTGCTTTATTTATAATTTTCCTTATATTTGCGGTATTGATTGTCTGCAGAGACATCGTATAAGAAGAATAAGGTGCGCGGTATTCCATTGAACAAATTAGCAGCGTTTACGCTTTTGATGGCCTTTTTAATCGGTCAGTTCATTGTCTATACCCATTCCCACGAGCCGATAGCCTTGAGTACGGTGGACTGTAGCGCGAAAAAACATCATGCAGACCATCCAAAATGTTCCATTTGTGATCAGAATGCACACCCACAGTTGCTCTTTCAGTTTAGCCAAAATGAAATTCTGCTTCCCGAACTGGAAATAGCATTTGGCTTCTTTGTACCAAACGACCAGATGATCAACGCGCTGCTATCTGGTAATCGCGGCCCTCCTCATTGTTAAATTTCATCCAATATGCTACGACAAAGTTATCCATGAAAACTTTGTTCACTATGATTACAATACACTTCAAGCCAGACTTTCTAGCAATTGCTGCGGACGTAATCATAATGGATTTCCCTTAATTTAACAATCAGCGATTCATTTGATGAATCCATCCCTATTGACAGCTATTTTCATAACTGATGGAAATACAGATCCAATAAGGTCGGTTATCAGGTGAATAGGCGCCATCTACTGATGGTATAAACTAGTTACAGATGAAACTCAAAATCAAAGGCAGCATATGTTTGCTTGTCTTCTATTTCTTGCTATTTTCTGTTCAGGCCGCGACCATTTCGGGCAAAGTGACGGATTCAAAAACAAATCAACCAATAGCGGGGGCAACCATATCTTTGCTCCAGCTGCGCTCAAGTACCTCTTCGGACCAACAGGGTCATTACACATTCAAATCACTTCCTTCACGCGGACGTTATCTCGTTGAAGTGCGTTTTATTGGTTACCAATCACTGATCAAAACAATAGAGCTGACATCGGAGGACGTCTCAGTAGACTTTTCGTTGACTGAAAGTATTATCGAGACAAACGAAGTGGTAGTAACGGGCACACTCGTTACAGCGCAAAGCCGTCGAAATAGCACTTCGGTTTCCGTTGTATCCAAAGAAGAACTACAAGGTGCTGGGACAAATCTCATTGACGCACTAGCTCGCCAGGTTCCTGGACTGAGCCAGGTAACAACGGGACAGGGCATTTCCAAACCAGTCATCCGCGGCCTTGGCTACAACCGGGTTGTCACTGTCAACGATGGGGTAAAACAAATGGGCCAGCAATGGGGAGACGAACATGGTATTGAGATCGACCAAAATCAACCCGACCGAGTAGAAGTTCTGCGGGGAGCAGCTTCACTGATGTATGGCTCAGATGCCATCGGTGGTGTCATCAATATCCTCGAACCAAGTGTCCCTACTGCGGGGGAAATAAAAGGAGAACTGCTGTCCAGCTATTCGACCAACAATGGCCTGACCAATACTTCATTGATGCTTACAGGAAACGAAAATGGCTTCGTATGGCGGGGACGTGGATCTTATCAGAATGCCCATGCCTACAATACACCTGCTGGACACTATATCAATAGTGGTTTTAATAACACCAACCTTAGTGGAATGCTGGGGTTAAATAAACAATGGGGATATTCACATCTAAATTTCTCTTACCTCAAAAATAACATCGGTTTTTATGATGCCGAGCCTGGAGATCCTCTATACAACAACTCCAAAAGCCGTACCCTGGATTTTCCGAAACAGGATATCCGTCATTATAAACTCGCACTCAATAATAATTTTGTGATCGGCTCGGGAAATTTAAAACTGGATTTGGGCTTCCAAAAAAATCAGCGTCGCGAACTTGAAAGCGCAAGTCCTTCCTTATTTTTTGATTTAAACACCTACTCGCTTGATGCGAAGTATCACCTGGCTGAAAGGAATGGCTGGCAGCATGTCTTTGGTATCAGTGCTAGTCAGGAACATAGCATCAACAAGGGAGTCGAATTTTTGATCCCTGCTTATGATCAGATCGAGCTAGGAGCTTTTGCTTACGCCAAGAAAACCTGGGGAGAGAATACCTTCAACATGGGACTTCGTTATGATTACGTCAATAGCAAGGGCAAACAGCTTTTTGTTGAAGATGAGGAGCAATTTCCAGGATTTAAAAACAGGTTCAGCAATCTTAGCGGTGCCCTTGGGTATACACATAGCTTCAGTGAAGATTTCAATTTCAAAGCCAATGCAGGGTCAGCCTTTAGGGCACCTAATCCTGCGGAACTTGGCTCAAACGGTGTGCACGAAGGAACTTCCCGCTACGAAATCGGGAACGAGAACCTGAAAGCGGAGCGTAGTTTTCAGGCAGACGCAACCCTTGAATTTGGACATAGTATAGTAACGGGCAGCATCGGTATTTATGAAAATTATATTCATAATTTTATCTATGCCTCAGCAAAAAAAGGCGATACGAAAACAATCCTCGATGAGGATAATAATGAACAGACCTATGATGTCTATCGTTATGGCCAAGTAAATGCCAATCTTTTTGGTTTCGAAGGGAGCCTAAACTTCCATCCGCTCAACTGGGTACATCTAGATAACACATTTACCTATACCCATGCGCAAAACAAGACCTTCGACAGGCCGCTGGCATTGATTCCTGCAGGTGTCTTACATAATACCCTGCGCCTCGAACCCAAGATAAATGGCCTACATGCGTTTTACGTATCCGTAGGTTTAGACAATTATTTTAAACAAAACCGTATTGACGAAACTTTCGAAACGGCTGCAGATTCATATTCATTGATCAATGCCGGAATAGGTACTACCTTACATTTAGGAAAACAACCAGTGAAGGTATATGCAACTGCATCTAACCTTACCAACAAACGCTATTATGACGCCCTGAGCAGGTTACGCCCAGGAAGGTTATCGCAGGAGGACCCAAGCTACGGGGTTTACAATATGGGAAGGAATATTACTTTCGGCGTCTACCTCCCACTCAGCATAAAAAAATAAAACGCCCTATAAAAAATCAGGGATCCAAAAGGATCCCTGATTTCTTTTGAGGCCTATCCCCGTCCATTCAAATGATCCAAGAGTAGGCTACTTGACATTATTTGGGGTCATCGGCCGTTGCCTCACGGGCCAAAGGCACATCGTCGGGCATCCGCTCTAAGGACGAATCCAATGCAAAAAGCGACTCATCCGAAGCCCGGTCCCCGCCCGCTATCTTCAATTTATCAATTAATTCAAGAGCAAGTTTTTCCTCTTCGATCTGTTCTTTGACAAACCATTGGGCAAAGTTCCATGTCGCCCAGTCTTTCTGTTCCATAGCGAGATTGACAATACGATAAATAGCTTCGGTGTTGTCCACCTCGTGTTTAAATACCCGTTGGAAACATTCAGTTAGGCTTTGGGGATCAGCCGGTGGGGCAGCAATGGCCTGAATTCGGGGACGCCCGCCGCGCTCGAGGATGTAACCCATAATTTTTGTCATATGATTGCGTTCCTCCTGCGCATGCCGATATAGAAAATTGGCAATTCCACCGTAGCCCTGATCATCGGCCCATACACCCAACGCCAAATAAATTTGCGCTGCTTCAGCTTCTTTTGTCATCTGACTGATTAAAATGTCCTGCATTTCTGCTGACAATCGATTCGTTTCCATATACTAAATTCCTGTTGATTCAAGTATAGAACAGAATTTCCCTACTTTTCGTTTGTAAATTTATCAAATGCAACATACAGCAGCTGGATCAGATCGAAGATACAGAGGGCAGAATTGACTGCGAGAATAACTGGGAAATATCTGAGTCAATTGAGCAAATAAAAAGGGGAACTCAATGAGCTCCCCTTTTTATGCTATAGATTGATAAGCTTATTTCAAGTTATCTCTATACACTTTTGCTTTTTTGACTTCTGTTTGGATATCTTTTTTAGAAGAATCAAAACTCAATACTTTTTCGTAATCCTTGATCGCATTATTATAAGCATCGGTCGCCATTGCTTTGTTGTAATTAGGTGTACCCGCTGTTCCAATCAAAATACCCAAATCGCGGTTTGCGATCGCTCTATTTTGATAGAATTTGGAATCCGTAGGGGTGATTTGAATTGCTTTTGAATAATCTTCAATTGCTACGCGTAATAACTGCTCTTTGTTAGCTGCAGACACTTTGTTTGACTGAACAGCAAGAGTGTTGTTCGCTTTCGCTTTGAAGTACAATGCATTTGCATTTTTAGGACTCAATGCAACAACCTTTCCGAAAGTTTCAGCTGACTTTTTATAATCACCATTTTGAAATTGGGAGTAACCCAACATATACAAGACATCCGGATCTTTGCCCTCCTGAGGTAAAGCTTTTGTCAAGTATGACTCTGCATTTTTGAAGTCACCATCCAAAAGAGCTTTTTGCCCCATTCTCACATTGGCATTGCTATGCTCAGCTTGTTTTTGTTGTGCATTGGCACTAAGTGCGACCAAAGCAAAAACTCCTGTGAACAAACCTAATTTAAGTGATTTTAAGTTCATATCTAAATAGTTACGTTGTTTCTATGTACGTTATTAATGATCATTACTGACCGTTTATTATCCTAAGAAAAAATAGCCCTATTGCTTTATCTCTTGCAAGAATCTGCCATCGTCTATTCTTTCACATTCCAATATTACAATTATTATGCCTATTTATCCAACAAATGGCAGATAAATTTTATTTAACCTGCCTTTTTTGCATATTCTAGAAAATAGATTTGTAATTTTGCTACCTTTTAGCAATTGGCACTTCCCTTGCAATATAGGGGAAACAACATTTGAAGTTTAAAATTTGAACGTCGATTGACAACATGTCAGCGACTGCCAAATACACAAAATAAACACTATGAGCAAATTCGAAACTTTTGATTTCAGTCAGGCTATTCCAATCGTAACGGAAGATACAGAATTCTTCCCCCTTTTGACACAGCAGGATGAAGACGATATGGCAAATGCTGAAATTCCAGAAGCATTATCTATTTTGCCTTTGCGCAATACCGTTTTATTTCCCGGTGTTGTCATTCCGATTACTGTAGGGCGGGATAAATCTATCAAATTGGTAAAAGAAGCCTATAAAGGGAACAAAACAATTGGTGTAGTCTCGCAAAAGGATATGACCGTCGAGGACCCTGGCTTTGAAGAACTGAATAAAGTGGGTACGGTTGCTCACATTATCAAAGTGCTCCAGATGCCGGACGGAAACACGACGGTTATCATTCAGGGAAAGCAACGTTTTAACCTGGTAGAGATTGTAGAAACCGAACCTTACCTAAAGGCACGCGTCGAAAAATTCAATGAGGCAAAACCAAAGATGACCAAACATTTTAAGGCGACAATCTCCACCTTGAAAGAAATGGCATTGCAGATCATTCAGCTTTCACCGAATCTTCCCAGCGAAGCCGGTATAGCGATCAAAAATATCGAAAGCCCCTCTTTTCTGATCAACTTTATTTCGTCCAACATCAATGTCGAAATGATCAAAAAACAAGAGCTACTTCAAATCCCAAAAGTTGAAAACCGTGCAAAACTTTTGTTGGAACTGTTGACCACCGAAATCCAGATGCTGGAACTGAAACATCAGATCCAGAATAAGGTTCGTGTAGACCTGGACAAGCAACAACGGGATTATTTCCTCAACCAACAATTGAAAACCATTCAAGAGGAACTCGGTGGAAATACACCTGATCTTGAACTCGAAGAACTCAAAAAACGCGGTAAGACAAAAAAATGGAGTCTCGATGTCGAAAAGCATTTCAACAAGGAGCTCGAAAAGCTTTCACGTATCAATCCGGCGGCAGCAGATTATTCTGTGCAACTAAATTATCTTGAACTGCTTCTTGATTTGCCTTGGAATGAAACAACCAAAGACAATTTTGACTTGAATAAAGCACAAAAAGTGCTGGACAAGGATCACTATGGATTGGAAAAAGTCAAAAAACGTATCATTGAGTACCTTGCTGTATTAAAATTAAAAAATGATATGAAAGCCCCGATCCTCTGTTTGATAGGCCCTCCTGGAGTCGGGAAAACCTCTTTAGGACGATCTATCGCTAAAGCATTGGGACGTAAATATACCCGCATGGCGCTGGGTGGTGTACGTGACGAAGCTGAAATCAGAGGCCACCGTAAAACGTACATCGGTGCAATGCCAGGCCGTATTATCCAATCGCTGAAAAAAGCAGGTGCTGCCAATCCGGTCTTTATCCTGGATGAGATCGATAAAATGAGTGCAGATTTCAAAGGTGATCCTTCTTCTGCCCTACTTGAGGTATTGGATCCGGAGCAAAACACACATTTCTACGATCATTATGTGGAAATGGAGTTTGACCTGTCCAAAGTGATGTTTATTGCAACCGCCAATTCGCTAAGTGCCATCCAGCCCGCTTTACTGGACCGTATGGAGATTATCGAAGTCAACGGATATACCATTGAGGAAAAGATTGAGATTGCGAAAAAACACCTGCTTCCGAAACAACGTGAAATGCACGGTATGGCATCCAAAGACGTTGCCCTGAAAGGTAAAATCATTGAAAAAATCATCGAAGACTATACCCGCGAATCAGGCGTACGTGGACTGGAGAAGAAAATTGGTTCTATCGTCCGTGGTATTGCGACACGTATTGTCATGGAAAAGGATTATAATCCAAGTATCAACGATCAGGATGTTGTGGATATCCTAGGCGCTCCGATCTTTGATAAAGATATCTACGAAAACAACAATGTTGCCGGTGTAGTGACAGGCCTGGCCTGGACTTCCGTAGGCGGTGATATTCTGTTTATCGAATCATCCCTAAGCCCCGGTAAAGGGCGCTTGAGCCTGACAGGTAATCTTGGTGATGTCATGAAAGAATCTGCCTCTATTGCATTGGCCTACTTAAAAGCTCATGCGGCTGATTTCGGTATTGACTATCGAGTATTCGACCATTGGGATATTCATATCCACGTTCCTGCAGGTGCCATTCCTAAGGATGGTCCATCCGCCGGAGTAACGATGTTAACGGCACTGACTTCTTTATTTACACAACATAAGGTCAAAGAGAAACTGGCTATGACCGGGGAAATTACGCTGCGCGGAAAAGTATTACCGGTAGGTGGTATCAAAGAAAAGATCCTTGCGGCCAAACGTGCAAATATCAAAGAGATTATCCTTTGCAAATCCAACGAAAAAGATATCCTTGAAATCAAGGAAGACTATATTAAAGATATGCAGTTCCATTATGTCACCGAGATGGCACAAGTAATCAAACTTGCACTTCTTAAAGAAAAAGTAGCTGGTGCTTTGGATCTAACCCAAGGTATTGAAAACCCGAAAAAAGAAGCTTAATTTCTTATTGAGGGATCAGACAAAATTATTCAGAAAACGGGGCGTCCAAAAAGCATTGGCGCCCCGTTTTTTTATGCTATTTGTATCCTGTACTGTTTTTAGGTTAACCTTTCCATTATCCTCACTATCTTGCTTCAACTCGTCAATGCAAAAACAGCTCTGATCTTTCGTTTTGAACTAACCATTCCTGTAAAAACAGGTACCATTGGGTAGAATGATCAAGCTAACCTCCGTGTTCATCTGAGGCAGTATCAGCCAAGTTTCTCCTGGAGCACTTCCTCGTCCAAGCTATTTTCGTATTTGGAAATCACGAGTGTTGCAGCCGAATTGCCAATCAGATTGGTGATGGCGCGCGCTTCACTCATAAACCGGTCCACTCCAAATACCAATGCCACAGACTCCACAGGCACATGCCCGACAACTGGTAAGGTCAGCGCCAAAGTCACAAAACCACTTCCTGTGACACCCGCAGCCCCCTTGGAAGTTAGCAATAGGACCAACAACAGGGTAATTTCCTGCTGTAAGCTCAGGTGCATATTCAGTGCCTGCGAAATAAACACCGCTGCCATCGTTAGGTAGATACTCGTTCCGTCGAGATTAAAAGAATACCCGGTTGGGATCACCAATCCAACGACAGACTTCGCACAACCCGCATCCTCCATTTTTTGCATAATGCCCGGCAATGCGGACTCCGAAGAAGATGTTCCCAATACAATCAGAATCTCGTCTTTGATGTATTTCAGAAATTTGAAAATATTAACCTTAAGATAGAAATATAATACCGCGCCGATGACAATGACAATAAAGATAAAACAGGTCAGATAGAAACTTAACATTAACATACCCAGTTTGGTCAAAGCCTGAATTCCAAACTTACCTATGGTAAATCCCATCGCTCCCATGGCCCCCAATGGCGCCAGGTACATCACCATTTTAATAATGGAGAAAAGTACCTTTAGAAAAGACTGCAACACATTGATAACGGGTTCAGCGGCTTTGTGGCCGATCTTGGTCATCCCTATGCCAAAGAGCACCGCAAAAACCAATACCTGCAATATATTGTCTGACGCAACTGATGCAATAACATTCTCCGGAATAATATCCATGATAAAATCCATGAAACTATGGGGTTTCTTGGACTCGGCGATATAATGTGATACAGAAGAGATATCTAGACTTGCCAGATCAGCATTCATACCCTTACCGGGCTGAATTACATTCACAAAAACCAAACCGATGATCAAGGCAATGGTAGTCATCACTTCAAAATAGATTATCGACGTCAGTCCGATCTTGCCTACTTTTTTCACGTCCTGCATCCCGGCGATACCAATCACGATAGAACTAAAGATCAGTGGCGCTATCACCATCTTGATCAACTTGATAAAGACATCACCCAGCGGCTTTAGCTTAACGGCAAAGTCCGGGAAATAGACCCCACAGAAAATACCGATCAATATACCGACAATAACCTGAAAATAGAGACTCTTAAAAATATGCTTCATTGTGCTAACGATTAACGGCAATACCCTCTGCTTTCAACATCGTTTTAAATTTGGGGTTTCGGATGTATTTATTAAAATCATGGCTTTTCATACCTGTAAAATCCGTATACTTCATAATCGGATAATATTTTACCAATTCATCGCATACATTGGATTTATAGCCTAGATCAGTCGCTCTTAGTTTATTTGACAAAAATCCAACAAATTTCTTTAACATCACATCTGTATTATTGACCGTGATATGGATCCGCTTGACCTGTTTGCTTAGGCTGCAGAATGAATCTGTTCCTGTCGTGAGATCCTTGATCTTAAAATCATCAAGGCCTATGGCTGGCGCAAGCATTATACAGGTAATCTCATTCCCGTTTTCAGCTAGCTTTTTTGCTGCATCAACGTCTACATTATGGTTCACTAAGGTTCCTTTGGCAAAACTTTCACTAAAGGTCGCATTGCTCAATGCACTTAGTACAACCGATGCTCCACGACTATGTGAAATGAGGAAAATCTTTTTGTTGCTGATGCTGTTCAACAGGTTACGCAACCCAAACTCACCCGCCATCTGGCTAAAAGAGGTCGCCGAAAACCAAACCTTCGCCCCGCCAAAGGGATTGGTCGTATGCAAACCATCCCAGTAGAATTTAACAACCTCATCTTTATTGGTATTGAGTTTTAGTAATTTGCGCATATACTCATAACTCTCGTTGACCTCATTTGATGGTGCATTGAAACCATGTACAAATATAAATACACGATCTTTTGCCTTTACTTTACTGCTTATTGCCAACATCCGGGTCTTCTCAAAACCTTTCAACTGGTTTTCTATCCCCTTCTCAGTTGCGATTTTCATTAGCGAATAGGCATTGATATCACCGCTCTTGGGTGGCTCACCATAAGTCTTTCGCCAATTGTCGGGATAAAAGTTCCCATTCTGATCCACAAATGAATTCACAATATTCGGTTTGTCAAACGAATTGGGATAAGGCCCCTTGGGCACATTATGGCTTATCCCACAGGAAACCATCGAAAAAAGAAGAAAAAGATAGTAAAGTTGTCCTCTCATGGAGCTATTTATTTACACTGTTAAAAACCACAATTTCGTTAAGGTAAAAGGTCGACTGAATCATCAAAGTATATATTGGCAAAATACAGCAATTAAATTCTGATGCACTGCATCTTAATAATCAATTCGTATTACGAATATATAAAAAAAAGAAACTGTACAAAATGCAAAAGCAATCTCAGGGATGTGAATACTAAAAAAGAGGTTGAAAAGAATACGAGATATCCAAAAATAAATAGGGAGCCCATTGGCCTTGAAGGTAAAAAAGACTTCGTGCTTAAATAAAATAAGATGGAAGAAAAAAAGGGGGCATTCTATATATAGAACGCCCCCTTCTCTTGATATCTTTAAACTTAGCTACTGAAGTATGCACGTACATTTTTACCTTCAATCCAGTTCATATAGGCTTTATTAACAACCTTGTTCCCACCTGGAGTAGGATAATTACCAGAGAAGTACCAATCTCCGCTATGAGCCGGACATGCTTTATGTAGGTTGTCCAATGTCTGATACACCACCTCTAGCTCAGCTTTCAAATGATGCGGTCTGACGATACGGCCAATTTCTTCAGAAATCTCCTCGTCTGTAAATGGCGCATAAATGGCTTTCACATGGTTTTCGATTTCATTGACATCTTGGGTCATCGACAAGAGACATTTTTGATACACCTCATCAATAATATGTGCCATACCACGTTGCTTCAACAGATTGATCGCTGCTTCGAATGCAACGAATTCACCCATACGCGACATATCGATACCGTAACAATCCGGATAACGGATTTGAGGCGCCGAGGAAACGATCACAATTTTCTTCGGATTCAAACGATCCAAGATCGTGAGGATACTTTGCTTCAACGTTGTTCCCCGTACAATGGAGTCATCGATTGCAACGATGGTATCTTCATGATCCTTAACAATACCATAAGTGGTATCATACACATGTTGTACCATATCTGTACGATCCGCATCTTGCGTAATGAAAGTACGCAATTTGGCATCTTTTACGTTCAGCTTTTCAAAGCGTGGTTTGATGCTTAGGATTTCGTCCAACTCCTCGTCAGAAATTTTATCAGCCCGTTTTAATAAGGTCTCTTTCTGGAAATCCCTAACGTAGGTATTGATACCATCCATCAAACCGTAGTACGATACTTCGGCTGTATTAGGGATAAAGGAAAATACCGTATTCTTAATATTACTTTTGACAGATTCCAATACCTGCGGTACCAATAATCTACCCAGTTCTTTACGTTCTTTATAGATATCAGCATCCGATCCACGGGAGAAATAGATACGTTCAAAAGAGCAAGAACGTTGTTCAACAGGTTGTCTAAACATCTCCTGCGATACAGTTCCGTCTTTTTTCGCGATCAAGGCATGTCCCGGTTTAATTTCTTTAACGGCACCAATAGGCACATTGAAAGCAGTTTGGATAACAGGCCTTTCCGAAGCTACAACCAAAATTTCTTCATCTTGGTAATAGAATGCCGGACGGATACCTGCAGGGTCACGCATCACGAATGCATCCCCGTGCCCAAAGATACCGGCAATGGTATAACCACCGTCCCAGGTCTTAGCGGAACGCTTAAGGATCTTGGAAACATCAATATTTTTGGCAATCAATGAACTGATCTCAACGTTGGAATATCCTTCTTTTTTGAACTGATCGAAAAGATCCTGGTTTTCATCATCTAAGAAATGTCCAATTTTTTCCAAAACGGTTACAGTATCCGCTTTTTCCTTTGGATGTTGTCCCAACTCATACAGTTGTTGCAAGAGTTCATCCACATTGGTCATGTTGAAGTTACCCGCAACAACAAGATTGCGTGACATCCAATTGTTTTGTCTTAAAAATGGGTGACAGCTTTCGATACTGTTCTTTCCATGCGTTCCATAACGCAAATGTCCTAAAAGTACTTCTCCTGTAAAACTGACATTATCTTTTAACCATTGGGTATCCTTTGATTCATCCGGAAATGCCTTCTGAACAGAAGCAAATTTTTTCTGTACATATTCGAATATATCTGCCACAGCAGAGGAGCCCATAGCTCTGTAACGCGAAATGTAACGATTTCCAGGTTTAACATCAAATTTAATGGTTGCAATTCCAGCCCCGTCTTGTCCACGGTTGTGCTGTTTTTCCATTAATAGGTACAATTTGTTGATGCCATAGAATGGCGTACCATATTTTTCCTGATAATAAGATAAGGGTTTTAACAGGCGAATTAGTGCGATTCCGCACTCGTGTTTAATAGCGTCGCTCATATCTTGATTTGATGACGCAAAAATAAGAATTATTTAGAACTTACCGATCCCTCCCCACACTTTTTCCATAATAAAATTACAGTGAATCGACACTGTCTCTTCGGGATAGGTTTCTATGCCCTATTGTGCGATAAAAACCGGAACTTTCACAGCATGGCGCAACTTGTTTACTGTCTCTCCAAACACAAAATCTTTGACGCCGGTGTGACCGTGGCTTCCCACAACCAAGAGATCTGCATGGTATTTTTCACAAACTTCGGCAATACTTTTGATCCGGTTGTTGTAACCAAGTTCATATTCCGTCTGATGTCCTTTGGACAATAAAAAGTCTGCATATAGCTTCAGCCGTTCCATATCTTGTCGCGACTCAAAATCATCGGTAGACTCTCCTGTATATTTAACAGAGGCACTTTCGACAATATGGACAACGACAAAACTGGTATCAGCATGCGACAGCTGCAAAGCATACTGAATCACTTTCTGATCTGAGCTGGAGAAATCCAACGCGACCACCACCTTCTTGAAAGAACCCCTGTCCTCAAAATGTAAGGCCTCAAATGGTGGATGAATTTCCAATTCAATCGGTTTTGATTTACGCATAATAGGAATTAATACCGTCATAATCAGCAAAAATAACAGCCCAAGGGCTCCTAGAACAAGTAACACTGTGACCAAAGGATTGTTTGCTTCAATGATCCAGCCGCTGACCTCATCGTACACCAGCTTAAAATTCAACACCGCAATCACTGCAGCAATCAGCCATGCAAATGTTTTAGTCAATGGTTTAATGGCGAAAATGCCCATCTTGGCTTTATCACTGACAAAATGAATCAAGGGAATGACCGCAAAGGCCAGCTGCATACTCAGGATGACCTGACTGAAGATCAACAACTGTCCTACCCGCCCTTCGCCAGAGATCAAGATCACCAAAACAGCAGGTATAATTGCCAAAAGCCGTGTAATAATGCGACGAAGTGTTGGACTGATACGCAGTCTTAGATAGCCTTCCATTACAATCTGACCAGCCAAGGTACCGGTTACCGTGGAACTCTGTCCGGCCAGAATCAATGCCACAGCAAATAACTTCGATGCCCATTCAGTGCCAAGTAAATTGCCCAATAGATGATAAGCGTCTTCAAGTTCGGCGACATCGTGCATACCGTTCTTATGAAAGACCGATGCTGCAAGAATAAGAATTGCAGCATTAACCAGAAATGCCAGATTTAAGGCAATGGCACTATCCCAAAAATTATACTTTAGCGATTTTTGTATGGAGACTTCATTACGGTCAATCTTTCGGGTCTGTACCAGAGCGGAATGCAGATAGAGATTGTGTGGCATGACAGTAGCACCGATAATACCAATTGCAATATAGAGCGCAGCGCTATTGGGAATACTCGGGATAAAACCTGTGGCCACCTCCGCAAAATCAGGTTTGGCCAGAAACATCTCCACCAAAAAACACATACCGATCAGGGAAATTAAGCCGATAATGAACAGTTCCATCTTGCGCATTCCGAGCTTCTGCAAGTAGAGCAACAGAAAGGTATCGGCAAAACTGATCAATACCCCCCAGAGCAAATCAATACCAAACAAGAGGTTAAGACCAATAGCCATTCCCAATACTTCGGCCAGATCACAGGCGGCTATGGCAATTTCAGCCAAAATATATAGCACAAAATTCATCCGCTTGGGGTAGGTCTCGCGATTACATTGCGCCAGATCCTTACCCCGCACAATCCCCAAACGGGCACAAAGATTTTGAAGCAATAAGGCCATAATATTACTCATCAGTAAGACCCAGATCAGCGCATAGCCAAACTGACTTCCTCCAGCGAGGTCCGTCGCCCAGTTGCCCGGGTCCATATAGCCTACACTGATCAGATAGGCGGGACCAAAAAAACTGAGTATCTTTTTGAACTTGGATTTTCCTTTATTGACATCGACACTTTCGTGGATATCGGATAATGATTTATGATGGGAGTCGTCGTGATGCATAGCTTACATGAGGACAATATATTTTATTGCTAGGGCTAAAGATAAAAAGCTTTACAATATTAGGCAATTAAACAGCCATATAATTAGAATTTAATTGTAAGTTGGCCCGAGCTTTCTTTCGATTGATTTCCGAATTTAACAAAATCAACAGGCTCGTACTGCCCCATATCGGGATTGAAGCGGCGGATATGCACTCCGGCACACATAAAACTCAGATCAACCGAACGTAGTAGTTTTTTTGCGATTTCCAGTCGCTCCGGTTCCAGCCTACGCCCGATAGATATATGAGGTTCATCACTGATCTCGATCAGATCAAACGAGCTTAAAGTATTTACAACTTTTCGGGCTCGATCCTTGAGGTAACTTCGCGCATGTACTGTTGGGGCAATATAAAAGGCCCCATCTGCAAAAGAAGAAAAATGATCAAAATAAACATATTGACTACGTTCATATAACAGCGCCTGCTGCAGAACTTCAGTAGCCCGTATCAACGTATCCTCATTTCCTGTAAAAGCACAAATAGTCACATGAGCTTTGGAATTACAACTATGGTACCAGCCCTTTTCTTTGTCTGGAAATTCCGCCGCCAATGCTGCTCTCAACTGCTGCTTTAATCCATCGACCAATACCAAACCCGCCTCATCAGGCTGAAAAACAAACGAATATTTATTGACACTACCCTCCATAACAAAAAGTCACCTTTTGATCAGTAGGTAAGATACCAAATCCGATGGAGATAACAAAACGATGCGACGCTAATGCTACCATCCAATTCCATAATCCTCCCCATTGTTACTGCTGCCGCCCCAGAGTGTACCATGCTGTTGATCAAAGTAGATCGCGTTGATCGGGCCACTGTTACGTTCACCGAACTGGATATTATAGCCCATTTTCTGCAATTTTTCGGCAACTTCCTTCGGAGTGCGTTTATCGAGCAGTAAACTTCCGGCACGAGGTTTTCGGTCTTCGATTTTGGTCCCGCCCAAAGATAACCACAACTGATTACTATTGATATTTGGAGCCTCGCTGGCCTGCTGCGGCGTCATGCCAAACTCTACTGTATTCAGAAAGAATTGTAACAGGTTCTGATCTTGTGTGTCACCACCTTGTACTGCAAAAGAAAGATAGGGTTTCCCTTCTTTTAGCGCCAAAGCTGGAGTAAGCGTCACACGCGGTCTTTTGCCCGGGGCCACCACGTTAAAAGGATTGATCAGGGAGTCGAGAACAAAACTTTGTAAACGTTGACTCATCCCTACCCCTGTATTTCCAGCGATACAGGCGGGCAACCAACCCCCACTTGGTGTGATAGAAACAACCCAGCCTTCCGCATCCGCGGCCTCCACACTGGTAGTTCCTCGTAATAAGCGATCCATATACGGACTATCTGTAGTCACTGAGGCTAAAAAGGTGCTGTCCGCAAGCGATAACAAGGAAGAAGTCGAACTCACATCGTGCTTGGGAACAAAGTCTTTTTTTGACTCGCTGTCTGGAGTAAACTGCTTTTTACGCTGTTGAAGTAGCTTTGTAAAAGGATTCTGCTTCCCTTCATACGGATAAGGATCACCGGGAAGAACCTGTGGATCGTTACGCAACGGATCAATGCTGGCGGCGCGTGCCTTGGCATAAGCTTCACTTAATAGACCTTGAATAGGTGCCTTAGGCAGGAAGTAGGGATCGCCATAATAGAAGTCCCGGTCTGCAAAGGACAGGTTCATGGCCTGATATATCGTGTGTATATATGGAGCAGAGTTGTAGCCCATTGCTTTGAGATCGAAGTTTTTCAGTAGCTGTAAACTCTGCAGCATGGCGGGTCCCTGCGTCCACTCCTGTAGTTTGTAGACATCAATCCCTTTATAATTGATGTGTAAAGGTTCTTCTTCAATGGGTCTCCAGTTGGCCAGATCCTCTTTCGTGATCAAGCCGCCCTGCTCTTTGCTTCCCCGTACAAATTCATCAGCGATATCACCTTTATAGAAGCGGTCGAAGGCAGCCATGATGGCTTCTTTTCGATCCTTGCCGGCTGCAAGGGCTTTCTTTTCCGCTTCAACAAGTTTGGTTAAGGTCTGCTGCAGATCCTGCTGTACAAAAATTTCCCCAGCTTCCGGTGCTTCTCTTTCTTGGCCTTCATGGACAAGGAAAACCTTTTTGCTATAAGGCCATTCTTTGATGCGAGCTTTACCCCGTTCGATACTATTGGCCGTCTGCGAGTCGATGGGATAACCAGCCGCCATTTCAAGCGCCGGAGCAAGTACCTCTGCAAGGCTTTTGGTACCGTACTGAGCCAACATATAACATAATCCACCCGGTGTACCCGGTGTGACTGCAGCGAGAGGTCCGTATTCTGGTGGAAATTCATAGCCCTTTGAGCGAAAGAAATCAACCGTTGCCCCTGTCGGTGCCACACCGAGGGCATTGATAGCGATCACTTTTTTTAGTTTCGGATGATAGATCAACGCCTGTGTTTCTCCACCCCAGCTGAGCACATCCCACATGGTACAGGTGGCAGCAAGCATGGCACAGGCTGCATCCACCGCATTACCGCCTTGATGAAATAACTGTGCCCCGGCCGTTGCTGCCAAAGGTTTTCCGGTAATTGCCATCCAATGTTTGCCGTGCAAAGGTGGCTTCTCCGTACGTTGTGTCTGTCCTTGAGCTGGCGCAAATGTTGTCATCATTCCAACAAAAGCAGTGAATAGCATATATCTTCTTTTCATCCTTATTATTGTTTTAGTGCCCAAAGTCCGCCCCTTTCGGTTTCCTCTTCTTTGGCTCCCTCTTTTTGCTGAACAGGGATATCGGCCGGCTTAGCGCATCGCAGTACATGTATTTTTTATGGAAGACAAGATAGCAAATTTTTAAAAATCCATCAGATCCAGGGTACAAATCCAGTGGTTAAACTGGAGATACAACCTATTTAAAGGGAAATAGAGCTCGCAAAAACAACGTGCCCATACCAACCGGAGTTGCTATGGGCACGCTATTGGATCTGCTTGATGATCGGATTACCAATAAATGGAATATAATGCTGTCACTAATAAAGCAACAATCAATGTACCGATCAAGAATGCTTTATGTGGTTTAAACATGGTTGTATCTACTTCCAGGCCGGCTGGTACTACCCCACGTTTGTTGTCAATCAAACTGATAATGATCATACCGATGATACAGATTGCAAAGACAAAACCCATCCGGTCCAAAAACGGAATTTCGTAAATTCCCGTTGTCGGATTCGGGATAGAGAAACCGGTCGAAGCCAAGAAAGAAAGATCTGCCCAATCCGGTAATTTTTTGAAGATAATGGATAGAATAAATCCACCTATCGTCGCAAATAATGCCGCATTTGATGTTGTTTTTTTCCAGAAAAATCCCAAGATAAACATGGCAAAAATACCCGGCGATACAAATCCGGTATACTCCTGGATGTATTGAAATCCACCCTTTTTGTCGATTCCCAAATGTGGCGCGATGATCACGGCCAAAATCATGGCAACAACAACCGTCACCTTACCTATATTAACCAACTTCTTGTCGGAAGCATCCGTATTAAATACCTTTTTGTAAATATCCAATGAGAAGATCGTGGCAATACTATTTGCTTTACCTGCCAATGAGGCAACTACCGCAGCAGTCAGCGCCGCAAATGAAAGTCCTTTTAGACCCGCTGGTAATAGATTCAATAAGACTGGGTAAGCATGATCCGGATTGACCTCGCCATGTTGCATCATTTCATTTTGAAATAAACCATCTTTCCACATAACATACGCGGCAATACCAGGCAATACGACGATAATCGGCATCAACAGTTTCAAGAATGCGGCAAACAAAATCCCGTTACGTGCAGTCTTCAAATCAGCGCCCAATGCCCGCTGTGTGATATATTGGTTACAGCCCCAGTAGTTCAGATTGACAATCCACATACCACCGATCAGAACAGTCAGTCCCGGTAAGTCAAGGTAATTCTCGTTTTTACGGTCCAGAACCATATGGAAGTGGTCGGAAGCCTTTTCGGTCATCAATTGATAGCCCTGCAAGATACCTGAACCACCATAGTGTTCGGAAACAAGGTTTAATGCCAGATAGGTTGTTGCCAAACCACCCAATACCAAAAAGAATACTTGAATAATATCCGTATATCCGATCACCTTCATACCTCCCAATGTGATGATAACAGCAAAAATGGCAATAGCATACATACAAGCTTCCAGACTTATTCCGGAAATGCTGCTCACCGCAATAGCGCCCAAGTAAAGAATCGAAGTCAGATTGACAACCACATACAATAGTAACCAAAAGACTGCCATAATCATGGCTACAGTACCATTATACCGCTTGTGCAGAAACTGCGGCATTGTAAAGATCTTATTCTTGAGGTATACCGGTATAAAAAACACCGCTACAACAATCAGGGTAATTGCTGCCATCCACTCGTACGTGGCAATGGCAAGTCCCATTTTGAAGCCCGACCCACTCATGCCGATAAATTGTTCCGCAGAAATATTGGATGCAATCAGGGAGGCTCCAATCGCCCACCAGGTCAACGATCCTTCGGCAAGGAAATAATCCTTGGAGCCTACAGATTCAGACTTTTTGCGATAATACACCCATAATCCGTAACCTGCAACAATGACAAAGTATATCAGGAAAACGATGTAATCTTTTGTACTTAAATAATTATTCATGTATTGGTAATTGGTTTAATTTGATCGCCTAATATATAAATATTTTGATTAACTATATATATCTATTGATCAAATTTTCTAAATACTCTTGCCTTCCGCTGATCGTTTGTGGTTCACCAGATTCTACCGCTAAATCTCTCAAATATTCCAGTGTCAGCTTACCCTGCTCAAAAGAAGCCCCATGACCACTATCGAAGGATGCATAACGGTCGGTTCTTATTTTACGGTATTCACCATCTTGCAAGATACGTTCTGCCGTAAGCAAAGCCCGTGCGAAAAGATCCATTCCGCCGATATGTGCGTAGAATAAATCCTGAGGATCAGTCGAGTTGCGACGAATTTTGGCATCAAAATTAACACCACCGCCCTGGAAGCCCCCCCCTTCTAAAATGATCAACATCGATTCGGTCAGTTCATTGATATCATTGGGAAATTGGTCAGTATCCCAGCCATTTTGATAATCACCGCGATTGGCGTCAATGGATCCCAGTTTTCCGGCATCAATAGCAACCTGCAATTCGTGTTGGAAGGTATGCCCTGCTAAGGTTGCATGATTCACTTCAAGATTGAGTTTGAAATCGTCCAATAGGTCATACTGTCTCAAAAATCCCAATACGGTGGCCGCATCATAGTCATATTGATGTTTGGTCGGTTCACATGGTTTGGGCTCGATAAAGAAAGTGCCTTTGAACCCATTTTTACGCGCATAATCCTTGGCTAAATGTAGAAACTGGGCAAGATGTTCCTGTTCCCGCTTCATATTGGTATTCAACAGGCTCATATAACCTTCCCTTCCACCCCAGAACACGTAGTTTTCACCACCGAGCGCAATGGTGGCATCCAACGCTGCTTTCACCTGTGCAGCACCATGCGTCAATACCTGGAAATCCGGATTCGTCGCAGCGCCATTCATATAACGTCTGTGGCTAAAGAGGTTGGCTGTGCCCCAGAGAAGCTTGATACCACTCGCCTGCTGTTTTTCTTTCGCATAGTCCACGATCGTTGCCAGTCTTTTTTCGTTTTCCAGCACATTATCCGTGTAATCCACCAAATCCACATCATGAAAACAGTAGTAGGGAATATTCATTTTGCTGATAAACTCAAAAGCAGCATCCATCTTATCTTTTGCACGTGTAATCGGGTCACTGCTTTCATCCCAGGGAAATCTGTGGGTTGGCCCGCCGAACGGATCAGATCCATCACCATTGAAAGAATGCCAATACGAACAGGCAAACTTAAAATATTCTTCCATGGTCTTACCTGCAACCACTTGTTTTGGATTGTAATAACGAAAAGCAAATGGATTTTTGCTTTCCTGTCCTTCAAATTCGATCTGTCCAATCCCTTTAAAAAACTCCTTTTGTTCTTTGATAATGTTCATTTTATTTAGTATTGATTTTTGTTTCTAAAATTTCTCTCCACTGTTGATAATTTTCTTCATACTGATCAACCCCCTTAGGTTCCACAGTATAAACCGGTTTTAAGCTGTCAAAAGCCTCTACGAAACTGGCATAATAGCCACTACCGATTCCAGCACCTATAGCAGCGCCCACACTGCCATCATGATCATATACTTCCACAGGGACATTAGTCGCACCCACAAACGAGTCACGAAATACAGGGCTCAAAAATAGATTGGCATTGCCGGCACGGATCATCTGTGGAAATAATCCATTTTCGCGCATAATATCCAGTCCATAGCGAAAAGCAAAAGCGATTCCTTCCTGAATCGCTCGCAGAATATCAGCAGATTCATGTCTATTGAAGTCAATTGATGTTATCGATGCCCCCACCAATTGATTATTTAACATACGCTCCGCACCATTTCCAAAAGGGATAACCTGTAAACCTTTACTACCGATGGGCGAAGTCGCGGCCATACTATTTATCTGATCGTAGGACAAATCCTTTCCCAGAAGCTTCCGACCCCAACTGTTCATAATACCAGTACCGTTAATGCAGAGCAATACACCCGTACGGATCTCATCCGGCCCATAGTTGACATGGGCGAATGTATTGACACGAGACTCACGATCCGCTATCAACTGGTCACTCACACCATAGATAACACCCGAAGTGCCCGCCGTGGCAGCGACTTCACCCGGTTGGAGTACATTTAGGGAAAGCGCATTATTCGGCTGATCTCCGGCCTTATAGTTGATTGTTACTTTCGGTGATAGTCCCAATTCATCGGCTACGGTTGGCTTAATCTGACCGTGTTCCGCAAAAACGGGCAATATGGACGGTATTAAATCCGCATCGAAACCATAATAGTCCATCAGTGCCGTAGACAGTTCATTGCGCTGAAAATCCCAGAATACCCCCTCCGATAAAGCCGAGATAGAGGTGCTGATAGTTCCTGAAAGTTTCATGGCTATAAAATCCCCGGGAAGCATGATCTTATCGATTTTCTGATAGATTTCCGGTTCATTGGCTTTGACCCACGCCAATTTGGAAGCGGTAAAATTGCCCGGTGAATTGAGGTGATGTTTTAAATTGAATTCCTTCCCAATCTCCTCAAAAGCTTTGTTTCCCAATGCGACAGCCCGGCTATCACACCAAATAATCGCATTGCGCAATACCTGTTGCTCCTGATCGACAACAACAAGCCCATGCATTTGATAGGCTATACCGATTGCCGTAATCTGCTTGGGATCATAAAGCCCCGAAGCGTTTGCCTGGGATAAAGCCCGTTTGAAATAGGTCCACCAGTTCTGGGGATCCTGCTCCGCCCAATTGGGCTGCGGCGAAATAATAAGAGCCTCTTCAGCGGGATATTGCGCCGAATAGACCTTACGTTGGGAGGATGCTTCAACAATGGAAACCTTGACCGAAGAAGTACCAATATCTATACCTAAAAAATACATGCCTAATCGTATAACTGGTTATTTAAATTATATCCGGCAACAAAATTGCAACCGGTTGCATAAAAGTAGGATATGTTTCCGAATTTTCCAAAATATTCAATAAAATTATTTACTTTGGGGTGTGAAAAGAAAAACAACGATTTATGATATTGCGCGGGCGCTTGGAATCACGGTTTCAACGGTTTCACGTGCCCTGAATAATATACCCACCATTAGTGAGGCTACACGGCAGTTGGTCCTGGACAAAGCAAAAGAACTCAATTACAGTGTCAATAAAATTGCATCCTCACTCTCTTCGGGCCGGTCCAATACCATTGGGGTTATCGTACCAACGATGCAAATCCATTTTTTTGCAGAAGCAGTTCACAGCATTGAAAAAGAATTAAAAAAGCACAACTATAGCTTACTGCTTTATCAATCGAATGAATCCTATTTGGATGAAGTAAACGGAGTCAAAACTTTGTTGGAAGCACAGGTGGACGGCATCATAGCCTCACTTTCCTTGGAAACCCAGCAAATAGCACATTTCCAGGAAGTCATCAAGCAAGGCAAAAGTCTGATTATCTTTGACCGTACCCACCAGGACATTGCAGCACCTGTAGTTAAATTGAATGATTTTGAAGCGGGCTACCTTGCAACCACACATCTGATCGAACAAGGATATAAAAAAATTGGTTTTATCACCACGAATAAAGAAATTGCTATCTTTCAGGATCGTTTTAGCGGTTTTGAAGCAGCCTTAAAAGAAGCAGGTCTTCCACAGCTGGATGAACTTATAGTCCGCGGGGAACTCTCTATTGAAGCAGGGATCAAAGGCACCGAGCAGATCCTGCAATCTTCCGTTCAACCGGATGCGATCATTGGAGGTGACGACTTTACCGCTGTGGGCATTATCCAGGCGCTCAAAGCTGCTCAGATTGACATTCCAGCAACAGGCGTTATTGGCTTTGCGAACCAGACGTTCTCTTCGTTTATTACACCGACTTTATCGAGTATCGATCAACAGGCCAACAAAATGGGCGAGGAATGTGCTAAACTCTTTATGAAGATGGTTAAACAAAAGGATCCTTATGAAGATATCGAACAAGTTGTTCTCGATCCAATACTGGTAAAAAGAAAATCCACCTGTAGAACAGACAACTAATTGATAACATGATGAGGATATCCAACAGTTTATACGCGATTCAATCCTGATAAAAAGAAAATCTACCTGTGGAATAGACAAATAATTGATAACTTTGCCGAAATTTGAAATCAATGCAAGCCAGGCAGAAGTTTAGAATTTTAAGTATTTGCTTATTATTTGTTATCCAGGCGCTCTTTTTAGTCGCCATTTTTGTTGAAAATACCAACTCATATATTGTACTGTCATTCATCGGATTACTTTCCTTATTTATCTTATATAGCTACCTCAAATCGCCGATACACCACCACATCCATGAATATGAGTCAATCAAAATAGCGGCATGGGTGCCAGTAGGTGCCATCATCTCCTATTACTTCAATCAGATCTTTGGGCTCGGACCTGTCATGGGCGCTGCACTGACTGGTACATTAGCTTCATTTATCCCCAATATCAATAAGAATTCAAGTTACCTCCCTCATCTTCCTGCAGCCATCTATTGTGGTGCGTTTGTGGGTATGTCAAGTTCCCAGGTCGCTCATGGTTTTTATTTTATATTGACAGCGGGTGTCTTTACCGCAGTCTTTCTGGTGATTTCAAAAAGCTTACTGAATGGTGTCGGTGGCAAATTGGGCACACTGGCTTTCCTCGGTGTTTCGTTGACCTATTTACTACTTTATCTTTTCAAATAACATGGAAACATTCATTCTATATCTTGTCGGAATTATCGGAAGTACAGCGACATATTATGTAAACACAAAATACAGACAGGGCGCTGTACGCTCCTCTGCATTGCTAACATTGATCGTATCCGCTTTCCTATATTTCTTCCCCCATCTACTCTCCACCTATCTCACTCAGTATATTCCGGCCGTATTTATCGGCGCTTCTTTTATCGGTATGGTATCCAAGACACAGCTGTCTACTTATTTTGGACTTTCCTTGGCAGGTGTTATATTCACCACCATCCTGCTCAATACCAGTAAGTTTTTCAATGGATATGGTGGCGCATTGGGGACATCGGCCTGTATATCCTTGCTCGTCATATTGAGTATCCCTTATTTTAAATCGCCAAGAAAAATGACAGTTGGCTTGCTCCTGTTGAGGAAAACGATAATGAAAAAAGGACGTAAAGCATCCCGCAGAAGTGTAGATTTGTCTAAATAATATGCGTAGATTTACCGTAACAATGCGAATGGATTTACAGCAAAAAATACAATTGAATTTAACGTAAATAGATCTACTGCAATTATATTACTGCATTTAGTGCAAATGAATTTACCACAGTAATACGAACAGATCTCCCGCAACAATACATTTAAGTTTAACGTCATTATACACTGAATTTATTGCAATAACTAGTACAACCACATGAAACCACTATTTTTTTTCTTTCTCGTCCAGGTCTTTCTTATCGAAAGTCTATCTGCACAAAAAAACACAATTAAGCTGTTGAATCAAGAACGCAATAGCAGTTATCGGGGACTAAGTGTTGTCGATGATCAGACACTATGGGTCAGCGGAAACAACGGTACAGTGGGTTTGAGTACCGATGCTGGAAAAAATTGGCAGTGGGTCAATCCCATCGGTTACGAAAAGATAGACTTTAGGGATATCGAGGCTTTCGATGAAAATCAGGCCCTGATTATTTCAGCAGGTTCCCCGGCCTTAATATTACTAACCAATGATGCGGGCAGAAGCTGGAAAGAGGTTTTTAAAGATACACGTCCCGAAATATTTTATGATGGTTTTGCTTTTACACCAAAAGGTGTGGGTATCGCTTTCGGCGATGCTATCCAAGGACAGATGCCCCTCTTAAAAACAACAGATTTTGGGCAGACCTGGAAAGATATATCCTCCAACCTTAGCTATACCATTGCCGAAGGTGAGGCCGGTTTTGCAGCCAGTGGTACCTCCATCTTTAGTCTTGCCACGGGCGACTTTTGGATCGCAACCGGCGGAACGGTTTCCAATATCTACACGAGCAAAGATCAGGGAGATACCTGGCAGCGTTACAGCTGTCCCATTACGCAGGGGCAAAATAGCACTGGCCCTTTTTCCATTGCATTCAGTTCGCCTAAATCGGGGATTGTCGTTGGTGGGGATTACAGAAATGATAAAAATAAGGATAAAGCCTGCTTTTTGAGCAATGATGGTGGTAAAACTTGGCAAGCTTCCCATCAGCCAGTATCGGGTTTTAAATCGGCTGTCATCTATCTCTCGAACAAACAACTTATCTGTACCGGAACATCAGGAACAGATCTGTCAGCGGACAAAGGAAAAACATGGTATAATATCTCGCCGGATAGCTACAATGCCGTGCAGAAGGCGAAAAAGGGTAAAGCTGTTTTCTTAGCTGGTGATAAAGGAAAAATAGCCAGGTTGGTCCAATAGGTTAACCCGGCTATTTTTGAATCTCTAGGGCTCAGCCCACCTTATTTGCGTGTCAGGCGCGACTCTTCTAAGTCCAATGAATATTCTAAATCTTTGATGACGTCACTGTCGTACTCTTTGCTCTCCTTCATTTTCGCTAATCCCTCCCGACGTACCGCCAGAATTTCGAGCATAATTTTATTATATAATCCCCTGACAGCCGATAACTGCGCCCGGGTGTCCTCTTCTTTGGCTCGTTCAGATGCATTTATGCTTCGGATAAGCTGTTCTTTTACCCTTGCAATTGTTTCGTATTCCATCATCTCCTTGGCATAATGCTTATCGAGATAAGCAATAGAGTCCTTACCTAGCCGAACACGGATTTCATCAATTTGCTCTTCCATCGGCACTTGCTCATCAACCTCCTCGATCTTGATCAATTTTATCAGCAGGGGCAGTGTAAGTCCCTGAAACACCAGAGTCACCAGAATAACGACAAAAGTGATAAACAAAATAAGATTACGATGCGGGAAAGCTGTTCCGTCATATAATGTCATCGGGATAGCCAAGGCTGAGGCAAGCGAAACAACGCCCCGCATACCAGCCCAGCCGACGATCAATGGCAGCTTCCAACCCGGGCCTTTTTCTTTGACACGAACTCTTTTAAACAATAAACGTGGAACATAGGCAGAAAGATAAACCGCAACCAAGCGCAATACAATGACAATAACACAGATGGCCAGAGAAAAATCAATTGCTTCTTCCATCGAATATTCCCCCAGCCCATTGATGATCACTGGCAGTTCAAGTCCAATCAAGATAAAAACAAAACCATTCAATAAAAATCCAATTGTTGCCCAAACTTCCTTGGTTTGTATCCGGGTATGATAGTTCAGATAATCACCCGCCCGGAAAGAAAGGAACAAACCGCCACTGACCACAGCCAGAACACCTGACCATTCAAAATGTTCGGCAACGATATACATCAGGTAAGGAGCGATCAACGTAATTGGCGTCGATATACTGGAGGATTTAGCCACATAACGCAAGAAGAAATACAAGATATGGCCGATCACAAGTCCGACAACAACACCCATTACGGAGAGTACAAGAAATTGTGTTGTTGCAGTACCCATCGCAAACTGCCCCGTTAGGATAGCGATGGAAGCAAACCGAAATACAGTCAAAGAAGCCGCATCGTTGACGAGACTCTCCCCTTCCAAGATCGTGATACCCCGTTTAGGTATACTCACGCCTTTTAATACCGAACTGGCAGCAACTGCGTCCGGAGGAGAAATAATCCCGCCCAGCAAAAAGCCCAAAGCCAAGGTGAACCCTGGAATAATACTCACCGAAAAATATGCGATTGCCAAGGAAGTAAAAAAGACCAGCCCAAAACCCATGATGAAAATAGATCGCCGCCATTTCAAAAAATTGTTCCAGTTGGTATACCAGGCCGCTTCAAACAGCAAGGGTGGTAAAAATACCAAAAAGACAATATCCGGATCTATACTAATCACTGGCGCTCCGGGAATAAGGGAAATCCCTAGACCACCTATAACCAATAAGATGGGATAGGATATTTTTAGTCGTTGACTCAGCACAAACAGCATGGCCATAAAGAAAAACAGCACCATGACCAGCAACAGGTTATTATGCACATTGTGTCCCAGCTTTCCACCAATGGCCGACTTGACCTCCTGATAAGGCGTAAGCATGGACAGGTTATATTGCCTGATCTTCCAATCATTATCGATCTTGCTCAAGACACCAGTACCCCGAAAATACTTGGTATTAATCTTAAAAGTCTCATCAAACCAAGCCGTTGTACTATCGGTATTAAAATGGATATATCTGTTTTGATAAGTATAGTTCCAAGCATATTGGGCGTTAAAATATTGCTCAGAGAATGTACTACTATGGTTTTTATCCCAGCGTTCCTGCCGGTCGGCTCCCAAGATAACGGCATCTGCTGCCAGCGCGTTTAGAAAAGGCCCAAATTTGACTTCGCCCGAAGATTTATGCCAGGTATCCAAAGTCGCATTGACTGCATCAACAGGCTTCTGAGCCATCAGCGGAACTGCATATAAAAATAGACTCAAAAAACAATAAATCGCTATAATGGTCTTCTTCATCATAAATTATGCTTACGTATTTTATTTGTGGAAATATATTGCCGTGTAGATCATAAAACAAAAAGCTGCGGATGCAGCTTTTTGTTTTTATTTAATTATTTCTTCGATCTCGCGAATGATTTTTTGCGCGATCTGCTCCGCGGCCTCCGGTGTTGGCCCTTCGGAGTAGATCCGAATGATAGGCTCCGTATTGGATTTACGCAAATGCACCCACTCATTTTCAAAGTCTATTTTCAGTCCATCGATGGTACTGTGTTCTTCATTTTTATACTTTTCTTCCATTTTCGCCAAAAGATTGTCGATATCCAGTTCTGGTGTCAACGTGATCTTATTCTTGGACATAAAATATTGTGGCAGTGAAGCGCGGTACTCCGAAGCTTTCTTACCCAACTTAGCCAAATGCGTCAGGAAAATAGCCACACCTACCAAAGCATCACGACCATAGTGTGAGGCTGGATAGATTACCCCACCATTACCTTCGCCACCGATCACAGCATCTACTTCTTTCATTTTGGTGACCACATTAACTTCGCCTACAGCAGCAGCATAATATTCACCACCGTGAGCTTTGGTTACATCACGTAGGGCACGTGTCGACGATAAATTGGAGACTGTATTCCCTTTTTTGTGCTGCAAAAGATAATCTGCAACAGCAACAAGTGTATACTCCTCACCAAATAACTCCCCGTCTTCCATCATGAATACCAAACGGTCCACGTCAGGATCGACAGCAATTCCCAAGTCAGCTTTATTTTCGATCACGGCAGCAGATAAATCTGTGAGATGTTCCTTTAGAGGCTCGGGGTTATGCGGGAAATTGCCATTCGGCTCACAGTGAATTTTATAAATTGTCTGTACACCCAGCGCATCCAGTAAGGCAGGAATAAATGTTCCACCCGTACTATTCACCGCATCCAAAGCAACTTTAAAGTTCGCCGCTTTGATCGCTTCCTTATCTACATATTCCAATGCCAATACAGCATCAACATGTTTTTGTAGATAAGAATAATCTTTGTGTACCGAACCTAATTGCTCGACAGCAGAAAAATCAAAATCCAGGGATTCACCAAGGGCTAAAACTTCCTGACCTTCCGCGTCGGATATAAATTCGCCTTTTGCATTCAACAGTTTTAGCGCATTCCATTGTCCCGGATTATGCGAAGCTGTCAGGATAATCCCTCCGGCCGCTTTTTCCATGGGAACAGCAATCTCCACTGTAGGCGTTGTCGATAATCCCAAATCAATGACGTCAACACCGATACTTTGCAGGGTTCCGATAACAAGGTTACTGACCATTTCGCCAGAAACACGGGCATCTCTTCCAACTACAATTTTCTTTATTCCGCTTTGCTTTACAATAATAGTTCCGTAAGCAGCTGTAAATTTAACAATATCTATTGGCGTAAGTCCTTCTCCTGCACGACCGCCTATCGTACCGCGTATTCCTGAGATTGATTTAATTAAAGTCATTTCCTTTGAATTGATTAACGTGTAAATTTAGCATTATGGCAATAAAATATCGAATTAAAATTATAATTATTGAATATTTAACGTATCTTTGTTGCAACAAAGTTGTTTTTAAAAGAAACAATCGTTTGCAATGAAATTATTTTTACTTTTGAAAAGCGAGTTTTTAAAAGTTTGGGAATTTCATTGTAATCAACAACATTTATGATTCAACAATTAGTACACATCGACCAGGAAATTTTTCTTGCCATCAATCAAGGTTTAAGTAACCCTGTATTTGACTGGCTGTTGCCTATTTTACGTAATCCATACACATGGGCTCCACTGTATCTATTTCTGGTTATTTTTTTCATAAAAACTTATGGAAAAATGGGTATACTGATTGTGGCAATGACATTGGTTACTTTTGGTATTTCTGATGGGATCTCATCGCATTTGATCAAAAAGACTGTCAAAAGAATCAGGCCCTGCAATGATGTGGAGTTTAAGGAAAATGTCAATATTCGGGTACGCTGTGGCTCCGGATTTAGCTTTACCTCCTCCCATGCGGCCAATCACTTTTCCCTGGCCTTCTTCTGGATTGTGCTTTTCCGACGAAGATGGAAATATGTGCTTTGGCTTTGTATTGCCTGGGCATTCCTGATTTCGGTCTCTCAAATCTATGTTGGTGTTCATTACCCCTTTGATATACTCTGTGGCTCCGCACTTGGAATCCTGGTCGGATTGGCTACAGGCTATCTATTTAAGCGGTTTGTACCTAGCTTTTTTAAAACTGAACAAGTATAATGAATTCAATTTTATTGATTTTAATTTTATTCGTACCTGCATTTGCAAGTGGTATCGCTGTTTTTTTCGTCCAGAAAAAAGGAACAAATTTTCTAAAATTGATCCTTTCTTTTAGTGGGGCTTATCTATTCTCCATTACTGTACTGCATTTAATTCCACATGTATACCAGTCGACGAATACCTCACCCGAAATATTGGGCATCTATGTACTCGGTGGCTTTTTATTCCAGTTGTTTCTTGAGCAATTTTCTCAGGGAATTGAACACGGACATATCCATACCGAAAATGGGCATGGCCATCACAGCCACAGCTTTCCAATCGGTATCATGTTTAGCTTATGTCTACACGCCTTCCTTGAGGGAATGCCATTGGCAGCGACACATCAGACCGAGCTAGCCTTGGGGATCTCGATCCACCATATTCCTGCGGCATTCGCCTTAGGTAGCATACTTATCAGCACACACCTGAAAAAAAACACGATTATCATTACACTGGCACTATTCGCGGCCATGACCCCTTTCGGCTTCCTATTGAGTAAAGCGATTAGCGCTGGCGAGGTTGGTCATATTCAACAATATTTTGATAAGATCATGGCCGTGGTAATTGGTATATTTCTACATATATCGACAACCATATTGTTCGAGTCCGGATCTATAGACCATCATAAATTTAACAAAAAGAAAATGATTGCGGTAATCGCCGGAGTGGCCATTGCCTTAGCAAGTTTTGCTTTCGCTGGCGAGCATGATCATGCTCACGACCACGGACAGGGCAAGCAAGAAGAGCTGCATGATCATGATCATCATGACCATGACCATGCACATTAATTAGCCTCTCAGCTTGTCCAATAAAGCGCTGAGCTGGGTTGCTTCTTTGGGAGTAATCCTATCGGACAAAATATCTTTCATTAACATTGGTTCCTCCAGGTTCTTAAGGATCTCCAGCCCCTTATCGGTGATAACCAGATCAACTGCCCGCTTATCACCGCCGGATTGACAACGGGAAACAAGTCCTTTCGTTACCATTCTATCTATCATTCTGGAGATATCAGGTGTCGTACTTAACATCCTTGATTTGATCAGGCTATTGGTTGCAGGTTTTGGGTATTGTCCCCGGAGAATGCGTAAGACATTAAATTGTTTCAAAGTGATCCGCTCTTTGGCTGCCCTTTGCTCAAGTTCGTTGTTAAGCCAATTGTACGTGTATAGGATATTTACGGTACAACGATGCCATTCATTACTGAATTTACTTACTTTGATTTCGTCCTCGATTTTCATTTTGGTTGATAATTAATCCCTTTTTACCCGTAAAGATAGCTGTTTTTTGCGCTAAATACATAACTATGACATTAGAATCATTCTAAATGGTAGAAAATCTGTATATTTGGAGGATACAAAAAAACAGGTAGATGCGTAATAAAACTAGCTTAGACAAGCTAAAAAAAGGGGAAAAAGCGGTAATTATTGATTTTGATTCGCACGATATTCCAGCTAAATTTTTCGAATTGGGTTTTGTACCCGGTACAGAAGTAGAAGTGAAACATATCGCACCTTTAAATGGTCCTATATGTTTAAATATTATTGCTAATAACGCCTTGATTGCCATTCGCAAATCAGAAGCTAAAGTCATCCTTATTGATCAAAAATAATGAATAACCCGATTATTGCACTTTTGGGTAATCCAAATGTGGGTAAAACCTCTTTGTTTAACCGGATTACAAAATTAAATCAGAAAGTAGGAAACTATCCTGGTATCACGGTAGAGAAACGTGAGGGACAAGTTAAAGCCAACAACAAGACCTATCGTGTCATCGATCTTCCCGGAACCTATACATTGTTCCCAAGCTCAATGGATGAAGAAGTCGTCTTTAATACACTGGTCAACAAAGAAAACAGTTTTAGGCCCAATCTCGTTGTTGTCGTTGCCGAACCGACAAACCTAAAAAGGTCTGTCATCCTCTATCAACAAGCGCGCGAACTCGGTCTTCCGGCCATCTTCGTCATCAATATGATCGATGAGGCCAAAGAAAAAGGAATCAGTATAGATATCGCAAAACTCGAACAGCTACTCAATACAAAAGTATACGAAACAAATGCACGCACAGGGCAGGGCATAGATCAGCTGATCAAAAACTTCGATGCAGTACCCCCGATGTATATCAGCAAGTTCCAATTGCCAGCCATAGCAAATGAAGCATTGGAAGAGACCAAAAGACTGTTCCCTTTGGATACCGAATACCATACCTGGCAATATTTGGCCAAAGGTGAAGTATCTTTTTTATCCAAAGAAAAAAATCAGGCGATTCAACAAATCCGCGAAAAGCATCAATTAAAAGCGGAGAAATTGCAAAAAGAAGAAGCCATCCTGCGGAGCAAATCCTTAGATGGCAACTTAGCTGAAATCTATACCAAGGACGATGCGTCCAACAAAAATAAGACAAACGCGATCGACAAGGTATTGCTCCATCCGATCTTTGGCTATCTGATCTTTTTTGGTATTCTTTTCCTGATTTTCCAGGCCATATATACCTGGTCAGGTCCTGCTATGGACTTTATAGATGGCCTTTTTGGCGATTTCGCAGCCTACATTCAAGCAACCCTACCTGCGGGTCCATTAACAGATCTGTTGAGCAATGGTATTATCAAAGGTATCGGAGGTATCGTCATCTTTATTCCACAGATCGTTATTTTATACATTTTTATTTCGATTATGGAAGAGACCGGCTATATGAGCCGTGTGGTTTTCCTGATGGACCGTTGGCTCAGACCTTTTGGCTTAAATGGAAAATCGGTGATCCCACTGATCTCTGGCGTGGCATGTGCGGTACCTGCCGTTATGTCTGCACGTAATATTGAAAATGCAAAGGAAAGATTAGTCACCATATTGGTTACGCCATTCATGACCTGTTCTGCACGTCTCCCTATCTACATCGTACTGATCGGATTGGTGATCCCCAATACCAAATACGCCGGATTTCAACTGCAGGGGATGGTTTTGTTTGTCATGTATATCCTCGGGATATTTGCCGCATTATTTTCAGCCATTCTTCTGACAAAAATCATTAAGTCCAAACACAAGTCTTTCCTCATCTTTGAGCTTCCGACTTATAAGTCTCCGGACTGGAAAAATGTCGCTCTAAATGTGTGGGAGAAAACATCAAGTTTTGTCTTCGGTGCTGGTAAGATTATCTTGGCAATCTCGGTCATCCTTTGGGCCTTGGGCAGCTTTGGACCTAACGACAAATTCAGTAATGCAAAAGAATATGTGATACAAAACAATCCTAATCTCTCGGGCGAAGACCTAGACCATGAGATCTCTTCTTATCGTCTGGAACATTCTTTCCTCGGTTATCTTGGCATGGCAATTGAACCGGTTGTAGAGCCGCTGGGTTATGACTGGAAGATGGGAATTGGTCTGATCTCTTCTTTTGCTGCAAGAGAGGTTTTCGTCGGAACCATGGCGACGGTATACAGTCTAGGCGACGAGGTTGATATTGAAGATGAAGCAACGAAAACAACGGTATTAAGCAAAATGCGGACGGAGATCAACCGTAACACAGGCTTACCAGCCTACAATTTTGCTTCGGGAATATCGCTTCTCTTATTTTATGCGTTTGCCATGCAATGTATGAGTACCATAGCGGCGGTTAAAAGAGAAACAGGTTCGTGGAAATGGACATTAATTCAGGTTGGTTTTATGACAGGTCTGGCGTATTTCAGTGCCTTGATTGCTTACCAGCTTTTAAAATAGATTAACGTGTTGTGCGAGTTCGCTCAGTAGCGACTTTTACAGCCCTTAAAAATAATAGGTCATGGATAATATAACAGTACAATATCTCATCGTTGGAGTTTTGGTATTAGCGGCTGTATGGTATGTCGTTAGAAATGTCCGTAAATCACTCAAAGGTAAATCAGCTTGTTCCAAAGGTTGTGGATGTAGTTGCGGAACAGCGGAAAAACCACAAAAAGCAAATTAATTTATCTTTTATTGTATCATTTACAAACAAAATTTCGTTCTAAGGTGGAGTGGCCAAAAATCACACTAGCTACGAACAAAAGAAACGCTACCATTCTCATGGTAGCGTTTTCCATTAAAAAGCTGTCTTTCAGCAGCATTAATCAAGATTACTTTCCGGTTCAGCAAAAAGCGAAGCCCAAGTTGTATAAAATACCTAAGTGTTTTACTAACTTTATGCGCTTAGGTAAACATGCTGTAGTAGCAAATTAAATAATTTGTAGTACTTTGCAGATAAACCGATTTCATCTCAATCCTACGTTGGAAAAGAGACGAGTAGAATATTCAGGATCAAGACTGATCGACATTAAATAAGTAACCGTATTAACCATACAAATGGAGAAACAGAATAACAAGGATTCGAAACAATTAAAAAGAGGACTTCAAAATAGACATATTCAGCTGATCGCACTTGGTGGCGCCATCGGAACCGGATTGTTTCTTGGGATAGGAAAAGCTGCCACACTAGCGGGACCGGCAGTGATACTTGGTTATGCCTTTGCAGGGATAATTGCATTTTTTATTATGCGTCAATTGGGGGAAATGGTGGTTGAGGAACCCGTATCTGGTAGCTTTAGTTACTTCGCCAATAAATATTGGGGTTCTTTTGCCGGCTATGCCTCTGGCTGGAACTACTGGGTGCTCTATATTTTAGTGAGCATGGCCGAACTAACAGCTATTGGAGTATATGTCCAATTCTGGTGGCCGGAAATCCCACTCTGGGGATCCAGCTTATTTTTCTTCTTCGCTATCAATGCCCTGAATCTTGCTTCGGTAAAAATTTATGGCGAGACAGAATTTTGGTTTTCAATCATTAAGGTTGTCGCTATTATTGCCATGATTGTCTTTGGTGTCTATCTCCTTGTTAGTGGTACCGGAGGTGAACAGGCGAGCCTGGGCAACCTCACTTCGCATGGGGGGTTCTTTCCAAAAGGCTGGTTTAACCAGACTGGAGATGGCAGCTATGAAGGTCTGCTATCCGCCATGGCACTGATCATGTTTTCTTTTGGTGGACTCGAATTGGTGGGTATTACTGCTGCCGAAGCCGAGCATCCTGAGAAAAATATACCAAAAGCCACCAATCAGGTTATCTACCGCATACTAATCTTTTATGTGGGTGCTCTGATTATCTTGTTTTCCCTTACTCCCTGGACAAATATCACCGCTGATACGAGTCCATTTGTGTTGGTCTTTGACAAGCTCAATGGTTTTGAATTTACCCTGTTCGGAAAGACCATCTATTTCACAAAAATTATCGCAAACGCACTCAACCTGATCGTGCTCACCGCGGCCTTATCTGTATACAATAGCAGTGTTTACAGTAATAGCAGAATGCTCTTTGGGCTCGCTGAACAAGGTAATGCACCCAAGTTTTTGTCCAAGCTTAACAAAAATCATGCGCCTATAAATGCTATTCTGGTTTCAGCAGTGTTTGCCGCGATTTGTGTCTTTATCAATTATGTTGCACCAAAAAATGCATTGGAGATCCTGATGTCGCTGGTTGTTTCTTCATTGATCATCAACTGGCTAATGATTTCAATCACGCATTTATACTTTAGAAAAAACAAAATCGATGCGCATGTAAAAACGAAATTTCCTTCGTTTCTCTATCCATTGAGCAATTATATCTGTCTGATCTTTCTGATTGCTGTGCTGGGTATCATGTGGGTAACTGGCATGAAATTACCGGTTGAATTGATTCCGGTGTGGTTATTACTATTATATATCAGTTACGTATTGATCAATAGAAAAAAATAAGAATTTGAGCATCAATTTATGACTCCGTGCTTTCGGAAGCCATATTCTGCTCAGAACAAAGGCCAGACTCTCAAATGAATCTGGCCTTTGTTGTATTAAAATAATTCCAGTTGCACACCCGCATCCGGCAAGCGGAAAAGATCCCTTCTAAGGGGCGGAAGCACCCCATTATTCATATATTTCTTCACAGAAAGTTTAAATAAATGCTGCAGGCTCTCTGCCATATTGCCATCCCCTTTTTTACGCCGTCCGAAATCAGTATCATTAATTTTTCCGCCATGACAAGCCTCGATCCAATGCAATACCTTTTCGGCGCGATCGGGATAATTCTGATACAACCAATCTTTAAATATACCACCGATCTGCCCGTTAAGTCTAACAATGGTATAAGAGGCGGTAATTGCGCCCGCATCTGCTCCCGAACGGATCAAATCTGAAATCTCGTCGCTGTTGATCCCGGGAACAATGGGCGCCATCATTAGCATCACAGGCACACCTATCCCCGCCAATCCCTCAATGAGTTTTAAACGGGCCGAGGCAGTAGCCGTCCTGGGCTCCATCTTTTGCCGTACCTCCTCCCTTAGGGAATTAATGGTCACGGCAACGGATACCAGATTCAGTGCTGCAAGCTCACGCAAGAGGTCAAAATCCCTTCGCATCAATACATTCTTGCTGATGATGGAAACTGGATTTCGATATTTTAGCATCAATTCTAAAAGCGATCGTGTGATCCCCAATTTCCGTTCGATAGGTTGGTAGCAATCGGTATTGCCTGAGAGCATAATCAAATCAGGCTGGTAACTGGACTTGCGGAATTCATGCTCCAGAAGTTGAGCAGCATTGTGTTTGACCAGGATTTTGCGCTCGAAGTCTAATCCGGCACTAAAGCCCCAGTATTCATGTGAATTGCGGGCATAGCAGTAAATACAGCCATGCTCACAGCCCTGATAGGGATTGATTGATCGTTCAAATCGCAGGTCTGGGCTATTGGATTTGGAGATAATGGACTTCGGATGTGTCGGAATAAATTGCGTTTTTTCGGCCCCAAGAAATTCCTCATCCAAGCCTTCAATATGCTCCTGCACATACTGGTTGGAAAAAAATTTGTTATTGGGGTTGATCTGTGCCCCTCTGCCCTTAAAATATTCTGACTGATTCATAAGTTAAAATTACTAAAATTATTAGTAATTTTAACAAGGATATGTCATCTTATTTTCCCTTTTGAATGAAGTTCATAAAATGGTAAATGCATTAGAAGAATCAGTACATAAAACCAAAAAGCCAGACAGGTATCACATTACTAAAACCAATTTCTATTCCATCTTTGGCAAGATAAGCATCAGAAATACCTGTGATTTGCTTTTTCTTTTTGCTTTTCCCTCCGACTTCGAAAGTATAACGTTTATCAACTAAAAAATCAGCTACAGGAGAAAGATTGATTTCATGAAGGCCCATAAACTGATTTAAGAAAAATGTTTCCCGCACATTGCCCACATTCGTATTTTCTTTAGCGAGCGCATACATCAGATTACTATTATTAAGATATAGTTTTTCAGGTTTAGTTAATACTCCGATTCCTGAATTATCTTTATACAGTTCATTAACAAGTCCTGCACGCCCCAATATTTTGATGCCATGCACTAAAATATTACGAGAGACTCCCACAATTTCGCTGAGCTTGGTGATATTTGGAGTAAACGGGGCGCTTGTTGCTATACTAATAAGGAGTTTTTTTAATTTAGTGAGCGTCTCATAGTTTAAGTCTTCTACAGCATTGATATCTATCTCTATGATCAGGTTGATTGTGTTTTGCAGTTTCTGATAGTAAGCTTTTTCATTTTCTTTATAATATGGATAAGCTCCATACTTAAGGTAATTTTCGAACAGCGGTAATGGCTTTATCTCTTTTAGGATATCTGCCGCTAATTTGTCATGATTTTCGATAATATCTATCAATGAATAGCTCGAGAACATTTTACCCGTTTCAAACATCAGAAATTCTCGAAAAGAAAGCTCTTTCAAATAATATGTTATTGCTCTCCTGCTCAAATCTGATTCTGACTTATATATCTCAAGCATGGATGATGAAGTAAAAATAACATTCAGGTCTGGAAAGTTATCATAGATCAACTTGATCTCCCTAGACCAGTTGGGATATTTATGCACTTCATCCAGCAATAAATGAGTACCGCCAAATTGAACAAATTCTTTGGCTAGCGAATAAAGTTTGTTATCAAAAAAATAAATATGATCCAGGCTGATATACAGTGTGGATTGCAAGGGCATATGCAGCTTGGCCAATTGCAACAGTAGAGTAGTTTTTCCCGAACCTCTTGCCCCCTTGATAGCCACTAATCGATTCTTCAGATCAATTTCTTCTAATAGATAACGTTGTATTTCCAACGGAACACCAAGCATCCTAGCTTGAAACTCTAACAACAGCTCTTCCATAATTGCTCAAAATAAAAGCAAATTTACCTATAAATTGCTCAAATAAAAAGCAATTTATAGCAATTATTGCTTTTTATTTGAGCAATCTAACAAATTAAAACTAACGCTATCAACATCTTACCAGAACTCAACTAGCTAAAGAACGATTATGGATACAATCTCGGCCACCTATCCATGTTCCAGATATAGATAAGATGAGCTGCTTCAATTACTCGTTGTAGATGTGTATGAAACTTGTTCAGATAATCATCGCCCCTGCTATCATCTGCACAGGTATAGTCCATACTCACCACCAGCCACCAATAAAGTGCATCGCGTACATGTGGCAGATTATATGTTTCCCATAACTCATAAAATACCTTTCGCGGCGTATTACGTTCTTCTTTATTAAGGTAAGTTAGATTATATGCTTCCCACTGAAATTGTTTTGGATTATGAGAATTATTAAAATATCCTATAGCATTGTTCATCTCATCCTGATCAGGCATAAAGGTTTTTCCATGCATCTTATAATGATGTCGAAGCTCGGAATCTGGCATCCAATAGCTTTTATCCAATCGACAAATCATAAAGATACCTTCAATCAAAATCTCTATAAATTCGTAACGAATGAACGTTCTTAACGTCTGCTCATTATTCATTCTATAAGATGGTCTGATTGCAGCCTCCTTCCACTCATCAAGGTGTTCTCTCCAAGCCGGGAAATTCTCCCAACCAAAGAAAAGATTAATTACATTAAATGGATTACCGATCTCCTGCGGATGCAATCTCCGCGGGAAATAGTCATAAGGCGTAGGGTTTGCAAATGGCATAGTTAAACAATTATTTTCCTCCAAATAGAATGCTATTCATAAACTCTCTATTCAATGCATATAGGATCTCCATAAGTTTGTTTATACTAGATTCGAGCTTTTCAAAACGCTCAATATTGTAATATAGGTTCTTAGTTTGAAGCGCGTAAAACAAAGCATCTTCCAATGTCATTCTTTGATAATGAAACCAACTATTAGCTTTGTAGAAATTATGAAGTGATTTTCTAGGATTACATTGTTCTTCTCTGCTCAAAAAAGTCAATACTTCCTCCTTGATATTTACTTTTGTCATGTCAAAATCCGAGTCCATCCGAGCCGGATCTAGCCAATGTTCCGGCATATCTTTGGTGTAAAGAATGAGCCAACCAATCTCAAGAAGTTGGCCGATATCTTTATACAAACCTAAAAGCGTTGCCGGCTCATCATTTTTATAGACTTCTGTCTGGATTTTAGCACAATACATCCAATATGAAAAACTATTTTTTAATTCCGAAAGTTCATATTCTGTAAACAAATATGCCAATAGAAGAAACGGATTATACCCGTTGAACGTTTCAGAATAACAATTTAACATCATATAGTCAATACGAAACAACTCAGAATTCGGAGGATAAAATCTTGGACAAAACACAAAATCATCCATTAGATAACAGGCCTCAAACAGGCGTTGTAGATGACGAGAAGTTTCGTTTGGAGTATAATCATAGCATTCACTTATAAGCCCTTTCCCTCTCACGGAAAATTCCGCCCATTTATCCATTAACTTCAACCAATTTATAACATCCAGTTGGTTGAAAAAATCATCAAACACCAGAAAGAAATCCCGACATTCGTATTCATTTATCATCGTTATTTTATTTTGAAACTGTCTTTTGAAAGAAGTGCGATATTGATGATCTTCTGATATATTTTTCTTTTTTAAGGCATAAGGATTCTGTTTCCATTCTATCCCAAGATACTCATGCTTGAACTCCATTCTATTCCTTTTTTGCAATACACACCACGCTTCTTCAATAATCTTTTTAATCTCAGAGACGAACGGTAAAAAGTCTTGTTCAACTAGATGACTCTCACAATAATTATTGGAAACCACTTGGGCTAGTTCCTCAATCCCTTTTTTCCATTCAACTAAGCTATGCTGCCGATATAACCTACGCAAATAGCAAAACAAATAATCAATTTTATCTCTTTCGTCTTCAAAAGAATCAGGCAAAAAATTAAAATCTGTATTCATAATAATTCATATTAAATTTATAATCAAAATCTTAAGATAATTACAAGACTAAAGCCTTACGTTTAGACAAAGCGATGGTTGCAGATACCAAAACAGCATCTGTTGCCAGAATTTCTTGCGTATGGTTTAGGATTAGTTTTTAATTGATCATTGGATCCACTATTGGTTCTTTGGCATGGGACTCCATAGATTGAACGGCCTCCTTGCACAGATGAACAAAAAACTCAACGAGTTCTTTCGCTTTTCTAAGTACAGCCTGTCTGGCCTCAGGGCTAAAATTCTTGGCTACTCCCATCCAGCAAATCCTCTGAGGAACCATTGCAAGAATAAACACCTTCTTTTCCAATGTGTTCCAAGTAGACAGATAATCGATAACCTGCGTATCAGCAATAGTACACCAATCAATCAAAGTACACAAAGCTACCCCCTCCGGAATAAAGCCGACCACACATTTCAGATAAGTCCTAACCGATATATCAATTAACTGATGTAGCATAAGCAAGGAGGTATCATACATTAAAATCGGAGCATCCCTCATCAACATCAATAAATTTCTCATAGAAGCCTCTGCGTTACAGACTAACGTATCCACTCGATTAGCCTTTGCCTTCCAGGATTTCCACAGGCGCTACAAATGTATCAAACGTACTTTTCTTCCGTACCAACCAACCATTTTTCCATACAGCATTCACAAAGCGACTTCCTTATTTCAATGCTTTTTCTACATAGGATACATTTAAAAACACCGTGGTGGCAAAAACTACTCCGTTCCGTACTTCACGGAACCGAAATAGTCCTCTATTCTTCATCAACACCACCAAGTGCATTTCAAGTTCCTCACGAGGCATTTGTTCGGATGACTCTTCTTGAAACGGATTCCCTTTACTTAATCCAGCTGTCCGATAATTGACCAACAAAATCTGCTCCGGCCTATGCTTCGAATAAATGTCGTCCAACTACCTATTGGCATTATCCTTATACTGCTGAGGCCATGGAAAATCGGAAAAATCTTCACAAACCACCAGTTGAGATTCATGCAACTTTTCTTTCTGCTTCACAACTTCGACAGCCGATTTCTTTCCTTCCTCCGGCTTATCTTCAGGTAACATAGCATGGTAAGCTGCCACCTCTGTCGCCATACGTTCTACCATCGCATCAAGTATCTCTACCAGATAGATACACTGCGTACTAATAAAATCATATTGTTCCACAGCAATTTCCAAAGTCCCTCCTTTGACACAGGCTCTGTAAGCTTGATCAAGCAATCTATACGTCTCCACATCCTCTGTGTTGTAAGCAAAGACAGATAAAAGCTCTGGCACAATTCCTCGCACATTCTTGATAATATTCTCTAGGTTATGGTTCTTACCCAACTGTCTTCCCAATAGCGTATAAAACGAACGAATCCGAACCTCTGCGGATTGATGCAACATATACAATGACTGATCGAAACGCTCCTCTATTGCAAAACCCACAGCAGCATCTAAATACTCCCCTGAAAACTGCTTAGCCTTCTCATAGTCCGAACGATTCAATTCCATAAGCGAGCTAACTACTTTTTTATTCAACAAACGATCGATCTCTTTGGCCCGCCCATAAAATAGTCGATGCTTCGGCAACGAAGCAAAACTGTGGTACAACGACCCATTACGTAGTTGGCTTAACCAGTCCCCTTCCAATACTACGTGAAAAGATATTTCGGGCATGTCTGCCATGCAAAGTTTGACAATAGGCGTTATGGTAGAAGGCGAGACACCCTTTACCGGGGTAATCACCACCATCAAATGCGCTTTGATTTCATCTCCAATACAGTAATCGTATAGAAATACCCCTTGTAAGTCCAATTTTGAGGACAATCGCTCAATTAATAGATTCTTGCTCAATTCCATAACCTAAATTACTATACATTATTTATTATATTTTATCTATACAAAAATAAAGTATTTACAAACAAATAAAAATAAATTGTAAATATTTTCTATACACATAGAAATAACTATAATACATACGTATACTAAACCGTTCAAAAAAAATGTCCTTAAAAAACGAAAAACAGAAAACGCATTGTATATTTACAAGAGATCAGGTTTATCTCATTTCACCCACAGGGAACAAACATAACAGACGAACATCCTAAACCACCTTATTCCGGGCTGAGTCCGTGTTCACTCCGTGTTGACACCGAGTTTACCTCGCACGCAAACTGATATAATCTCAGAAGCACCTCCCACACAATACCTTTCTTAATCGGATGTAAAAGCTATCTTAGCTAAGTCAGTAGCGAACCATAGTGCTATCTGTTAGCAATTTCATTATCTTGAAGTACCACTAATTTCAAAATTCGTAAAGCCCCTTACTTCACGATTTTAAATTTCGCAAAAGTTACGATAAATTACCTAAAAGAAATTTAAAAGCGTATCTTTAGGTATGGCTATAATTGAAAATGGATATCTGAGAGGTCAAATTAGAAATTTGGTCAATCGTAAAGTTGGAGACAAAAATGTCGTGCAGTCCAAGTCATTGGACAAAATACGCCAAACAAGGTGGACTGAAGCTGCTGCTTCCGATTTCGGAACCGCGAGCGCAGCGGGTGCAACAATCCGCCGGGCTTTCAATGCTGTGCATCAAAACATACATGACAGCGGCATGCACAACAGACTGGTTAGACGTATGCAACGTGTACTGCTTGGTAATGGAAAATACGACCCCGGAGAACAAAGAATCGCTCGAGGAAATATCCAGCGACTGGTCGGCTTTCAATTCAATAAGAATTGCCACATCTATGATTATCTTTATTTCGATACCAACGTGACTTTTGCTGCTACGGGAACCACCTCAGTACAACTGCCCGAATTGAACACACAACAAAATTTCTATTGGCCTAAGGCATGTAACCTTATCATCCTAAAAATTGAAATTGTAGCCTTATCTTTTGATCAAAAATATGCGCTAACAATTGGCTCCCACGAAATCGAATTAACACGATATGATAATCAAAAGCATGAGGCCACAACACTCACCTTTGATTCACCTGATAAAAATTACGATACCATCTTGGTATCGCTTTCGACTCTCTATCTTGAAAAAAGAAGTAGTTATGCCCTACTTCTCAATTCGGTTGACTTAAATCCTGCCGGCATAATAGCAGCACACAACCTTAGAAATCCCGAATAAAAATAGAATAGCAAGAACGTTACACCCCTTATAAAATAAAAATCCCTATACTGTATTTACAGTATAGGGATTAGAATTCTTATGCTGAATTTCAGATCAGCTTTTATTATTTCATCAAGAAACCACCGCCTAAGAGATCATTTCCTTCGTAGAATACGGCTGATTGTCCCGGCGCGATACCTTTTACATTATGCACAAAGTCTATACGTACCTTATCACCCTCTTGCGAAATGGTAGACAAAGCACCCGAATCTTTATAACGTACTTTTGAAATTGCCTCCATTGGCTGGTCAAGACCCGCATATTTGACAAAATTCACATTACGCACATAGGCATGTGATTTTTCAAGCTCATGCTCCTCCCCCAATACCACCGTATTGCTTTCAGGGAGAATTTCGATCACAAACATGGGTTTACCCAAAGCAATGCCTAAACCTTTACGTTGGCCGATGGTAAAATACGGGTACCCAATATGTTTACCGACAACTGTTCCGTCTGAAAGGATAAAATTACCCGGACCGATCTGCTGATCTAATGTAGGTACTTTATGTCTCAAAAATGCACGGTAGTCATTGTCTGGCACAAAACAGATTTCGTAGCTTTCCGATTTATTGGCAAGCTCCTTCTGTCCCATGTCGAGCGCCATTTGACGGATCTCCTTTTTCGTGAAAGATCCTAATGGAAACTGTGTACGAGCTAGGTTCTCCTGCGATACGCCCCATAAGACGTAAGACTGATCTTTATTTTCATCCTTACCCTTTGATATGACATAACGGCCATTGTCGTGCATACGGATATTGGCGTAGTGTCCCGTAGCGATAAATTCACAATCCAATTTATCAGCACGTTTCATCAACGCTTCCCATTTGATGTGGGTATTACAAAGAACACATGGATTGGGTGTACGCCCAGCAATATATTCCTCAACAAAATTATCTATTACAAAGTCTCCAAACTCATCGCGTATATCTAATATATAATGCGGGAAACCATAGTTTACGGCTAATGTACGAGCATCATTGATACTGTCGAGGCTACAACATCCCGTCTCCTTGGATGAACCACCTGCAGATGCATAATCCCAGGTCTTCATCGTGATACCTATGACCTCATATCCTTGTTCGTGGAGCATGACAGAAGCAACGGAGCTATCGACCCCTCCACTCATTGCAACTAAAACTCTTCCTCTTTTACTCATCGCTATTTATTGAAATGCAAAGATACAGCTTATTCCTTTTCCTCTATGTTAGTTTCTTGTAATTTTATCTCGATCAAAATCAACACTTTCGAAAAAAGAGCGAAAATAATCTCCATAAAAATTTTAGAATTCAAATTATCACACTATATTTGCATCGCAATAGGGGAACAAACCCATAGCAAAAAAGCGGTGCCATAGCTCAGCTGGTAGAGCAAAGGACTGAAAATCCTTGTGTCCCTGGTTCGAACCCAGGTGGCACCACGCTTCAATCTGATGATCACAGATTTAAATAAAAGGTCAACTGGTGCCATAGCTCAGCTGGTAGAGCAAAGGACTGAAAATCCTTGTGTCCCTGGTTCGAACCCAGGTGGCACCACGCTTCAATCTGATGATCACAGATTTAAATAAAAGGTCAACTGGTGCCATAGCTCAGCTGGTAGAGCAAAGGACTGAAAATCCTTGTGTCCCTGGTTCGAACCCAGGTGGCACCACAAAAAAAGCCTGTTCTTCTGAACAGGCTTTTTTTGTTTAATTACCCCCTCCTTAATTAAGTTGACACCTAATAAGACTTATAAACGAAAACATCTAAAACACCCAAATAGGTGCCCCCAACGGAACGACCTATTCATTCGCCTGTCCCGTCCTGACATAAATTAACCGCAAATAAAAACCATCAATAAAAAATCCTTGTCCGCGTACCGAACAAGGACTATTTAAGCTTAAATTCTTTTCCAATGACTCCCTTCTCCTGGTAAGCATTCTTTTTAGCTATTGCGAAATACTACCTTTTTCCAGCAGAATTTTAACGACAAGTGGACAGATAAAGATCGATTATTGCTCATTGATGATCGAACGGTCCAAATGCACATAACCGCCGTCGACGTGGATCAATTGGCCCGTTGTATGGCTTGACTTGTCAGACAATAAGAATACGGTTGTATTTGCTATTTCTTCCGCTGTCGTCATTCGATGCTCGAATGGAATGCGGTCCGTAATTTTCTTCAATGTTTCCTCCGGATTCGGCAAAGTCTGGATCCAGGTATCGTATTGTGGTGTAGCGCATTCAGCAACAATAATCGCGTTGACACGAATTGAATAAGGCAATAGTTCTACCGCCCATTCGCGTGTCAATGCATTTCGTCCGCCATTGGAAGCAGCATAGGCAGATGTATTACCTTGCCCTGTTTCCCCTGTTTTGGAAGATATATTGACAATACTTCCTTTAGATGTTTTCAATGCATCCAATGCATGATGCGCCATTAAATAATAATGGATCAGATTTTTATGCAATGAGGCCACAAATTTTTCGTAATTGCCCGAAGCTAGGCCTACTCCATCGTTTTGCCCGGCATTGTTTACCAAACCATCTATACGGCCATAAACCTCGAGTGTCTTTTGTACTGCTCTAGCACAATCTTCCGGTTTGGACAATTCAGCTTCGATACACAAAGCATCAATACCAAACTGTTTCACTTCTTCCCTGACTTTCTCATTGTCGGCCTGCTTACGTCCCACAATAACAGGAATAGCCTGTTCCTTGGCCAAGGCATGCACTACAGCGCGCCCTATCCCTTTTGCACCACCTGTAACAATAACTACTTTATCTTTTAAATGAAGATCCATAATAATTTTATTGAATTGTATGATTCATTGATGAGCGTCTGTTTTCTACATCAACGAACTTGTTTCACTGGTTATTGATTAAAGCTTATTCCAATGGCAGCGAGCTGATTAGACTCAATTTATCTGCCATGAAAAGACTTCAGTATACATTCCTTCCCTTTCATGCATACTGAAGTCTTTTTTATAGATTATATACACGTATGGCATTCTCAGCCCAAAACGCATTTTTTTCCTTTTCTGTAAACTCGCCCAACTTGTCTTCAACGATAGCGATACTTTCCTCATAGGAGGCCGCTAACAGGCATACAGGCCAGTCCGATCCAAACATAATCCTTTGTTTTCCAAAACGTAGGAAAATATGGTCAAGATATTGTTTGAAGTCATCCAACTTCCAACCCGACCAATCTGCCTCTGTTGCCAATCCCGAAACTTTACACACCACATTTGAAAAGGTCGCAAGTTTATCGATAAACGCAGCCCACTCATCAAACTCCCTTGATTTAATCGGAGGTTTGGCAATATGGTCCAGCACAAATTGAAGATTTGGATTTTGCTGAACACATTGTAATGTAGCCTCATAATGACGCGGACGGATCAGTAAATCGTAGGTATAACCAAATTTGGCCAATGCTTTTAACCCATTCAACACTGCGGGGCGAATCAGAAAATCCGGATCCAATTCTCCCTCAACAATGTGTCGGAAGCCTTTGATCACCGGTAGTTCTTTGTAACTTTTCAACTGCTGTTCAATATCTTCGGCCTGGAGGTCAATCCATCCGACCACACCTTTGATAAAGGGGTGGCTTTTGGACAGCTGAACCAAATAATTCGTTTCCGCGTCAGATTGATCAGCCTGAACGGCCACACTACCTGCAAATCCATTTCGTTCCAATACAAACTGAATATCCAATGGCGTGAAATCCCGTTTGATAACGCTCATTTCGTCTGTAATCCAATTGTCTCTCACAGGATCGAATTGCCAAAAATGCTGATGGGTATCTATGCGCATAATAAAACCTAAAATAGGAGATAAATTAATTTTTTGAATAAGCAACCACCGTCTGACGTGATTCGCCAAGTCCATCTGCGCCCAATTCAATCACATCACCAGGTTTTAAGTAAATAGGAGGATTAAATCCAAGACCTACACCCGCAGGAGTTCCTGTTGAAATCACATCTCCCGGTAATAGGGTCATAAATCTAGAAACATAGGAAACAACATGCGCAATTGAAAATATTAAATCTTTGGTATTTCCGTCCTGATAAGTTTTACCATTAACTTTCAACCAGATACGTACATTGTTAATATCCTTGATTTCCTCTTTCGTGGCCATGAATGGTCCCATAGGCGCAAATGTATCACAGCCTTTTCCTTTATCCCAGGTTCCGCCGCGTTCCAGTTGATACTCACGTTCAGATACGTCATTGTGAAGTACATACCCTGCAACATAATCCAAAGCCTCATTTTCTTCTACATAAGAGGCTTTTTTACCAATTACAATACAAAATTCCACTTCCCAATCCGTCTTTACAGAGTCTTTAGGAATCATCACATTATCGTATGGTCCTATTAATGAAGTAGTGGATTTCATAAAAATAATAGGCTCAGCAGGAATCGGTGCATTTGTTTCCTTGGCATGATCCATATAATTCAGTCCGATACAAACTATTTTAGATGGACGGGCAAAAGGTGCCCCGATACGCTCACCTTGTGGGATTTCAGTCAGTTTACCTGTATTGGCCTTGACAAATTCCTCTAAACGAGCCAAGCCATCTTCCGCAAAAAATTGCTCATTGTAATCACCACCAAATGCACTTACATCGTAGTTTACTCCGTCAACCTGAACTCCAATCTTCTCTTTGCCAAAGGCTCCAAAACGTATTAATTTCATATTTTTTTATATTTGAGATATGAGAATCTAATGCCTCAAATCTAACACTTAGTTATTCAATTTAATAAAACCACCGTCAATAGGATAGTCATTCCCTGTAATAAATCCTGCGTCGTCGCTACAAAGGAAAAGTGCCAATTTCGCAATTTCCTCGGGTTGTGCCATACGCCCTATTGGTTGACTTGCAGACAACTTTTCAAACATTTCAGCCTCTTGACCGGGATAGTTCTTTGCGATAAAACCATCCACAAAAGGGGTATGTACACGCGCTGGAGAGATGCTGTTGCAACGGATACCAAAAGCCATGTAATCACGCGCTACCGACAAAGACATCGCATAGATCGCACCTTTACTCATGGAATAGGCAAAACGATCCGTAATTCCTACCCAAGCTGCAATCGAAGCGAGATTAAGAATAGCTCCTGAACCTTGTGCTTTCATGATCGGCACGATAGCATATAACGCATTGTAGGCACCTTTCACATTCACATTAAACACGCGTTCAAAGTCTTCGGATTTACAATTTTCCAAATTGCCGACATGAGCAATTCCAGCATTATTCACTAAAATATCAATTTTCCCGATATGTTGAGCGATGCCGATAATTTCCTCTTGGTCGGTTACGTTACAACGATTGAACACTGCCTGCCCACCTAGAGCCAAAATTTCTGCTACTACAGCATTCCCACCTTCTTCATTTAAATCCAGAATGTGGACTTTCGCTCCCTCTGTAGCAAATTGCACACTGATAGCACGACCAATCCCACTACCACCGCCTGTAACAACAGCTACTTTCTGTTCTAATTTTCCCATTGTTATTTAATTGTTAGTGTTAAAACTAGATTTGCCTCTTCAGTCGCTGCCGGCAAATCCAGTCGTAAACTATTTTCTTTATTACTAAATTTAATATCCTTATTTCCGATAAATGTCTTTACTTTTTTCACCTGATAAGGAAGCTTGGCAATATACAATTCCTTCTTTCCAGGTTTAAGGATATGCAGGTACACCTGATTTCCTTTTCGCGTCAACGCGTAATCGTCCGTAGGTGGTACCCCTCCGGCTTCAGTTCCATAGATAGTCTCACCATAAACAGCCAGCCATTTACCTAGATCTTTTAGGCGATCTTGTTGATAATCCTGAATCTCCCCGTTAGGCATCGGTCCTACATTGAGTAACAGGTTTGAACCATGGCCTGCAGCTTTAACCAAGTAAGTCAATACCTCTCTGAACGATTTACGGGTCCGGTCTTTCAATTCAAAACCCCAAGATCCAGCGATGGTACCACAAACCTCTTTGGGCAATTTACCCACATCATGTGCGCTTGTTCCAAATCCTGTGGTATTTTCTCCGGGTAGATCGCGTTCAAACATCTGAAAGTCCTCGCCCTCAAAAGGAGCTAAATGATGATTATTGCCCACCAAACATTGCGGCTGCAACTTATGGATCAACTCATAGATTTCTTTAAAATGCCAATCTTCTTTAGGTTTGTCCCAATGACCATCAAACCAAATTCCATCAACTTGACCATAACTTGTAAGAAGCTCAGTCAACTGACTCTTCATAAATTGGACATAATGATTCCAATCACCTTTTGTAGAATCACGCCCAGCGATGCCTCCTCCCGTTTTACCTGCAGGTAGATAATCATCGCGCTTCCAGTCAAGCAATGAATAATAAAACATGACTTTTATCCCCTCTGCATGACATGCTGCAACCAACTCTTTTACGATATCGCGTTTGAATGGCGATTTTTTCACGATATTATAATCCGAAGTTTGGCTATTCCACATGGCGAAACCATCGTGGTGCCTTGTCGTGAATGTAATATATTTTGCCCCAGCTTGTTTAAATAATTTAGCCCATTCTTTTGCATCAAAAGAAATGGGATTAAAAAATTTGGGCAAGAGTGCATACTCATCCAGGCTGATGTTCTGATTATTCATGACCCACTCACCATCCCCCAACACACTATAGACACCCCAATGGATAAAGACCCCGAATCGAGATTGTTCAAACCATTCCCTATTTTTTAAATTTTCAGGACTTGGCTGGTACTGTTGTTGACTATAACCAGAGGAGAGTGATCCGATGAGCAAAGCCAAGCTGCAGATGACATGTTTTAATTTCATTATGTTCGATTTATTGGTTTTTTACAAAGAAACGCCCCTTCGCCAAGGAATAAAATCATCCTGTCCCAACAGTACTGCTTTAGGCTTAACCTCGCCTGAAGCAACTTCAATTACATAATCAAGGATACGATGCGCCGCCTGTTCAATGGTCTCTGTACCTTCGATAATGGTACCACAATTAAGATCGATGATATCAGGCATTTTTTCAAAAGTCTTCGTATTCGTCGATAGTTTTACAACGGGCGTAATCGGATTTCCCGTAGGCGTCCCTAAACCAGTCGTAAATAAGACAATATTAGCACCTGCGGCAACCTCTGCTGTGGTACTCTCCACGTCATTACCCGGCGTGCACAGCAAATTCAAACCTGGCCCATTGGCCAATTCCGGATAGTCAATTACCGCAGCCACAGGTGATGTCCCACCCTTTTTTGCCGCTCCTGCCGATTTAATCGCATCCGTAATAAGACCATCACGGATATTACCCGGTGATGGGTTCATATAGAAACCCGATCCATCTGCTTCTGCTTTCGCATTATAGGTACGCATCAAGCTCATAAATTTCTCGGCAGTAGGCTCATCGACACAACGGTCACTGAGTTCTTGTTCCACCCCACATAGCTCCGGAAATTCAGCTAAAATGACAGAACCACCCAAAGTCACTAGAATATCGGAAACAAAACCAAGTGCCGGATTGGCCGAAATACCCGAAAAACCATCTGATCCACCACACTCTAAGCCGATACATAGCTTATCTAGCGTGGCTGGTTTACGTTCATTTTGGTCAGCTTGCATCATGCCTGCAAAGGTTGCTTTGATAGCCTTTTGCATCAATTCTTTTTCGGTCCCCTCCTTTTGCTGCTCAAAAATATATAAAGGACGGTCAAACCCGGGATCCCTTTTCTCAATTTCCGCTTTTAAAATGGAGGCTTGGGCATGTTGACAGCCTAAGCTCAATACCGTCGCACCGGCCACATTTGGATGTGTGATATACCCCGCCAGCAAACCGCATAGCGCATCAGAGTCCATACGTGTACCACCACAGCCCATTTCGTGGTTTAGGAATTTGATGCCATCCACGTTTTTAAACAAACGTTCCTGCTCGTTTGAAGCCGAATTAGCCAATAAATCCTGTCCCAAAATTTGGTTTACATCCGCACCGGATTTATATAATCCGATCAAGTCTTCTACTTCGGAGATGTAATTATTGGCTTTGACCTTATAACCGAGTTTCTCCTCAAAAGCAGCTTTTAATGTCAATACATTCCGGTTCTCGCAAAATACCAGCGGAATAACCAGCCAGTAGTTGGCCGTTCCGACCGTACCGTTCGAACGGTGGAAACCATTGAATGTTTTATCTTTAAATGCAGCAACATCCGGTTTGATCCATGTGGTCTTGCGATCCCCCATCCTAAAATCTTCGGATGCATGACGTAGATTTTCTGTTGTAATCAACTCTCCAGCTTCCAAATCAACATTCAGCTTCCCAACCAAAACACCGTACATCAATATTTCGGCGTCTTGCTTCATGGGCTGAATCGTAAACTTATGTTTGGCCGCAACGGCTTGTTTCAAGGTAAACTCTTTATCCCCGAAAACAATTGTTGTTCCTTCAGCCAAGTCCTGTAATGCAACCAGGACATTATCCATTGGATGGATCTGTAAATAGCGTTGTATGGCCATAACTTATACTAATTCAAATATTTTATTCATCATTACCCACTTTTCACCTGGTTTGGACCCTGGAACAGCGGCCTGATATTTCCACATCAGCTGCTCCCATTCCTGAACTTTTTCATTGGCGGCATCCATAGCAGATTTGCGCTCAAATGAAAAATCTTCATCAACCTCCATATTCATAAACAATCTATTCTCAAAACGATAGATCTCCATTTGAGTTACCCCAGCATCCAGAATCGATTGTTTAATTTCTGGCCATACCGCACGGTGGTAATCCTCATATTCTTTGATCAATTGTGGATCATTGACAAGATCCAGCGCCATGACATATTTTTTCATTGCAATCTATTAATGTGATTTAAGATTTTCTGTTTCGGCGATGCTCACGTTCCTATTCTGAAAGGCAAAAGCCAATACTACAATGAAACATACGAGCGGTACGAAATAGCCATATTGAAAGTGACCTGTTTCATCCGATATTAAACCCAAAAGTGGCGGCAAAAAAGCACCGCCGACGATTGACATTACAATCAGACTGGAAGCAGATTTGGTGTCCGCACCGATTCCCTGAACACCAAAGGCAAAAATAGTTGGAAACATAATGGACATAAAAAATGCGATTCCGATCAAGGCATATAATGTTTGTACACCTGTTCCAAAAATAACGAACAGTGATAATGCAATCGTCACAAATGAATATATGATCAACAGTTTAGATGCTGAAACAAAACGCATAAAGAAGGTTCCAATAAATCGGCCTAACATAAATGCTAATCCTGCAAAACCAGCATAGTCCGCACCATCTTTCCCTGATATCCCCGCTACTTCTGTCGCGTATAGCACCAGAAAGCTTAAGATACAGACCTGGGCACCAACATAAAAAAACTGGGCAATGACCGCCCATCTTACATTTTTATGTCTCAAGGCATGGAAAAAGCCCGCTTTACCCTCTTCCTCATCATCTTTGATGTCAGGCAGCTTGGTAAAGAAGAACAAAGCTGCAATCAACAGGATCAATACGCCCAAAACAAGGTAAGGCATTTTTACAGAAGCTGTTTCCGATTGGATGTAGGCCTGTTTTGCCTGTTCAGCCATTTGTGCAAGCTCTTCCTGTGATTTCGGTTCGTGTGACAAAATAAATTTACCACCAAATATAGGAGCCAAAAAAGCCGCCAGACCATTGAATGACTGCGCAAAATTAAGTCGTTGAGCAGATGTTGCAGGATCTCCCAATATCGCCACATATGGGTTAGCCGCCGTTTCCAGTATGGTCAAACCACATGCAACCACAAACAAAGCACCCAAAAAGAAAGCGTAACTGATGGTATTCGCTGCCGGAACAAACATAAAACAGCCCAGCGCAAAAAATAACAGCCCGATCAGAATACCGGCCTTATAGCCATAACGTTTCATAATAATTCCTGCAGGGATTGCCATCACGAAATAAGCGATAAATACCGCTGAATCGACCAAAGAAGCCTGGAAATGTGATAAACTAAAAGCATTCCGCAAATGTGGAATCAAGATCGGGTCAAGGTTATGGATAAATCCCCAGAAGAAGAACAAGGAGGTCACCAAAATCAAGGCAAATGTGTAACTCTTTTTGTTAGTCATATATTCAAATGGTTATAAAGTGTTATTTTATGTAAAATAAGCCTAAAAATCCTAGACAATATTCAAGTATATTATCAATTTATTAAGCTATATTACCATACCTTAACAAGAATACGTAACTTTAATGCATATATTTCATAGTTATGAAAGCACAGTTACTGCATTTAAACAACAATCACACACATTCATTCAATGCGCGAAGAGATAATACACCACAATACCACAACATTTGGCATTATCACGAAGAACTTGAGTTGATTTATTTTGCAGAAGGCTCGGGCACACAATTTATTGGCGACAGCGTTCGTCGTTTTGAATCTGGAGATATCACACTGGTAGGCTCCAACCTCCCCCACTATTGGCTGTTTGATGAAATCTACCTAAAAGAGGACAATCCACGGGCGGCAGATATACGGGTACTGCATTTTAAAGAAAATTTCTGGGGAAATGAATTCATCAATCTGCCCGAAAACAAACACATCAAAGACTTGATACGGATTTCGAAACGGGGTATCGCACTTTCCCGATCAATCCGGGCTGAGACCATAACACATATTGATGCAATACTTAATATGTCCGGTACAGCAAGAATCATCCATCTGCTGCAAATCTTAACTTGCATTGCAGCGGATGAGCACCCTGATCTATTAACCAGCACAGGCTTTACAATCCAGTCCCAGGATCAGGACGCAGATCGCATGCGCATAGCCATGCACTACATCGGTGAAAATTATCGGGATCAGATCCGCTTACAGGAACTAGCCTCATTGACAGGAATGACCCCCAATTCATTTTGCCGTTATTTTAAATCACAGATCGGTAAGACACTTTTTCAGTTTCTAATTGAGATGCGTGTAAAGACAGCCTGTAATTTATTACTCGAAAATAAACAAACGATCAAGCAGATCTGCTTTGAATCCGGATTCCAAAACTTCTCAAGCTTTCATAAATATTTCAAGAATATCACGGGAACGACGCCGCTTAACTATCAAAAATCAAAAACTTAATACAATCTTTCCCAACAGATTCGAATCCTCCATGAGTTGATGTGCCTTTGCGGCTTCATGATAAGGCAATACACGAAACAGCCTGGGTTTAAAATCACCTGAAATGATCTTAGGCCATACCTCATCCCAGATCTCATTACGTAATGTTTCTTTAAATTGACGATCTCTTGCTCTTAATGTACTTCCGGTAAGTATAATCCGCTTTTGCATCAATTTGAGCAGATTGATTTCTGCTTTAGCTCCTTCCATGGCGTTGATATAGACCAAGCGGCCATCGGGATTCAGGAGATTGATGTTTTTCTCGAAATAGGCACCACCGATACTATCTAAGATTACATCAACCCCCAGATCAGACAGTATATCCTGAAAATCTTGAGTCTTATAGTTTATTACTTTTGATGCGCCAAGTGATCGGCAAAAAAGTGCCTTTTCCTCCGAGCTAACGGTTGTATAAACCTCTGCTCCAAATAAGACCCCTAATTGAATCGCAGTACTACCAATTCCACCGGCCCCACCATGTACCAGAAAACGTTCGCCACGCTGCAGTTTCCCGCGACGAAAAACATTGTCCCAAACCGTGAAAACTGTCTCGGGAAGCGCCGCCGCTTCTTCAAAACTTATGCTGTTCGGAATCGGGAGGCACTGCCCCTGATAAACGGCAACATAGCTTGCATAGCCGCCACCGGCAATCAGCGCACATACACGGTCACCTATATTCCAGTCAACGGCCGACGGTCCTTTTTCCACAATAACACCAGCTACCTCCAGTCCCGGAATACGCGGATCAACCCCAGCAGGCGCAGGATAATTTCCTTTTCGCTGAAAAACATCGGGTCTATTCACACCCGCGGCCCTGACCTCGATCAACACATCCATGTCTCCAATCTTTGGACGTTCCAATTCCTCAACCCTGAGTACCTCAGGACCTCCTGCTCTGCTTATTACAACTGCTTTCATCTTTAAATAATTATTTCTCTCCTTTTAAGATCAATAGTAGATTGCATCCTACGATGCCAGCCCCAACTTATCCGATCAGCCCCATGCGCTCCAATATGTTATAGGGCATATTTAAAATTGATACCTTATTAATGGAGACCTCTTTAGGATTTCTTCGGATATTTCTGTAAACGGACATTGAGTGATAGCATAAAATAACGGGCCAGACGATTATTTTGAACGTCCAATATATCATTCCCGACAACAGCACGGGATATTCCCGTATTCTGGTTCATTAAATCAAAGCCCTGAAACCGCAACATGCCCAGATTATTCCGTCCGAAAGTATATTCCATGTAAGCATTGATGATCGTTGGACTAATATTACTCCATGAACTTGAATACCCCGCATTAAACTTTTGAGATAGCTCCAGCCCCATCGTAAAATGCTTTCCTAAATAAGCCTTGGAACCGAGTCCAACAATTCCCGAATGCGCTGTGATATTATCCCGGACTGGCCAGTCAAAAGTTGCCCGGTTCAACGAGTAATTACCATTTAATTCCGCTTCAAAAATATCATTCCAGGCATAACGAAATTGAATGGCCTGTGTAATTAGAATGTGTCCACCAAAGCTCTTCTTATCATTCATAAAGGAGATATTATTATAATAGTCCCCATTTCCATTGAGACTCATCTGCAAATTATCCGAGAACAGGGAAGCCGTAAAAAGGTAATAGCTTTTGATATCAAAATAACCGTCCGTATTCCGATATGTTGTTTTTTGTATGGTTGAATTAGGCTCTATGGTACGGTCAGCAACAATTTTATCGTTGACCAGATTATAGGCAAAACTCGCTTCAAAGTACTGGCCTTTGCCCGTCATTGACTTGCGGTATTTTGAAACAATTGTATTCGCAAACTCTGATCTTAAATCTTTATTACCAATAATAATATTTTGCGTATTTGTATTATCGACCACCGGTTGTATCTGGTAGAAACTAGGTTGGTTATTACGGCCATAATAATCTATCGAGAGATCTTCCTCCTTGGTAAATCTCCATTTCAATCCAGCTGAGGGTACAAAATTCACATTCGGATAGGAGGCTGGATTGGCCTGACCTGCTAGCTCTCCCTTCAACTCTGAGGCTTGAACGGCAAAGCCAAAATTCACCTTAATGTTTTTACCCATATCCTGCCGATAAACCATCCCAACCTTATTGCTGGCAAAAGAATAATTATATTTCAGGCTGAGCGAATCGATCAATATAGGTTCTTTATCAGGATCTTTGCGGTCAAAAGTTGAGCGACTGGCATCTATTTTCGTGTAATCCAGGTCATAGTTGATCTCCAATACACCGCCCAGATCCACCGGTTCGACAAGGGATAGCCGGCTCTGAATATTTTTGCTTTCGTTATCCGTTCGGGTCGTTTGATTCACAAAGGTCTCGGTGATCTTAGGTGGTGCCATTGTACTGTCTATGCCCCTATTGTTATCACGCAGTACTTCGTCCTTATCCAACGCATTGAAATCGCTATGAAAAGTATACAATATCTTTCGGCCCGGCTTATCAAAACTCCTCGTATAGAAAAGGTCAAGAGCTGCTGCCGGACTTTCCGTACTATTCGCGGCCTCATAATTACCGGTACTGCTTAATCTATTGTTCTTTATCCGTCGATCTTTTAATGTTCGACTTGTCGAATTGGTCCAGGAAAGTTTGGGAGAGAGCTTCAATTGATCTTTAGGCGATAGTTTCATATCAAAATCCCAGTCCATCTTATGTGTCCGGTCAACAGATTTTATCCGGTAATCCTCATAATTACTGATCGAAGTATTCACGCCTTTTCCAGATCCGTAAATAGATTGTAAGAACGAATTTCCTACCGTATAATTGTTGCGCTGTGTGAAAGAATATTTTCCACTCGCATTGATATTCTTTGATAATGGACTAGAAAAACTGGCGCCAATAGAACCTATTTTATTGACACCGTCTGTAGGATCGGCAAAATCTGCCAGCTCGCCCATTTCCCGCTCCCGCTCGCCCCCATTGGGAGAACCAAAAGAAAACAGATTGGTATTGGTATTATTTATGGAGGATACAATAGAATATTCCTTCCCATTATCAAATCTATTTATGCCGACACTTCCAAGGTAGCGGTCAGCAGTACCTCCGCCCAATGTTGCCTGTCCAAAAGTGATTTTTTTCTTATCCTCCCGAAGTACAATATTCAATATCTTTTCGGATTCGGTGCTTTTGATCCCTTTGGCTGTGGCTTCGTCGCCATAAAAATCAATAACCTGCACACTTTTCACAAAATCGGCAGGTAAATTTCGTGTAGCCGTCAGGACATCTCCACCAAAAAAACGCTTTCCATCAACTTTTACAGAAGAAATAGCCTTTCCGAAAGCGTAAACAGATCCATCCCGAGATACCTGTACATTTGGCAAGGCTTTAAGCGCCTCTTCCAAAAGAGCACGTCTATCAAATTGAAAGGCATCTAAGTTAAACTGTACAGTATCTTGCTTATAGACAATAGGTTTATATTTTTGAATAACAATCTCCTTTAACAAAGAAACATGTGGAAACATGGTCAATTTTCCCACATCCAGTTTAGCCGTACTGCTATTGTAAAGTGGATAGCTACGCTCTAGGATACTCAGGCCTATCTGACTGCAGCTTATCCGGATATCGTTACCTAAAACCCGTGCAAAATGAAAATATCCGGTCTCTGAAGTGGATGAAAACAACGTATCCCGGGAACTTGTTAAATGCACATTGACACCTTTGAGAGGCTTGCCAGCTGTATCTATAACAATTCCATAAACTTCTTTTTTTGTCGCCTGACCAAACGAATTACTTGGCAGAAAAAACAAGCTTATAATAGATAACAAAAGTATAAACCGGATGATATTCCCGCCCCTTAGTTTCATCAAACAGACTTTGCAATAATACAATTCAATATAAGAATTCTTAAGCTATTAACGTAAAAACTTGTGATTTTGTATAAAAAAAAACGAGCTGTCAGGAAAACAACTCGTTTTTTCAACTAATTTTTTTATAATTTGTTACTCGCCTGCGAAGCTAACCTTAACAAGATGCTTGTCAATTTCCCAACGGCCAGTACCATCTTCACCAATTACATCAAATAATTCCAGGATACGTCTTGCAACAAATTCTTCCTCTACTTGCTCTTCCAAGAACCATTGTACAAAGTTAAATGTCACATAATCTTTAGCTTTTGCACATTTGTCTGCAATATTATTGAATTGCTCTGTTACAAACATTTCTTGCTCCAACGTTTGCTCAAATACGCCACGGAAGGATTCGAAATCCTGTGGAATTCCCGTAATTTCCGGAGAGATTGCACGGCCGCCACGATTATTGATATAGTTGAACAGTTTCAACATATGCTCACGTTCTTCATTGGACTGTTTTGCAAAAAAATCAGCAGCATTTTCCAAACCTTGGTCATCACACCATGAAGACATTGCTAAATATAATGCTGAAGAATGTGCTTCAACTTTAATCTGTGCATTCAGTATATTTTCGATCTCTTCTTTCAAAGAAGATTTTAATTTCAATAAATCTTTCATATTTACCTTAAGTTTAATTTCTAAAACAAGATCAGGTGATACACCTTATCATCTGATTACATTACAAAGATACATCGCATTTCGAAAATCTGTATACATTATATGCAATACAAATTCAGTCTAAATTAGACAATTAAACCACAACTTGTTTAGAATCAATACAATTACAAATACCAATCATCGACACTTTCAATAACCCATAAATTTAAATTATAGGCGCATAATTAGGTCTAGCAAATACTGAATCACAATAAATACACAAATGGCACCCTAGCGTACTTATTTAATTTTAATTTAAATAAGTACTTGGCATAATAGAAAAAGCGGTGTATATCTACTAGGATATACACCGCTTTTTCGAAAATAGGATATTAAGAACTCCTCCTTACGCTGACACAGCAAAGGGCGAGACCTGTAAACAGGTTCTGATAACCGAATTTAATTCCATCATAAATTTAGCCCCATCCAGCAATTCGCGAAGCTGAAGCACATCTTCTACAGCAAGAATAAAACATCTTTCCGTACGAAAAGGCATAATAATTTCAAAATCAGACGAACGTGTAGTATCATGAATCATACGTTCAATATCGATCATATCCACACGTTTCTTGAATTTCAAAAAGTCTGAAACCGAAAATGATGTAGTCTCATTGTTATATTCTAACCAGAAGCAATTTTTACGACTACATTGATAAACTTTACCCGCTGCAGTGGCAAACACTTCTTCAACATGCGCTAATGGACAAACCAATTCTGACATCTTTATTACCCTTATCTTTTAAACTGCTCAAAAATAAATATTATTTATAATCAATCCAAGTAAAACAAGTGATTATTTTGATTTAATATAAATAAGCAGTTTTAGTGCTTATACTAGCGAACAAACTGCCCCTTGCCATATGATTAATTGCTAAAAGTTAGCGATCGCCCTGACCGGCTAAACAGCGCTATAAAAATAAACCGAATTATCAACGCATAAAAATCTATAGCAATTCATACGGCAAGACACCTTCAAAAAAAAGGAGGTCAATTTAGATTGACCTCCTCCGTTACAATGTATATATTATATCTTAATCGTATTCTTCCTCTTCTTCTTCCTCTACAGCAAGTACTTCTTTGCGGTTGCTAACGATTGTATTTTTTGTCTTTGTTTTATGTTTGTTAATCTGTCTACGCAAGGACTCCACCGCGATATCCGTCGCCTCCTCAAAACTCTTCGCCTGCCCTTTTGCGAAAAGCTGGCTCCCCGGAATATTCAGTTTGATTTCTGAAATCTTATTTGCCTCGTCATCGACATTTTCCAATCGCAGGTAGCATTCACCACCGATGATTGAATCCAAAAACTGCTCTAATTTTCCCGTTTTCTTTTTAATGAATTCGATAAGCTTTTGATCTGCATTAAATCGAATGGATTGCACAGTAATGTTCATTTTTCCTCCTTTTTTTAAGCTTTTGGATGAGCTTGTTTATAAATAGACTTCAATCGTTCTGCTGAGTTATGCGTGTACACTTGCGTTGCGGCAAGCCCGGCATGTCCCAACAGTTCTTTAATTGCATTTAAATCCGCACCATTATCCAATAGAGCGGTGGCGTATGTATGCCTCAGAATATGAGGACTGCGCTTACCTTGTGTGGAAATCAGGGTCAGATGCCGATGCACAATATCATAGATAAGCTTGGCATAAGCTGGTTTACCCTCTTTTGTAACAATCAGTAAGCTGTTATTAGTATCAACAAATTGCGCCGCTTTTTGTTGCAAATAGTTTTTCAATTCTTTTACCAAAAGATCATTTATCGGAACAAGGCGTTCCTTGCTCCTTTTACCTAATATAAGAATATTTTTATTAAAAAAATCAATATCCTGCTCCTTAATTTTCAACAATTCAGCCAAGCGAATACCTGTCCCAAAAAGCAATTCCATCACCAGGTAATTCCGACAGGATTCAAAGCCTTCTTGCTCTTGTCCCAGATGATCCAGCAACTGAACCAATTTTTCCTTCTCCACAACAACAGGTAGCTTTTTCGCAGTTTTCAACGCCTTAATCAGTGCCATCGGATTCTTATCAAGACATCCTTCACGTTGTAGAAATTTAAAATAGGTACGCAACGAAGACATGCTTCGATTGACCGAACTTGCATTTTTACCTGATTCCATCATCTGAGCAAAGTAATGGCGTAGATCCCGATAAACAACATCCGGTACCGCCAAGCCTTCTACGGTCAAAAAGGATTGAAACATTTCCAGTTCATGCCGATACGCAATAACCGTATGTTCTGAATATCTCTTTTCAATCTGCAAATACCGGATAAATTCCTTTTCCAACATAAATTCCCTCGCTATACTATCCTTAAATTACAAACTTAAAAGCACAAAAAAAAGGGAAAAGCAATGCTTTTCCCTTTATATTTTTAAATTCTCAACGAATCAATTAGTTAGCCACATCTTGATTCAAAGATTGTTTGTAAATCGCTTTTTTCACTTGAATGCGACGAGTTACAGATCTCTTTTCATAAGCTTGACGTGAACGCAGCTCTCTTAAAACACCAGTTTTCTCGAATTTCTTCTTGAAACGTTTCAATGCTCTATCTAAAGATTCTCCTTCTTTTACATTTACGATAATCATGCGTTGTATATACCTCCTTTCGTCGCTTTTAAAATTTAAAGTGGGACAAAGGTACAATATTTCCACGAATATGAAAAGAAAAATAATTTTTATAGTAATCCGAACTCCTCCAGTATCAATTGCAATGGTTTTTCCTTGGTACACAGCGCTGTATGCCAGCCCAATTGTTTTGCGGTAGCCAAATGCTGGGGACTATCGTCAACAAACAACGTCTCCTCTGGCTTCAACTGCTGCTCCGCCATCAGCAGTTCGAAAATCTCCGCGTCAGGCTTACGCATGCCAACCAAATGCGAATAATAGGTTTTTTCAAAAAATCCCGAATTGTCAGCAACAGCATATTTTTCTTGAATAGCTTTCATACAATAAGCATAATGGATCGCATTATTATTACTCAACAAAAAAGTGCGATACTTATCTTTCAATGACAATAATAACTCATGGTACCCTTCAGGAACCCCGATCAGCAAACTGTTCCAGGCCGTATCAATCTGCGTATCGGTCAAGGCATGGTTTTTAGTGATTTCCCGAATTCCATCCCGAAATTGCCTAGCATCAATTTTTCCCTTATCAAAATCATCAAAAAGCGCACTTTGACCATGATGCCCAAAAACTTCGTCAACATTCGCTATACCTAACTGAGTAAAAGCACCTTTCAACTTTATAAAGTCGATCATGAAGATTACATTCCCATAATCAAGAACAATATTTTTAATTTTTTCCATCGAATTATTTTGAAATACCGATGCAAATATCGATAATTGCATCGTCAAAACAGTATTAACAAAACTAAAATTGACAATACAAACGACCTGCTCCTATAGCTCAGTCGGTTAGAGTAGAAGACTCATAATCTTTTGGTCCCTGGTTCGAGCCCAGGTGGGAGCACAAAAAAAATCGCTTATCTGAACAAGAAAGCGATTTTTTTGTTTCTACGCATCAGTTTTCATTGATGAAAAGTATTTTTATCCACTTGATTTTTTATTTATATCCTGCCAGCCATAATAGCCAGAAAATTTCACATTGCTATTTGTTTATCATAATAGCTACCAAGTCTCCTAAATATATTCTTACATCGAGATCCCGATATAATGTTATTTATACTTGTACGTTGTTTTTGTTACCAACTCACTTGACCCAAAATATCCGCGTTGTATCAATGATAGCGGATAACCATAGTCATCGTAAACATATTCATTCTTAAAAATAGATAGTATTGCGCCAGTTTTAGTGTCTATACTTGTAATTTTTCTCGAATTGTGACGTGGAAGGTTATTGAACACAATATATGGATGGTTCATGGACAAGGGCAAAATATTAATTTTATTGTCGTATTCTTTATAATAAGTCTCACGCCATGGTACAAAGTTCTTCGAGCCCGGATGCAAAATAGCAGCCATGACCACTGTAAGATTTCCGTTTTGATCATAATTATAAGAGTTTTTAATAAAAGTTCCCTCATTGTCTCCCAAATGTAGACGGTCTATAATCTCTTTCAAAAATCCTTTCATATCATAATGATAAGAGTGCGTAACCACAACACGCCCTTTGTGGTCAAATTCTTCGGTATGTTCAATCACACCCGGGCTTTCATAATAAAACTTCAATTTATAGACCTCATTACTATTTATTTCTGAAATAAAATTATCATCATTATATTTAATTGTAACAAGGGATTTAGAAGTATTTTCCGGCAAAGTGACTGTAGTTGTATAACCGACCAGTCTATCATTCCTATCATAGGTTAACATAATCTTACTTTCCGAACTACTTGTTTTACTGTTGATTTCAGAAAGTACCTTTTTACCATACTGACCAACAACAACTTCATTATATTTTCTGCAACCGCTTAAGACAATCAGCAAAAAAAAACCACTAATAATTCCTATATTCATTGCATTTTCAATTATTTATCAATAAATAAAAGTCATTTCTATCTTCTAAAATATGAGCTACAACAATCTCAACGAAATTAGAAAAATCAATTGTGGCTTCTATCACATGCTCATGTGATTTTTAATACCCGTATTCCTCCTTTCATAAAACGGCTAGCGAATCTAGATTACTACTGTTAAGGCATGATTATTAAATTAACAATAACCTTTTTGTATCTAGCTATTAAATTCAATCTCATTCACCATAAACTTTGTAACATGACCATATTTGATAATTGAAAAATATTTTAATGATTTGCTTTTGCAAGACAGAACCAACATTCTAGCATCTAGTAATGTGGTACCGATAAAAAAACTCATAATCTTTTGCTCCCTGGTTCGAGCCCAGGTGGGAGCACAAAAGCAAAAATCATTTTTTTAGTTTATTCGCTTTGGGATAAACCCAGTAGAGTTGCCGGTTTATGCTACACAAAAGAGTATCCTTGTTGTTTTTAGGAAAATACAAGGGCGAAGGAAAAGCATCTGTCTTATTCTTGTACCTAAAGTTGAAATACCTGTCTCCAAATTTAACACGAAAGTATTCGATCTCATGTTGTCTGAAAGAAATATTGAGGTAATGCGAATGGATGAAATTGCTTTCTATGGTTGGTTTCGCCGCCATTTCATAAGGTCGAACGCCATACTCAATAATTTTAGGCCTTATACTTTCATTATAACCTACCCTTGTCTTTCCGACAGTATATAATTTTCCTTTTGCATCGGTATAGAATTCTGTTTCCGTCTCATTTCCGGCCCATATTTTGGTTACAGGATAAAGTGTGCGGTAAAAATCGATCTCCTTTGTTTTTTCTTTTATATAGGCAGCATCTAGCCTTTCTTTTTCTTCATCAGTCGGATTGCTCGTTTGAGGATAATTTTTCCTTTTCAAAAATTCCGACTGTGTCTCCTCCAGGATAAAATCCGCTGGAACCAGGTCTTCCTCTTTATGATAATCAGAAAAACGGATACCTATCAATTGCTTTTTAAAGAGTGTATCGTTTTTAAAAATCTCTTTAGAAAAGATAAATCGCTGATTCAGTGAATCGATATAAAAATCCTTTGTTTTGGCAATTTCCCTTATCTTCCTGCCTTTTTCAGTGGCTAAAGTCGCTTGAATAACATCATCAATTTTTACTAATAGAATATCATTTTTTGAATTGTCCACCTGAAACACCCTATCCGCTTCCATGCCCGTTTTTTCGATTTCAAAAAATGAATCATTATTTTGGGGCATAAAAATCCAATCCCGGTGTTTAGACCATTCCGGAATCCGATATCCCATAGAAAACGCAATTGCGGCCGCAATAACAATTGCAATGATCAAAAGATAGATTTTCTTATTTCTCATATTTTCATCTTTCCAAACATTTGCATAAAATAGATGCTACCGGATTATATTATCCTAAGTACATGCCCAAACACCCCGATAAAGACCGCAGCCAGCAAAATAAAACATTCAACTATTGAATGCTCCATAGACCGTCTTGGCCCTTCTCTTTTCTTCCAATAGATTGTAGATAACCTCGACCGTATAGTGTTGATCAAAATAAAACACCATCATCCTCTTTTTAAAATGAACCGGAAAAAAAAGAAGCACCGGACCGATAGCTGTATCGTATTCTATTTCAAATCTTCTTACCTCCGACAACAGAAACCGTTTGTATCTGGGAAAAATATATAACCTATAAATTACATCCAATGCATTACCCGTAGATTCGGCGTATGACAGATCCATATCGATACAGCGAAAGCCATCTTGATCAATCTCAAGCAATACTGCTTTCCTTCTATTTATAAAAATACGCACTGCAAACAAAAAAGCAATACCACCAAAAAGTAAAAAGAAAATAGGGGCCAGTTCAAAACGATTAAAATCAACCAGCTGAAGACCAATAAAGGAAATTAGAACACCTACAAACCCCAAAGCAAACAAAATCATAGTTGACTTTTCCTTCGGTGCATAGAAAACGATTTTATCCGTTACGATACTATTTTTGGGAGTAAGGGAGCCCATATCCGATCCCCTACCTATCGGCGTATCCGGATAATATTCGGGAGCCGGATTTCCTAGCTGCTCACCAAGGGGCTTTCCGCTTAGCTCAAAAAATGCTGCTATACCCTCATATTCGGTCTTCATCGCTTTTGCAAATCCAAATGAAGATAAGAGCGCCGCAATTCCACCTGCCGCATATTGACCGATACCGATTGCCATACAAATGACAAGTAAAGCACTCATACCGCCACTAAATTTGATAAATGTATGCAACCTAAGTCCATCGTAAATACCAATACAGGCTAAATATGGTAAAAAGATCATCACATTGAGAATGAATAATATTGCTCCGCCTGCCAAGAGGCTACTTGAAGTAATATATGTAGTGAATACGGTTTCAAAGACTACCAAACTCATCATCAATGAGGCAAATATTAAAAAAAAGACCAAAAGCCTGATCGAGAAAATCTTGAATAAAATAGATTTAAATGGAGTCGAATCAACTCGTTTTACAGTGATTAGTTTTTCTTGAGACCATAAAAATAAAAACAATAGCAACGAAATAAAGCAAACAATACCATACAGAAAATTTTTGTCCGCTTGGATACGTTCCTCCCCATACAGCTCATGCATTGGCACAAGTGCTTCATTTACCTCAAACAATTTGTTGTACTTAAATTGGAAAACTGCCTCGACAATCGAATCCACAGTAAATAGAAGTGAAGTGATAATTACCAGGACAAGTATGCGATATATATTTTTAGCCATTTGATTATATTTCACTGTTGGACAGCTTTAAACAAATAAACCTCTTATTATCCATATCCTCAGAACACGTTTACAATCTGTTATGATTATTTTACAATTCGTCAATACAATGAGCGAGACCATAATACTTAGCAGGAGTACAAAAAAAGGTTGAATAGCTCACAAATCAAGATATGTAAGCTATTCAACCAGAAAAAAGGACCTTCGTATTGCTATGCTTTCATTGCCCTGGCCGCACTAAATATCTTTTCTATTATCATCCGAGTCTATGTCAATCAGTTTGTTGTATGGGTCGATACCGACCTGAATGGGCTGCCGATCGACGATCAGCGTCAGCTTATTATTAATCTGGTCAATACGATGTTTCTTCAGATAAAGCTCCTGCGGTTTCCCGTTTTTCTTATCTGTTGACTTGGAAAAAACTCCCACCTCGATATAATCCCTAAGGGGTAGAGATTTCAATGTCACCCGGTCGGATTTTTTAAACACTATCGGTTGTCCCCCCTGATCATGATAGCTCTTTTTCCCATTGGCATCTACACGATATTTGGCGACTTCAAATTGGATATCGACCTGGTATTTTCCATTATTCAGTTTTTTAGTACGCACCTGCTCCACCCTATTATTATATAAGGTAATCGTTTCAAACATATCTTTGATCAGATAACGCAATGAATCTGGCGTGGCACTACGAAATGCATCCACAAACTCCACGGATGTTGTATAAGGTGGATTTTGGAAAGCGGTATTTTTCAAATATGTTTTCGCCGTATGGTTGAAAACCGCTTCTCCCAGATAATCGCTCAGTGCGTACAAAACCAATGAACCTTTCTGATAATGTATGTATGTCTGATTTTCATTGTACATCAATGGCCTTTCACCAAATGACTCTGCCCCTCTTCCTTTTAAATACTCATCCAGCGCATCTTTGAGAAACTTGCGCATCTGCCCTTTTCCATAACGCTTTTCCAGTACTTTCAAAGAGGAATATTCAGACATACTTTCTGACATCAATGTAGCTCCCTGCGTATTGGCGCCTACCACCTGATGTGCCCACCACTGGTGCGCTATTTCATGCGCAGTGACAGCATAGGGATAATCCACCGCGTCATCTTTTTTTTCGTCCACATCGGCAATAAAACCTATAGCCTCAGAAAATGGAATAGTATTGGCAAAGGATTGTGCAAAAGTTCCGGCTGTTCGGGGAAATTCAACAATACGCAACTGTCGATGTTGATAAGGACTATACTCGCTAGTATAATAGGCTAACGAAGCCTTACTCGAAGCCATCATCCGGTCCAGATTGTAGGTATGTCCTTTGTGGTAATATATCTCTAAGTTGACTCCATTCCATTTGTCCTTTTTAATTTCATATCGAGCGGAGTTAAAAGCGAAGAAATTCAATATAGCAGCATCCATTTTATACTGATAGTATTTCCGCCCATCTTTCTCCCATTGTTTGGTCAGATATCCCGGCGCAATGGCCAGCTGGTCTGGATCCGTGCTCACAGTGGCCTCAAAGCGGATCCAGTCTGCATCATTGGAAATGTAATTATCCTTTCGCGCATTGGAATCACTGGGTGGAGCCATACGGTCCCGATGGGGCAAGCCATATTTTTTTCGGATATCATTATCCACCAGCTCCCCCCGATCCAGGTAGCCGATATTCGGAAACAGCATATTGTTAATAAAAGTTCCATTGCCTTTAACGGGTGATTTCTCGTTCACCCAAGTGTTAGCCGGACTAAGTGTACTGAAATTTAAGATAATGGAATCCCCTGGAGCCATCGGTTTGGCCAACTTATAGATATTGAAATTGTAAATATCATCAGCCGAGATTAGCTTATGGGGAACATTGAAAGAAAAGGTATAGTCGTAATCATTATAATTGACAAATATGGAATCTATGGCAACTGCAGTTTTATTCTTCAATATATAAGATGCCTGAGCTTTAAAGCTGCGTGTGGAAGGATAGATATCCATATTGAACTTGATATCAACAACACGTGGTTGGGGCCGAAGCTCGTATTTTTTATACTTCTTCTCCCATTCCACAGACTGTTTTTCATGATCAAGACTGGTGTAATAAGGGTTTTTAATATGGTTTTCATAATATATACCCGCACCAATGCCCACAAAACCAAGAAAACTGACCAGAAGCACAGTTATACTCGTCGGACTTGAGTTTGTCTTTAATATTGCCCAGCGTTCCTTCGTTCCGGAGAAGCCGCCTCTACGCCATAACAAGAGAGCTACCGTAAGAAAAAACACCGCGAACAACAGCCAATATACCCGATAGGTTAAAAAAGGTATGATATAGCCAAAACCATCCATATCTGAATACTCGAGATCTGGCCCCTGGTTAAATTGATAAATCGTCTGCTCCACGCCTACCAAGGATAAAAATGGCAATCCGATAAACAGGGTTAGCAGAATAAAAAAACCGGCCAGATAATTCTTAAAGAGCGTATGCACAAAAATGGATACAAATAGCCATACGATATTTCCCAACATACCATATAGCATGAGATGCATAACGTACTGCCCTATTTCGAAATTATAGTAACGATGGTAAACCTGAAATGCCATACAGGTGAGCATGACCACCGTAAGCAAGGTTAATTGCATTAAGATAATTGCGATTATTTTGGACCCCATAAGCGTCCAATTTGGGACGGGTGTTGCATCCAATAAACCACCCATGCGTGTAATCGTACCACGATGGACCAGTAAACCTGTAAAAAGAAAAGTCAGGATCAACAAAAAGAATTTAAAGGTCGTTCCCGGTATCATCAGCATCTTCCAGGTAACCGGATAAGTCGACGTACCAAAAATTGCACCGATTGTACTGGCCATTAATATAATAAACAAAACACCGACAAGCGTTAAAATCAAAAAGACCGGATTTTTAACAATATACCGATAGTCATATCGCGCCAATGTCCAGGTCGTTTTCAAATAATGAACAAACGAAAAGTCGTAGCTAACTATAGGTAGGTTAAGCCGAAAAACACTATCGAAGTTATTTTTTGTCAATCTTTTCCCCCTCTTACCTGTTTTGACTGAAATGGACTCCTGGGAGAAAGAAAATAAAAGGTAAAATCCACCAATAAATAATGCCGCTACTGCGAGCCATATCAGACGATTATAAATAATCGCTCCTAGAAAAGGAAGATTATTTGTATTCTTTTCTTCAGGCGACCAGTACTGGGTGTAATAAGAAATAGCACTATCACCAAAGGGATCGATCAATGCCCCAAGATAACGCTGATCAGCATTTGTGGTCAGATTTTGGACAAGCACCTGTAGAATAATAAGTACCAGTACCGCAACAAAACCGACATATACATTACGCGTAAAAGTGACCAACACAAAAATAATAGCACTAAGGATAATCAGGTTGGGGATGACCTGAATGAGATAGGTCTGGAAATAAGCTAAAACATGTACCGGCCCCAACAAATCTGGATTAATCCCTGGGACAAACTGTGCAACAACAATACCCAAGGTCGACGCCAGTACGATAACGAGTACCACTGCGATCGATCCGAAAAACTTACCCAGCAGATAGTCAGTTTTGGTAAAAGGATAACTAAAGAGAATGGTATGTACATTATATTGAAAATCCCGATAAACACTGGCACCCACAATCGAAGGAATTAAGAAATAGATAATCGAAGACATCCCGTTTATCATCTCATTAATGGCCCAGGGCGAATTTCTGACCGTATTGGACGAAGTCGTTGCCGTAACGCCATCAAATATCCCCAGTGAGGACAACATGATGAATAACGACAGGACAAAGAATAAAGCCATATAAATATAGACGGCGACACTCTTAAACCAGCGCGTAAATTCAAAATTAAAAATCGGACTAAACATGGCGCTGGTCATTTTTTAGTGCGACAAAATAAACGTCTTCCAGTTGGCCCTGTGCATTGACAAAGGATTCATCTGGTCGTACATCACTATAAACCCGGATGTTGAGTGTGTTGTCCTGATTGTAGTTGGTGGAAATAACATTATACGTTTGTGTATACTGATCCAATTGATCACGGCTAATGATACGTACCCAGATCTTGCCTTCCAATTTTTCTATAGTCTCTTTTGGTGTGCCACGCAATAATATTTTACCGCCATTGAGGATAGCCAGTTCATGACATAATTCGCGGACATCATCCACAATATGTGTCGAAAAAATTACGGTATGATTGGTTCCGATCTCCCGTAGTACATTTAAAAAACGATGTCTTTCGGCTGGATCCAATCCGGCCGTAGGTTCATCAACAATAATTAGTTTAGGATCGTTAAGCAATAGTTGGGCTATGCCAAAGCGTTGCTTCATCCCGCCTGAATAGCCACTAACACTTTTGTTGCGTACATCCCAAAGGTTGGTTACTTCAAGAACACGCTTGATAATGGCCTGCCGGTCAGCTCCTGTCTTAATCCCCTTGAGTTTTGCGAAATACTGTAATAAATCTGTCGCTGAAAGGTTCGGATAAACGCCGAATTCCTGTGGCAAATAGCCTAAAACTTTACGCAGCTCCATCTGCTTACCAAGGACATCGATATCCCCAAAAGTAATGCGGCCATGATCAGGCTTCTGAAGTGTTGCTATGGTTCGCATCAAGGAGGATTTTCCCGCGCCATTTGGCCCTAGAAGACCAAACATACCCGGTTTTATTTCAAGATTTACTTCGTCAAGGGCTTTTACACCATTCGGATAGGTTTTACTGAGACTTTCAATTGATAAATTCATAAATAAGTTTAACTGTTAATAATTCGTTAGTATACCCAAACGACAATTTGTTACAACAATATAACAAAATTTCGCAAAAAACAGGCAGATCTACCTATTTTTCAGGGCAATATCAACAAAAAAACAGTTATTGATTACACGGCTTCCACATCTCGAAAAAACGATATAAACAAATTGGCTTGATTAAAGCGCTCAAAGTTTTATCTCAAACAAACTTACGGTAGCATTGTCATAATGTGCCGGTAAGCCTGCTGTATTACGAAGCTTCTTTAAGCCAAAAAAATCAAAACCACATTTCGTGTAGTGATCAATCAATCCTCTATTCTCACCTACTGTATCCAATCGAACAAACTTCTTATTATTTGCAATCGCATATTCAATCGACCAATTCACAATATTGCTAACAAGATTCTTGCCTCTAAAATTAGGATTCGTTGCGATGCGATGGATGTAAACTGCCGGATCGTCATTTCTCTCCTCCCAAATATCAGGGTCATCGAATGTTGTCGCCCAGACACAGGCGATATCCTGATCCGCAATCATTTTCCATTGCCTATTCTCCTCCAGCTCCTGTTCGATAAGCTTTCGATTAAACTCAGGCCAGGAAACCATGGACTTCGCTTTTTGAAAATCTGTTGCAAGCTTATAAAATTTAAAAATTGTTTCGATGTCGTTAAGGCTGCTATTCGTTATCTGTAGTTCCATGCGCGTTACTAAACTAAATTACCACTGATTAAAGTGTGCCCGAAGCACACACGAAGTTACACTTCATCAGAAAGTAATTAAGGGTACAGATCAAAGCTCGCACATGGTACCAGAAATGGTGAGACAATAATAATTCGCTTCCTACTGTAATGGATCTGGATTAAAATCATTCATTTAAGATCGCCTTACTAACGGTTGCGTGCTACAACGGAATGAGCCACCAAAACTTCTGCTAATCTGGAAATCAACATATTCTACATGAATCCCGTATAGAGCTAGCTTATCGCCCACGGATTTGAATACGGGATCGGTAACATATACATTCGGATTGATCGGCAGACCATTGGTCGCCACTGATTTTGTCCCAACTAGACAAAAAATAAGTGTAAAAACGTTATTGTATGCCCAATATCCACCTTACATCGAATATATCGGTCACCTCTATCAGCGGGTCCGTCTCGTTGTTTCCTTGTACAGCATGTCGTCCAGATGTCAATTTGGAAACAAGCTCACCACGATCAATCACATTTGTACAAGACAAAAATACCGAAAGATAATTGCCAATTTTTCGCCCATCATCGTGTACCAGATCCGAACCATAGATAACCACATTTGGGGAAATAAGTGAAGCACTTACAATAGGTAGCTCTGCATATCCATTTATCTTTTTATCCAGTATATCAAACTCCAAACTTCCCCCAAAACATGACTGATAAAACGTAAGTGCCTTTCTACAATTTCCCGAAAATGTGATAAAAACTCCACTTCTTAACCCTTCCATATCCCAAACAAATTGAATTAAACTATGCGTCTGGTATGACAGGCTCCACAAGTTTTTTCATTTTTTCCAGAGATTCCTGCCATCCCAGGTAACACATTTCTGCAGGAATAACCTCAGGAATGCCTGTTTGTTCAATTTTAAGTTCGGTACCGCAGCTGACTGCACGTAAGGAAACCGTCGTCGTCATCTCTCCGGGTAAGTTGGGATCATCAAAGCGGTCGACATACTTGATAAATTCATTGTTCGTAATTTCGAGATACTCGCCACCAAAAGAATGTCCATTACCTGTACCGAAATTGATAAACGTCATCTTGAATTGACCGCCTACCTTAAAATCCATCTGCTGTACGGTACAGACAAAACCATAAGGAGGTAGCCAGGTAGCATGCGCTACAGGATCTGCGAAAGCGCGGAAGACTTTTTCAGGACTTGCCTGAATAACCCGATGTAAAGAAACTGAATTTGTTTTCATCTTGATTGATTGTTTATAATGTAAATAGATAATACTATATTTTTGTTCTGTCTAATAAATTTTCAATAAACCTATCCTTTCGGACGGGAACACTGTCATACCACTAATATTAAGATAGCGCCGATGCGCCAGTATACTCATTTTGATGCGAGGCAGGATTTACACCAGCTAGCTTTGAACGATAGACATAAGATAACATCAGAATAGCCAGTACGATAAGTGGCAATAACATGTAGGTTATATTTTTGTCCACACAAGCATGACTGATAAAGGCAAATAACAAACTGAATGTTAATCCTGCATAAGCCCATTCTTTTAATTTAGCCGGAACCTGTGGAATGGCAATGGCAATGACGCCAAGAACTTTACAGATAATAAGTGCATAGGCAAAATAATCCGGGTAGCCCAAAGGTTTTGTCCCCGCATTGATATATTGCGGTGCAAATAGTAGTGTACCTAATGGCATAATGCCTTCCCAGATAACAATAAATACTGTTGCGATCCAGAAAATAATTCGATTCTTTTTCATGGTGTTGATATTTTATGCTGATTAATTTGTTGATTCAACATGTTTTACAAAGTTGTTCAGAATGGATTGCCAACCTTGCTTCTGAAATTCAGGATCATTCATCTGCTCCGCATCAAATGTGGTGATCATGACTGTTTCTCCATCCGTCTCAGAAAATAGTGTACTCACTGTCCGACCGTCGACCATGGTATAGGCAATTTCCTGATATAACTCGACCTTATCGTACGTTCCCTCAAAATCGAACCCAAAACTTCCATCCTTGGCTTCCATGCGATTCTTGAATGTGCCATTTACACGCAGATCATTTTCGCTGCTTGGACAATGCCAGCTTGGATCCGCAGCATTCCACTGCATAATATCTGCTGGTGTATTCCATTGCTGCCATACTTTTGCCACTGGAGCTTTTACAGTTGCTTCTACCTTGATTTTTGTTTGTGTTTTCATGATTTATTTTTATTTGTTTATAATGATATAGCAAAGATGCAAAGGATTTTAAAGGTCGGCACATTGTAAAACCGACAACTTTAGGGGTGGATTACGACAAAAACAATTTGTACCTTTATCACATAAACCCAAAAGATATGCAGATCTCTGTTTTTGTTCCCCAATATGGTACAATTGAAGGTATCACACCGGCATTTAGGACCTTCCACACAGCCAATGAATTTCTATCAACATTTGGAAAGAAACCGATATTCGAGGTTGAGTATGTCGGTCTTAGTGAATATGTACCGGCCAATAGCGGTGAGTATACGATAAAAACAAATCGCTTACTGCAAGATGTCGATCGTACCGATCTACTGATTATACCGCCGACTTTTGGTGATATTGACACCGGAATAAGGGACAACGCCGAAGCAATACCTTATTTTAGAAAACTTCACTTAAGGGGTACCCGTTTGGCTAGCTTATGCGTCGGTGCTTTTCTATTGGCTGAAACTGGGTTGTTAAATGGTAAGAAATGCTCTACTCACTGGGCCTATATCAGCGAATTTCAGGAAAAATACCCCGAGATAGAAGTCGAAGATGGCGCCGTTATCACCGAAAACGATAATATCTACAGTAGCGGTGGGGCCAGCAGCCTATGGAATTTAATTCTGTACCTCGTCGAAAAATTTTCTGATCGCGAAACAGCTGTTATGATCGCTAAATATTTTGCACTGGATATCAGTAGGGACAGTCAGTCTCAGTTTGCAATATTCCGGGGACAGCGAAATCACGATGACGTTGATATCCAAAAAGCACAAGACTACATTGAGCTGAAATACGAGGAAAAAATTACGGTAGAAGATTTAGCCAATTTTGTTAATATTGGCCGTCGAACTTTCGAACGCAGATTCAAAGAAGCAACAAATAATACGCCCGTGGAATATATCCAGCGTGTACGCATTGAGGCCGCAAAGAAATTTTTTGAGGCATCAAGGAAAAATGTCTCCCAGGTAATGTATGATGTAGGCTACACGGACACCAAAGCATTTCGGGATATCTTCAAAAAAATAACAGGCCTGACCCCAATAGAGTATCGGAACAGGTTTGCTAAAGTCGCTTAAAAGAGAAAACTTAACCGCTATAACGTCTCAATCAAGCTTGTTACAAAAATAAAAAGCCACCCGGTGTGTGTACTGCCCCAAATAGTGTATAACTTTTTTGGGGCAGTGCATGTCAGGTGGCTTTCCAATACGGTTTCTTATACCTATTTTTTCAGCATCATTTCCCGGATATATTTTACGGGCGAATTGCCACAACTTAAAAATTTCTCATTGAAGTTTTTGAGCTTAAATTTGGCACCTTCCTCTTTTTTCACAGCTTCTCTTAAATCATAGATTTCTTTATATCCTGTAAAATAAGAAGTCAGCTGCACGCTGCTTACGGATACCCTTTTCCATTTCCCAGCGGCTTCTGCCTGTTGTTGAAATGCTTCGTCAACCAAGAGATGCATAGCATCCTTTTCACTCATATTCTTTACGTGTACGCTATAATCCAGGATCGCATTACATACGGTACGTAAATGCCATTTGTACCACATCAACCACATTTCAGGTGCATTGTCACCATAGCCATTTTCAAGCATCATCTGCTCCGTATATACAGCCCATCCTTCGATCATGGCCCCATTTCCTAAAATGCTCTTGATTAAGCTCGGGGACTGATTGGCATATACCAATTGCGTATAATGGCCTGGGATAGCTTCGTGAATATTCAGAATCTGCAAAATATAGTGATTATACTCCCGTAGATAGCTTTCTGAAGCCTCTTTTGTCCATCCTGCGAGACTACCAACGTTGTAATAGGTATTTCCGCCTTTATCATAGGGACCGGGCGCGCTGATAGAAGCACCGGCCACCCCGGCCATGTATGCAGGTTCTTTCCGTACAACGAGTGGTTTACTGTCATCAATGTATAAGAGATCTTTCTTTTTCACAAATTCAACCAGTTTTGGGATCTGTGCCTCAATAGCAGACTGAAAATCTTCCGCTTTGACGTGGTTAACAGATAAAGTATCGATCATCTTACGGATCAGCACCAAACTATCTGCGGGCTGCGCAGTCTTTCCAAAATATTTTGGCCATAGCTCCTTACTGATTTTATACATTTCCGCATGCAGATAGCGCTTACGTGCTATGGCGGCATCGTAGATCTCCGCCGCAGTAGATCCTGACTGGATGTCATACTTAAACTTTTGATCGTATAGTTCCTGCCCCAGTCTAAAGCTCCGCGGTGATGGGTTCGGATTAGTTTTTAAAAATGCTACAAATCCATTTATTGCTTTTATGGCCTGATCGGCTTTAACTTGAATAGCTGCTTTTTCAGCTGCCGGAAGATTAGATTTTTTTAAAGAATCACGTAGATCCGTTTCAAATACCGATAACCCACCTAAATTCTGTTGTATCGCCAGATCCGTCAATACGATTGCTGGATTTTTAATTTGTGCTTTAGCGGCTTCGTAATAGGCAGGGATTTTCGCCATACGCTGTTCAATAGCGTGAAGACGGTCGTGCAGTGGGGCGTAGTTCTCGGCCAGCATAAAGGCAATGGTACCGCTCACATTATAGGCAGAGGGATTCCATTCGTAAGCTTTTTCCTTTTCGATCGACCATACATTGGATTCCAGGTAATTCTGGATTAGGTGATAATCTGTCTGCTGTGAGAGGTTCAGATCGTCCAGGTCAAAGCTTTTTAACTGATTGAGATGCTGTTTCGAAAATTCCAAACGTAAAGACCTGCTTTTGGCGTCAGGGATCGTTAGCAATGAGTCGTATCGATGAAAACCTACCTGTGTGGCCCATTCAGGATTTTCTTTCCAAAGCTGTTCGATGAACCGATCTTCGTAAGCTTTAAAGCTTGCATTGGAGGCAGTATCCGCAAGAGCCTTTTTTGTATTGGATCCCGACCCGCAGGATGCCAGGATGCCAAATCCCAGTATTGTAAACGTATATGTTATTAATTTCATTGGAGTAATTTGATTAAAATTAACAATTGTTGTCAACTTTTAATCACATTACGCCAAGGATGTTACAATTCAACCGCTGCATTATTCCGATCTAAAGCTAATACACATAGCTCATTCATCCTTTCTGCAAAGGTCAATCGTTGTTCTCAAAATGACGGAAATAATTATAAAAAATGATTTGAATTTCATATTCGAAAATCAAATTAAAGCGCTAAAAATCAAAAACTTAAAAAGAAATAAAAAAATATTACAGGCCTTATGTCCAATTTCTTTAACTTCAATCATTATTGTAGTGTAAAACAGTTACACTTAAAACAATAATAAAATGAAACAACGAATCAATTTTTTCGCAAAAGGCCAAAATGCTATGAAAGCAATGTTTGGATTGGGTGCTTATTTAGGTAAATGTACGATTGAACAAGAGCTTTTACATCTCATTTATTTTAGAGTGTCACAGATCAACGGCTGTGCCTATTGTCTGGATATGCATTCTAAAGATCTACTAGCAACCGGTGAAAATCCACAACGCCTGTTTTTATTGGACGCTTGGCGTGAAGCACCACTATACAGTGCACGTGAACGCGCGGCCTTGGCCTGGGCAGAAGCAGTAACGAAGATAACCAATGGGGATGTACCGGACGAAGTGTACGCCATAGCGAATCAGGAATTTTCTGAGGAAGAGCTGATTGACCTGACGCTTGCTATAACCACGATCAATGCATACAACCGTTTTAACATTTCTTTCCGTACTGAAGCCGGAGGGTACAAAGTCGGTCAGCATAAAGTGCAGACAGCATAGCATAAACTAAAACGAGATACATCAATTTATTTAACAAATTAAACGCTAAGCATGAAGGATTTCATCTTATTATTTCGGCAGGCAGGCAATGAGCAGCCTCTTTTGAATGATGAAGAAATTGCCAAGATAAATAAAAAATGGCATGATTGGATCGCTGGTATTGAAGCGCAGGGAAAACTTTCCGACCATGGGTCACGACTTGAAAAAAGTGGAAAAGTGTTAAAACCCGGCGGAGTCATCACCGATGGCCCATTTGTGGAGATCCGAGAAAGTCTTGGCGGGTTTATTGTCATCTCAGCAGAGAATCTTGAGGAAGCGACAACTTTGGCCCATGGTTGTCCTATTTTGGAATCCAATGGTAGTGTTGAGATCAGGGCACTATTAGTTTAAAAAGCTTTAGGGGCAATTGTAAAATATGCAATTGCCCTATTCTATATGATGGAATCTAATTTTCTTAAACAGCTCTTTCAACAGGAATTCAGTAAGATTGTCGCAGTAATTTCAAAAGGTTTCGGTCTACAGTATATTGAAATTGCAGAAGATATCGTCAGTGAGACATTTTTGCTGGCTACGGAATCGTGGCAGACAAAAGGCTTGCCTCCAAATCCAACGGCATGGCTTTACACGGTAGCCAAGCAGAAAACCTTAAGTCACTTTAGACGGAATAAGATTTTCGAAAGCAAGGTAATGCCAGAAATACATCAAAAACAAGTCCTTGTGGAAGATACTGATGAATTTAGCTTTACGCAGGAGAATATCAAGGATAGCCAGTTAAAGATGCTATTCGCCATCTGTACACCTGCAATTGCCAGTGAGGCCCAGATCGGACTCGCTTTGCGGATTCTATGCGGTTTTGGTATTGAAGAAATTGCCGAAGCCTTTCTCTCCAATAAGGAAACCATCAACAAGCGCTTGTTCCGGGCAAAAGAAAAGCTCCGCACAGAGAAGATCCAACTTGAGTTGCCCTCCGAAAAGGAAATCGTCCAAAGACTGGACAACGTACTACATATTATCTACCTCTTATTCAATGAAGGATATTATTCCAAAACACAGAACCAGATTCTAAGAAAAGAACTGTGCATAGAAGCTTTACGTCTCGCGTTAATGTTAGCTACTTATGAGAAGACCAATGTTCCAAAAACAAATGCACTCATCGCCTTAATCTGTTTTCATGCTTCACGTTTCGAAGCCCGGCACAGTACCGATGGTGAATTTATCCTATATGAGCAACAGAACGAGAAACTTTGGAATCAAGAGTTAATCAATCAGGGAATTTATTTTCTGAATCAATCCACCAATGGTGATCAACTGACATCTTATCATATTGAAGCAAAAATCGCACAATGGCATTGCACAAAAGCAGATACTGCAGAAAAGTGGGGCGAAATCCTTGAGCTTTACGACCGTTTACTAATGGTCAATTATTCACCTGGCGCAGTACTCAATAGAACATTTGCTTTATATAAGGCAAAAGGAGCAAAAATGGCATTAATTGAAGCAAAAAAACTAAATTTATCAGACAATCACTTTTATTTTGCACTCTTAGGAGAGCTCTACAAGGATATAGATAGACAGAAAGCAATCGCGAACTTTCAGCGTGCGCAAGCATTGGCAAAAACCTCCCTGGAGCAGGAGACTATTCAACGCAAGATCGATATGCTATAAAGTTCGCGATCCGTTATACAGTGTTAACGTATGAGCGCTTATTCATGTACGCTGCTAATTACTGTCCTTTACTGTATCCCCGACTCTGTTTTTCGAATGCTGCCAATAACTCATAAATAATTCGTAAAGTTCGGTCGATTCGATGGCTATCACCGAAGCAGAATACATGATATTTAATTCTTGTGTAGCTTCATAATAAGCCATTTTCCATAACATTGATGGAAGTCGGTCTTTATAATTGGAAGCATTGCGCAAAGTGACAGTCACCAAGGTATCACCACCTACTTTTTGCAGGTTAATGGCTGTGACATCTTCCCAATTCCCTATCCCAAAAGCCTTTGCCAATGGGGTTGTTTTCCCCGAGAAATGGTTTTTATTCAATACAATCTGAGCTGACTTGTCCCGAAGGCTTAATAAACTGCTCAACAACAGCATCAGCATCACCAGCAATACAGCACTCGAAAATACAGCAGGTTTGACTTTTAACTCACCATCAAAGAGTCCAATACAGTACAAAAAGATCAACAAAAGGATGAAGCAAATCCCGCCTGACATCGCGAGAAGCTTAACGGTTTTGCTTCTATTTCTGTATAAGTTAGTTTCCCGATCCATCTTAGTTACCCCAGTTCACATTAAGATTGTGTTTTTCTGCATAGGCCTTTCCTAAAGCATATACTTCATCAAATACTTTGTCGATCTCGGGCATATGATCTTTTTGAATCTTTTCAAGCAATTTCTGTTTCTCTTCAGCGGATCCCTTTGTATCGCAAAGTTTGGCATAGGCGGTATACTCGTTTTTATAAACCGGAAGTACCTTCTCAAATAAGCTGATAGACTTTTCCTTTAATGCCTTTGCATCCTCATCCGAAACATGGAGCTCATTGATATCTTTCAATGCTTTTTCAACAGTTTGAATTTTTATCTCTACGGATTTTTGGGCTTCATCACCCGCTTTCTTACTGGAGGGAATATCGGCAAATTCGACAGTTTCCTGTTCTAAACGTTTACCAAAACGCTCAGGAGCGAAATCAGCGATAAGGTTTGTATTTAAAACAACTTTCCCGAAAAAATTTTCCGGACTTGGAGATTGGCAAGCCGTGAAAAATAAACTTGCCGACATGAAAATAATAAATAGTAAGTGCTTCATATAAATTTTATTTTGCTCCAAAGTACCTAATATTACTTAAAACCACAAACCAGCAGATATCCTACCTCTTTCGATCCGAAATAGTCAGCAAATCGTTATATTGAATTCGGCAAAAAATGATCTTTTGTATAATACTTGTCCAACACGTTAATTTTTAATATTTTAGTAAATAAAAAACAACAGATAAAAAACCGCTGATTATGGGCTTTGACATTAGTTACCATCCAATTTCTGAAGAGCAGATTAATACCTGGTATTTTGAGGTGATTACAAATCCGGAAAAAATCGAGTCCTTGGCTTCCGAGCACCAAATTGATGATTTCTATAAAACAAAATACCAGGATACTATAAATGCAGGTCGGGAAACAGATCAAAATGACTATTTCGACAAGACACATGGTTTCTTCATCGCCGTTGTTCAAGGATTTTTTGAAACCTATTTCTATGTCCGCGGCGGTGGATTATCCTTTTCAGAAAATACGCTGTTAGATTCCTACTATAAAAAATGGGAGGAATTTATCCCCAAGGAGTTACTGACGAAAAAAGTTGAAAATAGGCTTATTGAAAATTATTGCTCGGGTGTATATATTTCTGCGGATCAGGTCGTACGTTTATTAGACGATTATCACCATAATCTGGAGATTAAATCGGAATTGGATCAACTATTTTCAGATGGGCGCATTAGCATTTTCCTAAAGGCTTTGAATTTTGCCAAAGAGCGCGGATTGGGTCTCTTGGAGGCCACAGAAGTTGTAGAGCCACAGCCCCTTGATTTGAATGAATCCAAAAGTTACTCCAACCTATTTAACTGTGATAAAGAAGGTCCACTGCTCTATCAAGCTGTGGCATTCGAACAGATCAAAGACATCGAACAAAGCAATGGTCTCCCTGAAAATGAGATCCTGCACAATGTCAAAGTGGAGACCGTGCATGTAGAGCCAACAAATACAACAGCCGGAACAGAGAAAACCAATGCCCCTGCCCAAAAGAAAGGTTTCTGGAAGCGACTATTTGGTTAATATATGCACAATTGAGACAAATGGCCAAATCCTCTTTCATACGTTCAACGGACAACGAAATCGTCAGTTCGAGAATCCTAAATGCCACAATAGCACAAGTCTTTGAGGCTTGCGCCAATCCTTCACATTTAAAAAATTGGTGGGGGCCTGCTGGGTTTACCAATACATTCGAAGAATTTGACTTTAGACCCGGAGGACGATGGAAGTTTATCATGCATGGTCCAGATAAAGGTAATTATCAAAATGAATGCATTTTTTCCGAAATAATTTACCCCAAATTAATTACCTGGGACAGACTGTCCAAACCACTTTTCCGAATGGAGCTATCGCTGACGGATATTGCTCCCGGCAAAACAAAATTCGGTTTTCGGATGATATTTAGTACAGCTGAGGAATGCAACAAAATCAAAAGCGTTGTCATGGATAAAAATGAAGAAAACTTTGATCGCCTTGAACATGAATTAGAAACAATGATTTGATTACATTCGCTTAATAATTTTATTTGAAGCCATGGACATCGTACTTATTGTAATCGTCACTTTATTTGCTGGATTAATATATCTGTTACGTTCTGCAATTAAAAGACAGAATAAAAAGATTTCATCTATTGAATATGCTGTTATTATTGGCTACATCCTATCCTTAGCCATCTCCGGAGTTGGTCTGTTGACTCATTCCAGTCAGTATCATGAGGCTGTCGATCCTGTTGACGGCGCCTGTTACTTACCTTTTGGTGGGAAACATGCCCTTTCATTGTTTCTTTATTTTATTGCTTTCAACTGTGCTGTAATGGCTATTTGGATAAAAGGCCGAAAAATACCACCTATCCCCCTTGTCCTCGCCCTCATTATTTTGATGCTGGGGTCTTTAATCAGCCTCTTTGTGCTGACACAGGTAAGCTATCACGATACATCGACCCTTAGTATCTACGTTGGTAATGAAGGAACATTTTACTTTATTTTCACCCCTATTTTCTGCTTTTGTTTTGGCGTAGGTTTTATCTGGAAGGTCATCCAGGAGGAGCGGGAAACATCATTCCTCAGAACTTATCGTAATCCGACACTGAATAGGATCAATAAACTGCTTTCCTCCAAATTTGATTACCCGGTATGGGCACTCATCTTGCTTGTTCCTTTTTTTCTGGTGATGACCGCGGTTCTTATTCTGTTTGGTCAGGATAGCGATTCAATGGCCAAAGTATTTACAGAGACCAGCACTTGGGCTTTCTCCCAAAAAATGCACCCACCTATTTTAGACCACAAGGGACATTATCTTTGTACGGTAGCAGCCAAAGGAGACCCGGCAGTCGTGAAACCACTACGGTTAGGTAAACGGCATGGAAATACGATCATTGTTAACCGTCAACTACTGATAGCCAACGCTTTTGAGGAAACCTTAAGTGATCTATCTCCGATCATTCATCGCTATATACGATCCTTTTATGACAGGTACGGATATAATATCTCCGTCAAAATTAACACAGTCAGCGCATCGAATCTGACCTACAGGATAATGAAACCGCTGGAGTATATTTTTCTTTTCTTCCTGTATTTATTTTATGTGGAACCAGAAAAGAAAATCGCCAGGCAATACACATAACTATTTTAATCTTTACACGATCTTCTCCTTCAAATAGATACGCTTGAAGTATATTGGAGAAGCATTGCATTTTTTTTCATATGGATCAGACAACTTATTTTATTATCCTCACCGGCGGCCCCGGTGTAGGTAAAACCACATTACTAAAAAAACTACAGCAACAGGGCTATCGAACTGTGCCGGAAGATGCACGGAGAATTATTCAGGAACAATTGGTAAACAATGGCAATGGTTTGCCCTGGAAGGATAAGCAATATTATGCCACATTGATGTTGGTTGCATCCAATGCCAGTTTCCTTGATGAAGTAAAAGAGAACTCCACACATCCGGGCTATGTATTTTTTGACCGTGGCATTCCAGATACACTCGCCTACATCGAAATGGAAAATTTAACTATCGGAGAGTCCCTGCTTGAAAAAGCCAAAGCAAACCGTTATCACAAAAAGGTATTTATCCTACCCCCATGGCAGGATATTTATGAAACCGATCATGAACGCAAACAGACCTGGGAGGAAGCCGAGGCCACATTCCATTGGATGAAAGATGTCTACCAGCGGCTTGGCTATGAAGTCATCGAAGTGCCAAAAACAACAGTCGAAGGACGTTATCAATTTATACTTGAGGCGCTCGGATTAGCCAGCCATTAAGGCTTTGTCAACCATCCGCTCATATGCTGTGCGAATTGACCCCATAATTTTACCGTAAAGAGCCGCTCTAGCGTAATCCTGTTATCCAGAATCAGTTACACGGCATCGAGCAGCACCTGCAGTTCCTGTAAAATTGAAAAACCTACAAGTGATCCCCACCGGGAAGTTCTAAGTCTTTCATATTTCTTGAACTACATCAATGGAATTGAATCAAATGGACTTTAATTTTGTTGTATCAGAATTAAAGGAACAAAGCGTATGAAATATATTTTAGAACATCCTGTCAGTGGCCATATTGGTCAGCAAAAATATAAAACAACCATCTTATGGCGTAATGGTGAATTTATTACTGATGAACCGCAAAAATTAGGTGGAGAAGATTTAGGTCCTGACCCCTATACCCTACTGGTATCTTCTCTTGTTTCCTGTACATTGGCCACCCTACGGATGTATATTGACAAAAAGGAACTTCATATCGATGAGATTCAGGTCACAGCCAATATGTATTTACGTATTGAGAAAGAACAAGTGGTCACCTATCTTGATCGAGAAATTTCATTCGGACAAGCTGTTGCAGAAGACCTTGTGGTACGACTCCAGCAAATTGCAGATGAATGTCCGATTTCTAAAATATTGAAAGGGAATGCTATCGTCAATACAATTATGAAAACCAACCTGTAAATGAAAAACTTAGTCATTATTGTATTCGGAAAAAACGAGGAAATTCTCCATACGTTAAAGCGAATCATAGAAAGTACCCAGGGCTGGCAGGCCATCATTCAGCAGGATCTTTCCACTTGCAAGACCTATTTGTCTGCTAATCCTGGCGACATCCTATTGCTGAGTTCCGGTCTATCGACGCAGGAAGAGACTGAAATCACAGACCATTTATTGCGTTTAAACCACACTATAGGTTTAATAAAACATTACGGTGGAGGAAGCGGTCTGCTAAAAAATGAAATTTACAGCTTATTCCCCGATTTGATTCCCGGAAATTAAGGAATGTGCTTTAGCGAATTTTTCGAACGTAAACAATCTCCACACTCGAGCTTTTATGTCAATTTTCTGAAAGCTACAATTTTGATTACAAAGCTTTTATTAAACTAGTTCAATGCAAATTAATTTTCGGCAGATTAATTTTGGATATATAAATACAAAGATCATGAATAAACAGAATTTTATAAAAAAAGGACTTTTGGGTTCCGGAATATTCACAGCAAATGCTGTTTCAGCAGGTATTATGAAGAATGACATAGACGAAATAGAACCTTTGGAAGCACTGGATGCCGATGCCGTCCATTATGATTTGGCTCAATTGGAAAATCATAGTGTACTCCATAAGTCAACAAGCCGAGGTCATGCAAACCATGGTTGGTTGCAGAGTAATCATACTTTTAGCTTTGCAAATTACCATAATCCCGAACGGATGCACTTTGGTGTACTCCGTGTACTTAATGATGATATCGTTGCCGCAGGGAGAGGGTTTGGGTTACATCCGCACGATAATATGGAAATCATCAGCATACCTTTAGAAGGAGATCTCGAACATGAAGACAGTATGGGCAATAAGGCCATTATCCGAAAAGGAGATATTCAGGTAATGAGCGCAGGAACCGGGATCATGCATAGTGAATACAATAAAAATAACGATCGGGAAGTGAAGTTTTTACAGATCTGGGTCTATCCGAATCAACGCAATGTGGCACCTCGGTACGATCAGATTACACTGGATAGATCACAAAGGCACAATAAGTTTCAACAAATCCTTTCACCCGATCCCGCTGACGAGGGTGTATGGATACATCAAGATGCCTGGTTTCACCTGGGGCATTTCGACGCTGGTATCACAGAAAACTATAAAGTCAAACAAGCTGGAAATGGTGTCTATATTTTCGTCATCAGCGGAACTGCCAATGTAGAAGGGCAAGAATTGGAGACAAGAGATGGCTTTGGAATCTGGGATATTTCGGAAATTAAGATCACAGCGACTTCGGCAGATACCGAAATTCTTCTGATGGATCTCAACATGATACTAAACTAAGAAAGTATGATAGCGACAAGATTGCTGTTTATGTTCTAAGCGTAAGATCGCTTTATAGCACGACCGCTGTATTCCTATTCGAATCAAAACTGTATAAAAAAGGGGAACTTTAACATTCCCCTTTCTCTTTCGACTATTATTATAAAATTACTAAAAACTGATTGAATTGAGTTTTTTATCAACTAGAATACCGTCTATGGCTTTTAAATTGAAGTTAACGTTACGTTTGGCCTTCAATTTGATTTTAAATAATATTTCAGAACCATTCAGCGTCTCCTTGTTGCCCAGATTCACAAAAGTAGGGTATAGTGCTTTGCTACCGTTTGTATGAAGACGGTCATTGGTATAGTTGTTCATTTCCTTCAAATGAAGCGGTTCGATTCCCACAAATTCAAAGTCGCCCTGATTATACGGTAAGGCAAAACTTAGTGCATTGACTGCTTTAAGATTTTCGCCACTTACGGCAATTTCAACAATATCACCAGATTTCAAGGCCGCTTTGGATGCTGTCAATTTAAGCTTACCAGCGACTTTTTCTTCTTTGTTTGGTTTGGCTCCCCCTTCAATCGACACGGCAACATTTGAAATATCATAGGCATCGATCAGATTATTTTTGTTGACATCACCATTACTTACATAGCCTTCGAAATCACCATCCCCCATTCTTAAACCGGTATAGTTAATATAAGAAGTCAAATCATTCTGATCGATCAAGCGGTCATTATTGATATCTCCTGGCAAATAGCTCGCTGATCCCGGTACTTTGAAGACATAGAGCTCACGACCGGAGCCGAATCCGCCAACAGCTTCCGAAACTGAGATCTTAACAAAACGTGCGACAGGATGCTGACCAAAACTAAAGCCTTTCTTTTCACCATCACGTTTCCAGTCAAAGCTTCCAGCCCCAGACCAAGTCTCTTTATCGTTGCTATAAAATACTTTACCCTTCAAAATGATGCCATTTCCGCCATCTGTCCGCGGAAGATACTCAAACTTATCCAGTTGATTGACCGATTTTAGATCCAACGTGACATCAAATGGAACGGCAGTTTGTCCCCACTTGGTATGCCACATATCCCCCTCGTCATAGTTGAACAGTTTATTGATACCATTGCCTCCCTGATTGTCTACAGAGGTTTCTGCTTTAATACCTTCAATCGCAAACTCCAACGGATTGGCTTTTGTTTTTGCACTAAATGTACTCCAATTAGAAGCACCAGCTTTATTCACAGATCTAATCTTAAAACTATAATCAGTCTCGGCTTCCAGACCTTCGAAGAGTAATTGATTGTCTTTAATGGTTGAGTAGGTCAGATCATTGAAAGCAATCTCATAATAGTCCGCATTGGCAACTTTCTCCCATGTCGGTGTTAATGTATAAGCCTGCGTATTACTATCCGTTATCTGGGCGGTAGGAGCTGTCAGGGAACCCGTCTGTACCAAATACGAATCATTTGGCGCAAACTTGAACCCATCAACTTGAATTTCAACTGCTGATGAAGATACATCCTGCTTCCCGATACGTATCAATACCATCGGATTTTTGATCAGGCTAACCTTTTCAAATGCTGACCCCTTTGTTGCAAACTGATTCAAATTGGACTGGGCATCGTAGAAGTAGGCATTTTCCAAATTCTTAAATTCTGCTATTGAATGTGCCGCCTGAAGTTTAATTCCTTTTTTGTTCACTTTAACAGTCACCTTCTTTGGAGCAGCAGTCACATTGAAACGGACCTCCGTTGTTTTCTCTTTTTCGAAGCCTTCAAATTCACCTGTTGACGGCGCTATTGTGAACAGCACTTTATCGCCCTTCTGTATGGAAGAAATCTTTGTATTGACGCCTTTGCCATAACGATATGCTTCTGTTTTTCCGTCATCATCATATTCCGTGAATTCTGAGTTCCCGAATGGATATACTTCGTAAATGCGTTGATCTTTTTTGATTTCCTGCACATTATTATTCGGGTTAGTTACTGGAATAATGGCTCCATTCTTTACAAAAACCGGTAGCTTCCAAATTGGCACATCAAAATTATTGAGGATACGGCCACCTTTATATTTTTCGCCAGTAAAGTAATCTATCCACTCTCCATCAGGCAAATAGATACCGTTACGGATGTCATTACCCCTTTCATCTGCACGTGTTTCCTGATAGATGGGTGCCACCAAAAAGTTCGGGCCGTACAAATATTGGTATTGTGTTGCCTTCCCAAGAGTAAACTGATTTGCCTGCTCCAAAAACATCGCACGAATTATGGGCAGACCATCGACTGCCTGTTTAGCGATACTATAGCTATAAGGAACTAATTGAGATTTCAGCTTCAGGTAAAGACGGTTGATAGAAGTAGCGGGTTCGCCCAAAGCATGCGGATACTTTTCATTGGATCCCCAACCATCCATATTGAGTTCCATCGGTGTCCAGGTCTTCCATTGAAAGTCCCTGATATTAACCTTGAAGTTTTTACCACCAAAGATTCCATCCATATCCGAGGTAATATTTGGCTGTCCGGAAAGACCTGAACCGATATATGTCGGAATATGGAACCGAATATATTCCCAAACCCCACCCGTCTGATCGCCCGACCAAATACCAGCATAGCGTTGCGTTCCTGCCCAGCCGTCCAATGAAATAATAAACGGTCGCGCATTATTGCCATAATAAGGCATGATGTGTCCCACATCAGCAACACCGTTTAAGCCAAAGGAATATCCCGGACCTACCCAGGCAACATCCGTCTTTAGTACCCTGACACCAGCGTCACGTACTTCCTTCACAATATCCCTTTGCAATAATGCACTGATGCTGTCTTTGGGATGTAGGTCAGACTGCGTCCATAGGCCAATTTCGACACCATTTTTACGGGCATAATCACCAAATTCCTTAAGGTTATTGATATTACCATCCAAAGTTTCGGTCTGACCATACCCAGCGCCGTAACCATCGTTTGGTAGTATCCAGCCCAACGGCATATCATGTTTTTTATAACGGTCTATAACAGCACGGGCGGAAAATTGATAATTCTCTTTTTCACCATTAAGTGATTCTTTGGTGCCGCCATTTTCCTTTTGACTTTCTTTGTAGCGTTTTCCGTCTTCAAACAAAATCCCCTTTTCATCTTCTTTCCAAAAATCCCTATTGTATGCATTTAGGTGCCCCTCGTACAAGCCGAATTTTGGCAGAAGAATAGGATTACCGGTCAACTGGTAAAAGTCATTCAACAAAGGTACCGTACCATCATTGATCATAAAAAAGACATCCAGATAATCGGTATCGTGCGATAACTTCACGGTACCTTTTGTCTTTGCCCCAAAGGCGTAACTCCCTTTCTTGAATGTATGCCACAAAAAGCCATAGCCATTCGTCGACCAAAAATAAGGTGTAGGCGATGCAACTCCCCCGTCGGTCCAGCTATTTTGATTTTCAATCGCAATGATTTTCCCCTTATGAGAGAACCGACCATTTTGTACACCACCACCGAAAAAGTACTCATCCTTATTTTCTTTTAATTCCAAGGACACTTGTTTAGATTCAAAAGCGATGGGTTTTAAACTCTCGACAACAACTTTATTTGTGATACGGTTTAGGATACTAAATTGAGAAGTCTGTTTATCTATGGAGAATACAATATCTTTTGTTGTGATCGTAGCTTTACTGCCATCGTCTTTTACTTCCAGCTCATTCACCGCCTTACGTGGTTGTTCGACAAGGATCTTCGCTTCGGGTTTTGCCTCTGGATCACGGATGATACCGCCCTGTATGTCCTGAAACATTCTGAAAATATGATTTCCGTAAAAATCCAATGTCAGTCTTTGGTTGTTTTCATATACAATCTCCACCGTCGTTGGATTAATTTTCTGTATGGCAATGATCTTGCTAACAGTTGCAGTTTGTTCGATCTTATAATCAGCTGTCAGATGAGCCATCGCACTGACCCTATTCGTTTCAAAAATAAATGGAGAAGCCAATCCCACCAATAAACTAACTTGCGCTTTTGTACTCCAAAAAGAAATCTTCATGTGTAGAATTTATAATGTTAAATCGCCTTGCTATGTTTCTATCCTTGTGATAGCAGCGAACGCTGTTAAATTAACATAACAATAATACAATAGTAAATCCAAGTAAAAAAGAGCTTGCGAAATGCAAACGATTGTCTAATAATAATGTTGCAGAAATAATGTAACTATGGGGGACGTCCCATCCAGCCCGGCTGGCCGTCTGCAGAAAAGAGGAGAAGAGAAAACTCCCGAGGGACTGCTGTTGCTGATGCGACTGCTGATGTCCTTGCTGTTACGCTTGCTGCTAAACTATTGCTGCTACAGCTATTACTGCTACGGTTTTGTAGGTTTTACGGCTGCTGTTACGCTTGCTGCTAAACTATTGTCCAATAAAATCCTGTTGCAGGAATAAAGGGACTGTACGGAACTTCCCATCCAGCCCTGTTGGCTGCCCCCAGAAAAGCAGGAGAAGAGTAAAGTATACAAACGAAAGAAGCCCTTGACTGTTTCCAGCAAGGGCTTCCGTGTAAAAAAAGGC
>NZ_JBLOHD010000016.1:0-701 GCF_047784615.1 Sphingobacterium sp. NGMCC 1.201703 | reverse complement strand
GGAGGACATTGTTTGGTGGGTAGTTTGACTGGGGTGGTCGCCTCCAAAAAGGTAACGGAGGCTTTCAAAGGTAAGCTCAGTACGCTTGGTAACCGTACGCGGAGTGCAATGGCATAAGCTTGCTTGACTGTGAGACCGACAAGTCGAACAGGGTCGAAAGACGGACATAGTGATCCGGTGGTTCTGTATGGAAGGGCCATCGCTCAAAGGATAAAAGGTACGCTGGGGATAACAGGCTGATCTCCCCCAAGAGCTCATATCGACGGGGAGGTTTGGCACCTCGATGTCGGCTCGTCACATCCTGGGGCTGGAGAAGGTCCCAAGGGTTGGGCTGTTCGCCCATTAAAGTGGCACGCGAGCTGGGTTCAGAACGTCGCGAGACAGTTCGGTCCCTATCTGTTGTGGGCGTTGGAAGTTTGAGTGGATCTGACCTTAGTACGAGAGGACCGGGTTGGACAGACCTCTGGTGAACCTGTTATGCCGCCAGGTGTACGGCAGGGTAGCTACGTCTGGAATAGATAAGCGCTGAAAGCATCTAAGTGCGAAACTAGCCACGAGATGAGACTTCCTTATAGGGTCGTAGGAGATGACTACGTTGATAGGCCATAGGTGTAAAGGTTGAGAGACCAAAGCCGAGTGGTACTAATAGCCCGAAGCTTTCTCAAGCAGACAGACACTGTTGTCTTCCTCTTTAATTTTTG
>NZ_JBLOHD010000015.1:0-1220 GCF_047784615.1 Sphingobacterium sp. NGMCC 1.201703 | reverse complement strand
TGTAAGTAGCCCATTTTTCCGACAGCTGAGATTGGACTTTTCTAATTTACGTTACTAATTGATTTATTTGTTGTTTGTGTCTAATATTTTTTGATAATTCCGTTGGTGTAAGATTCCCAAGACCTTCATGGGGTCTATTGTTATTATATTCATCCATCCATGCCTGGGTATGTTCTCTTACTTCTGACAAGTTGAAAAATAAATAAGCATCCAAAATTTCTTTGCGATAGCTTCGGTTGAACCGTTCGATGTAGCCGTTCTGCATAGGCTTACCGGGCTGGATAAATTGAATAGCGATGCCTTGGTCTTTACACCAGAGCTCAAAATGATGGCTGGTGAATTCAGGACCATTATCTACGCGTAGACAGAGCGGTTTGCCCCGCCAGTCTATGATTTGTTCAAGTGTCCGAGTTACCCGCAAAGAAGAAATTGAAGTAGCTATTTCGATACACAATATCTCACGGGAACAGTCATCCATCACATTAAAAGTTCTAAACCTATTTCCGCTGGCCAAGCTATCGCTCATAAAGTCCATGCTCCATTTTTGATTAATGCTGACCTGTTGTTCCAGAGGCTGTTTCTCCCGAGCAGGTAGCCGACGTTTGCCACGCCGCTTCTTGTTCATATTTAATAGCTTATACACCCGATAAACTTTTTTGTGATTCCAGGGATTCCCCGCTCTACGCAGATAAGCGTAAAGTTTTCGGAATCCATATACAGGATGTTTGGCGGACAGATCATCTAATGCAGATATGACTGCACTGTCATCTTTCTTACTAACATAGTAATATTGTGAACGGCACATGCCTGTCAATTTGCAGGCTCCGGTGACACTCAAACCGTGATCCAGGACAATCTCCTGGATTAACTGTTTTTGCTGCCGGAGCCCCAACCTTTTTTTGTGATGACTTCTTTTAGGATATCATGGTTCATACTCAGTTCGGCAAACATCTTTTTCAAACGTGCATTTTCTTCCTCAAGTTCCTTTAGGCGTTTGACATCTGAGGCTTCCATGCCACCGTAACGGCTCTTCCAATTATAAAATGTGGCCTTGCTAATTTCCAGCTCACGGCAGATGTCTTCGGTCTTTCTGCCTTCTTCGCCCTCTTTGAGTGCTCGAACAATCTGGCTTTCTGTAAAACGTGTTTTTTTCATTTTATTACTTAAATCTAAACATTTATGTCCAGTTTTAAGCTGTATGATTTTTTGGGACACTTACA
>NZ_JBLOHD010000014.1:0-1342 GCF_047784615.1 Sphingobacterium sp. NGMCC 1.201703 | reverse complement strand
GACACCGTCTCATAAAGTGTGTAAGTTATAAAAATGCGGAGTTTGAAAGGACTTCGCATTTTTTATTTACTTAACTTTATAAGAGTATGATTGACAAAGAGTCATTATTAAACGACAAGGAGTTCTTAAAGAGTTTTAAGGACGGGTTAGAGCTGCAATCATTTTTCCGGGAATTACAGGCACGTGCAGTATCGCAGATGCTTGAAGGAGAAATGGACGGCCACCTTGGCTATGAAAAGCATGAGCGCAGTGGTCAGGGCAATTCCCGAAACGGACATACGAGCAAAAAGGTCCGTGGGGATCAGGGAGATCTGGAAATTCAGGTCCCCCGGGATCGCGATGGTACATTCAATCCCATTATCGTTCCCAAGCGTAAGAACATGATTGACGGAGTTGAGAACGTGATCGTTTCGCTATATGCCAAAGGCATGAGTGTTTCGGATATAGAAAATATGATGCGCGATGTGTACGGATTTGATCTTTCTGAATCGACGATTTCCCGGATTACTGACCGTGTGGCGGGCGATGTGATTGCCTGGCAAAACCGTCCTCTGGACAACGTGTATCTGATTGTCTGGATGGATGGCATTGTCTTTAAGGTCAGGGAGAACTCCAAAGTGGTCAATAAGACCATTTATCTTGCCGTGGGCCTGAACAGGGATGGTTATAAAGAAGTTTTGGGCATGTGGCTGGGCAAGAATGAAAGCGCGAGTTTTTGGATGGGAATCCTGACAGACCTGAAGTCCCGGGGCGTAGAGGATATGCTGATTACAGCGACCGATAATCTCAACGGTTTCTCCGCTACCATACGGAGTGTATTTCCTGAATGCAGTACCCAGGTCTGTGTTGTCCATCAGATCCGAAATGCCTGCAGATATGTTGTATGGAAGGATAAAAAGGCGTTTACAGCGGATATGAGACCTATCTATGATGCTCCCAATAAACAGGCTACACAGGCCGCACTGGCAGATTTTGCCGATAGGTGGGAATCCAAATATCCCTATGCCATCAGATCATGGCGGGAGAACTGGGACGAACTGACCGTCTTTTACGACTTCCCACTTGAGATCCGACGAATTATCTATACGACAAATATCATCGAAAACATGAACGGGAAAATCCGTAAATACACCAAGAATAAACTGTCATTTCCCAGCGATGATGCTGTACTGAAATCTGTATATTTGGCTTTGAGAGAAATCTCTAAAAAGTGGACAATGCCTATTCAGAATTGGGGTATTATCCTAAATCAGTTCTTAACTTTATTTGAAAAAAGAGTCCAGTTATAAGGAACATAACTGAACTCCGTATTTTTTATTTACACACTTAGTGGGACAGTCCC
>NZ_JBLOHD010000013.1:0-21564 GCF_047784615.1 Sphingobacterium sp. NGMCC 1.201703 | reverse complement strand
ATCAATTAGTAACGTAAATTAGAAAAGTCCAATCTCAGCTGTCGGAAAAATGGGCTACTTACACCGACACTCGGCTTGCACTGCTAGATATATTGGAAGACAGGTATGGAAATAGTTCTGTTGTCATAACTTCTCAGCTACCGATTGAAGCATGGTACAACTTTATTGATGAGCCAACACTTGCGGATGCGATAATGGACAGATTGACAGCTTCCGCACACAGACTCTCGCTACAGGGCAAGTCTTTGAGAAAGAAAAAAAATCATTAAGTTTGAAAAGTTAATACAATCCAGCTGTAAAATAGCTTGGGTTATTGGTCACTAAATCTGGTGTACTTTCGTCCGGAACCTGTGGTGTACTTTTGTCGGAATATTCAATCTTGCATATTAAATGAGAAAAGAAGGTTCAAATTATTATTTACTGTGATTTTTAAAATGGTTTTTATCATAAAGCAACCCAATATGAGTCGCCCTCTAACAGTATTCAGGAGTTTACTTGGGATTTCAATTAACTGGATATACTTGAACAAGCTGACCCCTCAAAATTGAATTAAAAACAGGTAAGTCTACCAATCCATGGTTATACGTTGAAGAATCATTAGTTTCCGAAAGCGTATTTTAATATTTATTCAGTATTTAAAAAAAGGGAAGGCTTTATATGCAATTTAATAAAGAAGGCTGGAAGTAAACTCCCAGCCCGCATTTTGTAAATATATTATTAAGATAGAAAACTACCTTTCGAAGATATTTCCAAAACGTGTTAAAGTATTCCAAGCTTTCGTGTGTGGCTGTAATCTAAATTACTCTAAACAACAACCTTCAATTCAACCTCTGTCATCATTACTGTTTTTTATTCGCGATTATAAACAGTAATTACAACCAAAGTTCTCTTGTGTTATTATACTTCATTCTAGTAAACCATAATAAAAAATGAAGTAAAGTCGCCCTTGTTCAACAATAACCAGAATGAATCTCTAGTAGCTAGAAGTCCATTCCTTTTTCTTTAAAACTCTTTCTAAATCTATATCCTGTTTCCAATTCATAAACCACTTTTTCTGTGCTTCAATTTTATCAATCTCGGCTTTAATTTCTGCATTACTTGCTGAAAGCAGGACATATTTTGATCTTTTCATTATTTCTCTTTTATCCTTTTCATCTATATATGGACAGTTGATTGTGTCAAAGAATAATAATGTGAATTCAGATTTTAAAAATACATTTTCTTGAGTGAATCTTTTAATAATCTCATCGATTATTTTCTTTTTTAATGACACAAACTCAGGCTCATTTTTAAAATAGTATATCAAAGTAGTAAAGTGAAAATAATTTAAGTTATTCAATTTATCATCTTGCAAATTAAAATAATCTGAAATTTTCTCAGGGCTAAACTGATATTCACTTCCCAGCTTTTTAATAGCAATCAATAGGTTTATTGTTTCGATACTTGTTTCATTTTTAACTTGTTTTCTGTGAAAATTAGTTAAAATAAACTCGCTATCCCTATAAATCTTCGAATAAACAGAGTGTTTAACATCTAACTTATTTTTCTTTTCCAAATATTTCACCAATAATACTATTACCTGAGCTACCCTAAAGGTTGTATTTGTATTGATATTGACAGAATAACAGTATAAAATGATATCAAGTAACATTAAGAAAAAATTTTCACTTCTCTCAATACTATACAACTTGATATCGTCTTTTAATAATTCAACAAGTTTTGATTTAAAAAATCTAACAACATCTTTACTTAAAGAATCATATGTTAGATTGTTTCTTTTTACAATCGTCTGGAATTTCTTTATAAAAGTTTGTGATAAAACATAAGGCTTATTAACTTGTTTTATCTGTCTAACGGTATTGTTATCAATTATATTTTCTTCAAATAGGTTAGCATAAAACTCAATCAAATATTCTTTTATTTCAAGTTTCCCAACAGCAATATCAGATAAAAACGGAGATACCTTAACATCTCCTTTATTTGGATTTAAATATAACTTATAAAATTGTAATTCTTTTTGAAAAGTCTTTTTGACAATATCGAGGGTTTCTGAATTATTTGAAAAAACAAAATAATCATCAACATACCTTCTTACGTCATAATCAATTCCAAACTTTAAATTATGTTTGTCAAGCTTAGCCAAAACATTTAAATCTATCTGCTGCAGAATTATTTCAGCAAATATTCTAGAAATTTCAGGACCTACAACAATACCATTGGTTTCATTATAGTTAGAATGTTGCATTAATTTATCGAAGGTATTCTCAAATGTACTTTTAGAACTATTAATTTTAGCTGATTCTTTATCTTTTACGGCCCAAGTGACAGAATGCGTATAAATATGATAGAAACATTTACTAATATCAAATTCCATGAAGAAATTATAACGTTGTTCTAAACGTTGAAATTCGTTTCTTTCATAAAACTTATAAATTAAATCTATTGGTTTATAAGTATAGTATGATTTTATGTATTGAGATTCTGAATCCAAAACTTCCGGTTCAACTTCTTTATCAGGATTAATTATGTTTTCTTCTTCAAACACGAAGTTTGGAGAAAAGTAGAATTTGGCAATCTTATTAATTTTTCTTAATGAAAAGGGACTTTTTGAACATAAATGTAGCATTAGAGAATCATAATTCTCGAAAAGACTTATAAACCTTTTTTGCGTAAAAGGGTGAATTACACTTAAAGTTCGAGTATCTCCGATTATATTCTTTTTAATGTCATAATTAAAGGGCAAAGTAAACTGTTCATTCCAGTCCTTATATTTAGAACCACGAATTTTATTCTCAAAATATTCGAGCTCCCCATTTTTTAGAATACTATATAGCCCCTCATTGGAAAATAACATTGGTACTTCATATGGTAAAAGCTCAGTTAGAATTATCCGAGATTTGTCCTCTTTATTTATTTTAATTTTCCCCATTTTACCAACATTTTATTATTTGACCCATTTCCACAAAACTAAAAGAATTGTATGTTTTATTCTCGTATCCAGCGATAAAGCAATGCTTTTTTAAAATATCTCTGTTTGAAGTGGATAACTTTGGAGCTAGTTTAACACCTATACTTCCTTTCTTACAGTAAATTAATTTTTTGTGAAAAATATTTAATTCCTTCAATATACTTAAATTGTTCACATGTGTATAATTGAAATATATTCCTGCTTTTAAAATACTACCGTCATTTGTTTTACTAATTCCATAATTACCTGTTAGAAATTTAATTCGCTTCTCTAAAAGTTCAAAATCATTGTTATTAATATAATCAAGATATGATTTGATAATTCTAGTTTTAATCTTTTGAATTTTTTTATCAGCAATACTTATTTGTAGTTTGTTTTCCTTATTATCTAAATAAAACTTATAACCTAAATATTCAATATTATTATGTATAGGTCTTTTATTATATCCTTTTTTCAGGATTTTAAATTTTGAGCTTTCGATTAATTCAGTTTTGTCTGTATTGATTTTTAAACCCAATTTTAAATCAGAAATAATCTCATCCAAAGAGTTAAATAAGTTAATTGCACCTTGTTTACTATTCAGGAAAATTATTATGTCATCTACAAATCTTGCATAATAATAAACATCTTTATGCCTCTGTATTGACTTGTCAAAATTTCTCATATATATCTCCGACAGAGTAGAACTAATATTTAAACCTCTTGGAACTCCTGTATTAGAATTTATTTTTGAATGTTCAAACATCTTTTTTAAAAGAAATACGGAGTAATATGAAAGCATTGCATCATTTTTCAGTTTTTTTAAGATTCTATCTCTATCAATGCTTTCGTAGAACGCTTTTATATCAGTCTTTATAACCCAAAATGGTGCAGTTTCATTCAACAAAGTCTTTACTTGGTGGATAATAAACTTACGGTTTGCTTGCTCATCTTTATAAATTCTTTTTATGTTGTCATTTAGTTTTCTAACAAGTAGTTTTTGTGATATATCCTCGATAAAATAGTACTCGCCATTAGTTTTTATATCGAATTCAAAACTTTCATCTAATATTTTTTCCTCAAGTTTATCAATTTCCAACGCAACATCATCCATCTCTAATCCATTTCGGATTAGCTCTCCTTTTTTTAAATATTTTAGTAATTCTTGGGCATTAAAGTTTTGTTTCATTTCGAATAACTATATGGCTATGATGATTGATAAAATAAAGTCTAATTATTTGCAATTATTCCTTTTATCAATAGCTAAATTACAAAAAAGCTAATATTATTTACATTTACTTTTTTGATTTTTTATTTGTTGTAGAGTTGCAAAACAAGGGAAAGTAGTGTGCGGTCGGTCTAATCGATGGACAACACTATGACTTCTTCGTGGCCGCTTTGCATGTAACCTTAAGATTGCCGGTGAAACTTTCTCGTCGAATCAGAACAAATATACGTTTAAAGCTGTAACGGATGTGTGTGGGTCATTTCTTTCATGACCGTGTCGTTTGAATAATGGAATATAAATAATGCTATAGAATTATTCCATTGACACAGTTTACATTACAGTCTCAATTACTCCGGAATTCCCAACTGGTTATTAATATTTTCCAAAGAGTAGATATTAAGCCTCCTCTCGAAAAATTGTTTGTGCTGTTTTAGGCTATTTGATATTTCTCGGTTGAATTACATAAGGTGCTGATTTTTTGTCTCTTATTTTTTCAAAGTATTGGTATTCCTGTATCTCTCGCATACAAATTATTTTGGTCAAATCTAATTTTAAACTTAATACTCCGCTAAGATATTTGATACCATCAATTTCTAATCTTATGCATAAATCTGTGGTTCCCAATTTGACTAATCTTTCATCATCATTTTTAGAGTCAATAATCCTGCATTTTTCATTATTAATCTCGTTTGCTCTTTTAAACTTTGATGAATAGTTTATGATTTTACTTAACATATGGTCGTTTAAATTTTCATCAAAATATAAATTTTGAATACAGTTCAAATACTGGAGGGCATTAAATTGTATAACATCTTTTTCATTACTTAGTATAATTTTATTTGCCTTTCTTGTACCCACTTTGTATATCTGAGGGTCGAAAATACATATTAATAACGTCGGAGATATGGGGATAAAAATTTGAAGTCCTTTTGCCCCAAATCCGGTTTTCCCAAAAGGCCATTTCATTCTCTCTAGGTATGAGTTATACAATGCAATAGGAAAATCTGATGCTATGAAGGGCATTTGTGTATTATTTAATATCAATTTTACCTCTAGGTCCAGCATCAAACGACATAGGTCAAACAAATTTTTAAGATTTAAATGAAGGCTTTCTTCTTTTTCCATTTCTGGTATTTCATATTTTTCATAATCATCAGGGGAAAAAAGTAGTTCGAATGATTTATTGATCATTTTAGTTATGCCTTCAATTACTGTTGGATTTCTAGAAAAAGTACAGCTTACAAAAAGAAGCAAAGTTGAATAATCATCAGCATATTTAGATCGGTCATCTGAATATCTTTTTGGTAGCGTATGTGTTTGTTGAATATTCTTTAAAACTTTGGCAAAATCACCCTCGATTTTTGAGAAATAATCTTCAATCTTCCCGTCCTTTCCATAGTAAAATTTTTTTGAGGCTTGATTTTTTAAAGGAGCATGCCTTATAGTTTTTTTATTATTTATATTATAAACTCCTATTTCCTTTTCATTTTTTTTTATTGAAAAATATTTTAAGTAAAATTTCGGTAAATAATGCTGGTTTTTCTTTTCAGTGATGTATTCCATGGAAAATATATTTTTAAAAAATATACTAAATAATGTTCTTATTTGACATAGTCTTTGTTCAGTATTATAAGATAGAGCTCGTTTATAGAGCTATGAAAACAGAAGGGTTGTTCAAGAGAGGGTGGATTCGATTCCTCACTCCACAACATCTGCATCAAAGACCTCAAAAACAGTCTCATCATTGATATCATAAATACCCCACGGTTTTTCAAGAGATATTTTAATGATCTTTCTTTTTATTTCTTTTCCCATTTTGGTAGTTGAGATCTCAATACGACGTTCTAATATTTGCCTAGGAACAAGTGTCCAAAAAGGGTAGGTTGTGTTTTCATCCCAATATTGACCGGTTAAAACAGGGACTTTTTCTTCGATGATGTGCACATTTCCTTCGACACCCTTAAATTCAGCTCTTACAAAGCCGGGATAATCGTTGCTAACGCAATCGGTGACTTTTACACGCAAAAATCCCATCTTAGCAAAATTCTCGTTTGTACATGATTAACATTTAACTTATCTCTCAATTGGATAATGCTAGGAACCTTTTTCTTTATCATATAGTTTACTTCGAGAAAGCATAACCCATCGTTATGAGGTAATGAAATCCTTCAAAAAGACTAAAATTATTTAGATTTATAGACATTTACTTCATTGCCATCAACTATCGCAGTACCAGCGACAGCAATGTATTTACTGTTCCTCCTCATAGAACTAGATATATATGAGCTAGAATAATTCCATCCCAAAGATTCAAAAAGCTTTTTGATTTTATCGACTATCATACCTGTTGAACAAAACTCTTTGTTATTCAATAGGTGATAGGTTATCGCATAAGTGATGCTTGGTCGTTTTTCTAACAAGCTAGAATACGCAGCATTATTCTTATGGATGTGTTTTAACTTATTACGAGAATCAGCTTCAATCACCATGTGTTGTTTATTAAGTTCTATTAACGATTTGTCAAAAAATGAGCTTGCCACATTAATTGCATCTATGTCAAATAATGACTGTCCTTTCCTTATCCTAGATAGGGTTCTAGTTGATTTCTCAATAAGATTTGCAAAATCAATATCTTCAATGCCATTACTGTCAATTAGCTTTAGGATATTTTCAGTAATTACTTTTCTATTTATAGTGTTCATAAGCCAAATATGGCTCACTATCGAATTACAAAAAGTGACATTTAATTCTTTTTTTGCAATTTGTTTCTTATCTTTGGTTTAGGAAGAAAGCACATGCTTTCGGAAGGAACTTAGGTATTTAAAACAAAGAGTCTTGCGGCTACATTTTCTGACGCCGTAACGCAAGGCAGTAGTTATGGATACCCATGTCTATTCTTATATAAAAGCTTTTATTATATTTGCTTAATAAGATAGATATGGGGCTACTGTTAGTCTGTGTTACGTTAGGCGTCAGAAACTTAATTTGTGGCCACAGCATGTAGCCCTTTATCTATCAGAGCTAATGTATGCCTCAAGACTCGTTAACCAATAGCGAGTTATGATTTTTAAAAACAAACATTCAAATATTTCAATTCCTCCTTAAATTATTAGGAGTAAAGGTCGTTATGACCAAATCCGAAGCTTGTCCGTGTATCTATATCATCTGCTGTGTAACCAATTATTAGACAACTTAATCGGAACATTTTTATAAACTAATTTATGAGCCTAAGCGCGTACGCGCGCGTGGGATAGGATGGGTATTGCTTTATTTTTTTGCAATGCCCAGTTTCCCCAATAGGTGCCAATCATTTTAATGCCTCAAAAATGAGCCAAAAATCAATTAAAATGCGACCATTGGAAATAGCATTTCTCGAAACATATTATAATGGATATGATCCATTAAAAACTATTACAGACTTCCTGTCCAATCATTCGATCAACGAATACCACAATCTTTTAGCAATAAGCAGATGATGAAAAGATCAAATTCATTAATTGCCTTATTGGATAAGGTGGTCAATATTCCAGTTATACAGATTACAATCTTAGTAATCTTGTTCAATCTAGTTTCTATGTTTAGTTTATCGGCTCAGACGCCCCGCAAGGACAGCGGGGCTGATGGGCTGAAAATAATCAAACCACTGAAAATTGGGGATACAGTACCGGATGAATTTTGGACTACAGCCTTAAATTCTATGTACGACAGATCCAATAGGAATACAGTAACTCTTAATGAACTCAAAAATAGAAAACTGATCATTTTGGACTTCTGGGCTACATGGTGTGGTGCCTGTATTGGATCAATACAAAAGTATGTTAAAACAGATGCGTATGCTGATGCAGATATAGCATTCCTCGGTGTCACTTATCAGGACAAGGAAGATGTCACCAAGTTCAACGAAAGATTTAAGCTTAACTTTCCAACAATAATTGGCGATACAGTGCTAAGCGCTTATTTTCCATATAGGATAATTCCGCATGTCGTAGTCATCCAACAGGGGAAAGTTTTGACTATTGCCCACTCTGAAATATTGTTACCTGAAAATGTCCAAAAATTGAAAGGGGGTAAATATGAAGAATATCTTGCAAAGAGCGATATCCTTAATTTTGATAAAACCAAATTCATCCTGGACCAAAAAAACAGTAGAATTAAGGATGCTATAAAATCTAGGACGGTTATAATGGGGCCTATAAGTGGACTTTCAGCGTTTGGATCTTATAAAAGGACTGATAGCACACAAAGGCTCTACCTGACAAATCATAGTCTATTGTTTGCAATGTATAAGCTCCTTGATGTTTATTGGCATAACCGGATCTTTTTAAAGATAAGTAATGAAGATCAATTCGACTACTTCGGCTTCGAAGATCAACAAAAATTTCCTTACACTGTATGGTTAACCAAATATGGTGCTGGCTTAGAATCTATCGCCCCATTGAACATCCCAAAAAAGGAATTAAAGTGGAATGCATTGATCGCACTGCTCAATACAAATGGATATGACCTTGCAGTCGTTGACAAAGAAGTTGAAACCAAACTGATATATCCAACAGGAAATAAAAAGTTACACGCGCCAGCCGATAATGTGACGATTGAAGAACTGTTGAAGTCGCTGAATTACCAGCAAAAGGATATGCGAAGGGTTCCAATCTATTTATCCAGTGATTTAATCGATAAACAGGACAGGATTTCTATAGATCTCCGTAGAATAAGGGATGAGGAATATTTACAGAACATATTGTCTAAATATGGGCTAAAAATCAAAAATCAGCGCGCTAAACAATCAATCATAGAGGTAACAGAAAGGAGAAGCTTATGAAAACGACTTACTTAATATTCTTGCTTTTCATTTTTATCAAGACGGTGAACGGCCAGGCTCAGGTAATAAAGATAAAGATCACCGACGTGGATAGCTTTAATCCGCTGGAAGAGGTAAATGTCAAAGGACGAGATTTTGTCGCAAAAACTGACCATGAAGGATATTTTCTTTTGAACAAGTTTAATATGGATAGCTTGACCTTTACGCATGTCAGATACAAAACTGTTACGATTGCATTGAGTCAGCTGCTTAAAGACAAGTCTGTCACTTTGGCCAGCAAAGATAATATGCTCGAAACAGTTACAATTAATACAGGATATCAGAAAATAAATCAGCGTATATCCTCTGGCGCAGTCGATAAAATTGATCTCCAACGAAGCAGGGATGTATACGGCAGCAATATATTTCAGAAGTTAGAAGGCAATTCACCGATCCTATTCGATAAGACAGGCGACAGCAAACGGGCGATGACCATCCGTGGATTGAGCAGTATCAATAATACAAATCTTCCCCTCATCGTGCTCGATAATTTCCCCTACGAAGGTGATCCGAACTGGATCAATCCCGAAGACATCGAAGACATCACAATATTAAAAGATGCTGCTGCATCGGCTATTTGGGGTACTCGTGCAGGTAATGGGGTTATAGTAATCACGACGAAAAAAGGGAAATACAATTCCCCGAATCGGGTCACAATAGCAAGCGGTGTCCAGGTTCAGAATAAACCGAACCTTTATTCCTTAAATCGGATTTCTTCTTCGGGTGTTGTAGATCTTGAAAGCTTCCTGTTTGAAAAAGGGCGTTATGATAATCAAAATTCCTTCAACATGCCTTATCTTTCGCCTGTAGTAGAGCATTTAATAGCCATTAGAGATGGGATAGGAGATCGAAAGGATCATGAGGAGGCTATAGCGAACTATCGGAAACTTGATGTCAGGGACGATTACAGTAAGTATATGTACCGAACGGCTGTCAACCAATATCAGAACTTAAGTATTGAAGGTGGTGGCAGGAACTTGCGTTACCAATTTTCTGCGCGAATGGACAACAATACCGGCACACTGGATGAAAAGCTGAAGAAGAATTTAATAAGGACGTTTATTGAGATTGAACTGCATCCAAAGATCAGGCTTTCAACTGATCTTCAATATGTAGACAATAAATTTCAAGAAGGAAGAACTGCTTATAGTCCATCAAACGGTAGACCATACCTCATGCTTGCAGACAACGATGGCAATCCAATTAGACAAGCTAAAAATAGGGTAGGATATCTTGACACTGTAGGGCAAGGGCTCTTAAATGACTGGTTCGAATACCCGCTGATAGAATACAAAAAAAAGCATTCTATACTCGCATCAAATATGGTACTGGCAAATGTGACAGCTGATATCAAACTATTGAAGGGGCTGAATCTGCAGGGGAACTATGGTTTTCAGTTTGTATCCAGCCGGGATAAGCAACGTTATGATGAGGATAGTTATATGGTCAGAAATCTGATCAATTCCTATGCTACGGTAGACTATGCCAAACGAACCGTAACATCGGCAATTCCTAACGGCGGTATTTTGGATCAGTCTGATCAGATACAAACGACGCATAATGTGAGATTTGGTGTTAACTATGAAAAGAGGTGGCGTGGTTTCTTGTTTACAACTTTACTAGGAACGGAGTGGAGACAGGCAAATGCCGAGAGTGTACAATACAGATTCTATGGATTTGATCCCGACACGTATACTGTTTCAAAAGTAGATTACCGGAACCCATACACTCACTTTATTGATAAATCGGCCATTTATGTTCCATATTTAGATGATAAGCACCTTAAAATAAATCGTTCGAGATCTCAATATGCAAATGCATCGGTTTCTTATAACGGTAGGTATGTACTGACAGGGAGTGTTAGGCGGGATGCTTCAAATCTATTCGGTGTAAAAACGAATGAAAGATGGCAACCGCTCTGGTCTATCGGCTACAAATGGAATCTTTCGGAAGAGCATTTCTTTAATATAGCATGGATAGATGCGCTGAGCTTACGCGGATCATATGGTATCAGTGGAAATGTGGATCAATCGCGCTCAGCCATTACAACTATTCGCTACACAAACCCTGACCGTTATACCAACTTGCCGCAGGCTATTATTTCCCAGTACAGCAACCCTGATCTAAGGTGGGAGAAAAATACGATATGGAATACTGGAATTGATTTTTCATTTATGTCGGGTAAGATCAATGGTTCTCTGGACTATTACAAAAAATGGGGAACTGACCTTTTTGGCAGGTATCCCGTGGATTATACGGCTATACCAAACAAGGGCGTACTTCGGAATATTGCCGCAATGAAAGGCCATGGTTTTGACCTGAAACTTAATGGAAATATCCCGCTTGGAAATCGTGTTTTCTTTACGCCCCAGTTTATGATCAATTTCAATACCGATAAAGTCACCGATTATTATTATGAGGGCAATTATGCTTATGAATTTCTAAGTTATGGTACTTCAGTAACGGGACAGGTAGGCTATCCGGTATATTCTATTCTCGCATATAAGTGGAATGGGCTAGACGCCAACGGAAATCCTGTCGGGGAACTGGATGGTCAGCCTTCGATCGATTATCCAAACATCAAATTGCAGGATAAATCTGTACTCGAATACAAAGGTACTGTAGTTCCGCGCTATTCGGGTTATTTTAACCCCGGTATGTCTTTCGGAAACGTTGATGTCTCCGCAAGTTTCCTATATAAATTAGGACACGTATTTAGGCGGACTCCAGTAGGATATAATGAATTGGTTGCCATGGGGGGATTAGGTGATGGTAGTGGGGATTTTGACCGAAGATGGAAATTGAGCGGTGACGAAAACAAAACAGATATACCTTCTTTTATTTACCCTGTTGATACCGAGCGCAGCTCTTTCTATCAAAGTTCTTCTGTTTTGGTTGAAGATGCAAGCCATATACGTTTACAGAATCTTTCTGTAGGATATAAATTCAGGATCAATAAAACTGTTTCCGGAAGGCTATTCTGCAATGCAGCTAATCTGGGAATTATTTGGAGAAAGAACAATAAAGGAATTGATCCCGATTACCTTTCACAATTCAGGCCTAAGAAACAGATTTCTCTAGGCATTAATTTGACTTATAATTAGTAAAAATGAAAACGTTCAACTATTTTTTATATCTATTGATCATTCTTCAGATTTCATGTAAAAATTTCTTGGATGAAAAACCTGATGCCAGTCTAAAAGAAGCCAATAGCCTCGAAGACCTTGATGCGCTATTGAACAATACCAAGGTCATGAATTATTATAGCATGGGACTTGGCGAGGCTTCTGCTGATAATTATTACCTTGACAAATCTAGCTGGGAAGCATTTGATCAGCATGAAAGACAGTTATATACATGGGGAGAAGAAATCTTCTACCAGTTTTACCTCAATCCTTGGCTGGATTATTATAAGAGCATATATTACAGCAACCATGTATTAGCCAAATTGGATAAGATTGCTTCTGAAAAGAAAATAGAGGGGCGTGCAAAGGAGCTTAGGGGAAAGACATTGTTCTTTAGGGCATTTGGTCACTATAAGCTGCTTTCCCTCTTTTCTAAAGCGTATGATATAGAAGCTTCTAAAACTGATCTTGGCATTCCTTTAAGGCTGAGTGATGATTTTAACATACCTTCCGAAAGGGGAACAGTAGAGGCATGTTATCAACAGATACTAAAGGATCTTCATGAAGCGGAAGGTTTATTGCCATTGAAATCAGATAATATTCACTTGCCGTCAAGGATATCAGCTTATGTGTTACTTTCATGGATTTATCAGGCACGAACTGAATTTGATCAATCAGTTCTGTATGCACAGAAAGCACTTGAAATCGATGGCAAACTTAAAGATTATAAAGAGTATTCGCAGGAGGCCAGATATCCGTTTTTTGGTTTTGATGACGAAATCGTTTATATAGTGGCCGGAGGAGGAATTTATAACATGCTTGGAAAGTCCTATTGTAAAATTGATACATTATTATATTCTTCATATGACACACATGATCTTAGAAAGAAGCTGTTTTTCGAAAGAAATAATGATGGGTCTTATAATTTCAAGGGATCTTACGTCGGCTCCCGAGGGCTTTTTATGGGACTTACAGTAGCGGATGCCTACCTCAATCTGTCGGAAGGACTAATACGGCTGAATAAAATAGAGGAAGGACTGCGATTTCTTGAAATTTTCCAACGTCATCGTTATGATGAGACTTATAGCCCGCCGCTTGCGTCAATGTCGCAAGAGAGCGCCTTAAAACTAGTTTTGGATGAGAGACGAAAGGAATTCATCATGCGGGATTCTAGATGGGGAGATATCAAACGTTTAAATAAGATTGATGATGGGGTGATTATTCCTGCTCGCAAGTTAGGTGACAGCGAGTTTTCGCTTAAGAGAAACGATAACAGATATGCGTTACCATTACCTGCTGAAATCATTGAACTGACAGACATGCCCCAAAACCCAAGATAAAACTAAAAGGAGGGGCAGCCGAGCTGTCCCTCCTTAAAAACTATCCCATTAATTTGAAAATGCCGGTCTTTCGGCTGCTTCGTAATCATCAGGATTATCGGTCACATTACCCAATGACATGGCCGGTTTTGTAGCGTCGGATGGGTGTGGAGTATCTTGAATTTCACAGATATATATCCCGTCACCGCATTCCACCTGTCCATTACCAGGTTTGGTTAATGCATAATTATTGCGGTTATTAACATCCGCAGGAGTTGTACTATTTAGTTGATAATAGTACGTTTGAGTAGCAGGTTGCTCCTCGATAATACTAATCTTCTTTTCCATTGCATTCACCGCGAATGCGATACCTAGTACTAAAGTCAATGCCGATCCAACGGTAATTAGACTTCTTTTAATGATCTTTTTTGAAATCATGGTTGTGGTCTTTTTTATAATAGCAAAAAAAGGTTGCCTCAAAAAACTTTGATTAATTTTATGTTGTGGGATGTCTTTTAGCAGACCTCGCTGGCTGGCTTTGCATCCCGATGCGCTGCCTGCCTGTTCCCAGATGACCCCTGAGGGCCATCCGGGATTTCCGTGAACAGTGCCCCTTTACGGTTGTGCAACGTTCGCTGTACAACTCTCTTCTGGGCGAAGGCAATCCGATGCGGCAAAGTGTCCAGCTGAAGCTTGTCTTTAACCAGTCTGCGGACCAAACCCTTGGGCATAAACAGCAGATGCACCTGCGTCCTCAGGGACGAATACAGCTTCCCGATCCAGCGGAAAAGGGCTGTCATCATGTTCAATATATGGTGCATTCTGTTCATACAACTTTGTTTTACCTGATCCATTTGTCTGTTGGCAGCGGCGCATCCTTAGCGCGGCCTGCCCACTGGACTTTTATTATTTCTTCGTTTTTATCCCGCTAAATTTTCGTCGTTAACTTATACCAAAGTTCGCCAGTAAAAAGCAGGTGGACTTGACCGAATCTGGAGTCGGGTATATACAGGTTTGAAATAATGATAGGGTGTAGCAATAAAAAATCCCCTTGGTAAGGGGATGATAGGGCTAAGTTTTCAGGGGAATTGTGGTTGCTTCCTGGATAATCTCATCGATGAATGACAGACATTCCTTTTCGCTACTAAAATCTGGATAAATTTTGCGATCAATCCGATAAAGTATATGATCGCGTATGTCGTCTTCGTCAAAAGCGGAACAGATAATTACATACTTATGTGTTAGATCAATCTTGGAAAGTAGATGGTTTACTTCAAAATATTCTCCGCCACTGCTCAAGATTAATATGTCGGCTTTGGCGGCCGACAATTCTAACGTTTCTTCACGAATTTCTATTAAACTAGGGTGTTTGGGGAGGGTTGCCGAGATATTCACTTCTGATGGATTAAAGATCTGCCATATCATATAGCTATAGCTCTTTTTAACAGGTAATGGCTGCCGTGGTGAATCTACCTTTTTCGCATTGGACAAAAGGTAATAAAGCATATGCCGTGGTTTATAAATGTAACGAACCTCTTTGGCTGCCTTGAGTAGATCTTCATCAAGCTGATAATTTTCCGGAAAATGGGACGTTGCTATTTCAATAATATTAAGCATAGGGCCATCCATTAGGGAGTTATATTGACTACAGACTTCGGTCGAAATACCTGGTTTCTCGTCAAGTGGTTCCGTTTCAAAAAATTTTCTGAGAGCTTTAGCAAATCCCAAGGCTCTTTGAATTAATTCTTTCATGATTGTAGGTTACAATTGCTAATTTAATAATAAAGATTTATAAATAATTATTGGTTATTACGCTTAAAAAATTCCGTTGTGGTCATGCCCGTTTTCTTTTTAAAAAAGCGGACAAAACTGCTGGGGGCGGAGTAGCCCATTTCATAGGCCACTGCATCGGTATTCATACCATCAGCAATATACCGCTTGGCGAGATCCAGCATAAATTCTATTTTCAGCTCCTGGGGACTTAGGCCATAATAGCTGTGGATAAGAAGATGCAGATAGTCCTTACTGATATTGAGCTGCACGGCAATGTCACTTAGTTTGAAACCCTGCCCATACTCAGCTACAGCTTGTTTAATGGATGCGTAGGCTTCTTTGGATTTTAAATGCGATTCAGAAATTTTGTCGTATTCCTCAAAGATCTTTTCCTTCGAAAGCTTGATCAGTTTCTTTATACCCCAAAGGATATTGACCTCACTGTCGAGGTCGCCTCTTTTAAGATTGCTTAAAATGGTTTTGATCAGTAAGCACGTGCGATTGCCAACTTTAAAGTCTATACTGCTGCTACTTTGATCGGATCCATTCCGAAAGTCGGCAATCAAGTCATATAAATAAGGAAATGGCTTCTCATTACCATCACGGAATATTGATCCGCGAAAATAAAAGTTAAATACAAAATGCCGGCCGGATGGTACCCACAGCTCATAATCTCCTTCGGGCAGATAAAAAAAACGTCCCCGTTGTGGAGCAATGGCTTGACCGACATGTGTTTTCTTATCCGAAAGGACAATACCTTGTTCGCCCTCTGGGAGATAGAGCATATGCATATCGTTTCCTTTAATCTCGATAGGGATTCGCTCCGTAGCCTTAAGGTCAAAATCCAGACAGTTGATAAAGCCCACAAGACCGTCAAACTGCTGGTGAAGTATATAGCCGACGTTACTGCGATAGGCTATTGGAGGTACAGCCGCAAGCTTTAAATATGGAATAAAATCCGGAGGCATGTCATCGACTTTTTGGAAGCGCTGGCTTAGTCTAAAATGTGTATTCTTTTTCATAATAAGGTGATTAAGCTAAATATTGGCGATTTTGGAAGGTAAAGGAAGAAGCAGGGTTATCGGAACTGCTTCATACCTTGAGCTACCTGTAACTATGTATCGTAACTGATCTTAATCATAAGCGGTATCCGTAAAGTTTTTCCATTAGCGCTATCGTTCAGGTCCTGCCAGTCTTCAAGACCAAATACTTGGGTTTCCTTGCGATCAGGAATATCTTCTCCTGGATCTTCCTTCGTAAAATTGACGATGTAGCCCGCTTGATAGGTGTTGGCTATTGCGATTGCAATTTTCAGCTTGAAATCTGGATCCATCGTCTCAATCTGCTGTTGTTGCCTCATGGTCAAGGCAAACCATTGATTCATCCAGGCATCAAAATCTGTTCTGATCAGATTGATCACAGCGGATTGTTCTAGAGCTGTTAACGTCATGAATGTCGCCTGTGCATTATCGACGCCAGTTTGGGTAAAGGGTTGTTTAAACATAATTATTTTTCGTTTTGATAGTTCAAAATTGACTAATTAATTATGTTTAAACAGCACTATTTCAGCTCAAAAGGGCTAAGGAAGGGTATTTATGCGTTTAAAACGCAGTTTTTGGGCTAAGGTAAAAAAATAGATACGTTAGCATCGCTTTATCGATTGTCATTAAAAAATAACATCAGCTTAATAATTAAGAAAATTGTAAAAATAATATAGAAATTGAGGAGGATAATTACAAATTAATTAGATTTAACTTGCTTAACCGATTAGAATTTGACGAAAAGTAACATTTATGAAGTTATTGAAAGAGAAAATTGCGCTGTTCATTGCGCATCTAAGCCTTAATTGGCTCATCTATGTTTTTATAATCATTTTTCCTTTTTTGTACAATAGGATTTCGATCAAGGAATACTTTTGGATAAATGGGTCCATCTTTGATGAGAAATTTGGAATACGCTATTTCCTCACAGTCGCCTTGATGGTCTTTTTGGCAATACTTTTTTACAAGATCGAAAAAAATGGCCGTTACCGTGATCGAAACGCACAATATACATGGAAACGTAACTGGTGGAAAATTCTTTATTTCTTTGGTCCTTTATCTTTTGGTCTAACCATTTTTATTGCCTTCACGATAGGCCTTTATTTTGAATTTGATCACAAGAAGGTATTTTCCCTACATCTATCAAGGCATTATATGTTATTTATCTTTATGTCTATCGTATATGCCTTTTGGTTTGAACGGCTTGCGGACAAGCGTAGGAGAAAGGCAGATAGTGCCAAGGCACTTGTGCTACACACTGATCATGCAGACCCACAATTACACTGGATGCAAGGGATCAATACTGTCATCGATTTCTATGCACGTGACACCAAAGATTTTGTAAAAGCAGAGCTGACCAATATATTCATGCGGCTCGAACAAAATATGCAGCAGCCTTCGGCCGACAGTGAGCGATTTGTGATTGTCGATACAGCTAATGCACCACTGGAATTGGCTTATTTCTTATTTTATCATAAGCGGTCGATTACGGCAGCCGCACAACGCAATGAACGTGGGCACTTTAAGCTGCACGCCATCGTATTTATCCGCTCTCATGCCAAAGGTGAGGCTTTTGTCATATTGACTGATGGATCGGAGGTGCGGGCCAATGGCATTATTGAATACCTCAAAAAACATAATTTGCGGCATTATTTCCCCAAGATCAGTAAGACTATTTCGGTCAATCTACTACACGTCAACCTTTCTTACCCAAAAAATGGACAATTGGTGGAGCTGCAAGCACAAACAAAACTGGCCATGTATGCAAATATACAAGATAACGAAATTGTAAAAATCGGGAGCATAGGCCCTCGGATGAAAGATTATGTAGGCGATTTTTGGAAAAATAAGGAACACTTGCCACACGAGGTTTGGGATGCTTATGTGGTAATAGACTGAAAAATGTCCCGATTATAAACCAGACTTACTGAAATGGGTGACGCTAAAATATAGCACGCCCATTTGGGATTTCGGCGGTATGTCGCCTCCTAAAGACCAATGTATGTTTTTTTCTAATGGTCATCCTTCATGCCAAGGATCCAGCTACCGCTTTGCCTCTACGACAGTTAATTTCCCAAATATTCGATTTGTTTATTCTTTTAACCAGCGTCCAACGGCGCCGGTTGATACTGATCTATATCATCAAAAACTTGACCGGGTCCTTGAGCTCCTGCAGGATCAGCACTATTCTGAACTCAACAAGATCATGGGTACGATGACAATCACCGAAGTCGCATCTTATCTCAGCAAAAGTGTGCGTACCATCGAACGGCGTATCGCGAAAGGATTTCTAAAAGCTGCCTACAAGGAGGGCAATGCGGATCTGTTTCTAAAAAAAGACGTGGTACAGCTCTACATCAGTGAATATAAACGGTGGCCTAGGCAGATGCCTTAGCTTCGGATGGTAAGCGGACCTGCTTCGGAATGCCTGCGGGACTGACCGATGATAGGGGCCATGCAGACCAGTAGTTGACCAAGCTTTCCCTGCTCAGATACTGGTCAAGGTCTGATCGCAGTCTGTCTATGATCTATTGCTCATCCGAAGCAGGTAGGAACCTGATCCGGAACAAGGGCCGAGTCTTCACTTATCGGCTAATTTTTTTTACCCGTTCTCCGACAGCCCTTCGACAAAAATCGGGATGCCTCCGACAAGTCTCCGCCGACCTGCTTTCGGCTCTTGACAAAGGGGGATGGGAGATAGTATGTTTGTCGAAGTAAAGCAATAAATACCGGTATAAATGAATGCTTTATGATAGTTTAACTTACTTAAAAACAAACAAAATGGCAACAATCAAAAATGGTGTAATCGGCAAAGCAAGTGGTAAAGTGGGCGCGGTGATAGCCTCGTCATGGAAATCCATCAATTACCTTAAAGGTCTGCCTAAAAAGCGCACGAAAGGGATGTCCGAAGAGCAGCTGATCCAACAGGAGCGTTTCCTGACAATCTCCAAATTCCTGATGCCGATCACCCCAATCTTAAAGGTCGGCTTTGGGCTCTCCAAAACGGAAACGATGGCTCCGACCAATGTAGCGATGCGGCTCAATATCGCACAGGCAATAACCGGTGTTTATCCAAACTTCGCATTGGATTATAGTAAAATCGACATCAGTACAGGCTCATACCTGAACGGTGGGGCCATGGCTGCAACCGTAGCGGGAGGAATACTTTCTGTCGACTGGGATACCACGCTCAACAGCCTTTACAAGACCAAGGCCGATGATCAGGTCATCATCCTGATCTACCAGCCTGAAAAGGATGAGTTTATGACGGCACCAACACCGCCGACGCGTGCCGATGGTACCATCGACATCGAGATTCCGTCACACCTGCTAGGCGGCAAAGGGCATGTCTGGATCTTCTTCACGGACCGCAAAGCAACCAAAGTGTCCAAGAGTAGTTATCTGGGCGAACTGGATCTGGCCTAACCACTAGGGGATTAATTGAACAGGAGGGGTTAGGCACTCCTCCTGATTTTGAATACATAACGATAAAAGATATGCGCGTGATTTCTGAGTTTAGAAAGCAGGATAAAGATCCGACACGTCGGCAGGCAGTACAGGAGCGTTTTAGGTTGGCGCGCAGATTTTTAAATCCGCTTTACCCGCTGATCCTGAAAGGTTACGGCAATAATAAGTGTTCGGTGCAGGCGGCTTTTGGTCGCGCCATGTCGCATACGCTGACCAATGTGATCAAAGGTGAATTCCCGGACTTTAGGATAGAGCCCTCGCTTGCTAAGATCAGCAATGGCATGTTGTCTCCGCTGGCGGTGAATAACTGCACGCGGACAGTCAATAAAATCCAGTTGACCTGGGATGCCTCCGAATCAAATATCAAGGAGTATAGCCAATGGGATGATCAAGTCATCCTCTGTGCTTATGATATCACCAGCGCGCATGCAGCCATCAATGAACAGCAGGTTCTCCGGCAGGATACCCAAATGGCAATCGATTTGCCATCCATCCTGCATGCAAAGCCAGTGCACCTCTACCTGTTCTTGCATGACCGTGAAGAAAAGCTGTATTCCAGGAGTCAATACCTCGGTCTTTTATAAAATAAAAAGATAGTATGAAATCAGTTGTAAACGTAAAACGTATCAAACAGGGAGTACATAGCACGGTGTCTGAAATCTTTGTCAACAACACATTCGTCTGCTATGGTCTCGAAAATATTCCACGGCCAGTAAAAATAAGAGGCGAGACGGCTATCCCAGCAGGACGTTATTCCTTAGGTTTTAATCGTGAGGGCGGGATGAATGGCCACTATTACGACGACTACCCAAAGCTACATCGTGGCATGCTTGAAATACTTGATATTCCAAACTTTAGCTACGTCTACTTCCACAAGGGAAATAGCTATAAACAGACCGCTGGTTGTGTACTTGTAGGATCCCAATATGTATTGGAGGATGGCGATTATCGTCTGTTGGCTTCAGGTGTAGCCTACAAAAAATTGTATTCCATCGTTGTTGCGCTCATGCTGCAGGGATTAGTGGATGTGGAGGTTCAGTGATGATGGCTCTTGTTGGAAATTAGGACAAAAAATAAAAATGAAAGAACAATGAAAAAAATCTTTAACAAAATAGGACAGGTGCTGCAGCTGGTGCTGGCGGCGCCTGTTAAACTGCCGGGTAAAGTCGGGAATGTATTAAAATACGTGGCCTTGGGCCTTGGGATTGTGGAGACAGTATTGGATCGGGAGGAGCCACCGCCAGAGGCTGACGACGTAACAGAGAAAGGCTCGAAGGAAGCGCTGGAAAGGAGTGGGGCCGATGAAGCTGAATGATATCCGTATCTCGGCTATAGGTGGTACGGTATGCTCGATATGGGCCAGTATCTCGCTGGGCGATGTACTGCAGACCGCGCTGACAGCGGCTCTGGGTACCTTGGTCAGTTTTGGAACGAGTAGGTTGCTTGCTAAATTGGGTAAGCGGAAAAGATGAATAGGTCAGCTAAGGCGTACAGGGTTGTGCGCCTTACGCATTTAGATGGGACTGGAGACGGATATATATAGGAATATCACGAATCGTGATTAAGAATTGAAACCTTAATGAAGGAAGGTGTAGTAAAGACATTTGCCCGAAGAACTGAGTTGGCAAACCTTTTGGCTGATGATTATTTGGATAAGAAAGAATAAAGTTAACACAATAGCTATTTAGCTAATCAATGAACTTATATACTTATTTTAAAACGGCCTCCGTTTTGGATAAAAATGGGACTGTCCCACTAAGTGTGTAAATAAAAAATACGGAGTTCAGTTATGTTCCTTATAACTGG
>NZ_JBLOHD010000012.1:0-309665 GCF_047784615.1 Sphingobacterium sp. NGMCC 1.201703 | reverse complement strand
AAAAATGCGAAGTCCTTTCAAACTCCGCATTTTTATAACTTACACACTTTATGAGACGGTGTCTAAAGAAAGTCGCTTCAGTAGGCGACTTTCTTTATTTCCTTTTCCTAGTTTTTGCCTTGTTTCTCAATAGCCTTGATCAGCTCATCCTTGGTCATATCGTGACGGCCAGTGATTTCGAGTTTTTTGGCCATTTGCAAGAGTTCATCTTTTGTTTTACTGGCATTGCCATTTTCGGTGCTTCGTTGAGCTGACGAACCTTTTGTGTTACTTTTGTTCATGCTTTTTGCTTTGTCAGTGTTGCCATGTGACTGTCCTTTGGACGTGTTACTGGCGGTACGTTTTGCTGTGTTCATAATATTTTGATTTACGTGTTACTTAATAGCTGAACAGCTTAGTGAACCTAAATGTTGACCGATTTACTACGTGAAGATCCTGTACTTCTACGTCTTTTTAAGGGTTTATGTCTTTGCAAAAGCTTTAATGATTGCTTTATTGAATTCCGGTAAATCATCAGGTGTACGGCTACTTATTAGTCCCTCGTCAATGACAACAGCACTATCTTCCCAATTGGCACCAGCGTTGATTAAATCAATTTTAATTGCTTCTACCGACGTCATTTTCTTGCCTCTGACAAGATCTGCATTGATCAAAAGCTGGGGCCCATGGCAGATGGCAGCAATTGGTTTATTACGCTCCCAAAAAGCGTTAACCAATGCAATGGCAGTCTTGTTGGTGCGAAGTTTATCGGGATTGACGACACCACCGGGTAGTAGAAGGGCGTCGTATTTATTTTCCTCGGCCTCCTGAAGCGTGACATCGACAGCATACGCTTTAGACCATTCATCGCCTTTTTTTGAGCGAACTTTATCCTTTGAAGGTGAGATAATATGGGTTTTGGCACCTGCATTTTCCAATGCTTCTTTCGGACTGCTCAACTCGATTTCTTCAAAACCATCGGCAACCAGGATAGCGATCTTTTTATCTTTTAATTTTTCCATGTGAAGAAATGTTTTGTTCTTATATGTTAGTGTTCTTATATTGAACGGTTTTCCTTCATGGAAAGTTTGGATTAATCTGAAATTAAACTGCATTTCCGCAAACCCTTTGTCCTTGAACATTGTCCATTTTGTAAATCATACTATGATGCTTAAAATTGCTGTTTTCCGTGCGCTTCAATTGGGTGATCTGCTCTGTGCAATGCCCGCAATCACCGCATTAAAATATAATTATCCTGAATCTAGGTTATATTTTATTGGCCTCCCGCATATGAGGCCGCTATTGCAGCGCTTCGATTGTGTGGATGAATTTGTAGCCTTTCCCGGGCATCCCGAACTCCCGGAGCTCCCTTATCATCCTTTGGCTTTGGCAGATTTTGTAAAACGAATGCAAGCCGAAAAGTTTGATCTCCTTTTACAACTACAAGGAAATGGTACAATCGTAAATGATTTCTTAAAGAATTTTGGAGCCAAGCGGTTGGTTGGCTTTCGACCGAGTGAATCAGCGGAGGACAGCGGTTGGCTTGAATATCCCGATAAGCTGCATGAAGTAGATCGGCATTTGGCACTTATTGACTTCTTGGGTCTCCAAATTCCAAATAGGACCATGTACTATCCTTTATTTAGCTCGGATTGGTCTGACTTTGAAGTAATAAAAAATAGGCTTGCTTATCCTTTTGTTATTGTTCATGTGGGAAGCCGGGATACAAACAGGCAGTGGCCGCTTGAAAATTTTGTACGTTTAGCAGAGCACCTCCATGCTAAAGGTTACCAAATTGTGCTGACAGGAGTCTCAGCGGAGAAGCAAAGGATCGCTGCGTTTGAAAACCTGCTGACTTCCAGGGTGCTCAACCTATGCGCGCAGCTCGATCTGGGCGTACTGGGCTGTCTTGTGCAGCAAGCTTCCCTGGTCATCTGTAACTGCACGGGAATCTCACATATCCCGGCCGCCTTGGAAACCCGAAGTATTGTGCTCAGCATGGACGGCGAACCCGAACGATGGGGACCTCAGAATAAGCGCATACATAAAACCTTTGACGCAAGAAAACCCATCCAATTAAGCAATATTTTTAGTGCAATTGATTCCCTTCTTGAATTTCGGTCTCCCGTCGGTCAAAACGTAGCAGCAACTCCGAAAATTTCTCGAGGATAGTATCCACCGTGAATGGGGTATATTCCGCCTGAGTGTGTTGCTGATCGACAAAAATATTGATGGAATTTTTGGAGCGTTTGCCAGCACTGACAGGGTATAATATAAAGGTAGACTCCTGCGACCAAGGGATATGTTGAGGATTTGTTTGTGCATAAAGCACTAGGGTCGGGGTCTTTAAGGCACAAGCCATGTGAACCAAACCTGTATTGACTGTAATCACGGCCCTCGCACCCTTGACAAGTGAGAGTAGATTGGGGATAGATGTCTTACCGATGAGGTTGAACATTTGTCGCGACCCGATATTTTTTCGGCAGGCAGCCAAGTAATCGTTATCATTTTTACCCACGAGTAGCACCGGATAATGCAGGTCGAGCAACTTTTGAATAAGTTCCTGCGCGATTTCTACCGGAATGCGCCGCTTTTCTTCCGAAACATCATAATTAAGGATGATATAGTGACTAAGTGGCGCTGCTAATCTTAAACTGCAGGGGTGATCCGGCATTTTTAAGGTGGGAAGCCGATTTGTATGCGAGGAGATCCCCAAATGAGTTAACAGCCCCAGATCTCGTATAATTTGATGCTGAACCTGAAATAGTGGTTCTTGGTCTGGCACCCAATCAGTAAGCAGGGCATAGGGGTTCTCCCGCATATACGCTGCCCGTTTGGGAATGCCTGCCATATACGCCAGGAAGATAGCAGCCATGGGATTCTGGCTATAAACGTTAAAAATCAGGCAGCCATCAAAATGCAGTGCTTTGATAACGTGAATAAGGGCTTCGGTGCTTGCTGCTGAATCTTGCTCTGTTAATTTCATCCAGGGGGCATCGTATTGGATATAGTCATCAATAGTCCCCAGATACGGTATAATTGGAATGGCCATTTTTGAGGCAAGCAGCGTAATTTTGCAGGATGGCATTTGATGTTTAATTTCCTGAAGCGCTGCATTGTTCATAATAAGATCACCCATATTATCGAGGCGAATGACCAATAGGTTTCTACAATCTTTCCACTGTCCCATATTAGCTTATTTTTTTTAATACTTGCTTATTTTCCTGCACACGCTGGATGATTTTGGTCGTTGATTGCTGGTGCACATGCTCAACATACACCAATTTGGTCCCCAAGGAGTGCAACAATCCCTTTTCGGGTATATCTTCATCCCGGTAAGCTTCGCCCTTTACAAATACATGTGGTCTTACCTTTTCTAAAAGTGGGATCGGATTATCGGAGCCTGCATCGCCAAAAGGGACGACGTAATCCACGGCTTCCAGCGCGCAAAGCACTTCAATACGATCCTCCAGCCTGTTTACTGGACGCGAGGTTCCTTTCAACCGACGAATACTATCATCCGTATTGATGCCTACGATAAGGATATCGCCCGTTGCTTTCGCCTTGCCCAGGTAATGGGCATGCCCGGCGTGGAAAATATCGAAACAGCCATTGGTAAAGACCAGGCGATGTTCTTTGCGGAGCCTATCGCATAGTGCTTCTAATTCGTTCAGTTCAGCTATAACTTTGTTATTCGGTTCGCGGATCTTTTGAGCCAGTTCCTGACAGCTGCAAGATGCGGTTCCACTTTTTGCTATTCCGATATGTGCTGCCTTGATACTTAAATCAATAGCGTTATCCTGATCGAGCCCGTTAAAATAGGCAAGACAGAGCACTGTCAGAAATGTATCGCCGGCGCCAGAAAAATTACCTTCTTTTATCTCAGGCACCGGGTAGTGGATAGGGGCGCCGTCCCTTTTGAATAGAATAACACCATCTTTGTCTAATGTAAGCGCCACCCAGTGCGCATTGGCGACTTCAGCCAGCTGCTTCGACCACTGCATCCCCTGACGGGCGCGATCTTCATTTTCTCGCTGGCCTAATATAAGGCGCGCCTCTTCATAGTTCGGTTTGATCAGATTCGGACGAAGGCAGCTGTATTTCCGGTAATCTTTACTATCCACAACAATTATTTTAGGATCCAATTGTTGCTCCTGATAGAGCATCTGAATTAATTCGTCCGGAATGCTGCCTTTAGCATAATCCGCAACGAAAACAATATCAACCGATCGAAGGGCATCTTTAACCGCTAGCAGGTAGTTTTGTAGCATGGCATCGTCAAAGCTATATTTTTGACCGATATCGTAACGTAGCAAACATTGTTGCCCCCTTCGCAGTCGTGTCTTGGTAAGCGTCTGGCAGCTTTTACTATACAAAATTCCAGTAGTTTCAATTCCCTTTTGTTGCAGCTGATCCGCAATAAGTACTGCATTGGAATCATCCCCAAGTACGGTAACGACAGATACCATTGCCCCCATATCGTGAAGATTAACGATGACATTTCCAGCTCCGCCGAGGCACTGCACTACGGTTTTCACATCCAGTACTGGAACGCCTACATCGGGTGCAAGCCTTTTGCAATCACCGTCCAGATAGATATCCAGCATACAATCTCCAAGGACCAAAACTTTTGGTTTGTTAAATCCATTCTCTACCAATTCATTTAATCTCGTATCCTTCATAATGTCTGTTTTTTAATGTAATAAGCTGATTGAGCTCTAGGAAATCATCAAGAACAAAATCTGGTGTAAATTTGGGATTGCTAATCCGGTCGTCTAAGCGTTCTCTTTTGCTTCTATCTACCAGAATGGTATGACAGCCCGCTGCGCGGCCCGCGGCCACATCGTTGAGAATATCACCGATCATCCAGGATTTTTTGAGGTCTATATTGAGCTCGCTAGCGGCCTTAAAAAGTAAACCCGGCAGTGGTTTGCGGCAATCACATTGTGGTTCCGCTGTCACATCCGAATGCGGACAATAATAAATTCCGTCCAAGATGATATGTTCGGTTTTCAGCTGATCCCGTAGCTCCGAAAATGCGATTTCCAGATCTGCTGCGGTAAAATATCGTTTGGCAATGCCTGATTGGTTGCTGATCACGACTAATTTATAGCCTCTTTTTTGAAGTAGCCGGAGCGCAGGAAAAATATCAGGGTAACATTTGATACGGGTAGGATCAACGTTATAAGGCACATCCTTGATGAGCGTTCCGTCTTTGTCCAGAAATATTGCTTTTTCCATTGTTTATGCAATCAGTTTTTTGTGAACGAGCTGATGTTGTTTGGAAATGGAACCCAGGCTCATCTGCTGCTCGACCAGGGCACAGAGCTGATGGATGATATGGAGTTGTACCTCCTGGATGCGTGCGGTATTCTCGGAGGGGACAATCAGATTGTATTCGCCATAGGCTGTCGCTTGCCCGCCATCTTTTCCGAGGAGATTTACACAGGTAATATCCATCTTGTTAGCCTCCTTAAGCGCATTGATGATATTCTCCGATTTCCCGCTCGTGCTCAGGCAAATAAGCATATCACCTGGTTGTCCCAATGCTTGAACTTGCCGTGAAAAGATACTGTCGTAACCGAAATCATTTGCCCATGCTGTTAAGACCGAAGAATCGGTATTCAAAGAAATTACGGGATATCCCGGCCGATGTGGAATTTCAAAACGGCCGATCAACTCCGCCGCGAAATGTTGGCTTTCAGCAGCGCTGCCGCCGTTGCCACAGATCATGATCTTCTTGCCCTGGCGTAAGACGTCCACCATTTTGTAAGCCAGTCTGGCGATGCCTCCGGCCAAAACTTCGGCAGCCAGTTCAAAAGTCCGGGAGGAGCCCATAAAAGTATCCTTTATCTGCTCAATCGCATCTTTTTCGCGCTGCATTGGTATACATTGCTCATACAATTGGGCAATACTTTCACTGATCTTGTTCCAGGTAAAGCTTCGCACATGTTTCAGTGCATTTACCGCAAACCGGGTGCGTTTTCGCTCATCGTTAATTAAATCCACTATCGCTGCGGAAAGCTGTTGCGGTTGCTGTGGCGGCACCAAGATACCTGTCTCACCGTTGCGTACGGTAAAGGAAATGCCCCCAACGTCTGCACCGATCACAGGTGTACCGCAGGCCATGGACTCCAAAGGAGTGATACCAAAAGGTTCATACCAGGGGGTGGTAATAAACAATTCACTTGCAGCATAATAATATTTGAGTGTATCACGTGTTTTCTGTCCAGTGAAAATCACTTTATCACTTACATTCAGCGCGGTACAAAGTTGTTGAAGCCGCAGAAACTCTGCTTGGTCATCCGCGGCCTCAAGGTTGCCGCCAACAACCAGGAGCCTTAATTCGGGAAGCAGGTGCTGGGCATGGGAAAACGCTTCAATCACGTTGTCGATGCCCTTCCGTTTCACCATACGTCCAAGCTGTAAAATATAGGTAAATGCTGGATCGAGTCCCAACTTTTCTTTTGCTTCTGTCCGGTCCAAGGGGTAGAAGTCATTCGGGTTATAACCGCATGGGATAATTTCTATTTTATCCTGTGGCGCCTGATAATGTTGAATCAGATCCTTTAGATCATTTGGACATTCAGCGATAATGCGCTCAGCCTGCCAAATGATATCTTTTTCGATTTGTTCCCGCACTTTGGGAAATTTATCCGAACAGCCCTGATGTAATCGACGGACAGCACCTAGGGCATGAAAAGTAATAACAAAAGGGATTTTAAGTTGTTTTTTTAGTGCCATTGCTACCATCCCCGAAAGCCAAAAATGGGCATGGACCAAATGGTAGCTGAGCTCATTACCCTGGATAAACTTGATCATTGCTGAACTGAATTCGTCCATGTACGCATAAAGCTCTTCTTTCGGAAGTATATGGGCTGGACCAGCCGCCACGTGGATCACACGGATCAGCGGTTTCCAGTAGACAATCTGTTCTTGCTCCTCGCTTTCTTTTCGTGTATAGATGTCAACCTGGTAGCCAAGCAAAGCAAGTTGAGCGGCAACCTCCGCAACATAAACATTTTGCCCACCACTATCTTTGCCACCTAAAGTGGCCAATGGAGAGGCATGATCACTGATAAAAGCTATTTTCTTTTGCATGATATTTTGAGTTAGTTAATTTTTTGATGAATAAGATAAGTCCATTGTTGCGCAAAACGCTGGATATCAAAAAGGTCAGCGGCCTTCTGCGCGGCCTGGTCGCCCAAGTGCTGCGCATGCTTCGGATTGTCAAGCAGCATTTTCATTTTTTCGACCAAAATGTCAATGTCCAAACCTATATATCCCGTTTTTCCATTTTCGATAATAGTTGATAGCTCAGTGGTCGCCAAACCCACGATGGGCAAGCCTACCATCATCGCTTCACAGATCGCCAGCCCGAGACTCGTGTATCGGATCGGATTGAAAAAAAAACGATAGTCTTTAATAAATTCAGGAAGTTTCGGATGCAGCACCTCCCCAATACCCCAGGGTTCATTGCCCATGCCGATCAGATCTAGCGGCACCTGTTTTTGGACGCGCTCAAATAAGTCACTGCCCAGCATGCGACCCCGGGAGCGCAGGTTGTTAACAACCACAATCCCTCCGTCGAGAAGACCTGTATATTTAACGCCATGGACTTCCACACCATGCGTGATGACCCGCACATCCGGGAGATCCGTTTTCCACATCAATTGATTAAAATGCGTCACATGCACCAACGTTACTGCAGGATTTGTCACGGGATGCACCTCATCACAGGGATGCTGCCAGGGCGGGTCATGCTCAATATAAATACCCGGGAGTTGACGCTGCTCCGACGATAGGATATCATATTGATCCTGCAGATAATTTTCATCACATTGAAAGAGAATAAGGTCCAGTTCAAGATTCCGCACCTCGCTCGCCGGAACCTCGATCACATTTTCTCCAAAAGGGAAGGTGCTACCCCGGCCGACATATCTTGGGCCATGTTCCGGGGTATAAGGAACATAAATAATGTAATCCCCCAGCGATAAATAGTATAAATAAGAACCATGGATGTGCCAAGTGAGGACGCGTGGTTTGTGTGCCATAATTTTTCTTGTTTAATAAAAAAGTAAAAGGATCAATACAACTATCCAGGTCAGGTCCGTCCCGACCACAAGCTTAGTCAACTTATCTTTTGATTAATGAACTGCAGACGGAGGCAGTTGGTTGAATGGACTAATACCCTTTTAAACGAATGAAATACTTTGTGTTGCGTATAAAAACTATATTTTAACTTTTGAGCAACCAAATCGTGCAAGCAGACGTTACATCAGAAAACGATATGGATATCAAGCCCAAGCTGCATCTCGAACCTGCAGAAATTAATCGAAGTCTGCGCATGGTCATTATCGATGGCTTGTGTTCTGAAGTGGTTGTCTGTTTGAGCAGTGGCGCGATTTTAATCGGTGCTGCACTGCTGCTTGGAGCAAGCAATTTCCAGATTGGCTTACTTGCTTCTTTTCCTACGCTCTGTAACTTGGCACAATTGCTCACCATTCTTTTGATACAACGTTACCCCAACCGAAAGTTAATCACGGTGTTAGCGGTATTTCTGGCAAAGATACCGCTGTTGATTATTGGAATCGTGCTATGGAGAAATACACAGCTATCTTTCGGTATCCTGCTGATTTTTATGTTTATTCATTATTTTTTGAGTGCTCTTGGTGGGGCCGGATGGAATGCCTGGATTAAGGATCTTGTTCCCGAACAGCAGCTGGGAACTTATTTTTCCAAACGCACACGGCTCATGCAGCTAACAAATATTGCGATAAGTCTGGCTGTGGCAGCGTTGGTTGATTACTATACCAGGAACAGGGGGGATGAATTACCCAATCTGTACGGCATTTATTTTTTCGCTGCCGGTCTGATAGGTGCAATTGGTGCGTTCTTTCTCGTACAGGCCAGCGAACCCAAACAGGAAATATCTGGCGGGAATTTAGGCAGTTTATTACTTGAGCCCCTAAAAAATACAAACTTTAAAAATCTGCTTATTTTTAATGCGGCATGGGTCCTGGCCATCAACTTAGCGATTCCCTTTTTCACCGTGTTTATGCTTAAAACCTTGGGGCTGTCGATGAAAGTTGTTATTTTGCTGACCGTGGTCAGCCAAGTCGCCAGTGTCGCCGGCCTGCCTTTATGGGGCAAATTATCGGATCGGTATAGTAATAAAAGTATAATCTACCTGACCGCACCGATCTATATCTGTTGTATTCTTTTATGGATATTTGTTGGCATCTATTCCCGGGCACTGCCCAACCTGATTCTTTTGGTTCTTCTTCATATCATGACCGGAGTCTCGACTGGCGGCATCAATTTGGCGCTTACAAATATTGGCCTGAAACTCGCACCAAAAACTGACGCCATTATATATATCACCGTAAAGAATATGGTCGCCTCTTTTTTTACCGCACTGGGACCAATATTGGGCGGTTTGCTGGTAGACTATTTCGCAACACGCGAACTGCAGATCAGTATTTCCTGGAAAAGTCCGAATTTGGAATCCGTCGCAAAATTGATTTATCTGCATGAATGGAATTTTCTGTTTCTACTGGCTTCAGTACTGGCCTTTTTTTCGCTTCGCTGGCTTGGCAAAGTGCAGGAAAACGGGGAGGTAAGTCACCAATTGGTAAAACGTATTATGAAAAAGCGGTTTCGGGCCGGGTTAAAGGAACGTCTGCTCGTGGGGAATATTATTACTTTACATGCGCAGCTAAAGCAGATTTTGAAACGGAAGGATCTCCCCGCCAAGGAATAGGCTAAGGCCTGGACTGTCCAATCAAGGCGGGGACTGTCGCCCGCTAGATGTCGATGAGGGCAAAACTGGTATCATCGCCATGATGCGCCTTCAAAACAGGAACGGCTACATTGTAAATGGGAATGCCTGCCGGCGATTGCGCTTTAAATTTGCCCGCATGGGCATGTCCGTGGAATGCGGCTGTGACATTTCGGCGCTGAAGAGGTTCCATCAAATGCGTAGAGCCCAAAAAAGGATAGATCTCTTTGGGTTCGCCCACTACAGTTTCGGCGATGGGAGCGTAATGGAGCAGCGCTACCTTTTTTATGTCTGTATATTCCTGTTCTAGCCGCGCTAGCGCTCGATCCAATAGGAGGGATTCATTAACCGCTTCCTGAACAAAACTTTTCATCGCATCTTCGCCAAACATCGAGAGCATATAGCGATCAAAGCCCCCGCCAAAACCCTTGACCCCAGCAAAACCGATTCCCGCTACGACAATAGCTTCTCCATCTAGGACGGTGACCTTGCTATCTGTGAGAATCTGACGAATCTGCTTTTGACGACCTTTTTCATAGTCGTGATTCCCCAAAACTGCAATCACCGGAACTTTTAAGTGCTGTAATTCCGTAACCAGCATTTCCGCTTCTTCTTCATCGCCCGTATCTGTCAGATCGCCACATAAGAGCAGGACTTTGGCTTTTGGGGAGATTTCCTCAAATATCGTTTTCCATTTTCCATGTTGGCTCTGGTTCATATGAATATCACCTATTGCCGCAATTGTTGTTTTCTTTGCCATCGCTATACAGTTTTTATAGTATATGATTTATAATCCCATTCTTTGATATCAATTTGGTATTGCGTCTGATCAATCAGCGGACCCAAGCACACTTTTTCGAGGCAGGGAGGAAGGTCATACTGTTCCTGCGCACGTTTGATCAGTTCGTCAAACAGATCCCGTGGAATAATATCGCGATAATCATGTGGATAAGTAAACTGGAATATGATCAGCTGCGCCAGGAGAAGATGCCAATGTTGGTCCATGCGCATTAATAAATGATTCCAGTCAAAATGTTTTCCATAGCGGAGCCACAGATGATTAATGTCAGCACTATCATGACGCTCTCTATTCTGTACATATAATTTGCACCAGACAAGTTCTTCCGCCGGAACGTAGCGTACCGCTGTGTCAAATAAGATACCCTCAGGTGCACGATCGTACCAATCCTGTTCTATTGTGCAATTATGATTGACGCTATCGAATATAATATCAATAAAATAAGGTGCTTTGTGGATTTTGGCAAGCCAACGGACATCGGTCAATTCAGTCTGGTAACCATTGGCGGCAAAATGTTTCAAGATAGCGGGATATGCACTGCTTTTGCAAAAAATATCGAGATCTTTAGTGGGCCGGATAATCCCCGTATAATGAAACATTGCCAGCGCGCCACCAACCATAAAAGAGCTGTCGCTGCTGTGTAGCAGCTGTAGTGTGTCCTTAAAGAATGTAATGCATTCTTTAGGGGGATTATCAAGATCGATCATAGTATCATTTTTATTTAAAACAGCCTTAAAATCGGAGTAGTTTGGATTCAGCCCATGAAAACGTATTCCCCACATTTAGCTCGGGTATAAGTACTTGATTTCCATTCTCAGGCAAACCGCTTCGATGTTTGCAGAGGTTCTCATAAAAGCAAAGGAGCTGTTTTATGACAAAGGATTCAATCCTAAACGGCTTTACTCTTGTTTATCGAACAATTAAACTAAACTGAAAAAATCATGGAAAGTTTATTCGGCTCAGGAGAGGAGCTCTCAATGGTTCAGATGGGAATGCGTGCATTTATTATGTTTATGGTAGCCCTTTTTTTAGTTCGTTTGGGTGGAATCAGGATATTGGGCAGAAAATCAGGAGTGGATTTTGTGATTATAATCATGTTAGGTTCGGTATTGGCACGGGGCATAGTAGGTGCATCGCCTTTTATGTCGACCGTATTTGCAGGAGCTGTAATGATTATGGTCAATAAGATTTTGGCGCAAGTATCGGCTCGCCTCCCTTATTTAGGTAATCTCGTCAAAGGCAAACCGGCTGTATTATATAAAAATGATCAGATTCAATGGGATCAGATGGATCGTTTAGGAGTCAGCCGAACAGATTTATTGACCAGTTTGCGCCTGGAGACGCACAGTAAGCATCTCGATGAAGTTGATATCGCATTCATGGAACCCAATGGAAGGATCAGCTTTACCTTGAAAACAAAAGCATAATATCTTATGATAAAATAACAGTTATGAAAACGAAAGATTCTTATTCCTTTTTATACCGGAATGGTTTGAGCCTGGTATTCTTAATCCTTTTTATTTTTGCCCTAGGAATGCAATTTGTCACAGGTTGGAAGGTACACAACGAAGAGTTACAACAAGCGCAGCAAACGCCTTTGACATTAGTTTCCTACCTCAGAACCGGACATTTTATTTCGGCCACTTTTGAAAATTTTGAAAGTGAGTTTTTACAGATGGCGCTTTACGTCATGTTTACAGTGGGATTGCGCCAATGGGGATCCGCGGAATCAAAAAAGCTGGGTGAACCTGAGGCGGTGGACCGCGAACCAAAACCCAGACCGGATGCACCTTATCCTGTTCGAAAAGGAGGATGGTTGCTGCGGATATACAGTTCATCCTTGTTTATTTGTTTTGCGCTGCTTTTCCTGCTCAGTTGGGTCGTACATTTCTATGGAAGCTGGCGCCAGCATAATATGGAACAATTACTTGATGGTTTGCCGCCTGACGCCGCCTGGACTTATCTGCTGATGCCTCAATTCTGGTTTGAAACCTTTCAAAACTGGCAGAGTGAATTTTTATCGGTACTGTCCATTGTATTTTTTACCATTTTCTTAAGACAAAAAGGATCCCCGGAATCCAAACCCGTAGATGCCCCGCATGCGCAAACCGGCAAGGACTGAGCTATCAAAAAAATCAAAGACCATCAACTATAAGACATAAAATGAAAAAATCAAAATTAATGATAAGCGTTCTGAGCGTTGGTTTTATGCTTAGTGCATGTCACGACAGAACAAATAAAAGCGCCGAAGATCATATAATTGTAACCGATACCTCAGCGATGAGTCACGGTGTTCCGCTGGATAATATTCACCGTAGCCGTCCCGCAGATACACTTCAGGACAGTACTGTCATGAAAGATCAGGGTGTTCCTTTGGATAATCTTGACCGGGAAAAGAACGCAGAATAAATTTACGTAGTTCTACCTGTTATTGTTAGGAAGTACTCAAAATGGAAGTTAGGAGAACTTTTCCATTTTTGATAACGTTCAACATCCAAATAGTTTAAACACTTAAACAATTGTATATGAAAAAAATCAGTCTTTTAATCGTATTACTTCTTGGATTGTGGGGATGCGACAACAGTAGCAATAAAGGAAATAAGGCAAACGGTTCTTATGATTCATCCATGACACCGGACGAAGGACAGACCCTCCCAGCTGGCGGGGATACCCTGGCATCAGATAGTACGGATAGCCTACAACGTCAGCCATCTTCGGCGAAACCACAATAGTGCGTTTGAATACCAGTTATGGTGGTTGGAAGAAGAATTCTATCAAAATGCAGCATTTGGAGGCTGGGTAGCTTGGTTTACCTGAGCCTCTTTTGTGCGCTGTTATATGGGCAGCCGCTTGATTCAACTAAGGCTGCTTTAGATTCAGCAAGTTTAAGGGACTCGCTACCGGAGAGCCCCATTATTACCTTAAGAAATTATGCCCATCAATGGCGGGCACAGTTGGATCGTTATTATTCCGAACTGGACAGCGTCAAGCGTATGCTCGCCTGGCAGCGTCAAGAATACAACCAGTCGATTCCACGGGAGGTACAGCGCTATATCAGCCGCACCATTCCACCGGTACAGAATCTAGGAAATAAAATCAGAATTGCACAGAAGCAAGTCATACTGCCAGACTCCCTGGCCTCATCCTGGAAAAGCGTGCAAGATAGTGTAGCTGCCCTGGCAACCGATGCCGAACAGCTGCTTGTTGACTTGAGGGATATGGGCACAAAAGCAAAACAACAGCAACAGGTCATTCTGGCAGCACAAGCAGGTACGTTTGGGTCACATTTGCAGAAAGTAGTACGGAAAAATCTCGAGCAGGATGGATTATCGTTATGCTATTACGATTCTGCCTGGGACGGGCGGCTGCTGTTGATACTGGTGAGCCTAACCTATTTGTATTGCTTATATTTGATGCGGCGGCGAGCCGTAGGGGCCGGGGAGGAGCTACCACTTCACCGTAATCAGCCCTGGTGGATTCCTTTGTTAAAATTTGCGATTTTCTTTCTTATTATGTTGCCCTTGACATCATTCCGTATTCCCGTGCTGGTGCTCGAATTAAGCTACCTCTTAATATTTACCTTTTTATATATCCTACTTCATGTTGAACTTTCGCCCGTGAAAGTTCGCATCATGCGTCTAGTTTTCCTTTATTATATAGCCCTGTTAGTAATTCACCTGGTCGTGGACACAGATTTGCTGACTAGAGGCATTGCTGTGGCGGTCAACTTGGCTGGCCTACGTTTGGTCTGGGCTTTAGGAAAACAGACGGACGACGACAATCCTTTTGATCACCTGCATTATTTTATGCGATGGATATTGTTTTTGGTAGGCACACTCGCCATTTTGTTTAACCTTTTTGGTTTTCTAAATCTAGCACGGATATGCAGTATCGCGGTCGGTATCGGCCTTTTACAGGCTTTATCTTTACGGGCTTTTCGGGATATGTTAGCACATGATCTGGTCAATTCTTACGAGAAGGCAGGTGAGGAACGATTCATACGCCGGTTCGACAAGACAAAAATGGTCCAGGCATTGGGCCGGATTGTGGGGCTTTTTGCTTTTATCCTTGTCCTGATCGTTTGGACAAATAGCCTGCACCTCACAAGTGAGGTGCGCCGTCTGCTGGATAGACTGTTGAATAGCAGTCACAGTATAGGAGGTCTAACATATACCTATGGTGACGTTGTTCTCGCAATTGCGGTAATTGCACTTGCAAACTGGATACAAAAAAATCTGAAAGACTTGTTGGAAGAACCGATCTCCAAGAAAAATGAGCGTCGGACGGCCCTTTTGCCTTTGGTCCGTGTATTTATATTCATCGTGGGCTTTCTAATTGGTATACGGATTCTTGGACTTAGCATGGATAAACTTACGGTAATCGTAGGAGCTTTGAGTGTTGGTATTGGTTTGGGCCTGCAGAACATTATTAATAATTTTGTGTCAGGGGTTATTTTGGTTTTTGAACGGCCATTTAAAGTCGGTGATTATGTAGAGCTAGCCGACAAAAAAGGACAGGTACTGCAGATCGGTATCCGGTCCAGTATACTGCTTACTGACCAAGGGGCTCAGGTCATTATTCCAAATGGTGACCTTCTCTCCGGACGTTTGGTTAATTGGACATTTGGTGAAGCTGATATCCGCTTAAATCTACAATTGACTTTTATTTCCACAAGAGCTGTTGCGCAATGGAAACAATGGCTCCTGGAGATAATCCTTTCCTTTGACGAAATTGATCCGGGCATCCCATTGAAAATATTCACCAAAGATATAACAGCAGAAGCATATATTCTGTCGGTGCAGGTTGGGATTCAGAATGTACAACAGATCGAACGTTTCAGAAGTAAGTTTCTGGAGACCGTCAGGATTGAAGCGATTAAATACGACACGAAAGTTAGTTCTGCTTAGCGAAACTATGCACCCTTACCATTAGCATTTTTTTTCGGATCGATAATAAAGCCAGCCATGTAGACTTTCCAATTCCTCGGGCTTACTCAAATCAACAATTGTATTTAGTCCCAGCTCCAACGATTGTAAGCTATCGGCATTAAGGTCAAACAGGGGATAGAATATGGCATGCTCGTTGGGCATATCGACGTTTCCCTGTAGCCATTTGTAACCTTCCGCATGTAGATTATCAATCAATGTATCGGTAATGGCATTTAGGTAGCGCATCATTTTTTGTATCCATAGGCGCTCATTATCAATTTTATCTGGATAATGCTCCCGGGTAAAGTCGAGGATCAGTTGCTCACCTTCATCGTTCATGCCCTCACGGATCATCGCAAGGCCCATACTCCTGACTTCTTCTTGATAATAATTAGTCCCAGCTCCAACGATTGTAAGCTATCGGCATTAAGGTCAAACAGGGGATAGAATATGGCATGCTCGTTGGGCATATCGACGTTTCCCTGTAGCCATTTGTAACCTTCCGCATGTAGATTATCAATCAATGTATCGGTAATGGCATTTAGGTAGCGCATCATTTTTTGTATCCATAGGCGCTCATTATCAATTTTATCTGGATAATGCTCCCGGGTAAAGTCGAGGATCAGTTGCTCACCTTCATCGTTCATGCCCTCACGGATCATCGCAAGGCCCATACTCCTGACTTCTTCTTGATAATAATCCTCGCCATAGCTAAAACTAATTTCACCGGCGCTGGGACTAGCTTCAATTTTCGCCCGAAGGGCCATCTGTCTATTTAAAAGTTCGTGTATATAATCGAATGTCTGTTCCATAAAAAAGTTTATTTAAAAAGAGGAGGACAAAGCCTATAACTTTGTCCTCAACATTGGAAAGTTGGAGTAATATAATTTATTTTAACATGGGTTTGGGCATTTTTGACTTGATTGGGCTTGGTGCGCCTGGGCTTGTATTTTTTAATGTATCTTTTGTCGTGGTATCTGCCGCGGGCTGCATCGTCTTTAGCTGATCGAGATGTTTCTGGAAAGCCGGAATTTTGTCAGTTGCAAATTTACGCAGTTCTGCGTCTGTAGTGGCAGTGCCGCTGCTGGCATCCTTAAACAGGGGCATGGCATCCTGGTGGCTTTTGGCCATCAGATCAACATAAGTACGATCAAAATTGGCTGGGTCCGCATTGTTCAACTGGTCGATTAACTGCGTGTAATTTTGGTTATCGGGCGTGCTCAATTGCCAGTTTTTGTTTTTAACCAATGTTGCCAGCTCGTTTCCGGCGGCTGTATGATCATCGACGATCATTTGCGCATATTGCTTGACATTTTGATCCTGCGATTTTGTCAGCGCAATATTTGCAGCCTGGATTTCGAAGTTATTGCTTGCTGTTGCTTTGCTAGCAAAGTCTATATCGCCAGACTGTGCCTGGGTCTGACTGCTGTCCTGTGCGTAAATGACCATTGTCCAGGTCATTATGGCTATACATAAGCCAACGATTCTTAAAATGATTTTCATAATGCAATTATTTAATATTAACGATTTTTCCTGTTGCGCGTATCGCTCCTCCGGTGCCTATAATTAATAATGATGTAAGTAGCAACCAGGATAAAGACAATACCAATAATAATAGATGTAAACATAGCTTCCTCCTTTAAAATGTCACTTTAGGAACATGACTGGACAAGGCTGCGTTTTGAAAACCATTATTTTAGGTATTTAAAGCAAAATTTGAGACTGATACGCAGCCTTATCGTAGAAGTGCGTTTTTGTGGAAAACAAATTAAAAAAACTATTCCCCGAGGTGAATTGTTACTGTAAAAAATAAATTTATTCATACTTAAACCACGAAGACAAAACAGAGAGCTATGACACAGTTACTTTTAGTAGACGACCATGCACTGGTACGTTCAGGTTTCCGATTAATTTTAGAGGCTCAAGAAGATATAACTGTAATTGCAGAGGCAGAAAATGGTAAAAATGCCTTGGAGTATCTTGTAGGGGCTCCTCAGCCGGACCTCATTCTTACGGACCTCCATATGGATAAAATGGATGGAATAAGATTTATTAAGGCGGTAAAAGCCCGCTATCCGGACATCAAAATTATTATTTTAACCATGGATAATGATTTTCATCTCGTAGCTGAGGCATTTGATCTCGGTGTTGATGGGTATATGCTCAAAAGTTCCCACCTAGACGAGATTCTATTTGGTATCAGACAGGTTCAGCGGGGCGAACGTTATATCAGCTCAGCACTCTCTTTTGATCTGATGGATTATTCCGCTCAGCATATTCCTAGGGAGGTAAATAAAAATGATGTTATGGCAAGGTATGAACTCTCTGACCGCGAGTTATTGGTGCTGGAACGAATTGCTGAAGGTTATACCAATGCCGAGATTGCGGATCAGATATTTTTAAGTAAACGTACTGTGGAAGGACATCGGCAGCAGCTATTGGAGAAAACAAATTCTCGCAATACAGCCGGATTGATCCGATTTGGATTTAAAACCAAACTGTTAAGTTAAACGATTCGCTGCCTTAATGGCATTGTCAAGCCAGATAAATGGGCCGGTATTGAAATTAATACGGCCCATTATGCATACCTTTTTTATTAAATTGTTGTCTCATTTAAGTCCGAAGGGGGATTTCGAGGTTCTACAGGAACACCTTCCGCATCGTTGGCGCTTTCGTCGATTTCTTCTTCATCTAGCTCAGGAACTTCTTCCTGTTCACCAAGGTCCAATTCTTCCCCTGTGTCCAGATCCTGCTGATCGATTTCGGGTTGATCATTGGGATCATTTTCCGGTAACTCTTCTTCGGGTCGATCCGGTATATCCTCCGGAAAATCATTTGGACCACCCTGAATGACGGTGAATGCAATGATCGGTATACCTTGATACCTTTCTTGCGTAATCAGATTGCTGTTCATTTATTTTATATTAGTTTCATAGGACGAACAGATCTATTCTGCAAATAGTTAGTCGAATTAGTACGATTTCGGGGACGATTAGTACGTAAAAGCAATCATTTTATACAACGCGGTTTTATCGTTTGAAAATGAGGTTTTTACCTTTTATAAGGATTATATGCGTGTTTTGGAGATTTCTAATCATCTATGCGAACGAATAAACTTTTGAAGCTGTTTAGTTAAATGAACCGCTCTTTGAGCATAAACATTTAGAATTATGGCACTAACAACTGGAAACGAGGGTGAAATCACCAAAAAAATTGAAAAACAAACTTCTAAAGTCCCTTCAACGGTATTCTTAGGGGCAGCTTTACTCGCAATGGGCGTATCGGCTACGTTAAAATGTATGATGCAAGATAAAACGGCATTGTTCGTTGGACAATGGGCTGCACCATTTTTATTATTGGGTATCTACAACAAGATCGTTAAAACTGAAGGCCACGACTAGGATCGCTGTTCTTCTAACTGAAGGAAAAGCAAACAGGATTGTCCAAATTCTTTGGACAATCCTGTTTTTTTGTTTTAAAACTATTGCTTAACAGATTTTTAGGCCCGCTAATTCTTTCCCGCTCTTGGGATAAAGAAATATGGATTAAGCGATAAGTTTGATGACATGCGGAATTACATTATTACGTTTCGTTTATAAGTCCTTCGGCTGTTTTGTTGACGGACTACTGTCTTTTCGTTTTTGACGCTGTTTATTTTTAAAGTTATGGTTTTCCTGCGCTGCATCAATGGAATGTGTATGGGTGAGATCATTCTCTTTGAGGGCAAGTTTTGCGATGTGTGCATAAAACTTGGCCAGCTGGTCCAATTCCTCCTCACTCAAGTCCTCTAAGCTCACCATCCGGTTGCTCGTTCCTTCATGGGATGCAATCAACTCATTAAGCTTTAAGTGGAGTGCTTTGGAATCTTTATTCTGTGATTTTTGGATCAGAAATACCATGAGAAAGGTAACAATTGTAGTACCTGTGTTGATCACCAGTTGCCAGGTTTCAGAGTAATCAAAGATAGGACCGCTTACTGCCCAGGCAATAACAGTGGAGGTTGCCAAAATAAATGCCGCTGAACTTCCGGTAGCATGTGTGGCCCAATTCGAAAACCGTTCGAATAAATTTTTCTTCTTTTTCATGCGTTCTATTTTGATCGTATAATCATTTGCTATATTGATACGGGCTGCACGCCGTTTTACTATATAATTTGACGTAAAGGTTTTACCTGCATACTTACGACTGAGGTGCGCGTTGGTTGAGATAGCATAAACACGATGGATCGGGCGATGTCTTCCGCGTATAGCATTTCCATCGCTTCAATTTTTTTACGCTGCTCTGCTGGAGAGTAGGGCTGCATATCGGTTCCAACAGATCCTGGTTCGATAAGTGATATCTGAATGCCCTTGGGGTTAGCTTCTTTACGCAACGATTCTGTGAAAGCTTGAATCCCACCTTTTGTGCACACATAAACCGAGCTTTGCGCTTCCCTTACATCCGCGCTCATCGACCCAACATTAACGATGTGACCTGCACCCCGTGGTTCCATCCGGTACAATGCAGCCTGCGCACAGGCCAGGTAAGCAAGGATGTTGGTCCGTAGGATGTAAGCCTGATCGTCATAGCTGCCTTCCTTGACCGATTGAAAAGCAATTGCGGCATTATTAACAAGGACATCCATATGATCATACATACTGTCGAATTTTTTAAAAAGCTCAGCTATGCCTTCTTCTGTAGCTAAATCAATAGCAAGCCCTGTCAGCGAACCTAAGGTATTTAATTTTTCAAAATCAGACAGCGTATCCTGGAGCTGTCTTTCATGGTGGCCACAAATAAGAACATCGTTGCCTAGACTAGCAAGCAGTAAGGCGGTGGCCCGGCCGATACCTGTGGTTCCACCTGTGATCATTATCTTTTTATCCTTTATCCAGGGATGCATAACGGAATTTACATATTCGTTGGGGTGATTTGTCATAATACTTTTTTCTTGTTTCGAGGAGAACAATGGTTGAATTGGGAAGGTTTGATCCGGTATTCGATGGCGTACTTCTTCTTTTTTTTACGTATTTCTTCTCAAAACGATTATCTGCTGGATTGGTTCTTTTCTTACAGATCATAATTAGTTATACCACCAAGGGCTGGGAGCTAAGCTCCCAGTCTTTAAAATTGAATCATAGATGAAACGTGACGGTAGTAACAAGAGCTTTTGGCAGACTCTCGAGGGAAGAAATTTTTCAACGGATTTCAGCGACTTGGTGTTTGATACCATTATTGTTGGAGCAGGCATTACCGGTGTGACGCTCGCAAAGGAACTGCAGGATAGGGGGGTGAAGTGTTTGCTTCTGGATAAGGAAAATCCCGGATTCGGCACCACAGGTGGAACAACGGCCCATATCAATAATTTTTACGATGCATCTTACGATGAAATTATTGCGAATTTTGGCGAACAGGCCGCTCGGTTATTGGTCAAGAGTACGAAGGATACCTTGGATCATATAAAGAAGAATGTACTTAAATACCATATAAATTGTGATTTTGAGGAATGTGATTTTTTTCTTTTCAGCGCCGAGGAAAGTCAAAACGAACAGCTTGATCGTATTCTTGCCGCGCATCAGCTATTGGGGTTAAAAACTATGCCCAGTAATACGTTGCCCTTTAGCCTTCCCTTTGCAAAAGCGATCAGAATTGAAGATCAGGCGCAATTTCACCCATTGAAATATGTACTTGGGCTCCTGGATGCTTTCGGGAAAAATGGCGGGGCTATTTTGACAAATCAATCCATTGTCGAATATGAAAATAAAGATGACGAAATCACGTTGAAAACAAGTGATGAGCGCATCTTTACGGCAAAAAATATCGTTTGGGCTACCCATATACCACCTGGGAGAAATAGGTTTGATCTATTGGTAGCACCCTATCGGAGTTATGCCCTTACGTTGAAACTTCAGCATGCGCCGGAAATGCTTGCGCAGACCGCAGACCTGTACGATCCTTATCATTATTTTAGATATCATCGCGCTGGCGACGAGTACTATCTCATTGCCGGTGGATTTGATCATAGAACCGGGGATGAGCGGGATACAGAAAAACATTTTCACGATCTCAAAGAGCTTGTAAATAAGCATTTTGAATGCAATGAATTAACAGCGCAATGGTCATCTCAGTATTATGTATCAGCTGACGGTTTACCCTATATTGGTGGTATGCCGAATGAACCTAACCTGTATATTGCTACCGGTTATGGTGGAAATGGAATGACCTTTGGTTCAATGGCTTCATTAATTATTCCAGACCTGCTAATCAACAGAGAAACAGCATTGGCCAAATTGCTCTCGCCCGCACGTATTAAGCCGATCGCAAGTGCAAAAAGTGTACTGTCGGAAGGATGGAGCGCATCGCAGCATTTTATCATGGATAAATTGTCCGCCGATAAGATTGATGCATTTGAAAATATACCATTGGAGGAAGGACGCATCGTGAAATATGAGGGCAAGACATTTGCTGTCTATCGTGATGAACAGGCTGTGTTGCACTGTCTAAGTTCAGTCTGCCCGCACATGGGCTGTACGGTAAATTGGAATCCATCCGAGAAGAGCTGGGATTGCCCCTGCCATGGATCCCGTTTTGATATTGAAGGCAAGTTATTGAACGGACCGGCGACCTCAGGACTTCAGGAGATGGATCGCTGATGCAGATTCTCCTATATGGAATTATTGTTTTATATCCGTAACTGAGCTCTGTATGTACTTGGCGTTATACCCTTTATACCTTTAAAAATCTTATTAAAATTAGATAAGCTATTGAATCCGCAGGCAAAGGCTATATTGGTGATCTGTAATTTGTTTTCAGTAATTAGCCGACATGATTCGCTGATGCGTACTTCATTGACGAACTGTACGAAAGTCTTTTGTGTACGCGACTTAAAATAACGGCAAAATGAATGTTTGGACATATTCGCGAGGGCCGCAACCTGATCCAATGGAATCTCTTTTGTGAAATTGTTGAAAACAAATTTAAAGATACGGTCGATTTTCTCGTTATCCATCGAACTGTAATTGTGTGTATAACCTGGACTGGAAAGGTATTCATATTCATCGGTTGTGATTAATAATTCGATGACTTCAAGAAGCAGTATTGTTTTCTTAAAACCATAGTCAAGCTGAATCATCTGTTCCAGCTTGTGTTTTAGTTGCTGTTTTGTTTCTCCCCGAAATAGAAGCCCCCGCTTGGATGCCGTCAGAAAAGCTTCGATTTTATGCGTTTTAAATAGCTGCCCCAGCACTTCTAACAGTAATTTAGGTTCGACATAAAGTGCCATTGAACGCGATAAATGTGTTGAATCCCGGTTCGAACTGTTGTTATACCAAACATGAGGAAGGTCGGGCCCTACAAACGTCAACTCATCGGTCGAAAAGCTATCGATACTGTCGCCTATAATACGTTTACCTTCACTTTGGACAATATAGGTCATCTGGCAGGCACTGTGAAAATGGAATTCTGTAGAAAAGAAAGGCTGACAAACTTCCTTTGTCGCAAATGTCGCAATCTCGGATCCTTCCAGTATTTTTGTGAAGATGGGTTTCATTTAGGGGTTATTGTATTATTACTTGGACGTTAAAAATAGCTTATTTTATCTTAAATATGAAATAGTAATCTAAACACTGTTAATATAGTGTCAATATTGAGCAATCCAGGTACAGTTTTATTCTCCTAGGAATAGTAGCTTAGCGATATTTATAAAAGGAGTACTGATACCGAAAATACCCCTGTCAGACCCTCGTGCAAAAGGGACTATCCGGTCGGATATGAAGTGGTATTTGATATAAACAGATTGAAGCAATAAAAACCTGAATAATACTAAAACAAAAACGATGAAAAAGCTGGTGTTTTTTAGTTTGACCTTCTATTTATTGGCAGCTGAGCTGTTAGCCCAGACGAAAGTTGTTGTACCTACTGCATCCGATCAACCCAACCGTTATCAGCAAGAGCAGATCGACCGGAAGTATGGCATGTTTATACATTTCGGTATGAATACCTTTCACGATCAGGAGTGGACCGACGGATCGAAACCTGCCGCTTCTTATGCGCCTACAGCTATTGACGCAAAACAGTGGGTGTCTACAGCGAAAGCTGCGGGAATGAAATATATCATATTGGTAAGCAAGCATCACGATGGTTTTTGCTTATGGGATAGTAAATATACCGATTATGACGTGGCAAATTCAGCTAATAAGACGAATGTTGTGGTCGAATTGGCTAAGGAATGCCGCAAACAGGGTATCCGTCTCGGACTTTATTATTCGCTGTGGGACAGGAAACAAAATGGAAATGTAAATGACAGAGAAGCGGATGGAGCCTATAATACCTACATGCTTAATCAAGTGAATGAATTGCTTGACATGACGAAGAAATATACAGATATCGTCGAACTTTGGCTTGATGGCGGCTGGGAAAAGGCGAATTACAGATGGCCTGCGCAGGAAATCTATACCTTGGTCAAAACTAAGGCGCCTCAGTGTCAGGTAGGTATCAATTGGAGTATTGGTAGTCCTGAAAATGCAGATAAACACGCTGTCCTGCCCAAAGATCAGCAGAATTTATTTCCCATACGTTATTTCCCCAGTGACTTCCGTCTAGGTGATCCCTATTTACCAAGCAGTCCAGACCCAAAACTCTTTACCGCACAAGGAAATACCTACTATATGCCTTTCGAGACTACCGTTGTGCTTGGTGAACGTTGGTTTTATAATACCACTGACAAAAAGTACAAGACGCTTGCGGAACTGGAAGAGATCTACCAGAAGGCAACTGCACAGGATAATATCCTGATTCTAAATGTTGGCCCAAACAGGGAGGGACGTATCAGGGATACGGATGTAGCGCTGTTGCTCCAGCTGAAGGAAAAATTAAAATTATAAGAAAGATTTGATTTCCTTACATACCAGAGCTGCCCATAATGCGCTCTACAAAGATTCTGTATGGTCGTATACTGTTATACGTTTGCTTTCGGCTTTCGATCATGGAGGGTTTTATCACTTGCGCGAACCTGCCTTTCAGTGGAGAAGCAGGCTTTGCGGCCGACGGAATAGTAAGGAGATTAATGACAAATAACGAACTAATTTCAAATTATATAGTATATTTGGCGCGCAGATAAATCGCTGCCAATATTTAATGCATCAATCATGAGCCAGAAGTTTACTTACAATACCCGATTTCCTGCTGTTGAAGACTTGAGAAAACAGGCAAAGAAGAGAATTCCAAAATTTGCGTTTGACTATTTAATAGGTGGTTGCAATGAAGAGCTGAACCTTGCCCGAAATGAAAATGATTTTGACAACATTCTATTAAAACCGCAGTACCTTCAGGCGAGCGGGGAGATTGATATGTCTGTAGAGCTTTTTGGCCGCCGGTACAGCGCGCCATTTGGAGTTTCGCCTATTGGTCTGCAAGGGCTGATGTGGCCCAATGCACCAGAAATTTTGGCGAAAGCTGCCGCTGAGAATGATATTCCATATATATTGAGCACCGTATCGACGAGCAGTATCGAACGTATTGCCGAAGTGTCACAGGGTAAAGCCTGGTTTCAGCTTTATCATCCAACCGAGAACAAGCTGCGTGATGATATCCTACGACGTTTGAAGGAGGTAGAATGTCCTGTGCTTGTTGTCCTGGTCGATGTCCCGGCTTTTGGACTCCGGTACAAAGAAATAAAAAGTGGTTTGTCCATGCCTCCAAAGATGAACGTCGCCAATATCCTACAGACATTTGCCTGTCCTACCTGGGGTATTGAAACCCTCAAACATGGTATTCCGTCTTTTGCGACTTTAAAGCCTTATATGGAAAAAGGTCTGGATCTGGCACAGCTGGGGCAATTTATGAACAGAACGTTCACGGGCAAAGTGGATGTTGAAAAGATCAGGGCCATCCGGGATCTATGGAAGGGGCCTTTGGTATTAAAAGGAATTGCGACAGATGAAGATATGCAGGCTGCCATTGCATCGGGGGTAGACGGAGTTATCGTCTCTAACCATGGCGGCAGACAGCTTGATGCAAGTGAATCATCCATTAACTCCTTGATTCATCTAGCGGGTAATCCGGATTATAAAAACAAAATCAAGATTATGTTGGATGGTGGTATCCGCTCTGGAGTGGATTTGGCCCGTGCGCATGCTGTTGGATCTGAATTTAACTTTATGGGTCGGCCATTTATGTACGGTGTCGGTGCCTTAGGAAATGCAGGAGGAGAACATACCATCAATATGTTCAAGGCACACTTATTTCAGGTGATGAAACAGCTGAGCATTTCAAAGATCGAAGAATTCCCAAAACGTTTACAGAAAATATTGGCATAATATAGCCATAAAAATAAATGAAGCCGTATTAAACACAGCTATTGTTGTGCTTAATACGGCTTTATACATACTGATGCTGTGGGGCTTGTTACCAGTCTATCGTTCTGCTGTCATTGTCGCCAAGATCCCATTGTTCACTGACTTGTCCGTTGGAGTCTTCGGGTCTAGCGCTTGCTGAACCGGCTGCGATGCCCTGCTCAAGTTCGATCAGGTACGCCTTCACCTCCGGTGCGATATAGGCCATTTTCTTTTTCATAGTCTTTATTATTATATGTGATAAACTTGTCTTTATTTTGATCTAAACATTCTTAGCTGCAAGGGATTTTCTTCTTTCCAGCTCCTACACCTTTAATGATTGTACGACCATCAACCAGTTGAGTGACTTTTACGGTATTGCTCTGTGTACTTCCCCATGGGAAAGTATTGAAGGAATTACCATTGACCAATACAAGCTCATAAAGTGGTCCGCCATTTGTTTTGCTTCCGAACATCGTCACTTTACCTGTTCTGCTGATTACAAGTTTGATCAACGGATTGGCAGCAGTTCCCAGCATATTGTAGATTTGGTCAATTCTTCTGCCTGTTTGTACATTTGTGCCCGCATATTTACTTCCGTCAAGGAATTGGATGTTTTGTGCTGAGGATGCACCAACTTCAAACTGAATTTCGTTTTTTGCCAGTTTTACGCCGTTTATCTCCATGTTGAAGGCATTGTCCAGTTCGGTGATATCAAACACAAATCCATAATCTGCAGCAGGTGCGGTGAAGCTTTTGGATATTGTCGTTCCGCTCGGATAGAAGACTCCGTCGATCCGGATTCCCGGTTTCCCATTGGAGTATGCGACAGGGTAGCTCCAGTTTAGTCCATTTGTGGTCACATCTTGTGTACAGGTTTTGAAATTAAGCTGCAGGTCATACTTCTGTCCTGGGTTGATTTTTACATTTGGGATGCTGACATTTGATTTGGTTTCACCATCAATGGTCAATGTGCCCAATTTCAGTGTTCCCGCATTTGTTGCAGGGTGGATCAACAGGGAAGGAGTGCTGACAACTGTACGTAAACCGATACCCAAAGCCGGAAATTGTGCAGCTACACCAGCATCGTTCAAACCGTTGTAGGTAAGTGCTTCATCCGACAGTTTGAGGTTGGCCGAAGTATGACTAGGGTTAAATACAGCATTTTCAAGCTTAGTAATTGCCCCGGTCATATTGGCATCCATGGTCATTGTTGTTGTGATTTGACTGAAACGGTGCTTTAAGATGACATTCAGGTTGTTGACACCTTTATTTACTTGCAGCGTGTTCGCAAAATACATGAGGTCGCCACTGATATTGTTAAGGCTTGCCGATGACAAAGTGCTTTGGTTGCTAAGGTTCGGTACTGTACTCGTGCTATTGGTCGAATAAGCGACAAAGGTATATGTTTTTCCGGCATCAAGAGCAATCCCTTCTGCTGCAGCTTCTCCACCATAGCTATAGGTCTTTTCGGTAACATAATTGCCTTGGCTGTCATAGACAACGACTTTATATTTGACATCCTTGTCCAGCTTCTTCTCCGTTACCTGAGCTGAAGTTGCTGCTTTGGTACCCGATGAGGCCGATAATCCCTTATTGACCGCGGGAGCAGAGCTACTTGTCAAGACAACATCAATGGAAGAACTATTGCCAAAGGGGACAGTCATCTCCTGTATTTCAGAAGCATTGTTGGCTGCAGCTTTTGTAGAGCCCTGCTTCTGACCAATGCTGTTGCTACCATCTGCACCATAAGCCTCAACTCCCTGGAGATTGATCTTGACAATTGTTTCATCAGTCAAGGCTGTGTTTTCACCACTCTTTTTACAAGAGTAAATACTTGAAGCAACCAGTACCATGCAGCCCATTATGAGTCCATTTCTAAGGTTGCGATAACTTTTCGTTTTCATGTAAGTAGACATTTTAATTTAACTTGGTTTTGTAGTGTTTTTGATTGATTTGTACGTTTTGATTTTTACTTTTTTTATCCGTGACATTAATAATTATTAAAACCTATTTTCATCATGTTTTTTGATCAGTATTAAATTTTCCGCTGCAATTATAGATATCACATCCTGTTTAATCATTATGATTTTCGCTAAGTAATTTTTCTTGTAGAGAAACTTCTACAAGCGAGCATTATTCTTTAAGTGTTGATTTTTAGCATTTTGCAATTAATTGCTTATTTTTTTATTTATAAATCTACTGGGGGAATATTTTCCTTTTGGTTAATATTAAATAAGCGGATGGGAACCTAGCAGGATTGATTCCTAGGAGAGCAAGCCTGAATGCTATGGCACAGTTTTCGTATGAAAAGTTATGAACTATTTATATGGCTGGGTAAATATGGTAGCGGCCTTATTATAAAAGAATAAATTTTTGAATTATTTTTCTACATTTGTATAACAATGAGGGTAATTGTTTTCATATTGATCACCTATATCTTGGGACTTTCCTTTGTTCCATGCAGTGATGCGAATATTCGCAGCGAGGTGACAGCCATGGAAACGCAGCTGAACGAACCCCATAACCATACTGAAGACACGAACGATAGCTGTTCTATTTTCTGCTATTGTAACTGTTGTAGCGGAAATATTACAGTCTTCGAATATCAGTTACCAAAAATCGAAGGTATTCCGATTTCAATTTATTTTGATAATCGTATGCCCGTTCTCGATATACCTATTTCATCCAACTACTTCGGAACTATCTGGCAGCCGCCTAAGGTAGATGCTTAATTTCAACTTTTTATAACCGTACGCAAACATTATTGGAAAATACTGCTTTTCTAATTTATGTTAGCGACGGGTGTGTGGCTGTAACCTTTGGGTTTACAGGGAAATGAGATATTCTATATATATCTATTATTTAAGCATAAATCAAGCATATTGTGTTAGATAGTATTATCAAATTTAGCATCAAGAATAAGATCATTATTGGTTTAATGACCTTGTTACTTATTATTTGGGGTGGTTGGAGTGCCACAAAGCTGCCCATAGACGCCGTTCCGGATATTACCAATAATCAGGTACAGATTTTTACTTCCTGTCCGACCTTGGCTGGTCAGGAAGTGGAGCAACTGGTTACATTCCCGATCGAGCAGCGGATCGCTACGGTGCCAAAGATCGAAGAAATCAGAAGTATTTCACGTTTTGGACTTTCGGTTATTACCGTTGTTTTTGAAGAAGAGGTCGATATTTACTTTGCCCGCCAGCTTATCAGCGAGCGGTTAAAGGAAGCGGTGGACCAAATTCCCCAAGGTATCGGTAAGCCCGAACTCGCTCCTGTCAGTACAGGTTTGGGAGAGGTCTATCAATATATCATTCACCCCAAAAAGGGAAGCGAAAGCAAGTATAATGCAAAGGATCTACGGACCATGCAAGACTGGATCGTTGCCCGCCAGCTGTACGGAACACCCGGTATTGCCGAAGTGAATAGCTTTGGTGGTGAATTAAAACAATATGAGGTCGCTGTAGACCCTAACCGTCTGAAAGCGATGGATATCACTATCCCCGAAATTTTTACCGCACTGGAGAAGAATAACCAGAATACCGGAGGTGCCTATATTGACAAAAAACCGAATGCATACTTCATTCGCGGCATTGGGCTGGCAACCTCACTGGAGGATGTGAAGAATATTGCGATCAAAAAGACGGGTGTTGTACCTATTTATGTCAAAGATGTAGCCGACGTGCGTTTTGGACATGCGGTCCGGTATGGTGCGCTGACATATAACGGGGAAGTGGATGCCGTGGGTGGTGTCGTGATGATGCTGAAGGGGGAAAATAGCAATGAGGTGGTCAAGCGTGTAAAAGAGAAGCTGCCTACGATCCAAAAATCCTTACCTAATGATGTCGTGATCGAGCCTTACCTGGACCGGACAGATCTTGTTGGCCGCGCAATAGGTACTGTTGAAAAGAACCTAATCGAGGGAGCGCTGATCGTTATATTTGTATTGGTGCTGTTTTTGGGAAACCTTCGTGCTGGTCTTATTGTCGCCTCAGCCATTCCATTATCCCTGCTGTTTGCTTTGGGGCTGATGAATGTTTTTGGTGTGAGTGCCAATTTAATGAGTTTAGGTGCAATAGACTTTGGTCTTATTGTCGATGGCGCGGTCATTATTGTGGAAGCGACGCTGCATCATCTTGGCTTACGCAAGTCTACTGAAAGGCTGACGCAGTCGGAAATGGATCATGAGGTCTTTGAATCTGCGTCAAAAATCCGGACCAGTGCAGCATTTGGTGAAATTATTATTCTGATTGTTTATATTCCCATCCTGACATTGGTGGGCGTGGAAGGAAAGATGTTCCGTCCGATGGCGCAAACAGTGGGTTTTGCAATCTTTGGTGCACTAATTCTCTCACTGACCTATATTCCGATGATGTGTGCGCTGTTTTTACCCAAAAAGCATCATGACAAGAAGACTTTTAGCGATCGTTTTATCGAAAAACTTCAGCGGATCTACGCGCCTTTACTGCAGAATGCCATTCGTTTCAAATATATCATCGTTAGCTTGACGCTGGCTTTTTTTGCCATAGCTGTTTTCTTCTTTAAAAATATGGGTGGAGAGTTTATCCCGCAATTACAGGAAGGGGATTATGCTTTTCACTGCATATTACCACAGGGGAGCTCGCTCTCGCAAAGTATAGAAACTTCCATGCAGGCTTCCCGTATCATTAAGGAGTTTGAGGAGGTAAAAATGGTTGTTGGTAAAACCGGAGCTGCGGAAGTACCTACCGATCCTATGCCGCCCGAAGCGACAGATTTGATGGTGGTACTGAAACCTCAAAAGGAATGGAAGTCAGGTCGCAGTTATAATGAACTCGGAGCTGCTATCCTGGAGAAATTGGAAGTTATCCCTGGTGTTTTCTTTGAAAAGAACCAGCCGATACAGATGCGGTTCAATGAGCTAATGACCGGAATTCGTCAGGATGTCGCCGTGAAGATTTTCGGTGAGAACATCGATTCTCTGGCATCCTACGCTAATATTGTGGCAGCACAGATCCAGTCCGTTAAAGGGGCTACTTCCCCGCAGGTGGAACGGGTATCGGGATTGCCACAGATCAATATCATCTATGACCGTACGCGCATTGCCAATTATGGTCTGACCATTCAAGATGTCAATGATGTGGTGAGTACAGCATTCGCAGGTAAGTGCACAGGACAGATCTATGAAAATGAACGCCGTTTTGATTTAGTTGTTCGTCTGGATACGACACATCGCAATAGTATAGACGATGTACGCAATCTGATGATTCCGACTGATACTGGTATTCAGATTCCACTATCGCAGGTAGCGGCCATTGATTATAAACTCGGTCCGGCACAGATCAGTAGAGAAGCGGGTAAACGACGCATTGTCATTGGCTTCAATGTCGCAGGGAGAGATGTGGAAAGCGTGGTCAAAGATATTCAGCAGCAGCTATCCAGCAAGGTTAAATTGCCTTCGGGTTATTATTTTACTTATGGTGGCCAGTTTGAGAACTTACAGAAAGCGAGTGCCCGTCTGATGATTGCGGTGCCTGTTTCCCTCTTGCTCATCTTTATGTTATTGTATTTTACATTCCATTCCTTTAAGCAAGCAACACTGATCTTTACGGCAATTCCGATGAGCGCAATTGGTGGTGTATTTGCCCTGATGCTCCGTGGCATGCCCTTCAGTATCAGCGCGGGAATCGGTTTTATTGCCCTCTTTGGTGTTGCTGTACTAAATGGGATCGTATTGATCGGGACTTTCAATCAATTGAAGAAGGAGGGTATGGATGATATTTTTCAGCGTGTAAAGGAGGGAACACTGACCAGGTTGCGCCCTGTGCTGATGACTGCTACGGTAGCGTCGCTGGGTTTTCTCCCCATGGCAATCAGTACGAGTGCTGGTGCAGAAGTTCAAAAACCGCTGGCCACAGTTGTGATCGGTGGACTGGTGACCGCAACCTTCCTGACCTTGTTCGTACTGCCTTTACTTTATATTATTTTTAACTCAAAACTGAATATGAAAAAAGGAAATGCGGGTAAAACTATTACGACCATATTGGTTTTCCTATTTTCTGCCACTGGATTTAAGGCGTTTTCACAAGAACGCATCGGGATTGACAACGCAATCGGCATGGCATTGAAGAGCAATCGCCAGTTTCAGGTCAATGCGGCTGAAATAACCGGAGCGACTTATAATGTCAAGACCGCCAATGAAATCCCAAAGACAGGTGTTTTTGTGGAGAATGAAGATTACCGACCCAGCGACAAGACAGGGATCATGAAAATCGGTATCACGCAAAGCATTGCTTGGCCGGGACTCTATTCGGCGCGTAAGGAATATTTTAAGCAGCAACTAAAATATGCCAATCTGAATACCGAAGTGCTCAACGCCAATATCAAGAAAGATGTACGCACGGCATATTATCAGCTCTGGTATCTTCAAGATAGACAGAAGCTCTATGTGGAGCTGGACAGTATCTACTCGGCGATGTTTAAGGCGACCGAATTACGTTTCAAAACCGGAGATGTCGCAGCATTGGATAAAATTGCCGCGGAGGCGAAATTACGGGAGTTGCAGGCTCAATTGGTTCAAAACAAGCAGAATATGTTGGTTCAGCAGCAGCAATTGATGATGCTTCTTAATCGCAATGAATGGATATTACCTGTAGAGCAATCGCTGGAAAAGATAAAAATGGACGTGGATGTACAAAATCCATCGGTTGATGCTTCACATCCTGTTTTAGCTTTGCAACAACAGAATGTCAATATTGCATCCTCCAATATTGCGGTACAGAAAAATACAAATAAGCCTGAATTTTCGGGCAGATTCTTTTCGCAGCGCCTTTGGGGCGCAAAAGATCCTTTTACAGGATTCTCGGTATCGGCGTCATTTCCTGTATTTGGCCTGGGTGCTTATAAAAGCAAGGTAAAGGCTGCAAACGCGGAAATGGAGGCGCAACAAAGACAACTGGAATATGATACACAAGTTTTTCAGACGAATAAGGTGAATGCATTGGCTGATATTGAAAAAAATGCGGCGTTATTGCAGTTCTATGAATCCGCGGGCCTCAAGCAAGCTGACGCCATCATCAAAGCCGCAAGCCTTGGTTACAGAACCGGTGAAATAAGTTTTGCGGAGATGAGCCAGTTCTTGAGTCAGGCGATCGGGATCAGACAGAACTATTTAGATGTGCTCAATCAATATAATCAATCAGCAATCCAATACAATTACTTTAATAATAAATAAGTCAACAATGAGAGTTATCATAAAAATATTTTTTGCACTAGCGATTACAACAGTTTTATATAGCTGCGGATCAGATTCAAAAGGTGCCGGCGATGCCAAGAAGGAGGAAGGGAAAGGTGCTGCCGAAGAAAGCCATGAGGAAGGGCCAGTGACCGTAGCGGCCTTGAGTGAACAACAGATAAAGGCTGTAGGTATTGCTTTCGGAACGATCGAGGAAAAGGAGCTGACAGCGACGATCAAAGCCAATGGTCTTCTGAGTGTTCCCAATAACAATAAAGCCAATGCGACAACCTTGTATGGTGGCGTAATTAAGACTTTAAATGTACAACTAGGTGACATCGTGCGCAAAGGCCAGGTCATAGCAACCATTACGAATCCACAATTTATTCAGCTTCAGGAAGAATATGTTGCGCTGGCGAGTAAAATTACGCTTGCAGAACAGGAGATGGCAAGACAGCAAGAGCTCAATGAGGGCAACGCCGGAGCAAGGAAAAACTTGCAGTCCGCGACGGCTGATTTCAATAGCCTTCGCGCCAGAAAAGCATCGCTGCAGCAGCAGATCCAACTGATGGGCATCAATCCCAACACTGTGAGCCTTTCCAATTTGCGGTCTTCACTTGTGGTGACAAGTCCTATTAACGGTACTGTGAGTAATGTCTTTGCCAAAATAGGTAGTTATGTGGATGTTTCATCGCCGGTTATTGAGATTATAGATAATAGTCTATTGCACCTTGATCTTCAGGTTTTTGAAAAGGATCTTCCTATGATCAAAATTGGGCAGATTATAAATTTTCAGCTGACAAACAACCCTGATAAAACTTATTCAGCTAAAGTATTTACGATAGGATCGTCTTTTGAAAATGATAGTAAAACAATTGCTGTTCATAGTACTGTGATCGGTAGCAAGGTTGGTCTGATAGACGGTATGAATATTACCGGGATGATCGGAATCAATAATGTGACCACTCCGGCCGTTCCAAATGACGCGATTGTGGAAGCGGATGGTAAGTTCTACATTTTCGTAGAAACAAGTAAGCAGGTCGAAGAGCATGAAGAAGGACACGATGATCATGGACATGCGCATGATGAGGGTGAGACTAAGCACGAACATAAAAATGAATCAGAAGCGGCTAAACATGCCACTGAACAGGGTAAGAATGTGAATTTTGAGAAAATTGAAATTCAAAAAGGTGTTTCAGCATTGGGATATACAGCAATTACACCAGTACAGGAAATTCCTGCGCAGACCAGAATCGTTGTGAAAGGGGCATTTTTTATCAATGCCAAGATGAGCAATACAGGAGGGCATGAACATTAAGTAGTCGCATTTGTTAACAAAGTAATCATGATTAGGTATGGAACACAAACATATTTATGATGCACAAGGTAAACAACTTTGTTGTACACAGACGGAAAAAATATATAATCAGGCGGGCGCCCAACGTTTAATACAGGGCGCGCCTGCCCAGGATCAGGCACATAGTCACAGTGATGATGACGGTCATGATCATTCAGTGGCGGAAGGCAACACATTACAGCTTTTTCTGCCCGCAATAATTTCATTTGTCCTGCTGATTGTAGCCATTGCAATGGACAATTGGGTACCACAGGAATGGTTTAAGGGCTGGATCCGGATCATTTGGTATGTACTGGCTTACATTCCGGTTGGATTTCCAGTGATTAAAGATGCATTGAAGAGTATTGGGAAAGGAGAGATTTTCTCTGAATTCTTACTGATGAGCATCGCCACCATTGGGGCTTTTGCAATCAAAGAATACCCAGAAGGTGTTGCTGTAATGCTTTTTTACGCGGTAGGCGAAGTGTTTCAGACATTGGCGGTCAGCCGTGCCAAGAGTAATATTAAGGCGCTCCTCGATCAGCGTCCAGATGAGGTGACGATCGTTGAGGGAAGTAGTAGCAGGGTCATTAAAGCTGATGCTGCAGCAATCGGTGATGTCATCCAACTGAAGCCCGGGGAGAAGTTGGGCTTGGACGGGGAACTTATCTCCGATACCGCTTCCTTCAATACGGCGGCGTTGACGGGAGAAAGTAAACCTGACACAAAGACCAAAGGTGAAGTTGTGCTGGCCGGAATGATCAACATGAATACCGTGAGTCTGGTAAAGGTGACAACAGCATACCAGGACAGTAAATTGAGCAAAATCCTTGAGCTTGTACAAAATGCGACCTCGCAGAAGGCGCCTACGGAACTCTTTATCCGGAAATTTGCAAAAATCTATACGCCGATCGTGGTTCTTTTGGCGATAGCGATCTGTCTGCTACCTTACTTTTTTGTCGGGCAATACGTATTTAGCGATTGGCTTTATCGCGCGCTTGTGTTTCTCGTGATTTCCTGTCCATGTGCCTTGGTTATCTCGATCCCATTGGGCTATTTTGGTGGCATCGGTGCTGCGAGTAGAAACGGTATTCTGTTCAAAGGAAGTAATTTTCTGGATGCGATGGCAGCGATACAGAATGTTGTTATGGACAAAACCGGTACAATGACCGAAGGAGTTTTCAAAGTGCAGGAAGTCCGTTTGGAACCAGGTTTTGAGGCAGCAACAATCCTCAGACTGGTCAATAAAATCGAAAGTCATAGCAGCCATCCTGTAGCCACAGCAATCAGGGAATATGTGGGAGAGTTCGATGAATCTGTAAATTTGACCGATGTCGAAGAAATACCGGGGCATGGACTGAAGGGTAATGTGGACGGCAAGGTATTGCTGGTTGGTAATTTTAAACTTTTGGACAAGTTTAAAATAGCCTATACCATCGATCCCAATACGATCGTTTATACGACAATAGCGATTGCATGGGACAATCGCTTCGTCGGATATATTACCATTGCAGATAGTATCAAAGGAGATGCTGCACAGACCATACAACTCTTGCATAAACTTGGAGTGAAAGCAACCATGCTCAGTGGCGATAAGAGTACGGTTGTCGCGTATGTGGCAAAGGAATTGGGGATTGATAAAGCCTTTGGAGATCTTCTTCCGGAAGATAAGGTAAATAAAGTCAAGGAGATAAATTCTGTTGGTGAAAGTGTGGCTTTCGTTGGTGATGGAGTCAACGACGCGCCTGTCGTGGCCTTGAGTGATGTGGGTATAGCTATGGGGGGACTAGGCAGTGATGCAACCATCGAAACGGCAGATGTAGTTATCCAAGATGATAAACCATCAAAGATACCAATGGCGATTCATATTGGTAAACAGACCAAAAAAGTGGTTTACCAAAATATAGGCCTGGCATTTGTGGTCAAGGGAGTTGTTCTAATCCTTGGCGCCGGAGGGCTGGCGACCATGTGGGAAGCTGTGTTTGCAGATGTTGGTGTTTCACTTATTGCCATAGTCAACGCGATTCGCATTCAGAAGATGAAGTTCTAATTTAATTTTCGTTAAGATGTGCTTACCCTTCGGGCTGAAATGCCAGAAGGGTAGGTTTTCTGATCTCCCAGCTGGGTTCGGGTATCGCAGGCGATTTCGTCGAACCTCCGTCTGCCTTGCGTCGTACCTGCTTCGTTCTGTGTCCGACATGCATCCGTGGTGAGTCCGTGGTGAGTCCGAGTCTAACACGGTTTCATGGTGGTGTGACGGTGTATTGATTATGCTCGCATATCGACTGAGGGGCGAATAAAGGCATACCGAGCCCCAAAGAAGGGCCGACTATAAGTCGAATAAGCGCAAAGACTCGGACTCTGTTCCTAAAAGCTATAATAGCGTTTGTTTAATCCTTTAAAATGTATTATTTTTTTTTTAAATTCTGTATAGCTATTAAGTATAATAAAATGAATAATTTTAGTATTATCGATATAAAAGTATATGTTTTATATACTTTTTTTAACAAAAGAGTTGTCGAGTGGAGGGGAACTGATGCTTATTCTGCTAAAAGTTTCTCATAGAGCGGCCAGAGCACTGTCAAGTCGTCATCTGATTGGGCTTCGGGATAATGCTCATCATGTAAATTGCGGATTTCAACAGCTTGCCCTTGCTCATTCTTTACGACAGCGGCTCGCAGTTCTTCAGTTCCATCATAATAAATGCCCACGCCAGCAAGTTCACCATCGCGGATAATTTCACTGACGACGTACTTTCTTGTACTATCCACCTTGTGGGAACTATGACCACTGTAAATGCTGTTTCCTTTGTGATAGTGTCTTTCCATAATCGTAGAACAGCGACAGGATCAAATTTGTTGTATTTTTCTATTTTCTATCCTGATGAGATTGGAAATAATTTTTACCGACCCATTACGAATGCAGGACAAAGAATCATTATTTCATTGCGGATTTGTTGTATTTGTTGCGATAGGCCAAAGGAGAGAGTCCGGTAACTTTGCGAAATATTTCCCTAAAGGCTTTTGAATCGGAATAGCCTACTTCGTACATGACTTCGTTTACTGTTTTTCCGGAGATTTCCAGTTCTTTTTTTGCAGATTCAATTTTGACCCTTTGGAGATATTCAATTGGTGTATTACCTGTCGCTTTTATAAATCGCCGGTCGAAGTTCCGTCGGCCAACGGTAAATCGTTCTGAAAGTTGTTGAATGGAAATCTTCTGGGCGAAATTATGCTCAATATACTCCTGAGCTTTGATGATCATTTCATCGCCATGCCTTTTTTGACCATTAAAGATAACGAAATCAGATTGTTGTTGCCGGTCAAGGTCAATCTGGAATATCTTGGAACAATAGATTGCCGTCTTTCGATCATAATACTTTTCAACCAGATAAATGAGCAGGTGCAGAAATGAATATCCACCACCATTGGTACAAATGCCTTCTTCATCTGTTATAATACGGTCGGTCTTCATGATGACATTGGGAAATAACTGTTTGAAATTTGTTTCGGCGCTCCAATGGATTGAACAGTTTTTCTTTTCTAAAAGACCTGTTGAGGCAAGGATATAGGCTCCGGTACACATGCTGGCAACCTGAGCTCCATTGCGATATTGTTCACATATCCAGTCTATAAATGGTCTGTTTTCGGTGTTTAATACAGTGAAGTCTGGGGCAACGGCAGGAATTACAATCAGATCTGTCCGCTGGACAGCAGTAATTTCTTTCTGCGGCATTACAGCGAGTAAACCATTCAGGAAAACGGATTGTCTGGAAAGTCCGACGAGTTCAATTTCAAATACCGTTTTATCATGATGTTGTTGGTAGTACCTATTGGCTTCGGTAAAGATATGATAAGTGCCAATAATGCATGAAAGTGTATTTGGGCCAGTCTGAACTTCAGGTACCAAAATTGTTAAGTGTTTCATCTTTCTTGGTTTAAAATTGAATGATCCGATGTATGGTCCATTATTCAAATATAAGGAAATGTGTTGTCCAAATCAACCGCTCAGAATGTCTATTTGGCACCCTATTTTAAATCTTAAATGTATATAACTTTGACTTATTCTAGTGGAGGCTGGATATTTAAGTGGTTGAAAAATAAATATTAACAAAAAAATAGAGGATGGAAAAAAAAGATTTTACAACCGATATAATCGTTGAAGCGAAGCCGCAACAGGTATATGACGCGATTATCAATGTTCGTGGCTGGTGGTCAGAAAACATTGAAGGCGGCACAGCAGCACTACATGATGTATTTTCTTATCACTACCAGGATATACACGAGTGTAAAGTAAAGCTCGTTGAAGTGCAGAGCAATGTCAAAGTTGTATGGCGGGTATTGGAGAACGATTTCAAATTTACGACCGATAAACAGGAATGGGTGGAGAGTTATGTGATCTTTGATATCATTGATCTCGGCGGTAAGACGCAATTAAAATTTACTCATCAGGGGCTGGTGCCTGATATGGAATGTTATGATGTCTGTCAGGCTGCATGGACATATTATATCCAAGAAAGTCTGCAGCAATTGATTCTAACAGGACAGGGGCTTGCTACACCCAAAGAGAACATATTGTCCTTAGCGGAAGTTAAGGAACAATTGTTGGCAAAACAAAAGGGTAAAAGTATTTATCATAGATTATTGATTAAAACCCCAGTTGAAAAAGTATACTGGGCAATCACTACTCAGGAAGGGCTGGCAGGCTGGTGGACGCCCGATACCATTGCAGCACCGGAAATAGGAAGCATCTTGCGGTTTGGCTTTGGCCCTGATTATTTCAAAAAAATGGAAGTCCTTGCGTTATATCCTTATGCACTTGTCGCATGGCAATGTAAGGCGGGCTTTGAGGAATGGGTAGGTACAACACTGACGTTTGAATTGATACCCCATCAGAAAGGTTGTATACTCTTGTTCCATCATGACGGTTGGGACAGTTACAGTGGAGAATTTGCCTCTTGTAGCTATGATTGGGCATTATTCTTCAGAAGCCTGAAATTTCTGTGTGAAACAGGAAAAGGTTTTCCTTATCCTGAATTCAATAAATAAAGCAGAACAGCTTTACCTGGATTCAAACTAGTTTGGTCAATTTTCGCTCACCGTACGAGCATTGATTTATTTGAGAAGGAGTTGGTAATATTTAATTTAGGGGGTGATACAAGTGCAGTCCCAATTATATCGCAATAATTGGGACTGTCGTATCTAGGGGGGAGACGGATCGTCCACGACGATCTTTTGGTCTGAAAGACCTGTGCAAATAGAGCCAGAAGTGGACAATAGAACTGGTAAGTACTGGGCCGTTTCCGAGGTAGTCCCTGTTTCGATCAACTGTTCATACTTGAAATCGAATAGTACACAGCCTATTTGAATTTCCTATCTATGACCTCCAGGCTGTCTTTTGGAAAACGGTTTTTTAACCATAGACGTAATTTTAATTGTTGTCCTTCAGCTAAAGGATTTTTTGACGAATAAATAAAGGCAACTACATTCGCTAAACTATCTTTTTTTGCATAATACTGTTGTTGTCCTATGCTATAGGATTGTAGTTCTGGAAAAAGTACTGCTAGATCTTTATCTAATTGGGGGCTTGCTACCTGATATTTCGCTAGCTCATTGTTAAGCGCCCGGATGGTTAGATCTTTATCATTTACAGCAGCGCTTCTTTTGTCGATCTCACTGAGGATTGTTGTTTTTAGATCGAGGCTATCCTGACGGATGATCAGATCAGTTTGCGCGATACCAAACGATTCCATAGATTTTTTCAAAGCCGCGATTTCTTGGTCACTAAATTTCTTTGCTAAAAATGCTAATTCTAAACGTTTTGGTTTATTGAGCAATTTTTCGTAGACGACCGTGTAACCTTTATCACTAAATTGTTGTTGAACGAATTGTTTAACCTTATTCGTGTATTTCTTCTCTTGTAGCAGATTATAGGCGAAGTATAAGCTTGGTATTACCAAGGCCAGAATAATCAGGGTGATGCTCTGACTTATTCTTTTTTCCCTTTTTGGATCAACATAATGTTTCTTGGGATATCTGAGGTACTTTACGATCGTAAATGTCGCTATACATATAAATACACAATTGATAATGTAGAGGAATAAAGCCCCAGCAAAATAACTTAGGTTGCCGATCGCCAGTCCATAGCCTGCGGTACAGAGCGGCGGCATCAGCGCTGTCGCAATAGCCACCCCTGGTATTGGATTACCTTTATCTACCCGCGTTATGGCGATAACACCGACTAATCCCCCAAAAAGTGCAATAAGTACATCATAGATATTGGGTGAAGTGCGGGCGAGCAATTCGGATTGCGCTTCTTTAAATGGGCTTAGAAGAAAATAGAAATAGGATACAACCAGACTGATCAGGGTTGCGATCAATAGATTCTTAATAGATTTCTTTAAGAGCTGAAAATCAAATGTACCCAGCGCAAACCCGGCGCCCACAATCGGACCCATGAGTGGGGAAATAAGCATAGCGCCAATAATTACCGCTGTTGAATTCACATTGAGACCAACAGAAGCAATAACAATGGCACAGGCCAAAATCCATGCGTTGGCACCACGGAATGAAATGTTGTTGATCACATTATCAAGAACGGCTTCTTTTCGTTCCTCGCCTGGGTGCAGATCAAAAAATCGGAGCATCTTATTCATAATAGATTGTTTTCTCTATGCGAATATACATAAGAGAATTGACTGCCTTAAATCCAAAAACCGTTGTCCGAATAATTATATATCGTTTTTTGACTTAAGTTAATGTTTAGGGCAAAGCATCTTGTTATGTAGCTCCTGAATTTAATTTTCAATGTGTTTCTTATTTTTCCTACTAAAGGCTGAATATACGATAATGACACTGATTGTCATTAGAATAAAGGCGAGAAAAAATGGCGCTCCAGAGAATTTGAATGGGGCATTATCATGTGTAAAAAAGTAGAACAGATTAGTCATCATTGGCGGCCCTATAATCGATGTTGCACTCATTAAACTGGTTAGTGCTCCCTGAAGTTCGCCTTGTTCATTTGATGGCACATTTTTGGTAATGACAGATTGCAATGCAGGCCCACATATTCCACCCAGGCAATAAGGGATAAGAAAGACAAACATCATCCAGCCCTGATTGGCAAATGCAAACAATAATAATCCTACTGCATAAAATATCAATCCATAATAGATACTTTTTTGCTCGCCGAGTTTTGGTGTGGTCCAACGGATCAAGACACCCTGTACAAGACCAATCAAGAGACCGATGACTCCAAGTGAGATGCCAACCATTCTTTCGGTCCAATCAAATTTGTACATGGTAAAGAAATTCCAGTTACTCTGTACGGCATGGCCTGCAATATAGATTAGGATCAATGCTACGATCAAGCCAGAAATCTCAGGGTGTTTGCCCAAAAAGCGAAAGGATCCGATGGGGTTAGCGCGCTTCCAGTCAAAAGCACGTCGCTTATCCTTATCCAAGCTTTCAGGTAGAATAAAATACCCATACAGGAAATTCAATAAACATAAGCCTGCAGCAGCGTAAAAAGGAACTCTCGCGCCGTAATGTCCAAGTAGTCCGCCGATTACAGGGCCAATAATAAAGCCCAAGCCGAAGGCTGCGCCAATTAATCCGAAGTTTTTGGCCCGATCCTCATCCGTAGAAATGTCCGCGATATAAGCGCTGGCAGTTGTGAAACTTGCTCCGGTCAATCCTGCGATAACCCGTCCCAAAAATAGCCAACCTATCGAGGGAGCAAGGGCGAGAAAAATGTAGTCTACTGCAAAACCAAACAAAGAAATCAAAATAATCGGTCTTCGTCCATATTTGTCACTCAGGTTACCTACTACAGGTGAGAATATAAATTGCGTGAAAGCATAAGCGAAACCCAGCCAGCCACCATATTTCGCCGCTTCGCTGATGTCGCTATGGATCAGTTCTTCAATCAACTTGGGGACCACTGGAATGATAATACCCCATCCTGTGATATCGATAAGTAATGTGATAAATATAAAGCCTATGGCGGCCTTTTTCTTGGAGTTGTCAATCATGGTCTAAAAATAGAAAATTCCCGAAAAAATTCACCTATATTTTAAAAGGTTAATTTGTGGTAAACTATCGGGCTAATTGAGAAAATTGCCCGATCATGCCACTATTCATGTTGTGAGTCTTGAATCTGCCAGATAAATAAATTTGTATTGACCCTGTTTTCAGCGCCTAAATAGCGCGACAAACAGCATGATGTCGTACTGGGAAATTACAGGAATTGGCGATAAAGCAAAGTTGATTTGCTTCTTGATGTAGTGATGTCGCCAACGCTATTTTATCGGGATCCGAAATAATGACTTCTGGAAATAGGTCAACCTGCACAAATCGACCACTGGCATCAGAACGAGTTTCTAAAACTGCCTCTGCATTGTCCGTATAAGAAATCACGTCGATGTTATTTTTGGAACATACATAGAGATAAGACATCATATGGCAGGAAACAAGGCTACTTAGGAAAAGATCTTCGGGGTTGTGTAATGTTGGATCACCTTTGAAGGCTTTTGCTGCCGAAACCTGCAAATCCGCCTTGCCCTGGATGGAAATCCGATGACTCTTGTGGTATATTTTGGATAACGATGCCGACTGTTCCTGGCGAAACCAGATTAAACCAGCCTTAAAGTAATGTTTGAAACTCATGCAATGAATTTAGCATTTTTTATTAATTTCTACTTTTTAATACCAACTTTATGTTCGAACAAAAGAAATATAATCCGTGTTGATAGGTTCAAGTCCATTTCTTCTCATTTCGGAAGCTATTTGTGCTCTATGATAGGTGCCATGATTAAACACATGTAAAAGGATATCTCCAAACGAATTTTGGAACTGCTCATGCTTTGTATTGGTATAGGATATAGTTTTTGCTATCTCAGCCTCCTGAGCGAGGACTTTTGCTTTAAATCCCGAAGAAGCGAGTCTATGGTAGTGTTCACATGTTGACAAACTGTGCTCATCCCAAACTCCTACGGGTGGTTTTTCTCCATTCAACCGGTATAACCATATCAGTTGCGCATTCACTATATGACTGAATAGCCGTAGACAAACCGGGGGAGTTTTTTCAACTTCCTGTTTCATTTTTTCGATTAGCAGGTTATTCGCCCAATCGTTATATAACCATAATTGTACTAACGGGCTTGACATCTCTGATTACTTAATTGCGGTAATAAATATACGTAAATTACCTATGTAAATGTGGATTGAAACGTCAATTTTATTGCTGATCGGGTAAGTGCGGTCTGTTCATAAATGAACATGTGATGTCAGTTGATTAAGGAATGAATGATAGGTGGAATGATTATCTTTGCAGATAATTAATGGATGCTGGATGAATAATAAAAGAGTTTATAGGGTCATAGGATACAATGTCATGTATGTTGTATCCAGTCTATTGTTGTATTATCGATTCGAAATGAAATCGACAGGGCTCAGCTTTTGTGTTATTGGTTTGACCCTGATCAATTTATATTATTTCCTGGAATGGAAAAAAGATGCAAAAAAAAGAGAGTTTATACAAAAATATAAAGCAGTGCATCAGCGCTCATTGAATAAAGCGACGATAAATTACAAAGAGACATATACTGTAAGTCCAAGTATATTAGCGATGATGATTTTTGGATCAATTATTTGCTTTTCGGGAATTGGTATGTTGTACGAGAAATCAATCTTTGGAGTTTTCATCTTATTTCTTGGCGGGCATTTTTTGCTGACTCCATTTGGCAGGAAAACAATCATCAAGTTGGCTCCCAACGGGATATACTTGAGTGATTATCAATTTGTCTTTGTCAATGATATCCAGGAGATCAATTTTAAACGCTACCCTGGAAAGAGCAAAAGTGAAATGCTTCTGAAGATAAAGGATTCCGCTTTATATAACTTAGAAGATTCACATATCGCCGTTCCAATAGGTGGTGATATGAAAGAAGTTGAGCAATTGATTGCCGTGGTGAAAAAATTATTTCCCAATACACGGATATCTCAGGATATTTAAATTTCAATTGATTGAAATAAATTTACTATTTTTAATAATTATCTGATTAATAGACTTAAAGCTGAGCTTGATGAGAACTTCTTTACGGTGTTTATCCTTATTTTTGCTACTTCCTATTTTGACCTTTGCTCAGGGTCATTACATAATTAGAGGTAAAGTAGATCAATTGAAAGATGGCAGTAAGCTTTTTCTGGTTTATAACAATGATGGTGTTTCGTTTGTCGATTCAACAGCAGCCAAAGATGGGCGCTTTACCTTTAAGGGGCAGCTCGGGTATCCGGTTTATTCTACACTTTATCTCCATAAAAATCCCTATACAACCAAGTTGCAGCCCAATGAAAAGCTGGACTACATCCGCTTTTATTTAGAAGCTGCTCAGATTGGAATGAACGCGAAGGATTCACTAAAAAATATTGTGTGGAATGGTTCCAAGCTCAATACGGAAAATGTGGAGCTCCAAGAGATGAAAAAAACTGTTGACAATAAATTTGACGCATTAAATAAAGAATTTGCCAAACTTCCACCAGAACAACAGAAAGATTCTGTCATATTTGCCCAGTTTGTCATGCGTGAAAAGAATCTTATGGATGAAAATTACAGTGTCTATCTGGATTTTGCTAGAAGCCATCCTGATTCATACATCAGTGTAATTGGTTTAAGTTTTGTTGCCGGTCAGGAGAAATTTTATGCATCGGCTAAGTCAGCGTATGATGGTCTTTCGAATAGGCTAAAAGAAAGTCCGTTGGGAAAGGTAATTCCGTTGCAGTTAGAAGCCCAGTTCAAGACCAAAGTCGGGCAGCAGGCGCCAGACCTAACGCTCAACAACCCGGAGGGGAAGGCCGTCAAAATTTCGGACTATTTGGGAAAGCACTTATTGTTAGATTTTTGGGCGAGTTGGTGTGGCCCTTGTCGTGCAGAAAATCCCAACCTGGTAAAAGCTTATCAAAAATATCATAATAAAGGATTTGAGATATTGGGAATCTCCCTGGACGATGCTGCACGGAAAGATGCTTGGGTCGAAGCCATAAAGAAAGACAACCTATTATGGCCTCAGGTTTCTGATCTAAAAGGCTGGGATAGTCTCGCTGCAAAAATTTATGGAATCAATGCTATTCCGGCCAGTTTTCTGCTCGATCCAGAAGGAAGAATAATTGCCCGTGACCTAAGGGGGGACGATTTGCATGATCTACTAAAAAAGATCTTTATAGACCGATCGAATCCGTAAGAACGCCATATTTCTAATCCAAATATCCCCTTCAACAGACCTTTTCTAAAATGGATTTTTGTTCCAAAAATAAGTGCGAAAAATTGCCTACAATTGGAAGCTATTTTCTATCTTGCGTCTTTAATTAAAGATCACATGGCTATACGATATTCGGGCTCTAGGTGGGTTTAACTGAACGCTTGATACTTAAAAAAATTATTTTTCATTTGTATCTTATTTTAATACAATTGGTAGGATAAGGGCGTCAGGTCGTTGGAAGAGAGACTGATTATTTTTTGTTTTTGATATTATTCGACTTATTTGATGGATGTTTTTTTTGAATTTCTAAATAACCTCACAAATCCGGATTGGATTGTTTCTCATGGCGGCTTATACCTTCTGTTATTTATTATTTTTGCTGAAACGGGCATACTTATTGGATTTTTTCTTCCCGGCGACCCTATTCTGTTCATTGCTGGCATGATAGTTTCCAATATGAGCATTCCACCTTCGGAGCAGATACCGACTTTATTGTATTGGATTGTGCTTGTGTCCTTAGCTGCAATTTTGGGTAACTTTGTAGGATATTGGTGTGGGAAGGTTTTTGGAAAAAGAATTATGAGTATGGAGGATAGCTGGTTTTTCAAAAAGAGCTACATCTTTAAAGCTCAGGAGTTTTACGAAAAAAGGGGGGGCGGTGCCATTGTTCTTGCGAGGTTTCTTCCTATTGTTCGTACTTTTGCGCCCATTGTCGCCGGTATTGTTGGAATGGAATTCAGAAAATTTGTGTTGTACAATGTGATTGGTGCAATTGTCTGGTCGGGAAGCCTGGTTACCCTGGGTTATTTGTTGGGCGAGAATGTATGGGTGAAGGAGAATCTAGAGCTAGTTATTATCGTTATTGTACTGATTGCAACAGCGCCGGTCATTGTAAAAGCATTTACTTCGAAAGATAAAGCAAAGATTGCCCAATAAGAACTGGCCCACATCATCTTAATCCAAAGGAAGACTGCCGGACAACTAAATGTGAAAGCGGCGGAGTATTGTCATGGTAATTCAATAAATAAGATAGGGTGAAATCGGTAAACCTTCGGATTTTTCAACAGGTTTCAAGGAAATTATTATCTATATTATTACTAATTTCATCTGTGTTTTAAACATTTTTTTTACGAAAAGGAAATGTTTACAGTATTTTTCCGTAGATTTACAGCATTATTGCGCAGCACCCTACAGTATACCTATCATAAATGGCTACAAATCAACAGATTAGTGGCCATTTTTCTTTTATTACATCCTTCAGAGTTTATGATTCATTCATCTGTTTATTCGCTTGACATATAGCATAAAGTAACAATAGGTTATTTTATCCCTTTTTACTATTCAAATTTATAACAATAATTTATAATATTCCTTGTTTTGAGAAAATTTATTATTCATATGGAGGGTAGACTGATATTTTCTTATAGGAATGAAAAAATATCGTAACTATAGATACAAAGTTCAAACATGTAATTTGGTTTTGTATAAAACCGAGGCGAGAGCAGCTCAAAAGTATTTTTATTATCTTTTTTTAATTTTAACATACAAGGGAAATTTTATTTTTTTATATTTGTACATCAATACGACGTTTTTACTTATTCGGTTTTAATGCGCAATCTGAATAAGCTTTTAGATAGGGGGTATTTCCCTATAAAATGTAAATTTGATATGTATACTGTAGGTAGGTGTATAATTTAACAGTGGTAGCTGTAGGGGCTGCCACTGTTGTTTATAATCGCAGTTCATTTGGCCCCTTCTATATTCTTTTCTTCAGCAGATGTGTCAGTTGCTCTAGATGTTTTTTGTTAAAATCGGGTTTTTACAGATAAGCTTGTTTTGTGCTATCCTAATGGCATTCTCTATAATTTCCTCTAAAATGGTTTGCTGACGAGATAACAATCTGATTTTTACTTTATATTTATGGTATTATTATGAATACCTAAAAAACTATCTATGAAAATTAATGATCACATTGATTTTGCGACAGCAAGTTTCAAAGAATTTGAGAATATTGCTGGCCTTGATATGGTGGATACTGCAAAGTATTTCAGTTCCTATATCAATTATATGAAAGAAAATCAACATCTTAACTTTAGATTTGTAACACAGGGCTGCGGGCCGACTGCGATAGTTAGCTCAGCATTTTTAGAGAAACCAACGGAATGCATTAGTCTTGTGTCAAACGACTATCTTAATTTTTCCCAACATCCCAAAGTAAAAGCCGCAGCCATAGCCGGGATAGAGAAATATGGTACTGGAGCAGGCGCATCACCCTTGATAGGAGGACACCATGAATATCATGTCGCACTGGAAGATAAGATTTGTAAATTTTTCAATCGCCCGGAAGGATCGAGCATCGTCTTTACAACCGGATATACTGCAAATAGTTCTACTTTATTGAGCTTATTGAAACAGGAAGACTGTGCTATTGTTGATATGGAAGTACATGCTAGTGTTTATGAGGGTTTATTGAATACGAATGTCAAACGCTTTCCCCATAATAGTATGATTCATCTTGAACGCGCATTGGCTGACGCGGAGAATATGTTCAGAACCAAACTGGTGATTATTGATGGGGTATATTCCCAAAATGGTGATGTAGCGACAATGGATGAAATTTATGCGTTAACAAGGAAGTATGGTGCCTATTTAATGGTGGATGATGCGCATGGCATAGGGGTGATGGGCGATACCGGTAGAGGGGTCATGGAAGTCTATAATCTTCTGGACAAAGTCGATATTATCGCTGGTACGTTGAGTAAGGCACTCGGTCATATCGGTGGGTTTATCGTTTCCACACCAGAAATCGTTAACTACCTTCGATATCAGTCCAGGCAACAGGTATTTTCCTCTACATCAACACCAGCAAGTTTTGGCCTATTGAAGGCCATTGATTTAATTGATGAAGAGCCTTACTGGCGGACAAGGCTTAGGGATAATGTAAGCTATTTTAAGGATGGCTTGCTTGCTTTGGGTGTCGATATCGGTGCATCATCTTCGCCAATTATTCCAATAAAGATTGGTGACCCAATCCGTACCGCACAGATATCGCGTATGCTATTGCAACGTGGTGTTTATGCCAATTGTATTGTCTATCCCGGTGTGGCAAAAAAGGATGCCCGTATCCGTACAAGTCTGATGGCCACTCATACCAAAGAACATTTGGATAAAGTATTAAATACATTGGAGGATATCAGTAGGCTCGTAAGCTTAAAAAAATCGAGATAAATAAATCTTATACTATTTAAATATTTATTATATTGATCTGAATCCTTAATTTTAGGGTCCAGATCAATACCATATCAATAACGCATGCGTAAAACTTATAAAGGAGAAAAGAATGATAAAGAACGTACCATGAACAAACTTATTTTGTCCGTTGGTAAGGTTCTTCGGGATAAGGGGTATACCGGATTAACAATTGCTAATATTTCTAAAACAGCAGGTGTTGACAGGAAGCTCATTTCGCTTTATTTCGGTTCCGTTGAAAATTTAGTGGAAACGTACATCAGGAGTAAAGACTACTGGGTAGCTGCTACGCTAGGTGCCGTTGAATATTTCGGTACTGCACCAACCGAGGGTTCGAAGGGTTTTCTCGAATCATTGCTGCTGAATCAGATGGATAGCTTTCTGGAAAATACAGAAATGCAGAAAGCCGTCCTTTGGCAGATCAGTGAAAAATCTGAAATCATGTCGCAGATCACAAGGGAACGGGAAAAGATGAGCGCTTTGTTTTTCGCCTTTGCCGATCGGGAAATGGAGGGGAAAGATGTCGATTTACGGGCGATCAGTAGTATTCTGACTGCGGGGATCTATTATTTGGTGCTCCATTCCATAAATACAGACAGCACCTTCTGTGAGATTGAACTAAACGCTGATGGCTTAGATAGAATTCGCAATGCGGTTAAAACAATTCTCTCTTGGGCCTATGGAGAAAATGAAAAAAAATCGGACTGAAAACAAAAAAATAACATAACACTGCCAATCTGTCAATAATAGAAAAGGGAACCGATTGATAAGTACCGCTAATGTCACGGTGTTATCACTATTTTCTTTGGGAAGCGATCTTCTTGATCACGCGCTTTTTTGGCATATCATTCGCCGGTTTAGATTTAAATGATTTAAAACATGGCAAAGAGGTTATTGCTTATATTCATAATGTTTGTAGTTGCTGATGTTTATTTCTTTCAGGCATTTACAACTGTTATTCATACGGCATTTTTACACAAGGTTTACTGGTATTTAGATTTATTGTTGCTCATCGGAGTATTTACCTTGGTTTTTCTTCGGCAACAAGGGAAAGATATTCAACAACTGGCGGGAAATCTGGTCACATCTTTTTTAATTGTATTTATTCCCAAATTACCGGCATTTCCAATCTTATTGACAGAAGATTTGTTTCGGGTATTACAAAATTTTCCGCCACGAAATACATATTTGAGTGAATTTGTGCTAGTATTGGCACTAGTCCTGGTTTTAATTATTGCTTTTGGCCTTACTAGAGGGCGATATTTATATCGGGTAAGGGAGGAAGTTTTAAGTTTTTCGGATCTGCCCGATGCCTTTGACGGATTTAAGATCACACAGATCTCGGATATTCATTCCGGGAGTTTATCCAACATAAAGGCTGTCCGAAAAGGGATTGCATTGGCAAATGCACAACAGAGTGATCTGCTTCTGTTTACTGGCGATCTCGTTAATAACAAAGCGGCAGAGATGGAATCCTGGATCTCGGATTTTACCGCATTAAAGGCTCCGTTTGGCAAATTTTCTGTACTCGGAAATCACGATTATGGAGATTATACCCCTTGGGATAGCGCTGAGTTAAAGGCGTCTAATCTTGTCAGGCTGAAACAAATTCATCAGGAGATGGGGTTTAAGCTATTATTGAACGAATCTATTACTATTCAGAAAAAGGGGGCAAGCATTGCATTGATCGGTGTGGAAAACTGGGGCAAGGGTGGTTTCCATCAATATGGGGATCTGAGCAAAGCAACGTCTGGGTTGTCGACCGACTCATTTAATATATTGATGTCGCATGATCCGTCACATTGGGATCATGTTACCTTAGATCATGACAAACACGTGCACCTGACATTGGCAGGCCATACTCATGGGATGCAATTTGGTATTGAGTTATTTGGGTTTAAATGGAGCCCGATACAATATTTCTACGAACAGTGGGCGGGCTTATATCAAAAACAAGGGAAATATTTGTATGTTAACCGCGGTTTCGGCTATCATGGACTCAAAGGCAGGATCGGTGTATGGCCAGAAATTACTGTTATCACCCTGAAAAAATCTAATTTATAGTTTTCGGCTAGTGCGGCGATGATGTTGTTCGAGGATCAGATTGGACAACATTTTTTTGTTTCAAAGATTTATTTTTATTATATTTAGATAGCCTAGTGTAGTCCAAACGGGACGGTAAGCTAAGGCTAAAAATAACCAATTGCGTCAAATTAAACAAAAGAAGAATATCCTGTGGCTAGCATAAATAGCTAAATATAATCAGGCGGATTGTCATATAAATCCTTTGAGGGATGCGTTCGATAGTTAATTAGATTTATAAACCAATTATTTAATTTGAGGTATGGCACACAAAGTAGTTTCCCTTATTTTGGGAGGGGGTAGAGGGTCTCGACTTTATCCATTGACACAACAGCGTTCTAAGCCTGCTGTTCCTATTGCTGGAAAATATCGACTGGTCGATATTCCTATTTCGAATTGTTTAAATTCTGGATATAACAAGATATTCGTTTTAACACAGTTCAATTCGGCTTCATTGAACACACATATCAAAAACGCTTATAATTTCAGTATTTTCAGTAAGGGTTTTGTTGATATTCTGGCTGCAGAACAAACAAACGAGGGGGACCGTTGGTTTCAGGGGACAGCAGACGCTGTGAGACGTACACACAAGCACCTCTTGAATGTTGACTACGATTATGTACTGGTCCTATCAGGTGACCAGCTCTATCAAATGGATTATTCGGCTTTGGTGGACTTCCATGTACAGAATGGTGGGCACATCACAATTGCAACCATTCCTGTTAATGTCCATGATGCGACAGGGTTTGGTATACTCAAAGCGAACGAGGCAAATGTAATTACAGCCTTTACCGAGAAACCCAACAAAGAGGAGGTGTTAAATTGGTCTTCAGAGGTCTCGGGTGAGATGGCAAAATGTGGTCGGAATTATCTGGCGTCAATGGGTATTTATGTTTTTTCGAAAGGTGTCTTGCTCAATTTATTGCTTTCCAATCCGGGTATGGATTTTGGAAAGGAAATACTACCGGATGCGATTAACAAGTATAAAGTACTCAGTTACCAATTCGATGGCTATTGGACGGATATCGGAACGATTCGATCATTTTTTGATGCCAATATCGGTCTGACTGCAGATGTTCCTGATTTCAATTTGTTTGATGAGACCGTATTTACACGGGCGCGTATGCTACCACCTTCTAAGGTTTCGGGAACAACCCTTAATAATACGGTCATTGCAGATGGCTGCATTCTTAATGCGGATAAACTCGAACGTTCTGTGATCGGAATACGTTCGCGTATTGGTGAAGGTACAGTAATGAAATCTACTTATATGATGGGCTCGGACTATTACGAACAACTTGAAGAGGTCATTGAATTAGGGAATACACAAAAGCCGCCACCGGTTGGTGTGGGTGAACGCTGTTATATCGAAAATGCTATTTTGGATAAAAATTGCAGGATTGGCAATGATGTCAGAATAAAAGGGGGCTCACATCTGAAAGATGGCGATTTTCAGACGCATACCATCTGCGATGGCATTGTTGTTGTCAAGAAAAATGCTGTTATTTCGAATAGTGTAAGCATAGGCTGTTAGCTATGTTTAGACATAAATAGTAAGGGACTAGGTGTCGTAAGCGCCTGGTCTTTTATCGTTCTGTTGAGTCGGATCGGAATTCGCAGGGGCAATTTAAACGACTCTAGTACACGTTGTCATCAATACGACAACACATATGACCAATAAAACGATGACAGTTGTTGTATAGGGTGTTCTTCTCATGATCTTTTTTTATTTATTACTTATAAATTTAATTTGCAAAAGTCATGCCCATTGTAAATTGCCCTGATATTGATTGTTGAAACTGTAGTTTGACATCTACAACTCATTGGTTTAATTTATTTTGTGGAAAAAAAATCTTAAAAACTACCCGGCTTTGTCTAGGTGCTGAAAAAAGCTATTTACACATTTTTATTTCTTAATAATCAATGTTTTGTAAAATCTACTCCTCAAAACCTTTGCAAATGCTTTCATCGGAGTGTTCTCTGTCAATAATTATTGAAGTTTAACCATCCGATTAGCGTGAACGAAAAAGATGTATTTTCTCAGACGATAGTTAACAATCATAAGTTGTTTATACTAATTGGATTGTATAAAATGCGAATGAAATAATTGCCAAAGATTTTGTTTTAGATGGGAATTGGTGCGTTTTTTGTGTAGCCGACATTTAAAATATTTATATCAATATGAAATCTTTTTATTTAGGGGTGGCAACCTTCGGTGTCGGATTAGCACTTATGATGCGTTACAATACTGTTTCTGGCCATCAACAAAATGTTCATTCTTTTGAAAACGTACAGATTAATTCGGATTCGACAAAGGTGGAGAATCTGGTGAAAGAATTAAAGAAACTTAAACCTATCCGTACAACTGATTTTGAAGCAAAGTTTAAAAAAGAGATCAATGGATTTAAACTGACGGAAGTTAAGGCATTTGAAGACCCGGAAACTGGCTCCTTTGCCTCGGCCAACTATGCAAAGGATGGGGGGAACGTTTATCTCATGATAACAGATGGTGCGGGACCTGGATCGGAGCAGGTGAAAGCTAATTTATTGAATTATTTAGAACTGAAAGAAATTTATACAGCTGAAGACAAGTCAGCAGTTAAAAATTATAAGGGCTGGTTGGTCTCATTTGACTGGAGTATGTTTGAAAGCGATGGCTTGACGAGTATACAATACTTAGAGGGCAATCGTTATGCTGTTGTTGCTTCGGCAAACCAGGTTCCGATAGAAGAATTGGAAAACTTTTTGAACAGTTTTAGCTTATAAATTTAAAATAAGTCACGCTTTAGCTTATTCTGTGTTCTAAAGACTAGGCTAAAGCTTTTAAGACGCATTGTCGGGAATCAGTCATAGGCGGGGGGGCGGCGCTTTTTTGTGAAATCTGAAAGTGACTGATTTCTATTGAACAGAAAGAACCTTCAGTTGATTTTCATGGCTGTTGGTGCTTATAAGAACAGGAGTGTCTTATTGACGTATTGGCTCATAATATAGAATTGTAGCACCACCACCAAAGTTTTTTGTTTTTAGATATTTCAGCAGTATTTTTTTACTTAAGTTGTTAAATAAGGGCAGTCCACTTCCGGCTATAATAGGATGGATACAAATTTGATATTCATCTATTAGGCCACTTTTTGTTAAAGCAACAATTAGACTCGGGCTTCCTACCAAGATATCTCCGCCCGGTAGTTCTTTAAGGACTGTAAGTTCTTCGACGATATTTCGGCTGGCCAATCTGGCACTATCCCAATCCAGATTTTTTAGGGTTCTGGAAAAAACGATTTTGGGAATGCTGTTCATGACCTGCGCAAATTCATCTGAGGACTTATTGCCACTCGAGGTCGACAGGAAGGCCCGCCAATATTCCATGAGTTGATAGGTTATTCTACCATATAATATGGTATCAGATTCACGTAATAAGTCCGTATAATGTTGATGAATTTCATCATCAGGAAGCATTAGCGTATGATCGCAAAAACCGTCCAGACTCATATTTATTGCCGCGATTACTTTTCTCATATCCCATGGTTGTATTGTGTGAATTAAATTTACAAAAAACCGGGGAATATTGACTGATGGAAAATAAGCTGTGCAACTTGCTCAATTACAGATGTTGGAATGGATCGGCTTTGTTGGGGGAGAATGGAAAGCCTACTCGTCTATGATCGTTAAATCAGTGACTACATCGAAAGTTGATATGTGGTAATCATCTCCGAAAAATAGGCCATTGATATAATGCTGAATGGGGTAAAAAAGGTCGATTGGGATACCCTGATAGAAGGTTTTGAAATCGTTTGGAATAGAATAAGCATGACTGTATTTTCCCTTGCCGAGACTGATTCCGCCTATTTTTTTTAGGTATCCGGTTATTTTGTGCTTAGCTGAATTTGAAAACTTTTCACTTGTCTCTAGGAAATAGTCCTGAATATAAAAGTTTCTGATATTTTTTAATTTGATCGGGACGGTTCTATCCAGTTTTATCCTGCGAGAATAGGAGATGTCGGTTAAAACGCAAGTAGCCTTCTGAACAGTCGAAACATCGATAAAATAACCTCCATCAACCATTAAATGCTTACTATCTTTATAGATGCCTAGGATCATCTCGTTGATTTCTCTATCAGAATAATCCATTATATTTGAAGATCTTCCAAACTTTTCGAATTGCAGCCCGCTCTCTTTACCGGTTTTCCTGATTTTGTTTAATTCATATTGCTGAAAAGTTCTGATTTTTTCCATATCCGTTGCTCATTATATTTAGCAGGTTAAAGATAATTTTAAAACTTAGCTTTCTGCCTCTTTATAGGCATCTAATTGTAATTTGAATCGAATCTAATTTAACAGTAAGCTAACACTTTGGCAATGAGTTATCCAACATATCAATCCATGAATGCGTTATCAAAGGAAAAAAGGCTTGCTTAAGGGAATGCGAAATCTGAGATTGAATAGCATCAAGGTTGAAGTCATCGTATTAAAATTTAAATTTTCTGGAGGTCATGCGACCTTGACCTTTCAGTTCTATTTGACCTGGGGATAGTTCCAAAACCCCGAAAGCATTTTCATTGTTGGTTTCAATCATTCCTTCAAGGGTAATCATAGGAATCCCTTTATAGTAATCGAAGTTGCCGGGGTGATGATGTCCCGAGATAACTGCCTTCACAGCAGGATATTTTTCGATAAGCGCTAATATATCTCTGTTGTTTAGTGCTTCAAGTCCATTCTCTGGAAATAAAGGATGATGGGTGAAAATGATAACGTTTTCGGATTCCTTTTCTGCTTTTTCTAGCTGCTTTTCCAACCATTTAAGCTGTTGTATGCTGATCCCGCCATTCCATGGCTGAGTATTTTTCCGTTGCTCAAGTTTTAGCCGATTATTTAAAGATTGCCATGCCGTGCGTTCTGCTGAGGTCGCTGTAGTTGCATATTCGCTGAGTTCATTGGTGTTGAGGAGAACAAATAACCAATGTTCTTTCTCTACAGTATAATAGGGAGCTGGCATGCAATAGGCCTTGTAGAGTGTGGCTCCCTTTTCTACATTGACGTAATCATGGTTGCCCAGCAAATTGTAGACTGGCGCATTGAGTTTGTTCAGGCGCTGTAAGGCTGGAGCCAGATCTTTTGTTCCCATATCGACTAAATCTCCCACCATAACCGTAAAATCCACTCCGGCTGTATTGATAGCTTTTGTTGCTGAATCTAATTTCGAAAGTGAATTACGGTAGAATCGACTCCCTTTTGTGTCCTGATCCGCATATTGAGGGTCTGCTATTAAGCCAACTTTCAAGGGGCTGTTCTTTTGTTGGCCAATACCTTTATTATAGAAAAGAACAGATAAGAGTGATAAAAATATGATTTTAATTTTCATTCTGAGTTTTTTAAGATTTGTGATACCATCAGGCATCCAATTGGTTATATTTCTCTACTTATATCTTAGCGACATGCTATTGGGCCTCTGAATCAAAAATAACAGCAGACACATGACTGTGCTATTAATTTCTGATTTTTTTGTTTAATCAGTGGTTATTACAAACATACGTTTTTTTTGACTTTTAAAAGTGGAAACTGATCGCACACGATTGCTTGAAATTCAGAAAACCATAGGATGGGACTGATCGGTCTTATTTAGATAAAGGCGTTGGCTCATCATAATTACGCATAATATAATAGAAATACGAAATCATTTTCATATAGTTTTCGACACTGATATATTCATTGGTACTGTGTATGCTCTGTTGTTCGGAATGATTGATTTTGATGGGCATAAATCGGTAAATATTTTTGCTGAGTTCCTGGTATTTGACGGCATCTGTGCCACCGACGGTAAGGTATGGCGTGACAATCAGATCTGGGTATAACCTTCGGATCGAAGATTCCATCATCTGGTAAGCTTTAGTATCACTAGGAGATACATTGGATGCCTCTCGGGCATTATCCACTTGTTCTACCTCGACATCAAAACCCCTGGTCGCTTTCTTAACATGAGCTAGCACCTGCTGAATTGTATTTTCAGGCAATAACCTAAAATTGACAACAAATTCGACTTCTGGTGAGAGTACATTGGGCGCATCACTACCTTTCATCATGGTAAGAGCCGTTGTGGTGCGGACCAAAGCATTTGTAGCGTGATTTTTAGTCAACTGGGCAAGTAGCAGCGGTTCCATCAACCATTTATTTGCGATGGCAAAACGGGAAACAAATGGCATTGAACCGCCAATCTGCTGAAAAAAACGCTGAATAAGGGGGCTGATCATTGGTTTCATCTGTTGTTCTTCAAGCCGCTGCATGATCACCGCTGCTTTGCCAATAGCCGTTTCCGAAGGTGGCATTGAAGAATGCCCACCTAAGCCTTTAACCTTAATTTTTAAAGACAGGAATCCCTTTTCGGCACAGCCAATTAATGCTACATCAGAATTTATTCCATTAACAGATCCCTGTTCCAAAATGAGTCCACCTTCATCGTAGACAGCCTCAAACCGAAGTCCCTTACCCTTAAAATCGGCGGCTATTTCGCTTGCGCCGAGTTTGCCACCTACTTCCTCATCAAAACCAAAAGCGAGATAGATATCACGTTGTGGTCTTTGCTCATCCAGCACTATTTTTTGCATAGCTTCAAGCAACGCAAAGAGCATCCCTTTCATGTCTAAGGTCCCTCGCCCATAAATCCGACCATCCGCTACAACGCCTGAAAAAGGAGCATAATCCCAATCTTCAGCTATTGCGGTGACTGGAGGGCTAGGGGGATCTGATGGACGGAAGATCTGTTCGGACTTGTTTTTAATTTCAGCTGAGCCGGGGGGAACAACATCGTAATGGGATAAAAATAGGAGGGGTAATAAGTTGTTATTGCTGCCTTTAAGTCTGAAAACTAAACCATAAGAATGAACCGTATAGACCTCCAATTGCTGATGAAGAAGGGGATAAGTCGCTGCGATATACTGCTTAAAAGTATCAAATGGGGCATATAAAAATAGATTAGGGTCACTATTGGAAACCGATGGTATTTTAATTCCCCCAGCTAATCTGGATAAGGTACTATCGTCGGAAGAGGGCTTAAATGCTGGTGTATCGGATTTTTTTGTTTTGGCGAAAGGGAAGACTAATGTGTTGATCAATAGACCAATAAAAATCACAATCAGTAATAGCAATAGCACCAAAAGTAGCTTCTTCATAACCATGTTGTTTGTGGTGAAACCTTTAAATCAATGTCATCTTAGACAGGAACCTATGGATAAAAACATCCTACCCACCACTTTGTTTTAGCTGGAAGCTCTAACCCTAATCAATCAGCACATCTATTCACTGAAAATTATTCAACCAATTCAAATTCCTTCTCCAATGTTTCCCTGCCATTGACAATAATTGAAATCTTATGTTTGCCAATATAGAATTTTCTGGTTGTAATTATTTTAAATGATTGTCTGCGTTCAATCCTATTTTTTTCAGCCGATAGATAGGTCTTTTCGCTAATTTTAAAAACTTTGCGGGACATTAGGCCATTTGATTTTTGATAATACAATCCATACTCCAGCCGAAGTGGTTTTGAGTGTACATGGGTATTTTCGATCTGAAATGAAAAAGTAAGGTATTCTCCAATTTTCACATAAGGTGTCCCGATTTGAAGATCAGAAACCTCGAAATCTTTACCGTCCAAGCCATAGTAATACAAAATCTCTGGGTGCCCTTGCTTGAGCAGGGTACGGCAACCATGTTTAATAATTCCGTCTGTATCTCTACCGATCCCTTTCCAATTCTTTGCAATGGTCAACAAAATATCGGGGTGATCTTTAGAGATATCGTTTAAATTATTGGCGACACTTCTTCTAACCATTTCTGATAGGTCATTTTTCAGTAAATCCAAAATGGGTAAGATGGGAGCCGGGTCTTTCTTCAAAAAGGGTATCGCCATAGCCCATGGAAGTCGTGGGCGAATACCTTCACTTGCCAGGCGACGTACCTGTGCATGCGGGCTGCAAGCCCATTGTTCCATTATGGTAATCATCTGTTGTTTATACTTGATAATAAAGGGGCGGACAGCAAATTCACAGGATATGAACTGTGTTATTATTTCAAGGGATTGGACAGAGGTTTCAAAATGATCAATACCATAAGTTTCGATGTAATCGGGGAATATTATAAATTCAAGTCCACCGGAATATCCAGCCGCAATCAGATTCTCAACAACTTGGGTGATCAACGCTATTGCTTCCGGAAAATGGGATGGCATAAATTCATGCAAGGTTTGTGTCGTATGTTTGGTCCTTTGCTTCCATTCCATATGGTCGAAATCACTGCTGAAGATTCTTGTGATAAATTGCTCTCCATCGAAATCGGACCTTACACGACCAAATTGATCAGCAAGTAGTTGATAAAAACTCCTGGAATAAATATCCTTTATAAGACTCATAAATAGTATATATAGTTCAGCATATATTTAATTTACATACCGACATGCAGTATGGCATCGTGTAACAACATTTAATTGAATAAAGTATCATTCTGATAAGTTGTAAACCATTGGCAAAATTAGCAGTCATAGATGACAACAGTTTGTCAATAGCCAATACGAAACAATGGCATTCCTATTTTACTTGTTGCATGAGCTTATAAAGAAGTGAAGTAAGTGTTTTCATCTCCTCCTTTGTGAAGGTTCGCGAGGCTTTTTTTGCCATTCCTTGTCGAAAGTTTTCTGAATTATCTATGATATACCGACCTGCATCGGTCACAGTCAGCTCAAAATATCTGCGATCGGTCGCGGATTGCTGTTGCTCAATCAGCTTATTTTCCGTCAAAAATTTAAGTTGCTTAGAAACGGCAGCCTGGCTGATTTGAAAGGCTTCAGCAATTTGCTTCGCTGTAACTCCCCGGTGCCTATAAACATATTCAATTAAATTGTAATGTGTAGCAGTCACCCCATGGACATTTCCTCGATTCATATTAGCCAATATAAAACACTGTAGGTCTGTAAAGACTTGATAGAAACTGGTTTCGCTCTTATTCATAAAACAATACTTTAGTTAACTTTGTTAAGTATTATATTTAACTTGGTTAATTAATATCAAAGATAATTAAAATGGATAATATTGTTATTATAAATGCAAAGCAAAACAATCTAAAGAATATTTCGCTCCATATTCCTAAAAGAAAAATCATTGTTTTCACAGGTGTATCCGGTTCGGGAAAGTCATCTTTGGTATTTGAAACAATTGGCGCAGAAGCACAGCGGCAGTTTAACGAAACTCAGGTCAGTTTTATCAGAAACCGCTTGCAGCACATCGGCGTCCCCGAGGTGGATAAGATTGAACATTTGAATGTACCTATTATTATCAATCAGAAGAGACTAGGAGGAAACGCCCGCTCTACCGTAGGTACAGCCACAGATATCTATAGTTCACTACGGTTGCTTTTTTCAAGAATGGGTACTCCATTTGTAGGATATTCCAATGTATTTTCATTTAACAACCCGCTTGGCATGTGCCGGGAATGTGAAGGCCTCGGTTTTGTACAGACAATTGACATTACCCAGCTCTTGAATATGGAAAAATCTTTGAATGAAGGTGCAATAACATTTCCGACATTTCAGCCTGGCGGCTGGCGTTTAACGCGATATACCTTATCTGGATACTTTGACAATGATAAGAAATTAAAAGATTATGACAAATCCGAGCTGGAGATGCTCCTAAATGCAGTGGAACATAAGCCCAAATCTCCAGACAAACAGTGGGGAAAGACAGTGAAATATGAAGGCCTGATTCCGCGTATAGAAAAAGCATTTTTAAAAAAAGATTCGAGGGAGAACAGGACTCGTAAAGAAGCTCTCAAAAGTATCATAATTAAAAAAAGCTGTCCTGCATGTAGTGGTAAAAGACTAAATAGTAAGGTGCTATCGTGTAAAATATTAGGTAAAAGTATCGCAGATTGTGCATCGCTATCAGTGGACGAGCTGCTCGATTTTGTGGGTATGATAAATTCCAAAACCTATGGTGTTTTATTAGACGAACTGAGGAAAAAATTGCAACATATAATCGATATCGGCCTCCAGTACCTGACTTTAGATCGACGGACAGATACCTTATCCGGAGGGGAATCGCAACGCATCAAGATGGTACGTAATCTCGGTAATAGTTTAACTGATTTACTCTATATTTTTGATGAACCTAGTATTGGTCTCCATCCTAAAGATCTGCAAAATATCGCGACCATTATTCAACAGATCAAAGAAAAGGGCAATACTGTAATTCTAGTGGAACATGATCCGGATCTCATTCGAATTGCAGATTGGATTGTCGATATCGGACCAGAATCCGGAAAATGGGGTGGTGAAATTGTCTATGAAGGCGAGTTTGAAGGGCTTCAATATTCAAAAGGAAAAACAGGATCTTATTTTAGCCGAAGTTTTGATTTTAATCAGCATCCACGGCAAGCCCAAGGTTATCTGGAGATTAAAAACGCGAGTTTACATAATTTGAAGAATATCCATGTGAATATACCAAAACAGGTACTATCTGTGGTTACAGGTGTTGCCGGTTCAGGTAAGAGTACGCTGATCAATAAAATTTTGCCAATATTTTATCCAGAGATTATTGTCGTTGACCAGGCATTATTTGCTTCCAGCGCACGCTCAAACCTGCTAACCTATCTCAATTTATCAGATATTATCAGGAAACTTTTTTCAAAGGCCAATAATGTATCTGATAAACTGTTCAGTAGAAATAGTTTAGGTGCCTGCGAAAATTGCAAGGGATTAGGAGTTGAAAGAATTGATCTGGCTTTTATGGATGATATTGAGCAGGTCTGTGAGCGATGTGATGGGTCAGGATTTACACCCAAGATACTCGCCTATGGCTATAAAGGCAAAAATATAGTCGATATAATGCGTATGACAGTTGCAGAGGCAGCTATATTCTTCCCGGAGGAGCCTTTTCATGGGGTATTTAACATGTTATCTAATCTGGGGTTAGGTTATCTCAGCTTAGGACAGCGCTTGGATAGTTTTTCAGGTGGCGAACGTCAGCGCTTGAAACTGACACGGGAACTCAACCACAGAAACGGTATTATCGTTCTCGATGAGCCAAGTACTGGATTGCATCCATCGGATACCCAAAAGCTACTTGACTTTATAGGCAGACTGGTGGAAAATAAGAATACTGTTATTGTGATCGAACATAATCTTGATATTATTGCTCAGGCGGATTGGATTATAGATATTGGCCCCGGAGCTGGCAAATATGGTGGTAAGCTACTTTTCGAAGGAACTGTAGCTCATCTATTGAGGAATAAGACATCACCGACGGCGATATATTTAAGAAAACACTTAAAAATGACCTAGCATATAAAAGGTAGCGGGTATTGTTGTGCTCGGTTAGAATTTTCATCTTTCACTTAAAAGTTGGAGGACAGCAAATAGGCCATAATGTTACAAATCAATTCCATAATTATGTAACGATTTCCTCCACGTTTGTAGCCAAATTTGTAATGTAAGATTAAAACATACAGATATGGCTACAAATAATTACAACGAAACAATTTATATTCCTTTGGAGGATGTGGACAGTGAACACTGTGCATTAATTGTTGAAAAAGAACTGGCCCAAATAAAAGGGATAGAGAACCACAAAGTTGAGCTGAATAATCATAGGGCGGCTATTACGGTCAAAAATAATGAGGTTGTAGCCAATGCGGTGAAAGCGGTAAAAGATCTTGGCTATGGTGTGTCTACTGTGGTTAAAACATTTCCTGTCCTTGGTATGACTTGTGCTTCCTGTGCAGGTAGTGCGGAAAGTATGGTAAAATACGAATCAGGTGTAGTGAATGCATCCGTAAATTTTGCGACCGGAAACTTGACCGTAGAATACCTTCCTAATATCACTGACGTTACAAAAATCCAAAAAGCAGTACAGGCCGGGGGATACGATCTGTTGGTGGAAGACGAAGCGACACAACAGGAAACTTTGGAATCTATCCACGCTGAAAAATTCAGAGCGCTTAAAACCAAAACAATATGGGCGATTATCCTTTCTCTCCCTGTGGTGGTGATCGGTATGTTTTTTATGGATATGCCTTATGCGAATCCAATCATGTGGTTTTTTGCAACACCTGTTGTCCTTTGGTTAGGTAAGGACTTTTTTATCAATGCCTGGAAACAAGCCAAACATCGGTCAGCAAATATGGATACACTGGTGGCATTGAGCACGGGAATCGCCTATGTATTCAGTGTTTTCAATATGTTATTTGCCGATTTTTGGCATCAGCGAGGTTTGCATGCGCATGTCTATTTCGAAGCTGCTGCAGTGGTTATAGCTTTTATTTTGCTAGGGAAGTTATTGGAAGAAAAAGCAAAAGGTAACACTTCATCGGCTATAAAAAAATTAATGGGGCTACAGCCCAAAACAGTAGTGGTCATACAAGCCGACGGATCTGAACGCGAGGTCGCAATAGAAGCCGTAAAAGCCGGTGACATTATTCTGGTCAAACCCGGAGAAAAAATTGCCGTGGATGGAATGGTCATTTTGGGTGATTCATATGTGGATGAAAGCATGTTGAGCGGTGAACCTGTTCCGGTGCTAAAAAAAGAAAATGAGAAGGTCTTTGCCGGTACGATTAATCAAAAAGGTAGCTTCCGGTTCAGGGCAGTTAAAGTCGGTAAGGAGACGATGCTGGCACAGATCATTAAGATGGTACAAGATGCGCAGGGCAGCAAGGCTCCGGTGCAAAAAATGGTTGATAAGATTGCAGGAATATTTGTCCCGGTAGTGATTGGTATTGCCCTATTGACTTTTGCATTGTGGGTTATCCTGGGCGGCGATAATGCGGTGGTGCAGGGGCTGTTAGCTGCAGTGACGGTATTGGTCATTGCCTGTCCTTGTGCGCTAGGCCTGGCAACACCGACTGCGATCATGGTTGGTGTAGGTAAAGGGGCAGAGCACGGTATCCTGATCAAAGATGCTGAGAGCTTAGAACTTGCCAAGCGTGTAAATGCCATTGTATTGGATAAGACCGGTACCATTACCGAAGGTAGGCCACAGGTGACAGGTATCCACTGGTTGAACGAAGATGAGGGCCCGAGCGCGATATTATTAAGTATCGAGAAACAATCCGAACATCCGCTCGCAGAAGCAGTAGTTAACCACCTTAGTGCTGTATCAGCGACATCAATATCGGCATTTGATAGTATCACGGGTAAGGGCGCAAAAGCCAATCATGAGTCAGAGACTTACTATGTAGGTAACCGAAAACTTTTGATGGAAAATGGAATCGTAGTGTCGGAGCAATTGCAACAGCAGGCAACAGCATGGAGTGTAGCTTCAAAAACGGTCATTTGGTTTGCAAACAGTACCCAGGCATTAGCGGTCATCGCGATCGCCGATAAAATTAAAGACAGCTCAGTGTTGGCGATCCAAGAAATGCAGGAAATGGATATTGAACTCTATATGCTGACTGGTGATAATGAATCTACGGCCAAAGCTATTGCAGAACAAACCGGTATTAAGCATTACAAAGCCGAAGTAATGCCCCAACAGAAAGCAGATTTTGTAAAAGAACTCCAGCAACGCGGAAAGGTGGTGGCTATGGTTGGCGATGGTATTAATGATAGCACTGCACTGGCAACAGCGGATGTCAGTATAGCTATGGGGAAAGGAAGTGATATCGCTATGGATGTTGCAAAAATGACCATTATCTCCTCCGATTTGACCAAAATACCGCAAGCGATCCGGCTGTCCAAACAAACGGTGGCCACTATCAGACAAAATCTGTTCTGGGCTTTTATATACAACGTGATCGGCATTCCGGTTGCGGCAGGCATACTCTTCCCAATTAATGGTTTTCTTTTGAATCCCATGCTTGCTGGAGCAGCGATGGCCTTGAGTAGCGTTAGTGTCGTCAGCAATAGCTTGCGTTTAAAATGGAAAAAATAGATAAGTAATCATAAATAATAACATTAAAATTAAATAACATGGAAAGCAAAAATATTCAATTCAAAACAAACCTAAACTGTGGAGGCTGCGTATCCAAAGTAAGTGCGGATCTAGACAATGCCGCTGGCATCTGTGAATGGAGCGTGGACACGTCAAACAGCGATAAAATTCTGACAGTGAAATCGAACGGTATCTCTGAAGAAGAAGTCATTGAAATCATTAAAAGAAAAGGTTTCATTGCTGCGCCTCATGTTGAATAGATTGAACGCAGTAATCAAGAAAAAGTCGTCGCGGATAAGGGGCGACTTTTTCGCTTGTATGCATTTTTATTGTTGTGGGTCAGGAAGATACTATTCAAGACGTATAAACATGTGATCAAAATTGATCGTCATCTTGCTAAATTGACGAATTAAATCTTGACCAATATTGCCATAAACTGTCTCTTTATCAATTTTGGATGTGAGTAAACTGACATTTTTCAGTGAAATGGACCTGCCCATGATTCGAAAGACTGGATCAATTTTAAATCCCTTATATTCGGTTGCTCCACCAGCGCCTCCCATTCTAATCTTTGTGGTAGTGTATTGATGGTCAAATTTCTTTTTATATTCCTCATAGTAGGCAGCATAAAGTATTGTCTGCTCTGCTCCGGTATCAAACGTAAAATGTCGATCCTCGATATTGATAAGCGGTGATAGACCGTCAATGGCTAAATTGGATAATGTGTCGTTTTTTGTCTCTACTTTAGGAACGATAAAATAATCGTCTTGTGTAAGTTGTACTTCCCTGAGTGCTTCAATAACAGGATATCCCAGTATACCGTTAATCTGGTAATTAAGCTGCGGGAAATGAAGCGCGCTGTCAGCAAAAACCAGGAAGATAACGTTCTCAATAGTGATATTACCTAAATTCAGTTTTTTACAGACCGCGAGGTCAGCCTTGATGGAAATCCCGGTGATCGCGTCAACAGCTATATTGGCTGGGATAATTTGCATATTTAAACGCTTGGCGGTAGAAAGGGAGACAGTGGATAAATTGGCCCCTGTATCAAAAATAAAGTTTGTACTGACAGCATTGATGTCTACGGGTAGGTTTTTTAATCCTGCTTTATCTCTTTCTATTTTGATACGTGTGTCGGAATGAATAACGGTTTTTTGCGGATTTACAGCGGCTAGGGCTGTCCAGATTTTTAGGTTATTTTCCAGGTCAGCCTTTTCATCCGTAGAAAGCTGTTGCTTGAATTTATTGATTATTTTCAATACAACCTGTTGTGCTTGTTTATAGTCGTGTAGTTTAACAAAATTGTCTTCTTGGACGCGGTATATTTTTAGTATTAGGGAATCAGGTTGTGAAGATCCGGACTGAAAAAATGTGTTGATCTTCTGATTGGATACCATCGGTTTGTTGAACGCATTGTTGAGAAATATGAGGATAATATTTTGTTTTTCAGTGTCTATATGTTTGCTGTATGATTCGAAAAGATCCCGCGCTCGAAAAAAGTTTTTAAGTTTAATCTGCTCATAAACCTGATCAAACATCGTGGGCCTATTTTGACTAAAGCCTGTCAGGGTGAAAAGTATCATTAGGCAGCAGAGCAGAATATTTTTTTTGCGTGGTATAGCCAATCTGTTCATAAAGAGATCCTATTGGGTTTGATATCGTTAAAGATAAGGATTGGTCTTTAAAAACAAATAAAATAATACAAGTTGCTTGTGTCCTTGCACAAATAAGCTTATTTTAGCCATTAATGGGCAGAAGTTAAATCTAGTATTCTCAGCAGCTATAGGCAACACATCGGGCCGTACCAATGAAACGGATTTGAACGTTGGACGAACATAACACTTTTAGAATTTTTTCAATAAGCCCCACCTGTGCTAAGAGAACGTCCTAATATCTGTTGAGAAGCTATTAAAATAAGTGAAAATAAATCGTAGATGGATTTGGCTTAGGTATATAAATAATTAAAATATAGAAATTTACATGTATTATAATGAATATAAAATTTAATAGGTTTATAACAGGTTTTGGGCTTTTTATTATCACAGTAGGTTTTTTGACTGCCTGCGGAAACCTTACAGATGCTAACAAACCCAAAGTGGAAGAAGAGCAAGCTGTAAAAGAAGTTGAGGCTCCTAAGGTTGCAGACCTTTCCTTTAAGGATAAAGCCGGTAATGTGGTTACACTGAGTGCATTGAAAGGGAAAGTTGTCTTTATCAATTTTTGGGCGACTTGGTGTCCGCCATGTATACATGAAATGCCATCCATCAACACGTTAAGACAAGGGTTCAAGGGCAATAAAAATATTGAATTCATCATGGTGGATGTGGACAATGATATTGATCAATCTAGCGCATTTATGACGGAGAATAAATATGATTTACCATTATATACAGCAACAGGAGAGATACCGGCAGAATTTTTAGGTGGATCTATTCCGACAACAGTTATCCTGGATAAAAATGGACAAATTGTAGAACGCCTAGAAGGTAGCAGAGATTATGCTGCACCTGAGATTGCTAAAGCTTTAGAAGAACTGACAAAGGCAAATTAAGGTTATTAAAGCATTGTGCAACTCGCAAGCAAAAAAAGAGCTAGATAGGTTTAAAGCCTATTTAGCTCTTTTTGTAATTCTTGACTTAGGATACTGCTGCAACAGCCTCTTTGATCAATGCTGTAATTTCGTTTGGATGGGTTGCTAGTGAAGCGTGACTGGTCGGTAAATGAATAATTTTTCGCGCATTAATTCGTTCGGCCATTTCTTGTTGAGTCGCTGGTGGTATCATATTGTCTTCGTCCGATACCTGATACCAGCTGGGTTTAGTTTTCCACGCTGGTTCACCTGCCTCTGCGGCGAAAATGCTTCCATGTGTCGGTTTCTGTGCCAAAGCCATCGTGACCGCCTCTTTGTCGTCTAAATCTTGAGCGAAGCTTTCGTGGAATTTATCATAGTTGATCCATATAAATCCTTTTTTATCTGGAACAAGGTTTGCTGCACCGGATGGCTGTTCTCTACGGCCGAAGATGCCACCCAAGCTTTCGCCTTTGTCTGGTGCAAAGGCTGCGATATACACCAATCCGACAACTTTTTCGTGATGTCCAGCGGCGGATATTACTGCACCACCATAAGAGTGACCGACCAAAATAACCTTACCAGCTTGTAGATCGATCAAATCTTTGGTCTTTTGGATATCGTCTTCGACAGATGTCAATGGATTTTGTACGCTTCGTACCGCATATCCTTCCGCATGAAGATTCGTAATAACATGTCTCCAATGGGACCCGTCTCCCCAGGCTCCATGGACTAAAATAATTGTTACATTCTGATTTTCCATATGTGTTGAAGTTTATAGGATAAAGATATGTTTAAGTTGTTATTAAAGACATTAACTTAAGTTAACGTTTTAAAATTCGCCGTCGGATTCTACTCAATGAGGGGGGCTTAACACCGAGATAACTGGCAATATGCTTTTGGGCCACGAGCTGAAATATCTGTGCATTTTCGGCCAGTAGATTATTATAACGTATTTCCGGTGAGTAATATAACAACTCTTCAATTCTCTTTTTTGCCCCGAGATAAATAACTTCGGTCATCTTTCGTCCAAATTCTTGCCAATAAACATCCTTTTGATAGAGTTTTTGAAGATCATTTTTATGAAGAAGTATTACCTCCGCATCTGATACCGCTTTAATATTCATACGAGACTTGGTATCACAAAGAATACTTTCGTAATCCGTAAAAAAGTTATTGTCGAAATGGAAATTGAAGGTTACATCTTCTCCGCTATCATTGATATAAAAGGTCCGCATAAAACCGGTTTTTAAAAAACCTAGGTATTGGCATTTTTCGCCTTCTTTCAAAAAAAAATCAGATTTTTTATAGGTTGCCAGTTTGAGATAACTACAAAATTCAGCATAGTGTTCTTCATCGACCAAAAATAAAGGTCCAAACTTAGTGTATTCGTTTACAATCTCAATCATAGCTGATAATAATTTTAAGCCAAAAATAATTTTGTATTAAAATTATTGAAAACTTTTAATAGTATATCGTAGTATTGAATCTTATGCCTTCTTTTAGTTGACTATAAAAAATATTACCTTCGTAATACACTACGTTAATGGTAATATGTCCGAAATTAAAGAGCATACAGCAATAAAGACTACTTATTTCAGTATAATCGGAAATGCAATGTTAGCTTTACTGAAATGGTTGGCCGGTTTTTTTGGAAATTCATATGCGCTTATAGCAGATGCTATTGAATCCACTGCTGATATTTTTTCCTCTTTTTTAGTGCTCCTTGGATTAAAATATGCGCGGCGGCCTGCGGATGAAAATCATCCCTATGGACATGGAAGGGTAGAACCTCTGATCACTTTTATCGTTGTAGGGTTTCTCATTGTTTCAGCGACGATCATTGCCTATGAAAGTATAGAAAATATTGGGACACCTCATGAATTGCCCAAACCATGGACATTAATCGTCCTGGGAGGGGTTATTATATGGAAAGAATGTTCCTATAGAATCGTTATGAAAAAGAGCCGCGAGACCAATAGTTCTTCCCTGAAAGCGGATGCATGGCATCATCGAAGTGATGCGATCACCTCAGTTGCCGCTTTTATTGGTATATCGATCGCTTTGGTATTGGGCAAGGGGTATGAAAATGCGGATGATTATGCAGCGCTATTTGCTGCTGGTTTTATTCTATATAATTGTTATCATATTTTTAGACCTGCTCTTGGTGAGATCATGGATGAAAATGTTTACGAAGAAGTGATTGACGATATCCGGAAATATGCGTTGGAGGTCGCGGGTATAAAAGCTACGGAGAAATGCTATGTTCGGAAATCGGGTACAAAATACCACGTCGACCTACATGCTATTGTGGATAGTGAAATTACCGTGAGAGAGGGACATACATTGGCTCATCAGCTTAGAGACCATCTGACTGAACATATACCGGATCTCGGTCATGTGATGATTCATATCGAACCGAGCGCATATACAAATTGAAATGCTAGGCCGGACGGGAGCTTACACATTAGTAGTATGTCGCGAACCATCCCAATACGCTTGGGATGGTGTTTGTATAAAATACGGTTATTTTTTGTCTTATAGCCGGTAAGGTTTCCTCAATAAGTGGATATTACAGGTTATCATCAGCAGATAACATTTCAATTTGCCATTTGATGTGGTCCATTGTAATCGGATATTCAACATCATGTGCAAGATTCTCATAGATGGCGTTGAATAACAGATTGTAATCTCCTTTATGTGGGGCGGGGTAAGAAATATGTTTTTGATTTGTGCTATCGACAGTAACCAGCTTACCCGCACTGCCGTTCGGCTCAACTCCGTAGGCCGGATTATCGGGAAGCATGCCATCTATTAGTTGCTGTTCCTGTACATCAGCCATCGTTTTTATAAAACTACCTTTCGTACCATGTACAATAAAAGCGGGGAGAGGCTCGGCTACAGCAAGACTGCCTGTTAGAAATACGTTCAGCTCATCGGGATAACGTAAATGATAATGGAAGTAATCCGCAACTTGGGAGCCAGGTCGATTAACTGCCGTTGTTTTACTGAATTTTAATGGTTTTCCAAAGAGTGAAATTGCCTGATCAATAATATGGGGGCCTAGATCGTAAGTGAGTCCGCTTGAAATGTACTCGTTATTTTCCTTGAAATATTTTTGACCCAATTCTATTTTATAGCGGTCGAAGCGAAAAGACACTTCGGTTAACTTGCCAAGATCGCCACTTTCTATTACTTTCTTTACATCGAGAAAATGGCTATCATAACGTCTATTCTGATAGAAGAAAATGCGCTTTCCGGTTTTTTTACTGGTTTCGGAAAGTTGGTTGAACTGTGCTATATTTTCAACTACGGGTTTCTCGATCAGGACATGTTTTCCTGCTTTTAAAGCCGCTGTCGCAAGCTCGAAATGTGTATGATTCGGTGTGTTTACAATGACAAGTGTTATTGTGTCGTCTGCCAATAATTGAGCCACGGTATCATAACTTTTGATTTCGGGATAAAGTTCCTGCGCTATTTTCTGTGTGCGCTCGACAACGGCAATTAAGTTAAAATGCGGATTGCAGTGGATGAAAGGCGCGTGGAAGACACGCCCCGACATACCAAAGCTTAAAATTCCGGTATTGATCTTCGTATTTTTCATTTGTATCTGATCTGGTTGATGCAAGATTATTTGCTGTTGAACATTCTTCTACAATCAATTCTACTAACTGTCAGACCCAGGAAAGGTCAGGTATAAATATAAGCATATCGCGCTTTTATTTTATGGATTCTACTAAATATATACTGATTTCTTTCAGAAAATCACATTGATGTCGTTTTTTCTGAACCTTATGCATGTATATGGTTGTCCACAGCCCGTTCAAGAGTGTAGTCTCTGAAGGGGAAATCCACATGACATTTGATAAATGCTTCTGGATAAAAGTTATGCGGAAAGAGCGTTTAAATGAAAAGCGGTCGAATAAGATTATGGAAGGTAGAAGAATAAAAAAGGGCAAACCAATATATTTTGATTTGCCCTTTTGGGTAAGTAATCGGGCTCGAACCGACGACCCCTAGAACCACAATCTAGTGCTCTAACCAACTGAGCTATACCTACCGTGATTTTGATGATACAAAAGTACGATTAAACCCTATTCCCTCCAAATATTTGAATAAAAAAAAACCGCGGTTAAGGCCAACTGGGTGAAGATTAGTTTATTAAATTTTAATAAAAAACGATGCTAATGGTTTAATAATCCCGATTTGAGAATTTTATTGAAATTAGGCGCATGGTTTGTTGGATTATGAAATTAAAATGCATAAAAAAAGCAATCGTCCAATTTGGGCGATTGCTTTTTTTATACGGTTTTTCGCTGTATTAAATCATTTCAACGCTTCTTTTTACAAACGATGTTAGATCCGCACCTGATAACAACCCTCTCGATAAGAGCGCTAAATCGAAAGCTTGTTTCGCCAATTTCGCACTTTCTTCATCAGAAGAAGATAAAATTCTTTTGATTAAAGGGTGATTACCATTTACCGTTACTTTATAATTATCCGGCAATGAACCATAAAAATTCATACCACCGCCAGTTTTTGCCATATCTTTCATACGGCGCATAAACTCATCTATGGTAACGGATACAGGTAGGTCATTTTCACCGAGCGCATCTACCTCAACTTTCATATCCTGACGAGCGATCGCTTTTTCAAAAACTTCCAAAGTTTTTTTGGACTCTTCTTCAGATAATGAAAGTTCGATCTTTTCATCTTTTTGAATAAGTTTATCAATTACGTCTGCATCTACACGTTTAAGTTGAACTTTTTCGCCACCCTTTTGCTCCAAGTAAGATGTAAAATGTGTGTCGAGCGGTCCATCGAGTACCAGTACATCATATCCTTTGTTTAACGCCGTTTGAATAAAGCCATCTTGCTGTGCAGGATCATGTGTATATAGGTAAATGATGTTACCGTCTTTATCAACTTGGATATCTTTTACCTTTTCATAATATTCCTTGATGGTAAAGCTCTCATTACCGGTATTTTTTACCAAACAGAAGTCACTAGCTTTCTCTGCGAACTTTTCATCGCTTAGCATACCATATTTGATAAACAAGCCGATATCTGTCCATTTCTCCTCAAAGCCTTTACGGTCAGTTTTGAATATTTCATTTAATTTATCAGCCACTTTTTTGGTGATGTAGCTATTGATCTTCTTGACATTGCTGTCGGCTTGCAAGAAAGAGCGCGATACATTTAATGGGATATCCGGTGAATCAATTACCCCGTGAAGCAACATCAGGAATTCAGGTACGATATCTTTTACTTCATCCGTGATAAACACCTGACGTGAGTAAAGCTTGATCTTATTACGTTGGATCTCAAGCTCATTTTTCACTTTAGGGAAGTAAAGTATACCCGTCAGATTAAATGGATAGTCAACATTAAGGTGGATCCAAAATAATGGTTCATCCATGGAATATGGATATAGTTCGCGGTAAAATGCGATATAATCCTCATCTTTTAATTCGGAAGGAGCCTTCGTCCATGCTGGATTTGTATTGTTGATGATATTGTCAACTTCTACAGATTTATATTTTGGTTTACCCTCCTCATCTTCTCCATCTGGCTCAGAGCTTGTCTTTGTGCCAAAACGAATAGGGATCGGAAGGAACTTTGCATATTTATCCAAGATATCCTGTAGACGTGCTTGGCTCAAAAACTCAGTGGACTCGTCATTGACATGCAGAATAACATCTGTACCACGTGTTGTTCTAGTTCCTGTAGAAATTTCATATGAGGTACTGCCGTCACATGTCCAATGTGCTGGCTCGGCTCCATCCTGATAAGATAGGGATTGAATTTCTACCGTGTCAGCCACCATAAATGCGGAATAGAAACCTAAACCAAAGCGACCGATAATTTCGTTTGCATCATTGGCTTCCTTGAATTTCTCCATGAACTCTGTTGCTCCCGAAAAGGCGATTTGATTAATATATTTTTTGATTTCCTCGGCAGTCATACCAATACCGTTGTCCGAAATCGTAATGGTTTTTGCCGCCTCATCAAACTTGACGTCTACGATTAATTCACCTGTTTCGCCATTGTATTGCCCCAAAGATGCCAAACGTTTGATCTTTTGGGAAGCATCAACTGCATTAGATACCAGTTCGCGCAAGAAAATCTCATTATCTGAGTATAAGAATTTTTTGATTACGGGAAATATGTTCTCCGTGTGGATTGAAATACTACCTTTTTCTGGATTCATAATTTTATGTCGATATTTAATTTTATGATTTTGGTGATGTGTGTACAATCCGTGTTCCAAATGGCGATAGTAGGACAGGATGGCAGAAATTCATTCATTTTGTCATAAACGTTCAATAATACGGAAGTCAGCGAATTCGAATCACTGTCAAGCAGCTGATTTAAATAGGAAAAGATATTGAAGCTCACGTGAGAAGTAAGCAAATATGGAGTATTTGATCAAAAACAGAACGGTTTTGATTTACAAATAGCTTAATTTAATTCTGGGCTGCGTGGAAAATTGGCGACATGGGCGTATTTTGGCCCAAGGCCGATAATGGCATCTTTCCAAAGCAGTTCACCATTTCCTTCAAAAATAATATCATGATGGTATTTATTTTGAACGGCCCAACTATTTCCCTTAATTTCATTGTCCAATTGACCACTCGACCAACCGGAATAGCCAATGAAAAACTTAATTTCATCAGATTTAATCTGATCCTGCCGAATGGCTTCGATAAGCTTTTCTTCATCCCCGCCAAAATAAAGATTCGGTGCTACTTCTTCGCCGCTCAGCAAAAGATCAAATCGGCTGTGTACAAAGAAAAGACTTTCTTGCGCTACTGGTCCGCCAAGATAGATGGGGAAAGTACAGGCTGGTATTGGCTCCAATAATTGGCCAATTTGAACATTGGTCTTATTATTCAGTACAAAACCCAGACTTCCCTCCGTGTTATGGTCGCATAACAGGATAACAGACCTTAAAAACCGGGGATCCAGCATAAATGGCTCCGAGATTAATAAACTTCCTTTTTGTGGATCTAATTCGTTAAACATAGGATACAGAATTAAGTGTACATTGTAAATAAATCCTTTTTTATTTAACGTATGCGAGATCTATGCCAAAAAAAACGTTTTTGGTAATTTCTACTAAGTTTATAGAGAAAAAGCAATGATTTTAGTAAGTTTGTACGAATATAAAAATAGATTTCTATGTCCATTCAACATAAAGATATTGCAGCGATCAGACAAGATTACGTATTGGGTAACCTCTCTGAATCGGATGTGGATCATGATCCCATCCGCCAGTTCAAAAAGTGGTTTGATGAGGCAATACATAGTGAGGTGATTGAACCCAATGCGATGGTATTGTCCACGGTGTCGTCACAACATTTACCTTCATCAAGGATTGTGTTATTAAAAGATATTTCAGATGGTGGCTTAGTGTTCTTTACCAATTATGAAAGTCGGAAAGGAGAGGATATGAAAGACAATCCGCATGCGGCGCTTTTATTTTTCTGGCCCGAGTTGCAACGACAAATCCGCATTGAAGGAGTTATTGAGTTTGTGAATGAATCGGATTCGGATGAATATTTTCAATCGCGTCCCAAAGGTAGTCGCATAGGTGCTTTGGCATCACCGCAGAGCCGTGAGATCCCAAACCGGAATTTTCTGGAGAGTAGAGTCGAAGAACTTTTGGATCATTATGGTCATGATGAGCTTATTCCTCGGCCAGCACATTGGGGGGGGTATAATTTAAAACCGATCTATTTTGAATTTTGGCAGGGGCGTGCTAGCCGTCTTCACGATCGCATCGTCTATAAAAAAGTATCAGATTCTTGGAAAATCACGCGTCTAGCTCCGTAATATGACATTTGAAGAAATTAAATTACAACTGGTTTCCTCATTGGGAGACTCAATAATAGTGAAAGAGGAGATTGGGGGTCTACAGCCTGCTTTGTTTATCCATGCGGTGGACTTAATTTCTGTTTGCTCTTTTCTTAGAGATACTGAAGGTCTTTATTTTGATTTTTTGAGTAATATTACAGCAGTAGATTATGAAGATCACTTTACAGTTGTCTATCACCTGAGTTCCCTGCCTTATCAACATGCACTGGTATTAAAAGTGGAGCTGGAGGGCAACCGTTCATTGGATGAGCTGCCTGAAATTCCATCCGTAACTTCCATTTGGCGTACGGCAGACTGGCACGAAAGGGAAGCTTTTGATCTGATGGGGATTTATTTCGCTGGACATCCCGACCTGCGACGGATTCTCCTGCCCGATGATTGGGAGGGGTATCCACTTCGAAAGGACTATCAGGAGGCTGAGAAATATCATGGCATTAACATAAATTGATCTGTATGGCAAATCCAAAGTATAAAGAGGCATTAGATCGTTATGAAAGGCATCTTACGGAAATTTCAGCGCAGGAGATGGTCTTGAATATGGGGCCGCAGCACCCTTCAACACATGGTGTATTGCGTTTGCAGTTGATCACGGACGGTGAAATTGTCAAAGAAGTCGTTCCACATCTGGGCTATTTGCACCGATGCTTTGATAAGCACGCGGAGTCTCTAAACTATGGGAAGACAATTCCATTTACCGATCGTCTGGATTATCTGGCATCGATGAACAATAGCCATGCTTTTGTTATGGGGGTGGAGCGCATGTTGGGGCTAGATCGTAAAATTCCCAAAAGAATAGAATATATTCGGGTATTGGTCTGTGAACTCAATCGCATCGCATCACACCTGATTGCAATCGGTACCTACGGCATCGACATTGGTGCCACAACTCCCTTTCTATGGTGTTTTAGAGATCGCGAACATATTATGAATATGCTGGAATGGGCATCCGGATCACGTATGTTATATAATTACATCTGGGTCGGTGGTCTTTTTTATGATCTACCTGTCGGTTTTGAAGCGCGTTGTGCAGAGTTTATCACTTATTTTAAACCGAAATTGGTTGAATTGGATCAGATACTGACACAGAATCAGATATTTATCTCTAGGACAGCTAATATCGGTATCTTGCCTGCTGATGTTGCTATTAATTATGGTGTTTCCGGTCCTATGTTGCGCGCATCTGGCATTAAATGGGATTTAAGACGGATTGATGGGTATTCCGTTTATCCGGAAATAGACTTTGAGATTCCAGTGGGAAAAGGGGGAATGGGGAGTGTAGGCGATTGCTGGGATCGCTACAAAGTGAGGGTGGATGAAGTATATGAATCCGTTCGTATCGTTGAACAATGTCTTGAGCGCTTAGAGAAAGATTTTAAACGTACTCCGGATTTTGATCCGCGCGCGCTTGTTCCAAAAAAAGTAAATTTAAAAGCACAGGATTACTACGTGCGTGCAGAAAATCCAAAGGGCGAAATCGGTTTTTATTTTGTAACGAAAGAAAAATCTGATATTCCTTTACGCGTAAAATCACGTGGACCAAGTTTCAATAACCTTTCTGTGATTTCCGAGTTAGGAAAAGGGGTGTTAATTGCTGATCTCATCGCAATACTGGGATCAATTGATATTGTTCTCGGAGAGGTTGATCGATAAAATTGCAGTATTATGCATACTATCAAATGGTTTTGGTATAAATTGAGACTTTGTATTGAAAATGTTGCATGAAAACGCATTAAAATTTGCATATATAAGCAATATTCACCATATTTGCAGTCTCATAATTTAAGTTTATAATTGGTTAATGAAAGCTCGTTACTCCCATAGTAGCGGGCTTTTCTTTTTATCAACCATCTTGTTTTGATCGCCAGATACTTTTGTTGTTCAGTGCGCGACACTACCAAGTGATATTCCTTCGAAGGATGCTTTTTTGTAACAATTTAAGCCAAATTCTTTGAGAGAATTTGGCTTAAATTGTTACCTTTACTGGTCTTAAATAAATGAAAGTGGCGGAGAGTTTAGTAATTATTCCAACATATAACGAAAAGGAAAATATTGAAAAGATTATTCGCAAAGTTTTTTCCTTATCACACGCATTTGATATTCTGATTGTGGACGACGGGTCACCTGATGGTACGGCAGATATCGTTAAAAATTTACAGTTGAATGAGTTCTCTGACCGTTTATTTATGGAACAACGGAAAGGGAAATTGGGCTTAGGGACCGCCTATATCCACGGATTTAAATGGGGGCTAGCGAGAGCGCATTATCAATATATCTTTGAAATGGATGCGGACTTCAGTCACAATCCTGAAGATTTGATCCGTTTGAGACAAGCCTGTGTGGATGGGGCTGATATGAGTATAGGATCCCGGTATATTAAAGGAGTAAATGTTGTCAACTGGCCAATGAGCCGGGTATTGATGTCCTATTTCGCTTCTGTATATGTCCGTTTTATTACTGGAATTAAAATTCAGGATGCTACAGCAGGTTTTGTCTGTTTTACACGGGAGGTATTGAAGACTATTCCTTTAGACAAAATTAAATTTGTTGGTTATGCTTTCCAGATTGAGATGAAGTTTACGGCCATTCAATATGGTTTTGACGTTGTGGAAGTACCTATTATATTTACGGATAGAACTGAAGGTACGTCCAAAATGAGTACAAGTATCTTTAAGGAAGCTTTTTTTGGTGTAATCCAGCTGAAATTGGGAAGTCTTGGGAAAAGGTATAATAGAAATTAATAGTATTGGTTGATGAACGAGAATTTAGATCCAAATCCTGAACGTTTGAGCAATACCGATCGCGATATCGAGCGGGCATTGCGTCCTCAGGCTTTTGAAGATTTCACGGGGCAAGCAAAAATATTGGAGAATCTAAATATTTTTGTGAAAGCTGCGCGATTACGGGGAGAAGCTTTGGATCATGTCTTGTTACATGGTCCTCCGGGACTGGGTAAAACAACCCTTTCGCACATTATTGCGAATGAAATGGGGGTGGGTATAAAAATTACTTCAGGCCCTGTATTGGACAAACCGGGAGATCTGGCGGGGCTATTGACAAATCTGGAGGAGGGCGACGTGCTGTTTATCGACGAGATCCATCGTTTAAGTCCTTTGGTGGAAGAGTATCTTTATTCTGCGATGGAGGATTTTAAGATAGATATCATGCTAGAAACAGGTCCTAACGCCCGTTCCGTGCAGATTTCATTGAATCCTTTTACACTAATTGGAGCAACCACGCGGTCGGGTCTACTAACAGCTCCATTGCGTGCGCGTTTTGGGATTAATTCTCGGCTTCAATATTATGATGCAAAGCTATTGACAACAATTGTGCTTCGTTCTGCACATATCCTAAATACACCTATTTCTGATGAAGGTGCCTATGAAATTGCGCGTAGGAGTAGAGGTACGCCAAGGATAGCCAATGCGTTATTACGTCGCACACGAGATTTCGCGCAGATAAAGGGAAATGGAAGTATAGACCAAGAAATTGCGAAGTATGCGCTACATGCGCTTAATGTGGATGAAAATGGCCTCGATGAAATGGATAATAAGATCTTGACGACAATCATTGATAAATTCAAAGGAGGGCCGGTAGGACTTAAAACCGTTGCTACAGCTGTAGGAGAAGATGAAGGGACAATCGAAGAGGTATACGAGCCCTTTTTGATTCAGGAAGGTTATATCATGCGTACTTCGAGAGGGCGTGAATGTACTGAAGCTGCCTATAGACACCTCGGTCGTACACCTAATCCAAAAGGGAATACCTTGTTTTAATTTCCATGAATTTTTAGAAAAAGTGCTTTGCTTAGCCTCTTCGGAGGATCCGGTTTGTGCGGCTCAGTAATGCAGGACTAGGTTTTATCTTTTGAAAATGACTTATCTGGGCAAGGAGTTCTTCTTTTACCCAAGGATGTTTCTTGCTCAGATTATTTAAGATATCCAAGCAATTGACCAAAACCGGAACAGGGCATTGCTGGTCTATCATCCATTGAAAAGCGTGTTCAATGAGTTGTTCTTCGGTCTTGTCATCAAGAAGATAGCTCTTATTCTTATTAGAAGTCAGGTATATCAAAATTTTACTATAGCTTCTCAGACAGCTCCAATTTCTCTGGTTTTTCAAATTATCAAAGAATTGCGGTAAAAGCCCTTGTAGTAAAGTTGTATCCTTTAGTACAATTGTTTCGAATACCCATGCGGCCCGGAAAGAAATCTTTTTATCTTTTTCCAGAGAAAGGCTGAGCAAATCCTGAAGGCTAATGCCCGCGAGCATATCTAAAGAAAAATCCGTTACCTCAAATGATCTTAAGGTAACGGATAAAAACTTTATTTTGTCGGTGTAGGTCATAAACCCGCTTACTTTTGAGGTTTTTCTCTGTTCATCTCTGTCATATCGACTTCGTTCATTTTAGAATCACCCAAGAGATATTGACTGAAATAATCACCCATTTTCCAGAAGAAATATTCTGTCATATCACCAAATCCATGTCTTTGACCGGGTAAGAGCAGGAAATCAAATCGTTTATTTGCCTTGATCAGTGCGTCTACCATCCGAATCGAGTTTGCAGGATGCACATTGTTGTCAATATCGCCAGTCGCTATCAAGAGCCTTCCTTTTAGATTCTTGGCTAATTCCGTATTTTTATTGATCTGGTATGAAAAAGTCGTATCGCCTTTTGCCGATACTTTTTCTGTGACGCCATGATGGCGCTCGCTCCACCAGCGGTTATAAATCTGATTCTCATGGTTGCCGGCTCCGGATACGGCAACTTTAAAGAAGTCTGGGTAGACAAGCATAGCTGCTGTGGACATAAATCCACCGCCAGAGTGGCCTGTGATACCTACACGATTGATGTCGATAAATTTATAACGGTCAGCAAGCTGTTCCGCTGTCACCTTTTTGTCTTCCAATCCATAATCACGCAGATTGCCATAACCATAGGTATGGTACCATTGTGAACGGGATGGGTGACCACCTCGGTTACCGACAGTGACTACGATAAAGCCAAATTGAGCCAATCGGTCGATTCGGTCCATGCTACGTCCAAAAGATTTATTGACAGCCTCTGTTTGTGGCCCTGGATAAACATATTCTACAATGGGGTAGGTCTTTGTGCTGTCAAAATCAAAAGGCTTGTACATAACGCCATAGAGGTCCGTCGTGCCATCTCCGGCTTTTACCTTAAATGGTTCGGGGAATTTATAGCCCGCAGCAAATAAAAGCGAAAGGTCGGCCTTTTCGAGAGTCATGATCTTTTGTCCATTGCTGTTCAATAACACAGATTCTGGCACTGTATTCACTCTTGAAGAGTTGTTTACAAAATATTTGGACGACTCGCTCATTTCAATCTGATGATCAAAGTTTCCGGGATTCAGAAGTTTAATTCCATTTCCGTTCAAACTGACGCTATAGTGGTGGAGGTAATAGGGATCTTCATTTTTCTCGCGGCCAGACGCCGTGAAAAACAGCGTCTGTGTCGTCGGATCTATCCCTGTAATTTCTTCGCAGTGAAAACTTCCCTTAGTGATTTGATTAAGAAGCTTACCATTCGTGTCATAGTAGTAGTAATGTCCCCATCCATCTCTTTCTGACCAGTGAACCAATCGCTTGCCATTTTCGGTCAAAAGCGGTTTTTGAACATCCAGATACACATTGGATCGTTCCTGAATAATAGGGTTTAAAGTTCCATTTACATTTACCTTTAGGAGATCTATTCTTTTTAAATCACGGCTGGAGCGTGAAATATAAAATTCTTCGTTGTTACCCAGCCAGTAGTTAATATAATAATCTTCCTTATATGAATTTTTGTCCGGGGTTTTGGTCCAGTTGGAAATGGTCTGGTTTTTAAAAGCGGCTATATTTATGCGGCGTGGGGTCTTTGTTGCTGCTTCAAAGATATAGAATTCAGTTTCAGTTGAATCAACCTCGCCCGGCATTTGGTATTTATAAGTCTCCAGGGTAGGACGGGCTGAACCAACATTGTTGATCACCCACAAAGGTCGCAACGACCGGTTATCTTTTCTGGTCAAGGTAAAATAGCGGCCATCCGGTGACCAGCTTATCCATACGCGTTTACGTTTCGTTTCATTGTCTTTGTCCTTTTCGTCGCCCGTGGTAGTACTATATTCATCGCCACCCCAAGCGTAATATTGTACGCCATCCTTCGTGATCTGGTGCTCGACAATCGTACTATCCTTCTCATTTTTGACTGCTTTGAGATAGTTGGCCTTGTCCATCCAATACAGATTAAAGTCTTTGGCGAAATAGATCGTATTGGTGTCCGGAGAAAAGCTTGCCCAAGCCAGTGGAGCTTTAACCTTTGTAGAATCGCTGATTTCGGTTACTGTTTTCGATGCGAAATCATATTCCAAATAAAAGAGCTTTTTCTTTGTTGTGTCTGACTTGTTTTTAAGTTTTTCAATCTCATCTTTGGACTTCAGGGTATCTTTCGTGCTCTGAACCTGGAATCTGATCTTTTTTTCATCTTTAGTGAATCTTAAGCCTTGTAAGTCCAGGTGTTGTGCATCAACGGGATTTTTGACAATCTTTGTTATTTGTGCAGCAACGCTTTCGCTATCAAAAAGAGGTTCTTTCTTTTTAAGTGATGGATTGACGATATACCAATTTTTGCCTTGTGGACTTGCGTAATCGTACCAAAAGCGATCTGAGAAGTTGATCCAGTTTGGTTTGATGGTCGTCGAGAAAATCATTTTTTTTAATTTCTCTGGGGAAAATTTGGCAGCTAATTGATAGTTAGGTTTTACCGAATGCTCCGGAATCTGCTGCGCCGAGCTAAAGTAGGGTAATAAACTGGCTGCAAAAATAAAATAGAACTTATGCATCAAATAAATATAGATAATTGTGTAATCTTGGTTTTGGCCACTAAAATATTCAATATTATACAGTCATACGAATGATTCATGTAATAATCCTATGATGGATAGAAGTTTTCATTAAAATTTACCAAAAAAAGTTCCTCTGTTGCCCGAGTAATGCCGGTATACAACCAACGCAGAAATTCAAGATCCAACATTTCATCATTGATATAGCCCTGGTCAACAAAAACAATTGGCCATTGGCCACCTTGTGCTTTGTGGCAGGTAATTGCAAATGCAAATTTAATCTGGAGTGCATTATAATAGGGGTCTTTTTTAATGGCTTCCAGTCGATCTTTCTTATCTAAAATTTCTGCATAGTCCATACCAATCTCTTCATACAGATTTTTTTGACTTTCATAGGAGAGGTTGGGGCCATCCGTATAAAGACTATCCAAGATAACACGGCAGGTAATGGGTTCGATTTCATCAATATCCACAAATTCGAGTGTAACATCCGCGAATCTATAGCCATGTTGCTCGTGGATATTACTTACCTTCCGGACTTTAGCCATATCACCATTTGCAATAAAACCATCGCCCATATTGTTTTCCTGTAGCCAGAAGTAATTGTTTTTCACCACCATGATGTAATCTCCACCCGTTAATTCTTCATCTCTAAAAAGTATTCTATTGCGGATATTCTGATTGTATAGGTTAGCTGAGCGATTTGAACGGCATATAATCATGGTATTTTCAATGCCATATTTATCATAAGCGTAATTTATCCCTTCAATCAATCGTTCTCCTGTCATGCGGTAAAGGTCTTTAAATCCTTTTGTTATGAATTTTGGAAAAGGAAAGTCAAGCTGTCCTTCCTCAGCGGATATGATCTCGTTCCGTATTTTTGTTGCATTGTACAATATTCCCGAATCTTGAGCCTGTCGGACCACAGTGGTCAATTCGTAGGGATACACACAGAGATGAAATTCATGTTCAAGATAATTGGGGTTCAAGGCGGGGCTGTCCAATAAACCCACCGGCGGTAATTGGGCAGTATCACCAACGAACAGGAGGCTGCAATTTTTGCCGGATTGTACATATCTGAAAAGGTCATTTAAGAGGCTTTTTGAAAATACACTTACCGATTCATTGGAAATCATCGAGGCTTCATCGACGATAAATAGGGTGTCCTCGTGTAAATTCTCTGCTAATGTAAAGTCCAGTTGAAAGGAGATGGCGGATTTCTTTCGATAAATCTTTTTGTGGATGGTCAGTGCTTTTCGTCCGGAATAATAGCTCATCACTTTGGCGGCCCTCCCTGTGGGGGCCAGAAGCACAGCACGTTTTTTTAGCACAGGCAATACTTTGACCAATGCTGCTATCAATGTTGTTTTTCCGGTCCCGGCATAGCCTTTGAGGACAAAACAGGACTGCTTGTCAAATGCGAGAAGAAATTCTTCCAATAACTCGAATGCTTCCAGCTGCTGTGCAGTCGGTTGCCAAGGGAATTGTTGTATTAACAGGTTTTTGATGAACACCCCCAAAGTTATTTAAAAGGTTTGTCTTATCCTTCAGAAAAAGCTATTTTTGCTTTAACAAGTTTTTATTTTTACAATTCAGCGAATGAATTATATTTCAAAACAATTTAACATTCATTATTTACCTGAGTATAATCTTTTGGTAAAGGCTGGCTTTCAAAAAGATGTGTTAGCGGTAGTCGATAAGAAGTCAGTAGTGCCGATACTGATAGAATACCCTTCGGAGGAGCCAATCTTAGATGCGACAAGAATAATGAGTTTACCTTTTCGGTTCGTTCGGATTGTTATTCCGCACCAGAGTTTTACATTTATACCTAAAGAGGTCTTTCAGGAGGATAATATTGCGCAATATGTACAGTTCCTGGGGACTTCAGATCTTGAAAATACATTTATTTACCATTTAGATAACCTTGGCTTTGTTGCTTTATATCAATTTGATAAGTTGCTTTTGAATCGTTGGCTTAGACTGTTTCCGGATGCTGTTATTCTTCCTGAGTTTGCAGTTGTATTGGACCGGGCGCAGGAACGTATAGCAATTAGGGGTAGTGTGCTGGGGCTACATTTCGTCGCTGATACTATTGTTGACTTTTACCTATTCAAAAATGGAGTTTTCCAACTTTACAATAGCTTTGAAATCCATAATCTGGATGATATTAGTTATTATGTGTTGAATATATTGAGTCAATTTAACCTTGGCGGGTCAATTGATAAGGTACTCCTTTCCGGTGAGGTGCCCAATGAATCGTATTATAAACGAATTGCATCCTATGCGGGAGATGTTGAAATATTGGATCTAAAAACAAAAGTAGCTTTTGCAGATCAGGAGGTCAGTGGTAATTTAACAGCATATAATGTGTTATTTGATTCAATATTATGCGAATAATAGGGGGTAAAATCGGTGGTCTAAGGCTGAATCCACCCAGCAATTTACCGGTAAGGCCAACCACAGATATCGCGAAGGAAGCTCTGTTTAATATTCTGCAGAACCGCTTAGAATTCGATGGCTTAAATTGCCTTGATCTTTTTGCTGGAACGGGGAATATTAGTTTTGAGTTAGCTTCACGAGGAGTAGAACATGTGGATTCGGTCGATTTACATTTTAAATGTGTACAATACATTATGGACACAGCAAAAAAAATGAAGCTGGAGCAGATAAAAGCCAAGAAAGCGGATGTTTTTAAATTTATTACCAGCTGCAAAAGTACCTATGATTTAATCTTTGCAGATCCGCCTTATGATATTCCAAAGCTACCTCAACTGCCAAAATTGATTCTCGAAAACAATCTATTAAATGATAATGGGCTTCTTATTGTCGAACATCCATCTACAAGGCAAATGGAAGAGCATCCGAATTTTATAGAAACCAGAAAGTACGGGTATTCATCTTTTTCATTTTACACAAATTCTTTATAGTATGAAAATTGCTGTTTTTCCAGGCTCATTTGATCCCTTCACGTTAGCCCATCAAGATCTAGTCGAACGAGCTTTGCCGTTATTTGATAAAGTCATAATTGCTGTTGGGTATAATGCAAATAAAAAGGGCATGTTGGACCATGATGAACGGGTCAAATGCATACAAGAGGTCTTTCGGGATGTCAATGTAATCGAAGTGGTGAAGTATAATGGTTTGACTGTGGATTTCTGCCAGAAAGTTGGTGCTAAATTTATATTACGTGGTTTGCGAAATACAGGAGATTTTGAATTTGAGAATGCGATCGCACAAAATAATCTGTTGTTAAACCCGGTTGTTGAAAGTTATTTTTTGATGAGTAGGTCTGGGAAAGCGCATATATCTTCAACCATCGTGCGGGATGTATGGTTTAATGGAGGGGATATCAGGGCGATGGTGCCCACAGAAGTGCTCACATTGTTAAATGAGAGGAAGCCATAATAGTTCGTAATTAGGCGCTAAACACATATATTTTTTAACGAAATGCGGACAAAATTTTATTTTGTCCGCATTTGTTTTTAATTGAAAAACAGTGTTTTATGTGTCTTGTTGTGAATCGTATGTTTAGTTTTAGGTCGCTAGTGTGACGATTTTAGCCATATAGGTGCCAAATAATATTCTGAATGATGATAAGGTTGAGATTAATCCTCAGTTTGTTAGAATATCTGGATCAGCTTTATTTATAGGCACTAGCCGTATCTAATAGAGACATTTCTTCGGAAGACAAATTTATCTTGGTTGCATGGGTTAATTCTTCAAGCTGTTGCAGAGAAGTAGCGCTTACGATGGGCGCGCTTACTGAAGGCCGATGCAGAATCCATGCGAGCGCAATTGTAGGCATCGCGACTTGTTGACTATGGGCTACTTGGGCTAAGGCGTCGAGAATACGAAGTCCTCGGTCATTAAACCGGCCTTTTAGCGCATCAGAGCGTTTCGCATTTTTAATATCATCAACTGACTTATATTTTCCTGAAAGAAATCCGCTGGCCAAAGAATAATAAGTGATCACACCTAGATGATTTTCGACTGCGAGCTGTTCATAATCTTGCTCATATTTTGAGCGGTCATATAAATTATATTCGGGCTGAATGGAAATATAGGCAGGGAGATTGTTCTGTTCTGCGATCAGTAAGGACTCTTTAATACGCTCGGGATTTAAATTGGAGGCTCCAATCCATTTTATTTTACCTGCCTGTACCAATTGTTGGTAAGCTTCAAGTGTTTCGTCTATTGCCGTTGAAAGATCATCATGATGTGACTGATAAAGATCTATGGTGTCGATCTGTAATCTCATGAGCGATTCGTCAACCGACTTTATAATGTGTTCTTTTTTTAAATTGGGCCTGTCATTGCCGGCCCGACGACCACCAACCTTGGTGGCAATTTGAATTTTATCCCGGATATCCCGTTTATTGATCCATTTCCCAATGATGGATTCGGACTCTGATCCGGTGTGGCCGGGTACCCAATGAGAATAGTTGTTGGACGTATCTATAAAGCTAAAGCCCATATCGACAAATGCATCCAAAAGAGCAAAGGACTGTTGCTCATCGACAGTCCAACCAAATACATTCCCGCCAAAAATGATCGGTTTAAATTCAATTTCACTATTTCCTAACTTAACCTTTTCCATGAGTTGCCTATTATTTCCTTTTTAAAACTAATAAAAAAATGCCAGTTAGACCTTCGAACCGGCACTATAAATAATTTTATAAAAAATTTCTGATTCATTTTCAGGTAGTTTAGGAAAAGTAATAGAGGGGGCTTTGGAAAAATAAAAACTTTCCTTACTTTTGCATCATCCCAAACGGATATGCCCGGATGGCGGAATTGGTAGACGCGCTGGTCTCAAACACCAGTGGGAAACCGTGCCGGTTCGACTCCGGCTCCGGGTACAACAAAAAGGCTTTTCAATATGAAAAGCCTTTTTTATTTTAATTTTCCCTCTGACAGAACATGTTTTCGATACGCTAAATGCAAAATCGCATTCGAAAACAACAAAAATAAAACTCAGCGAATAAGATTGAACGAATAAAAAAACACCATCGGGTAGGAATCCGATGGTGTTACGTAAAATATATAGTTTGATTAGTTTTTCGCTAATACCATCTCTGGCTCGGCTTTACCGCCATGACAAGTTTTACAGGAAATCGCTTTAGCTGGAGAGCTGTCCCAACTGTGATTGAAATACTTTTTATTAATCTTTTGTGTCATCTTGATCATTGCGCGGCCAACTTCTTTTTTAGGGTTTTCGTCGCTCGCAAAGTCCATCTTTTTAGGATCTTCTTTTGAAGGCGCATGGCAAAATCCGCATTTGACACCTAATGCAACATTAAACTCTTTCATTGTTGCGATCAATTCGTCATGCGAAATGTTTTTTGGGAGAACTTTCAGATTTGTGGGTTTAGGATCTTCCTGTGGCTCTTCCTGTTGGAAACTAAATGCACTCAAGGCAATGGCTATAGCAAATACAGAAGCAATAGCTCCAATCTTTTTTATGTGTTTCATTTCTCTTTTCCTTATGCTTAACTAAATGTAAGCATTATGGAATACTTAAACAATGAAAAATGAAATTATTATGACAATTTAGATTGATTATTATTTACGAATAGCTTCTGTAACCGTCCAGGACTGACCTTCCAATTGGTAATCTATTTTTAACAGTTTTCCCTGGATTCTCACATCTTTTAGTTTGGCGGTATCGTTGGAGATCCAGGTACTGTCGTTCACCTTAGTAAAGCGCACACCCGTAATATTCGGAACCCCGGTAAAAAACTCAATTTTATAAGATTCCGGATTTCCCTCGCGCTGAATACGGATCAATCGATTGGATCGATCAACCGACAACGAGCTGCTCTGAAATTGGACTCTACCGATAAAACTTCCAGAGGCGTCTGTTGTTTCTCCATCGGAAGTTTCATTCTTTTTACATGAAACAACTGTAATAAGGCATAAAACAAGCGCGACTAATGGATGGAAAAACTTCATGTGTATATATTTTGGACTAAAATACGGTTTTTGGATCAAAAACTCAATTGATCAGACCGGAAATGATATTGATCGTCAATGCGACAACAAAAGTATTTAATGTAAAGGAGAGTAAGCCATGAAATAAGACGATACGTCTAATTTTTTTTGACGAGATACCCACATCAGAAACCTGGAATGTACAGCCCATAACAAAAGAAAAATAAGCAAAGTCCAAATAGTCTGGCTTATCATTCCCCGGAAACTCCAGGCCACTACCATCGGAACCGTTTTCATAGTACAGACGAGCATAATGAAAAGTATATATTGTATGGACCAAGCACCACGAAGCCACCATGGCAAGCATGCAAATGGTAATAATATAGGAGTCGTCAAGTTGCTTACTCTTACTTGATATAATAATCATTAGGACTGAAATAAAACAACTGATGGTAACTAGTATAATAAAAAGGGATACAAAAAGTCGGCTGCCGTCTTCCTGTTGTGCTTTTTTCGTGATTGAAGACACAGGCATTGTATAAAATGTATACCAAGAAAGCAGTATATAAGAAACACAAAATCCAAACCAGCTTAACACCAGGCTTAGCAAGGGCAAGGTTTTAATCGGGGAGAGCAGATATGTAAGGATAAAGGCGCAAATTGCTATTAAAGCCCGATGAATGGACTTCATTTGATGTAGGACTGTTTTTATTTTTCCCATGGTCATAGATTAACAATCAAATTGCTCATTTGCCTCGAAAATCAATGGATTTCCACCATTAGAAAGAAACAATAGGAGCGCCTCTTCCTCGTAGTGACTTGGATTGGAAAAAATAAAATCCAATTGTCCGTCTCGATCTATATCGCCGACAAACTGCGTGGACATAAATACATGTTCATATTGATCTTTTTGAAATAATGTCAATTCATTCCTTCCTCCAAAGGTTGCATTGAGCTTATAATGGGCTACTTCGTGAAATATTTTTTCATGTCCTTTTTCGTCGGTCTGTACTTCGGTGGATTTTATATCTCCCGACCCTTTGAGTATAACATGCTGCTTTCTAAAATTATATTCCACGGATTCCTTGGGCCATATTTCTGAGTGGTTTATCTTTAAGTTCTCCAATGCTCCTGTTTTCAACCCTTTTATATTTAAGAACAAAAGGGAGTTTCTTTTCGACTCAACACTTTTTGAGGGGACCTGAGCACACTCATCATAACCATCCTTGACTTCATAATCCACTTTGTCCAAATAATACTTTCCTTCGAGCTCGTAAAGATCAAACCAATCATTGTTCAATACTGCGGTTGGATCTTCCTTTTCCCAGATCCGATAACTGCGTACTAAAAAAATCTGTCCCTTTGAGCTGTCGGATGTAGCAGCTGCGGATAACCTGGCACTGTCTTTCGATATCAAAGATGTGTCATCTTTCGTCACAGTCGAATCTAGAGCAGTGTTTCCCTTTTTTGTAGAGGGGCTATCACAAGCTTGAATAAAAAGTAGTGTAAATAGTAAAGTAAAAACAGAATAGTTTTTCATATGCCGTGAATTTTATTTAAATATATAAAATTCACGGTATATAAAACCTGAAGATTTTTTAGGAGAGTGCTTTCTGAAGTAAAGAAAACGATTTTAGGCATTTTTCATCGTCGAAGATATAGGAGGTAGCCATAATTTCATCGACTTTATGATCTTTAACAAATTTTTCTATCTCAGGACCGATCTTATTTTTATCTCCGACAAAGGCACAGGAAGCCATGCTCTGTACAGCTTGTTCGATGGCTGGAATTCCCTTATAAATGACCTCTTCTGTAGGCGGAGATAACGGTTTTCTTGTATTCGTTACAATGCCGGCAAATAAATTAAAAAAGCTCGTGGACAAAAACTCGGCTTCTTCGTTAGTATCGGAAGCAATCACATTGACACAGGAAATAAAATAGGGTTTATCCAATACCTTCGAGGGTACAAAGTTCTGATGATAAATCATACTCGCCGAGGCAAATTGCGCTGGAGCAAAATGCGTGGCGAAAGCGTAGGGAAGCCCTAAGCTAGCGGCTAAGTAAGCACTATCCGTGCTGGAACCTAAAATATATAGTGGGATTTCCAGTCCCTCACCGGGGAATGCACGTACTTTTGCATCATAATTATCGGAACTAAAATATAGCTGGAGATCTTTTACCTCCTGCGGAAATTGGAACGCAGTATTTAGATTATTTCTTCGTAAAGCCATAGCAGTCAATTGGTCCGTACCCGGCGCACGGCCTAAACCAAGATCGATCCGACCCGGAAATAATGTTTCCAAGGTGCCAAATTGTTCCGCAATCACTAAGGGAGCATGATTGGGCAACATGATTCCGCCTGAACCAACTCTGATTCGGTTTGTATTGGAAGCAATATGTTGTATAAGTAAGGAGGTGGCCGAACTTGCAATATATTCCATATTATGATGTTCGGCGACCCAGATTCTTTGAAAATCCAGTTGTTCGATATGTTGTGCAATTTTTACACTGCGATCAATTGCACTGGCGGTATTTTCTCCTTTTTTGATGGGAGCTAAATCTAATGCTGATAATACGATTTTATCCATACATTAAAATTACATAGAAGAAATAGGACAATTGTAATGAAATTGTCTATTCTATAATTCGGTGTGTATGTATGACAATTAGCTGATCATTCAATACTGTGGTGAATAAGCTAAAGCTGTCGCCGCTGTCTTTAATCTTAAATTTCTTTTTTATCTCTTCCGTTTTTAAGGGAAAATTTTTTGCGATAATATCAGCTTGTAACGGAGTTTTGTTTTTCTTGAATTCTGTAAAAGATTCAACCTCTTTTATCTTAAATATTTTGCCTGGGAAATCTGGGATTTTCCGATCCGAAGTATACAAATGTGTATTTTTATGTAGTTTTTTTATTCCAAAAAGAGAGGCAATTGTTTTAAAAGCACCAGCCTTGGTCAGGGCTACATCTGGCTCATAAAGATAGGATAGAGGCGCACTGTACTCCACAAGGGTACTGCGTTCTTCCGAATAAGTAAAGGAGATGACCTGTTGTTCCTCTTTGAACAGTCGGACGGCATGAATGACCGGCTCACCTTCAAAATCTTTCTTTTGAATGAAAATAAGTTCTTTACAATCATTTTGTAAGGAAACAACATACACATCCTTTACATGATTCAACATACCTAATGCTGAAGAAATATCCAATAATGGAGCGAGCTTGCTAATAATAATATGAGACCGTTCAAAAAAGCAATGCTGTAGCTCCACCAAATTAGGTTCACATTCATCCAGCAGAAATACTTTCTTATTCTGAACCCTGCGCGAAGGATCTAGGTAGATATAATCAACGTATTCCTGTGGGCTATTAAATATGTAATCCACACCATTTGTCGCTATAACCTCGATATTTGTCGCAGATAAGACCTTGGCATTATGCGATGAAATCTGCGCAAGATCCGAGTTGAGCTCACAGGATATGACTTGTTTTGCACGTGTCGAAAAATAAAAGCTGTCAACGCCAAAACCACTGGTTGCATCAATTAAACGTGTGCCTTCTTGAATAAGCGAGCTTTTAAATAGTGCTGTTTTTTCAGATGAACATTGTTCCAGATTCAGTTTTGCGGGAAAATAGATTCCAGGAGTTGTCGTCCATAATGGGATTTTAGTCCCCGCACGCTGCTTACCATCCAGCTGTGCAGCTAGTTCAGAAGACGATATTCCTTCAAAAGGAGATTTCTTTAAAGCTATTTTAGCAGGAGACTCTTTTAGGTGTTTTTCCAAAAACAGCTGTACCTCCTTTTGAAGAATTAATGTATTCATCTATATTTTCTTAACGAGAAGCTGGCAAGTATATCTATCCTTTAACTCACTGATCACTTCTTTATCAACAAGAACACGCTCGATGGTTTCCTGGTTATAGTAACGGATCGTGATTAGTTCTAGGCCAGACTCATAGGTAACTTTAAACCGCTGTTCAAGATCGTTAATTAAATCCACCACGTTCTTTCCGGTATCGTCCACTGAGACGGTGAAATTGATGGCCGTATTGTGCATCATATTGATTTTGATGCGATGTTGGTGGAAAAGATTAAAGATATCTCTGAGGTTATCTTCCACGATAAATGAAAAATCCCGTGGTGAAATTGAGACAAAAATCTGATTTACTTTAAATATAAACGAAGGAACCGGTAACGTCTGATTTGTACTTCTAATGACTGTTCCCGGAGAATCTGGGTCAACAAAAGAGCGCACATTTAAAGCAATTTTTTTATTCTGCAATGGTTTGATCGTTTTCGGGTGGATTACTGTCGCACCATAATAGGTAAGTTCAATAGCATCGGTATAAGATAGTTCAGGAATCAGTTCAGTTTTTTCAAACCATTTCGGATCAGCATTGAGAACGCCTGGGACGTCTTTCCAAATTGTTACATTTTCAGCATTTAAACATGACGCAAATATAGCCGCAGAATAATCGGAACCTTCGCGGCCTAAAGTTGTGGTGAAATTCTCCGATGTAGAACCAAGGAACCCCTGTGTAATGACAATATATTCATCTAATATGGAAGGAAGTTCGGCACGGATTTTCTCTTCTGTTTTACTCCAATCCACCACGGCTTCGCGGAAGGTATTATCGGTTAGGATATAGTCGCGTGCATCCAACCATTTGACTTTTTCACCAATAAAAGCTACATATGCAGCCACGATTTTGGTAGAGATCAATTCGCCCATCGACACAATTTGGTCAAAGAGGTAGTCATAAGAGTCTTGTGGATCCTCCTCCAAAATCCATTCAATCTCGACGAAACAGTTGGAAATTTCATCGAAAATAGGATGCTCAGCATTGGGAAATAGGTCATGAAGAATATGAAAATGGAATGCTTTGGCTTCTTCAAGGGTCTGAAACTGCAAGCCTGTATGATTATAATATTCCCGGGTCAATTTTTCCAGAAGGTTTGTTGTCTTACCCATGGCAGATATAACGACCAACAAAGCTTCACCTTTGTATTTCGAAATAATCTTCGCTGAATTTCTGACACTTTCCGCATCCTTTACTGATGCTCCTCCAAATTTAAAAACCTGCATTTATTTTATTGAGTTTAGTTGATTGCTAGTTGATGCTATTAATATAATGTAATCCTTTTTCTGAGATTAGATCTTTAAAAGTTGTATAAGGAATACGTAACTCCGTGCCACCTTCAGCATAAGATTTAATTTCATAAATATTATAGTAGAATAAGAGTTCGTTTTTCTCAAATGTAAAATTATCTGCGAGTGAAAACTTACCATCTTCAAAAAAATATTTTCCATTCAAGGAATCATCCGTATTCAATCCTTCCTGTCTACGAAAGCATTGTTCGGCAATGTTAATGAACCTGTCTTTATCCTGCTTGCGAATGATGTCATCAATTGTAATTGGATTATTAGACTGTCGATCAAAGTTCGAGTATAACGTTACATGATCGCCATGCGCTCCGCCGGTATACTCTTCCTGTTTGGTTCTTATAGCGAGATATGCAGGCGTATTTGCTACAACATCTACCTGGAGATCCCGATTCCAGGTCGCCGTGGATTTACCATTGTTATCATCTACATATTCATTATAGGCATTGATAAAACGATGAGCGGCTTCTTCCATGCTGGTATCTCCCTCCAGATGAACAATAGAAGAAATCAGGGTGTTGATCTTAATTTCTTCGAAGACTGGATAACTTGCCCGAAAATAGGTGGTATCCAATTGATCATCTCCTTTTAGAAAATAATTACTATGCTCATCAACCGTTTTTCTGTGATAAACAAGAGTATCCCCAAGTTGTTTAATAGTGGGGGTAGCGCCTTTGTTCTGACATGAATAAAATAGGCAACCTATAAATAGAATTTTCAAAAAGAGATAATACCGCATTGAATTGATTTTTCCCCTGTTAATTTTTAATAAGTGATCGACACATTAATCCACTCCGAATCAAAATCAGCTTTGTATCGTTCATAAAATTTTATGGCAGACTCGTTCCAATCCAAAACTTGCCAGACCATTCCATGATAGCCACATTCTTTTCCGTAGGCAAGTGTTCTGTCAAACAGTTGTTTGCCTATGCCTAGACCGCGCATTTTTTCGGTAACGATTAAATCCTCTAGGTAAAGTCTCCTTCCTTTCCAGGTAGAGTATCTGACGTAATATAATGAAATTCCAACAATTTTTTCGTCAACTTCCGCGACAAACGCACCCCAGATAGGTTTTTTTCCAAATCCCGCTTCTTCAAACTCCGCGAGGGAAACGGTTACTTCATCTGGCGCTTTCTCATAGATGGCTAATTCTTTGATTAGCTCCAGCATCTGTGGGCAGTCGGATTTTATTGCAGCGCGTATAATTGGTTTAGTCATTGTTTTTATAATGTTTAATTACTCTTTTGCCAAAAATTGTGCTTCCGATACGAACCATAGTGGAACCTTCTTCAATCGCTAATTTGTAATCCGATGACATTCCCATGGAAAGTATTTTAAAATAATCGTCTTTGCGGTAGAAGCTGGCTTTAACCCCATCAAATAACATCTTTAGTTCGTAGAACTCCGCTTTTACGACTTTTTCATTGTCTGTATTGGATGCAATTCCCATCAGTCCACAAATACGGATATTTTTTAGTCCGAGGAATTCTTCATCGCGGAGCAACTCAATCAGTTCCGCATGATCTAAACCAAATTTGGTGTCCTCATCGGCAATATAAACCTGCAATAAACAATCGATAATACGATCCGCCTTTAATGCATGTTTATTAATTTCCTTTAAAAGTTTTAAGGAGTCTACAGAAGCAATTAAGCTAACAAACGGCGCAATATATTTTACCTTATTGGTTTGTAAATGCCCAATCATATGCCACTGAATATCTTCGGGTAAAAGCTCTGCTTTCTCAATTAATTCTTGAACATGATTTTCACCAAAAATACGTTGCCCAGCCGCGTAGGCTTCCATGATTTCTGAATTGGACTTTGTCTTTGAAACCGCTACAAGCTGAACGCCCTTCGCTTCGGTTTCCAATCTTAAAGCTTCTAAATTACTCGCAATGCTCATTTCCGATATAGTTTGATGATGTAAAAAGTGCCAAATGTCGGTGCTTTTTGTAAATTTGTACAAAACTACGAAATGCTACGATTAATACTGAATCTACTTGCTGTGATTTTTTTATTTGGTTCATGTGTCAGACCAGAAGAGAAGGATATTATCTCACAAAGCAAATTTGTAGATGCTTTGACAGAAATTCAATTGATAGATTCATATCTCAATATCTTGCCCATTGATAGTGCACGCAAAGTGATGGTGCCTTTGTACCAGGTAACTTTTGATAAATACGGACTGGACTCTGTGTCTTTTAAGAGGAACCTGGACTATTATGGTAAAGATGCGGAGGTCATGTCGGCTATTTACAAGAAAGTGGAGGATAACCTGAACAAAGAGAATAAATTTTATACGGATATCGAACGCAAAAAGCAGGATTCTATCCGTACAAGAGACTCTATTGTCAATGCACGGATCCAGGATAGTACAAGTCGCGTGATGCGACAACAGCAACAGTATCAGGAACGTATTGATGCTCTTATCCATTACAAACCAAGTAAGGAAAAGTTCAGTTTTAAAGAGGCTTCGTTATTGTTTAACAAAAATTTCCAGCAGAAAACAGGTGTTAGTTTGGATAGTTATTTAATGAATCAGCTATCTACTGGTGGTTCAATCTTACCAATTGGATCAGCGGCACCTACTTCGACAGGGAATCCTGTGTCCCAGCCAACAACACCTGGCACGGCAGCAAAGGACACTGCAAGGTTACCAAAACAAATGGAGCAGAAGCCCGCAGAACCGCTTCTTACTCCGCCACAGACCTTAAAGCCTGTGTCAAAACTTTAACCATCAAAGAATATAATTTTATGGTATATCCATTAAATGCGATAGATAAGCTCGGATTTTTCGAGATAAAAGATAAAATAAAACAAAAATGCCTGAGCGAATCAGGTCGAGAATTGGTCGAAAAAATTCAACCCCAAACTCGCTTTGATCAAATAGATCGTTTTTTAAGGCAGACGAGTGAATTCAAAGATCTTCTTGTCAACGATGCAGCATTTCCAGTCGAAAATTTTTTCCCCTTAAAGTCCATTATTGAAAAGGCGCGGGTGGAAGGTGCTTTTCTTCTTGAAGAAGAATTTTTCAGGGTCTTGTTGTCCCTGAAAACTGTTTATGCCATCATCCGCTATTTTAACGAAAGGGAAGGTCTCTATCCGAATCTCGAGGTATTATTCGAGCATTTACCGATAGAGAAAGGAATCATTCGTGATATTGAAATGGTCATCGACGAGCGCGGAAAACTCAAAAATAATGCTTCCCGCTTACTGCTTGAGATCAACCAGCAAATACAACGCGCGGAACAAGATGCCCTTAAACGCATAAACAGTATTTTCAAAAATGCACAGGACAACGGTTGGACAGCGGATGGCAATTTGACTGTGCGCGATGGGCGGCTATGTATTCCTATTTTGGCTGAAAACAAAAGGAAACTTAAAGGGCTAATTCACGATGAATCCGCTACAGGGCAAACTGCTTATATTGAGCCGGAAGAAGTATTTCAACTCAACAATAAAATTAGGGATCTTGAGTTTGAACGCAGGAGGGAGGTTATCCGGATACTCGTGGAACTTACGGATAAAGTACGTCCACATCTTCCGTTATTACTGTCTTATCATGGCTTATTGACTAAAGTCGATTTCGTTAGGGCTAAAGCCCTTTTTGCCTTGGACATCGAGGCGGAGATGCCTGAACTATCTAAAGAAGCTGAAATCAACTTGGTTAATGCTCGTCATCCGTTATTGCTGCTCAACGAACATCATAAAGGCACTGTAGTTCCATTAAACATACAGATCGATCAGTTGCAACGTGTTATCGTCGTATCTGGTCCAAATGCCGGTGGTAAGTCTGTCTGTATGAAGACAGTGGGTTTACTACAGATCATGGCGCAATCGGGTTTATTGATCCCCGCTGAACCAACAACGAAAATCGGAGTTTTTAAGCAAATTTTTGCTGATATTGGTGACGATCAATCTATCGAAAGTGATCTCAGTACCTATAGTGCGCACTTGTCTAAAATGAAGTATTTTACAGAATTTGCCAATGGACGCACGTTGGTGCTTATTGATGAATTCGGTACTGGAACGGACCCTTTATTTGGTGGGCCGATTGCCGAAGCCGTATTGGAAGCGTTGAATAAAAAGCAGATCCGGGGCGTGGTAACAACACACTACTCAAACTTAAAGGTGTTCGCGAGCAATACCTCAGGGCTGGAGAACGCTTCCATGTTATTCGACAACCGTGAGATGCGCCCGATGTATATCCTTCAGGTCGGCAAACCGGGCAGTTCTTATGCTTTTGAAATCGCTCAGAAAATAGGCTTAGGCAGAGAAATTCTTGAATCTGCCAAAGGCAAAATTGGTGTGCAACAGAAAAAGGTAGACACCCTGTTGATCGATCTTGAACGGGAAAAGAAGGAAGTATTTGACACGAAAGTTGCCATTAATAAAAGAGAAAAAGAACTTGAATCTCTTAAATCGGAATATTTAGAGCTACAAAGTTATCTGGAAGAGAATAAGCGGGTTATCCTGAAAAAAGCGAAAGAGGAAGCACAGGAAATTATCAAAAATTCCAATAAATTAATTGAGAATACGGTTGCGCAGATTAAGTCAGTGAAAGCTGACAAGGAGAAAACCCGTGAATTACGTAACAATTTGGATCGGGCTTTAAAAGCCGTTTTACCGAAAGAACAGGCGGCTAAGCAAGTCATAAAAGAAAAAACAACAGATTCCTCGGAACTAAGTATAGGCGACTGGGTGCAAATCATTGACAATGGCGCTGAAGCACAGATTGTTGAAATAGCAAAAAACAATTTGATTCTTGCCCTGGGGGAATTGCGTACAGTACAGAAACGAAAAAATGTCATTAAGCTCGAAGGGAGAGAAAATAAGAAATCCGCTAAAAGTTTATCGAAGTCGTTATCGGCTGGAACGGTAGCGGATTTTAATCCGGAGATTGACCTCCGTGGTATGCGAACTGAAGATGCACTGCATGAATTAGAAAAAGTACTGGATAGGGCCGTTATGGTAGGCTATCCATCCTTAAAAATTATTCATGGCAAAGGGGACGGTATTTTGCGAAAATTCATTCGGGACTATTTACGTAAATACAGCCATGTCAGCCGGTTTGAGGATGAACATCAAGACCGCGGTGGTGATGGAATAACCTACGCTTATTTATAGGAAAAGAGAGCTCCCATTATTTAAATGGGAGTTTTTTATATTATCGTCCAACAGCACTTAAAATGGAAAGCATTATTGATTTTTTGAGTAGTAAGCCTTTACTAAATGCCCTAACTTCGATTTTGTGTGGCAGTTTAATCGGCTTTGAGCGTGAATACAGAAATAAATCGGCTGGATTCCGTACAGTGGTACTGATCTGCTTTGGCTCTGCCATGTTCACGATTGTATCCTGTTTATTTATTGGCAATAGTACGGATCGGGTTGCTGCCAATATCGTTACAGGTATCGGTTTTATAGGAGCAGGAGTTATATTTAAAGGTAAATTATCAGTCAGTGGCCTAACTACTGCAGCTGTTATCTGGGCCACAGCCGGGATTGGAATGTTTGCCGGATTGGGCGAATTAGTTTATGCAATCTCCTTCGCCATTTTTATGGTGCTTATCCTTGCGCTTTTCCAACGGATAGAAGTATTATTATCGCGTTACTATCTAGTGCGTTCATTACATATCAAATTTAGTTCGAATGAATTTTATCATCTACATGAGTTTGAACAAATGGCGATGGATTTTAAAATTAAAGCTTCACGCCGTGTAATCGAGAAAATTAGTGGAAAACTGGAAGTAATGTATGATATTTCCGGAAAAATGACAGATTTAGACCGTTTTAATCAACAGCTCGCAAGTTCACTTGTAATTGATGAGTTTTATTATAATAAATAAAACCCATCAATTTTTTCAGGATAAAATCAAACTGTTAAGCTGTCTGGTCTTTGCCACCAAAGGTGATCATTACCATACCCACAATAATAACAAACATACCGACTACCTGCTGCCAACTAAGTGGGCTTTTGAAATACAACGCCATGGCCAGCTGGACAGTTAAAAAAGTCCCGCCTGAACACAATGCAATAACTATAGGCTGCGAGACATTTTTAAAAAGTTGGATAAGAAACCAGCTTGCGGAAAGCAAAATAATATTTCCAATAATCAACGCAGCCCATTTATACTTTGGATGAATTCCACCTAGTTTAAATAGGATAGAGGATACAATCTGGCAAGTCCAAAATGCTGCGAAATAAAGATAGTTTAACATAATTGCTACTATTCGTATCTACTGTAAGCACTGTTAAATGATTGACGCATTAAAGCAAACTGATCTAACACACTTTTAAGAAATTCCTCATCAAGTAATTCAAAGACACCATTTACGCCGCCTATGATATCAACTTCTGCAATTTTATAGGATTGCTCCAGATTTCCCTGTTCAAATTTGATAATGAATTTCTGGTTCATTCCAAAAATGGAAATCTTGCAATCAGGATGGGGGAGTTCCGCTATTAATCTCATGTAATCTCTTGTTTTAAAATTACCATAAAAGTATAAAAAAACGCCCAAATGAAATACATTTGAGCGTTCAGGATTATGATATGATTAGAAAAAGGCTGATTATACTACTCCCTGAGCTTTCATGGCGTTGGCTACTTTAATAAAGCCGCCAATATTGGCACCTTTTAAGTAATTAACAAAGTCGCTTTCTTTGCCATATTTCAAACAAGTCTCGTGAATGCTTCCCATAATTGTTTTTAGGCGACTATCTACTTCTTCAGTACCCCATTGTGTACGGATCGAATTTTGAGACATCTCCAAGCCACTGACGGCAACTCCGCCAGCATTTGCCGCTTTTCCGGGAGCGAAACTGATTTTAGCATCCAAGAAGACCTTAATGGCTTCGGCAGTAGAAGGCATATTAGCACCCTCTGCTACGCAAATACAGCCATTTGCCACTAGTGCTTTTGCGTCAGACTCATCCAGTTCATTTTGTGTCGCACATGGTAATGCGATATCACATTTAAATTGCCAAGGCTTTTGTCCAAGTAAAAATTGTGCATTTGGATAACGGGCAGGGTATTGATCCAAATTGCGACCTAAAGTTGCCCCAAAAGCCATTTTTTCAGTATCAAAACCATCTGGGTCATATAATGTACCTAGGCTATTGGACACGGTAATTACTTTTGCACCTAATTGCATTGCTTTTTCAACCGCGTAGAATGCAACATTTCCCGCACCTGACACTGTAGCTACTTTTCCTTGTAGCGATTGTCCCTTATGCTTAAATATGCAGTCTACGAAATATAAGAGACCATATCCAGTAGCTTCCGGGCGGATATAAGAACCGCCCCACAATTCACCTTTACCGGTCAAAACTCCAGTAAAATTGTTCTGAAGACGCTTAAACTGTCCGAATAGAAAGCCAATCTCACGACCGCCAACCCCAATATCCCCAGCAGGAACGTCTGTATCCGCGCCAATATGGCGGTATAATTCAGTCATAAAGCTTTGGCAAAAACGCATAATTTCATTATCTGATTTGCCTTTAGGATCAAAATCAGAACCTCCTTTACCGCCACCGATTGGTAAGCCTGTTAAACTGTTTTTGAAAACCTGCTCGAAAGCCAGGAATTTCAAGATGCTCTGATTCACAGAAGGAGCGAAGCGAAGTCCGCCTTTATATGGACCAATGGAGCTATTCATCTGTACACGATACCCACGGTTTACCTGCACTTCATGATTGTCATCCAACCAGGTTACACGAAAAGAGATAATACGTTCAGGTTCAGTAAGGCGCTCTAGAATCTTTTGATCGAAGAATTCAGGATGATTGTTTGTGATATAAGGAAATAGATCCTCTGTAACTTCTTTTACAGCTTGTAAGAATTCTGGTTCATTCGGATTGCGTTTCTCAACGCTCGCAATGAACTCGTTAAAATTTTTTGACATGTTTTAATTAGTAAAATTTCCCTTTGGCTGGCACTAATTTATGTGTTTTTTAATAAAAAACCAATTTTCATTCATTATTTACAAAAATTTAGTTGGTATAATGAAATTTCAAATTCTTTATAATATGCTTGTTTGTGTTTGACTGTAGCGATTTTTAGTGAAAATTAGATCATTTGAGTATTTTATTCGATAATACGGTTAAAAAAAAGAATCATTTTCGTTTTTACAACGAAATACATAAAATATAGCATTTTATGTAATTCTGGTCGTAATAAATTTTAATTTTTATAAAAGCTTATGAATTAACCATAAGTTATTCAATTGGATTGGTTTGGACATATATAGACGCGATTGGAAAGAAGAATAAAAATGGCTATGGTAATATTTCAATACAATTGTATTAAGTATGTTGTGAAACAGGGAGGTTTAAAAGAATTATTATTTAACATAATATAAATTATAATAACAATAGACATTTATGATAGCTCAAAGTTTTGGAGTGCTTTTTCAATCCTGGTAATTACTATTTGAACTTATATTGTTTGATGATTCTATAGTATCTGCGGGATCTAAAAGATTTATAGACTTACATACTTTATATAAAAAAAGGAATCCGAGCTTTTCACCCAGATTCCTTAATAAATATTTAGGTTGAATATTTACAGATTAAAAATATAATTAATCAACAGCCTGTATCATCAAAGCGCCAACAGTTAGATTAGTCCTTGGATCGATGATGATTGCTTGTGAATTTGCAGAATTTTCGGCTTGCAGATCAAACACAAGATTTTCTGCTGATTTAATAGCTATCCGGCCAATATCATTAAGCTTGATAGTTTCATCAAAAACTTTTTCCTGTGTATTGATATCAAATTTATAAAGCACATCAACTATCTTTATTTTTGTGAGTTTACTATGGCTCTGAACCAAGTAAATCTGTTCCGTATCCAAAGGTTTGTTATCAAACCAGCATACATTTGCCTGAATATTACGTTCAAATTTTGGTTGCTTTTCAACGTTTGCAATTGTATCGCCGCGACTGATATCCACATCATCCGTTAAATGAAGAATAACTGACTGTCCATTTTCTGCACGCTCAAGTTGTAGGCCATTAAATTCTATTGCTTTTACAGTGCTATATGTTTCCGAAGGATAAATAATCACCTGATCGCCAACAGCAAGCCCCTCTCCCAACACTCTGCCAGCATATCCCCTATAATCATGCAGATCATCCGTTTGTGGTCTTACAACCCATTGCACCGGGAATCTCCAATTCGCGGCCTGATTTTCATGGATTTCAACGTTTTCCAAATAATCCAAGAGTGATTCTCCTGAATACCAGAGCATACGATCAGATTTATGAACGATATTATCCCCCTTCAATGCGGATACTGGGATAAAGTCAACATCCTGAAGTCCTAGATTGGCAGCCAATTGTAGATAATCATGTTTGATTTGTTCAAAAACAGTGGCGCTATAGTCAACCATATCCATTTTATTAACACAAACCAGTATTTGTTTCATTGCTAATAATTTAGCAATGAAGGAATGTCTTTTTGTTTGCTCAATGACTCCCTTCCGTGCGTCAACTAAGATGATAATCAATTCGGAATTTGAAGCACCGGTAACCATATTTCGCGTATATTGGATATGTCCAGGAGCATCTGCGATGATGTATTTTCGATTATCTGTCTGAAAATATTTATAGGCAACATCGATCGTTATTCCTTGCTCACGTTCTGCTTTTAGTCCATCCGTTAAGATCGCTAAATCTACGGTTCCATCGTCATTTTTCCTATTCGCGCGTTGTATCGCTTCCAATTGATCGTCCAAAATAGAATTGGTATCATATAGCAGTCGACCTATCAAGGTACTTTTACCATCGTCTACCGAACCAGCTGTTATAAATTTCAATATATTCATTGTTGTCAATATCAAGTATTAAATTGGGGTTGAAGAATTAAAAATAACCCTGTTTTTTACGCTCTTCCATTGCTGCTTCAGATACTTTATCATCCATACGTGCTCCACGTTCACTAACTGTCGAAGCCTTGATTTCCGCGATGATATCATCGAGTGCTGTGGCGGTGGAATCTACTGCCGCGGTACAGGTCATATCGCCCACAGTTCTGAAACGAACAGATTTAGTCTCAACAACATCCTCATCATCAATATTCAAAAAGGGTGCAGCCGCCATTAATTGCCCATTCCGGGTAATTACTTCCCGTTCATGACTAAAATAAATGGATGGTAAGGCTATTTGCTCGCGCTTGATGTAATTCCAGACATCGAGCTCCGTCCAGTTTGAAATTGGGAAGACGCGCACATTTTCGCCTTTGTTGATCTTGCCATTAAAAATGCTCCATAGTTCTGGTCTTTGTCTTTTCGGATCCCATTGCCCAAATTCATCACGAACTGAGAAAATACGTTCTTTTGCGCGTGCTTTTTCCTCATCCCGACGAGCGCCACCGATACAGGCATCAAAACCGTATTTGGAGATTGTATCCAATAAGGTTACCGTCTGAAGCGCGTTACGGCTTGCATTTTTGCCTTTTTGCTCAACTACCTTGCCCTGATCTATGCTTTCTTGTACATAACCGACAATTAGCTTTTCTCCGATCTCTTCAATAAGTGAATCCCGGAAAGCAATTGTTTCGGGAAAATTATGCCCTGTATCGATATGAACCAATGGAAAAGGAAATTTACCTGGCCTAAATGCTTTTTTTGCCAAATGAACCAAAGTAATGGAATCTTTTCCGCCTGAGAATAATAACGCTGGCTTTTCAAATTGTCCGGCGACCTCTCTTAATATATATATTGCTTCCGCTTCTAAATGATCTAAATAGTCCATTTTTTTGAAATAATAAAATTTAATTTAATGAATTTGGATGTACAATTTTCAGGATTAAGATTTAACCGCATGTAAACCACATTCTTTTTTACTTTGATCTTCCCACCACCATCTTCCTGCCCGGAAATCCTCACCTTCCTGAATGGCCCTTGTACAGGGTTGGCAACCTATGCTCGGAAAGCCTTTGTCGTGTAAGACATTATAGGGGATATATTGTTCCTGACAATACTTTTTCACCTGTTCAAAAGTCCAGTCAAATAAAGGATGGATTTTAATGATATCGTTAACCTCATCATATTCTATAAAATCCATATCATGCCGATTGGCTGATTGTTCGGACCGTATACCCGTAATCCAAATTTTCTTTCCTTTAATCGCGCGTTGTAGTGGCTCAATCTTCCTGATCCGACAACATTCCTTACGGTTTTCAACAGATTCATAAAAAGAATTTGGTCCCTTTTTACTGATAAAATCTTCCAGTAATGTGGTATCCGGTGTATATGTTTTGATATTTAATTGATATCGTTCAAGTGTACGGCTCCATAAGGAGTATGTTTCTTTGAACAGTCGGCCGGTATCCAGCGTGAAAATATCGATTCCGATATTATTTTTGCCGATCCATTCGGTAATAATCTGATCTTCTATCCCAAAAGAAGTTGAAAAAACAACTTCTGAAGGATACAGTGACGCAATTACCTGTAGCATTTCTGCCCCTTTTTTATCCCCAATAATTTCTTTAATTTCCTTAACGTTCATGACGTAATATATTTTTGGTATGTTCGTTCAGCTTCTTGACCTTAAATTCAAAGTCTCCTCTCAGCTGTTCACGATATTCGCTCATCAGCGAAAGCGTTTCGTCGATTTCCTCCGGTAATAGATCGTTGAGCAGTTCCTTCACCCGTTTTGCAATTGTTGGAGACTTGCCGTTGGTGGAAATCGCTACTTTCAAATTACCTTTAGTAACAATAGATCCCAGATAAAAATCACATAGATCCGGTTTGTCCGCCGCGTTAAAAAGAATATTATGAAGGGATGTTAGCTTACGCAGCTCATCATTCAGCTCCATATTATTTGTCGCAGCAATAACAAGTTGTTTATTTTCAATGTCACTCGCCTCAAATGGTCGGATATAAAGTTGCACATGGGGATAAATCTCGAGCAATTGCTTAAACTCCGGAACTATCTCTTTCGCGACAATTGTCAGTTGCAATGTCTCGTCATTGGCGATCAGTGCCTGGAATTTTTCCAGCGCAACTTTTCCTCCTCCAATTAATAAAGTATGGATCTGGTCAAGCTTGACGAATATGGGAAATAGCTGATTCATCTTTATAATGCAAGCGCTTTTTCTTTAATCTGTTGAAACGACCTGTGTTTGGCGACCACTTCACCGATAATAATAATAGCTGGCACTCCGATTCTCTTTTCAGTAGACTCGTCGAGGATATTATCAATTGTACCTAACACAACCTTTTCATTTGGCAACGAGCCATTCTGAATCAGGGCAATTGGCAGATTATGAAGATTTTTATCTTTATAAATGTTCACAATCTCCGCTAATTTTCCATAACCCATCAAAACGACTACAGTCGCATTGGATTCTGCAGCTAGATGTAAGTCGTTGGATAAACTACCATCAGATTTTGAACCTGTTATTACCCAAAAACTATCGCTGATCCCTCTGTAAGTTAATGGGATTTGTTGTAATCCTGTCAGGCCAATCGCTGACGAAATACCCGGTACGACCGCTGTTTCAATACCGTATTGCGCCACATAATCAATCTCCTCACCACCTCGTCCGAAAACAAAGGGATCCCCGCCTTTCAGACGCACGACATGCCCATAATTTAATGCGTAATCAACCAATAGACGATTGATCTCATCTTGTGATGTTGAAAGCTGTTCGGCACGTTTTCCAACATAAATCTTTATACAATCTGCTTTTGCATAATCCAATAGTTCATCATTGACCAGAGCGTCATATAAAATAACATCCGCTTTCTGTATCGCTTTGATGCCTTTTAGGCTAATCAATTCCGGATCTCCCGGCCCTGCGCCTACTAAAGTTACTTTTGCTTCTATCGACATTCCATTCCCTCCTATGCCAATACAGGCGTTAAATTTTTACGTTGGTAAACCTCATTGATAAACTTGGTGGCTTCTTGAAGATAGCCCGTTGCAAAGTCTTCAGTTGGTTCATTTTTACTGATTTGTAAAACAAGTTCTGGGAATGTTTGGCCAAAATTATATTCGCCAGATTCCACAAAATGTGTTTGGAACTCGTTGATGACTGTATTTTGCGTGCTCGCGCTGATACCTTTATCTAATAGTAAAGCTTTCGCTGCCTGAACAAAGGCATTGTATGCATGATAAATAGCGTCAGCGAATTTCGCTTCCTGAAAGGTCTCGTTTGCCCATTGCAATTTTTCTTCTGCTTCATAGATCAATGTTGCCACCAAATCGATCACCACTCCGGCACATTCGCCCACACCTATTGCTGTTTGGAAAGTTCCTTCATGGCCCCAATCCACAAATTCATCTTCAGCAAGCGTCGTCAGATCCGACAGCGGTTTTAATAAATTGTAAAAGTAATTTTTACCCTGTCTGTCGTAATAGGCATGGAAGTTCTCAGCGTCTTCAGCATTCTTCTTGTAATCGTTAAGCACTAAATCAACGACATGCAATACCCGTTTGGTTGGTACTTTGATAATCCGTTCCGCTACTCTACCCTCGCCGTCACCGATTGTACCACCGCCAAGCATAACCTGTGCAGCAGGTACGACCTTGCCATCCGCTTTAACCGAGCTGCCGTGGAAGCCAATATGTGCCAGTCCGTGTTGACCACAGGAATTCATACAGCCGGAGATCTTAATTTTCAAATCCCTGTTGAACACAAAATCCTGATGAAATTCAGCGATATAGGATTCAATGACCCGAGCCATTTCAGTACTATTGGAGATACCAAGGTTACAGGTGTCTGTCCCTGGGCATGTTGTTACATCAGCTGTGCTATCAAAACCGACTTGGGCTAGATCCAGTGATTTAAGCAATTGATAAATATGCGGTAATGATTTCTCCGTGGCATATTTTAAAAGCAGGCTTTGGTTTTGCGTTATCCGAATATCATCCGCAACAAGATTTTTTAATCCAGCGACCAATGCCCGCGCTTTATCAGTACCTATATCACCTGTAGAAACCCGTACATAGACACCAAAATAACCTAACTGCTTTTGACCAAATGTATTTGTGTTCTTCCATATTTGATAGTTTAGATCTGTATCTAGATCCAAGGCCGCTACCTGGCTGTCATCTGGAGGTAAGGGCTGTTCAATTTTTGTCCGATCAATAGGGAAAGTCTTCACTTTTGTGGCAATTTTTTCCGCTTCGATTAAATTTAGCACCTCTTGTAGGCCCAGCTTTTGAATAAGATATTTAAAACGTGCTTTATTACGGTTGTTGCGTTCGCCATATCGGTCAAACACTCTTAGCGTCGCCTCTATATATGGGATAAGTTCATCTTCCGGAAGAAATTCATTTGTTAAAGACGCCAAAAATGGTTGCGACCCTAGGCCACCACCGAGCAACACTTTAAAACCGCGCACTTCTACCCCATCAATATATTTCAATTTTGGAATAAAGCCCAAGTCATGGATATATGAAAAAGCGGTATCCTCTGCGCTTGCCGAAAACGACATCTTGAATTTTCTACCCATCTCCGCACAGACTGGATTACGTAGAAAGTATTCAAATGTAGCCTGGGCGTAAGGTGATACATCGAAGGGTTCTTTCGGATCAATACCCGAGGTTGGTGAAGCCGTTACGTTGCGAACAGTATTGCCACAGGCTTCCCTTAAGGTAATATCGTCCTCGGCTAATTTTGACCAAAGTTCTGGTGTGCGATCCAGACTGACATAATGAATCTGAATATCCTGACGTGTAGTCAAGTGCAGGTTGCGGCTGGCATACTCATCTGATATTGCCGCGATTTTGATCAATTGCTTAAAAGTAACTTTTCCAAATGGAAGTTTGATACGAACCATCTGAACCCCTGGTTGTCTTTGTCCATATACACCTCTGGCGAGACGCAGTGATCTAAATTTCTCATCAGCGATCTTACCTTCGTGAAATAATCGAATCTTTTTTTCAAGTTCAATAATCTCCTTTTCCACGACTGGATTTTCTAGTTCTGTACGGAAGCTTTGCATAAAACAAATAAAATCTATTGATTTAGTATTCTTTTCTCGATGTCAAATGTAAAAATATTTTTTTAATATTCTATAATATCTACCAAATTAATATATATTTGCCGTATAAAATTTAATATACTAAACCTGTAGACTAATGGGTGTAACGATAAATAGATATTTGATACTTCTGATTTTTAGCTTTATAACTGTATTTAAAGTTACTTCCTGCGCTCCAAAAGTAAAGAATGGATATAGTAAAGAGCGTGGATTTGAGGGAAATATTTCGTTATCCGGAGCCTTTGCGCTCTACCCGCTAGCGGTAATCTGGAGTGAAGATTTTAAAAAGATTCATCCATATGTGCGTTTTAATATATCTGCAGGAGGTGCAGGAAAAGGGATTGCCGATGTGCTAACAGGTATGGTAGACATTGGTCTTGTGTCAAGGGATCTGCATGCCCAAGAGATAAAAAAAGGCGCTGTTCCAATTGTCGTTGCCAAAGATGCCGTGATATGCACATTAAACCCCGGTAATCCGAATTATAAAGCGCTGTTGAGAAGGGGCTTAACACAAGAGGAACTTGCAGGTATTTTTGTCAGTCGAAAATTTAAGACTTGGAATCAGATTGATGCTCAATTTACCCCGGATCCAATTAATGTGTATGTGCGTTCGGATGCCGCGGGTGCAGCAGAAACCTGGGCTAAGTTTTTCGGTCATAAACAAGAAGACCTTCAAGGAGTTGGCATCTTCGGAGATCCGGGCATCGCCCAGGCAATTAAAGATGATGTATTTGGTATAGGTTTCAATAATATTAACTATGTCTATAATTTAAAGACAAACAAAGTATTTGATCGTATTGATGTGTTGCCATTGGATTTGAACAAAAATGGACAGATTGAAGCAGATGAGCAATTCTATGGGTCTTTATCAGACCTGACTGAAGCAGTTGCGACAGGCAGATACCCTGCTCCACCGGCCCGTGAGCTGACATTTGTTACACGGAATAAAACAGAGTCACTGCTCTTGAAGGAGTTTATCTCATTTGTGCTGCAAAAACAAGCGCAATCACAGCTGTTAAAAAATGGTTATGTGCCTTTAACTGAAACACTGATCAATAAAGAACTAAAAAAGTTATAACATGCTCAATATACGTCTAGTCAAGGATACTTTAGTAAAACGCTCCACATTCATATTGCTGCTGATATCGCTGTCAGTTGTGCTGATTATTGCGGTTGGTTTAACCGTAAAATCCATCCCATTGTTTGAATATAGCAATGTATTTCAGTTATTGACAGATAAGGTGTGGGCGCCGATGAAGGGTTCATTTGGATTTCTGCCTTTTATCGCGGGTACGCTCGCAGTCACATTGATATCGCTGGCTATTGCAATACCACTATGTATTTTGACAGCAGTCTATTTGACTGAATATGCTTCTGACGCATTGAAAAATATGATGCTGCCTCTTGTCAATGTTTTGGCAGCCATACCGCCGGTATTATATGGTGTTTGGGGCGTGTTATTTATAGTTCCCTTGATCCAGCTTTATATTGCTCCGGTTTTTGGTGTGGTGACATCAGGCTATTCGGTCTTAGCTGGGGGGATTGTATTGGCGGTCATGATTTTTCCTATCATGATTTCGATTATGGTTGAAGTGCTCCAAACAATTCCATATGAATTGAAAGCAGCTTCTTTGTCCTTGGGAGCAACGAAATGGGATACCATAAAACATGTTATTCTCAAAAAAGCCAAGCCCGGTATCATTGCCGCTATCGTCTTGTCTACCTCTCGGGCTTTCGGAGAGACGATAGCCGTATTAATGGTTTGTGGAAACGTGCCCAAGGTGCCTACATCTATATTTGACGCAGGGTATCCCATTCCGGCCTTAATCGCTAACAATTTTGGTGAGATGATGTCCATTCCACTTTATGAGTCTGCATTGATGTTTTCAGCACTATTGCTATTTGTCATCATATTTGTTTTCAATTTAATATCACGTCTGATATTGAGGCGTCTTGAAGGAGGTTTAGATGGATAATACCAAGAGAAGGTTATTGAGCGAAAAGATCGCAAAAGGCTTTATGCATTTATCGGGAATTACAGTAACTGCTTCGCTATTTTTCATTGTAGGCACGATACTTTATAAAGGTCTTCCCTATCTCAATTGGGAGATGGTTAGCCAGTTGCCCAAAGGTGGATTTTACATCGGCAAAGAAGGTGGAATTCTAAATGCCATATTAGGATCATTATACCTAGCGGGTGTAGCGACCGCTCTATCCGCTTTGATTGGCATTCCGATTTCGCTTTATCTCAATATTTATTTGGGGACAAAATCCCGAATAACGCAGTTCTCAAAACTTTTGTTTGATGTGCTTTATGGTGTTCCATCTATTGTTTATGGGGCTGTGGGTTTTGGGATTATGGTTTATTTTGGCATTAGGGCTTCCCTATTGGGTGGCATCATCACGGTGACTTTACTAACGATTCCTATTGTCGTGCGCACAGTAGACGAGCTGATCAAAACGATTCCTGAAGACCTGAAAAATGTAACCCTTTCCTTGGGTACAACACGTTGGGAACTTGCAAAGGTCATGCTGCGGAGTATTCGTGCCGGACTATTGACAGCCATTCTATTGGCTTTCGGGAGAGCTATTGGTGATGTTGCTGGTGTATTATTGACAACTGGATTCAGCGACAATTTGCCCAAATATATTGACGAGCCCGCAGCAACACTTCCTTTGGCTATATTTTTTCAGTTAAGTAGCCCAATTCCTGAGGTGCAGGGACGGGCTTATGCCTCGGCTCTGGTTTTAACAATCATTATTTTAATTATCGTAGTATGCACGCATATCCTTCAATCGAAACAAAAGAATCGTCGTTAAACAGTCCTTTGACTGATCCTCACATTCAGATCAAGGATCTCAATGTATATATAGATGGAAGACATATCTTAAAGAATATTAATCTTGCCCTGCCCAATAATAGCGTAACCTCCATTATTGGACCTTCAGGTTGCGGTAAAACTACACTTTTGAAAACACTTAATCGGCTGGTTGACGATACAAAAGGTGTTGAAATCACCGGGTCTGTACTTGTTAATGGTGAGGATATTTATGGTAAGGATGCCGAGGTAACACATATTCGTAAGAAAATGGGGCTATTGTCCCAAAAACCTTACCCGTTACCAATGTCTATCTACGATAATGTTGCTTATGGCCCGCGTATACATGGCACCAAAAGTAAAAAAGAACTGGATAAGATTGTGGAGACACAACTGCGAAATGTGGCGCTATGGGATGAGGTAAAGGACCGTTTGGGACAGTCTGCAAGTGGTCTTTCGATTGGACAGCAACAACGGCTCTGTTTGGCAAGGGGGCTTGCTGTAGAACCAGAGATTATACTCGGTGATGAATCAACTTCTGCATTGGATCCATTATCTACAGCGAAAATTGAAGAATTATTGATCGAATTAAAACAGGATTATACCATTGTTCTGGTGACGCATATCTTGCGGCAGGCCCGAAGAGTATCCGACTATATCCTTTTTGTTTACGGTGGTGAAATCCTTGAATTTGGCCCTACCGAACAAGTATTGTTAAATCCACAGCATGAGATCACGAAACAATATGTAAAAGGTTTTATCTCGTGATAGAATGCTCCATTATTAGAAAAAGAGTTAAAGGTTGTATGCTACATACAATCTTTAACTCTTTTTCTTTTACAAGCCCTTGCAAATTCGTTATCTTAGATGAAAGATATCGTCGACGCCCAATATCTTTTTAGATGTAAACCCTTCGGCATACTTTGCTTGGATATAACGACCAAATTCCCGCGCTCTAGCAGCTGTAGATTCCATAAAATCCGGATTGGAGATATACGTTTGCGGTTCGTCAGGATTGATATTCTCACCTGTGTAAAATTGTGTTTTATAGGCCAGGATTGACTTTTCCTTTATAGCATAGTAATCTGTAATATCAATGACCACGTCGGGTTTAATATAATAATCCTGCACAAACTGCAATACGAGCCGCGGGCGAAAAGCTTCCTGAGTCTGATTATTATCGTCTCTGGTTTCTACTTTTCTTAAGCCAGAAAGAAAGCAGGCTTCATTGACAAGTTGCCCTGCCCTACCATGATCGGGATGACGGTCTGTAATCGCATTCGTGATAACGATTTCAGGCTGGTATTTTCTTATTGCACTTATAATGGCCATTTTTTCGGCCATGGCATTTTCAAAAAAGCCATCTCTCAGACCAAGGTTCTCGCGAGCCGCCAATCCGAGTATAGCTGCTGCATCTTTTGCCTCTTGGGCTCTGGTTTCCGCTGTACCACGTGTGCCCAGCTCACCCTGTGTCAAGTCTACAATTCCTACTTTTTTTCCTTCGGCAACATATTTTGCCATTACTCCGCCTGCCCCTAATTCTGCGTCATCGGGATGTACGGCAATGACAAGTAAATCTAGTTTTAGCATATTTATCTCTTCTATTCTGTTTAAGTTCTCAAAGCTCAACAAAATCGGGTAAAATACCGTTTTTGTATATACAGTTCATCTTGTCGTATTTATTGTCGTCTTGAAGACAATAAATACATATAGACTGTACGCTTTGGAAGCCGAGGCCAAAGGTAAGAAGTTTGTGGCTTACTCTGCCAAAAGTCGTTCGATATTACGACAAATTTTACTTGACAATGGCGAAGTCGTGGGGTAATAGAAATCCACAACTTCCCCTTGCCTGTTGATTAGATATTTGTGGAAGTTCCAGGAAGGTTTGCTATTTATATGGCCATTCTCCGCTTTATTTGATAGAAAACTGTATAAGGGGGTCGTATAAGTGCCAATGACATGGCTACGTTTAAATACGGGGAAACTGACCTGTTGGTTTATTCTGCAGAAAGTTTCCAATGTAGTGCCTGTCAAAGGTTCCTGATTTCGAAAATTGTTGGACGGAAATGCCAGTACCTCAAATCCCCTTTCCTTATACTTTTGGTAGAGCTTTTCGAGCGATTTAAACTGTCTTGTGAACAGGCACTGACTTGCTGTATTGACGACCAACAAAACCTTTCCTTCAAAATCCGCAAGAGACTTCATGGTTCCATTGAATTGCAAAGCATCAAAGTCATAGATCGTTTTCATATCGTTTTAATTTAGGTGCTACATGACGATCTCCATCCCCGGTCCCAGAATAATATCACCGTAAATGATGTAAATTGATTTAAACGGAACCCTTACATCACTGGTTTGGGTCTCGACCTTTCAAATTCACGGATAATATTTTCGATTTCAAAGTCCTCTTTTGGATCGTATGTTGATTTTAGATTATGCCCGAAAATTTTGGCAACCCCTTGGTAAAAAAATGCGGAGATTCCGCCTTTCATTTCCTTCACCATTTCATAGCTGGTATGTCCGGTATAGCGGTCTATCAGCTTTATAAGGATTTTACCCTGGGAAATCGTCATGTTTTTAATTTCCCTATTAAACATTTGTTTCACATCATTCTCACAGTTCTCCACCAAGACCTCATGCTGCTTTTTGTTGGACGTCATGGCCAGATCGCGATCCAGTTGGTCGTACCTTTTCTGTGCGTAGATTGCATAGGGAAGCACCTTTAGTACATTTCTTCTAAAGCGCAAATATTCCCGTCGGGCTTCCTCGCTTGACCATACCCTCTTCCTGGTAATAATCACTTCGGGAATGGGAAACCAAGGTAATATCTCACCTGAAGGCAAAGTTGTGGTCATATAATCAGTGACTGTCTCCTGGGCTCCTTCACCGTACAAAGGAAGAACAAGAGACTGTGTCTGAGCCATACCTGGCAAAGTCCCAAGGAGAAAAAGCAACAAACCACATACTATTGTCTTCATCTGAATGACTGGATAACTCTTTTAATTTGTCAATGCTATTATATTTTGGTAAATTTATTACAAAATAAGTTAGCTTGATAATCGTATTCGAAATACATTAACTAAATTAAACAAAAATACTCAAAAAAACATCATTTACCTGCAACGTTTATGAAAGATTATGTGATTGATATAGAGGCAGAAAACAAAGAGATAAGAAAACGCTACCGTGCATTATTGCGTGCCTGTAAGCCTACTTTGCAGCGTGGCGATAAGCAAGAGATTCGTAAAGCTTTTGATTTGGCATTGGATAGTCATAAGGAAATGCGGCGCAAATCAGGGGAACCTTATATTTATCATCCTATTGCGGTAGCCCAAATAGCTGCGGAGGAAATCGGACTGGGAACGACTTCCATTGTATGCGCTTTGCTTCATGATGTTGTTGAGGATACCAATGTAACTTTGGACGAAATCGAGGAAATGTTTGGGAAGAAAGTTCGTCGCATTATCGATGGATTAACAAAAATTTCCGGAATATTTGATCCCAATAGTTCAATGCAGGCTGAGAATTTCCGTAAAATGCTGCTCACCCTTGCGGATGACGTGCGTGTTATTCTTATCAAATTGGCTGACAGGCTGCATAATATGCGGACTATGGAGTTTATGGCGAGAGACAAGCAGCTGAAGATTGCTTCAGAGACCAGCTATCTGTATGCCCCTTTGGCACATCGCCTGGGGCTGTATGCCATTAAATCCGAACTGGAAGATCTATCCATGAAGTTTACTGATCCGGATACATACAAATTTATTGCCCGTAAACTGAATGAGAAAAAAGCTGAACGCGAGAAATTCATAGGTGATTTCATAGGCCCTATTAAGGAGATTCTGGAAGAGCAAGGGATTAAAGCGGCCGTATTTGGAAGACCGAAGTCTATTCACTCGATCTGGAACAAGATGCGCAAGAAATCAATACCTTTTGAGGAAGTATATGATTTGTTTGCCATTCGTATCGTTATCGATGCGGTAGATGAGAAGGAAAAAACCGAATGTTGGAAGGTATATTCCATCGTTACAGATTTGTATCGTCCCAATCCAGACCGTTTGCGCGATTGGATTTCTTCACCCAAAGGAAATGGTTATGAATCCTTACACACAACAGTGATGGGGCCTAAAGGCCAATGGGTGGAGGTGCAGATTCGAACCAAACGGATGAATGAAATTGCGGAGAAAGGGTTTGCGGCACACTGGAAATACAAAGAGTCCAATTCCGATTCAGGTCTGGATCAATGGATCAAAAAGGTACGTGATGTACTCAGTAGTCCTGACCAGAATGCCATGGATTTCGTGGATGACTTCAAGATGAACTTGTTCTCAGACGAGATCTTTATTTTCACACCAAAAGGCACGTTAATCCAATTGCCCAACAATGCGACGGCCTTGGACTTTGCATTTGAGATTCACTCCGATATCGGCGCAAGTTGTATCGGTGCCAAAGTGAACCATAAGTTGGTCCCATTAAGCCATGTCTTACAGAATGGAGATCAAGTGGAGATCATCACCTCCAGCAAGCAGTCACCAAAAGAAGATTGGCTCAATTTTGTCGTTACCGCAAAAGCAAAATCGAAGATTAGATCTTCTCTTAAAGAGGAAAAACGAAGAGTGGCAGAGGATGGCAAGGAAATTCTAGAGCGTAAATTGAAATCTTTGAAAGTAACCTATAATACGGATAATATCAACAAGATTGCTAATTATCTGAAGTATCCAAGTTCTCAGGATCTTTTTTATAATGTAGCAAAAGGAGTCGTTGATATCAAGCAGTTGCGGGAATATGTAGCTCATGAAAAAGCGGTTGAAATCAACGTGGGTTCTTCTTCTGGTAATCAGTTTAACAGCCATATTGGTGGTCTAGTCGAGAAAATCAATAAGAAAGAATTCGATACCATTCTTATTGGGGATGATATGCAAAAAGTTGACTATACCTTAGCCCCTTGCTGCAATCCGATTCCTGGGGATGATGTTTTTGGCTTTCTGACTGTTAATGATGGGATCAAGATTCACCGTACCAGTTGCCCAAATGCATCCAAATTGATGGCCAACTACGGTTATCGTATCCTAAAGGCCCGATGGGCTTCCACAAAAGACTCTGCATTCCTGACCGGTTTGCATATTGTGGGGATCGATGATGTAGGTTTGGTAAACAAACTCACTACCGTTATTTCCCAGGAATTTGCAGTTAATATCCGCTCGCTGTCTATATCCAGTAATGATGGTATTTTTGACGGAAATATCATGGTGTATGTCAATGACACCCAGCAATTGGAAAGCTTGATGAAAAATCTCAAACAAGTAAGAGGTATAACAGGAGTAAATCGTTATGAATCTGAAAATTAATCAAATGAATATCACAATTTAGAATTACTATCAAATGTCAATCTAAATTGGTAAATTTGTACAAGAATATTTTTACTATGAATCAAGCTGAAAATTTTGCAACTGTAAAAAAAATCTTTGAAGCATACTTAGAAAATAAAAATCTAAGAAAAACTCCGGAGCGTTATGCGATCTTGGAGGAGATTTATTCACGTACTGATCACTTTGATGTGGAGTCTTTATATATCCATATGAAGAACAAAAAATACAGGGTCAGTCGTGCTACAGTTTATAATACCCTCGAACTCCTGGTGTCTTGTGATTTAGTCACCAAACATCAATTTGGCCGTAACATGGCTCAATTCGAAAAATCTTATGGCTTTAAACAGCACGATCACGTGATTTGTATTGAATGTAATAAGGTTGTTGAATTTTGTGATCCACGTATCAATCAGATCCAGAGCCTTATGGGGGACTTATTGAAGTTTGACATCAAACACCATTCTTTAAATTTATACGGTGTATGTCAGGAATGTCAGGAAAAAAATAAAAAAGAAGAAAGTGTAGCTCAGGAAGCTATTTCAAATTAATCTTATATTTTTGTTAAATATAATAGTACATTTGTTCAGGAATGTTCAGGAGAAAAATTCCTGAACATTTTTATTTTTTTAATGAGTCTATTTTTATTAATAACATTTTAATTACTATACTTTAAAAGCTATGCAAGTTGATGTGCTTTTGGGCTTACAATGGGGTGACGAGGGTAAAGGTAAAATCGTAGACGTATTTTGTCCAAAATACGATTTAATCGCTCGTTTCCAAGGCGGCCCTAACGCCGGACACACGTTGGAATTTGATAACAAAAAATTCGTGCTCAACACAATTCCATCTGGTATCTTCAATGAAGGTACACTAAATCTTATTGGTAATGGAGTCGTTATCGATCCAATTATCCTAAAAAGAGAATTAGACAACCTTAAGACAGCTGGTTTTGATCCGGTGGGTAAAGGCAATTTGGTATTAGCGCGCAAAGCACACCTTATTTTGCCGACACACCAATTATTGGACGCTGCTTCAGAATCGAAAATGGGTGCCGGTAAGATCGGATCTACGTTAAAAGGTATTGGTCCAACGTACATGGATAAAACTGGTAGAAACGGTTTACGTGTAGGTGATACAACACTTCCAGACTTTCAGGAGCGTTACCAAAAGTTGAAAGAAAAACACTTGAATATTCTTTCCCACTATGGAGAAATTCCTGATTTCAGTGAAAAAGAACAAGCGTTTTTGGAGGCAATTGAATTCATTAAAACCATTCCACATGTGGATTCAGAACACTTGGTGAATCAGTATCTGAAAGAAGGCAAACGTGTACTGGCTGAGGGCGCTCAGGGTACCCTGTTGGATGTGGATTTTGGTTCTTACCCATTTGTGACTTCTTCCAACACAACAACTGCTGGAGCTTGTACCGGTCTTGGTATTGCGCCAAACAAAATCGGTAAAGTATACGGAATTTTCAAAGCTTATGCAACCCGCGTGGGTGGAGGTCCCTTTCCTACTGAACTTCATGATGAGACTGGCGAGCGACTACGTCAGTTGGGGCATGAATTCGGAGCCACAACAGGCCGTGCACGCCGTACAGGGTGGATTGATATCCCTGCATTGAAGTATGCGATCATGTTGAATGGTGTGACTGACCTGATCATGATGAAAGCGGATGTATTGGATACCTTCGATAAGATCTACGCTTGTACACATTATAAATATAATGGTGAAGTGATCGATTATATGCCATATGAGATTATAACACATCAGGCAGAGCCAATTCTGGAAGAAATCCAGGGATGGAAACAAGATTTGACCGGTATCAGCTCTGAAGCTGAGATTCCTGAGGCTTTAAGTAATTATATTTCTTATTTAGAGAAAGCTCTCGAAGTTCCGATCACGATTTTGTCGGTAGGTCCAGATCGTAAACAAACATTGGCTTTATCAAAATAAAATATGCGGATCGAAAGTTTTGATCTTCTCGATTCCAAAGATAAATTTCATCAAAAAGCCCTGCACTGGTCAGGGCAATTTGATGAAATTTCTTTCTTTAATAGCAATGGGTCGCCAGACCAATGGGGACGATTTGAGAGTGTACTGGCAGTGAAAGCATTACATGCTTTTTGTGCGGATGATAATGTATTGGATCAACTGCAACAGTTCCTGAAAAAACATCAAAATGGTTTTATTCCCGGATTTCTATCCTATGATCTCAAAAATGAGATTGAAGAATTACAGACCAGCGCAATAGATAAACTAGGGTTTCCGGCTGCCTATTTTTTTGTTCCAGCAATTACCGTGAGCATAACAGAAAGGCAGGTGCAGATTCAAGCGGATGATCCGGCTTCAGTCTACCAGTCCATCTGCGATACAATGATCCCGCAGGCAGATACGAGTTTAGCTATTCGAATACAGGCGCGGTGGACGAAAGAAGAATATCTTACTGCTTTTGATAAGGTACAACAGCATATTCAACGCGGTGATATTTATGAAGTAAATCTCTGTCAGGAATTCTTCGCTGAGAATGCAGATATTTCCCCAGTGGAGATCTATTTAAAATTGAATGCCGTATCACCTACTCCATTCAGCAACTTTTTCAGAGTTGGGCAGCATTTTGTCATGAGTGCTTCTCCGGAACGTTTTTTGGCAAAGAGAAAAGGCAAGTTGATCTCTCAACCTATTAAAGGCACCGCTAAAAGAGGTGTTACGAAACAGGAAGATCAGGATATCATCAATCGTATGCTCCAGTCACAGAAGGAGATTGCTGAAAATGTAATGATTGTGGATCTTGTCCGAAATGATTTGACACGAAGTGCCCTTCCCGGAACAGTGGAAGCTACACGATTGTTTGAAATCCAATCTTTTAAACAGGTACATCAGATGATATCGACAATTACCTGTATACAAGATCCAAAGGTGTCCAATATGGAGGTATTTAGACATACATTTCCTGCGGGTTCCATGACAGGCGCTCCAAAGATTGCCGCTATGCGTATTTGCGATCAGATAGAAGACTCAAAAAGAGGTGTATATGCAGGCTCCATAGGCTATTTTGATACCTTACATGACGAATTTGATTTTAACGTCGTGATCCGTTCCCTCCTTTACAATCAGCAGGAACATTACCTGTCATTTCATACAGGTGGTGCTGTTACCAACCAAGCATTAGGAGAACAGGAATATCAGGAATGTCTTTTAAAAGCTTCTGCAATTTTACAGGCGCTCAACAGCAAGTTGGAGCGATAAAACTATACTAATTTTATAGAGAATATTTTTTGCTTCAACTATTTTTTCGACCTTTGTGCATTGACAATGCAGATTCCCTATATTGATATTCATACACATCGATCCAATGCAATGCAGAATGGTTCTACCCTATCTGTTGTAAATATAGCATTGAACCACAATGAGACGATTATTGGGGAGGACTGTTCTATTGGTTTGCATCCCTGGTATATAAACGGCAATACAGAGGAAGCCTTAGCGTTGATGCAGACGATAATACAGGGAGCGAATGTGGTGGCAGTAGGTGAATGCGGTCTGGATAAAAATATTACTGTCCCTTTCGGTGTACAGCAGCAGGTTTTTGATCGGCAGATTCAATTGGCGATGACTTTTCATAAACCTTTGATAATTCATTGCGTTCGCGCCTTTCAGGAAGTTTTAGCTTCTTTGTTAAAAGCAAAATTTCATTTACCTGTTATCTTCCATGGTTATCGCAAGAATTGGGCCTTGGCCAAGCAGCTCATAGACAGGGGATTTCATCTTTCGATCGGAACGCATTGTTTGGATGGAAGTCAGGACGAAGTGCTAAGAAACATCCCGTTAGGGCATTTATTTTTGGAAACAGATACCTATACTGCAACTCAGGTTGCTACCCTATATCAATATGTCGCAAAAGTCCGATCTATTCCGATAGTGGTGCTCAAGCAGGCATTATATCATAATTATAAGATTGTATTAAAAAAATGAAAGATTTAAGTTGGCTGTCACGCACCGAAGCACTGGTTGGTAGAGCAGCTTTGGAAAAATTAGCGAATTCCCATGTGATGGTCCTTGGTCTGGGCGGTGTGGGATCCTTTGCGGCTGAATTTATCTGTCGTGCAGGGGTTGGTAAGATGACCATTATAGACGGTGATACGGTAGATCCATCCAATAGAAATAGACAGCTGCCAGCACTTGCAACAAACCATGGTGAAGCTAAGGCTGAAATCATGAGGCAACGCCTATTGGCTATTAATCCGGAATTAGATTTAACGGTCATTCAGGACTTTATTATTCCTGAAAAGATACCGGCTTTGTTGGATTTAGCACCAGACTACTGTGTGGAAGCCATCGATAGCATTACACCCAAATTATTCTTTATCCGGAGAGCGCTGGAAGCCAAAATACCCTTTGTAAGCTCAATGGGTGCTGGCGGTAAAGTTGATCCAACGAAAATAGAAATTGCAGATATCAGTAAATCCTACAACTGTAAATTGGCCCAGCATATTCGTAAGAAATTGCGTAAGCACGGCATCCGTGATGGTGTTAAAGTTGCTTTTTCTACGGAATTGCCCGATAAAAGTTCGCTGTTATATACCGATGGAAGTAATTTCAAAAAGTCGGCCTATGGAACAATGTCTTATCTACCTGCAGCATTTGGCGGAGCTATTGCCTCGGTAGCTATTCGGGATTTAATGGAAAATGTTTAAATTTGTAGCAAATAAACATATGTACACATAATAAAAGCTATGCATCAACAGATGCATAGCTTTTATATTTTAATAGGAATAAGAAAATTATCGACCAGTTACACCTTTCATATCAATTCCTTTGGGTTTGATATGTTCCAGTCTTTTCTTTAGCAAATCTATTTTTGTCTTTTCAATATTGCCTGTTGCAATAATAATTCCCTCCTTCACCTGCGCTGTGATGGTCGGGAAATCTTCCAGCACCCGATTGACATCCCGAGTGAGAGTAGAATCAACTGCTCCTTCCACTATCTCGTGATATTTTTCACGGGCGTCTTCGGGTTCAGGTAGATTTACCATAATATTGTTGTGGATGGATTTAATATTTTCACCGCCAGCGATCTTTGTTTTTTCTTCCACAACCTGTTTTAATGAGTCTGATCCCAGCTGCCCGTTCAATGTCACATTACCTTCCTCCACATCCACTGCAATGCCTTGATTATCCGCTAAAGCTGCTTCAATTTTAGACTTTAGCTTATTATCGGATTCTGGTGAACGGCAAGCGTGAAAAAAAGGCAAAACACCAAATGAAAATATCAAAAGTAACCTGTTTAATTTCATCTTATTGTTTTATGTTCGTCTATATATTAGAAACAGTTATCAGCGCATATTGTTTACCTTCCCTCCATTTGGATAATTTAATAAAGCTCGGATATGGTCTGATTTAATTTGTTAAAGAGGAAACTATCCCCTATTTTCTTTCCCAAAAGCAGCTGACCTATTGGCGACGCCAGGGAGATAACAAAAATATTATTATCACCAATTTTTATGGCACCAATGCTTGAAGCGATAAAAAAGTAGAATCCGACATTTGTTTTAACAAGACTGCCCAATTTGACAAAATCAATTTTATCCGCTATTGTTGACGTAATATTTGTGAGCTGTATTAAATCTTTGTTTGCCTCAAGTAGCTGCCCCTGATACCGGTTGATGTCCTGTTGGATCATCTCACGCGAGGTTTCGTATTTATCTCCTGCGCTACTTTTTGTATCGTCATTACTTGAGTCCCGGGCAGTTTCCAATGCCGATTCGACCATTTCGATGCGATCGTTCGTCCGTTGGATTGCGATTTCTAAAAGTTTCTTTTTTATCTCGAAATAGCTATTTGTCATTCTGAAAAATAAGAAATATGTTTTATTCAAAAAAATATAAAAACAAAGGGCTTATGATCAATAGTATAGCGCAAATCATTCTATAAAAAAGATTTCTAGTATTGCAATAAAACAAAAAATGACTACATTTGTGCACTGAAACACGGAAAGGTGTCAGAGTGGTCGAATGAGCAGTCCTGGAAAGACTGTATACGGGATGACTGTATCGAGGGTTCGAATCCCTCCCTTTCCGCCAAAATGATACAAATGCCACGAATAGCAATTATTCGTGGCATTTTTGTTTTACTATATACCTTTTCGGGTTTCGGGATGAGGGAACGGTTCAGTATAATGCCTTTGGATAGTTTTGTTGAATTTTTTCTTATAACCTAAATCCATTTTCATTAATACCCGAGGGAAAAAATTAAAGTATTTGCAGAGGTTTTTTCCTAATGTTGACCCCATAAATTTACTGAAATTCCGTAATGTTTTATCTTCCTTTACTGACCAAAACCAACTGTTGAAGACAATAAGTCCTTTTACATTGTCGGCATTGTTTTCTGCATAACTTATTCCGATTGGGCCACCCCAATCATGTAATATCAAGGTTATATTATTAAGTTGCAACGCATTGACAACAAAGGCCAGATTTTCGGCGTGAACCTGCACGAACAATAATACCTCACCTTCGCCTTCATCAATGTAATGGATTTTACCCGATTTTGTACTTATATAGTTAGACTTGAACGGGTATTCTTCTCGATCCAACCAAGCTGTGTTTATACTATTTTTCCTCTTATATATCTTTTAAAAATAAACCTTCTGCGAACTCTTCCGCAAATTTTTCAAAGCTTGTTACTCCAGTAAGAACACCCGTACTCCGAGAAACGGCCATTTGGGCTACAAAACATGGTGGGTCCTATCAATTGCAGTTTAGTAAACAAATGCAAGATTTTCCCGAATCTCAATAATGCGAACTTTTCATGCTATGTAAGCTTTTGTCTACTATTTTGATAACTTATGGTCTCAAGACAGATAATTTAATCATTGTTTCACAATAAAAACAATTTAATACGTTATCTTTATTAACAAAGTAAATTGTATTTATCACATAAAATTGAGAGTAGAAAAAATGGGAAAATTTGTAGTGAAAACCAGAAAAGATGGCGAATTCCAGTTTAATTTAAAGGCTGGAAATGGCCAGGTTATTCTGAACAGTGAAGGTTATAAAACAAAAGCAAATTGTTTAAATGGAATTGAATCGGTAAAAAGAAACGCTCAGGACAACGATAAATTCGAAAGAAAGACTTCAACAAATGGGAAACACTATTTCAACTTGAAAGCGACCAACGGCCAGGTTATCGGTACAAGTGAGCTATATGAAAGTGCAAGCGGAATGGAAAACGGTATCGAGTCTGTAAAATCAAATGCGCCAGATGCAACGATCGAAGATCTTGATTAACTGTTGAAAAAGATAAAAAACGAAGAAGCCCGATCATTGCTATCGGGCTTCTTCATATAACTCACTGGATTATTTCTTATTCTTAACGTGGATTGTGCTATCAATGATCTTAAATCCCCCAGCAAGGAGCTCAGTTTAAGGTAGCCAGCCAACGGATCAAAGCTGAATATGCTTTTAAGTCAGCTCTTTTCTCCCGATTGTTTCACAAAAGGCTGTCTGTAATATCTTTTTCCTGTATGATCAAACAGCGCATTGGCCACGGCGCCGAAAGTCGGTGGAAACAGTGGCTCCCCCATACCTGTTGGGTTATCCTGGTTTTCCACAAAATATACTTCGATTTTTGCGGGAGCCTCATGCATGCGGATCATCCGGTAGGTATTAAAATTACTCCTCAAGGGTACCCCATCCTTAAATAATTGCTCACCATACAGGGCATTTCCTATGCCGTCGATAAGTGCCCCTTCAGCCATATTGATAGCTGCATCCTTATTGACGACAATCCCACAGTCCATGACTGCTAGGGCCTGTGTGACATAAGGCTCATTGTTCTTCACGCCGATATCCACCAGTGCGGCAGCGTAGGTATTATGACAAAAATAAGCCGCTGTCCCCCGCCCTGTTCCGGCAGGCCTTGCCAGGTTCGCAGCTTTGTCTTTTAATAGTTGGATGAGGCCTGCATAACGGTCGGCATCATAATCGTTGCGCTGCCCAACAGGTTTCTCCTTCGCCCGCATGAGCAGTTCCAACCTGAAATCCAAGGCATCCTTTTTCATTTCAAAGGCCAGCTCATCCAAAAACGACTGTTCAGCGCAGGCGATGAAATTAGATCCGGGGGCTCGAAAAGCCCCGACTGTGATTGCTGAGGGTATAGACCAAGTCTCTGCGAGGTAATTGTCTATCGCTCCTGCCGGAAATCTGTTTTCGTGTAATGGACTTTCAGGTATACCGCCTGCTTTTATATGAAAACCAATTAGTTGGTTATTTTCATCTAAAGCAGCCCTATAGGTGGCGCTATAACTAGGTCGGTAGATTCCATACGTCGCTTCATCCTCCCGTGTATACATCAGTTTAACGGGGGCTTGGATTTTTTGGGAAATAACTGCCGCTTCGACGACATGATGTCCATAGGCCCGCAGTCCAAAACCACCACCCATCCGTGCCAGGTTAATTTTTATTTTCTCTTTTGGTAGTCCCAGTCGGGCAGACAGTGTTCTGGTGATAAACTCAGGCGTCTGTATGGGGACATACAACTCCGCATAATCTGCACCAACATCCGCGAAACAGCTTACCGGTTCCATCGTATTGTGGACAAGAAAAGGTGCGGTATAGGTACGCTCGATAATCCGGGCTGCATTTTTAAAGGCCGATTCGGGATCACCATCCCGGCGTTTCACTTGTGCAGGCTGCGTAGAAGCCTGTTCCATATCTGCATAATGCCGGGCCGTACTTTCCAAAAAATCAGGTTTCCCGTTTTGGGCGTTGCCTGTAGGACTGCTCAATTGCAGGATCAATTTTTTCTTCGCCTGCATCACTTCCCAAGTGCTATTGCCAACGATGACCGCGACCTGCTGATAGCTGAAAACGTCGAATCCGTTTTTCTTATACCCCTTGAGAACAGGCTCCATGATAAATACATCTTTTATTCCTGGCATTTGACGCACAGCTTTGTCGTCTATACCTGTAATTTCTCTTCCAAAACTAGCCGGATGGACAATCATGGCAATGAGCATTCCCTCCTTTTTAAAATCGCTCGTAAATAAAGGCTTCCCGGTCACAATATTATCGATTTCGACATTGCGTTTAGATGAACCGATAATTTTGAAATCGGCGACAGCTTTGAGCGGTACATTTTTAGGTACTGGAATCAGCGCGGCCGCAGATGCCACTTCACCGTAGGATAACTTACGGTTACTTTTCTTATGATACAGGCTCCCGGTAGATGTGCTGATTTCATCCGCTGGAACTGCCCAACGCTGTGCGGCTGCAATTATCAGCATCTGTCTTGCAGTAGCACCAGCTGTACGTAGTATGGGCCAGGCTCTACGGATAGACTGACTGCCACCGGTAAACTGACGTTCGAAGCGTTCAGGAAAAAAATCGGCCTGTTCGACCTGCACACTATCCCAGCTGATATCCAGTTCCTCGGCCAAAATCATGGGCAGCGAAGTTTTGACGTTTTGGCCAAATTCCGGATTGGGGTTAAAAAGTGTCACCCTTCCGTCCGGGTGGATCTTGATATAACTATTCAACGTAGCGGGTGCGGTATGATCTTTTTCTGCGGCTACAGCATTCCCTCCCGGCCAGTAAAACTGCAACATCAATCCACCGCCAGCCAACAAGGCGGCCTTCAAAAAAGACCTTCTATCTAGGGTTGTTTTATCTGCTTTCATCGTTCGTTTTTCAAAATTGGTTTATCCTATCCTTATTGCGCTGGCGCATAGGCACCGTTAGTCAGCCAGGTAATCCATGCTTCCTTAAATTCGGCATGACTTATCGGTGGCAATGTTCTACCCTCTCCGGGATTCCAGCCCCATTTGACAAGGCCATCATCGGCATGGGCAATTAATGCTTTGAGGTCTTTGTTTCCATTTTGTTTTGGGTCTACCAATTGTTTTGCGAGTTCACTCGCACTACGTCCCTGGAAGACCATTTTCATGCTGGAGGGTGGTAAATGCCAATCCGGACTTCCCGGCGGTGTTTTTAAACCCGTAGTATTTTCGGTCTGATGGCAGTTTGCACATTTCATGGCCAATAATCCCTTCCCATCAGCACCGCGTTTGGGAAACATGGCATGGAGTCTATTGTCGTCGCCCTGTAACGGAATATCACCGCTGGGATGACAGTTCATGCAACGGGGACTTTGCAATACGGCATATACTTTTTTAAAAGCATTGACAGATCGCACACTATCTTTTTTCACTACGACAGCTATTTCTTTATTGCCTGTATAGTGTGCATCCTCCGAAAAGGCGGAGACTATTCCGATCAGAAATAACGCAATAACACTCAGTGTTGCAGGAAGCCTAAACTTACTTATCTCTTTTTTTTCTTTATCTGTTTTCATGACGATTTTTAAGGTTAGCCCTTTTGTTTCTGGAGTTCCGCAGCCTGGTGAATTGCTTTACGGATACGGGAATAAGTACCGCAACGACAGATATTTCCGGCCATGGCATCGTCAATATCCTGGTCTGTGGGGTTAGGACGCTCACGTAACAGCACGGCAGCGGACATAATCTGGCCGGCATGGCAATAACCACATTGTGGTACATCCACATCTTTCCAGGCGAGTTGCAAAGGATGATCGCCATGTTCCGATAGACCTTCAATGGTAATGACTTCTTTGCCGACCGCACGTTTCATCTTTGTTACACATGAACGTACAGCCTCCCCGTCGAGATGAACCACACAGGCCCCACATTGTGCAACGCCGCATCCATATTTTGTACCTGTCAATCCCACATGATCTCTTAGGAACCACAACAAAGGCATTTCGCTATCAACGTCTACCGTATATTTCTTTTTATTGATTCGTATGCTGTTCATAATTTGTTTATTCTTAGTTACTCTGTAGAGGATCTAGCTATAAAAATAAGCATTTGACCCATATATAGGATAAATTATTACACAAATAGGTAATATAGTCCAAATGTGCTGTAAATGAGTTCAGGTTCAGGGACAACGTACTTCGCAAAACATAATATTTTCCAGGCCAAACTAAATTCCGTAACTTCCGTACAATTGATATAATTAGCAGTGATAACAATGATTCCGAACGATACGATACACCCTCGATTGAATGGACTCGTGCTCAGCGGTGGCAGAAGCCAACGCATGGGGAGAGCTAAAGAAGCGATTAAATGGCATGGTAAACAACAACGTTATCACCTGGCAGATCTGCTGCATGCTTACTGCGAAAAGGTCTATATCTCCTGTCGTGCGGAGCAAATGCCCGAAATGATGGCTGATGCAGCTGTATGTAGCTATGAGCTACTGCCCGATAACTATTCGGATATTGGTCCTATGGGTGGTATACTGACTGCATTTGACGCGCATCCCGAGCAGGCATGGCTTGTTATCGCCTGTGATTTACCCTTGGTGGATCATGCGGCGATTGCGTATCTGGTGCAACAGCGGGATCCATCTCAAATAGCTACGGCCTTTACAGAACCCGGAAGCCAGTTCCCCGAGCCATTGTTTGCCATTTGGGAGCCCGCCAGCTATCCCCTCCTTCAGCAGATGGTTGCCGCAGATAAACTATCCCCACGTCAGCTATTGATGCAGCAGCAGGTCACAGGGATTGCTGCTCCCGATGAAAAAGTACTTACCAACGTCAATACCCCTGCTGAGGCCAGCAGGGTAAAAGCGATTATTGCTAACCAAATTCAGGGCCGCTGAAGGGCGCCACGGTAAAGCATTTCATCCACTTTCTTATACACCTCCGGATCATGTTTTTTGATCTTAATCTTCACATATTTGGAAGCTGGCATATTACTTTCCCTGACCACATTATTAACCGATACAAGCACATTCGTTTCGGGGAAATAAGTGACTGTATTCTTCTCCGGAATGGCGTAGGACACGATCAGAAATAAAGGTGCTACACGCTCTATTCCATCATCATAATTATAAAGATCGACTTTATCTCCGGCTTTAAAACCCGCCTTGACTATATCTTTCGGATTCATAAAAATCACACGGCGCTCATTTTTGATTCCCCGATAACGGTCGTCCAGGCCATAGATGGTCGTGTTGAATTGATCATGGGTACGTGTTGTCGCCATCATATATTCATCATCTGCGAGCTGGTTATCCGGCAGCTCAGTTTGTGTAAAAGGTGCTAAACCACCCAGTTGCCGGGCAAAAGACTGGGAATCACGGGCTTCATTGGGTAGATAGAAGCCCTCTTTCTGCCGTACCCTGACATTATAGTTTTCAAAACCGGGAATACAGTGCTCGATCGCATCACGTACTGCATCATAGCTATCGTGATAACGCTGCCAGTCGATAACGGAGCGTTCACCCAAGGTCGCCATTGCCATACGGCATACAATCTGCGTTTCATTGATGAGGTTTTTGGATACCGCATCTAAGACACCTTTGGAAGCCTGTACCACGCCCATGGAATTTTCTGTGCTGACAATCTGAACCTCCCCATTGACGATATCTTTGTCGCTACGCCCATAAGTAGGTAAAATAAGGGCTGCTTTGCCGTGGATCAGGTGCCCGCGGTTTAACTTTGTGGATACGCAAACTAATAGATCGAGCTTTCGCAGTGCGTTTGCCGTAAATGTGGTATCAGGTGTCGCTGACAGGAAATTGCCGCCCATACAGAAGAGAAATTTAATCTTTTCGGCGTGCATGGCCTTGATGGCGCGTACCACATCGTAGCCATGTTCGCGTGGCGGTTCGAATCCGAAATACTGTTGCAGCCTATCCAGCTGTTCATCTGTGGGTTTCTCGTCAATGAGCATAGTACGGTTGCCTTGCACATTACTGTGCCCACGTACTGGGCAGACACCGCCACCTTTGATCCCGATGCTTCCTTTCAGCAGCAGGATATTCAGGATCTCGCGGATCATATCCACCCCATTGGGCTGTTGCGTCAGTCCCATTCCCCAGCAGAAAATAATCTTATTTTTGAAAGCCAGCAGTTCCGCTGCCTGTTGAATGTCGGCTACAGCAACACCGCTCAGCTTGCTTAGCTGTTCAAGTGTGTATTTGGGTTCATCAAACTGCTGCCGAAAGGCTTCAAAACTTTTAGTCTTATTCTTGATAAAGTCGGTATGGAGTACTTTTCCTGGATTTTTATGCTCCAGATCCAGTAAGATCAGTTCCAGTGCTTTTAAGAGCGCCATATCGCCATTGATCTTCACGGGTAAGTAGAGATCGGCCAGACTTACCCCCTTGCCGATAATACCATTGATCTGTTGCGGGTTCTGGAAACCCATCAGGCCAGCTTCCGGTAAGGGGTTGATGGCAATAATTTTGGCGCCATTTTTTTTGGCCTTTTCCAGCGCACTCATCATGCGGGGGGCGTTGGTTCCCGGATTATGTCCGATGATGACAATCAGTTCGCTTTCATAAAAGTCTGCGAGCTTGACAGTGCCCTTTCCGATACCGATGGTTGGACGTAGTGCCGAACCCGAAGTTTCATGGCACATATTGGAACAGTCGGGCATATTATTGGTGCCAAATTCTTTGGCAAATAGCTGATAGACAAAAGAAGCTTCATTGCTGGTACGGCCAGAAGTATAGAAAGCTGCTTCATGTGGTGAGGCCAAGGAATTGAGTTGAGTGGCAATTTTCTGAAATGCCCCCTCCCAGCTGATCGGTTCATAGTGCGTTCCCCCCGGCGCTAAATACATCGGGTCTGTCAGGCGTCCCATTTTTCCGATCTCATAATCGCTGAGCTGTGCCAGCTCATAGACCGAATTATTTTTGAAAAATCCCGGTGTCACCCGCTTCGTGGTTGCCTCTTCGGCCAGGGCTTTAGCGCCATTTTCACAATATTCACCTACGGGCGAGCGTTCATCGTCAGGATCAGGCCAAGCACAGCTGGGACAGTCAAATCCGCCCATCTGATTCATTTTGAATAAGGCTTTGGAGCCCCTAAAAAGCGTCTTTTCTTCAATAAGATCTGCAAAGGCAGCCAAAACTGCCGGAATACCCGCCGCCGATTTTTCCACGGGGGTCAGCTTAAGGTCAAGAAGCTTATAAGGGTTTTCTGCCTGTGGCTCGGCCTGAATATCATGCTCCAGTTTTTGCTTTCTGTTGTTTTCTTCCATGACGATAGGTATTGGGATACTTATTTTTTTAAAGTCAGCATGCGAGATTGGGGTTCGGATAATTGTCACTTTGATCTTCCGTCGTATTGTCAATACAGGCAAAATCTTTTTCCACGAGCAATTTTACTTTTCCCGATTGCCCCTCGAAGCCGATCCGTTCCGTTTGGACCAATTCCCTGATCATCTCAGCTGATAAACCGACCGTGATTTTATGGCCCACAAAAGAGGCTACAAGTGATTCGGTAGCTGACTGGACAATGTTGTAAACAAGATCCTGCTGGATGAATTCGGTCCGCCCGGATACTTCCCCCTGGGTACCTAACTGATCAATTTCAGACCTGGTCAACCGCAGCCTGACTGTATTATCCTTGATTCGTATTTTCATCTTTCTAGCTATTTATCAATTTGCTGCCTGATTTTATCTTTCTAAATTTGTTAATCTCTCTAAATTTTATTGTCGATCGACATCGTTTTTTTGGATCGTACGGAACTTATGGTATTAACCCTCCAATCGTCATATTGTTTCCCTGATGGTAAATATTGAATCTGTGATCCCGCAAAAATCCCAATAAGCTTATGTCAAATTCCTCGGCCAGTTCGATTGCTAGGCTGGAAGGGGCACCGATTGCCGCAATGCAGGAGATACCCGCCATGGCCGCTTTTTGCACAAGCTCAAAACTGGCACGGCCACTCAATAGCAGTATCGTTTTCTGCAAGGGCAATAAACCGTTCATCAGCGCATGGCCAATGAGCTTATCGAGTGCATTATGGCGCCCTATATCCTCCCGCAATGCAATAAGCTGTCCGTTTAGATCGAATAGGCCTGCTGCATGTATACCGCCGGTCGCGGAAAAGTTTCCCTGCGCAGCGCGGAGCTGGTCCGATAATGTGTAGAGCACTTCGTAGTTCAGCGTGAAAGGTTCGGCAACAAGTTCCTTAAAAATACTGACTGTTTTGATTGCCCCAATTGATCCTTTTCCACATACGCCACAACTGGAGCTGCTGTAGAAATTCCGGTCCAAGCTGTTTGTTTCGGGTGCAAATCCGTCACAAAGTTCCACCAAAATAATATTATGGCTATTTCGGGTACACAATGCATCGACGTGATCCACCGACTTGATTTGGCCCGCTTCCGAAATAAGTCCCTCGGTAAAGAGAAATCCAGTGGCGAGTTCAGCATCATGCCCCGGGGTACGCATCGTGACGGAAATATTCTTATGCGCTGTTATTCCCCCCACTGTCGTTTGTATCCGGATTTCCAAGGGCTCCTCTACCGAGATACAATCCGATATCCGCTCCTGCGATCGGTCGCTCACTTTGACCAAGTCAATGTTTTTTATGGTGATATGCTGTAATACAGTGGATTTCATTATGCAGGTCTTTATACGTCCTAACTATTAAAGGTTCTTATTTCCAATGTACCATGTCGTACGGATAATAAACACTGTCTTTAAAGGTATTTTCATCTAGCCCCATTCTTTTTACTACAGCAGCTACTTCAAATGCCCAATAACCACAATAGCCCCACTCCCTCAGATGGGAATTGTACCAAGCTTCCTCCTTGTGCATCGCATACCAGTTTTTCAGGTATTGCTTGATGGCTAGCTCCGCTTCTTTGTCAGGAAGGTTGATGATGTCCTGTAATAACACAAATGGGCGATAATCATTTGTACTTTTGTCCTTGCGCTCAAGACCGACGATAAAGTATATCAAGTTAACCGGTTTAAAAGCCGGTTCAGTATCGCTGTTCTCCCAAATGTTTATGAAAGTTTGTATTCCGGGATAATGATCCTGAAGTTTTTTCAGCAGAAATAGCAAAGAACAGCATTTAAGAAATAGCGAGTTATTTTTGAACTCCTTTGGATCTGCCTGAAGGAGAAAGGTTATCGCTTCGTCCAGTATAGGAAGTATCGCTTCTAGCTCCCCGCCTTTGGAATAAATAAGCTGGATTTTTTGAAGCCTGATACTACAGGCTTCAATATAATGGTGATTTTCCAGACTGCCATTTTTTTCTTTATAGCGCTGGAAGTCTTCATCGTCATCTTGCATCCACAGATCAATTCTTTCCAGTTCGTTCTCGAAGTATTTTATTTTTTTATGTTGCGCCCTTACTGGTTGCGATGAACTGTTAGGTTCTGCGCCTCCAAAAATTTTGCTGAAAAAACCCATGTTTACTTAAGTTTCACATATTTATTCTGAACTCCTTCATAAATAATTGATAATGTGTCATTCTTTATGCTATAATTACCTTCAGTTTTCTCTTTTGTAGCCGTCTCCACAGTGATAAGTTTATCCTGTTGGGTTTCGTAGGTTGATGTAGTTATAAGCTGCATTTCACCTTCCCCCGACTGCTGAATGAGTTTTCCGTCCTTTGTAAATTCCAGCGAGATTTTCTCAATGGAACCGCCTGTTTCCGAATCTTTCACTGCTCCGTTCCACTTACCGATAAGTTTTGGATCTTCCTGTTTTTTTGAATTGCAGCTCATTGCTAAAAGACAACTTACAACAAGTACTATTTGTTTCATTTAAATTTTATAGAATTTCAAATTTTATATCACTTCAGTACACTAAATTAGTATCATTATTTCATTTAATAAAGAAATATCCACTTTACTCGTTTTAAAGACATAAAAATTAAAGCCAAAAACCCAAAGAAGTGTCAGAAAACCAATTTTCAAGCCACTTATACCTTCAGATCAATCGGCAATGTATAGATCCGCTTTCCCGTTACCGCATAAATGGCATTGCAGAGCGCCGGGGTAAATGGCGGTACCGGTGGCTCGCCCACCCCCGTCGGTTTGGCATCACTGTCCACAATATGCACATGGATCTGTTTGGGTGAATCGGGCATCCGGATAATCTGATAACCGTCAAAATTTCCCTGTTCTACCTGACCATCTTTTACGGTAATGGTACTTTTGAGTGCCAGGCTTGCAGAAAATTGTGCTCCGCCTTCAAATTGCGATTTGATTCGGTCTACATTGACAGCCAGGCCACAGTCCACTGCGTAATATACATTCGGAATGCTGATTTTCTTGTCCTGATCCACACGTACCTCCACCACACAGGCCACATAGGTCAGGAAGCTCTTATGTGCTGCAAAACCCAGTGCGCTGCCTGCAGGCATTGTTTTTCCCCAGCCCGACTCCTTGGCTACCCGTTCGATTACCTTTTTCATACGGCCTGTATCCCAGGGATAGTCACTGATCTTCTCACCATAGTTGGGATAGCTGGTTTTGATCAGCTCCTGGTCAAAAGTGATATGACGGTCTTCTCCAAGCAGTTCCAAGGCATTGGCAACGGGGTCGATACCTCTGGCTTCAGCAATTTCATCCAACATGGTGGCCGCAGCAAATACCTGTGGGATGTTGCGTACCGATCTCAGCCAGCCGATACGCAGATGTGCTTTGGCATCATGTGTTGCAATATTGATGGCCGGCACGTTGTAGGGGAAATCCGAAGCCCCCAGCATAAGTTCGCCATCACTGGGTTGTACTACAGCTTGGTCTTCGGTTGCCGAGATCGACGGATTGGCAATATGGTGAGCCCAACCGCTTAGTTTGTTTTGGCTGTCAATGGTTGCCACAATACGTTGTACGCTCAGTGCATGATAATAGTCATGGCGGATATCGTCCTCCCGTGTCCATTGTACCTTGATCGGCAGCCCCGACTCTTTGGCCAGTACCGCCGCTTCGAGGATAAAATCTGGCTTGGACTTCCGGCCAAATCCACCGCCCAGTAGTGTGACATTCATTTTTACCTTTTCCACCGCAATTCCCAGCTCCTTGGCTACCGCATCACGGGCACCCTGCGGGTTTTGGGTACATGCCCATATTTCACAGTTTCCATTTTTCACCACAGCGAGGGCGCAGGGTGGTTCTATGGTAGCGTGCGCCAGGTAGGGCGCGATATAAGTATGTTCAATGACCTTTTTTGCATTGGCCTTGGCCGCTTTGAAATCGCCGCGTTTACGGCGTAGCGTGCCTTCCTGCGCCACCACCCGCTTGAGTTCCTCAATCTGTTTGGTGGAATCGTAGCCCGCATTGGGGCCCAATTCCCATTCCACCTCCAGCAGATCACGGGCCTTGATCGCTGCCCAGGTATTTTCAGCAATAACCGCTACCCCACTGAGTGGCCGGGATAACGTTGCCGGCAAACCAGCACCTTTGATCGTCAGCACTTTGATCACACCGGGTACCGCCAAAGCTTTACTGTCGTTGACGGATTTTACGGTACCTCCAACAACAGGACAGCGCTTGATCACCGCGATTTTCATTCCTTCTGTAACCGCATCGATTCCGAAAACAGCTTTACCAGTGACAATATTATGCAGATCAATAATTGGCGTCTCCTTGCCGATCATATTGAATTGCTTGCTGTCTTTCAGTTTGATTTCATTTACTTTAGGAATAGGCAGGGATAAGGCTGTTTGCACCAGATCGCCGAAATCTTTCTTCTTGCCCGAACCCTGTTGAATAACCTGGCCATTTTGGGTGTCCAGCTCAGCAATGTCTACCTGCCATTCTTTGGCAGCAGCCCGTAACAGCAACAAGCGTGCGATGGCGCCTGCCTCACGCATGGGTTTATAAAACATGCGTACCGAGAAAGAACCATCGGTATTCTGGTTGCCATATTTCTTTTCATCCCCTTCGGCCTGTACGATTTCGACCTTACTCCAGTCGGCGCCCAGTTCGTCTGCGACGATCAGCGGCAGTGAAGTGCGGATACCCTGTCCCATTTCCGAACGGTGGGCGACAATAGTTACCTTGCCGTCCGAAGCAATGCTCAGGTAGACATTAGGAGCCACTGTGGCCACCTTTTTACCTTTATCGTCACAGCTGAAAAAGCTGACACCGAGTACCAGTCCGCCCGTAAGCAGCCCACTGGCTTTTAAAAAGTCTCTCCGGGAAACACTAAAAACCTCCGAATCTACCTTTTGGGATTTTCTTTCTTGAAAAGGAGCTAATATTTTCATGCGATCTCTACTTTTTTGGTGAAGGGTTAGCCGGTTGTGACCGTTGTACCGGCCGCTTCCAGGATGGCTGCTTTAATTCTGTTATAGGTACCACAGCGGCATAGATTGCCCTGCATGGCCTGCTCAATATCCTGTTCCGAAGGTTTGGCATTTTTTTTCAATAACGCAGCAGCATTCATAATCTGTCCCGTTTGACAGTAGCCGCACTGGGGGACCACATGTTTCTCCCAGGCCTCCTGTACCGGATGGTCGCCCGCTTCAGAGAGTCCTTCAATCGTAGTCACTTTGCCATCACCGATGGCGGAAATGGGAAAAGAGCAGGATCGGATTGCGGTATCATTGAGGTGAACGGTACAGGCTCCGCACAGGGCCTTGCCACAGCCAAACTTGGTGCCTTTCAGGCCGATAATATCACGGAGAACCCAGAGCAAGGGCATATCTTCCAGCACATCAACATCGTGCTTTTTACCGTTTACCAGAATTGAATATTTAGCCATAATCTTATTTTTTTCTTGACTTTACAAGTTTTGTTTAATCGGTTGAATGATTCTGCTTTTCGCCATTCCATGCGATAAGTTTTCACTTATGTATTCGCTTTCAGTGCATTCGGTCATCAAAATCGTATTTAAATTAATCAATTATTTATACATTTTACGGATGTTTTTACCAATATTACAGTTTTCATGTTTTTTACCGTGTAAATCGTTAAATTTGATCAACGGTATTGTAATAAAAAGCTGTTCCATTTAATCAATATATATCCGCGTTCAACCCGGCTTGCCCGTAATTGCATGAAAGAGATCAAAGACATTGTATTGGCTGCGCGTGAAGCCGTTTCCGAAAATAACGCGATGGCATTGGCCACGGTAGTCAAGGTGGAGGGCTCTTCCTACCGTAGACCGGGAGCACGTATGCTGGTCACGGAAGATGGCCGGATGACTGGCGCGATCAGCGGCGGCTGTTTGGAAGGCGATGCACTCAAAAAAGCATTGCTGGCCATTCATCAACGTAAAAATCGGCTTGTCACTTACGATACCAATACTGCGGAAGGCTCGGCGATCGGGCTGCAGCTTGGATGCAATGGTATTGTGCACATACTTTTTGAATATATAGACCTGCAGCGGACAGATCATCCGATCATACTGCTGGAAAGCCTATTACAACAGCGGCATGAAGCTCTTTTGGCGACCTGCTTTTCCAGCGACAGACAAGGAGAACATGAAGGGACCCAGTTGCTTGTTAAAGATTTAACAGCCGAGATTCAATCTGTAGACACGCAATTTCCGGAGCTGAAGGAATATATCAATTTAGCCCGAACAAACCGACAGTCCGTGTTGGCTTCGCTAACAAGGGCGGGAGAAAATAAGGAAGTGCTGATTCAATACCTCGCACCCACCACCCATTTAGTCCTGGCTGGTGCCGGAAATGATGCCCAGCCTGTCGTGGAAACCGCCAGTTTATTGGGTTGGGAAATTACGGTGCTTGATGGGCGGGTCGGTCATGCTACGGCAGGACGCTTCCCCAGGGCCCATCGTTTGATGACAGGCCCCGCTGAGGAGGTTTTGAAGAACATAGCTATAGATCCCTGGACCGTTTTTGTGCTGATGACGCATAATTATCGCTATGATCTCAGCCTATTGAAGGAGCTGGTTCACAGCCCTACCCCTTACATTGGTTTGTTGGGGCCGAAAACCAAATTATTACGTATGTTTGCGGATCTGCGGCAGGACGGTGCCGAACTTACCCCGGCACAGCAGCATATTGTTCACGGTCCTGTAGGCCTTGATATAGGCGCCGAAACATCAGATGAAATTGCGCTGGCCATTATCGCAGAGATTAAAGCCGTTTTAAACGGCCGACCCGGGGGGTCTCTCAAATTTCTCCAGACTAAAATACATGCCGAAAATCCCCTAATACCTTAATTATGATACTCAAGGATACATTTGGACGTATACACGATTATTTACGGATATCCCTTACCGATAACTGCAATCTACGCTGTTTCTATTGTATGCCGGAGGAAGAATATAGCTTTACCCCACACAAGCAATTGATGCAGGTTGACGATATTGAGACTTTAGCTAAGCTATTTGTGGATCAGGGTATCCGAAAGATACGCCTGACCGGTGGCGAACCCCTGGTACGTAAGGATTCACCCGCTATTATTGAGCGTTTGGCCCGACTTCCGGTCGAGCTCCATATGACCAGCAATGGTATCCGGATCGATGAGATGTTGCCACAGCTCGTGGCAGCCGGTTTCAAAAGCATCAATATCAGCCTGGATACCCTACGGGCCGAACGTTTTTTGCAGATCACCCGGAGAGATTACTTCGGCCGTGTGCGCCACAATATCGATCTGCTGCTACAGCATGGTATCCCCACCAAGATCAATATGGTGGTGATGAAAGGTATCAATGACGACGAGATCCTTGATTTTGCCGCCTTGACCGAAAAAAATCCGCTAGAGGTCCGTTTTATCGAATTTATGCCTTTCAGTGGTAACAAGTGGACCAGCAACCAAGTTTATACCCAAGCAGATATTATGCATCAGATCCAGCAGTTCTACCCTATCCAAGCTGTTACGGCTGGACCGCACGATACGGCAAAGGCCTTTTTGATTCCCGGCCATGCGGGCCGTATCGCATTGATCAGCACCATGACGGCACCATTCTGCGCGGGATGCAACCGCATACGGCTCACCGCCGATGGCAAACTTAAAAACTGCCTGTTTTCGCAAGGTGAAACAGACCTGCTGACAGGCTTAAGGGCCGGTGTTGATGTGCTGCCGCTGATCCAGGAAAATATACGCGCCAAATCCAAAGCGCTTGGCGGACAGTTAACAACAGATTTTGAACAGATAGACACCGATGACCTCACAAATCGGAGTATGATAACCATTGGCGGATGATAAAGCAAACAGGTATAATGATATTGGCGGCGGGCAATTCCTCACGGCTTGGCCTTCCCAAACAGCTGCTAGAGTTTGAGGGTGAACCCTTGTTGAAACGGATCAGTCGTGCAGCCCTTGCTGTCCCGGGCGTCAGCGTCACGGTTGTTACCGGCGCGTATCCCGATCCGATCCATACATTGTTGCAGAATAGCAATGTTGATGTTGTTGTCAATACACATTGGGTGTCAGGTCTGGCCAGTTCCATTGTTATGGGTTTAAAGGAGTTGCTAAAAAAACAACCTGAACTAGAGCGATGCATCATTAGTTTATGCGATCAGCCCTTTGTGGACCAGCATGTCTTTCAGCAGCTTATTCAACTTGCCGATAGCAGTGGCAAAGGGATTGTCGCTACCGGTTTTTCCGGGACCTGGGGAGCACCGGTTCTCTTCGATAAAAAATACTTCGAAGGTCTGATGCAGCTCGAAGGCCAGCAGGGCGCAAAGAAATTTGCCGAACAATATGCCGACGACAGGATCATATTCCCTTACGAAGACGCAAAATACGATGTGGATACCCAGGCGGATTATTTCCGTCTTCCACATCAGTTTATCAGTGTCCAGCAGGCCAAGGCCATTATTCATCATTTTTTGCCCGCCCTGCGGCAAGAGCGGCTAGCTCTACCGGATGCTTTGGGCTATACCCTAGCGCAGTCCGTGATTGCCGGGCAGGCTATTCCAGGCTTTGCACAGTCCTCGATGGATGGTTACGCCATCCGTTTTGCCGACCGCATGCAGGAACTTCCCGTCGTGGATAAAATACCCGCGGGTACGACAATCGCAAAGACCCTTGATCCCGGACAGGCCATGCGCATCTATACCGGTGCCCCACTGCCCCTGGGTGCTGATACGGTGGTGATGCAGGAAAAAGTCAGCTTCAGTAAAGCAGATACGATTTTGATACAAGACCCGGCCTTAACATTGGGAGACAATGTCCGCCCCGAAGGATCCGAGGTGGAAGCCGGCAGTATTGCCATGCTGCCTGGTACCCCCATGACTCCGGCTGCCATCGGCTATCTGGCCAATATCGGCTGTACCGAAGTGTCGGTGTACGCCGCACCCATAGTGCATATTATCCTCACTGGCGACGAGCTCAGACCCACGGATGCAACACTCGGTTATGGCGAAGTCTACGAATCCAACTCTTACCAGCTCAAGGCAGCGCTTCAGCAGCTGGGAATAGACAAGGTGGAGGGCATTCAGGTGCGTGATGACAAAAACCTGCTCCGCACAGCCCTTGAGCGAGCCTTGAATAAGGCTGATGTTGTCCTTTTGGTCGGGGGCGTCAGCGTCGGAGACTACGATTATGTCGTGGATGTCGCCAAGAGCTGTGGTGTTAAACAACATTTTCATCGTATCCGCCAGAAACCGGGCAAACCGCTCTTTTTCGGCAGCCGGGAGGAAAAGCTTGTTTTTGGATTGCCCGGTAACCCCGCCTCTGCGTTGACCTGTTTTTACCTGTATGTGGCGACGGCACTGGAGCGTATGATGCAGCTGCCTGAGCGCGATCCTTATGTCAGGACACGCAGTACGGTGGCTTATCACAAAAAGCCTGGACTGACCCATTTTCTCAAGGCCTACTACGATGGGCATGCCGTCAAACCTCTTCATGCACAGGAATCTTATCGCCTCCAATCCTATGCCCAGGCCAATTGCCTGTTGATTCTGGAGGAAGATTCAGAAGGCTGCGCAGCCGGAGACGAAGTTATTATCCATCTCTTAAGCTAAGGAACCATGCCCATTGAGCTTTTTTATTTTTTTCTGTTTATCCTCGCCTTCCTGTACGCTGCTGTCGGACATGGCGGTGCCAGCGGTTATCTTGCCCTGATGGCACTCTATGGTATTGCGCCGCAGGAGATGAAACCTACAGCATTAGTACTTAATCTTTTTGTTTCGTTAACTTCTTTTATACAGTATTACAGAGGGCATTATTTTAAACGTAATCTATTTTTAATGGTCTCCGTAGCTTCGGTTCCTATGGCTTTTATCGGTGGCATGATTACCTTGGAGGACCACCTTTACAAACGCCTACTTGGTCTGCTGCTGTTGTTTCCGATCGTTCGGTTTTTCTTTTTCAGAAGTCCGGCCGAAGCTGAGCTTAAACAGTACAACAGCCTTGGGGCATTGGTCATAGGTGCTGTTGTCGGCCTGTTATCGGGTATGATCGGTATCGGTGGCGGAATTATTCTGTCCCCTTTTCTGATCCTGCTCAAATGGACCGATCAAAAACAGACTGCGGCAATCAGTGCTGCATTTATTTTTGTAAATTCATTGTCGGGACTTGGCGGTATGCTTACACAGGGCGTTTCGTTTAATGTGCATATGTGGATTTATATCGCTGTCGCATTTACGGGAGGCCTATTGGGCGCGTATCTGGGATCAAAAAAATTAAACCAGGAAGTATTGAAATATGTGCTGGCTGCCGTACTTTTGGTTGCCGCCTATAAACTATTGTTTACAACAGCGTAATTTAAGGTATGCACATCCGGTTTGTAGCATATAGACATTAGATATATTGAAAAATGAGAGTTCAAGTTAAGACATTTGGTGCTTTGACAGATATTCTGGAGAAAGAGTTTTACATGACGGCAGTCGATACGGAGGAACTCCTGACGGTATTATCGCATCAGCATGTAGCACTTGCCCATCGTAAGCTGCTCATAGCTGTCAATAATAGGATTATCAATGGGCCCGTCGTATTACAGGAAAATGATACCGTGGCGCTGATGCCACCCTATTCTGGAGGATAAGTATGCAGCATGAACGTTATGCAAGGCAGTATGTGTTACCGGGGTTTGGCGAAGTAGGCCAAGCGAAGTTGCAGTCCGCGCGCTTATTGGTTGTGGGGGCCGGCGGTCTCGGCTGCCCAGCGCTACAGTATCTTGCTGCGGCCGGCGTCGGACACATCGCTATTATAGACCATGACCGTATTGAACTGAGCAATCTGCATCGGCAGGTGCTGTATGATACCGCAGATATCGGTCAGCCTAAGGCTGAGGTCGCGGCCCGCAAGCTAGGGCAGTTAAATCCCGAGTGCAACATTCAGTATTGGGTGGAACAGTTTAACCCTGCAAATGCTGTTGAACGGCTACAGTCCTACGATATCATCCTGGACTGTACCGACAATTTCGCCGCGCGTTATTTACTTTGCGATGCCTGTCGCCTCCTGGACAAACCCTTGATTTTTGCTGCGATCTATCAATATGAAGGTCAGGTTGCTGTATTCAATGTAGCCGATGCGCATGGTGTCAAGACAACTTACCGGCATCTGTTCCCCTTGCCGCCGGATCCCCTGGAGGCACCGGATTGTAATACGGCCGGTGTGCTTGGCGTACTGCCCGGTATGCTTGGCATATTACAGGCAACAGAAGCCATTAAATTATTGACCGGGATTGGTGTTGTGTTAAGTAATAAATTGATGACTGTCAATTTATTGGATAATCGTACTTTTACTTTTGATATACCCCCGGAGGCACCCGAAGGAATCTCTTTTCCCCAGCATCTGGATGCCGTAAAGAATTTTGATTATAACAATCATTGTACTGCGACAGGTGGAGAGCTACAGGTTATCACCGCTGCCGACCTTGTCATGCAATGGCTTGCCGCTGATCTGCAGCTGGTGGACGTACGGGAAATGGATGAATTACCACGGCTTCCCGTTCCTCATCTCTCCATTCCGCTTGTAACATTGCCGCAGCAATTGGAACAGCTGAACGGCAGGCGTATCGTCTTCGTCTGCCAGACCGGCAAGCGGAGTTTGGCAGCAGCCCAGTACTACCTGGGGCAGGCCAGCAGCAAGCAGCAGATTTTTCATGTGGGCGGCGGTATCATGGTTTTAAAAAACTATTTCAATGAATAAGGAAAAAAACGATATTTTTATGCAGGGTCCCATTCCCCCTGAGCGGATTGCCACAAGTATTGCCACACATGGCCGTAAATCTGACATTGGAGCCCATAGTATTTTTCTTGGGCAGATCCGTGCCGATCAGGTGGACGGAAAAACGGTGCGCGCGATTGACTATAGCATTAACCGGGAACTGGCGCTGTCAAAGATGGCCGAAATCCGTCAGGCGGTCTTTGACAAGTATCCCCTGGCCTGTATGCATGTTTACCACAGTGAAGGACTGGTGCAGGTAGGCGAAATCTGCTTTTTTGTCTTCACCTCTTCTGCACATCGGCGTGCAGCCATAGATGCCTGCGAGGAGCTTGTGGAACGCATAAAAAAAGAAATGCCTATCTGGGGCAAAGAAATATTTGAAGACGATACCCATCAATGGAAAACAAATAGATAACATGGTCGATATTACACATAAAAGCAGCACACTACGTAAAGCTATCGCAGAGGCTACGGTAAATGTCTCCTCCGAAAATACGATTCGGATGATCGAGCAGCGACAGATCCCCAAAGGTGATATCTTTGAATTTGCACGTGCCTCAGCATTACTTGCGATCAAAAAAACAGGTGACATGATTCCGGACTGCCATCCTTTACCCGTAGAGTATGCAGCTATTCGTTATTCCATCATAGGCTTACAGATCCGTATTGAAGTTGAAGTACATACGATTTACAAAACCGGTGTTGAAGTCGAAGCCATGCATGGTGCTTCGGTTGCAGCTCTTGTCATTTATGATATGCTGAAGCCTGTGGACAAGCAGGTGGAGATCGGCGCTATCCGGCTGCTCGAAAAGCGCGGTGGTAAGAGCAATGAATCCTTTCCCTGGGCCGGTCAGCTCAGAGCCGCCGTGGTGGTCTGCAGTGATTCGGTTGCCGCAGGTCACAAGCAGGATGTTTCCGGCAAGATTTTGTTTGAACTTCTTGAAGAACAGGGTTTACGTGATATTGTCTATGCCGTAGTTGCCGACGAGCCTGAAGCGATACGGGAACGTGTGGAGCATTATCAGCAGACTGGAATAGACCTGCTGGTTTTTACGGGCGGGACAGGTCTCTCCGACCGCGATGTTACGCCCGATACCGTAGCCCCTTATATTACCCGGGACATTCCCGGAATTATGGAGACGGCGCGGCAGTATGGACAACAGCGGGTCAAGACAGCAATGCTCTCGCGGGGTATTTCAGGTTTTGCCGACCGGATGCTGATCCTTACACTGCCCGGATCGACCAATGGCGTACGTGAAAGTATTGCCGCATTATTTCCGCAGCTGCTCCATGTTTTTCAGGTCAGGGAAAATGCAGGCCATTAGTTTGTATTTCGCAGTTTCTGAACAAGCTGTTTAACCCGACGGGCAGTCTGATCGATTTCCGCTTCCGTCGTTGAGCGGCCCAGACTAAAACGGATGGATGACAGGGCGTCGAGGTCTGCGCGGCCCATGGCTTTGAGCACATGTGAAGGTCGTGAGGTCAGCGCCGAGCAGGCCGAGCCACTGGCAACGGAGATGGTTCCCAGACCCATGATAAGCTGTTCGGATAATGCCCCCGGAAAGCAGATGTTGGTTGTGTTATAAAGTCTATGGATGGAACTACCATTCCGGAATGCTCCATCGATAGACAGCAGTTCGTTTTCCAGTAGGTCTCTTAGCCGGCCTATTTTCTGCTGCTCTGCATTCAGTTCTTTTTGTGCAATCCGCAGTGCAGCAGCCATGCCGATAATTCCCGTTGTATTGAGCGTACCGCCACGCCATCCCTGTTGCTGCCCACCGCCCTGCATAATCGGCGATAGCACGTTTTTTGCCTGCTCGCCTATAAAAAGCCCCCCAGCTCCCTTTGGGCCATAAAATTTATGCGCCGAAAAGGCCAGTAGATCAACGCCGAGTTCCCCGGTATGAACAGGCATTTTGCCGACTGCCTGGGTTGCATCGCATAAGACCAGTGCCTGCTGCCGATGGGCAATTTCCGCGATTTCCCTGATCGGCAGGATCAGGCCGGTTTCGTTATTCACGAGCATACTGCAGACCAATGCGGTATCCTCACGGATGGTTTCTGCCAGCAAGGCCAGATCAGGTATCCCCTGCTCGTCCACGGCAAGGTAAGAGATTTCAAATCCCAGCAGCTCCATAAATGCACAGGTTTCCAATACAGCTTTATGTTCGGTGGCTATACTGACGATATGTTTACGCGGGGAAAACTGCAGTCCCTGGATCGCTAGATTGATTGCCTCGGTAGCACCGGAAGTATGGACGATATTTCCCGCATGCGTACCCAATGCGTATGCGATCTCTGCAGTTGCCTGCTCGACAGCATCCTGTACGGTCAGGCTAAAGAGATGCGCGCCGCTCGGATTCGCGTAACTGCTTCCAAAAAACGGGAGCATCTCCTGCAGCACGCGCTCGTCGACGGGCGTTGTGGCATTATAATCGAGATAGATAAAATTTGAGTTGCTATTGTCCATGTCATCATCTGGCCGTTTTACCGATTTCTGCTGCGGTACAGCCATCCATGCGGGCTGCCGATAGTTGGATCGCAGTAGAGAAACCGAACGATACACAAATATAAGTATTCACTATCAAAGGGCCTTATTCAAAATACTTGCTCCTGTCTGCCGGTACATTTTTTTTCTTGTTTAGAATAATTCCTAATAATACTGTACTTTTGTCCCATCCTCATACTTTATCAAAGCAATGGCAAATAAGATGACCCCAAAAAACAGTCTAAAAAAGATATTCCAACAACTACACCTTTTTATCGGACTGCTTTTTAGTCTCATTTTTTTGATCGTTTGTATCAGCGGAATGCTGCTGAGTTTTGAGAAAGAACTGACACCTTTGTTATGGCCGAAAGAACAGCGGGTTGCTGTCTTGGAAAACCGCTTACCTGTCGATGTGATTGTATCGGGAGCAAAAAATATTTTTCCCGATAAAAGGCTTTTCCGTCTTGAAATTCCTGCTGATCCGTCTAGGAGCTATCGGGTTCAATATGGATCAAAAAAAGAAAAATACTGGTATGCTTATATCAACCCCTATACGGGTGAAGTCTTGTCCAAAGGGCCGCAGGCTGAGCGTTTCTTTCAAAAAGTACTGGATATACACCGTTTTCTTTTGATGGACAAAATTGGGGCGACGCTGACGGGGATTTCCGCTCTTGCGACCCTATTTCTCGCGATAAGCGGTATTTATCTATGGTGGCCCAAGAATAAACAGCTGCTCAAGCAGCGCCTCAAAGTGGGGATGTCTGCTTCTATGAAAAGAAAAGTGTGGGATTTTCACGCTGTGGGAGGATTCTATGCAGCATTGTTTCTCCTGATCTTTACCCTGACCGGTCTGACATGGAGCTCTGACTGGTACAATAAACAGTTTTTTAGGCTTTTCGGTGCCGATAACAAGACGAAAAAAGAAAAAGTAAAAAATCCAGTATCGGAACTTGCTGTTGGCTTTTCGCCACTCCAGACCATGTATCAGCAGATTAGTACCCTTTATCCTGCTCCGGGGAATATACTGATGACATTTCCGGAACAGGAACATATCGCTTTTTCATTGACTAAAGAATCATTTTCTGGCGGGCTGTTGCAGATCAACCAGGCCTATTTCGACAGCAGATCCGGTAAGCTGATCAAAGGCAACCCAATGAACAAGTTGCCTTTGGCCGAGCAAATGCGCAAGATGGTCAAGCCCATCCATGTTGGCTCGGTATTTGGCCTTCCTTCAAAAATTGTGATGTTTTTGGCCGCTAGTCTGGCCGCCACCCTCCCCATCACCGGTCTTTGGATCTGGCTCAACAAAAGGAACAAAAAAATGGTAAGGCCCAGAAAAAAACGAAGACCTAGAGATCGAGCTGTATCCCTAAATTTGCCATAGTCCCGGAACCCTTGATGTAATAGCGGCCTTCATTGGTTGCACCCCGTACTTCGGCATGAACGGGATAATAATCCGCATTGAATAGGTTGTTGATAGCGAATAAAAAGGTGAATTTCTGATATTTGTACCTGGTTTGGAAATCAACAAGATTATAACCGGAAATCGGATATTTTCCATAATTATATTCCGCAGCCGGGAATACGTCCCGCCCACCCAAGTGCAGGTATTGCAAATAAACATTCCAGTTGTCCGTGATGCTGAAATCGGCATTTAGGTTAATTTTGAACGGAGAAATAATGGAATTGTCTAATTTATCTTTGTACTTGCCTTCTTTTTTCAGATCCTGACGCCCATCCATATAGCCGAGTACAGTTCCCAAAGACAGCCATTGAAGCGGTTTTACATTTCCGACAAATTCCACCCCATAAATGCGTTGTGGTACCTGACTCAGTTCGTAATTACCCGGCGTGGAAGTCTCCGCGAAGGTGTTCCCTTTCTGCGATGTACTATAATAGCCTGTCAGCTGGTAGTCCCATATATTCAATTTACCATTTAGACCCAATTCGAAATTGTTGACCACAACAGGTTTGGGATCAATTTGGCTCAAGGGTACACCATTGCGCAGGATAAGCCCGACATCGCCAATGGAATATCCCTGCGAAAAGGAAGCGAAAGGTTGCGCGTAACTATATTTGTTGTACCGTGTGGCGATATTAAAGACAAAAGCATCTGAATTATTATTATCACCCGCAGTGAGTTTGCCATTTTTCGTCAGATCGCCGACCTTAAAACGGATATTTTCATAGCGTACCCCGCCTTTTAGAATCCAGTCGGTGCCTAAATTCAATTTACTCTGCAGATAAAACGCGACATTGTTCATATTCATATCCGGTGTCACCAGGTCATCTTTCAGTGTTTTCTGTACGGTATGGTCTTTTAGAAAATCAGCACCGTAGATCAGGGAGATATTGGATGATGAGCCCAGCTGAAAAGGTGTATTAAAATTTAACCTTGCTCCTTTATGGTCAGAATAATTTTGGTTGTACGTTTCAAAAACCGTATTCATATCTTCATAGTACAGGCTTAAATTTGCTGCCGTCTTTCCATATCGACCATCATACTTCAAATGAAAAGCCTTGTTATAGGGAGTACCACCGTTGATCACGGTATCAGAAGGAATACCAATGGCCGGCGACTTGCCAAAATCACCCTTGGTACCGACATATTTACTATCCTGCAGGCTACGATAATAATTGCCCATAAATTCGACCCGATGCTCGGGGGCTATTTGATAACCGATTTTGGTCAGGACATTATAAGCGCGTGTTTCGCCCAACCCATAAAACGGACTGGCAATCGCTGCGTCGGCGCTCCGTACCACACCCGAGCGTCCGGCTTTACCCTGAATGACATAATCCCATTTGTCCAGCTGCCCTGAAAATACCTGGGCGATATTGTAGCCATAGGTCTCGCTAGGCTTTACCAGGCTCAATGAATTATTGAGATAGGTTGATGAAGCCAGCTTTTTCCCTTGCTGTGGCTTTTTGGTGATGTAGTTTATTACACCGCCGGCAGCGCCGTTGCCGTACATTGCCGTAGCGCCATTCACCACCTCGATGTGATCGATTGCACTGGCATCGATTGTCCGCAAGTCGCGACCACCATTGCGTAGCGGTGTGGACTGCGGAATGCCGTCAATTAATACCAAAAAATTACGCCCCCGAATTTTGGCGATAAAGTTATTTTGGCTTTCCTCGCTGGGCGAGATACTGGGTACCTTCTGCATCAGGATGGATGGCAGATTATCGTTGATCTGCCGTTGCTGATCGAGTGCCTTAGTACCGATATAGGTGATCGATGAGGGCACCTGATCGATATGTTCTGCCAATCGACTTGCTGTCACGACCACTTCATCCAAACTCTGCTGTTCGGCAGTCAAGGTAATCGTTTTTAAATCATGTTGCTCCTCGCGCAGGTCAATATCTTGAAATCGCTTGCCAAATCCCACCGAACTTAATGTCAAACGGTATGTACCGTAATGTATAGCTGTTAATCTGAAGTAACCATCTTTATCGGACTTGGTGCTCTTTGCTGCATCTAACTCAACACGTACATTTGCCAAAGGGAGACCTTGCGCATCGACCACCTGGCCTATGATCGTACCTTTTTGCTGTGCTTTGGGAATGGATATATCGAAAGGCCTGTAGCTGTTATATACGGTTCCCGCAGAGGCTGATGTGGATAAGGAAAAAGAACAAGCTACTAAGGCGACTGTGAGCCTAGTCACGCGATATGGATTAACTTTCATTTCTTGTTTGGTCTGGTAGACGATTTATGGTAACGATTAAACTCAAAATAATAACGGCCCAAAGATATCATTATTTTGAATAAATCTAAATACAGACACAAGAAAAAAAGCTGGAACTAAATCTCTATTCTCATTTCCAATAGGTTGGGTTTAAAACCAGCTTTGCAATATGCTTTTTTTGCACTTTCGTTCTGATCATAGACCTGAAGCCTCAGTTCTGTGATGTTTCGGTCCTTCGCCCAGTCTGTCAGGGCTTCCAGAATCAATTTGTTGATACCCTGGCCACGATATTCAGGTTTTACATACATAAATCCCAAATGGACATATTTCGCATACTTTTGATAGGGTTTGGCATCGACGATCTTGGCATAACCGGATCCGACGAGCTGATCGCCAATCACAGCAACCAGAACCTCTGCCTCTGCAGATTTTATTAATTCCAGCAGATCATAATAATGAATTTCACCCTCCTTTAAGGTGTCGTCATAAGGGCGTTCGGCGGCAACAATTCCCTGTTCAAACTCTAGTAATACATTGATTTCATTTTCCTGTGCCTGTCTGATTTTTAGTTCCATTCCTACCTGCTGTGTTTGTGTTAAATGCAATTATTCCTGTTTAAATTTTGGCTAAATAAACGCTTAATGCAAGATACAAAAATCGATGGCTCTGGGCTAGCTTGAAATGTCAGGGCGCTGTCAATTGCCGCACATGGCAGATCTTGTTACAGAAGTAAATCACACAATCGATTGCGTTTAATTTTTTTTCTTGACATGTAAGTTTTTTGATAAATTAATACTAAACAATTAAAGATAAATTATGAGAAAAATTAAATTTGCGGCACTGCTCGGTGCGGCACTGATCTGTTTTGTTTCCTGTCAAAAGACTGTTGTTAAGCCGGAGACTGAAGAAAAATTGTCTTTGCGGGCTGCGACACCCGGTCCCAACGGTTATGAGGTTCCACTGGGAGGCAATGCCTTCGTTACAGCAGCACCTTCCGGTGCCGTTGAGGTCATCAATAGCAATGGCTTAGCCAACTGGACCAATGCCAACAGCATTGTGAGTACCTATGCTAAGTTGCCACAGTCAGGTACATTGAGCGTGAAAATCCGGGCCAAGGTATTGCCCAATGGTGACAGCAGCGTGGTCAGGCTGACCATCAACGGGGTGAGTAAGCAGGTCAACCTGAAAGGCGGTGCCCTAAAGGATTATACCGTAGGTAACTACACGATCAATGCGGGCGGTTATGTCAAAATGGATCTGCAGGGTATCTCCAAAACCGGCGGTTATTTTGCCGATGTTTCCCATCTTATCTTAAGCGGATCAGCGACAACGGGTACCGTAATCTACAGTGACAATAATATTGACAATACCTACTATTGGTCGAGACGTGGCCCATCCTGTCACTTGGGCTATACGGTACCGACCAGCCAACAGGTCTCCTATTATTATAGCGAAATCAATGTCCCTACCGGCGAAGATAAAATAGGATCCTATTTTATGGCCAATGGATTTGGCCAGGGTTATTTTGGTATGCAGGTCAATTCGGCCACGGAGCGCCGGATCCTGTTTTCGGTATGGAGTCCTTACAGCACCGACAATCCCGCTGAAATACCGGCTGAAGACCGCATTACACTCAATCGCAAAGGAGCGAATACCACGACCGGTGAGTTTGGTGGTGAAGGTTCGGGTGGACAGAGCTATATGAAATACAATTGGACAAGCGGCAAGAGCTACAAATTCTTGCTTAAAGGCGAGCCTGATGGGAATGGTGCCACCGATTTTACGGCTTGGTTCAATGATCCTTCTGTTAACAGCTGGGTGCTGGTGGCGAGCTGGAAAAGACCAAAGATATCCACTTATTTGACCAACTTCCACAGCTTCCTTGAAAACTTTAACGCCGATAACGGCTACCTCGGACGCTCAGCAGATTATAAAAACCAATGGGTACGTACCACATCAGGTACCTGGATGCCGGTGGTTCAAGCCAAATTTACAGTGGATGGAACCTATTCCAGCAACCAGCGCATCGATGCCATGGGGGGCAGCAATGGAAATAGCTTCTTCCTTAAAAATGGTGGTTTTTTCAATACAGTTGTCAACCCAGGCACTTTGTTTACTGTAAGCAATGGGAATGCTGCGCCGGCAATAGATCTTACGACTCTGCCCTAACCGCAAAGCTCTGCTGCTGAGCTATCCCGCTCATAAGCAGAAAAGGCTGTCTTACAGATCCTGTAGGACAGCCTTTTCTGTTATGGAATAGATCATGAGGGATTCATTGCTACCTGATTTGATTTCTCATGCTTAAATTATCGTCTTATTCTAAAAGATAAGGCCACAATCAAAATGATTATAAACAAGACACCATACACAAACAGGATATCGCACAACAATGATCGCTGCAGGTAGAAGCTATCGTTAGCCAGAAAAAACTGCTGTTGTTCGGGGTCCTGTGGATTATAAAACAATACGTATTCCTGATCTATATTTTTTTTCCTCGCTCTAGTCAACAGCTCTATCCGCATTGCTTCAAACGCCCCCCGCCCTATGATCGGAAAAAATGAATACTGCTTTTCTGCCTTATGTATTTTTTGTGTATATGCATCTCCACCAGCAGTAAACTGGTATTCCAGATCGATATAGGCGTATTTCGTCTTCCCGCGTTGGATGTCAGCGCTAAGGTTTCGGATCGAGGGCGTTACGGCCACCCAATTCGGATGCGTCAGCATAAATTCTTTCCGCTCCAGGCCTGGGCTCACCGAAAAGACCGAAACCACCATAATGTATACAAGTAGCAGTAAAACAACAAAGGTGGTCAGCTTTCTCATTCGAAGTGTCAACGGTTTTCCATTGATACTGTATTGGACGTTCCTGTTGCCATTTTGCTTGCTCAATCTGCTGGCAATGATCTTTCTCAACAGGAAATAGAGTACAGAAGCACCTATTAAAGCATAAATCAGATAACGGTAACTGTTCAATATAAAAGCGATCGCAATGATGAAGCCAATAAGCAGCAACCATTGAAAGAATTCCCAGAATTTTTTCATTTATTTAAATAATCTCATGTGCTTTGAATGTGTGTTAAAAATAACTATTTGTGGTATGAGCAACAAGATCCTTTTCATATTCGCTTATATCCATTTAAAATCCGTCGAAGACAAAAGGCATTTAGCACGTACGCTGTGATCTCGTTTAGTTTATAAGTGGTACTATAGTAGTACTTAATGGTTAAAAACATATATTGATATCGTAGTGGTTTAAATTTGAACTTTACATTTTTAGGCCATATCCAACTGCTGCAGTTTAAATCAGCTGGATTTTCGTTATCTTCGTTCGTATAAAATTTCTGCTATTTTTCTTCCAATACATACAGACCCATTATGGAAAAACGCGTAAAATTTGATTTTGAAGTTTACTTTACCAATGGAGGCAGCCTTAAAGGCGAAGATTTCAGGCTTGATATCACAGGCGATGATATCAGCGACGCGGAACTCGCGGATTATATCATCAAAGATCTACGGCTGCTGATGGCCGGAAAGGTAAATATTCTGAACAAGGAAATCTTTGCCGAAGCCCACAAGCGTAAGGCTCCGCCAACAGAAAGTGAGGCTGATCTATTGATTGATCTCAGCCATACCATCGAAAATGGACTGGTGACCTACAAAGGCCTGCCCGCGCCTATTATCTGCGATTACCTTTCCAGAGCTGACTCCAGACAATTTTACGATGAAGGAACAGAATTTCAGATCGGTAAGATTGAGATGGTAACCAATACCGGTACCTATATTGACTGCCCCTTCCACCGCTATGCACATGGCAAAGATACTGCCGAGATGGACTTAAAGGCCTTTGTCGATCTGGATGCGGTGGTGATCCGGCTGCCTTATACCAAGGGCTTGGAAATCACGGATGAACAGCTCCGGAACAGGGAGATCAGAAACCGCGCAGTACTGATCCATACAGGCTGGGATAAAAACTGGAATACCGAAGCGTATTATGAAAATCATCCTTATTTGAATGAAGCCGCAGCGAAATACCTTGCCGAATGCGGTGTCAAACTGGTGGGCATTGATTCGCACAATATCGATAGTACCAAAGGCAAATCACGCCCCGTCCACTCCACCCTTCTAGGAGCGGAAATCCTGATTGTCGAACATCTCTGCAATCTTGAATTATTGCCCGATGAGAACTTTCGTTTTACGGCCGCCCCGCCCAAGTTTAGAGGGGTGGGCACATTCCCGGTCCGCGCTTTTGCCCGTGTAAAAAGGTAGGCTAAGGCCTAAGCAGCTCCGGCCTGCATTTCCTTAACCGGAATTCAGGGCGGAGCTGAATCCTTAAAAAGAGGTTTTCTTTCGCAGGGCTTTTATGGCCAATGCGGCGGCCACTCCACCGATCACATACCAGGTTACGGTCATTAATTTTGTACGTTCGGTCTTTTTTATCGGCTCGGCATTCAGTCCGGCCTGCTCCGGAATGGTCAATGTGGCGAGCCCGACGACAGTACCGAGCAATGCTCCGCGTAACACGCGGTGTTTATCGCCGCCGTATCCGATCAATGTATACAACATGGCGTTTGAGGCTACGTCAGCTCCAAAGGTCGCAGCGACCAGCGCATTTCCTTTTGGTGGCTTAAATCCGGCTGCACTGACCGTCTTTTTCATCGCCTCCTCGCCCACCTCATCCACTGCCGGAGCCTCAGGGTCAAACCTTTTTGCAGCGCTGTGCACTACATTCAGGACCAATGCGCCGATCAATCCACCCAGCATATTTTTGTTAAATCCAATCATTTTATCTGATATTAATTTTTCAATTTCCTGCATATTTGAGGCAGGTTATCTGAAGAACATCAGATTAAACAAAATAGTTCAACTTATGGGACAATTTGCGCTGTTGGGAGTTTTGGCTGCTTTATCCACCTGATCCTATTGCCTGCGACTGAGCCTATAAAACCCGAGTAATAAACGGTCATAACTAAGTGCGATCAGCAATATGATTACCGGCAATAATAAGGTCTTTCTCTCCCACCAGCTGTATATAAATGCGCCTAAGATACCACCAAAGAAAAATCCACCAATGATAATTATTTTAAGTAGTATCCCTCCTTTTAAACGCTTGCGTTCATTTGTTTTTTTATAGAAAATTAGCTGAGATAGCTCAATTCCCAGATCCGTAAACAAACCTGTTAAATGGGTGGTGCGGACCACAGATCCAGATATCTTCGTGACCAGGGCGTTTTGCAATCCCATGGCGAGCAAAAGTATACAGGATAACCAAACAGCGCTGTTGAACACGGGGAAATTAAAAAATGACACAAATAGAAGTAAACCAATTTCAATTATGATAGGAAGACTATACGAAAAATGTAACCTCCCTCTGGACGTAAGCTCCATGGTCGTATTGGCAACAAATGCGCCCAGTAAAAAGGAAATAACATACAGCATACTCAGAAAGGCAAATAGATAATTATTGCGATAGAGCTCCTCCGAAAAAAAGGCAAAGTGGCCAGTAACATTTGTTGTCAATGTTTTAAAGGAAAGTACGCCCACGATATTCACTATTCCGGCTACTGTTGACAACAATGCAGCTAATTGCACATTGTGGATATAATTCCGTCCCTTATCTCGATGCCTGAACATAATGTTGTTTTCACCTCTTATTTTATTGAAACGATCTTTTGCTATTGCCTAAGCGATAGACCGAATTTACTTTTTTAATTAACGAAATACAATAAATGAAAAACTTTATCTCAAAAAGAGATGTTTACCGCGATTTTTGCTATTCAATCACTGATTATTTCATACATTTGTATAACCTCCAACAACAATCTAATTTAGTCAGAAACAAGCGCAATGCAATTTAGCTTCACATTTAAATCCAGCCCTTTTAAGACACTGATCGCTTTCCATAAGATTATAAAATCATTTGAAGATATGGCTTTGTCCGAAGTCGATTTCCGGGCTACCTATGCGAAAGCCCTGCTGGAAGAAATCAATAAATATCCGGCATTGATCTCGGGGATCGAAAATGCCGCAGAGCTGCCGTCCTATGAACCAATCATCAAAGTTCTTTTGGCGGACCTGTTCCCTATTGCACTCACGCGCAATGAAATCAAGGCCATTACGATTCCTTTCTATGTATACACCTTTAACCATACCGAGCGCCTAGAGAATATCTTACAGGCTGCCGGCGATCAGTATGATTTTAACTTTAGGGATGTGACTGCCGACAGCTATTATATTCTGAATTGCTGTATGATCATCAGCCAGTACTATGGAGTCAAAGTAGATGCGATGGACAGCCCTTTATTTTTGGATATTCCGGATAAAGACAACATCATACACCATTACCGGGTCTTGTTCAACGCCGATTTCATGGATATTATTCCTACCGAAAGTGCGATACCACTTTCCCCGGAGGATATTACCGAACTGATTGACAATTTTTCGGATATTACGTTGTGGAAGTCTAAATTTCCGGAGCGCAGCTGGATCCTGAAAGGCTTTTCGATTATGACCCTTTTCGATGCGACAACAGAGAATGCGGTATCGAGCTTCAAGAGTAACCTCTTGCGCGCCGATGAAGATAAGGCTGTTCAGCTGGAAGAAATCCAGGATATTTTCAGGTCCATTTATAAAATAAATGATCTGCGCATCGGGCTTACTTCATTTGAAAAAGTCAAAGAAGAGTTCAATCTGCGTATTGTCGAAAAACAGCTATACAGCCATCTCCTGTACGATTCGACTATTGCGGAGTGTGAAGAAATGCTCTGTAGTGAGACCTTGGAAAGCCTGCTGACCAGGGAAGAACTGCTGGTGGTCCCGGATATTGATCAATTGCCAACGGTAGATCCGAAGAAGGCATTTTTTATCAATAAGCTGAAACAGCAAAAGGTGAAGAGTTTTATCTTTGCGCCCCTGATCCAGAACAATAAAGTCCTCGGTATATTGGAAATGTCCTCCACTAGGGTACGTGCGCTAAATTCGGTCAATGCCAATAAACTCAATTTTATCTTACCTTTTATCAAGGACAAAGTAGCTAAGGCATTTTCTGAAATAGAGAATCAGATCGAGGCCATTATTCAAAAAGAATATACGTCGATCCATCCCAGTGTCAAATGGCGCTTTCAGGAGGAAGCGATCCATTACCTCAATGACAAGGCCTTTGGGAAAGATTATACCTTACAGGAGATTGTGTTTGAACAGGTCTATCCGCTCTATGGGCAGATTGATGTGCAGGGCTCATCGGAATCCCGAAACCAGGCCATCAAGCAGGATTTGATCAATCAGGCGACTGACCTGATCACACTTTTTACAGCAATCAACCGGGAGTATATGCTGCCCCTCTTTGAACAAAAGGTCTTTGACCTACAACGGAATCTGGACACACTTGAACATTCCCTGTCCACGGATACGGAACAGGTCATCCTCGATCATTTTAACCTCGATGTGCATCCCATTCTGAATAACTTTAGGAAAAACAATAAAAACAGCTCCATTGTAGTGGCAATTGATGCCTATTTTGAACGGGTAAACCCAGCCATAGGCGGGTTTTACGAAGCACGTCAGGATTACGACAACTCGATCACGCTGATCAATAAAAAGCTGGTCACTGTGCTCGATGAGAAACAGGCCGAGGCACAGGACTACTTCCCGCATTATTACGAGCGCTATAAAACGGATGGCATAGAGCACAACATGTATATCGGCGCATCGATAGCACCCGACAAGAACTTTGATCTCTACTATCTTAAAAACCTGCGCTTGTGGCAGTTGCAGGTGATGTGCGAAATGGAAGCCCAGTTTAGGCTACTGCAGCCCACACTGCCCCATCAGCTGGAGGTAACCTCGCTGATCCTGGTTTTTGCAACACCGATCTCCATCCGTTTCAAAATGGATGAAAAGCAGTTTGATATTGACGGGTCTTACAATGTGCGCTATGAAATCGCCAAAAAACGGATCGACAAAGCCAAGATCAAGGGTTCGACGGAACGTATTACCCAGAAAGGAAAACTGGTTATTGTATATTCTCATGCCTATGAAGAAACGGAATATCTGGGTTATATCAATCTGCTTCAGCACAAGGGTTTACTGAATGAGGATATCGAAAAATTCGAGGTTGAGGACCTGCAAGGTCTGATCGGCCTTAAAGCTATTCGCGTTGGATTCAATGTGCAGCATGACCAGTAGGTATACAAGGTAGCCACCATTTTTTGCATATTTTTCGAACCATAATGCTTTGAGCGCTGTTCACCATCCAAACAAAACGCATAAGCATATGAAAAGAATATTTTTGACCCTAGCGATTGCATGTTCGGTTGTAGCCCTACAGAGCTGTGGCGGCGGCGCGAAGCAGGATAGTAAGGAAACCGCGGACAGCGCCAATGAAGCAAAGGCGCCTGAGCATATGGACGACGATTCGCTAGCGACCACGCCACTCGCCGTGAGTGAGGACGACGCTAAATTTGTGACGGAAGCCGCAAATGGCGGTATGGCCGAAGTGGAGCTCGGAAAGCTGGCGCAGGAAAAAGCTCAGCATGCAGATGTTAAAGCCTTTGGAGAAATGATGGTAAAAGACCACTCCAAAGCCAACGACGAACTGACTACGCTTGCTCAGGCAAAGAATATTACTGTTCCCGCGACATTAGGCACGGATCAGCAAAAAGTGAAAGATGAACTGGCCAAAAAGACCGGAAGGGAATTTGACAAGGCCTACATAGCGGAAATGGTTGAGGATCACGAAAAGGATGTCAAACTTTTTGAGGATGCCAGTAAGAATCTCAAAGATACCGAGTTAAAAGCATTTGTGGACAAAACCTTACCGACGCTGCGTACCCATCTGGAACACAGTAAAAAAGTAAAGGATAAACTGGATCAATAAGCAATTTACAGTGATCTATTGTGTATTAACATCCAACGCTTTTCCAGGAGAAAAGCGTTGGATGTTGTGTTTTCGGAACGGTGTCATTATTACCGTTCTGCGATACAACGGAGCGGAAAGGCCCAGTCCCTATCAAAACTGCTGTCTTCAATCGTAGCATTTCGGTTCTGGACAATTTTTATGTGACGGACCCTGTTATTTAAAATCTGGCTTGACCAATAATAGCCCTCAAGACCTCTTTTGGCTAAGGCACCGTTATCAAGGGCCCTATTGCCCGCAATTGGAAATGTTAAGCGTACATTTGCATTTCGGTTGCTCTTAAATACCCGGGCAGCTGAATAGTTGCTTGATGATTCCGACCAGTTGCCAATATTGAGATTTGTCACTCCATCATCTAACATCGCCATTTCACGTTCAGTAGGTATCCGATATCCCGACGGACATGGATCATTTGCTGTTTTAACAGGTGCTGTTTCTGTCCCCGAGTTCCATGCATTATCGCCTGGACTTTGCGTGTTCCAAGGGTTAATTGGCCCTGGTGCAGTTGTTGCCGTAGCAGCAACAGCTTTCCGTCCCCACTGATAATAGTTGCCATGCAATCCACTCAACGAAGGATTTTGATCCGGATCAAGGTTGTAGTTTGCCCCTAGATTATGACGCATCCAGATGAGCCCATTGATGCGTGCGGCAGATTGTCCTTGATAAGTCAGGTAGGTATCGTTGGGGATAATCGAAAGATTGAGGTTGTACTTTACTCCGGGCAGGATACTTAGGCTGTCCAGCGGCATAAGGTTTGTAGCCGTGACCGGCCCGATGGTAATCGTTGACAATAGAAGTTTACCGAGATCGGTTTGCGCATTGAGCTGTTTTGGTGCCGCGCTGACAATGCCGGAATTCAGCGCTGAAAAACTGAGGTCTGCCTGACCTTCTGCTCCTGGCCGGTTTACTGTCCCAGCGTCAGTACTTTAAGCCGTGGAGCGCAATAGCGAACAAAGCTATACGACGGGCAGATCTCACTTGCTTTTTCTACTGTACGTCCAGTTCAACACTCCCGGAGATCAGTCCCTCACTTTTTGCCCTGATAATCAATTTGCCACTATGCTTGACAGCTACTATGGCCAGCGCTTTGCCGTGAAATGCCTGTCGCGCCCTGGACTGGAATTTCCGGAGATCGGTTGTATTGCCATTGTCTGTGGCCACAATCCTAGCGCCTTCCCCTTCAACGTTAAACTTGATGTCATGAGCCGCATCCGGAACAACAGTATCAAACTCGTCCACAACGTATGCCTGTATATAAGCCAGTTCATTCTCTGCAGCATTTACACTAGGCTTCTCGGAAACTAGCTTGACGCGGTATGGCTTTGCTGCCGTACGGACCGTTTTGCGCATTACTTTCTCGTTTCCCCGGTAGGAAACCACTTCAAGTACCCCGGGCTCAAAAGGAATAGCTTTGAATACGAGGTCATAACGGCTAGGATCTTTAGATTGCTCGCTGATCTTCCTACCGTTCAGATACAGTTCCAATCGGTCCGCCTGATTGTAATAGACCACCACATCAATTTTATCCCCCTGTTTCCAGTTCCAGTGCGGTAATACGTGTAAGACCGGCTTGTCGGTCCAGACGCTTTGGTACAGATAATATACATCTTTCGGGAAGCCTGCTAAATCGACGATTCCGAAATATGAACTCCGGGCAGGCCAAGTATAAGGTGTAGGTTCGCCGAGGTAATCGAAACCCGTCCATACATACATTCCAGCAATATGATCATATTGCTCCATCAGCCGTAGACTGGTCTGATGGTTAGATCCCCAGGGGGTATAAATGTTGTCGTAAGCTGATATGGACCTGTCCCTATTGCCGCCATTGAAGGGAATATCCCATCTTTCAGGCCACATGCGCACTGAATCGTAGGGCACCAGATCATATTGACCCCGACTTTCCAGCGCAGACGTGCTTTCTGTTACGATAAACTTCTTCCCGGGATGATCTGACGGGAAACTGGCCCATTGCTTATGGTTATAATTGTAGCCTATAATATCTACGGCCGGATTCATTAATACCGGGTTTTCGCTGGACAGCTTATTATTGGCAATGGTAGTCGGGCGGGTACCGTCCAGGCTGTCGGCAATTGCTGCTAAGCGCCTGGGAATAGCTGCCCCATCCGACTTAGAGTGCCATTGCTCCTGCACTTCATTCCCTAGGCACCAGATGAATAACGAGGGATGGTTTCGGTCCCGTTTTACATGGGCGGCAAAGTCGCGCTCGAACCATTTATCCCAATACAAATGGTAGTCAAATGGATTCTTATGTCCTTTCCATACATCGAAAGTTTCACTCATCACAATAAAACCTAGGCTATCGCATAGATCTAGAAATGCTGGTGCGGCCGGATTATGGGATGTACGTATACCGTTGACACCCATTGCTTTCATTGACTTTAGCTGACGTAACGCTGCAGATCGGTTGAAGGCCATGCCCAGGGCGCCAAGATCACTATGTAGACAGACTCCGCGGATCTTAAGGCGCTTTCCGTTCAGTACAAATCCCTGCTGTTGATCAAAGCTAAAGTCGCGTAAGCCAAATCTGGTTTCCTGCTCATCCAGCACCCGGCCGTCCGATACAAGCTGTACATTCGCAGTATATTGCCGTGGTGTTTCAACTCCCCACAACAGCGGATTGTCCAGCACGATTTTCTGCCGGAACGGATGGACGCCGGAGCCGCGCTTGACCAATATATCCTCAACCTGGGAAACCGTTTCTCCGGTGGGTGATACAATTTGTGTCCGTAGGGAAAGTGATCCAGTCTGTTTGGGAATCTGTTCGATGTCCAACGAAAGACTCAGCACAGCTTGTTTTTCACTGAGCTGCTCTACTTTGATAAAAGTGCTGTTTGTTCCGATACTGACCTTATTACGGGCAATCAACTTAACATCACGATAGATGCCCGAACCCGAATAGAAACGTGAGTTGGGCTGCCTATTGTTGTTGACCTTAACAGCTAGCAGATTTTCCCGGCCATCGGCATGTAGATAAGACGATAGTTCGTATTCAAAGCCGATATAACCGTTTGGCCGTTTTCCCAGCAAATGACCATTGATCCAGACCTCGCTGTTTTCATACACGCCCTCAAAGGCGATAAATATCCGCTGACCTGTATAGGCCGGGGGCAGCTTAAATGACTTTTGATACCAGCCGATGCCCCCATCCAGATAGGCCCCGCCGCTACCTGCGGGGCTATGTTCGCGGAAGGGCATCTCAATGCTCCAGTCATGCGGCAGGTCAAGCAGGCGCCAGTTGTCACCACCAGAATCCTGGCTATGCTGCCCAACACTATCAAGTGTAAACCGCCAACCTGCATTGAAATTAATTTCCTGTCGGGATTGCCCCAACAGCGGTATCGTCATGATCAGCCAAAGCCCCAGGACATTCAGTTGGCGGCGATATGGGGTGCAAACAAGTGATTTTAGCATAAAATTATAGAAAAGGAACCGCTCCATACTTTAATAGGAGGATTGATAGTCAAACCAGTCAAAAAATGCTTTCGCATTGGTTGGCTGCCCATTGGAACTTGTATACAGACCGATCATTACTCCCGTAAAGCCGCCGGCTACCTCTGTGCTTAGATAGCGGGTATCCAGACTAGCGAGCTTGCTGTAGTCCCCGGACTTTGGATCTTTAAAAGCAAAGCTGTAGTTTAAAGGCGTTCCACTGATACGCAGTTCTATCTTGTTGCCTGCGATTTCTTTTTCAGCAACAATATAATGCAGAGATCCTACCTTAGCGCGCAGCTGCAGCATAAAGACCTTTCCGCTGCGTTTGAGGAAGAAGTCGTAATGGTGCGAATTGTTCTGATACAGCGTTAAACCGGCTTCTTCTCTATCGGCAGCTGCATTAAATTCAAGCTTTACGCTGGCCTGAAAATCGTGTTCCGTTTGCCTGCGGCCGATAAAAGAAGGCGACTCCGTCTCGTTTAATGATATCGGACTGCTGTACAGGCAGAGGCTACCACGACGTTCGGTCAGCGAGTACTTTGCCGAATCGGGATTCCGAAGATACTGCCATTGCAAACCCAGCTGTGTGGCAGTAAACTCATCGCGCTGTGTCGGAGTTGCTACAGGAACTGCTGGCAGGGGCTTCACCGCCATATCCAGCTGGATCTTTCCATTACCGTTGATCTGTGGCCAGCCATCTTTAGGCCAGCTTACCGGTGCCAGAAATGTCTCCCGCCCGAGTATATGGTAATAACTGTAAGGTTGCGTGACTCGGAAACCTAAAAATACGGTCCACCAGGAGCCATCTGCTGCCTGGATAAAGTCCGCATGCCCAACCCCTTGAATGGGATTTCCCTGTCCCAAACGGTTGGAGTGTGATAGAATTGGGTTGAGCGGGCAGGATTCGTAAGGTCCCCAGATGGAGCGGCTCCGTCCGATACTGGCACTGTGGGCATATTCTGTGCCACCTTCACCCAATAGTAGATAATAGTAACCATCCTTTTTGTAGATATGTGGTGCCTCGGGAAAGCGCCCGCCCGTTCCGGCCCAGACCACTTTTTCCGCCGAGGTCAGCTTTCCGGTACTCAGATCTATGGCCGTCACACGGATTCCTTCATCTCCCTGGGTCACAAAATAGCTTTTGCCGTCCTCATCCCAAAAAATGTCCGGATCTATGCTTTTGATATCCACCCAGACCGGATCACTCCAGGGGCCAGCCGGGTTTTTTGCCGTGCAATAGAAATTGCCTTTGTCCGATACATTGGTACATATGACATAGAATAAACCATCGTGATAGCGGATCGAAGGCGCGAATAGCCCTCCCGAAGAAGGTACTCCGCGTAGATTGAGCTGTGAAGACCGTGTCAGGCAATGCCCCAGCTGTTCCCAGTTGACCAGATCCTTACTATGATATATCGGAAGCCCCGGAAAATATTCGAAAGAAGAGGTCACGAGGTAGAAGTCATCGCCTACGCGACAGATGCTCGGATCTGGATTAAATCCTCGGACAACTGGGTTTTTAAACCCCAGTTGTGCATAGCTCGGCGCTGCCAGCAAAAAGAGTAAGCTGCAATAAATCGTGGAGCTAAGAAGTGTCAAGTACCTTGAAGTCATGTGATATATAGTCATGTTATTCCTCTTATTTGGCCGGACTAGATTCCGATCCTCCTTGATCCAAACTTTCCTTATACTCCTTACTGATAAAATTGAAAGTCAGCATGGCTGCACCGTCATTCGAAAGTACAGGATCCCTTAAGACGGCCAGCTGCATTGTATTCTTTGTCAGCGACATAATGCGAACATCACCCCAGTCTACCACGATACCATCTTGCGGTTTGCCATGGAGTGGCGATGCCCCGGTCATGCGCATGGTTTTCTTTTCGGTGTCAATATTAAAAACACCTTTCTGCACTTTTCCCAGCATGGCATGGTTTACATTGACGTTGGCGCCGCCTTTGAGGTCAAAAGTCATACGACCATAATCGCCGGCTGGCATTAGCCAGCTATTGCCCTTCCAGTCGGGTTCCCAACTCCAGCTGTCGCTGTTCAAGGGTTCGCCGGTCTTGTTCACTGTGCCCCACCAGTCGCCCGTTCCATAAAAATACATAGGCCCTTTAAAATGGCGCGATACTCCTGCTGCATCAAGATCCAGATACCAGGTTTTCTCCTGCCCTGCACCACCGGTCAATAATGTCCAGGTCTCGTCACTGATAAATTCAGCATACATCGCGTCAATCTTAAAGCTTACAGGCTCGCCATATACGATTCCGCCCCGGGTTTCAACCCCGAACTTAACCGTATATTCTCCCGGAAAAGGCATTTTTAAAGTCACCTTTTTATCCTGGCTCCGGCCTTGGGGATGTTCCCAAAGCGCAGTGTATTTGGGATCCATCAAACTCGTTAAATAAACAATATTCGGATTATTTGCATCATGTTCAATACGATAGGATTTACCTTCAGTCAGTTGTGCCGGACTGACGTCGATCTCCCCTAACGCATATTTTTCCGGAGAACAAGCTCCGGCCATCGTCATCAGCGCAAAGAGGGCCATGACATAGTGTATTATCTTTTTCATGTATATAGATTTATATCGTTAAACCAAGCGACCTTTTAACGGTACTTTTCATTAATTCCAGCCTGCATTTTGTTTCAGTACTCCATTTGACAACGTGATCTGCTTATTGGGAATCTGCATAAATCCGCGGGTGGCCAGAAATTTGCTCTTTGTGATAACAACTTTGTCGGGAGCCGAACCACTAAGCACATCTTCGGAAGTTTCTATGATTGCGGCGGCATTATTGACACCCTGACGCAGCACATCCCAATAGCGGATACCTTCAAAGGCAAATTCAAAATTCCGCTCTTTCAGGATATTACTTTTTGAGACGGGCAATGCAACGAAATTGGTTTTATAGGCCCGCTTGCGCACCTGGTCAAAATATTGCTGCGCATTGGGCGAACCGAGTTCAGCCGCCATCAGCAACACGTCTGCATACCGGATCACAAAGTAATCCTGATCCTGGGACAATTGCATATCTTTATCCCCCCCTGTATTTGTGGTGCCATCCGGCAATGCTGTCGGTGCATATTTTTTGATGGCATAGCCCGTATATTCGCGCTGGTCTTTCAGATTAAAATCCGGTATCTTCTCTCCGTTGATATCGATAATGGACGCTGTTTTTCTGGTATCGTTGTTATCGAAGGCATTAAAGAAGCTTTTGCTTACAGTACATGCACCCCATCCCTGGCCATAGGGAGACCAGCTCTTCCCTCTCAAGCCCAAGAAAACGACCCAGCGGTTGCCATCAATATGACCTTCATAATCCGATGTATTGTTAAATTTCTGTGCAAATACCACTTCGGAGTTCCCTTTACCGGCGTACTTGGAAATATCCAATGTATTGTCGGCGGCATTGGGAATGTAACTTGATGCCGGCCATAAATTTTTAAAATCAGCGACTAGTGCAAATTGGCCACTTTTGATCACCTCTTCCAGTCCCGCCAGCGCCTCGGCTTTGGATACGCCAATATCTTCGGCGGCATAATAACCAGAATAAAAGAGGTAAACCCGTGCCAGTAGTGCTTTTGCTGCAAACGGCGTTGCGCGGCCATCGTTGGTTGCGGCAGCCGATTTTGGATAAGCATCGGCCGGGATACTGCTTGCAGCAAATTTTAGGTCTGAAACAATCAGTTTATACACTTCCTTTGGATCTGATTGTGGAATATTATCGCTCGTGGGGCTGGTCAGCAGTGGTATGTTCTCAAAGAGACGCACCAAATCGAAGTATAGGACTGCCCGCAGGAAGCGCGTTTCACCTTCGATCCGTGCGCGTGCCGCTGTATTGCCCGAGAAATCTGTGCCATCTAACTTTCCTAGCAGCGTATTACATCTAAAAATACCCGAATAGTAGTCTGACCACGTCCCATCAAAAATATTGTTGTCCGATTGGGACTGCCCGATATCAAAGCGGTCTATGGCCTGGAAACCACGGCCATCTGTTGTTCCGGTACCGCCGAAACAGTTATCCGAGGCGACTTCCGAGGTAATATAAAAGGCCTGGCTCCCGTTGGAAGTTGTCCGTTGGTAACCGTCATAACAACCTATTAAAGCCATTTCGGCATCGGCCACTGTTTTATAAAAATTGCTCTCCAATACACTTGTCATCGGTTCAACGTCCAGGAAACTGGATGAACAGGATCCCAATAATAGCGATCCCAATAGCATTGAATAAGAGATATAACCTGTTTTTTTCATGATTTCTCGATTTTAGAATTTAACATTTAAACCAAATAATACCGTCCGGGGTCTAGGGTAATAGCCCAGATCGATACCCGATACCCAACCATCTGTACCATAGCCGATCTCCGGATCCATTCCATCATATTTCGTAAAGGTGAATAGGTTCTGCCCCTGTACATAGAAACGGATCTGATTGGCGTATTTCCACCGGATCAGTTTGGAAAGATCATAACCCAGGGTGACATTGCTAATCCGTAGGAAATCGCCATCCTGGATGTATAAATCCGAAAACTGCCAGTTGACGTTTGTTTCGGTCACACGCGGTATGGTATTGGAAGTACCTTCACCCGTCCAACGGTCCAGGATGCGGGTGGTATAATTCGCCTGCTTATTGGTATGATTACGGTAAGACTGTACAATCTTATTGCCCAAAGAACCGTAAGCATTAACGGAGAAATCAAATCCTTTGTAATCCAGTCCGATATTAAATCCATAGGTAAAATTAGGCATGCCCACACCAAGATTTGTTTTGTCGGCGGCGTTGATAATGCCATCAGCATTCTGGTCTACATATTTTACATCACCGGGCTTGACATCTGCCTGCAGGATGCCCTTTCCAGCATTTTTCCAGGCGTCGATTTCAGCCTGGTTCTGGAATAATCCCGCGGTGCTGTAGCCCCAGAAATAACCGATGGGCTGTCCATTGGCGGCACGGTAAAATTCCTCAGAATTATCGTATAACATGGCTGTCTGGCCGTGAATAATACCGTCTTCAGTAGGGATCTTACCCACTTTATTTTTGTTGTAAGCGCCATTTACGCCCAGACGGTACTTAAGCTCATTCACTTTATCTGCCCAGTTCAGTCCGAGTTCTACCCCTGTATTCTTTACATCACCGCCATTGATAAAAGGTGGCAGCGTACCTGTCGTGGCCAGCACCGGAGCTGTTACCAACCAGTCTTTGGTCTTTTTGACATAAAAGTCAGCGACGACATCCAGCCGGCTCTGCGCGAATTTGGCATCAAATCCAACATTTGTCTGTTCGGAGGTTTCCCAGGTTAGATTGGGATTGGACAGGCGGCTCGGATAAGCTCCGGCAATATTGTTGTTGCTGGTACCGAATACATAATGGGCTCCGGGATTGGATGAAGTGATACCTGTTGAGGTACTGATCGGTGCCGCATACTGGAAATCAGCAATATCCTGGTTGCCCACCTGTCCCCAGGAAGCCCGCAATTTAAAGAAGTTTACTCCCGGTAGGTTCTCCTGGAAAAAATCTTCCGAAGAGATTACCCAACCTGCTGAAACCGAAGGGAAATAGCCCCAACGGTTGCTACGTGAAAATTTGGAGGAAGCATCGGCCCGAAGGGTGGCATTAAACAGGTATTTCTCTTTGTAATTGTATCCTAACCGGCCGAAGTAGGACACCCGGCGGGTGACGTTCTCCGGTTTTCCCGAAACAGTGCGCGTCTCGACAACATTGCCCTTTTCATCCAGATGCGCCTGCCCTGTTGTGTTGTCCAGATAGGCATGCGCAAAATCGTTGAACTGCGAAAGCAGGTTCCAGTTTGAACCCGAGAGGTAGGTGCCCTGATACCGCAATGATTCCATCCCGATCATGGCCGAAAAGCGGTGATCCGTCTGGATATCAAAATCATAGGAAGCGGTATTGGTCCAGGTCAATGTATGTCCCTTGCTCATATTCTGGGACGTAGTGGTATGGTCCTGGTTGTATGTATAAATGGAAAAACGGTACAGGGGTGTAAAACTCCGGTATTCCGAAGCATAATAGTTGAATCCTAATAAAGAGCGTACTTTAAGCCCTTTGACCGGTTCGATCTCGGCAAAAATATCGGCCAGTAATTTCTGGCCATCGTTGCTATTATTCGAATTGGTCATCATCACGCCATAAGGATTACTGTCCCCATTGTACCAGGGCGAGTTGGACGTATCGTTGAAGGGGCTTCCATATAGTCCGTTGTCCGAATAAACGGGTGACAACGGCGAGGTGGTAAAAGCTCCCCGTAAGGTATTGTTGTATTGGTTGCCAACACCGATTCCCCGATTTTTAATGTAGTTGAAATTAAGGTGCTGCCCGATTTTCACAAAATTATCGAACAGCTTATGTTCTGAATTTGTCCGGAAGCCATAGCGCTCGTAGTTGGATACATCTTTACCACCGACGATTCCCTCCTGACTGATATAGTTCATGGACATGGCGTAGGTGGATTTCTCCGAACCACCGGTGAGGGCCACATTGTAATTGTCCATTTTTGCATTGTCCTTGAACATATAATCCAGCCAGCTGGTATTGGCGAGTCCGGTCATGCCATCAAAATCAATGGCAGCAGCACCTGAATTGAGGGATTGCTCATTCATGATTGTTTTATACTGATGGGCATCCAGCAGCTTCGCTTTGCGTGATACGTTCTGAATACCCGTATACCCGTCAAAAGATAGCTGGCTTTTACCGGCAGCGCCCATCTTGGTGGTCACCAGGATTACACCGTTGGCTGCCTGCGAACCGTATATCGCTGCCGAAGCGGCGTCTTTTAAAACATCGATCGACTGGATATCTGCAGCGTTCAATACCGAAATATCACCTCCGGGCACCCCATCAATGACATAAAGCGGGCCCGAATTGCCAATTGTCCCTAAGCCGCGGACGACGACCTTCATATCCGCTCCGGGCTGACCGGAGGTGGAAGTAATGGAAACGCCCGGCGCCTGCCCCTGAAGGGACTGCAGGGGATTCAGCTGATTCCGTTTCTGCAGTTCCTCGCCTTCTACTTTCAGATTTGCGCCGGTATTTAGCTTTTTCTTCTGCACACCATAGCCGATGACTACGACCTCTTCCAGATCCGAGGTACTAGGCTGCAGGCGAATGATGCCATTTGCTCCGGCGACTGTAATTTCTTGCGTTTTGTAGCCTACGTAAGAGATCGTCAGCACGCTTCCTTTTGCGGCCTGCAATGAAAACTTACCCGATTCGTCCGTACTTGTTGAAATCTTCTGATTCTTTACTTTAATGCTTGCGCCCCCGATCGGCAAGCCAGAATCAGCGGAAACAACGGACCCCGTAAAGGACTGTGCCCAGACCAGCGAGGTCATGCCGGTCATGACTACCACAGCCACACCCCTGCTCAACAATTGTTTGCTTATCATATGATTTGATTTATAAATTGGTTTTACTTATTTTAATTTAATCTGTAAGGCTTTCCCGTGATAAGATACTGCCATTGATTTTTTTGTAGGGCTGTCGATGCCGGTAGCATTTCTGTCGCTGACGAAAATGATATTGAATTTTCTGCTATGTAGCATACCCTCAAACTCCCCTTTGCGGTCGGCCAGCAACAACGTTTGCGTACTGTTATCGTAGCGGATATCAATTCGGCTGTATTTTCCTTTTTCGTAGTTATAATTATCACCTTCATCTTCATAGAGCGAAAACTGGCCATCGGCACCGGCATAGATATAGAGATCCAGTACGGTTTGCTTTTTTTCCGTGCTGTATTGCAGCTCCTGACCGATCGGAACGATCGCACCGGCTTTTGCAAATACCGGGATACGCTCGTATGGCGCATCTACCAGAAGATCCTGACCGCCGCTGACTTTCTTGCCGCTGTATAAATCATACCAGTCGGCGCCCTGTGGAAAATGTATTTTCCGACTCCTCGCACCTTTCTCGGTGACGGGGCTCACCAAAAGCGATGGACCCCATAGATACTGATCATTGCGGTCAAATCCTGCTTTATCCAGCGGAAAATCCATGGCTAGCCCCCGGATCATTGAATAATCTTCGAAAAAGGTCTTTGCCGCCAAGCTGTAGTTATAAGCCAGCAATTTATAGCGCAGATTGATTGCATAAAGCATGCTCCTATAGGCAGGGTGCTCCGCAGGAGCGATGTGATAAGGTTCGCGGAACGGGAATTGGCCATGTGCCCGGAACAGAGGCAAGAACGCAGCATATTGATACCAGCGGCTATTGAGCTCACGCCATTCTTCAAGATCCACCGCATTTGGCTTATGAAACCTGTTTTCGACGAGGAATCCACCCGCATCCATTGTCCAATATGGTGTACCGGACATGGAGAAATTTATTCCGCCCGCGATCTGATCTTTCATATCGTGCCATCGGGATGCGATATCCCCGCTCCAGGCAGCGGCGGCATAGCGCTGCTGTCCGGCAAAAAATGAACGCGTCAGAATAAACACCCGTTTATTGGGATCCGTTGCGCGCTGCCCCTCGTAAATACCCTTCGCATTTTGAAGTGGAAAGGCATTATAGTAGCGTACCGACGAGCCAATGCTGGGCTGAAAAACAGCTTTACGTTCATCCAGATCGATATTGGAATGGATATCCGGTTCACTTGCATCCATCCACCAGGCGTCGATGCCTATTTTAAATAAGTTGTTGTCCAATAACTTCCAGAAGGCATCGCGCGCACCCTGGTTAAAAGGATCATAAAATGTAGAAGTATAGCCCTTCCCGATCCAATCTTTACGGCCATCGTAAATATTCCGTGGGTAGATCCACTTATTGCTTTTAAACTCCTGATATACACGCGACTCTTCATTTATTTTCGGCCAGGCGGAAATCATGATCTTCAGATTTTGCTCATGCAGTTTCTTCACCATCGCCTTCGGATCTGGAAAGCGGTTTAAATCAAATTGTTGACTTCCCCAGTCGTTTTCTGACCAGTACGACCAGTCTTGGACAATATTATCAATTGGAATCTTCCGTTTACGGAATTCTGTGGCTACCTGTTCAATTTCCGCCTGCGTTTTGTAACGCTCGCGGCTTTGCCAAAAACCGAAACTCCAGACCGGCATAATCGGAGCCTTGCCTGACAAATGCCGGTAACCGCTGATGACATCGTCCATGGATGCACCATGGACAAAGTAATAGTCAATTGCATCCCCGGCTTCGGAATTAAATGAAAAGAGGTTCTGCCGTGCAGCGGGAATTGGGCTTTGCCAGTTTAGGGTAAAATAAGACTCGCTGCCATCTGGGATCCATTCCATCCGGATCCGGTGCGGCTGATCTTTCTCCAGGTCTTTTTCAAGCTCAAAAGTGCCGGCATTCCAGGACTGCCGCCAGCGGTCCGCGACGAGCTGACCATCTATCCATACCTTCATGTATCCCGAATACTTGAAGTGCAGGACATGCCTGCCGGCATAGGGCGAGGCAAGCGTACCCTCATAAACCACCTTTGTATCCGCAAGTTTGATCTCTTTTGGAAACTTGTGCTGGTCCGTTAAATAGCCATAATCGATGATCGATTCCGGACGGGAAAGGTATACCGAGTCGGTATTGCGGTTCATATAAGTAGCCGTGAGCCAGCCCTGCTCCCCTTCCACGGACGATAGCTTAAATGCATTCAACGGTAATAATGGGCGCACATCCCCGGCTTTGGTGATCGAGTAATTATGCCAGAGCAGACCATAGTTGTTGGTGGATAGCAAAAACGGAATGCCGATTTCGGTATTGTATTGCAGCAGCGTGACCTGTTTTCCGCGGTTGTAATTCATAACCGCATTCTGATGCTGTCCAAGCCCATAGATCCCTTCCTCCGGTTGGACCATAAAATCCTGATTGATCTGGTAAAAAGCATCGCCATTATAGCTAGCCGCAGTAAAGGAACCGGAATTTCGTTTTGCTTCCTTTAAAATTGGACGGCCATTTAAGTCATAGAATTCTACTTTACCGCTGCTCAACGAAACAATGGCCTGGAGATCCGCTGTCTGTATCGTGGCCGTTGAGTCTGTCGATCTGGCAGCAAATGATTTCAGCTGCCGGTGCAAGGAGTCTACGATCACCAGGTGCTGCTGTTTCGGAAAGCCAGAGCCAGCAGGCACTGCCGTTACCCGTATGATTTTATCCGTAATGGCGTCGAGATAGACGTCCTGATCAATCGAGGTCGCGGAATTTTTGAAGCTGACCTTCATACCGGTGGTGGTTTTTTCAAACTGAGCTTTCTGAGCTTGTGCAGATGCTTGATGCATCATCGTAAAGAACATCAGACCACTTAAAGCATACGTTATGTTGCGCATGTAAATAAAGATTTATTGGTTATTATATTCCCTTGGTTATTGCTTGTGCTTTCCTAGTGAAAGAACAAATCAAATATAAAGTGCAACCGGTTGTCTTAAGGTTATGATTTGTTCACTTTTAGGGGGTGATTTGTTAACATACGAGCGGAAAAACGGAATATACTATATTTTAACTATCTGCTTTAAAGGGGGTTATATTGAAACGGGGATAAAGTTGTGAAAGCGGATCTAAAATTTATTTGCTGAATTATTTTGGATTGCCGAGTTGCACTTCAGAAGCGATTGCAGCCATGGATAATTGGTATGCTGTATGGGCTGCATGGATCGTTGATCCAGCTATTCATACTTGTCTTCCGAATTTGGAGAACACAAAATAGTGGATCGGCACGACCATTATTGATACATCAGCGAAAACATCATAGCAGCGAATGATCTGCATGTATTTTTATGATTGCTTTTAGACATCGAAATTGTACAGCAATTTCCTACTTTAAAGTGATCGTCTTTTTATATTCATTCGGTGTTACGCCAAACTCTTCTTTGAAATATTTTCTAAAGTATTTGGTTTCATTAAATCCGACAAGAAAAGCGATTTCATTGACGTACATCTGGCTTTTTTCGAGCAGTTCTGCTGCTCTTTTTAGCCTGATAAAGCGGATAAATTCCGAGGGTGTTTTATCGGTCAAAGCAAGAATTTTCTTATAGAAATTAACCCTGCTCATTGCCATTTCACGGCATAAATCTTCCACTAAGAAGTCGGTTCGTTCTATATTTGACTCAACAATGGAGACGGCTTTTTGTATAAATTTCTGATCCATCGAAATGATCTCCGGTTTGGTTGTTGAGATATCAATTCTTGATTTGAATTTATCCTGTAGTTGTTTCTGCCTTTTTGCGATATTGGCCAGCGTAACACGTAGAATATCGATATTAAAAGGTTTCGAGATATAAGCATCTGCACCTGCTTCCATACCCTGGAATTGATTTTCATCCGAACATTTTGCCGTAAGCAAGACGACTGGTATATGGGAACTGCGTATATCCTGCTTGATCTTGCGACAGAATTCGTAGCCATCTACATTTGGCATCATAACATCGCAAAGCACAAGATCCGGAATATATTCGGTCGCGAGCTCATAGCCATGTTGGCCATCTTTTGCGGATAAGATCCTGTAATCATTGCTAAAAAGATCCTTTAGAAACAGGCGAAAATCCTCATTATCATCAATAATGAGAAGCGTATATACGCCGTTCTCCGCATCTAGGATAAAGTCGTTTTCACTATCCCTATTGTATGCTGCATTGCTTTCATCATCAGTACCCGAATAGATCACATCTTGTCTGTTTGTGCCATAAGTCTCTTTGGACATGGGAATTTGCACCGTAAAAACTGTGCCTTTTCCAAGTTCACTATCGACCTCCACTGTTCCTCCATGGAGCTTGACAAATTCATTTACAATATGTAGCCCAACGCCTGTCCCTGAGATACCGTGGGTCTCATTGGAATCAATTCGGTAAAAACGATCAAAAATACGTTCAAGATGCTCCTTTTCTATTCCTATACCTGTATCTGAGACCTTAATACAGAGACGCTTATCGATTTCATGATCTATAATGGTTTCACTTATAGCTACGCTAACGTCTACGTGGCCAGAAGTTCGGGTATATTTAAAGGCATTTGAAATCAAATTGGAAATTGCCATATACATCTTATCTTTATCAAAGCTTAGGTCTATGTATTGGTGGTTTGCCGTAAAGGTTAGTTTGATGGATTTTTCGGCTGCAATAGATAAAAATGAAGTACTGATCTCTTTGACAAATTCAATGATATTACCGGATGAAATATTGAGTTTCGTTTTGTCCTGATCTAGTTTTCGAAAATCCAGGATATCGTTGACCATCGTAAGTAGTTTCTGCGCGTTTTTGTACATCACTCCCAGTGCTGCTTTTTGTTCATGGTGGCTATCTTTTTTTATCAACATTTCCAGTGGGCTGATAATCAATGATAAAGGGGTCTTAAATTCATGACTGATATTGGTGAAAAACTTTAATTTCAGCTGGTCTATTTCATGCAGCTTATCAGCTTCCAACATACGGGCATTTTGATCAAGCTGATCCTGCTTTCTCTTCAACCGGTATTTAATAAACCACCTGATTACCAAAACAAACGCTGCAATATAAATCGTTATAGCCCACCATGAAAACCAAAATGGTGGATTAACTACAATCTGCATCTCGATCGGTTGAGGCGACCACACATTATCCTGATTGCCGGCATAAACTTTTAAAATATATCGACCGGGATTGAGATTGGAATAGGAAGCTACTCCTGTACTACGCGAGGTTTCAATCCATTCTTTATCGACACCTTCCAACTTATAGCGATATTTATTTTTATTGGGCTGGATAAAGTTGAATGCGGAAAATCGGATGGAAAAGTTTGTTTCATTATATTTCAGGATGAGCTTATCGAGGCCTACAATGGAAATTGGCAAAACGGTGTGATCGCCTCTTTTCTCCTCGGGATTAACCACTTCATTAGACAATAACAGTTCTGTAAATCGAGCTTGCGGTATGCTTTTATTGGCCGGGATCTTTCTTGGATAAAAAGCGATGTAACCTTCGGTTGTACCCATATATATTTTTCCGGTCTTATCGGTATATACGGCGTTGGGATTAAAAACCATTCCCGTCAGCCCATCACTGAGATCAAAGGTAGAAACAATACTTCGGCGCTTAGCTCCGCTAGCTGACAAGTACTGTATCCGGTTGAGTCCATTGCTAGTCCCCGCCCATATATTCCCATCTTGATCCTCAACTAAAGATCGTACATCATCGCTGCATAGGCCATCCGCAAGAGTCAAAAAAGAGAAGCTCCGGTTTGTATTGTCAAAGATTTTTATGCCCCTTTTTGTAGCCAACCAGATGCGACCTTTTGAATCCTTCATAAGCTGATAAACGGGAACTGAAGCAGCCTTGTCCTGAAAATTGGCGTCGGGAAAATAAGGTATAATGGCCTGGTCACCAATGAGTTTGTACACACCGATATCTGACGAGAAATTAATCGTTCCATCACGATCTTTTAAAGTGGAAAGAATGAAGTTAGAACGTAGTTTGCTATTGTCTCTATTAAAATTTGTAAATGTCGTTCTACTGGGATCCAATCTGTCAATTCCGCCCCCCAAAGTGGCAATCCACAAATTTTGGCCGGAATCTTCCGTGATCCCATATATGCTCTGATTGGATAGTCCTTTGTTGTTTTTCTCCTGTACTTCATATCGTTTAAACTGCCGACCATCATACACATTTAAACCGCCCATAAAAGTGCCTATCCACATTTTCTTTGTATAGTCTTCATGGAGCGCGGTAACAATATCAGACGATAAACTTGTCATATCACCGCGTTTGCTTCTGAAAAAATGGCGTTCTCCGGTAGTTTCATTCAATTTAATGAGACCTTTTCCATTTGTCCCCAACCAAAGGTTCCCCTCTTTGTCCTTAACAATACTGCTGCAGTCAAAAAGTTCACTTTTGCCATCGGATAATCCGGTACCAGGAAACTTGAATATTTCTGGATGATAATATGAAACACCATTCTTATACGTTCCTGCCCAAACAATTCCTTGATTATCACAATATAAACTTACAATGGAGTTTTGTCCAACTGAGGTTTTATTATACTCGTTATGTTGAAGGACCTGGATGGAGTTCTGCTTTTTATCAAGCAGATTGAGACCACCATGGTCCGTTGCAATCCAAATTAATCCTTGCCTGTCCGCTACGATTCCACGGACAAAGGAATTGGAAAGTGCAGGCTTCGTATCAATATCATACTGTTTCCATTGATCATTGGTTTTATTATAACAGACTGCACCACTATTATTTATACCTGGATAAATCCAGACCATATGGTCTGGATCTATAAACATACTCTTTGGAATTAAAGAATTTATAGCCCTACTGTTTAAATAATTTTTTCGGATATCAATTTGCTTTGTTCGGGTATTCAGACGTTCCAATAAGCCATCTTTGTGGAGTACCCACACAAATTCATCTTTTATGGCGATCTCTACGATCTCGGTAGGACGAATGCTTATTGGATTATTTGACGGTCTGAAGCTTACCAATTTTTTATGCTTAGGATCATATCTGTAAATGCCTTTTTGTGAATAGGCTACAATAAAATTTTTATACTGATCTATTTGTATAGAAATTGGGTTTGATGGAAGTCCCATTTTTTCAAGAATGGAATCTGTATTATTGATAAAAACCTCCTTTCGCCAATCAAACATGACATACTTATTGCCCAACATCCATAAATTCCCCTGCTCATCTTCTACAATTTTCTTCAAACCATCATAAAGAGTCCCTGAAGTGCCTTCGCTGCTGCGATTGAAAACTTTGATTCGCTCACCGTCAAATCTATTTAGCCCCGTGTTTGTCGTAAACCAGACAAATCCTCTACCATCTTTATATATGGCAACAACTTCATTTCCGGCTAAGCCATTCCCATTGTTAATATGGGCGAACTTAAACTCCTGTCCATAGCAGGAAATAATTCCAAAAAATAGAAATAGTAATAAAAGACGTTTCATTGGTTATTGTTTCAAGAACTTCCGTTAAAATACTGATTTTATCAAATCTTTACAGCATAAGTGATCATTTTATCCCCTAAGCTGAAACATTTAGATCCCTAGTTGGCCTATGCCTGCCTATATGAAGTGCATCGCGATTAAGGTTGCAATTCCCATGAATTGATCGTACTTCCAGTTTTATAAACATTTTAACCGCTCTTCTTCAACATTCGAACCCCGTCAACATAATTTGTTGTTCCTAATTTTAATCATCCCTTTCTGGGGATAATAACCAAACAAATTATAAACTTAAATTAACCATGAAATCAAAAAACGGATCACAAAAGTTTTTTTGGCCCAAACTGCGGCATCGGGTATATCTGATGCTGGCGGCCTCGTTTCTCCTTTTTATCAATGTCTTGCAGGCGCAGGATTCGAAAATCAATGTCTCTGGTCTTATTACGGACAAGACTACGGGGATGCCTCTAAGCAATGTTTCGGTTAAACTCAAAGGTACAAAGGTGTTGACATCTTCCAATGAACAGGGCAAGTATGCTATTTTAGCCTCAAAAGGAGATGTATTGATCTTCAACCATGTGGGATTCCATGCGCAGGAAGTTCGAATAGCTGGAAATCAGCAAAATATTCAGTTAACGGAGAATATCCACGCCATGGACGAGGTCGTTGTGGTAGGCTACGGAAAAATGAAGCGGGGCGACCTAACAGGGGCCGTCGTTTCGGTAACGGCCGATGACATCAGTAAGTCTGTAAGTACCTCCCTGGATCAAGCGTTACAGGGACGCGCTGCCGGGGTCTCGGTAACACAGAATTCAGGAGCACCGGGCGGCGGAATCTCAGTGAGCATCCGGGGTACAAATTCCTTCAGCGGCAACGAGCCGCTCTATGTGATCGATGGAATCCCCATTGATGGTAATACCCGGGACAATTCAAGTGCACTCTCGTCAATAAATCCATCAGATATCGTATCCATGGAAATATTAAAGGATGCTTCTGCTGCTGCCATATATGGGACAAGGGCGGCAAACGGCGTCGTCCTGATCTCTACAAAACGCGGACAAGCTGGAAAAACCAAGTTAGGTTATGAAGGGTATGTAGGATTCCAACAGCTGCCAACCATATTGGATGTCCTTAACCTTCGGGAATATGCCGTGTACCAGAATCTTCGCAGCAAAGTCATCGGCTTCGGCGATCGGGAGGAATTTAAAGATCCATCGCTATTGGGTGAAGGCACAAACTGGCAGAAGGAGATTTTTAGAACTTCATTGATGCATAACCATCAACTGAACATCAGCGGTGGAACCGAACAAAATAGATTTGCGATCACTGGTGGATACCTTGATCAACAAGGTATCGCACAAGGCTCAGGTTTTGAACGCTATTCGTTACGGATGAACTTTGATTCAAAAATCAACAAGTGGCTGACCGTAGGCATCAATGCCTATACCGCGAAAACAAAAAATAGAAACACCATAGATAATGGGGGTATCATTTCACTCGCTATTAGGCAGCTGCCAGAGGTGCCTGCCAAAAATCCAGACGGTTCCTGGGGAACACAACAGGAAAATATGTATGGTACCTATTTCGCCAATCCATTGGAGGAAGCGCTTACCCGTGAAAACTATGCGAAAGGAGCACAAATTAGTGTCAATGCTTATGCGGATATTTCGCCAATCAAAGATCTTGTACTACGGGTCGAAGGTAATGGGAACTATAATTATTCCAACGCTTATCAATTCACGCCCGCATATGATTACGGGAATTTCAAACAGCAATCTGCCGGAGCAAGGTTTGCCAGTAATGGTTCGTTTACCAACCTGAAAACTTATCTGACCTACACTAAATCTTTCGCCGAAAAGCATAACCTCTCGATCATGGCTGGGCATGAGGCTCAGGAAAACAAATGGGAGTCCCTCTCTGGTAGCCGCAGCAATTATTTTTTAAATACGGTGCACGAGCTGGATGCTGGCGATTCTAAAACTGCCAAAAATGGAAGTTCAAGGAGTTCAGGTGGCATTGAATCTTATTTCGGCCGCTTAAATTATGGATTTGATGATAAGTATTTATTGACTGCTACATTCCGTAGGGACGGATCGGACAAATTCGGTACCAACAATCGCTGGGGCACCTTCCCTTCTCTTGCCGCTGCGTGGAAGATTAAAAATGAGCCTTTCTTAAAAAATAATCCGGCGATAGACAACCTTAAGCTACGTTTGGGCTGGGGACTTGTTGGAAACCAAGCTGCAAGCTCCTATGCCTATGGCGTGACCATGGCTTCGGCCGCATCCATATGGGGTACAGGCTTCTATCCTGCCAATTTTGCCAACCCAGATCTAAAGTGGGAAAAAACCAATGCCTACAATATCGGCTTGGATCTGATCTTATTTAAGAATAGAATCGAACTTACAACGGAAGTCTATTTAAAGAAAATAGATAACCTTTTGATGCAGGCCGTATTGCCTGACTATATCAGTGGGCTAATTGCTGCACCCTGGGTAAATGCGGGTTCGATGACGAATAAAGGTGTTGAATTAACATTAAATACCATAAATATCAATAAGAATGGTCTTTTCTGGAAATCCGGTCTGACCTTCTCAATGAATAGAAACCGTGTCACGCACCTGTATACGGACGCAACCGCCATTCAGGGAAAAATAGGTGCAGAAACATTCACGCTGACTAAAGTGGGTAATCCTGTCGGCCAATTTTATGGATACAATGTGATCGGCATGTTTCAGGATGAAAGCGACTTTTATCTGAAGGACAGTCAACATCATGCCGTGCTGGATCAGGATGGCAATAAAGTTCCTATTGCTCTACCCAAAGATAAAAGCATAGGAGTCAACGGGATTTGGGTGGGAGATTTTATTTTCGAGGACAAAAATAAAGACGGAAAAATAGATGAGCAAGACCGTGATTTTATCGGCAATCCGGATCCGAAGTTCATCCTTGGGCTAAACAATTATTTTTCTTACAAAGGATTTGACCTAAATATCTTTCTGAACGCCGTATATGGCAACAAGATCTATAATCAACTGCGTAAAGATTTTACAAACCCGATGAATAATTCGGGTATGCTCAAAAAAACGACAGAGATTGCCCTCATTGAAACAATTGATCCGAGCGGTTCCTACCAGGATATCTCCAATGTAAGGGTGTCCAATCCCAATGCGAGCATTCAACGTATTACCGTAAGTGATGCAAATGACAATAGCCGTATGAGCAATCGGTTTATTGAAGATGGCTCTTATTTGCGCTTGAAAAATGTTTCTCTTGGCTATACTTTCTCCCAAAACCTGCTGAAGAAATATCAAATTGAAAACCTCAGGTTATATGTCAATATTCAGAATCTTTTTACATGGACCAAGTATACGGGCTATGATCCGGAAATAGGTTCCTACAACCAAAATGTCTTACTAAGGGGAATAGATTATGCCCGGTATCCCTCACAGCGTATTTATACGCTGGGTTTAAACTTCATGTTTTAATATTAACGACTGAATTATGAAAAAGCTATTCTTAATCACTGCATTGATGGCTATTGTTGCGCTACATTCCTGTAAAAAAAGTTTTCTTGACAGAGAACCGGAAGGAGCCTATGTGGATGCAACCTTTTATACTTCTCCTGAAGCATTGAAAGCAGCCACAGCACCACTGTACAACCGAGCATGGTTTGACTATAATAAACGACCGGCCGTCGCTATTGGCAGTTTGAGAGCCAATGATGGCTATAATCCCTATATGAACCCTTCCTATACCTTATTCACCGTAACATCGCTGGATGATGGGCTTTCAGACTCATGGAAATCATTCTATGGCGTAATAACAATGTCAAACGCGATCATCGATGCCGTGAAGCATAAAGCCGTTAATGTAACTGAAGCGCAAAAAAACGTGGCTATTGGGGAAGCACGCCTAATGCGTGGTATTGCTTACTTTTATCTTCTCCGGACCTGGGGCCCCGTCATATTGATCGAGAATAACGATGCTGTGATCAAAGAGCCTATGCAACCCAGGCATCGGGAGGAAGATATTTTTCGATTTATTATAGACGATCTCAGCTTTGCAGCGCAGCACCTTCCTGTTCAGGCCGATAAAGGCCGTGCAACGAGCTGGGGCGCCAAAGGTATGCTCGCCAAGGTATATCTCTCCCGTGCTGGCTGGAAAACCGGCGGAATTCGAAACGAAGCTGATCTGGCTAAAGCAAAGGAGTACGCACAGGATGTCTGTGTAAATAGTGGTCTGGAACTCTATGCCAGATATGAAGATCTGTTCAAATACAAACATAACAACAATCCCGAATCACTTATTGCCATGCAATGGGTACCACTTGGCGACTGGGGCGTCTGCAATACACTTTTAGCTGACCTGGCATTTTCATCCGACGTGACCGGTGGTGTCAACGTATGGGGTGGCGGACTGAACGGAACAATCGACATGCTCAAACAATACGAACGAGCCGATACACTCCGGAGAAATGCCACCTACTTTACCCAGCACTCCTTCTATCCCTATATTGCCATTGACAAAGGTGGATATTCGTATAGCAATGCAGGTGCATCGATCAAAAAAGGGGTAATCGGCGGTCCGAACGATGATAATGACGGCTATGTGCAGTCGATGAGTTCACCGCTAAACACCTATATTCTACGCTTGGCCGATGTATACCTGACCTATGCTGAGGCGAGTCTGGGTAATAACAGCACACTCAATGGTGGCGAAGCACTAATTTACTTTAATAAAGTAAGGGATCGGGCCAAGATCGGACGAAAGACCTCAATTACGCTTGACGATATCATCAAAGAACGGCGCGTGGAGTTTGCCATGGAGTATAGCAACTGGTACGATATGGTTAGCTGGTATTGCTTCAAGCCTGAGAAAATGCTTAAATACTTTAATGATCAACAACGTGGCTGGTCCACGGCATCCATCACGAAGGATGAAGATGGTAATCTTATTTTTGAAGATCCTACGGCACCGGCAGTACCTGTCGTCGTGACCGCAAACAATATCTTCTTCCCCTATCCTGAGAATGATCTCATCCAAAATCCGAGATTAAAAGAAGAGCCCCAGGCTTATCCATTTAATAATCAGTAAAGAATTATGAAAGCTTTAAATAAAACCATACGCTGTATCTATCATTTACTTATTGTTGTCCTTCTCTTACCAGCAATATCCTGTAGTCGCAACAATGATATGACCGTAGTTCCGGAGATAAGCCATGTACGGTTGACAGATCCAGCAAAAGCAGATAGCACTTTCACAGGTGCATTTCCGGGTACAATGGTTGCCGTTATCGGAAAAAATCTTGACGGCATCCAAAAAATTTACATCAATGACCAACAGATCGCATTTAATGCAAACTACTGTACCTCGACAAGTGCTATTATTTCTATTCCTGCAGATCTTCTATTGACTGGCACCCATCCGGAACTTCCAAACGAAATCCGGATCGAAACAAACCATGGCGAAGCAAGGTTCAGTTTTCATATCTACTCTCCCGCTCCGCAAATCGCCCGTATTGAATTAAAATACCCGGCCAAGGCAGGTGAAAAACTCCGCATCTACGGTTCAAATTTTTACGAAGTAAAAAAAGTTGTATTCGAAGGCAAGGCCGGCGGCAATGTATTAGCTACGGAATATGAAATCGGTAAGGACTATGATAAAATCGAATTAAAGATTCCCGCCGGTATCCAAGATGGCCGGCTCGCGGTCTACTGCATGACGGATTCAGTTAGCATCGCTTTCACAACGAATGTTTCGCCGCCAATAATTAAATCATGGAGCAGTGATATGCCTATCATTGGGGATCAGGCATTTATTACCGGCAACAACTTTATTGATGTCAGTAAACTAACGATCAATGGCGAATTTGATATTGCAGGCGAAGATTTAATTGTAGCCAAAAGCCAGGATACAATTTATTATCGACTACCAAAGGCCCCAACAAAAGCTGGTACGGTTACAGTCCATGCGGCAGGGGGACAATCCAATTCGACCCTCCTATTTTATCCCGTCCAAAACCTCGTCCTGGATTGGGATAAAGTAGGTAGTTATGATTGGGGGGACAACAATATGGCTGTAACGGCAGACGGGACCAAGCCACCTTTCTTCAGCACAGGAATAGCTTACCGCATTTTTGGATCACCAGGGGCATGGCAATATTGGTGGGGAAACTTAGCCAATAAAGCTGTCTATCCTTCGGTAAATGCAATACCCGCGAATACACCTATAAGCAACCTTGTACTGCGCTTTGAATGCTTCGTAAATGAACCTCTTGCGACAGCAACATTTGATATGCAGTTGAAAGGAAATTGGGATAAAATGCTGTCAGATTATGTGCCCCGTGATAGAAACACCAACAAAACAAGCCTTGGCAAATGGATGACATGCGACATAGCTCTTAATAGGTTTACGTCTGTTGCGGACTATGGAAGCTTTGCTGCCATCGCTAGTTCCGAACTGGGCATTTTTACGAAAAATAAAGCAGACAATGCCAATGTCAAGGTGGATATCTACTTCGACAATTTTAGAATCATTGATAACAGCAAAAATTAGGTCTATTTGGAGGATAGCGAATTTCGATACAATAAGGCCGGATAATGGAATAGCCATTCCATGCCGGCCATTTATAAAAGTAAATATAAACAGACATGAAATTTAAAAAGCGCATTCCCTTCATGATTACATGGAAGATATGCAACATCAAATGGCATACCGAGCAGTGCTCAAAGCATTTTTCGACTGATTTGACTATAACACAAAATAAACGATGACTTTAAAACAGATTCCAATTTTCTTCGTCTTTTTTTTGCAGGCGTTCCTATTGAAAGCCGAACTCAGGCTTCCTGCAATATTTGGTGACAACATGATTCTACAAAGGGACAGTCCCATAAAATTGTGGGGCTGGGCCGAAAAAAATGAAACGATCCATGTCCGGTTTATGCAGCAGAAACTAAAGGCACAAGCAGATAAAAATGGTCAATGGAGCGTTACTTTAGCCCCAACTCCCTATGGAGGACCGTATAACATGGAAATAAAAGGCCATAGCGAACAGGTATCCCTAAAAAACATCCTGGTCGGTGAAGTTTGGCTTGCATCCGGACAATCCAATATGGAATGGACGGTAAAGAATTCCAATAATGCTGCGAATGAAATCAGCATTGCCGATTATCCGAACATTCGGGCCTTCAATGTGGAGAAGAGCATCAGTGATGTCCCTAAACGAGAGCTAAAGGGAAAATGGGCTGTATGCTCCCCCGCCACTGTTGGTGACTTTTCAGCTGTAGGATACTTCTTTTCGCTCAAACTGTATCAGGAACTCGGCATACCTGTAGGCATCATCAATGCTTCCTGGGGTGGTACGGGCGCCGAAACCTGGACTAGCGAAAGCGGCTTCAATAAATTGCCCGCGCATTTCAAAGCTCCTTACCAACAGCATTTCGACGGCAGTCTGCAGCGCTTTTTAAAAGAAAACGAATTGAAAAAACAGAACTATCTGCAAGCCTTAACAAACGATCCGGGAATAGCTGCAAAATGGTACGAAAATGATACGGATATATCCGCTTGGGGAAAGATGAATATTCCACAGTTGTGGGAATCCAAATTGGGCGATATGGATGGTATTGTATGGTTCAAACGCCGTATTTATTTGCCTAAGGGCAGCGCGCAAAAGACGGGATCCGTCCTGCTTGGTACCATCGATGATGATGATGTCTGCTGGATTAACGGCGTCAAAATTGGTGAAACAACAGGATACACAAGCGTACGAAACTACACGATCCCGAAGGCTGTACTAAAAGACGGTGAAAATATAATTACGCTAAAAATTATGGATACGGGCGGCGGCGGTGGCTTTTACGGAAATCCGACCCAGCTGTACCTCGACGTAGAGGGCGAGAAATTCCCGCTTGATGGTGATTGGAATTATAAAGAGGCTGTCACCACCCGGCAGCATGGTTACAAAGAAGTTTCGCCGAATATGCTTCCATCCCTCCTCTTCAATGCCATGATCAATCCTCTTGTTCCTTATACCATTCGGGGCGTGATCTGGTACCAAGGTGAAAATAATGCCGGTCGAGCCTATGATTATCGCACGCTCTTCCCTAACCTCATCGCGGATTGGCGGTCACAATGGAAAACTGATTTGCCTTTCTACTGGGTGCAATTGGCCAATTATATGGCTAAAGAAAAATCACCCGAAGACAGCGACTGGGCAAAACTGAGAGATGCACAGACCCGGACACTCCGTCTTGCTCATACGGGTCAGGCGGTAATCACGGATATTGGTGAAGCGGACGATATTCATCCACGTAATAAACAGGAAGTGGGCCGACGACTCGCTTTAATAGCACTGGCTAAAAATTATGGCCGAAAAAATCTTGTGTATTCTGGACCTACATTCAAATCGATGGTCAAGGAGGGCAATAAACTGATTATTTCTTTTGATGCTATTGGAGGCGGACTCGTTGTTAACAACAAATACGGTTACGTGGAAGGTTTTGCCCTTGCTGGAGCAGATAAAAAATTTGTATGGGCCCAAGCTCATATTGATGGTAACCGAATTGTCGTTCAGGCAGATCAGCTCAGCAGCCCTGTATTTGTCCGTTATGCCTGGAGCAATAATCCCGATGTCAATTTATTCAATAAAGAAGGCTTGCCTGCTCTACCTTTCAGCAATGAGGAATAAATATCCATTAATCTACATAACATGATTTTAAAAACACACCTAAAAATTATTCAAATGAAAACACTATTAAGTTACATTTTTATGCTGCTGGTTCTTCCGGCATGCTCCAACAAGGAAATAAAGGCAAATACGGAGCTCAGCAAACCTGAAACAAAAGAAGAACCTAAACCTGCTTATAGTAAATTCTCCATTAGGGAAAATTTTAGTACCAGCCAGTTAGTTAATGAAATGGGTTTGGGGATTAACCTCGGTAATGCCCTGGACGCAACGGGCGACTGGATCAACCCAAGTAGTATTTCTAATTACGAGACGGCGTGGGGAAGTCCCCTCATTACGAAAGAAATGATCGAAGGTTATGCAAAAGCCGGTTATTCTTCCTTACGAATTCCGGTCACCTGGAGTAATATGATGAACAACGCGGAAAATTACAGGATCCATCCAGATCTCCTCAATAGAGTCGAAGAGATCTTAAACTGGACACTCGATTGCGGCATGGTCGCCATTATAAACGTTCACCATGAAAATGAATGGGTCAAAAAAGTCCCGACAGACAGCGAAGCTAAGAAAAAGTTCACTTCTATCTGGGAGCAGCTCTGTAACCGTTTTGAAAAATATGGAGATCATTTGCTATTCGAACCCATGAATGAAATTGGTTACGATGAAATATGGACTCCCTGGAAGGGCGGGCAAACCGAAAAAGCAAAAGCATTCGGATACGTAAACGAGCTGAACCAGCTTTTTGTCGACATCGTCAGGAAATCGGGCGGCAACAATGCCAAGCGCCATCTTTTAGTGGAAATTTATAACACTGGTCTCGAGTATGCCTTTGACCCGCTAACCAAAATTCCGGCCGATCCGGCTAAACATCTTGCATTGACCGTACACTATTATACGCCACCTTTGTTTGCCATATTGGGTAACGGTGAAGACGCCGGATGGGGTGTCGGTGTGCCGTCTTGGGGCACGGCACAGGAAGTTAAAGAGCTCAATGACAATATGGAGCTGTTAAAGAAGAATTGTGTCGATAAAGGAATTCCCGTCGTTATTGGCGAATATGCATGTTCCTCAAAGAACAGAACACAGGAGGTGGTCAGGTTATTTAATGTCTCGGTCACCGAAGCGATTTATTCACGTGGTATGTGTCCCATGCTTTGGGATGTTCAGGGTGCTGGGCAATATGAGCGAACAACCAGTAAATTCAAGGATCCAGTCTTTTTAGAACAAATGATGGCAATACCTGCTAAATATCCACGCAATTAAAATCAAGGTCTTCCCTAAGCCTCCGATGGAAGCCATGTGAAAGCAACTTTTGAATAAATGCCACATAGAGACGTACCATGTACGTCTCTAGCCCTTAACACAACCCGGTACCAAAAACCATGAAACAAAAAAACTATATTCTGCTTTGCCTCCTATTTCTTGCAGTATTTTCGCTTGAAGCACAATACAAGTTCGATAAACCGCTCTACGGAGCAGCCTATTACCACGAATATATGCCCAGTGAGCGTCTGGATGAAGATATCCGATTGATGAAAAATGCCGGGCTCAATGTCGTGCGGCTGGGCGAATCTACCTGGGGATTATTTGAACCGGAGGAAGGTGTCTTTGAATTCGAATGGATGGACCGCGTTATCGACAAAATGCATCAGGCTGGTATTCGCATCATTCTGGGTACACCGACCTATTCCATTCCGGCCTGGCTTGCGCATATGCACCCCGAGGTTTTGGCCGAATATCAGCGGGGTACCAAAGCTTATTATGGCATCAGGCAAAATATTGACTTGAGCAACCCCACTTTTAAATACTATAGTGAACGTATCATCCGCAAGCTAATGGAACGGTATGCAAAGCATCCTGGAGTCATTGGCTATCAGGTAGACAACGAAACAGAAGCACGCGGGATAAACAACAGGGATTATTTTATCGGCTTTCGTAACTACATCAAAGGCCGTTTTAACAACAACCTCGACTTACTCAACAAAGCCTGGGGAATGAACTATTGGGGCATGAATATTCGTACCTGGGAGGAATTCTATACCCGCGATGGTGTCACCAATCCTTCCTATAAAAACGAATGGGAACGCTACAACCGCAAGCAGGTAGCGGACTTCCTGAATTGGCAATGTAATATAGTCAATGCATATAAACGTCAGGACCAATTTATAACTCATTGCTTCATGCCTGATTTTCACAACGTAGATCAGGTAGAAAGCTTTCGCCAGATGCAATACCCCGCTATCAATATTTATCACGACGTACAGGATAAACAAGACGGACAGCGCATTGCTTATTCAGGCGATTTTGTCCGGACGGTTGCCAAGAACAATTATATTGTCATGGAAACCAACGCACAAGGTATAGGCTGGGATGCACGTACGCAATACCCGCCATACGACAGACAGCTCCGGCAAAATGTATATGCCCATTATGCTTCCGGTGCCAATATGGTGGAATACTGGCATTGGTCTACGCTGCATTATGGGCAGGAAACGTATTGGCGCGGTGTATTGGGGCACGATCTCCAACCGAATAGAATATACGATGAATTTAAAACCACCGCACAGGAACTGGCAAGGATAGGGGATCGTCTTATGGACTTGAAGAAGAAAAATAAAACAGCAATCTTATATAGCCACGATTCCTACCACGCACTGAATTTTATGCCTTATACCTATAAAAACAATTATCCCATCGATATGGTTCATAAGGCACTCTACTTTCAGAACATTGAAGCTGATATTATCCCCTGTGATAAAATCACCGATTTTAAAGGCTACGATATGCTGGTTATTCCGCCCCTCTATGTCGCTACGGATGAGCTGCTGCTGGCCATTGACAAGTTTGTAAAAGCGGGCGGCCATGTCGTGATGATGTACAAAAGTGGCTATTGTAACGAACATTCGGCCGTCCGGGCCACAGCTGCTCCCGGGCCGTTAAGAAAGGCCTGCGGATTCCATTATCAAGAGTTCTCCACCATCGGAGACATGCGGCTCAAAGATAATCCTTTTCAATTGACGGATAAAAACCAAATTGGTGACTGGTATGAATTTTTGATCCCTGAGACAGCCAAACCGCTGGCCTATGCTGAACATCCCTTCTTTGGCAAGTGGCCAGTGATCACAGAAAACAGCTATGGTAAAGGAAAACTGACTTATATCGGCAGCTATCCATCACAAGAACTACTCCATACGATCATCAAAAAAATGGCTATCGCAGCGAAAGTCATTACTGCCGACAATTACACTTTCCCAATTATTCAGCGTTCAGGAAAGAATAAATGGGGTAAGACAATTCATTACATTTTTAATTACAGTACAGAAACAAAACGGATTACTTATACAGGTGACCCAGCGAAAGAACTTATTTCAGACAAGCTCACGCAGACGGGGCAACAGATTGTATTGGATCCCTGGGAAGTACTCATTATGGAACAAAACTAAACGACACGCTAATTACCAAAACATTGACTTTACTATGAGAGCACTTATAATTATCCTATTTATCGCGATAACATCCGGCCTTTCGGCCCAGACTTATACGTTACTATCGCCGGATGGAAAAATTTGTTTGGACATAGACCTATCTCACGGACTTTCCTACGCTGTTTCCTACAAAGGCAAACAGGTAATAGATCCTTCACCCTTAGGCTTTGAACTGCAAGACGAGCCCCCGATGCATCAAGGTTTTATGCTGCTAAACACTCCTCAGACCACATCGAAGCGTGATTCCTGGGCTCCAGTAGTGAAGAACAAACATGCCCATATCGATTTGCAGTGGAATGAAACACAGCTGAGCCTGATCGAAAAAGAAGGTGAGAAACGCCGCTTGGACCTCTTCTTTAGAGCTTATAATAACGGAATCGCCTTTCGCTATCAACTATTCAGCAGTGCTAGAATTGGAAATCGGGTGATAATCCGGGAGATGACCGGATTTTCTGTATCCAGTCAGGCTCACGCTTGGGCAGCACAATACAAACCACGTTTTACGTCCAGTCAGGAAAGCGAATTCGATAAACTCCCTTTAGCGGGAATCAGCGATCAGACCCTAACCGGACTTCCACTACTGATCGAAGTTGATAAAGATAACTATCTGGCTATTACCGAAGCGAACATTTATAACTATCCCGGTTTTTATATTAGTCGGGCTGCAGATCATACGACGGAACAGGTATTGCTCACGACGAAACTCTCCCCCTTACCTGGCGAAAAAGAAGATGGGGCCAAAGCTCGTTTCTCGGACAAAATCCAAACCCCTTGGCGCGTGGTCATGATTGGCGATAATCCGGGACGATTTATCGAATCCGAAATTGTTCAGTCGCTTAATCCTGCATGTGCGATCGAAGACCCCGCATGGATAAAACCGGGACTTTGCGCATGGGATCACTGGTGGAGCGGAGAAGTGAAAATGGAAACTGCTGTTATAAAAGAGTATATCAACTTTGCTTCTACGCAGGGATGGCCTTATATGTTGATCGACTGGCAATGGTACGGCCCCTTCAACCAAGCTCAAGCGGATATTACCAAACCGGCACCGCAAATCAACATGCCAGAAATACTTGACTATGCCCGCAAAAAAAATGTGCGTCTTTGGCTTTGGCTATATAGTACCGACGCCAATCGCAACAACGCCTATGAGGAAGCTTTCGCACTGTATGAGCGCTGGGGCATCGCCGGCGTAAAAATAGATTTTATGGACCGCGACGATCAGGAGATGGTAAACTGGTACCATAAAGTAATTAAGAAGGCCGCCGAGCACAGGTTGATGGTTAACTTCCACGGAGCGTATAAACCTGATGGAATAGAACGGACCTACCCGAATATGATAACCCGTGAGGGCGTCCTGGGCGAAGAGTATGCGAAATTTTCCGACCGTATCAAACCTGCTCACAATGTCACTTTGCCGTTTACGCGTATGCTGGCAGGGCCAATGGACTATACCCCGGGCGGTTTTCTCAATGTAACTCCAGCGCAGTTTAAGAAACAATCTCCAACCCTGATGATGAATACCCGCTGTGCCGAGCTCGCCAAATTTGTCATTTATGAAAGCCCCCTTACGGTATTCTGCGACCACCCGAAGCATGTGTTGGGCCAACCCGGGAGTGACTTTCTAAAAATCGTTCCGACGGTGTGGGATGATACGCGCTTCATTGATGGTTATCCCGGGGAATATATTGTACTGGCCAAACGTTCTGAAAAAAACTGGTTTATCGGTGCCATGACCAATAGCATGTCCCGCACGATTACAATACCTACAAGCTTTCTAGCCGCTGGAAAATATGTGCTGGACTACTGGCAGGATGCAAAAGACGCGGAAAGAGTCCCTGCAAAACTCGAGAAAAAAAGTAGGATAATCGAAGCTGGGAAAACGATAAAAATACCAATGGTCAGCGGTGGCGGCTATGTTGCAATCATTAGGCCACTGTAAAGTTTAGATCCGAATTGATGTAAAAAAATATTATTTAAAGTAGCACACTATTTAACTAAAGAAACGATAAATCCTGTTATGAACAAGAACATTTTTAAGACATTAGTACTCTTTACAATCCTTGGAGCTACATTAAATGCTCCAGCCCAACAAAAAAGTCCGGTAGACTTGCCTGGTAAATTTCAGCCCAACTGGGAATCTTTGGCGCAATACGAAGCGCCTGAATGGTTTCGTAATGCCAAATTCGGTATTTGGGCACACTGGGGTCCACAATGCCAACCTGAGCAGGGCGACTGGTATGCACGTGGTATGTATGATGAAGGCAGCGGGCAATACAATGCACATGTAAAAACTTATGGACATCCTTCAGTAGCCGGATTTAAGGATATCATCCCTACCTGGAAGGCTGAAAAATGGGATCCCGAACGGCTTGTGGCACTCTACAAAAAGGTAGGTGCACAGTACTTTTTTGCAATGGGAAACCATCATGACAACTTCGATCTGTGGGATAGCAAGTATCAAAAATGGAATTCGGTCAATATGGGGCCTAAACGTGATATTCTCGCCGAATGGTCAAAGGCGGCGAAAAAAAATAAACTTCCCTTCGGTGTGAGCATCCATGCCTCCCATGCATGGACATGGTATGAAACAGCCCAAAGGGCAGATCGGTCGGGACCACTAAAGGGAGTACCTTATGATGGAAAGCTCAGCAAAGAACAGGGAAAAGGAAAATGGTGGGAAGGCTACGATCCCCAGGAGCTGTATCGGCAAAACCATCCCCTTAGCAAGGGAAGTGAAGACGTAAAATCATTGTGGGCACAGTGGGACTGGCATAACGGTGCATCCAAACCGACACCGGAGTATATTGATAATTTCTATCAACGAACAATAGACATGGTCGACAGCTATCAGCCGGACCTGCTCTATTTTGATGATACTACACTCCCTCTATGGCCTATCAGCACAGTCGGGCTCGATATCGCGGCCCATTTTTATAACAGTAACGCGAAGAAAAATAAGGGAAAAGTCGATGCCGTTTTGTTTGGAAAAATCTTATCCGAACAACAAAAAGAGTGTTTGGTATGGGATGTCGAGCGCGGTGTTCCGGACCAGGTGCAAGAAAAAGCCTGGCAGACCTGCACTTGCCTGGGAAGCTGGCATTATAGCAAAGCTGATTATGAAAACAACAATTACAAGTCGGCAAAAAAAGTTGTCCATATGCTTATTGATATCGTCAGTAAAAATGGGAACCTCCTGCTTAATGTTCCTATCAAGGGCGATGGTAGCATTGACGAGAAAGAAGAGAAAATTCTGCATGAAATAGGCGATTGGATTCAGGTTAATAAGGAGGGAATTTTTGATACCCGTCCCTGGAAAACATATGGCGAGGGTCCAAGTACAGAAGAGAAGAAACCATTGAATGCCGCTGGATTCAATGAGGACAAAGAAAATAACTATACCGCTAGGGATATCCGGTTTGTGAAAAAAGGCGATGCGATCTACGCCCACGTCCTGGCATGGCCAACGGATGGAAAAATCATGATCAAATCTTTCGGAAAGAAGAATAACACCGTTGATCCAATAACGGTTAAAACAGTATCACTATTGGGGCATCAGAAAAAACTGGCATTTAAACAAGATGACGACGCACTCCACGTTGCCTTGCCTTCGGATAAGCCCAATCAAATTTCATTGGTACTGAAAATTAATTAAACCATTTTTTCTTCATCAAGATATCCAACTTATTTCCAAGATATCGCTGATACAATTAGAACATGAAAACACCTTGTAACATAAAAATCATTTTAGCGCTATGCTCCTTATTTCCATCCCTGTTATTCGGACAATCAGCAATGATTCATATCGAGGGACGGCATAGAACCAGTCTAAATGGCTTATGGGAGGCCATTATCGATCCTTTTGATGCGGGGTCTGGTGATTGGGCTGCATATTATAAAGATCGAAAACCGTTGGGCAACACGGATTTTGTGGAATCCGCATTTGAAGGTGGTCATCAACTATATGTACCAGGAGATTTCAATTCTCAACTTCCTGAGCTCAACTATTATGAAAGCAGCATCTGGTACAAACGTCCCTTTAAGATCCAAACAAAACAGGATAACCGGTTTTTTATCCACTTTGCAGCCGTAAACTATAAGGCCGAAGTTTATCTGAACGGGGTAAAGATTGGTGAACATGAAGGTGGCTTCACACCTTTCCAGTTTGAAGTAACCGATCATGTCAAAATTGGCGAAAATAGCCTTATCGTGAAAGCAAATAATCAACGGATGAAAGATGGCATACCTGGTCTCGGTTTCGACTGGTTCAATTATGGTGGAATCACACGGGATGTCGATCTCGTACAGACGCCAAAGACCTATATCAGGGATTATTTTATTCAGCTATCGCAGCAGGATGAAAATATCATCAATGGCTATGTATCCCTAGATGGCCCTAAAAAAGAACAAGCGATTGCAATACGCATTCCCGAATTGAACTTTATTTATAAAACAAGAACAGATAGCACCGGAAAAGCCAGGCTTAAAATTCCGTTTCGTAAGAAGACCTTGTGGACACCTGCAGTTCCGAAATTATATGCCGTTCAGGTCGATTCCGAAACCGATCGTATCGAGGAAGAAATTGGTTTTCGAACAATCAAAGTTGATGGGACAAATATTTTATTGAATGGCAAATCCATCTTTCTTAAAGGGGTTAATATTCATGAAGAAGTCCCACAACGTAGATCACGGGCCTATAGCGAAAGTGATTATAAAATGCTCTTGGATTGGGCGAAAGAGCTGGGGTGTAATTATGTGCGTCTAGTACATTACCCACATCATGAAAAAATGATAAAAATGGCTGAGCAAATGGGATTGATGGTCTGGGAAGAATTGCCTATATATCAGGGTATTGATTTTGCAGATCCCGGAATGATGAAAAAAATGAATTTAATGCTTCGGGAGATGATTGCTCGTGATAAAAATCGGGCGGCAACCATTATCTGGAGCCTTTCGAACGAAACTTACTCCTCCCCGGCCAGAGACAGTTCGCTCACGGCACTTTATCACCTCACAAAGGCCTTGGATAATACCCGTCTTGTAACATCAGCGTTTAATAACATGCGTTTTGAAGGCAACAAGGCCTATATCGAAGATAAAATGAATCGTTTGATGGATGTTATGGCAATCAACCAATACATTGGATGGTACAAAGCATGGCCCGAGAATGATAGCGAAGTCGAGTGGATATCCCACTTCAATAAACCGCTTATTTTTTCGGAATTTGGTGGCGAGGCGGTTTTTGGAAACAATATAGACCCAAAAAGGGCGAGCAGTTGGAGTGAAGATTATCTTGTGGATATTTATAAACGTCAATTTAGCATGTTTAAAAACATTTCCTTCTTACGTGGATTGACACCATGGCTCCTGGTCGACTTTCGTTCGCCTGGAAGGGCCCATCCTGTCTATCAAAAGGGTTGGAACAGAAAAGGATTATTATCTGAAAGAGGCCAAAAAAAGAAAGCCTGGTATATTGTCGCTGACAACTTTAAATACGATTAATGGTATAGTACATTGGCTGTTGCTAAGATCTTCCCGATTTTTATTCATCGGGAAGATCTGCTGATGTTAAAATCCATGATCGAGGGTGAGATCGCCTTAATTATGATGGCGTAAGGGTAATTTGATCTTTTTTAATTCTTCTAAATCATGAATAGGTCGCTCTAATTCGTAAGGAATAGGCTGCCCCGAAAACAGTTGAAAATATTGCAGGCAGGCGTCTTTCCACCACACCGCATCGCGTGCCTGTATTCTAAGCTTGGATTGTACCGATCTAAAACGGAAAGGATCTATATGCTGCTCCATTCGATCCCAGACTTTTTGAAATTCACGAACTTTCTGAACCCCTTGATCATAATGGTAGCATAACGCTGTCCAAAGTGTTTTACCACTTTTCATCCGATAGTCCCAGGGCACATGATGAAACCATAACAACAGATTTTCCGGACAGTTTGCGCGAACGCCATATCGCTTATCCAAGGGTGGATTATATTGCGCAACAGCATTGCTCCCATATATGCTACGCTCAAAACCTATTCCCAGGCTATCTGCGTTATGATAATACCAAGGCATCCAATCCGGACGACCACCGGGTATGTTGCCCCAGGGTTCGGGTCCGTAATGATGGTCAAAGGCAAACAAATGATGCAAGCCTAGTGGCATCATATAGTCAACGGCAGCTTCACGTGAGTCCAGCATGATTTGCTTAACGGGATTGACAAAAGCCTCCTCTCGGCTAAAAGTGAGGCCTATCCACTCCGCTGCGATTTGCGCTGAAGAAAGTGTATTATTCCAGGCCAGCCGCCCGAAAGCATACCAATTGGCTTGCGCAAAATGATGACCTGTCCAATTGCTATCTTGGCCTATATTGGCAACAGCCGCGATTGCAGTTTTCCGATGTAGATTTCCACTGCTATCTGTCATCTTGGCTATGGTAGATCCATCTCCATGAGCAAAAGTATCGCTATCCAATACTTCCTTAAATAAGGGTGCCAAGTACACTAAATGGTTGGAGAAGCCTAAATACTCCTGTGTCAACTGAAATTCGAGCATCTTTGCTGTATGCGGCATAGCTCCGAACAATGGATTGAACGGTTCGCGGGGTTGGAAATCTATTGGTCCATTTTTTATCTGGACAATAACATTATCCCTAAATTTCCCGTCAAGTGGCACAAACTCCTGATAGGCTTGTTTAGCTCGGTCATCTTTGGTGGGATGATAAACAAATGCCCGCCAAAACACCATTCCTCCATAGGGTTTTAGTGCATCGGCAAGCATATTTGCCCCATCCGCATGTGTCCGCCCGTAATCCTGTGGCCCGGGCTGACCTTCTGAATTCGCTTTGACTAAAAAACCACCAAAATCGGGTATCAAGGTATAAATTTCCTTAGCCTTGGCTTTCCACCAGCGTTGGACGTCTCTATGGAGGGGATCTGAATCTGGTAAACCACCCAAAATTTTGGGAGAAGAAAAATTCACCGATAGATATACTTTGATCCCATATTTGCGAAAAACATCTGCTAGCGCTTTCACTTTGACAAGATACCCCGCATCCAATACCTGTGCAGAAGCATTTACATTGTTCAATACGGCAGCATTTATACCGATTGAAGCATTAGCCCGCGCATATTGCTCGTACCTAGGTGATAGCTTTTTCGGCAGTTCCGCCCAGTTCCATAGCGAATGGCCGGCATAACCGCGTTCTATGGTACCATCCAAATTGTCCCAGTGATTCAGTACACGAATATCATAGGACGGTGTCTCAATGATTTTGGAAGAGGATAACTGCCCACCTGTTTCTTGTAGGCGCAACAAATGATATGCAGCGTATAATAAGCCGATTGGACGACTGGCGACAACCTGGATTTTTTTCTCGTTCTGATTGATTTGATAGCCATCTTTTAACTGCTTTTGCTTCACATCGATTTGCAGGGTGATCGCAGCTCCCTTCCAATAGTCCAACAGCTCTTGCTTTGCCAAAGTTACAGTTGGATCCGCTGACTTTATACCTAGGACATCTACGCTATGTACCGCCTTCGGCAGTTTGGAAAATCGTAACCACAACCGACTCCCATCTTCCGATCTGGCAAGAAAAGGGACACACAACAACGTCATCAATAAAAGCAACTGCACACGCATAATCAAAAAATGTTAGAGAATGTATAAAATCGTTCGTTAAGACGACATGCCATCTATGGTTTTAATAAATCCGTTTTCATCATATTCAAGCTCGATCACTTTCATGCTCCTTAACCAGGTTTTTCCCCCCGATGGAACAGAATCATGATAAAAAAGATACCATTTGCCCCGGAATTCCAAAATACTATGATGCGTGGTCCAGCCGACAACCGGTGATAAGATGACTCCTTGATAAGTGAATGGACCATAAGGGTTGTCCCCTATGGCATAGCAGATTAAGTGACTGTCGCCTGTTGAATAAGAAAAATAATATTTGTTTTTGTATTTATGCATCCAGGATGCCTCAAAAAATCGTTTTTCGGAATCCCCTTGTTTTAATGGTTGTCCGTTTTTATCCAGGATGACAAGATCCCGTGGTGGTTCTGAAAACTCCAGCATATCTGCAGCTAATTTCACAACCTTGGGACTCAATGCGGCGTCATTATCCTGCGGCAATTCGTTCGGCACAACAATTTTATTGTTTCGATAAAATTGCAGCTGCCCACCCCAGATACCACCAAAATACAGGTAATAGGATCCATCCTGATCCTTAAAGGCACAGGGATCTATGCTGTAACTCCCTTTTATCGGATTGGACTGCGGTATAAATGGCCCATAGGGTCTATCCGCTATAGCTACTCCGAGCCGAAAGATATCGTTTTTATCCTTCATGGAAAAATACATATAGTATCTGCCATCTTTCTCGGTCACATCCGAATCCCAAAGCTGCCTACCGGACCAGGGAATATCTGTTACAGCCAATACTTTCCCATGGTCAATCACTTCAGCTTGTACATCTTCCAGGGAAAATACATGATAGTCTTGCATATCGAAATGATCGCCATTGTCATTTTCGGCTATTCCACTCTCCCGATCATGAGAGGGATAAATGTATATCTTATTTTCAAAGACATGTGCGGATGGATCCGCCATGTAGTCTGCTGGATATAAATATCTACTCTTTTTCATTTTTTTTACGATTACTTTTTTTTTTGAGTCAACGCTATAATATCTTTTAAAAAAGGCTTGGCTTGATAATGACGGTCAAACAAGAGCGGATAATCCGTACGACCAGGAATGGGCCAGCCATTTTTCCATGAATCGGCGTCACCAACCCCCCAGAGAGTCACTCGGGATATTTTATCCTGATGTTTCAGATACAGCCTAAAAAAGTCAACATATCGTTTTCCAAGCTCCGCCATCTTGTCCGCAGGCAAGCCTTTTTCATAGGGGTTCGTCTCCTTACGGTAAGCGTAGCGTTCGCCAATTTCAGCGCCCATATTGGGTCGCACATGTGGAAGTACGGAAATGTCCATCTCTGTCACCATCACTTTCACACCTAGACCTGCAAACCCAAGAATGGTCTTTTCAACTTCTGCCAACGATGGATTGTCCAGCGCATTATGTTCCTGCATACCGATTCCACTGATCTGTCCGCCAGCGGCTTTCACCTGTTGCACCATGGCCATAATCCCTTTTCGCTTTTCGGGAATGGCTGTTGAATAGTCATTATAATACAATTCGGCATTGGGATCGGCTTCATGGGCAAACTGAAAAGCCAATTTGATAAAGTCGGGACCAATAATTTCGTAAAATTTACTTTTACGCCATTCCCCATTATCCAATATAGCTTCGTTGACAACGTCCCAACCGGACACCTTCCCTTTATATCGAGACACGACAGTATGTATATGCTTGCGCATGCGCTCAATCAATACATCCCTGGAAACATCTTTTCCATTTTTATCAACAAAAAACCAAGCTGGAGTCTGTGAATGCCAGATTAATGTATGACCGATGATCTGCATCTTATTTTGTTGGCCAAAAGCTATAAAGCGATCAGCATCTTTAAAGAAAAATTCTCCCTCCCGGGGTTGCAAAAACATACTTTTCATGCAGTTCTCAGCCACAATGGAGTTGAATTGTTGTTTGATGACTGCAACGGCCCTAGCATCCCTTTCCCAAATCTGATCGAGGTTGAGGGCCGTCCCGATAAAAAACTTATCTTCAAAAGCTTTCTTTAAGGACAATGAGTCAGGCTCCTGATTTATACAGGATGTAGCCGCAGGGAAAACATTTACGCCCATAAGGGTTGTTGCAGCCAATACAATAGTCTTTAGTATATTCATGGTCTAGTTGAGTTTAATTATTATGTCGGGATTCGATATCCTGGTTGATTTTATCTATCGTCCTGTCATCCAATTCGTATTTAGAGATGATATACATGGCAAGTAACAGAAGCAGCGCTGGAATGACAGCCACCAACCATAGGATCCCTATTTGGGCTGTGGCGGACTGTGCTGTTGCATTATCTTTGTCAAATGCAACATAAGCGAGCACCAGTCCCGGAATAATACCCCCCAAGGCCATACCGGCCTTGTAAAAAATACCTGTGAGCGCATTGACAATTCCAGATATCCTTTTACCGGTTTTGTATTCCCCATAGGATATGACCTCCGGTACCAGTGCCCACATATATCCTGTTGCGACGATAACCCCTGTAGATTTGATAAATTGCGCGATCAGCACCAAGCCGATATTTCCCTTAAGGGTTTCATTTGATGAAATAATATATAACATCAGCATGCCCACAATCGCAATCCCCAGGAATACATAGAACATTTGCTTCTTTCCGATTGCACGTTTGATTGCCGGCACAAGGGGCATAAAAATAAATGCGGGTAAAGATCCCAAGGCCATAAAGTAAGGAAGCATATCCGGCGCATTGACATTATAGATCATATAATAAGAGCCTGCCGAATTTCCGACCGCCATCATGGCAAAAGCAGTAATGAAAAAATACGCCAGAATACGCAAGGGGCGGTTATGCTTAAATTCTTGCCATAGATCAGACACCCGAACGTTTTCGGTATCTTTTTCATCCATAATGACCCGCTCTTTTGTTTGTGAAAAACAAAAAAATAGCAGCACCAAACCAACCAACGCATAGATAAGCATTGTCGTAAACCAGGCTTCGGCAGAGTCCTTCGAGTTGATCTTTCCATCCGGAGAAAAATATTTCACGACAATAGGTACTCCATAGCCAACCGCGAGCCCGCCAATATTGGCCATAAACATGCGGATGGACGTCAGTTTCGTCACTTCATCCGTATCTCTCGTTAAAGAAGCATTTAAAGCACCATAGGGAACATTAATCAATGTATACAACATCGACAGCCCAACATAAGTGAGGTAAGCATAGGTCAGTGAGCCTGAAAATCCATTCCAGAAGCACAATATGGCAAAACCCGTAAGCGGAATTCCCCCCAGAACTAAGTAAGATCTATATTTACCCAAACGGGGATTGCTTTTGTCGACAAATGCGCCTACGATAGGATCCCAAACAACGTCAACAATACGTACGACGAGAAACATGATACCCGCTGATGCCGCAGATATTCCATAGACATTGGTATAAAAAAGCAATAGGTACATCGAAACGGTCTGGTAAATAAGATTCTGTGCCAGATCTCCTGCACCGAAGCCTACCCTTTGTTTCATTGAAAGCTTATAAAAGCCTTTCGCAGACTTTACAGCTGTTGTCATTTGGTCCATATATAATTGGTTAATCGAATGTTGAATTACTGAGGTAAAACTACAAGTACCTTTTAGAGGGCGACTGATACAAATGTTTTATATGCTAATAAAAATGTTTAAAAAAGACTCCTAAACATGAAATAATAGAAAACACTGCAGCAAATTCACCCTCGAAGGATACCTTGCGTTCATTAATCGGCCACATATTTTATGAGGTAGCTTTTTGTCTGTCCCCGGTAAACACAATCGATTTTGGCATGATCTGACAGCGAACTTGCTTGCGTCACTGTAATCTTCACCTCGGGGTTAGCTGAGTATGCTTTTACAGCAGGGATCTTTTTACCTTTTACCTGAATAGGAGCCGCAATTTCATATATATTGTATCCAATGATGCCGTTCTCATCTGTAGATCTTACGGGAATGGAAGGCAGGGCTAGTTTTTTACCTTCTACAGTAATATCGACCGTCGGTGCTATCGGACGTACCATTTTTTGATCTTTCGAACTAAAGCCTAGTCCAATAAAATCAAAAAGTGCATTATCATCTCCACCTTCTGCAACCAAATATAAGGCGTGCTTGCGGTCCAGCTGATCAACGGCATCGGATACATCGACCGTAAACTGTGTGACCTCCGATTTGGAATTTGCTGGAATACTTATTTGGGCAATCCTTTTGCCCTTCCAGACCTCATTATCCCAAGGACCATCTAACCATACATTGACCTTAAATGCGGCTTTTGTTTTTGGTGTTATAAACAGGTTGAAGGCTGTTTGGTTGCCTTTTTTAGTTCCTTGAAAGGCTTTCAATCCAAATTTATCCTGATGGAGTCCTCCAAATCCGAAATATTTGAAACCGACGATATGTCCATTTTTCATATTGGTTATGGGCATATGATTATCCCAAACATCCCAGGAATCCTGTTGTAAACTGATATCAGAAAGGTAACAGGCGTAGCCAGCAGAATAGTACTGGTAAGGAGCTAAACCGTAAAAATGGAATCCTTCGGAAGTGACTTCTGCACCTCTATACTCCTTCCCTTGTTTATCTTTGACTGTCAGGTTTTCCTGATAGGGATCAAAGGCACGGATGGAAACCATCCCACCCTCCTTCACAGATTTTTCGTCCCATTCCACCTTGATCGGTTCGACCACGGCCTGTCTTGCAAAGCCAAATCCTCGTGGTGGTCTGTGATAAAATACATACCATTGTCCATTGATCAGCTCAATACTGCCATGTGTATTATGCCCGGCATTGCTGGTTTCAATACCCGAACCATCTTTGTTCAATACCGGAGCACGGGAGTCTACCAATACGCCACCACCCTTCCATGGCCCTAAGGGTGAATCTGCTACCGCATAGCGTAGGGTTGAATTGGAGCTAGCTACACCATATTCGGGTCCCGAATAACCACTATATACCGTAACGTATTTGTTGCCGACTTTTCGAATGGAAGAGGCTTCAAAAAAATTAAAAGTTCCCAGATCCTCACCTTTAAAAATATTCGGATATGTGGTTCCTTTTGGGTCGCGCAGCTCACCATATCGTGCGCTCGCCGGCAGAAGATAATTGATAATTTCAGTTCCGGGTCTTAGGGAATACATGGTTTTTTGATCCAATTGTGCCGCCATTGACCGTTGAAATCCCCAGAACCCATATGCCCGGAATCCGATTTCGAAATCGGGGTCTTTCGGATCAGTGACGTATTCAATATAGACAGCCGGATCAAAGCCCAGGATGCTTCCCGGCAAAGTACGTTTGCCATCTTCCGTCAGATTTATTGGTTTAAAGGGGCCGTTTGGCCGGTCTCCTTTGACAACCATGGCTTCCCTGTGCTCCCCTCTGCTGTGCGGAAATAAATAATATTCTTTCTTTCCATCTTTCCTTCTGACCTCCACAAGGTCAGGGGCATACATAACATCCCATTTGGCGTCCATTGGATAGGTAAAAATAGCGCCTTCATCCCGCCAGCTTGTTAAATTATCAATGGGTGCAGACCACATACGAATATCCGGGCCACAATAACTAGTAAAGCGTAAATCATGGGAACCGATAATATAAGCACGATATTTTCCAGGGTGATCTGGATCTTCAAAAACACGGGGCTCACCATCAGGAAGATGCTCCCAAAGCGGAAGATAGGGATTTCCGATCGATTGGTGCACGTATCCTTTACTGTAATCCATTACCTTATTTTGTTGCTGTCCCATCAAGATCTTTGTCGATAGAATCCCTGTGACGGATAATAATAATACCATTGTCCGTTTTTTTAGGACAATATTCAGTTGCTTCATAAAATTCTATAAATTAGTTATTTAAATTGCTTAATTAAACTTTTTGTCACCTCATTCAATTTATTTCCCCACGTTTTATTTCGCTTCGTTCAGGTCGCATTTTTACCAATTATCGGTACGAAATGGAATCGCTAATAATCCCTCTTTACTGATCAGGTTTGCATCTTCTGGATTATTGCTCCAGGCATAGCGAGCAGCTTGTGGATGTTTGACTGTTGGATGGCTCAGCACGACTTTATTGTGTTGAATAAACGCATTCGCCCATACAAATTTTCGGTCCGCACCTGCTATAGCGAAATGCTGTAATGTTTTTCCATGGCGGATTGCCAATCCTTTTCCGATTTGATCAAAGGAAACCAGGATCTTATCTCCTGCTATCTGCATCCCTTGGTATCGGGGTCCGGATGCGGCTATATCTTCGCCATAGACTAGCCTACGAGCCGCTAAGAATAGTCGCTTCGCGATATCCTTTTTATTTAACGGATGAATGTCATTCCATTCCCCTAGATCGTAAGTCACTGCTAATGCCGTTCCCGGTATTTTATGACTGACCTGAAACTGAGCTTCTCTTAGAAGCGCCCAATTTGAGCCGGTTGGAACCGTATCCTTAGACATAAAGTTGGGGAGCTGCACCAGCAAAAAAGGAAGCTGTGCTTGTTGATACAGGGTACGCCAGTTTTTTATCAGTGCGCTTAGATAGCTTTCATAGTACTCGGGCTTACTTGTATTTGCTTCGCCCTGATACCAGATCACCCCCTTAATACGATAGTTTGCCAAGGGATAGATCATCCCATGATATAGACCCGAACCAGCTTTAGCAAGCTGCTGCAGCCGACTTTTGTACTTGTCTACCTCATGTTGATCAATTCCGACTTGCCAACGCCACTCACCGGCCAGATCTATCGCGACATCATCTATTTTCAATTGATATGGCTTATCGGGTGTAAAGCCCCCGTCGGTGCCATTGCTCCGCAGTCTGATGCTCAGGCTGTTTTGTCCGGTATGAAGTATACTTGCGGGCACATCATAAACCCGTGGCGGATAACGATAAGCTGTCGTACCAATGAAATGGCCGTTGATATAAACGGAGTCACTGTCAGTCAAGGTGCCCAAATACAATTTCGCATGCCGGCCGTCTTTGCCCGCTGGAAGCATAAAATGCTTCCGATAATAAACAATACCCGGTTTGGATTCTTTTGGATTACGCCAATAATCAGGCACTTGCACAACTGGCCAGGACGCGTCGTCAAAGTCTTCAGCAGTCCATAGGTTCAGGCCCTTGTCTTTTTCAAGTATTTGGAGACTATCTGCCGCTGCCCGATCAATCAACAGGTCGGGGAACTGCTTTAAGTGCTGCTGATCAATCCAGCTTTCTATCCCCGAGCCACCTAGGCTGGAAACGAGCATTCCTACGGGAATGCCATTATGCTGGTAAGATTCCTGCGCATAAAAATATGCTAAGGCTGTCCAGTTCATGACATCCGAAGCGATGCCCGAGTGCCACCTCGCGCCCGAAAGTATTGCTTCTTTTGGCTCCAGCGCACTATTTTGCGTCGGTACCTTAAAATAACGTATCATATGATTATTGGAAACATTGATCTCCGGAAATCGCTCAACAAGTCGCTGGATCGGTGTTTCCATGTTGGACTGTCCCGAACAGAGCCATACATCGCCAATCAGAATATCCCGGATCACGAGTTCATTGATCTCCATGAGATATGGGCCGCCATACTGCTGTGGTGGAATAGTTACGCTCCACTTACCATCCCTTCCAGTTTCGGTATAATAATAGCTCCCCCGAAAACGAAGCGTTATTTTTTCGCCCTGAGCAGCCCAGCCCCAAATCTTAAGTTCGGTATCTCGTTGTAAGACCATACAGTCGCTCACAAGTGCAGGTAGGCGCAGCTCGGCCCAACAGGGCTGGAGCAGCAAGACCAAGCCAATGGCCAGCATGACATGGCGCAAAAAATATGGCACAAAAAAGAAAGCTCGCGCGCTATTCATCATATCCTTCTCGTTTATTTTCCGAACTTCCAACAATCAAAAAATAAGATATTCGATGGCGCTTTACCTTTAAAGACAAAGTACAGATCATGGACGCCGGTGACTTTATTGGAAAGCGGCGTATCCACCGTGGTCCATCTGTCGTCACCCCCTGTCATTGGTACTGGTATTGTTGCTAAAAGTGGACCATCAACGGCATTTAACCTTACCTCCATGTTAACGTCACTATGATGTGTTGTACCGAGTCTCGCAAAGAATGTTGTTGCCTCATTTTTACCAAAATCAACGTTTTTCAGGCTCGTGTAGGCGCCATTTTTGAGTGCTTTGATAAAAACACCCACCTGATTATTTTGATACGATTTAACATATTCGGACCAAGAAATCGTTTCCGCCTGCGTGAGTTCATAAGGATTTAATGTTGTAAGCGCTTGGACCCCGCCCGAGTTCATTTTCATCGCTTGCACACTGCCATCGGGATTAAACTTTAATTCCTGCACGGCGACCGAGCGTGTGAACCCACCGCCGCCTCTCAAAGCCCCATTATGGTAAAAGAAGTAACTTTTTCCCTTAAAGTCGATCACTCCGGGATGGTTGGTGAAAGCCTTACCTTCGGCAGGCATGATAACACCCCCGTAGGTCCAGGGACCCTCAGCTTTTTTGCTTGTCGAATAAGCGATATATTCAGGTAAAGGACCTCCCGGCCAAAAAAGATAATACAAACTGTTTCTTTTATACAACCAAGGCCCTTCTTCATAGCCCGTAGGTCGTTTCGGGTCGCCCTCCCTTTTTCCGAATGCTGCGGCCGTCATCGGAACCTCAACGATATTGCCGGTATAGGAGATCATATCTTCATTCAGCTTGACATATTTCAGTTGGGGATTGCCCCAATACATATGCGCCTGCCCATCATCATCAATAAATACAGTCGGATCAATATCGCCCCATTCACTCTGAACAAGCGGTTTTCCCAAAGGATCATGAAATGGCCCTAATGGGCTATCACCGACGGCCACGCCGATCGCTCCACGATTGTTCAGCTTGGAAATGACAGGTACATACAGATAAAATTTGCCGTTTTTTTCAACACATTGCGCCGCCCAGGCGTCGCCTTTTGCCCATTCAAAATCAGTATACGAAAGGATTGAACCATGATCGGTCCAATTGACCATATCGTTGGTTGAATATGCCCGCCAGTTGTTCATATTAAACCAGGTCGATTCTTCCTCATCCTGTGTGGTATAGAGATAGACGCGGTTATTGTATACCAATGGTGCAGGATCGGCCGTGTAGGCTGTTTGTATAATCGGATTCTGCGCCTTTAATGTATTGATCGTCACCAAGACCATAATCAGAAATCCAAAAAGTAAGCAGGTTAAAAATTGTCGTCTCATATTGTCTTAGTTTGTTGTAAAGTGGAAATAATCAAAATCTACGTAGCCGCCAGCCGCCTTACTTGCGTAATTAAAAAGTCCAAAGCGATATCCCATAAAATGTGGTATCGTATAGCTCATCTTCAGTTCGTTGCCGATGGCTTTCCACTGGCTTCCGTCGGTGCTGTAATAAAATTGGGCGATATCCTTTCTGTTCCTAAAATCGCAGCTGGCTTTTAGAAATATACGCTGTTCTTTTAGGGCGATTTTCGCCACCTCCTCCGGAATCCCGGTATGCGCATTGACCATAACCAATGATTTGTCCTTTCCTTCCATCTGGACTCCCAGCAGGCCATAGTTTTTTTGCAGTAGGGACAAACCGGCGAAATCGCCATCTTTCATCTGCGACACATCAATAGCGATCGAACCGCTACAGGTGGGGCCTATCGTACGTTGTGTCAGCGTGTTTTTGGCCTGCAGAAAGTCGCTGGTAAGTTCACCCGTTTTTAAGCGCAAAAAACCGCTACGTTCCGTTACCGACCATAAGTTTGAGTCAGGCTGATGGTTCCATTGCCATACCAAGGACAATGCAGATTGGTCTTTCGTTCGGCTAAACTCGTCGGAGCTTACAATACCCGGCATGAGGCCTTTGTTCTCGGGTAGTTTCAGCTTGCCTGGGACTTTGCCCGCTTCTCCCAGTACTGGCCATGCATCCTTCCAGCCGACCGGTACCAAAAAAGGGATCCGACCGACAGCACCATGATCTTGAAAAAGGTAAGCATACCATTGCCCATTGGGCATATCAATCAAACCGCCTTGCGCCACGCCTTGATCTTGTAAAACAACTTTCCCCTCATACGGACCTTCCAATTGGCGCGCGCGATGTACAATTACGGTGCGCATTCCGCCTGCAGGCCAGGAAATATTAAAAAGATAATACATGCCGTTGACCTTGAATAGCTGCGACCCTTCGGCCGGTAATCCCATCTTGGCGCCCTTGGGCAAACTTGGCAAGGTAGCATCTTCGATCAAAGTACGTTCGGTTCCGGCCCTAATCCCCGAAAGGTCTGCCTCCAATTCAGCAATGTGCAGACGCCCGCTACCCCAGATCATATATATTTTTCCATGATCAAAGAACAAGCTATGATCATGCAACATCGGGCGAAATTCATGTGCGCGCCAAGGCCCATTTTCTATATCTTTTGTGGTATAGATATGTGTTTTCCCCGTATTGGAAGAAAAGGTGCTCAGATAATAGCTGCCCTCATGAAAGCGCAGGCTACTGGCCCAGGAGCCATGTCCATAGGCATTTTTATGATGCGACAGGTTCAGCGCATCACTGTCTGCCAAATGATCATAGGCATAGTTAACCAGGGTCCAGTTGACGAGGTCCTGGGATTTCATAATCGGAACCCCCGGACTCATGTGCATGGTCGTGCTGCTCATATAGTACGTATCGCCGACCCGTATCATCGACATATCAGGTACATCGGCGAAAATAATCGGATTTTGTGCCTCCTGTGCCGATACAGCTTTGTAGGAAATTACGATCAGAAACAGGATAAGTTTTCCTAGGCTTTTCATTTTTTAAATAGCAATTGCGAAACATTATAGAGGTCATTTTTCCACACATTGAAATCATGCCCTCCAGGCTCCAGATAATAGATATGAGGTACCCCCTGTTCCGAAAGATATTCATGCGTACGTTTACTGATGTTGAGCAAACCGTCCTGCTCACCACAGGAGATCCACAGCAGTTTTAGCCTGTCTTTAGCTTCTTTTGGGACAGGTAGCAATTCCTGCGGCATCTTGGTGTTAGGTGCAGAAGAAAAGCCACCCACCCAGGCAAAGGTGTCGATATGGCCCAGTCCGAAATTCAGTGCCTGCCCTCCGCCCATCGACAGCCCAAAAATCGCACGCTGTTCGCGGTCTTTCAGAACGGGAAACTGTTTTTCAATAAAAGGAATCAGGTCGTTGAGCAGGTCTTTTTCAAAAGTCGAAAATGCCGCTATCCGATCAGGTGCCATGACATTCCCGCTGGCGCGATCATCCTGCATCGCACGGCCATTGGGCATAATCACCAGCATGGGTTCCATTTTTCCTTCGGCATAGAGATTATCAAAAATAACCTGCGGGTTTCCATGTCGGAACCATTCCCGTTCATCGCCGCCTATCCCATGCAAGAGGTACAGTACCGGATATTTGTTTGCGGTATCATATCCCGGCGGGGTATAGATTAAGGCTTTTCTCGTAACCCCTACCGTCTTTGATGGGTAAACAAGGGAGTCGATTTTTCCAGTCGATGGCAATTTTCGTTCCACATCAAAGCCTTGTGGTGCAGCCTGCTGCGCTTGAGCCATTAAGCTGGCGGAAAAAGCACACAATAGGGTGCAGATTATCTTTTTCATCGTATAATTGGTTTAACAGTACATCAATTTTAGGTTAGGCAAGCGATAGAAACAACAGCCTAATTTCAATTTATAAACACTTGCAGATTCAATAACAGCAACAATAGTCCATGACAAATTAAGTTGCCACTTTCCTCTTGAGCACCCGCAATGTCGCAGCCACAATAGCCTCGGCGTTTAAGCCATATTTATCCATCAATGCGCTTGGCGGTCCCGATTCACCAAAGCTATCGTCTACCGCCACATATTCCTGCGGACTGGGCATTTGTTTGGCCAACAATTGTGCGACACTGTCGCCAAGTCCACCGATACGGTTATGTTCTTCAGCGGTAACGACACAGCCTGTTTTAGCAATAGAAGTCAGTATTGCGCGCTCATCCAAAGGTTTGATGGTATGGATATTAATGATTTCGGCATCGATACCCAAGGTTTCCAATTCTTCTCCCGCAAGGATGGCTTCCCAGACAAGGTGTCCTGTTGCCAAAATGGTCACTGCGGTGCCCGGATTCAGCATGACGGCTTCACCGATCACAAATTCTTGATCTTCGGGTGTGAAAACGGGAACAACAGGTCGTCCAAACCGCAGGTAAACCGGACCTTGGTGTCTGGCAGCAGCAAGCGTCGCAGCCTTCGTCTGATTATAATCGCAAGGGTTGATCACCGTCATTCCCGGAAGCATTTTCATCAATCCGATATCTTCCAATATCTGATGGGTCGCTCCGTCTTCGCCCAAGGTCAGGCCAGCGTGTGAAGCTGCGATTTTTACGTTTTTATCGGAGTAAGCAATAGATTGCCGGATCTGGTCGTATACCCGTCCTGTCGAAAAATTGGCAAATGTCCCTGTGAAGGGTATTTTTCCACCGATGGTAAGTCCTGCCGCAATCCCCATCATATTTGCTTCGGCAATACCGATCTGGAAGAAGCGTTCCGGAAAGGCCTTGATAAAATCGTTCATTTTGAGGGAACCAACGAGATCTGCGCAGAGAGCGACCACATTTTCGTCCTCCTTTCCCGCTTCCAGCAAACCGGCACCAAATCCAGAACGCGTGTCTTTTGATTCTGTATATGTATATTTCTTCATCTTAATTCTATTTCAAAATTTACTTTCTAGGAGACGATATAATCGCCTAATGTTTCTGCATTCTGACTTAAGGCGGCACGCAGCTGCTCATCGTTGGGCGCTATACCGTGCCATTTATGCGAGCCCATCATAAAATCGACGCCATTACCCATTTCGGTATGGAGCAACAGCATGATTGGCTGGCCAGCTCCGGTTGAAGCCTGCGCTTTTCGAAGTCCTGAAATCACAGATCCAATATCATTTCCACGCATGATCTCAATGACCTTCCAGCCAAAAGCCATCCATTTGCGGGGCAGATCGCCCAGCGAAAGGACATCGTTGGTGGCGCCGTCAATCTGGGCACCATTGTAATCTACAATAGCGATCAGATTGTCCATTTTGTTGTGTGCGGCATACATCGCCGCTTCCCATACCTGTCCCTCCTGCAACTCGCCATCTCCCATCAGTGCATATACCAATTGTTTATCCTTATTGAGTTTTTTTGCTTGGGCAGCACCGATAGCAACAGAAAGACCCTGTCCTAGAGAGCCTGAAGCGACGCGGACACCCGGCAGTCCTTCATGCGTTGTGGGATGTCCCTGAAGTCGTGAATTGAGTTTTCTAAAGCTGGCAAGCTCATCAATGGGGAAATATCCTGCCCGCGCCAAAACACTGTAAAATACCGGAGATATATGTCCATTGGAAAGGAAAAACAGATCCTCCCCCGCACCATTCAGATCAAACTGATCGTTGCGCTGCATCAATTCGAAATATAAACAGACCAACAGCTCGGTACAGCCCAATGACCCACCAGGATGTCCCGACTGACAGCCATGTACCATGCGAACAATATCTCTCCGGACCTGCTTAACGATAGCCTCTAAATTATGTATACTATGTTTCATCATGACCATCTCAATTGTTACTTTGTGCGGCTACGCGTTTATGATCAGCTAAAAATTGGGCAAGTCCACTATCCGTCAATGGATGTTTTAATAGGGAGAAGATCGCCTGCAAAGGTCCGGTCATGACATCCGCACCGATCTTGGCACAACCTAGTATATGCGCACTATGACGGACTGAAGCCGCAAGAATTTGGGTCTGAAAAGCATAATTGTCATAGATGGTCCGTATTTCACGGATCAGCGCCAATCCATCGACGGAGATGTCATCGAGCCTGCCCACAAAAGGCGATACATAGGTAGCTCCTGCTTTCGCGGCCAAGAGCGCTTGGCCCGCGGAAAATACCAGGGTACAGTTGGTCTTAATTTGTTTTGTGCTAAAATATTTGATCGCTTTAATGCCGTCTTCGGTCATTGGCACCTTAACAACAATCTTATTGTCCAAGGCTGCCAGGAGCAAACCCTCTTCAATCATTGCGTTATATTCTGTCGAAATGACTTCAGCACTTACATCACCTTCTACAATAGCACAGATCGCTTTGTAATGCGCATGTACATGGGCTGTTCCTGTAATGCCCTCTTTAGCCATGAGCGAAGGATTGGTCGTTACGCCATCTAAGACACCTAAATTTTGAGCCATACGAATCTCACTGAGACTTGCGGTATCGATAAAAAATTTCATTTTTTTGAGTTGATTAGTTTTTGTATTCGCCGGATCTCCAGCGATTGGTTATAGGACAAAACTATCGCTTTCAGCCAGATACGATTGCAACAAATAAAAAAAAGAAGGGTAAAAATGTTTAAAACAGATTACCCTTCTTATAAAATGCACTAAAACGATGTTTTTAGGCAACGGTTGTATGCTTATTCAACCGTTGTACTTTTTTGTGACTGGATGTATTCACTTGGCGTCATTTGATATTTAGCTTTGAAGACTTTTGTAAAATAGTTTGGATTGGCAAATCCCGTTTCGTAAGCGATTTCAGAAATGGACTTATCGCTTTTTTCTAACAAGCTCGCCGCCTTTTCTAGTTTTACTGAGCGGATAAAATCTACGGGTGACATTCCGGTAAGTTCCAGCAGTTTGTTGTAGAGGGAGGCTCTGCTCATCGAGGTGTGGGCACTCAAGGCTTCGACCGACAACTGCGGATTATCGATATTATCGTGCACATAACTGAGCACTTTCTGTAGAAATTTATCCTTTTCGGATTTGATCGTCATTTCGGGAGCTAGTATAGATACCTGTTTACTGTAGACTTCCTTAAACGCCTGGTTCAGCTGCAGCAAACTGTTAACCTTAGCCACCAGGACATCCATATCAAAGGGTTTGGTCAGGTAACCCACCGCACCCGACTCAAGGCCACAGACAAGGCCGTTATCCACCTGCGATGCCGTCAGTAAAACGACAGGGATATGTTTTGTCCGCTTATCCTGAGCAAGCTTCTGTGAAAATTCCATACCGTTCATATAGGGCATCTGAACATCGCTCACCACAAGGTCCGGATGGTGAAACAGTGCCTTTTGCCAACCGTCCTTCCCATTGGTGGCCTCGATAATCTGATAATGCTCTTTTAGAGACTCGTGGAGGTAGTACCTAAAATCTTCATCATCTTCAATAATCAACACCAGCGGACTTTGTCTAAGCTCTAGCGGCTGTGCCGATACAACCGTCTCCTGCTCTTGTAGCACTTCGTGTAGCGGCTCGGCCTGATCCAGCCATAGGTCAAATTTAAAGGTGCTCCCACTGTCGGGCTGGCTGTTTACCGAAATCTCGCCATGGTACATCTGAACAAATGACTGGGCGATCGAAAGCCCAATACCGGAACCCTGGCTTGCTACCATACCCTCCGTATCATGCTGAAAAAAGCTTTCAAATATCGACTGCTGCAATTGCTCCGGGATACCTATGCCCGTATCACGCACCTCAAGATACACATGCAGTTTGGTGTCGACCATGCTTACCGAAGATATTGTTACTGCGATATCCCCACCCTTTTTCGTGAATTTGAAGGCATTATAGATTAAATTGAATAAGACGCGCTCAACCTTATTACGGTCAAATCGGCAATATAATTTTTCCTGGCAAGGATAAAAAGAATAATCTATTCCTTTTTGCAAGGCCATGTCCTGAAATGAGCGATATACTTCCTGCACAAAAGAGACCAGCTCACCGGCTTCATCCTGCAATTTCAGTTCATGGTATTCCATTTTTCGAAAATCAAGTAACTGATTGACCAGGTTCAGCAGGCGACGTGCATTACGGCTGATCAAATTAAGCTGCTCGCCCAGTTTGCTATCTTTATTTTTAGCGACCAAAGCATCTATCGGGCCCATGATCAGAGAGATCGGCGTGCGGAATTCATGACTTAAGTTGGTTAAAAACCTGATCTTCATCGCATCCACTTGATGCTTGGTCTCCGCATCCCTTTTTTGCTGTTCAATCAGCTGCCGCGCCTGAATACGTTCCTGCTCAAGGGCAAATTTCTGCTTCAACTTTTGAATACCACGGTGCCTGATGGACAGCAGCACTGCAACGAAGGCCAGTACATAAAATAAATACGCATAAATTGTACGCCAAAAAGGTGGCGCAACGTGTATCGCTATCGATTTAATTTCCTTGTTCCAAATACCATCATTGTTGCTTGCACGTACCTCAAAGACATAATCCCCGGGATCCAAGTTCGTATAATAGGCACTATTTTCCTTTCCGTTACGAATCCAGTTTTTGTCGAAACCCACAAGGCGGTACTCATATTGGTTATCTTCCGGCACGGTAAGGTTTAGTGCCGCAAAAGAGATTGAAAAATTCTGCTTATACTTCAGGTTGATCCGATCGGCAGTCAACAGAGACTGTTGTATCGGACCTTTTTCGCTAGGCTGAATGATCACGTTGTCAATCTTTAGGTCGGTCAGTGCGACCTTGGCCGGATTGCTGTTGGTTTTTAAATGAGCGGGATAAAAATGGTTAAACCCCTTCTGTCCGCCAAAGTAAATTTCTCCGTCATCCATTTTTAACGAAGCCCCGAGCATAAAGGCACCTTCTTGCAATCCGACTGCATTTGAATAATTCTTAAACTTATTTTGTGCTGGAGAATAACAACTCAAACCTTTGTTCGTTGAAAACCAGATCCGCCCCCTATCGTCTTCGACAATACTTTGAATAGCACCATTCAATAGTCCATCTTTCTCGGAAAGCGTCTCAAAGATTGTTTTCCCTTTTCGCAGCAAACCGATGCCATTACCGTTTGTCCCCACCCACAGATTCCCTTTTTTATCGGTATGTATAGCTAGTATATAATTGCTTGGAAGCTTATTTTTTGCTTTATCATAACCTGTCGTCCGTTGTTTCAAAGGGTCGTACATCAGCAGCCCCGAGCCGTAGGTCCCAATCCACATGTTGTGATCCTGATCTTCCGCCAGCGCACGTATAAAATTCCCCGGCAGCTCGATCCCATCGTCTGACTGCTCTTCGCGCTTATATTTTTTGACAATTCCGCTCCCCTTTTGGATGATGTTCACACCGCCACCGTTTGTACCGACCCAGGTATTTCCCCGAAAGTCAACTTTCAAACAAAAAATATCGTTACTATTTAAGTTGTCTTTTCTACTGCCAGCAGTGTATCTTTTGAGGTTTCCAGAAGGGAGATCATAACAGATCAGCCCCTGCTGATAGGTGCCGATCCAAAGCTGGTCCAGGTTTCTTTCCAAGGTCAGCACCGTGAGATCTTTAGGCAGGTTGGCAGAAAGCGCAACAGGCGACAATCGATCCGTAGTGCGATCGTATTTCCAAACGCCACCACCGTCCACGCCTAAAAAGACCTTATTTTGATAGGCTGCAAAGGAGGTCACAATGGCTGGATCGCCGGTCATGCCTTCCAGGAAATCCAGGCTTTTTAAGCTAAATTGACTTAAATTGGTGTCGAATTTATTTAAGCCGCCCTGAAAGGTACCTATCCAATAGATTCCACTATTGTCCTTAAAAATAGAACGTATCGATTTATGGGAAAGGCTATGCACATTACTTGGGTCGGGCTTAAAGGTCCGAATGGTAAAATCACTGGTATTAAGGACATCAAGGCCATTGTCCGTTCCGATCCATAGGTCCTGCTTTTGGTTGTAACACAAGGTATAAATGCGTGGACTGCTCAAAGAACCTTTTCCCGCCCCGGCCCCAAATTTATTGAACTGTGTATCGCCCGGATTCAAATATTTAAGTCCGAGCATAGACCCGATCCAGATTCTACCCTGATCATCTTCGACAATGGAAGTAACTTCAATCCCATTCCCATAACCTTCCTGTTCCGAAAGAACTTCAAAACGTTTGATGGTCTTTAAATCTGCTGCGATACGAAAAATTCCGTTCTCCGATGATACCCACATATTGTTGTGCCGATCACGAAAGACACAGCCCGTTACTTTGCCTGCAAACGTTTCCACAATACGTCGATAGGTCGGATCCATCTTTTTTTGTAGATCATTGACATCCAGAATATACAGCGCACCATAGGACGCGATCCAGATATTACCATTTGCGTCCTGATCAATTGCATTGATTGCCGTGCTGAGCCATTTACCATCGGGTGTAAGATTATACGAGCGGATACGGTCGGCCTCCCGATCATAATAACTTAATCCGCCGCCATTTGTACCAATCCATATTCTGCCCTTCCTGTCTTCACTTAAGGCCGAGATATGGTTTGCCATTAAACTGTTCGCTTTATTGGCATCATAGCGATAGACATTGTAATGACGCCCGTCGAAGCGGTTCAGCCCATCCTCTGTCCCCAGCCAAAGAAAACCATAGCTATCGCGGTAGATACTATAGATGGTATTGGAAGAAAGTCCGTCTTTTGAAGTATAGCGCTGAAATGTTACAGGCTTGTTTTGCCCATAGGAAAATAAGGTTAGCAACATCCAGCTTAATGCCAGTAAAATCCGTATCATATCTTTAGGTATATTATCCCACCACAAAAACTTGAGGTGAACTGTCAACTAAATTATCAAATTAATCCCGACCAAACTAGTCTGCACAAGGATTTACACGCTATTGGCAGTCGTTTTTGACATTCTTATCCTTCATTTAAACATTCTTGCTATCCGTGCGAATTTACATTGGCTAGCTTTGGTCTACAATTATAAACGCTTTGAAAGGCATCTCCTCTTATGGGGAAATTGTGTCTCAATGATGCAACCGGTTGCGATGCAATTAAGATCGGGAAAATAAACCAATTATTAAACAAAAATATGATAGCACAGAACAGTCCCTAAATGACGGTTCATTTTTGCCAAATGAACCGCGCGAACACAGGTATTATTATACCTAATCAGTTCAAGAAAAATTAACCAATCATTCTTCAACCTATTTATCAATCAACATGCGATGATGATTATATGTACACTCACACAAGTAAGGCATTGGAAAAAGCTATGGGGTATAGCTAAACCGTTCACTTTACTGCTGTTCCTGCTTTATGCGGGACAAGCAACACTCTATGCCCAGGCCAAGCGGCCGATCAGGGGCGTTGTCGTCGATAGTAACCACAAAAAAGTGAGCGGCGCTTCCATCAGGGTAAAAGGCACATCACTGGCCACAGCTACCGATGACAACGGAGCTTTTACGATCCAGGTACCGGAAGCCAATCATTTGTTGACGGTATCCAAGCTGGGATATGGCCAATTGGAAGTCGATATCCACAATAAGAACAACGTAGAAATAGTGCTGAGCGACAAGGCCATCGAAATCGAAGAAACTGTGGTAGTCGGTTATGGCCGCCAGAAAAAGGAAACCGTAGTTGGCGCTATCGCGCAGACTTCAGGCAAAATTCTGGAACGGGCGGGCGGTGTATCCAGTGTAGGAGCTGCATTGACCGGCAACGTACCGGGGGTGATCACCACAGCAAGTACAGGTATGCCCGGAGAGGAAGATCCCCGTATTGTGATCCGTGGGCGTAGCACCTGGAATAATACAGACCCCTTAGTCATGGTCGATGGTGTGGAACGGCCACTATCAGCGGTTGACATCAGTTCCATTGAAACCGTCTCAGTACTCAAAGACGCTTCGGCAACCGCCGTTTATGGCGTCAGAGGGGCCAACGGCGTTATTTTGATCACCACCAAGCGGGGTAAAGAAGGCCAAATGCTGATACGTGGTACCGTCAATAACATTGTTAAGACCGTTTCCCAGCTTCCGGGTAAAATGGATTCTTACGATGCACTGCTGCTGCGCAACAAGGTCATTGCGTATGAACTGGGCATCAACCCTGCCAGTTGGGCCGATTATACCCCGCAGGATATCATCAATAAATACCGTTTCCCGGCTGACCAAACCGAAAGAGAACGTTATGTAAATACCGATTGGGCAAAAGAACTCTTTAGAAGTCAGGCATTTTCGCAAAATAGCAGTGTGAATATTGCGGGCGGCACCCCCTTTGTCAAATACTTTGCCAATGCGGATTATCTATACGAAGGCGATATGTTCCGCCAGTTTGAAAACGCCAGGGGCTATAAAGCCGGCTATGGCTTTAACCGGCTCAATGTACGTTCGAATCTGGATTTCCAGCTGACGCCAACAACCAAATTTTCAACAAATCTCGCGGGTTCACGTGCTGTCCGGAAAAGTCCATTTGGTGGTGGCAATAATTACTCCTATTGGATTGCAGCCTACACCGTAGCGCCGGACGTTATCTATCCACGTTATTCCGATGGCACCTGGGGATTTAATGCGCCAAACCCAAATGCCGGAATAAACTCTGCCCGTGTACTGGCCATCAGTGGGACGGAGTATACGACTACAAGCCGCATTACGACAGATTTTACGCTCGAGCAAGACCTTAAATTTTTAGCAAAAGGACTGAATGTTCGTGGAACGCTGTCGCTGGACAACACATTTGTTGAAGCCAACCGTGGTATCAACGACGCGAATAACAACACCCAAAGCAAGTGGATAGATCCCAAAACCGGACTTCCGACCTACCAGATTCCTTTCGATGGCACCAATAGATTTGATTTTGTGGAAGGTATTGACTGGACGACGGGCGCAGGATTTGTCGACGACAGACTCACTTACAGAAGATTATTTTATCAGTTGCAATTGAATTACGCGACGACCATTGCTCAACAGCACAATATTTCGGCGATGGGACTAGTCAACCGCAATCAATACGGAAGAGGGAGCACCGTCCCTTCCTATCGCGAAGACTGGGTATTCCGCACGACCTACAACTATAAAAACAAATATATGCTCGAGTATAATGGCGCATATACCGGATCGGAGAAATTCGCTCCCGAAAACAGATTTGCCTTTTTTAATTCAGGAGGTGTCGGCTGGTTAGTTTCGGAAGAAGAGTTTATGAAACCTTTATCCTTTTTGAACACTTTAAAGCTGCGTGGCTCCTATGGGGATATCGGCGACGATAGTGGTGGTGGACAATTTCTCTATTTAACCCAATGGGCTTACGGCGGTACTTCAGGAATGGGTGTCGACGGTCGGTTTTCCTACTCGGATGGAAATACCAGTCCATACATCTGGTATAAAGAAAATGTGCTTGGCAACCCAAATATCCGCTGGGAAAAAGTGAAAAAGTTAAACTTCGGCGTGGACTTCGGACTGTTTAACGGACAGATTTCCGGAAAGGTAGACTTTTTCAAGGATCATCGGACGAACGTACTGATCACGGGTGGCGGAAGGTCCATTCCCTCCTATTTCGGCGTGGAGGCCCCAACGGCCAACCTCGGTGAAGTAGAAAATAAAGGTTACGAGGTCGAACTGAAATTCAATAAACAACTTAACCCCGATTGGCGGATATGGGCCGATATCAATTTTACCCATGCCAAGGATAAAGTTATCAATGCCGATGCTCCTGAGTTGCTGCCCGAATATCAAAAACCGGACAACAAACAGGTGAGTCAAACCTATTCCTATGTCAGCTCCGGATATTACAATACCTGGGATGAACTTTATGGCAGCACCATACACGAAAGCAATGACCTCGCTAAGCTTCCCGGCAATTATCACATACTGGATTATAACGCTGATGGTATTATCGATGCCAAGGACAATATCCCCTATGCCTTTCCCTCCGTTCCACAAAACACCTACAATTGTACGGTTGGCTTTGACTGGAAGAATTTTAGTGTTATGACGCAATGGTATGCTGTCAACAATGTCACTCGTCAGGTTGTCTTCAATAGTTTCTCGGGGCAACTTAATTTGGCCTACGATGAGGGATCCTACTGGTCAAAGGACAATATCAATGCCGATGTGCCACTCCCACGATGGTTATCACAACAGAGTAGTTATGCTCCTGGCAACCGGTATATGTTTGACGGCTCATACATTCGATTGAAGACAGCGGAAATTGCCTATAATTTCAATCGCGAATCCGGCGTAATCAAGCGCCTGGGGCTTCAAAATCTCCGCCTATTTCTGAATGGCAACAACCTGGTCTTCTGGTCGAAAATGCCGGATGACCGGGAATCCAATTACGCCGGTACAGGTTGGGCTTCCCAAGGAGCTTATCCTACGGTAAAGCGGTTTAATCTAGGTGCAAACATTACTTTTTAAAGCAATTAGACAGATGAAAAAATATTTCAAGGTAATTTTTATAACGGGTGTGCTGTGGTCCTCCACATCATTACTCTCCTGCAATAAATATCTAGATAAAGAGGAACAGTCCAATGTATCATCCAAAGAAGCATTTAAAAACTTTATCAACTTCCAGGGCTATACGGAAGAACTGTACAACTGCGTGGTCAATTTCAGCAACAACTACTGGACCAACTCCTGGAACTGGGGTGAGGATGAAATAACCTCCACAGCGAACAATTTCCATTTCGTAAACAAAATAGACCAAGGCAATTTTTGGGGCTGGCAAAGGGAGTTTGATGGCTGGGGCGCCGGTTGGATGGATCAGGGTGACTTTACCACCAACAACAACGATGTATTCGGCAACCGTGCCTTTCGCGATCTATGGAGCGCCGCCTGGTTTGGTCTTCGGAAAATAAGTCTTGGCCTAGAAAATATCGACAAACTGACCGAAGCCACACAGGAGGAAAAGAACCTGATCAAGGGGCAACTGTTATTTTTCCGGGGCTGGTTTCACCACCGCCTGATGGAATATTTTGGCGGTATGCCCTACATCAATTATGTACTTCCAAGTGACGAAAAGCTCCGGTTGCCCAGACTTAGCTACCAGGCCTGTGCGGACCTTGCCGCTGCCGATTTTAGGGAAGCGGCCGACCTCCTGCCGATTGATTGGGACAATACAATTGCTGGACAGCGTACACTCGGTAAAAACCAATTGCGCATCAATAAAATCATGGCACTGGCCTATCTCGGCAAGAACTACCTTTGGGCAGGAAGTCCACTGATGAATTTTCAGTCTACCGGAAGTAAAACCTATCAGGCCGATTATTGTAAAAAAGCTGCTCAGGTCTTTGGCGAATTGCTGTCCCTTGTGGAGAGCGGGCAGACAAATTATGCGCTGGTACCCCTGGCCAATATTCATTTAAACTTTTACACCACGGGACAAAACTGGGCTATGCCAGGTAGTACAGAAGCTATTTTTAGAGGCCCTTATATTGATGCATGGGTTTCTAACTGGGGAACGAGCAAGCAATACATCCCACTGGAGGTTGGAGATGGCGACCTTAAATTTATCCCAACCGCAAATTATGTCGATTACTATGGCATGAAAAGCGGCTTACCGATCAAGGACATTACCCAGTCTGATGCTGAGTCGGGATACAATGCCGAATATCCCTGGAAAGATCGCGACCCACGCTTTTATAAGGACATTATTTTTGACGGTGCAAAAGTCGTTCAGGGAAATATGTCGGCATCCGAAGAAAAAAACCGTTACGCGAATCTATTCACAGGCGGAAGCTATCGGGATACCCGTACCGGAAGTCAGACGGGCTACGTCTTACGCAAATTTATCCCTTTAACATCCAATAAATATGATCAAGCCTACAGCTACGGTACCAATCTTCATATTTACGTCCCTTACATGCGTCTTGCCGATGTCTATCTGATGTACGCTGAATCGGCCCTGATGGCTTCCAATTCGGCCATGGGCAAAGCAGACAATTACGGCAAAACAGCCGTCGATGCCATCAATATCGTACGCGACCGGGCCGGCGTGGGCCATGTCGACAGCAAATTTCTCAGCTCCGCAGCCGCCCTGCTCCCCGAGCTACGCCGCGAACGCGCGGTGGAACTTGCCTTCGAAGGCCACCGCTTTAATGATCTGCGCCGCTGGTTGTTATTGACTGAAGCACCTTACACCCTAAAGAAAGCAGTTTCCTTTGATCGAGCAGGAACATTTAATAATCAAGATCCGTCTCAGAATCGCGTGGTCAACATCAAGGAGCATATTCTTGTGGAACGCAAATTTACGAGCAAACATTACTGGTTACCCCTAAAGGTCAGAGATGTCAATATGTATCCCGAGTTCTATCAGAACCCAGGCTGGTAACAAGTTTTTCATTTAATCATTCAAAAAATGAAGTACAAAAAATTAACGATAGCACTATGTCTTGGATTAAGCTGCATCGCCACCACGGAAGGAATGGCCAAAGCATCCCTTGATCCGACCGTTGGACAAACTAAAAATATATTCCGGACATTTTTGACAGCCGCAGCTCCGGACAGTAGCGCCATAGACAGTACGGCACTTGTACAGGTCGCATTCCGCAAAGTCCACAAAAATGACCTTATGGGCAATGTGCAGACCATCAATATCCCGCAATTGCTCGACAAGAGCTACAATACCCACAGTCTGGAAAATCTAGATGCCTTTCTTCCTGGTTATAACGGGAATATCTGGGGGATGAACGGTTATCTGGTCTTAGTGGATGGATTTCCGCGCGATGCCAATAATGTTATGCCTACCGAGATCGAGCAGATCAGTGTGCTAAAAGGAGTCAATGCCATTGCACTCTATGGTAGCCGGGCAGCCAAAGGTGTGATCAGCATCAGCACCAAGCGCGGGAAAGCTGGCGGTCAGCAGGTGAAAATCAGGGCCAATGCTGGTGTCAATGCGGCGATCAGTTATCCAAAATACCTGGGCTCAGCAGAGTATATGACATTGTATAATGAAGCCCGCCAAAATGATGGGCTAAGCCCACTTTACAGTGCCGAAACGATCTATCAGCACGCAGCCGGGACAAACCCCTTTCGTTACCCCAATGTCGATTATTACGCATCGGACTATATCAAAGACCATTATAACCGCTATGATGCGACTGCCGAAATTTCGGGGGGCAATCAGCGCGCGCAGTACTATACCAACTTTGGTTTTTGGTCCGAAGGAGCCATGCTCAATTTTGGGCAGGCGAAAAAAAATAGCGGTGCCAATCGATTTAATATGCGTGGCAATATTGATGTCAAAGTCAGCGATATCATCTCATTGAATGTAGATGCAGCAGCCAGCTTCTATATTTCCAAGGGGGTGAATGCAAACTATTGGGAGGCTGCGGCCAACATTAGGCCGCACCGCTTCTCGCCGCTCATCCCGATCGATATGATCGAGGAAGGCGATGTCAACTCGATGGTATATGTCAACAACAGTAATTTTCTGATCGATGGCAAATACCTGCTGGGGGGAAGTCAGCTGGACCAGACCAACGCGTTCGCAAATGTCTATGCCGGAGGCACAAACCGTTACCTCAACCGACAGTTTCAATTTAATACAGGTTTGAATTTTGACTTAAAAAATATCCTGGAAGGCCTGGTTTTCAAAACCAACCTCGCCGTGGACTATCAGTCCAATTACAATCAGTCCTACAACAACAATTATGCGGTATATCAAGCTTCATGGAACAACTATGATGGAAAAGATCGGATCAGTGGCCTCACAAAATACGGTGATGACCGCATATCGGGGATCCAAAATATCAGCAATAGCAGTTATCGGCAGACCATCGGGCTCAATGGCTCCCTGAATTTTAACCGCACGTATGATAGCAAGCACCATGTGTCAGCAATCCTATTGGCCAATGCCTTTCAGATCGCTACCTCCGGTAGCTACCATAAACTCAGCAATGCCAACCTGGGGCTACAGTTAGGCTACAACTATTCAGGGAAATATTATGTTGACTTTAGTAGCGCCTATAGCCATTCAGCGAAATTGCCAGCGGGAAACAGACAGGCCCTCTCCCCGACACTGGCCCTTGCCTGGCGCCTGTCAAAAGAAAACTTTCTCGCCAACAGTACCGTTGTCAATGAGCTAAGATTGTCCGCTTCGGCAGGGATTTTAAACACCGACCTGGACATCAGCGATTATTTCCTGTATCAGGGCTATTATACCTACAACAATGGGGCCTGGTATAGCTGGGCAGATGGCGCATTGGTACACTCTTTTGACCGACGTAGAGGTGACAATCCAAACATGAAATTCCCAAAACGCAAGGAATTTAACCTCAGCCTTGAAGGCGGACTTTACCATAACCTGATCACCTTCAATACATCTTACTTTTTTAACCGCATGAGCGGCGGGTTGGTACAAGCGGAAACGCAATATCCGATGTATTTTATGACCGGTTGGCCCGTTTACTCGGATCTTCCCTACATCAATTACAACAGTGACGAACGCCGGGGTGTCGACTTTGGTATCAATCTGAACAAGCAGATAAACCAAACTTTTGTATCCCTGGGGTTCAACGGTATGTACTATACGACGAAGGCCGTAAAAAGGGACGAGCTCTATCAGTTTAGCTATCAAAATAGAGCCGGAAAACCGCTCGACGCACTTTGGGGATTACAGCATGATGGTTTTTATAGCAGCCAGTCAGACATAGACAATTCGGCCTTTTCTTCATTTGGTGAGGTAAAACCCGGTGATGTGAAATATAAAGACCAAAATGGGGATGGCACCATCGATACGCGCGACGAAGTCTATCTGGGCAAAGGCGGATGGGCCGGATCACCACTGACGCTCGGACTCAACCTGACGGTCAAATGGAACAACTTCAGCCTATTTGCTGCAGCAACAGGCCAGTTTGGCGCCAAGGCCATGAAAAACAGTTCCTACTTTTGGGTAGATGCGGAGGATAAATATTCGGTGCTCGTCCGTGACCGCTGGACAGAGTCTACCAAAGAGACTGCCACTTATCCGCGCCTGACCACCTTCAACAGCGATAACAACTTTCGAAGCTCTGACTTTTGGCTCTATAAAACCGATCGCATCAACCTGTCCAAAGTGCAGCTTTCCTACGATTTCCCCAAACGAATACTCAGTTCCAAATTTATCCATGAATTAGGTATTTACGCCAACGGATCCAATCTGTTGATGATTGCAAAGGAAAAAGAAACCATGCAACTGAATGTTGGACAAGCGCCGCAAACCCGATTCTTCAACGTCGGCCTAAAGGCTTTATTTTAATCATGAATAGTAAAAATGAGAATGATGAAAAAAATACTAACCCTAGCTATCCTGAGCAGCCTGTTATTTTCCTCCTGCGAAGATATGTTTGAGCCGGCTCTGGAGAATAACCTTGAAATTGAAACGGCCAATAGCCGACCTTTATACGCCCAGGGACTGCTTTTAAACGGGTACAACCGGATTCCGGGCAATAGCTACAGCTTTGATGAGGTCGCGACCGACAATGCGGTGAGCAACGATAAGAACAATACTTTTCTAAAAACGGCAACCGGACAGTGGACAAGCATCAACAACCCTTTTGACCAATGGCGCAACAGCTATGCTGCCATACAGTATCTGAACAATTTTCTGTCCTTAACGGATCAGGTTGAATGGGCCATGGAACCGAAAGTCAGCGTCCTGTTCAACGACCGGATGAAGGGCGAAGCCTATGGCCTCCGTGCGCTGTTTATGTTCCATCTCCTACAGGCGCATGCCGGTAAGTCAAGCACAGGAGAAATCCTGGGGGTACCGATCCATGTGACTCCCGAGACCGTCAATTCGGATTTTAATCAACCTCGGGCTTCATTTGAAGCCTGCATGCAGCAGTTGTACGACGATATCAAAAAAGCAGAGGAATTATTGCCGATGGATTACGAGAATATCAGCAATGATAGCCAGGTTCCGGTCAAATATGCCGGATCCGTAAATGCCAACGATTACAATCGCGTATTTGGCTCCACGTTCAAATTACGGATGACCAAACGCATCGCACAGGCTATCCGCGCCAGGGCAGCGCTATTAGCCGCAAGTCCCGCCTATAGTGAAGGCAGTAAAACGACCTGGGAGCAAGCCGCGACCTATGCGGGACAGGTCATCCAGGCCAAAGGCGGTGCCAGTGGTATCGACCCCAAAGGGTTTACCTGGTACAATAAGGAGGTGGTGGATGGCTTAACCTCCGGATCCAATCCAGCCGAAATCCTTTGGCGCACCGACAAAGGAAATAGCAATAGCATGGAGCAAGACCATTTTCCGCCTACCTTATTTGGCAGAGGCCGGCTCAACCCCACGCAGAACCTGGTCGATGCCTTCCCTATGGAGAATGGCTATCCCATTAGCGATGCCAATTCGGCCTACAATAAAGCCAATCCTTACGATAAGCGGGATCCCCGATTGAAGGCCTATATTATTGTCAATGGTGCCACAGCAGGTGTCAGCAATACGGCGATCAATACGACAGCCAATAGTCCGACAAATGACGGCCTGAACAAAGTCGAAACTTCCACACGGACGGGTTATTACCTGAAAAAACTCCTGCGTCAGGATGTCAACCTCAACCCTTCCTCGTCTACCCAGCAAATGCATTTCAATGCCCGTATACGCATGACGGAGATGTATCTGGCCTATGCCGAGGCAGCCAATGAAGCCTGGGGACCTACGGGCATGGGGACCTTTACGTTCTCCGCCTACGATATCATCAAAGCGATCCGCCGGCGTGCGGGTGTAGGCAGCAACAATGGCGATCCCTACCTGGAGCAGGTCAAAAACAATAAAGATCAAATGCGGCAGCTGATCCGGAACGAACGCCGACTGGAGCTTTGTTTTGAAGGATTCCGCTTCTGGGATCTCCGCCGCTGGAAAATGGATATCAATGTCGCCGCAAAGGGAATGAGCATCAGCAATAACACCTATACCGAAATACCTGTAGAGAATAGACTCTATGAAGCCTATATGAATTACGGCCCAATCCCCTACAGTGAGGTACTTAAATACAGCAATCTTGTACAAAATACAGGCTGGAATTAAACTTAACATGCAAACGATGAAAAAGATCAATATCCTGTACGCGATGGCTTTAGTGAGCCTGGCGTCCTGCAAAAATAACGACTGGGAATTCCCGGACTTCGAATTTCAATCGGTATACTTCGCTTACCAGACCCCCATCAGAACGGTAACCCTGGGCGAAGACATCTTCGACAATAGCCTCGACAACCAGCATAAGGTCAAAGTCATGGCGACCACGGCTGGCGTGTATAACAACAAGAAAGATATTCGTATCGACTTCGTTGTGGACAACAGTCTCACACATGGACTCAGCTACTCCAATGGCCAGGCCGTGACCGCGTTGCCGGACAATTATTATCAGCTTGCCAGCAACCAGATCAGCATCCCGAGCGGTAGCCTCACAGGTGGCGTGGAGGTGCAGCTGACCGACGCATTTTTTGCCGACCCCAAATCCCTCGAGACCTATTACGTCCTCCCCCTAAGGATGACAAAAGTTGCCAACGCCGATTCCATCCTCGCCGGTAAAACTTCCCTACAGACTGCCCATAGGGCTATTGCTTCCGACTGGGATGTCGCGCCAAAAGATTTTATCTTTTATGCCCTCAAATATATTAATCCCTGGCATGGCAATTACCTTCGCCGGGGTACCGACCAGATTGTTGGCAAAGGGGCCAACAGCAGCCTGACTAAAGATGTTGTCCGACATCAGGCCTATGTCGAAAAAGACGAAGTCAAAAATGTCAGCACTGCAGCACTTAACAAATCGGTCTTGCCCCTATCTTTTAAAGGAGCTGGTGATGTCAATATCAATGTCAACCTGAACCTAACTTTTAAGGAGGACAATACCTGTAGCATCAGTTCGGCCAGTGCCGGCATATCCGCTACTGGAAGTGGAAAGTTTGTCAAACGGGGCGAAAAAAACAGTTGGGGCAATGCCGACCGGGATGCACTTTATCTAGCCTATACAATCGATATGGCACAAATGAGCATCAGCAGCAAGGACACCCTCGTGATGCGGGACAGGGCGGTGAAAATGGAAACTTTTACGCCCGTCAAAAAGTAATAGCAATTCAATCATGAACAACGATGAAAAAAATCAATAAAACGCTCGTTTTCCTACTTTCGTTCGGTACCGTCTGGAGTTCCTGTTCCAAATATCAAGCCCTGGAATATGCTGTCGAAAAACCGGAGAAAGTGCTGGAGCAAGAAGATATAAATGCCTACAATCCCCTAAAAAGCTATTTAGACAAACAGGCAAACCCTGGTTTTAAGCTTGGTGTAGCACTCAATATGAATGATTACTTTAACAAAGGGGTACTTTACCGACTGGCCAACCGCAATTTCGAAGAAATGGTGATGGGCTATGAAATGAAGCATGGTTCCATTGTACAAGCCGACGGAAGCCTGAATCTATCACGCGTCGAACAGCTGATCAGGGCTGCACAGGAAAACAACATGGCCCTTTATGGCCACACGCTGTGCTGGCATTCGGGACAGCATGCCGCCTACCTGAATAAGTTAATCGCCCCTGTGGTTATACCAGGCTCGGACGGGCCGGCCCTCGCCGGACATGCCTTAAAAATGAGCAACCCTGCTGTCGTCAATGCCTGGGAAGCACAGACAGCCACAGACATTAGCCCGACGGAAATAGGGAAAGAATATGTATTGAAGATTGTGGCCCGGGGCAGTAAAGCGGGTAATATTGGGATTGATCTGCAAAGCACCTCCAATTATTCCGGCGACAATATGGGGTCATTGGCTTTAACGACAAGCTACAAAGCGTACGAACTTAAAGTAACCGCAACCGCAGCACGTAACCGTTTTATCATCAATTTTGGCCAATACGATGGCACCATTTTCATTGACAAGGTTGTGCTGACAAAAACAGGCAGTTCGGCAAGCCTCATTGTCAACAGTGATTTTGAAAACAATATTGACGGCTGGTTTGGCTGGGGAAACAATTCCACCAGGGCGCAGTCCGCCAATGGCGAAGGTTATGGCAGCCCCGGGGGTAGCACGATCGAGAAAACAGCTGCCGAGAAAGAAGCCATACTCAGTAAAGCGCTGGAAACATTTATTGCCGGTATGCTTGAGAAAACGAAAGGTTATATCAAAGCCTGGGATGTGGTCAACGAACCCATGTCCGACTGGCCGGACCAATATGCCCTAAAAACGGGAGTCGGCAAAAGCGATCTGGCGGATGATGAATTCTACTGGCAGGATTACTTGGGTAAGGATTATGCCGTGAAAGCCTTCCAGTTTGCCCGCAAATATGGCAACGCCAATGATCTCCTATTCATCAATGACTATGGCTTAGAAGGCAGTGGCAACAAATGCAAAGGACTCATCGCCTATGTCAGCTACATCGAAAGCAAAGGCGCTAAAGTGGATGGGATCGGCACCCAGATGCACATCGATATCAATACCAGCAAAGATAACATCGTGAGTATGTTCAATCTATTGGCCGCCACCGGCAAGCTGATCAAAGTATCTGAGCTTGATATTGGCCTGGGAGATGGCATCAAAACCAGCAATGCCACCGCTGAAATGTATCAGAAACAGGCTGACCTGTACAAATTTGTCGTCGAGAAATACCGCGAGATCATTCCCAAGGACAAACAGTACGGTATCACCCTATGGAGCCCCTTGGATAGTCCAGATCAGGAAAGTTCATTCTGGCGGCGCGGAGAACCGATCGGATTATGGACCGAAGGATTTGTCCGAAAGCCCGCCTATCAGGCTGTTGCTGAGGCCTTGTCCGCAAAAAAATAAGATCATTAATCACCCTTTAAATAGTTAAATTATGAGAACAAACAACAAGTGGTTACTGCTGATCTTTTTATTGGCCCTTCTTTCCAGCTGTTCGCGGCTGGAAGAAAAAACACTGATCAGTGAATCCGAAAGAAGTCTTAAGGCCAATGTTTCCGCCCAAGCGGTGACAAACTGGCCAAGGCCGACGCCGACCCTACATGTAGGCGGAAAGTACCTCAAAGACCCCTGTGACAATAACATTGTCCTGCATGGGGTAGCCATTACGCCCAGCCCCTGGTTCAATGGTTGCCAGTATGGCGCCAACTCAGGCTACTGCACCTGGGACAACTACAATGTACAGGGTGCGCTCAATTATAACAAGGCGGTCATGGACAAGCTCAGCAGCGCCGCCGACGGCTGGTACCTCAATTATATCCGTCTGCACATTGATCCTTACTGGACCAATGATCCGGGAGCGCCCATTCCCGAAGACGATATCTCCAGGTTCAACTACAACCGCCTGGTTACCTACACCGACCAGGTCATTATCCCCTTGATCAACCATGCCCGCAGCCGGGGTATGTATGTCATCTTGCGCCCTCCGGGTGTATGTCCGCACCGTATCGCGGTCAATGATGCCTATCATACTTATCTCAAGACCGTCTGGACTTTCCTATCGCAGCACGCTGCCCTGAAAAATGCAGACAATGTGATGTTTGAGCTGGCCAATGAACCGGTTGAGATCCTGGGGACAAACGGAACCTGGGGAATGACGGGCAACGAACATTTTGCTGCATTGAAAAATTTCTTTCAGCCCCTGGTCAATATCATCCGTAACAACGGGGCCAATAATGTCTGCTGGATACCAGGCACCGGTTGGCAGTCCCATTACCAAGGCTACGTCAACAATCAGATTTCCGGTGGCAACATCGGCTACGCCGTGCATATCTATCCGGGATACTGGGGTGGTGTCAATACCTATCAAGCTTTTCAGAATGCCTGGAATACCAATGTCAAACCTATTGCTGACATCGCTCCGATCGCCATTACCGAGACCGACTGGGCGCCACAGGGATACGGCACCTTCGGTACCGGAACCACGGGTACAGCGGGCGGCAATGGTTTTGGCGCCAATCTAAAATATATCGTCGATCAGTCCGGCAATGTAAGCTGGAACCTGCTCGCTCCGGACAATCTGCTTCACAAAGGAGATCCCAATGCCGGTACGGCCTATAACAACGATTGGGAGGCCTGCGCAGCTCCTGCAAAACAGTGGTTTCAGCAATATGCCACCTCCAATTATCCCATGTCTAACTGCACTATCACTAGCCTAGTGAATAATGGGGTTTACGAAATCGAATTTCAGACTGATGCCAACAAAGTACTTGATTTAAAATCAGGGGAAGATGCCAACGGCGCAGTACTCCGACCCTGGACCCGAAATAGCGCAAATGCACAGCGCTGGGTAGCCATCGATGCGGGCAATGGGTACTGGCGCTTTGTTTCCAAAGCAAGCGCCAGCAATCGCTGTATTGACCTGGCGAGTAACAGCAACGCGCTCGGAACTGCGATCCGGCTCTGGCAAAACTATGGCAATGATGCGCAGGCCTGGAAGGTCACCGCTGTAGCCAATGGCTATTACAAAATTACCTCAAAGGTCGATGCTACACGCGGTTGGGATGTACCCAACTGTACCATGGATGGCAACTCCAATCTGCATCTTTGGGATTACTACGGTACATCCTGTCAATTGTTTAAATTCAAATTTATAGCGATGAATTAAAGGTTATCTTTTCGCGGTAAGCTTGCTTACCGCGAAATAGCTTAATTTTAAAAACATGAAAACCTTCACCATGCGACAAATACATTTTAAAGTCCTGCTATTGCTCATCATGGCATGCAATTTTTCGAGTACAGCAGCGTTTGCCCAGGACAAAAACTTTCATATTTACCTTTGTTTTGGGCAATCCAATATGGAGGGACACGGCCAATTCGAACCCCAGGATACCATTGCCCTCGAACGTTTCCAGCTACTGTCGGCAGTAGACTGTCCCGACTTAGGGCGGCAATATGGCCAATGGTCTCCCGCCCGGGCACCGCTTACACGCTGCCATACCGGACTTACACCTGCAGATTATTTTGGCCGAACGCTTGTTGAAAATCTTCCCAAGAATATTGAGGTCGGTGTCATCAATGTTTCGGTAGGCGGCTGCCACATTCAATTGTTTGATCAGGACAGCAGCGCGAGCTATGTCGCAAGGGCACCGGAGTGGATGAAATCCATGCTTGCTGCCTATGACAACAATCCTTATCAGAGACTGGTGGCGCTAGCCCGGATGGCACAGCAGAAAGGTGTTATCAAAGGGATTTTGCTTCATCAGGGTGAGTCCAACACCGGCGATCGCCAATGGCCCGATAAAGTGAAAAAAGTCTATGAAAACCTCTTACATGATTTACAGCTGAAAGCCCAAGATGTCCCGCTGCTTGCCGGCGAACTCCTATCGGCCGAAGCTGGAGGGAAATGCGCTAGCATGAACAGCATTATCCAGACCCTGCCGGCAACGATCCCTACTGCCCATATCATCTCCTCTAAAGGCTGTGCAGGTATTGGCGACGGACTACATTTCAGTCCTGCGGGATACCGACAGCTGGGCAAGAATTATGCAGCAAGCATGCTTAGATTGCTGCAGAAAACAAAAAAATAAAGAAAGCTAGGGAATCAATCCCTAGCCTTACCAGATTATCGGCAATATTGCCATTCGTTCGAATAATATCCTTTTATGGTTTAAAGGCAATAACAGTGCATGCATTTGTCCATTAGTTTCCAAAAATTTTGGCTAATTCCTGGTGTAACAGTTCACCTTTGATATTGATGGCGACAATGTTTCCTTGAGGATCCACCAGATAATTTTGCGGTACGGCACGCACGCCATACAATACCGCTGCTTCATTGCTCCAGCCCTTTAGATCTGCGACATGGATCCATGGCAATCCATCGTCCTTAATCGCTTTTAACCAGGCATTTTTTCCTTTCGTATCATCCAGCGAAACCGCAAGCACCTCCAGACCTTTACTTTTATATTTGTTGTATGCCTTCAATAAGTTGGGATTTTCAGCACGGCAGGGACTACACCAGCTTGCCCAAAAGTCGATCAGCACATACTGACCTTTAAAATCGGATACCCTGACCAATTTTCCTTCCGTATCCGGTTGGGAAAAATTAGGTGCCTTATTACCGATTTTCACACTTCTCTCCGCTAGAAAACGTGCTTCCAGCTGCCGCGCATTTGTCATTTGACGCACCTCCTTGGACAGCTTCAAAAACAAAGGTTCAATCTCACTGAGCTTGCGTTTATTGGCTGCATCAATAAGCGCATCCACCGCAAAGATGGAATTGGGATTTTTGGCAGCGAATGCCAGCTCTTTTACCCGCCGGGCTTCAAACCGCGCCTCAAACTTTTCATGGATAGCTTTATACTGGTTGTTGGCATCAGGAGCATCCTGCTTTACGGCCGAAAAGGCCTTATTCCCCGCATCAATGATATCCATAAAACCACCGCCAATTTCATTTAAGTAAGCGACGTAGGCATTATGCAATGGCGATCCTATTATCGCAGCGGTACGCAGCGAATCTTTGATAGTCATGTTGTAGGTTTCATTGCCCAAATAAAAATATAACCGATCGCCAATATTTTGTGCGATCAATTTCCCCTTACCGTCCTGATCAAACACCATTCGGGAGTAAGCGGGCTCCTCTACGGTTCCTTTGAAACTAAACTTGCCATCCACGATAGCCGATGAATCCGAGGCTGGAAATCCATCTTTTGTATAATCGAGATATACTTTTTTGCCATTGAAAGCTTTTGGTGCAGTTCCCTTGATCAGAAAGCCCGCTTGCTGCGCAAAAGATGTCAAGGGCAAAAATGCCAGCGCTAAGGCAGCTATTTTTAAATTTTTCATGTTTATATGATTAGATGTTATATTGTTCTTTTTTTACTTACGCCAGGTCATATCCACAGGATTTCCGGGAAGACCGTCAATTGTTTTGAGCAGATCGCCGTTTTTCCCTACCCGGATGTCCATATAATACAGGGCACCTTCTGCCCCCGCAATCAATGTATTCTCATCATCATCCAATTTGAGCAGGCCTACATCCGATTTGATGGCTGCCTTCAATAGTTCCACCTGTTGATTGAGCGGATTATAGCGAAACACCTGATTTTTGTAGGCCATATAGATGTACCCATTGCGGGTGGCCACCATTTTAGTTCGCTCATTGATCCATTCTTGGTGTGCAAATAGTCTTTTGTGTATTGCCGTGACCATAAACGGACCATTAAAATTTGCATTGAACTTCAGTTCATAGAGTTGGCCGCCACCATCCTTCACATAAGCGTAGGTATCCGTGTTATTGATCTGTACCATTTTAATCAGATCCATGCCCACCTTTGTTGGATCAAAAATTTCAGTATTGACGGGACTATACTGTGTGCCAAAATACATTGGACTACCATATATATTGATTCGGATAAACTGCTTTTTATTTTTTTCGAAAGCAATTACACTATAGTTGTTGTCTACCGTTGTCAATATAATTTCCGGAGCTAATTCGTAGTCCCCATCCGCATAAGTCCCAAACATGCCATAGGTATTCGATTGATCCCAGGTATTCGTTGTTCCGCCATAAAATTTGCCATTGATGACGCCCATCATTACTCCTTGCGGATGGGCGAGCAGATTTCCGACAGCAATCGTCGCTGGAGCCAGAAAAAAGTTATCGTGCAGTGTACCGGGTTTTACCGCTTCTTTAACTAAGTTGTTGACATCGAGACGCACACCTGCCCGTTTGGAAATAATCCAGTATCCTAATGGGGTATTTCCCGTGAACTGGTTTTTTAGGTAGTGGATATACATCGGATCCGGTGGTAATGGTTCGCGATTGATCGCCTCATAAATATTGGCTTGTACGCTATTGTCAGGTTTTATAAAGGACAGCTTACTGATCCCATTCTGGACGGATAACACGAGTGATCCCCGCGAAAAAGCCGTTGCTCCCTGGATTTTGAAATTATAGAAATATTTCATTCCATTGGCCGTATTGGTCACCGTAAGACGCGCTGTGTATCTCTTGGCCTGAAGTCCAAAAACGATGCGCAGTGCAGGACCTTCATAGTGGTTGGCTTCGGGGATAACTGCCTCTGGTACATCGATGCGCCAGTTACATTTCAATGAAGCCGCATCGATACCCGTAATTTTGGGTGCTATAATAAGACTATCGCCAACCGAAGCTTCATACAAAGTGTCCAATCCTGTAATCTGCGGTCCCTCAGGCATATCGATCGCATAATTCCCCTTATCTTTATAACAGCCACCGAAAACCAATAAGGTTAAAGACACAATGGCAAAAAATAATATTGCTCTTAACCTGTTTACATTTCTTTTCATCTTATCTGACTTCCTTTCCTGATTCATCTATAAAATAATACTTACCCGAAGCGCTATTTTTTCTCAATAGAATGCTTCGGTTTGGATTGTCCACGTGATAGAACTGATAGGTCTGTCCATTATCTTTACTGCTCAGCACATAATTCTTTTCCGGGTGATCTTTGACCCACTTAAAGGGATCATTGAGCATCATAAAAAGGAGATTGACAAAGTAGAGATTCTTGGGTGCATCAAGTCCAACCGTAGAAAGCGAACGCTGTTCGGTCACAATTAAGAAGAGCTGATGTTTTACCCGCGAATAATTATCAAGCCACATTGTCCACCAGGCAGGCTGCTCCAATTGGGCCGAAATAATAATACGCGCCCGTATCAGTGCTGGGTTTTCAACCCCAAAGTCATTACTTGCCTTAAGTTTTACGAGCAGTGACACAGATTGATTTTCAAGTTCGCTGATATTGTGCACTATAATGGGCAACAGCGCCCGGCCAGCATTACTTTCTATGGTATAGGCCGGTTTAAGCTGATCATAATGCAGATCGGTACGTGCCGTTGATGAATCCTTTTCCACGAAAGCCTCGTATTGCCGCGCTTGCTGATCACGGTATCCCATCACTTTGACGGGAACAAAAATGGTATCCTCTGCCTTGGTCATATCATAAGCAAAAGTGTATACAATGCTATCCCGATCAGCGTCGCTCAAATCAAAATAAACATTTGCGGCCCTATCGTAGGTCGTTAAAACCGCCTTTTTGCAAGAACACAGTAGCGGCAGAAGCAGAAGTAATAAAATAGTTTTTTTCATTTTGGTTACTATTTACCGTTGTCCATAAATTATTTCATCATCAGGCAGCGGCCATACATAAATTTGTTGACTGGCCGGAATTGTGGTGCCTTGCTGTCCAATAATCGGTAGATTCAGCCGCTTATAGGCGAAAAACAATTGCCCTTCGGCAAACATTTCTTTACGGTACTCCTTCAGGAGTTCGCTTCGGAGTTTGGCATGGGTCGATATATCCACTTTCTGACCAATGCCCCGATGTTCACGTACCTCATCAAGCCATGCTGCAGCCTGAGCGGGAGAAGTCTCGTAACTACATTCAGCGGCGATATAGTAGATTTCGGACAATCGGATCCCCGGCGCTACCAGATAATGCAGATTGGCCGCAAAACTGTCGCCCAGTGTATTCCTTCTATATTTATGAATAGATGATATAAAAGAATTCCCAACGCTTACCGTTCCAAACCATTGCGTATAGCGCATGTCACCGCCACCGGCTCCTGCAACCTCATAAATGGTTTTTGCTTCATCCTGATCCAGGTAAATGGCGCTGTTGTTGTCCTGAAACCAGTCATTGTTATAGCTGCTGTTCATGGCCGGGATGTACCAGGCAAACAACAGCTCTTTATAGAAAACCCGATCTTTTTTGTCCGCATCTACGGCAAGGAAATCCGTGGCGTTGGTCCACGGAAATTTTTTGGCATCGATCACTTCACGTGCGCTCAGCAGTGCTTTTATTTTATCTCCCTTATAGAGATAGGTACGTGCCAGTAATCCACACACGGCATAATAGTTGAGCCGGTGCCTTCTGTTCTGTAAAAAGAGGCTCTTGTCCTGCAGCTCTGAATTTTTCAAGGTGTCTCCGACAGTAGGATAGCCAACCACGTAGGATTTCAGGCGGATGGGATCAACCTTGAGCAATTCTTTGGCTTCTTCCAGATCCCGGATCACCGAATCCAGAAGTTGTGAGACCGTGGACAGTTTAGTAGATTTATTGGAATAGGTCGTTACATAGGGAATGGCTTCAATCTTGTCATTTACAGCAGGAGCTGGACCGAATAGGCGCAAAGCATCAAAATGGAGGTAGGCTCTCAAAGCCAGCGACTCGCCTTTGATCAATTGGTAATTGCTTCCCGTAAATAACTGCTTTTTACGGTCTATTTCACCAAGTATCAGATTGGCGTTGACAATACCATTGTATAAACCTTTCCAGATATTGTCCTTTCGACCAATAAAGTTACCGTCATTGTATTTAAACAACTTGGTCTGCTGGTACCGCAAGGGATCATTACTTGATAGCGCATAGTTCTGCGCCAGCACCTCCGGCGTTCCGATGGTCAGCTCCTTGCCATAGAGGTCATCTTTAGCACATCGTGTATATACGCCGATCAGGGCTTCCTTGAAACCATCCTCGGTAGAAAAGAGGACCGACTTGTCGATTTCGCTTTCAGGTTGTATATCCAGCCACTTGGAGCAAGAAAGCGTACTCAGGGCTGTGAACAGTATTAAAACTATAGTTAACTTCTTCATCTGTACATATTTTTTCCATCCGTTGGATGGGACTTATCATCTTTTATAATCCTGCCTGTAGGGTAAAAGTCACACTGCGGGCAAATGGGTACGTAATTCCGCGTTCTACTTTCACCGAAGACCAACGAAAAATATCATTTGCGACAAGTCCGACACGCAGGCTTGACAGCGCCAGTTTTTTCGACAGTGCTTTTCCAGCATCGTAAGAAAGATTGAGTGACTGCAGGGCAAATAAATTGTCGGGCATGATAAAACGCGAGGATACCCGCGTCTGCCCCAGATCCTGTATGCTTTTGTAAAAGGTCACATCGCCAGGATTTTTCCACTTTTCCTCCAGGACTCTACTGTCCACATTATAGCGCGGGTCAGCATTTTCGACACGGTCTACCAAGGTTTGGTTATAGGTTTTACCTCCTATCCGCGTCTGGAAATAGGCGACCATCATAAACTGCTTGTAGCGCAGTGTCCCTCCAAAAAATCCTTCCATTTTTGGTGTGGCCACCCCGACGACATCAATATCCCGTGCATCCCAGTCATACGATAATGTGCCATTTTTTTTGATATACACTTCCTTGCCGTTTTCTGGATCTATCCCCAAAGAAGGGACGGCATATATAGCATCCAACGACTGGCCTTCTTTATAACGGAGCAAGGGTACGGCCATTAAATCACTCCCCTGCTGTGCTTCATCGACGCGTTCGTTGTAGCTCTTCAGCGCATTAGAAATACGTACGATTTTATTTCTGTTCCGTACCAAATTTGCCAATAGACTCAGGGTCCATTTTTCTTTTTTAAGGGCAATCCAATTGGCATTGAGTTCAAATCCTTTGTTTTCAAGATCGCCCAGATTCTCTTTATAAGAGCTGAATCCTGTAGAAGGTGCCAGGTTGATATCGGCCAGGATATCACGGGTAATCTTATGGTAATAGCGTGGCGAAAGCGTCAAACGATCAAGCCAAAGTCCAAGATCAAGACCGACATCGGTACTCTGGGTCTTCTGCCAGGTCAGGTTTTCATTGCCATAGTTACGGACCGTACTTCCCAGACCCGAGGAATACCAATTGCTCTTATCGTAACTATAAGTTGTCCGCGACATGTAAGGATCGAACTGTACAGAGCCCGTCAGTCCTATCGTAGCGCGGAGTCGCAACTGGCTGACTACATTGTTGGCAAACCATTTTTCCTTATGCATATTCCAGCCGATTCCTGTCGACCAAAAAGGGGCAGTACGCTTGTTGGATCCAAATTTGGAAGAGCCATCAATTCGGACAGTTGCATCCATCAGATAACGGTTATCATATGAATAATTGGCACTGAGAAAGGCACCAAATAGCCTGGAGGCACCCAAGCTGCTCGAAGGACTCGCATTCTCCGCATATCCCTTGGCAAATCCCACACTGGTAAATCGATCATTCGGAAAGCCAATCGCTTTGAAAGAACGCTCATCATAGCTTTCTGTCCGGATATTTGTTCCCCCAACCACATTGAAGCTATGTAGATCAATCGTACGCATCCAATTGAGCCGTAGGTTTGCATCCCAATACAATTCATTGTTTGTATAGCTGGTATAACTACCCTTTTCGTCTGTTTGTGCTGTAGGATAGAAATAAAAATCATTGGCTAAGGGCGAGCGGAAATTATCATTCGTATTCAAGCGTTTCAACAAACTTACCTGTCCGCGCAGGCGAAGTCCATTGCTGAGGTCAAAATCACCGGAGAAATTGTTCAGCAATTCGGTATATCCCAGTTTATTGAAACTATTCAACGTCGCATTGTAAAGTGGATTCAAGACATATTCCCGTTGTGCACTTCCCGAATTTGCCACCCTTGTCCATACATCGGCCTCCTGTATTATATTACCTTGATCATCTGTCATGCGGTAGTAAGGATTCATCCGGACATAATCCGCAAAATTTCCATAGGGAGATTCACGCCCGTCGACCACTGTTATGGCAAGCTCGTTCTGAAATCTAAATTTACCTCTGAGGTTATAGCTAAAGTTTAGTCCGCCCGAATATTGATTTCTTCCCGAGCCTTTCATCACACCAGGTCTGGTCTGATAACGCATGTCTACGCCATAGCGGAACGTTTCCGAACCGCCTTCCAGATAAAGGCCATGCTTTTGTCCCACCGCAGTCCGTACAGGCTGCGACAGCCAATAGGTATCTACACCGCCAAGCACATTGGCCAGCTTTTGATAATACAGTTCATCCAAGGCATCCTGTGGTTGCCGCTGAATCGTGGCGTCATACAGCCCGGCCAGCTTCTCATAGGCCAATTTATCAGCAGCATGCAAAACATCGTATCCGGTCAGGTCGGGCATATTTACATTGCTCTCATGTGTATAAGTCAATTGTAATTTGCCGTCCTTGGGCATTTTTGTTGTAATGACCATCACACCGTTGGCCGCTCTCGAACCGTATATGGCGGTTGCAGCAGCATCTTTCAAGATCGTGACACTTTCAATACGGGTCATGTCCAGGTCGAGCACCTTTTGTACACTTACTTCAAAACCATTTAATATAAAGGCCGGCATATTGATTGTGGTCGTGATATTATCCCTTCGCAGCACTTCATTCCCTCCGGTTGGTAATGCAGAAGATCCACGCACATTGATATTTGGCAGAGCATTGGGATTGGATCCAGCCAGATTGTTGTCGAGCAATTTAAACGATGGGTCGAACACCTGCATTGCTTGTAAGACGTTTTGCGGATTTACCTGCCTTAGCTCGTCGCCACTTTTGGTAATTGCTGTTCCGGTGTAGGAATCTTTTTTTAGCACCTGATAACCGGTGACAACGACCTGCTCCAATGCATTCGCTTCTTCTTCCATCACTACACTGTACTCTTCTTTGTTTTCCACCAAAGCGAGGGTATAGTTTTTATAGCCAACCCGACTTAATGTAAGCGGTTGCATAGTGCTGGTAAAAGAAAAACGTCCTTCTTTATCGGCCACAGCGATGGTATTGCCCAGCTGTGAAATATTCACGTCGGAAAGCGGCGTACGGTCTTTCCCAAGGACTTGTCCGCGGATCTGCTTCTGGGATGATTTTTCTATTTTGGGGTGGCTTGTGGGCTCGGATTTCCGTGAACTTGATTTCCTTTCCAGAAAAATCGTCTTCGATTCAATCGTGTAGCCGATTTGCTGCGGACTTAGAATTTTATCAAGAAATAATTTAAGGGGCATTTTGTCCGCTTTAATTGAAATTGGCTTTGCCGACTCCAACATCTTTTTGGCTCCGAGGACCTCATAGTTCGTCTGAATTTTGACCGCTTTAAGCACATCCATCAGTGGGACATTACGTCCGGCATAGGTTACGGTTTGCGCGTTTACTTTATGGCCTAGCTGGAATAAGACAGCAAAAACGAGCCATAAAAGGGGTCTGGTCGCTTGTAAAAAACAACTTAATTTCATTAATTCTAGTTAGTTTAGTTAGGTTAGATTGCAGGATCCATTGTTTAGATGGTAGGATCCACTGCCCAATTTGTTAATTCATATCGTTTGGTCAAGTATAATTTTACGTTCTTTATTGCCCTCCTTTCTGTTCTTTAGGATTATTTTTTTTCAATAATGAGTTTCCCGTCGTCCGTCAAATGATACGACAGATCCTGATCTTTTAATATTTTCAGGATGGTAGATAATTTGCTGGTTCTGAATGTTCCGCCAAAGAAGGAAACATCGGGTATATCACCTTTATAAACCACATCAACCGCATACCATTGCGACAGTTCATCCATGACCTGCCGAAGTGATTTTCCGTCAAAGTTGAATTTGCCGTATACCCAAGCCATTTCCTGCTGTATGTTGACCGGATGCTTGGACAGCTGGCTTCCGGTGTTGACCGACTGATCGCCGGGCAGTAAGGTCACGTTTTGGCCTTTAATCAATTCTTTTACCTGTACTTTACCCTCCAGCAAGGTTGTTTTTGTCTGTGTTGCTGTCGGATAGGCATTGATATTAAAGTGCGTTCCAAGCACCCGCACCTGCTGATTTTTGGTGTGCACAATAAAAGATTGATCTTTCCGTTTTGCAACTTCAAAATAGGCTTCGCCCTGAAGACTGACCTCACGTCTGTCTTTCGCGAATTCCGTCGGGTAAGAAAGTATAGTCCCTGCATTTAGTTTGACCAAGGTACCATCCGGCAATGTGACTTCGTAAGTACCACCACGCGGAGTTTCTATCCGTGCAGACACCGATGCATTGATCGTCGCCACTTCATGGCCGTCGTTATAACGTATGCCAGAGCCATCGATCACAACTTGTTTTTCTCCATTATTCAAAGCATACTGTCTTCCATCCGAGAGCGTTATAATCGCCTGATGGGAAGCCGGAAGGCGGTCATTTACAGTCCTCAGCTCGGTTTGAACCGGCTGGTTATTATCCGAATTCCAATACCATACAACCGAAAGCGCCAACAGCACACTGGCGGCAGCAAAGTAAGGCCATAAACGCTGCAACAGCCCAGATCCATTCGTTGAAGGATGAAAGGAAACCTTGGCTTTTATCGACTCAAAATTACGTTGATTTTCAAAATGCTGCAGGCTGGCATAGGCCTCACGCTGTTGCGCCTCATCCAGGCAGCGTCTATAAATCTGTTTGTTCATCACGGATTCTTGTAGCCAGCGCTCCAAAAATAGGCGGTTTTCGTCGCTGAGCGTACCCCGCATTTCTTGGAGGACAAGCGAACTGATATAGATAAATTTTTCTTCTTCTTTAGGACCCATTTTGAGCTATTTCATCTATAGATACCACACCGATTAGAAAAAGTACCAAAGACAATTAAAAAAAATTAAATTTTTCCAAAAAGAACAATCAACGACAGTAGATAATTGAAGGAATCTCGTTTCAAATGTTGGCGTAGCAGACCTAGAGCACGTAATTTTTGATTTTTTACCGTTTGGATATTTAGCTGCAATAAATCCGCAATTTCTTGATTGCTGTTGCCTTCGAGGTAGCTCAGCTGTATAATTTCGCGTGCTTTGGGTGGCAGCTTCTGAATGGCTTCGTAGAGTTCGGCCATGGCTTCGGTATAGACAATTTCATGCAGATAGGATTTTTGATCCTGCTCCTGCTGCGCCACATAACTATCGACCCGATTTAATCTTCGCTTCCTGGCGGTCTGATAATTGATTCCTACATGACGCGTAGCCTGATAAAGCGCCGCCCTCAGATGTGATAAACTTTCAAAGCGCCGCCTGCCCTGCCACAAGCGTATAAATCCCTCCTCTGCAATATCTTCAGCTTCTTTGCTTTCGTCCACAAAGCTCGATGCATATAAACATATACGACTAAAATAACGGTTGTATACATGCGCACAAGCCTGCTCCTCCCCGTTGAGGAAGTCTTCAAGCAGCTCTTTTTCGCTCGTATAGTTCATTGGTAGATCGGTTTAGCTTTTCGTGGATAAAGATAACTAAAAAGAATGGATACTTCCTAAGACCAATTTATTCCTCGTTTTTCCTATTAATTTTTCAGCATCTACTTCCTTAAGCCATAATTTTTTCAGCAAACCGCATTAAAAACAAGCTCATGTCAGTAATTTATTCAGAACTGTTTCCTGCCCTTGTTTTTTCGATGACAAATCCCCTACCTTTGAGCAATTGCTTTTTAAAGCAAAACCTAATCCGATAAATCAACCTATTTGAAGTATGACACCTTGCTCCAAAAAAAATTCTGAAAGCACTTTCCTCCGATACCTCATTATTTGGGCAATCTTGTGCTTGGTCACAAACCTCAATTACTGCTTAGCGCAGCGCATGCAGACCGCTGACCGCGAGATACCAAAGTCAATTATTGACCGGGCGCTAGCGGCTTCCATAAAAATGTTCGGTATAGACAGTGTGAGCGGTCAGCAAAACAGTGCTCCTTTTAGTGGAGTCATCGTACGTTCGGATGGAACAATCCTCACAGTGGCACATTCCACCAAGCCGGGCAATTTCTATCGCGTAATTTTTCCCGATGGCAAGCAGGCTGTTGCCAAAGCGCTCGGACGACTGGTCGTCGACCAACAGAGCAACTTGCCCGATATTGCGATGATGAAGATGCAGGGCGAAGGCCCCTGGCCTTTTGCTGAAATGGGCTGGTCGTCATCCATCGCTGAAAAGCAGCCCTGCTTTGGAATATCCTATCCCGAAACCTTGCCCTTTAACATTCCCTTTCTCCGCGCTGGACGCATTTTGAAAAAAATGGACGACTATGGTTTTATTCAGAGCAGCAGTATCATGGAGCCCGGAGATTCCGGCGGCCCTTTATTTGATGCCCTAGGCCGCGTAATTGGTCTACATAGCCGTATCGATGCTGCTGAAGGCATCAATTTTGAGGTGCCTGTAAACAGCTATCGCATCTATTGGCGTTCGCTGACTCATCCGGCAGCGATCAATATTTACCCCACGCCAACCGATTCAGTCGGTAGCGATCCCTTAGCGAAGAAACTCATGGAATTGGTACTCAAAAAACCGGCACCGTTTCCCAAAACAAACGTTCAGTCCATCCCCATCCGTAGTACATTACATGGAGATAGCGTGTATATATTAGGTACCGCATTTAACCTGGCAAACAATAAGCAGGTAATTTTATCCAAAAGCAGCCAGGTTGGTGAGGCGCCAAAGGCCAAATTTCACAACAGCACCTATGCCTTGAAGATCCTGTTCAGGGATAAAAAAAATGACCTGATCGCACTTGTAAGTGATCATAAATTTCCAGCAATTACTGCATCGGAGACCAGCAGACTAGGTATTCCTGATTCTTTACTCGGTATAAAATTGTGGTCGCTGCTACCCGGCAATAAGCTTAAAAGCGGTATCCTGGGCATGTCGCCCCAAACCTTTCCGCGTATACCGATTCCGGGAACTTTCGATGCGCACATGCAGGAGATTGCAGGTCTTCCAACCTTAACAAAAGTGGACAGCATGGGTGCTGCAAGCCGGGCAGGACTTCGTGTTGGTGACCAAATAGTGGCATTAAACGGTCAGGATGTCGCAAGTGCCGTCAAAATCAATGCTGCCATGCAGCAATTTTCTGCTGGCGATACACTAGCGGTCCAATTCCGGCGCGGGGTGACGGCGCTACATGCCCAGGTCATTCTTTCCAAATGGGCAGCCCAGCCAAATCCACATCCTGCAAACCACATTCCCAAAGGAAAATCGACGCGAAGGGATAATTTTCCGCGTGTATTTCTCCATGATTCCCGCATTCATGCCGACGAATGCGGAAGTCCGATCATCGATAGCGAAGGCAATTTTATAGGACTTAATATTGCTCGCTTTAGTCATACAACCTGCCTTGCTATCCCTCGAGATATCATCCTGAACGTTTTATCCGAAGCGCAATATCTAATTAACAACTCAAAAAGATAAAGTTATCAGGTAATTTTTAATACCGTCGCGATATTGTTTTGAACAAAACTGTCAGGTAGGGATACTTGCAGGCCATTGTCGAGTTGTCGAAAGGAAATCCGATCATCAGTTCCGACTAACTGAACCTGATTGACCTTTCGCGTTTGGGCAGCCGAACGGCCCAGGGACTTAATTGTAATTTGCTTTTCGGTCGTTGTTCCCATAATAAAGGCATACAGGATATTTCCTCTTGTCGTAAAACGGACATCCTCGCTGGTAAAAGCTTTACCTTTTCCTTCATTGAAGCCCTGCACACTCAGTGAAGGAGCGTCCTCTTGCGCTGGTCCCTCGCCAAAAATATGCCATGGCCGTGTCCCGATAAGGGCTTCTTTATGTACCGCCATCCAATTTCCAATGCCCTGTACCACTTCCTTCGCTTTATCGTCGATAGAACCATCGCCGCGTAAGGGCACGCTCAAGAGTAAATTACCATTTTTACTAACCACATCAATCAACATATGAATAACGGTTTTGGCCGATTTATACTGATTATTATCGTAAATCCGGCGATCATAATGCCAGGAACCTATGCAAGTGCAGGTCTGCCAGGGCTGAGGTTCAATCGTATTGCTCTGTCCACGTTCGATATCCCATACCAGACATTTCCGTTGCTGTTCATTCAGGATTTTACCGTTGATGACCACATCGACTTTGCCCTTATTCGCCTGCATGCTCTTATTATAAAAATCGGCCGCAATCTCCAGTCCAACATTGCTGATTGGATAAAGCGGTAGTACCGTATCGTCAAAGTAAACCATGTCAGGCTTGTAGTTGTTAATCAGTTCCAGGGTACGCGCTTTAAAATTTTCACAGTACGCTTTGGTCGGGATACTCACGCCGGAGGCGACATCCCAATGCCATTGCCGATGAACCGTGTTGTCGTCTTTGCTATTTAAACTAGGTTCATGATCCTGAGCGTAGAGCTGCTGCGGATCGTAGTCTGCCCACCATTTTCCGGCGCCATCTTTCTTTGTCAACTTCCCATCGTAAGGAACTCCGGCAAACTTTCCAGCTTTATCACTTCGTTGCGCCGTTTCGTACCAGGTCCAGGCATGCGCTGCATGAACGCTCACGCCAAATTTGAGCCCCCGTTTTTTAGCAGCACGCTCCCAGCCGCCAACAATATCTTTCCGAGGGCCAAGGTTGACACTATTCCATGGATGGTGGCTGCTGCGATAAAGATCCAGATTATCGTGATGATTGGCCAGGGCCATAAAATATTGGGCACCGGCATTTTTATAGAGCTCCATCAGCTCTTCCGGATTCCAATTTTCGGCTTTCCATTGATGGATCACATCCTTGAAACCAAAAACGGAGGGATGGCCATATTTTTCGAGATGATACCGGTATTGATCTGATCCCTCTTGATACATGCCGCGTGCATACCAGTCGCCCCTTTCAGGCTGGCACTGCGGGCCCCAATGTGCCCATATACCAAATTTGGCATCCCTGAACCAATCAGGTACCTGATAGTTTTCAAGTGAGCGCCAGTCGGGATGAAAAGGAGCTTTCCCAAGATACGCATAGGCTGCGCTAAATTTACCAAGAAAAAGGGTCGGAATAGTTGCCCCGAGAAACTTAATAGCTGTTCTTCTGTTCATTGTATGATGATTTTTCGATCAAGATGCCAGGCTCCAAACCTGCCCGACAAAGAGATTCGGTTTATAATTTGTTATTTTCTTGAATACCAAAAGTAAAGTATTCAAACAGGAAAGAAAGTTCATAATCGATAAAAACTGATCCAATATTGATTCGCCCTGTATGTTCATTCGATTGTTCTTCAAAAAGGTGCCCTTAAAAAGGACACCTCCCACCTAACACTACCTACGTATAACTAAAAACATACATTTCCTGGATCAATTGTTCATGTCATTGCCTTTCAGATTTTTATTATTGTCCAATTCGGACTGTGGAAAAGGATAATACATCGCTTTGGCAGACCAACCGCCTTTTTTCAAGGGTTCCAGCCAGCTTGGATTGGCCATCCCCCATCGTAAGAGGTCAAAATACCGTTGATATTCACCCAAAAATTCAACAAATCGCTCATGCACGATAATATTTTTGACCGTATTTAAAGGGATACCATTTTTGACCAAACCCTGCGCGATCAATCCGTCTACGTCGGGAATTGTCCCATTGGATTTTTGATACCAGAGGTGTGGCTGCTCATCGGGAACGATATTATTGGCTCGCTTTCGCACCAGGTTGATGTATTGCTTTGCTCCGGCGATATCGCCACGTTCGTTGAGACATTCGGCATAGAGCAGCAGCACATCGCTATAGCGAAAAATACGATCGTTGTTGCCATTATCAAAATCCGCGATCTGCACATCCGGACAATATTTCCTTGTACCAAAGTAATCTTTATTGGTCGCCAGGTTTTTCATCCAGTCCGTATAGGTGGTGACCTTACCATCCAGTTGCGTAAACTTTGCACCATTTTCGCACCATAAGGTCATATATTTCCGGGGATCTCCTTCTTCAAATTCATCATGGGCCATTTTATTGGGTGCCAGATTCCACCAGGCACCACCCGTTCCGTCAAACATGCCAATTTCCTGCCAGCGCCATGAACTCGATATATCGTCCCCCAGCCAGCCCGGCCCATTGTAGAGTTGCACCTCAAAAACTGACTCCTGATTATTCTCTTTTGTTTCCAGAAAATTATCCCTGTAAGAGGACATCAACTGATACTCCTTGCTATCAATCACGCTTTTCAACTGGATCTCGGCATTGGCGAAATCGGCTGCCTGTCCTTTTGCGAGGATGGGTTTATACAAGTAAGTTTTGGCCAGGTAAGCCTGTGCAGCACCTTTGGTGGCCCTACCGATCATTTTGCTGTCGGCATAAAGTGCTGCCCGTGTTGGCAACAATTCCGATGCTTTCTTAAAATCATCCACGATCAGCGTATAGACGGCACCCGCCGCTGCGTTGCCCGGATAATAATCTTCATTGGTTTCAACAGGTTTACTGATCAGTGGAATGGTTTCCCCAAACAGCATGCCCAGGTGCAAATAGTTTAGCGCCCGCAGAAAGTGCGCTTCTCCCAACAGTCTATTCTTTCTATTCTGATCTATTTCACCCTCAAACTTCTGAATACGGTCGATGGCTAAATTTGCCGCAAATACCCCGTTCCAAAAATCTCTCCAGGTCTGGGCGGCCATCCCGTCACTTGCAGGCGTATTATAGGTATCCTGATACATGGGTTCCCATTTGAAGGTATGATTGTAATCATCACCGGGCGCCAAAAGTTCATAATACAAACTACGTGCATATCCCCCCTGCGTACGGCCGATCAGGGCCTGATAGGCCGGTATGACCGCATTTTCCAATTGATCTGCTGTTTTATAATACGTGTCCGTCGACAATTCCTGCGGGTTGGAGAGATCCAGATTCGGTTTGCAGCCCGAAAACTGGATCAACAAGGCAGCAGCTGCTAGTTTTATATAGTGTCTATTCATGATGTCGATTAAAGGATTAGAATGTAAGTTGAATACCCATAAAATACTCTCTTGAATTTGGGAAGCTGAGTCCCCATGGCGTTTGTCCATCGATGCCCCGGCTCAGGTTGGAGCGGGTATCGCCCGACCCCACTTCGGGATCATAACCCGAGTACTTGGTAAAGGTCAGCAGGTTTTTTGCGCCGACATAAAACCGCAAACGGTCGATCTTCCAGCGTTGGAGCCTCTGCCCAGAAAAACTGTAACCAATGTTGAGGACTTTGAGCCGCAGATAAGAACCATCTTCCACAAACCTATTGGATGCCCTTAAATTTTGATTCGGATCGCCGAGTACAGCACGTGGGATATTGGTGTCTGTATTTTTCGGGTAGACGGTCGTTTCACCGGATACCGGATTTTTGAAGACAAGTTCTTCCGCGCGGTAGCGGTCCAGCGTTGATGCAAAATTATTGTAGTAATGGTACATCCCCTCGCCCCAATAACGGCTATTGTTGTAGATATCGTTTCCTTGGCTTCCCTGCCAGATCATCGACAGGTCAAAGGTACCAATGGCACTTTTGTAGTTGACATCCGCATTGAAACCGTAGCTAAAATCAGGTATTGGACTTCCCAGAAAGTCCTTATCCTGATCATTTAAGACCTTGTCCCCATTTCGGTCATTGAAGCGCACATCCCCCAGTGCTGCATTTGGTGCAAAAGCCTTATCGGCATCCAATTGTGCCTGACTGGTATATAAGCCGTCGGTGGTATAGCCCCAAAATTCCCCTATCGAACGGCCGACGGCGGTCCTTGTGACATTTTCCCCGCCAGGCGAGATCGTTCCCCACAGAATCTCATTGTTGTTGCCCAGGCTCAGCACCCGGTTTTTCACGAAGGAAATATTGGCGCCGATATGGTAGCCGAAATTACCGACCTGATCTTTGTAGGATGCCAGGATATCCCAGCCCCGGTTTCGTATGCTGCCGGCATTCAGCACGGGGAAGTTGTTGCCGTAGCCCGCAGTGAACGAAATGGGAACATTGATCAGCATGTCCTCCGTCTTCTTATTGTAGTAATCCACCGTCAAAGCCAATTTGTGATCAAAGAGCTCCAGATCGAGACCAAGGTCAGTTGAATACTGACTTTCCCATTTTACATTCGGGTTGGAAGGCGTCTGTGGCAGGGCACCCGTCACCATCACATTGTTCAGGTAATACCACACATGGTCGAAACTCACCGTCCGTTGGTACTGATATTGCGCAATATCCGAATTACCCAGCAGCCCATAGCTACCACGGAGCTTCAATTCGCTGATCGCCGGAAATGCTTTCATAAAGGATTCCTGACTGATGCGCCAGCCTGCCGATACCGAAGGAAAATTTCCATAGCGGTATTGATTACTGAAGTTGGCCGATCCATCGCGCCGCATGTTAAAGGTCAACAGGTAACGGTTGTCATAATTATAGTTGACACGCCCTAGCATGGAATACATAGCCGACTGGCCTACACCCGACCCCACCAGGCGGGAACTTGCCAGGGAAGCCGAATTGAGGATCAAGACATCCGGACTGGGCAAACCGCGGGCACCCGCATTGACGGCATTGTACCGGGATTCTTCCGAGGTGATCCCCGCCAAAGCCGAAATCGCATGCTTGCCGAAATTATTTTCATAAGTCAGCGTATTTTCAAATAGCCAGCGGTTATTCTGGCTGCTGGAAATATTGAGTTCATCCGGATTATGATTCTGATACTGACCGACGGAGTAGTTACCGATATAGCCTTCATTGCGTATGCGGCTAAGGTCTACCCCCATATTAAATTTATAGACCAGTCCTTTGATGATCTCATAGGTAGCCCAGGCATTGCCATTGACCGAAAAGTTGTCATTGACGTTTTTGTTGAGGTAGGCATTCGCCAAGGCACTCTGCACATCCGTTCCGTTGCCCGCCCCGGCAAAACCAGTGCTGCTGTTGGCATCATATAAGGGCAATGTCGAAGACCACTTTTGCGCATCGATGATATTTTTGTCGCTCCAGTTGCGTCGCGTATAACCCAGGGAAAGTGTTTCGCCGATCTTGAGTTTTCCTTTGGTAAAATCAGAGATAAACTGCGCGCCATAATACTTGTTTTTGTCCTGAATAATAATGGATTTATCTGTAGCATAAATGCCGCTCAGCCTAAAATTGGCATTTTGAGATCCACCGGAGACCGAGAGATTATGCCGTTGATAATTGCCCGTCTGCAGCAGTTCATCCATCATATTATAGCCCTGCCCAATCGCCGAGGGTTTGGACAGCGCAGGCAGATAGTCTTTGCGCGAAGGATCTTTATTGTACATTTCCTCATTGATCAATTCGGCCAGTTGCTGTCCGTTCAGCAGGGGGACATTATGGGAAATATTTTTGATGCCGCCGAAAGCATTGTAGTCGAGCTTTACATCCCCCGCTTTACCCCGTTTTGTGGTGACCAAAATAACGCCATTGGCTCCGCGGGCACCATAGATGGCGCTGGATGCAGCATCTTTCAATACCTGAATGCTGGCAATATTATTTTCGTCCGGCATAGCGCCACCGATCATCCCATCCACCACATAGAGCGGATCCGTGCCGTTGATGGATCCAACACCACGGATGCGGACGGCGCCATTGGTTACCTGCACCCCGGGTACAGTACTCTGAAGCGTGGCAATTGTTCCGCCGGGAACTTTGACGAGATCCTTGGTATCCACTACGGCAATAGAAGAGGTCAGATCCACCTTCTTCTGCTTACCATAGCCCACCACCACAACCTCCTCAACCGCAATTTCGGAGGCTACAAGCGGGATGCTGATTTCTGAAGAATTACCGACTACGTATTCGACATGATTATACCCTACATTGGATACAATAATGGTCTCGCCCGGATTGAGCTTGAGTACAAATTCGCCTTTCTCGTTGGTGGAGGTACTGAGGGTTTTGTCCTTTACTTTGATCGATGCCCCGATAATCGGTTTTCCCTGATCACTTACGATCTTTCCATGAACGACTTTTTCTTGGGCAGACAGTCGTCCAATGGACATTAACATGGAAGCCATTAACAACCACTTCACTTTCCTGTTCCTTTCTTTAGGAAAACAAAAGAAAGAAGACACATAATTTCTGTTCATAATCTTATCTGAGATAAATGTCTTTTGCCCCTGGAGGCGCGTACTTGGTTATTTATTTAAACGAATTGGTTATTACTAGCCTGCTGACTGCGGCAAAAAAATACAAGATGCATCGCTAAAGATTCATTATCCCCTTTCTCGGATCATTCCTAAGAATGCGCTAGCTATTCGCCAATTGGTTATAAAACAAAGCTAGAGGTTTCACAAAAATGACCTTGCAACAAATAATTAAAAGAAGGGTAAAAATGTCTAAAACCCATCAACAACAGATTAATTCCGTTTTTTTTCAATGCAAGTCAGATCCTTCGCCAGATTTAATCCGCAGGAGACCCGTTAATATCCCATCAATAGGCCGGGGCATATTCAGCGATAAATTTGCCCCAAATTCAAGCGCTGTATCTGGGCTGAAAAATAAGAAAATAATAAATGTAAAAAAAACACTTAAAAATAATTCCTTAATGTATATCTTTGGAATACCAGTAGATTAGCTCATCAGAACCAATAACCAAATCGTTGTATATTTTTATTATTCAGCGGATTATATAGCATACATTTAAAATGAAATTAAACAGCCGTCTTTTCCACACGCTCCTTGCTTTGCTCTTTTGTTCCTCTTTATTTGCGCAGGCAGCCAAAACGCTAAATTATTTCGATCTACGGGATGTCCGATTATTACCAAGCCCCTTTTATCATGCCCAACAGCTTGATCTGCAGTATGTATTGGAGATGGAACCGGACCGTCTGCTGGCTCCATTTTTAAGGGAAGCTGGATTAGCAGTTGTCAAACCTTCCTATACCAACTGGGAAAACACAGGCTTGGATGGCCATATCGGTGGTCATTACCTTTCTGCCCTCGCGTATATGTACGCCTCCACCGCTGATCCGCGTATCAAGGAACGGCTGGATTATATGATTGTAAACCTGAAGCGCTGTCAGGATGCAAATGGAAATGGTTATATCGGTGGCGTCCCGGGCGGCAAAGCGATCTGGGAAGAGATTCAAGCCGGAAATATCCAGTCTAGCACGTTTAATTTAAATGGCAAGTGGGTACCGCTTTATAATATTCATAAGACCTATGCTGGCCTACGTGATGTCTACTTGCTTACCGGCAACCAAAGCGCCAAAAATATGCTTATTGCGATGAGCGATTGGGCCTGCAAGCTGGTTTCACAGCTCTCCGACACGCAGATACAGGATATGCTGCGCAGTGAACACGGCGGACTCAATGAAACTTTTGCGGACGTTGCGGCCATAACCCAAAATCCCAAATACCTGGAGCTTGCGCGCAGGTTCTCCCATCAGGCTATCCTGGCTCCCCTAACCCAACATCAGGATAAATTAACGGGTTTACATGCCAATACACAGATCCCGAAAGTTCTTGGTTTCGCCCGGATTGGGGAGCTGTCCAAAGATGCGGATTGGACCGGGGCAGCACGCTACTTTTGGGATAATGTTGTAATACATCGGTCCATTGCCATTGGCGGAAACAGTGTCAGTGAACATTTTAACCCAACAGACGACTTCTCAAAGATGGTTCAGAGCATCGAAGGCCCAGAGACCTGTAACACCTACAATATGCTGCGGCTCACCAAGATGCTGTACCGCACGGATCCACAGGCCAAATACATCGATTTTTACGAAAGGGCATTATACAATCATATTTTGTCCAGCCAGCATCCCGAACATGGGGGCCTTGTTTACTTTACGCAGATCCGTCCGGGACATTATCGCGTCTATTCGCAAGCACAGACGAGCATGTGGTGCTGTGTTGGATCGGGCATGGAGAACCACGCCAAGTATGGCGAAATGATATATGCCCATACAGATGATGAGCTGTACGTCAATCTCTTTGTTCCATCCAGCGTGCACTGGAAACAAAAGGGTGTCGAGATTATCCAGGAGAATAACTTTCCAAAAGAAGCCTTTACTTCGCTTACTGTTCGTTCCAAAATAAAACATGAATTTACACTTTACCTACGTAAGCCTAAGTGGCTGAAAGGTAGGCCTGAAATTTCAATAAACGGGAAAGCCTATCCCATCGTGGATTCCTCGTCGACACATGTTATTATCAAACGGGTATGGAAGCCCGGCGATCGCCTGCGCATGGAGTTGCCGATGGACATTCAGGTTGAACAGCTGCCTGATCAAAGCAACTATTACAGCATATCCTATGGCCCTGTTGTGCTCGCCGCACGTTCGGGAACAAATGATCTGACCGGATTAAAGGCCGACGATAGCCGGATGGGCCATATCGCGTCCGGAAAGCAGGTCCCCTTGCGCGAGATCCCGCTGCTAACAGCCGATCCTGAAGCCATTCCGACGCTGGTCGACCCTATCCCCGGTAAACCCCTGCATTTTACGCTAAGGGGACTTCGTCAGGGGAAAGACAGCCTCAGCATGGAACTTGAACCCTTCTACGGGATTCACGATAGCAGGTATATCCTCTATTGGCCACAGACCACGGCCGTCCAGCTTCAAGAGCTGCAGGATAAGATCGAACGGGATGAGCGCGAAAGCCTTGCCCTCAATGCCATCACGGTGGATAAAGTGATTGCCGGGGAACAGCAGCCTGAATCGGACCATTTCTTTCGCGAAGAAAATAGCCATGCGGGAAGCGTTGACGATACGCGCTGGCGTGAAACCAGCGGCTGGTTCAGTTACCAGCTAAAAAATACCGCTGCCAGCACACTCTATCTAAAATATATGACCGATACAACCCTGCGGACCAGCGAAATCTGGATCAATGGCAGCCTGGTTGAGACCCTAAAGCGCAGCGATAGTCCTGCTGCTGTTAAAACCTTGCGCATCAAGCTTCCTGAGGGGATTAGCGCATTGCCGGCAATAGAAGTAAAAATCAAGGGGACATCAAAGTCCCCCAGTCATAAAATTTTGGAAATCCGGACGCTGCGTCCGGATGAATAAGTGCGTTATTTAACGCTATAGGATACCGTGGCGGTTTTTAGCCAGGGTGATGTCAGCCGAATGGTAATCTGGTCACCCGCTTTGCCCGTTGATTGTACATACACGATCATTTTGCCTTGATGGACCCGCTGTTTATTGTCCGTATAGTCGCCCATATCCGCATTATTTCCGGCCTCCATACCCAATAAACGCGCATTCCCGGCAATTTCGCAGGTGATTTCATCTTCCGATAGAACCACGGGAATGCCCTTTTCATCGACAAGCTGCAGCATGAGCTGCAAGAGTCCACCTGCTTGAATCGATGGATCCCCCACAAGCGTCGCCTGGATGGATGCTGGCCGTTGGCTGGATTGGATCGCATGGCGGACAAGTTCTTTTCCATTGCTGTCCAGCCCGATCACTTCCAGCCTACCTGTGGCGTAAGGGATATCCCAAAAGATGATGCCTGTTTTCGCATCGTATTTTTTCTCTTCACCTACGGTCTGCCCATTCAGTGTTAACCGGGCTGCAGCACTATTGGTATAGCAAACCACGCGGATTTGCTGGCCATCCTGATAATTCCAGATCGGCCAGGCATCCATCGAGGGGCTTTCATTCTTTCGTTGCTGCTGCTGAGCTTCTGAAGCGGACCACAGGTCCGTCGTACCGGTTGCCCCGGCCAGTGGATAAGTGCCCAAATAAGCCATGGGTTTTTCTGCCCACAAAGACTGGCGAAAATATCCCCTGGGTTTGATGAAGCCAGCAAAATCAAGTAAGCCCGAATAAAAACCACGCGAAGGCCAACGGCCCGATTCGCCCAGATAGTCGATCCCCGTCCACAGGAACTGTCCAAATATATGCGCGTTGTCGCGTACAGCCAGCCATGCCGGAAGATCATGCCGATTTTCACTGCCATAGATGACACGCTTCGGATAACGCTGGTGATCTTCCTGATACCGGCTTTCCGTATAATTGTATCCCGCAATATCAAGTGCTCCAGGGTAAGCCGTTTCATTAGACATCGCTACACCCGCCAGGCCGGCTGTTACCGCCCGGCTGCGATCGTATTTTTTTACCACAGCAACGAGGCGTTTGGCAATATCCCCCAGACGCATGGCATCCGGTGCATCTTTCTTATAACCGCCATAAGAGGCCTGCGTAAAGCCACCTTCCTTTTTTTCGCCATCCAAGATCGGATGGGAATAGGGATCATTGGGGTAATCCACTTCATTGCCTATGCTCCAGGCAAATATCGATAGGTGGTTCCGGTCCCTTTGGACCAGGTCGGCCAAATCCCGTTCCCCCCATTCTTCAAAAAAATCGTAAGCGCCTTCAAAACCCGGTGTGCCGACGTTCCAGCCCTGTAACCACTTGCGCTTCGGAAATTCCCATTCGTCAAATGCTTCATTCATGACCAATAGCCCCAGTTCATCACATAAATTATAAAGTGAGGTCGCCTGGGGATTGTGGCTGGTACGCACGGCGTTAACACCAAGCGATTTCAGCGTGAGCAGGCGCCGCCGCCACAGCTCAGGATACACCTCGGCACCGAGTACACCGGCATCGTGATGCAAGCAGACGCCTTTCACTTTCATCCATTGGTTGTTTAAGGCAAAGCCTTTATCCGGATCAAAGGTAAAGGTCCTAAAACCGGTCTTTACTTCGGACTGGTCGATCTGTTTACCTTTTTGCCATACTGTCGTCCGCAAGCTGTATTGTATCGGCTGCGTTAAGTTCCATAGTTTTGGATTTGATGCTGTCAATTTCAGGTTTAGGCGTGCTTTATCGGCTGCAGCGATCGTAAGCTGCCCGGATTTTTTCTCAACAAGCCTACCTTCGGCATCGATGAGTTCCTGTTGCACGGTAACTGCGCTAGGCTGGGACGAACTGTTGACTACCGTAATTTCGGTATTGAGCAGGCCTTTCCCGCCCTTGATTTCCGGATAGGCATATACTCCCCATTGATCCAGATGCACCTGATCGGCCTTGACGAGCCAAACATCCCGGTAGATTCCGGATCCCGTGTACCAGCGCGAATCCGCGCTTTTGCTATGATCTACCCGAACTGCAATGGTATTTTCCTTTCCGAATTCAATATACGGGCTGATATCGTAGGAAAATGATACATAGCCGTTGGGCCGCTTACCGACTGATTTCCCATTGACAAAGACCTCACTGCGGTTGTAAACACCTTCAAAATAAAGAAAGATCTTCTTTCCCTGGTCTTCAGCAGGTATGGACAGCTGTTTCCGATACCAGCCTATACCGCCGGGTAAATATCCCGTTGCGCTGGCGAGGTTTGGACTCAAAGGATATTTTACGCCCCAGTCATGCGGCAGCCTGACGGATTTCCAGGCCTGCTCGTTTAGTGCAGTAGCGTTTTGTGCTGCGCCCTCAGTTTCTAACTGGAACTGCCAGTCTGTATTGATACGCTGGGCAACACCAAAACCCGGCTGGGCATAAACGGCGCTCAGCCCGGTTAAAATTGATACGGCGAGGGCCGCTATATTTTTAATTATTATATTCATGTGATGTAGTCGTTTAGGTTGATCTGATTGTTATTAATGCGTTGGAATGACAGGTAAGATGCAGCCATTCGCGTCGAAATAAAGCCGATCCATGCATACTTCGCGATGGAAACCTGCGGCATCCCCCATCCTGATCCCATTGGGATAACTGAACCGGTGATAGACAATATACCATTCGTCGGTTCCGGGCACCTGCAAGACCGAGTTATGGCCGGTACCATAGATTCCTTTTGCAGGATCTTTTTGCAAGATCAGATTGTTTTCGGGCACCTGGATTGGTCCATAGGGAGAGGTCGATGTCCCATAGCGAACCCGGTAATTCTCGCTGCGGGTATCATCTTCTGACCACAGAAAATAGTATATTCCATTGCGAAAGATCACATAGACCCCTTCGCGAAATGTTTTGTCGGGCGTCAGGACCTTTATTGTATTCTTCTTGATGGAGACCATATCGGTATTTAATTCAGCAACGGCGAGGTAACCGTTCCCCCAATATAAATAGCTTTTCCCCGAGCGGGGATCATTGAACACCGCGGGGTCGATCTCCTGTCCGCCGCTTAGGCCAGGAGGTTTGAAGTCGATCAAAGGTTTACCCGAATCCTTGAAGGGACCCGTTGGCTGGTCTGCTACTGCAACACCGATTTTCTGCGCCGCCGTAAAATAGTAATAATATTTATAGTCGCCCTTGACTTTTTTCTCGGTGATCGTTGGCGCCCATGCATGACGCGGTCCCCAGGGAACCTCTTTTTTAAGGTCCAGGATAACCCCCTCATCCTTCCAATGGATCAGATCGGCGGAAGAAAAAGTCTTAAAATAAAAACCACCCCAGCCATCAAAGCCATCGCTTGTGGGATAGATATAATATCGTTTGGTCTTGTTGGCATACAGGATGTCGGGGTCTGCATAATAACCGTCCAGAATGGGGTTCTTTTTGAACGCAAACGGTATATCCTTGGGTTTGCCCCACTTTGCCGTCAGCCGGATCAGCTCCGCCCGGGAAAGCGGTATGATGGTTCCGTGACGGGGATGAAAATCCATATCAATCTCCTGGTCGATCACTTTAAAACGATCGAGATCATCGGAAGTACAGAATTGGTATTTTCCTTTACCATATACATCATACATCAGGATATATTGGTCCGACTGGTTTCGCCTGAAAACACTTGATCCCTCCACGGCATCCTTTGTTTGCTGCTTATACCCAGGCTGTTCGATCCATTTTCCCGAAGTCAGGGAGTCCGTCATCGCAAGTTTGATCCCATTGCCGTGCCCTTCGGTTTTGTAGAAAAGGTAAAAGATTCCGTTCTTCTCGATAATATCGCCATCAATACAGGATTTGCCATTTTTAGGCATGAAGAGCACTTTTGGCTCCGTTTCAAAATCGGTAAAATCTTTATTGGCATAGGCATAATAGATGATATCCGGACCATTTCCATGCTGCATGGACCAATAGACCATATATTTCCCTGCTGCCGCATCAAAAATAGTCTGTGGCGCCCATACCCGCTTTAAATCTTCCTGTCCAGTGAACCGCTGCTGGAAATCGATGGCCTGATGCGACCAGTGCAGCAGATCCTGCGATTTTAGCAGGACCATACCGCGATTGGAATCCCAGCCTTTGCTGGAGGTCATATCGGTCAGTACCATATAGAAGGTCTTTCCATCTTCGGCCCGCAGGATATGCGGATCCCGGACACCGCCGGTTTTACTGATGCTCTTTGAATCCAGTACCGGACGGTTACCGTTCAGCGCACGGTAGGTGTAGCCATCGGTGCTAATGGCAAAACAGACCGCTTCATCCGCCACCGCATTACCCTTAAAATAAGCAAATAAATAACCGGCAAAATCCTTTTCGCTAGGCCCCTGCCTATATTCCTGCGCGTATGCCGATGCCGCAATATTCATCAATAAAAATACTATAACCGTAAATCGCATGTATAAAATAATTTAGTAAAAGGTTGCTTGATCTGACAAAGATGCGCTGGTTCCGAGAAAGGTCCCAGCGCATCGCGTAAGTCTTTTTTTAATTGTTTACCATTAATAACCTGGATTTTGTTCCAGTTGGCCGTTCGAAGACAAAATATCTGCCCGCGGTATCGGGAGCCAATAATGTTTTTCTTCAAACTTGCGGCCCGATAATGCCTCTTTTCGCGTATAGGTAAGCCCATTGCTTCCTTTTGTCACCGTGATTCCGCCGGCTGGCGCATTCTCTGTTATGTTGGCGATTTTCCATCTCCTTACATCATAAAAACGGTGTTCCTCGAAGGCCAGCTCTATCCGGCGTTCGTAGCGCAACAGTTTTCTAAACTCATCTTTCGATTTTCCAACAGGGATTTCAGGCATCTCTACAGAAGGTCTTGTCCGAACTAAATTTAAGGCCTGTCTAGCTGTCAGGCTACTACCTTTGGGTAGCACATCCGGACCATAGGCTTCATTAGCCGCCTCTGCAAAATTTAACAGGATCTCCGCATACCGAAAATAATTCCACGGCTGAAATCCCGCATTTCCCCAAGGATTTTCCAGCGGATAGGCATCATTCATAAACTTGCGCAGGTAATAACCGGTTTTCGACGTGTTCCAGTTGTCCCTTCCTTCCCTGCTATCCTGGCCGCCAGGTATAAATGTTTCAACCGCACGTCCCCTGTATATCGAACCATTGTGTAGAATTGTTGCATCAAAACGTGGATCACGGTTTACATAGGGGTTATTGGGATCGTATCCTGAAGCTGCATTTACAGTTCCGTCCTCATTAAAAGGAGCCAGACCATTTTTCATCTGATACGCATCCACCAGATTCTGGTAAGGCGTATTTCCACCCCAGCCCCCATAGCCGTTTGGTCCATTGGCAATTTCTAAATGTACATGGTTGGCATTTTTGGTATAATAACGGGCGAAAATTGTTTCCGGATTCCGGTCAGTCAAAAATAGGGACTGATACCCGCCTGTGTACAGGCTGAATTTATTTAGCGAAATCAGGTCCTGCGCTGCCTGAGCGGCGGTAGCCCAGGTACCCGCGTTATAAAGTGGGCTCGCTGCATACAGCAGCAGCCTTGATTTTAGGGCCATTGCTGCGGCCTTCGTCGCCCGGCCGGTAACCCAGCTGTTGTCATTGTTATCCAGCGGCAGTTTTTCAATCGCTTCGTCCAATTCTTTGATCACATAATCCATTCCTTCCTGAATAGACTTGCGCTCAAAAAGCCTTGCCGTACTTAAGTCATCTTTCAAACCATATACGGTATCGCCCATCAGGACAACCCGGCCAAAGTTGCGAATGAGGTCGTGATAGCGAAATGCCCTGATAAACTGTAGTTCACCTTCCAGATGCCGTTTATGTGAAGCGCTCATCTGAATAGTAGCCAGTACTTTTTTCGCGTAATTACATTCACGGATACTGCGGTAGCTGCGCGCCCAAAGCGATCCGGCGGCGCCTAAATTTTCAGGAGATAACTGCCCCCGGATAATGAGCCAGGTATTATCATCATTGGTATACATGGATTCATCCGACAGTGATGACCAAAGGGCGTATTCAAATCCACGTCCAAAGCCCGGATTAGTCCCGTCCGCTTCATTTGATATGATTTTTTCACCGATGTATCTGTTGATAATAAACGCTTCCAATACAGCTGTATCTTTCTCAATAGCTTCTGTCGATATTCTGTCTGTCGCCGTAACATCCAAGAGATTTTTGTTGCAGGCGGAGAAGATTGTCAGTCCCAAGCCCAAAGGCACAATATATTTAGTGATAGATTTCATTGCTTAAGTTCCTCTTTAGAATTTTAAATTTGCACCTACATTAATAATACGTTGCTGCGGATAAAATTGACCGCTACCGCTATTTCCTTCCGGATCATAATCCTTCACTTTTGTGAGGGTCAATAGATTAAATCCGTTGACATAAAAGCGAAGTCCTCCCAGTTTCAATCGCGATAAGACCTCATTGGGCAATGTATAGCCTATCTCGACATTTTTTAAACGTAAAAAGGAAGCATTATTCAGCCAAAAGGTGTTATTGTACAAGCCACCGCTCACCGCCGAAGAGGCACGTTCAGGTACTTTCGGATAGTTTCCATTCGGATTATTGACCTCATTGAAGCGATTGTCGGCCCAGGTACTGTAGAAGTTCCCTACTGTTCCGGATTCCGGAAGCACGTACTGGCTTACTTTAGCCTGTCCGGCAAAAAGAATGGCAACATCTAGATTTTTATAAGCGGCATTCAGGTTAAAGCCGTAGGTAATCTGGGGAATATTGCCATATTTTGTCCGTATCATATCATCTGCCGTTATCTTACCATCTTGGTTGTAGTCCTGATAAATCAAATCGCCGACCTGTGCTCCGGGAGCCTGTGGTGCCGCAGCGAGATCTGCTTGGGTACGGTTTAATCCAATGGCGTTATAGAGCAGATAGGTTCCCAGCGGTCTTGATGTCTGGCGCTGATAATCCAAGGTACCGCTGGCCTCATCAATGAAGATAATTTTACTTTTGGCAAAGGTAAAATTACCGGATACTCCCCAGCTGAAATCACCCGGTTTTTGATATGACAAGGTGCCTTCAAATCCTTCGCTATTCACCTTACCGATATTCTCCGAAGGAACCAGCGGTTTGGAGCTGTTCTCTTTGTATGGGTTGACAATACCGGAAGTCGCCGGGATGGACGCATTTCTTTCGGTCAGGATATCCGATCTCTTTTGTTGGAAATAAATGGCCTCGATCGTAAAATTCTTGAGAAATTGTGCATTTAATCCTACATCAAGCTTCTTGGACACCTCCCAGGTAATCGCCGGATTTGCCAGTTTTGCCAATTTAACATTGGGTTGTATCTGGCTTTTGTCATTTAGCAGCGCGACCATACCATTTCCTACCAAGGTATAGTTATCGTAGAATTGGAATCCGTCGACGTTATCGTTTCCAAGGGTACCGTATGAGGCGCGAAGTTTTAGGTCATCTAAAAATCCGATCTTGTCCGCAAACCAGTCTTCTTTGCTGATACGCCAGCCGGCCGATATGGAAGGGAAATAGCCCCATCGCTTGCCTGGGGGGAAAATCGAAGAACCATCTGCCCGGAGCTGCCCTTCAAACAGGTATTTTTCATTATAATTGTACGCTATCCGGCTAATGATACTCTGTCTCGTATAATTGGAACTATAACCTGAATTGAGATAATCTGTTGCAGCGGATCCGCCTTGTGATAATTCAGGCAGCTGGTTGGAGAGATAATTAAACCGCTGCGCGTCAAAATATTCCAAATGCCTTTTACTTTGCTCATAGCCCACAAAAGCATTGATCGCGTGGGCACCAAAGCTACGCTCAAAATTCAGCTTTATATTGCTTGTAATCAAGGATTCATTGGTATGTGATTCGGTCAATGTGGCCTTATTGTTATTTCCGCCCACAATAGATTCTTCGTAAGTGTTTTTTGCCGGGTCATATGCATTCAGCACGTAGGGCACACTGAAGTTTTTGCTAAAATTTGCGGATTTGTCCACCGAAAGAAAACCATCTACGGATAGGCCCTGTACCCAAGGAAGCTGATAGCTTGCTTTGAGTATGCCGTTGAACACCTGTTTGGGATTATCCACAGCACCACCGATATCTGTGGCCATTAAGACCGGATTGGATCCCTCAATACCCCGCGTCGGCAAGCCATTGGGATAATATGCGCTTACCGTAGGATAAGCTCTATAGATGGAACGAAAAATATCGCCGGCAGATGCGATCGGGAATTTACGGTCTTCCTGTCTTCCCGAAAGAGCCAGTCCGACCTTAAAGCCATCGGTTACATTGGCTTCAAGATTTGTTCTGAAATTATACTGCTTGTATTTGGTGACGCCCTTTTTGTATAAGCCATCCTGGTAGACTGAACCCAAAGACATAAAATATCGCACATCCTCGGTTCCGCCGGCCACAGACAGATTGTGCTGGCTTTGTATGGCTGCTTTTTTCAGGGTGGCATCTGCCCAATCGGTATTGGGGTATAAAAGTGGATCAGATCCGTCCCTGAATTTTTGAATCTGTTCGGCTGAATAAATCTGGTTCATTCCGCCCGAAGAACTATTTCCATAGGCGATTTCATTTCTTAAAATGGCATACGTTGCGGCATCAGCCATTTTAGGCAAGCGCGTCGGTGAACTGACGCCGAGATTGCCGCTATAGGTGATCGAAGGTTTACCGCTTTTTCCACGTTTGGTCGTGACTAAAATAACCCCATTTGCGGCCCTATTCCCGTAGATTGCCGCTGAAGCATCTTTCAGCACCGAAATACTTTCAATATCGTTCGGATCCAGACGCTCCAGTCCGCCTATTTGTCCGGGTACTCCATCGACGACAACCAATACATCATTACTTCCTGTCGTTGCCTGTCCCCGCACCGTAATCGACGAACCGTCATAACCGGGTTCACCGCTCCGGTTGTTGATTACCACGCCAGAAAATCGTCCGGCGAGGGAATTGGATAAATTAGGCTGCGGGCTTTTCACGATATCTTTGCCCTTCACTTCGGAAATAGAGCCCGTTAAGGTCGCCTTTTTTTGTGTGCCATACCCCACCACCACGACATCTTCCAGCACACGGTCATCTTTTTCAAGCCGGATTGTCAGGTTCGTGGTTTCGTTCAAGGGGACTCTGTAGGTCTTGTAGCCAACGAAGGAGACTACAAGCACGCCTTTAGCGGCATTCAGTTCAAATTTCCCCGATTTGTCTGTTGAAGTCCCCTTCGCCCCGCCTTCCATAATCACAGTTGCACCCGCGATAGGCTCGTTGGCCATATTCAGGACCTGTCCCGAAATTTTCCCCTGGGCGTATAACAATGTTGGCGCAACGCTCAACACCGTATACAAAGAAACAATTTTTAGGTTGTTCATAAATTTCTATACGAATTAAACAGTAAATAATACAATCTGGCCAGAATAGACAGTGAAGATGATAAGCGATGGTTTACATAGGTTACATCAGATGCATTGCTACTTCCTGCGAGATTTATAATTGATTATATGGTCAAACTTAGGGGATTTTAAAGCTCCAGACCGTATACAAATCCGTCAAATACCATATAGTTTTCGGTCAAAAAATGGCTTTTCAGCAAAAATCACCGTGTTTTTCGGCTCATGCCCCCATCTAGTAGCCCGGATCGGGATCGCTTGTACTGTGGAGGTCCTACAGGATATTAGCCCGTGATTAACATCCCTTCGCTCCGGACTTTTGATATTCCGAAGGAAGCTGTCCAAACTCTTCCTTAAAGCATTGCCGAAAGTAAATAGCGCTATTGATTCCGACCATAAAAGAAACTTCGGTCACGTTGTATGTTCCCGAACGCAACAGCTCGGCGGCTTTGTGTATCCGTATTTTACGCACAAGCTGATTGATGTTCTTTCCGGTGATCCCTTTCAGTTTGCGATATAAGGTCGATTGGCTCATATTCATTTTTTCTGCCAGGGTAGCAGCATCCAATACCTCGTCCTGCATATGCTGTTCGACGATTGCCATAAAATCCTGAACAAATGCATTTTCACGCCACAACTCATCCTTTTCGGCTTGCCGGTTTTCTACAAAATCCGTTGGCTGATCCAATTTGATTTTCTGCAAAATCGCCTTGTTCATGACTTTCTGTTTGCGCAACAGGTTATCAATACGTTTGAGCAATAGGGCTGCGCCGATCGGTTTTGTGAGGTACGAATCGACTCCGAGCTCATAACCCCGCTGCCTGTCCAGGTCCGTATCCTTCGCCGTCAACAGGATTAATGGGATATGGCTTGTTGAGCGTTCCGCCTTTAATTTTTCGGCCAGCAGAAAACCATCCATATCGGGCATCATAATGTCGCTTATCAGCAGGTCGGGGATTCTATTTTGTGCAATTTCCAATCCAACTACGCCATTTTCGGCCAGCAAAACTTCGTAATTTGCGGATAAGGTATCGCCCAGATAGGTGCGTAAATCCGGATCATCTTCCACCAACAGGATCAATGGACGGCTGACCTCCATCGCGATATCATCAGATTCCGCGATCGATTCCACTATGTTCGGGCTATCGACGCCGACTTTGTTCGCTAAAAAGCGGACCGATACCGTCGTTCCCGCCCCTTCCAGGCTTTTCATCTCGATCTTACCCTGATGGATAGCCGTCAATTCTTTGACCAGGGCCAGGCCTATGCCCGTTCCTTGGATTCCCCGGCCCGGAACCTGATAGAACTTATCGAAAATCCGATCCATTTGATCCGCAGGGATCCCGCGTCCCGTGTCTTCAATGGATAATACAGCCCAATGGCTTAAATTTGATTGTTCGTACCTGAGGCTCAGCCTGATATGCCCCGAATCCGTATACTTATAGGCGTTGGAAAACAAATTATCTACAATCAACTGTATAATCTCAGCATCAAATAAGGTACGATAATCCGTTTGGGGCAAATCCGCGCATATCTCAACATCTGGTTTGTTATTTAGGGTCCGATACTTATCCACGATATCGGTGAGCATGTCACTCAAGGTCCCCGCTTCAAGTACAAGCGGTTTAAACTGCGATTCGACCTTCCTGAACTCCAGAAGCTGGTTGACCAATGTAAAAAGCCGATTGGCACTTTTTTGAACCGTATGAACCAATCCTTTGTTTTTGGGAGACAATTGCTCATCGTGGGACAAATCGTCGAGCGGCCCTAATATAAGTGTTAAAGGCGTGCGCAGTTCATGCGTGATGTGCGTATAGAAATTCATGCGCTCGCTATGCAACTGTTCATCCTGCAGGTGCTGGCGCTCTTTGAGCCGCAGTTCGGACTCGGCCTTTATTCTTTTGATGTAAAAGAAAATAAGGGCATAAATGACCAGCAAAAAGATCAGAAAATAAACAACTTTTGCGGGCAGGCTCAGATAAAAGGGCGGTTTGATCTTAATCAGTAAACGTTGGAATGACTGGGACCATTCCCCATTTTTCATGCGTGTGCGAATCAACAGTTCATGATCGCCATAGGGAACATTGCGAAAATCAAGATTCGTTTCGTTGCCCAGAAAAATCCAGTCGTTATTCAGTCCCTGAAGCCGGTATCCAAACTCGACCAAACCATCCAGCGCATAATCCATGACCGCAAGCTCGATACGAAAGCTATTCTCGTTGTGATCAAGCCTGATCTCATCGGATGATGTAAGGTATTTGTCTTCCTGAGCATTCGATTCACCGGAACGGAATACAATAAAGCGGCTTAACCGGATCGGAGATTTGGGCAGTTTTGAGGGGATTTCATTCGGGTCAAAATAACATATGCCGTCCTGCATTCCAAAATAGAGCTGTCCTGCCAGATCCCGCCCCACACTTCCGTTTATAAAACCGCCCAGTGGGAGGCCGAATGACTGATCGTATTGCAAAAATCGTTTTTCTTTCGGTAAAAAGCGTAGCATTCCCGATTTGGTCGAACACCAGATATGCCCATTTTGATCTTCCGAAAGGCCATTGACAAATAGCCAGGCGTCATCTCCCGGAGGCATTAAAACTGTTAATTCACCAATTCTGCGTTGCGCTTCCTGCAAAGCTATTCCCTGATTGGTCGCAATCCAGATATTCTTATTTTTATCGCGTAGCAAATGATTGATGGTATTGTTGCGCAATCCATTGCCGCTATCCATTTTCCGGATCAGCTGTCGATTAACATTATACACGTAGAGCCCCTGCCCATAGGTTCCCACCCAGATATTATCCTGCCCGTCCTCGACAAGCGCCCGAGGCGCATAGTCGCCCAGCATCGGATCGTTGATCAGTAATTTCTGTACGCTACGATTGAGCGGGTCATAGATAAACAGGCCTTGGTATGCAGCAATCCAGATGGCACCACGGCGATCTTCATAGATCGCGCGAACCTCCGATACGGGTTCACCCAGATCTATCGTATGCCATGTGGTGGATCCGGCATAGCAGACTGCAACACCACCTTTGCGTAAACCTAACCAGACATGCTGGTTATGATCCTTGAATGAAGCCAATATAAAATCATCAGGACTACCGTTCTTTTGCGTGATCCATTTGCGTAACCTGCCATTTGTGCCCATTTCTACGATTCCGGAGCCTTCGGTCGTCAGCCAGACGGCCCCTGTATTCCGAACGATAATATTACTCACGGTTGCCAGCTGATCCGGCAATACAGCTCCTGTCGGGAAAACATTAAAAAAAGGTTTGATATGGCTGATCACCCCCACACCACCGCCATATACTGCGAGCCAGACATTCCCAAATTTGTCGGGTGTGATATGCTGAACCATGGCATTATTTCCCTTCCCCAGGTCAAGAAGCTGTATTTGCCGGACTCCTTCGACCCTTTTGTCATATCCATAATCCGGCTGTAAGACAAAAAGCTGGGATGATTCTGCGCCTATCCAAAGTTTACCCCCAATTTCTTTAATGGCATAAATAAAGGGTTCATTTCCATTTTTAGACGAGCTAGCCAAAGAGATATGCTTTAGCTGACCAGTTGCGCTATGATAGACGGCAAGCCCTTTCCGGGTGCCGATCCAGATATTCCCATAGGGATCACAAAACAAAACTTTAACCTCGTTGTCAGGCAATTCAGCTCCGGAATTTTGGTAAGTCAACTGTTTTAAAGATCGGCGTACCGGATCCAGGATCGTCAAGCCTTCTTTGACATGGCCCACATAGAGCATTCCTTTCCCGTCTTCGGCCAAAGACCATATACTGTTTTCCGGGAAACCCGGTAAATTACTTTTATTGAAGTGCTGAAATTCTTTGCTGAGCGGATCGAAATGCTGAATCCCCTGATGATAAGTCGCCAGCCATAGACCACCATCCCGGGCACGGATCATATCCGTAATATCATTTGTAGCAATGGATTTTGGATCAGCCGGATCATGCACATAATAGCTGAATTTATTTGTCTTTAAATCAAGGACATTCAGGCCATCCGCGCGTGTGCCGATATATAGCTTATTATCGGCATGTAGCAGCGTATTGATCTCGTTGCTATTGACGGTGTTCCCATCTTTCTTTTTAGAAGCATAGTAAGGCTTAAATGACTTGCCTGCAAATCGGTTTAACCCAAGTTCTGTCGCAACCCACATGAAGCCCTCGTCGTCATGTACAATATCCAGCACCTGCTGATTTGTGAGGCCTTCGCGCAACGAAAAAAAACGAGCCCGATCCACCTGTCCAGCTATGGTTAGGCATTGCCCTATTAAGATGAGAACTAGCAACAATTTCTTCATGGGACGACAAAAAAAAGCAAAAAAAGAGAAATAAAAAACTATTTTCCGTACAATACAAGCCCAGCACCCGACTGTAAGGTCAGTCTGAGAGTTTTCTCGCGGCTGAGGCGGATCGTTTTCTGCTCCGACCCGCGCAATTTATTGTCGCTGATGCATTGCACAAGGTTCTGAGAAAGCATGGGCAGCGCCACCTCAATTGTTTTTTCCTTTTCTTCGGCATTTATTGCAGCAATATACCATTGCTCATTTTTCCGCCGCGCCAGCACCACATACTTGCCGGGATAACCGTCGACAAACAAGGTCTCGTCCCAAACGGTTGGCACCTGCTTCATGAAGTCGATGACATGCGCGGGCATCTCCAGTAGATTGTTGGGTGTGATCCCAAAATTCTGTACGGGAGTCTGAAACAATACCGCCGTCGCCAGCTGAAATGTTTCCGTTGTCTTACGGGTCGTGCCCCCATTATTTTCACGATTATGCCGTTTGTTGAGCAGCACAGGACCAAAATCCATGGCGCCGACAGCATTCCGTATAAAGGGATGCAATGTGGCATTGAAGGCTTCGTTATTATTGGCCTCCTGTGTAAAAATCAGGTTCTCGGATGCCAATACCGCTTCACTTCCCACGAAGTTGGGATACATGCGTTCCCAGCCACGGGGCAAGGTACATCCATGAAAGATCACGGTCAGTCCATAGGCATTTGCATCCGCAAGAATATCTTCATACAGCTGCAATGTTTGCTGTTTGTCTCCGCCAAAAAAATCCACTTTGATGCCTTTGATTCCAATGGACTGCATCCAGGCCATTTCTTTTTTGCGTGCAATGGCCGTATTCATCCGGTTTTTAGGCGTCTGTGGTGCGTCATTCCAGTAGCCGTTGGAGTTGTACCAAAGGCAGAGCCCCACCCCTTTCTCGCGGCCATAGGCCACGAGCTCCTCGATTTTACGGTGCCCGATCTGCTTGTCCCACCAGTTGTCCACCAGAACAAATTCGTAACCCAAGGCAGCAGATAGGTCAATAAATTTCTGCTGATCTTCGAAATTGATACTGGCGTCCTGCCACTCCAGCCAGCTCCAGGTAGCGCGACCAAAGGTATAGGGCTTAGTTGCGGCGTATTGCGGTTTGACCAGATCGAAGGGAACGGTGGTTTCCACAATAGGTTTTAACGTACTGCCCACCGTGATTGTGCGCCAGGGCGTAAAACCCGGTAGCGCCAGCGTCGGAGCCGCATCGCCCATGCCGTTGTTTTCGCCTTTTTCAGGAAATGCAATTTTATAAAAACCCGATTTTGTGCCCTCGCTGAGCTTAGCCCCGCAGTAGCTTCCATTCACTCCCGTTTCCGAAAGCAGCACCCAGCCCCGGGTGCCGACATGAAACAGCGCCGGAAAAGTGTAACCCACACCGTATTGCGAAGCTACGCCTATCGCCTGATCCGGTACATAGCTTTCTTCATAGCTCGGTTTTGTTTTCTTCCAGCCGATCATAGCTGTAGCCTGCGGACTGAGAAAGGTGCTGGTTGAGGCCGGAAATTTAAAGCCGCTCATTTCCTCCTCGACCCGAAAATTTGCCGGTTCGCTGACCTGCGGAATAGCATAGCGAAAAGCAATGTCATTATTGCTGACCCTAAAGATCACCACAAGCCGCTGTTTTAAGTCATTCTCCAAGGTACACTGCAGTTCATTTGCCTGATAATGTACCAGCCGGCGTTTGATTTTAGGTTCCTCATATTTTTGGTCGATTGTCCGGCTGCCCGAGGCAATTAAATGCAGATTACGGGCAAGATCTACCTTGTCGCCCCGCAAGCCCAAAGGCGACAGTTCTAACATTTCCTGTCCAGCCAGGTTCACGCGATAATAAAGCCTGCCCTTGTCTAAGGATAAGTTTACCACCAGTTTTCCGTCCGGTCCGGCTACACGGAGTTCCTGTGCACGCAAGCCTGAAAACAGCAGCATGAAGAACGCGCCAAGGGCGATCCGTTTTTTTAGGGTCAATAAATACATCTTATGTTTCATACACATTATTCATCCATTTCATTAAAAGGACCTTCACTAAGCACTATTTCGTTTGCAGTTTAATCAGCGTAAAGGAATAGGGCGCGAGACTGTCTGTCAGTGTCTTGCCCTTAAACCGGAGATCCGTCTGCTTTGGCTGTATATTCAGTGGTTCTTCAATGCTGTTGCTGACATTCAGGTCTTTGCTCGCCAGCGTGATTTTCTGGGCAATAGACGAAAATTTCCTGTCGGTCGCGATGGCGAAACGCATCGGCATCGGCTTGCTGTTGTAATTGACGATTTTGATCAGCAGTTCCTTCGTATGCTGATCGTATACCGCCGAAGCATACAGGCTATCCCTTCCGGCAACCGGCTGCCCCGCCCTATTGACTGGAATAATATCCGAACCTTTGTGGGTGGAATATAATTTCTGCACCTGATAGCTCGGCGTTCCATACACCCGGAGATTGTCCACCCAGATCAGATCCGGCGACCATTGCCAACCATCCACATGTCCAAATAAGGGTGCGTAAGAGGCCATCTCGACCACATCCGCATTGCGCTCAAGTCCGGTCATAAATGCCGCTTCGGAAAGCGCTGCCTCCCAGGTGCTTTTTCCGGGACCATTAGGCCTTGTGGTATGCGAAGCATATTCACCCGCAAAAATTTTCGGCCCTTTGCGATCATAATTGTCGTAGCGGCTGGCGCTGGACAGGAACCAGGATGGCGGCCGGTAGTAATGTTCATCGATGATGTCTATATGCATCGCCCGCAGCCTCTCGTCCAAAAATTCAAAACGCTCCCCTTCGGGATCCGTTCCCGAACTGGCGATAATGGCGATTTCAGGGTGTTTTTCACGCAAAGCCTTTGTGAATACCGCCAAACGCTCAATATATTGCGGCCCCCAGTTTTCGTTGCCTACACCGATCATCTTGAGGTTGAAGGGCTGCGGGTGCCCCATTTCCGCACGTAGTTTACCCCATTTGGTGCTTACCGCTCCATTCGCAAACTCAATCAGATCCAAGGCATCCTGGACATAGTCATCCAGCTGGTCCATCGGCACCAGTTCCCCGCTGTTGAACTGGCAGGCCATGCCACAATTGAGGATCGGAACCGGGGCCGCACCAATATCTTCCGCCAATAAGAAATACTCATAAAATCCCAGTCCGAATGTCTGGAAATAATCCGGCGTCAAGCGGTGGCTAAATTCCGTGTTCCAGCGGTTGATGATCAGTTCGCGTTCGTCAATCGGGCCCACGGTTTTTTTCCATTGAAACCTGTTGGCCAGATCCCGGCCTTCGACAATACAGCCACCCGGGAAGCGAATAAAGCCAGGCTTCATATCTGCCAGCATCTGCACCATATCTTTACGCAGTCCTTTCGGCCTTCCTTTCCAGGTATCCAGCGGAAATAGCGATAACATATCCACATCCAATATCCCTGCGCCTGTAAACCATACCTTTAGCTTTGCCTTGCCCGTTGTGGCCGTAGCCTGTAACCGCAGTGCAGTCTCTGTCCAGGTAGCTGTGGCCGGCAAGGCTTTTTGTGCTTCAGCGATCACGCGCTCTCCTTCGTCCAGCAAGGCCACATGCACTTGTATGCCCGGCGCATTACTTCGATGCTGCAGGCTAAATTCGTAGGTGGCATCCGCTTTGATGCCCATGCCCCGAAAGCCTTCATTCTGTAAACCCAGCTTGCTGTCCGCATTATTCGTTAATCGCACATAGCGCTTATTGCCTTTGCGCTGCGCATCATTGAGCAAGAGGTAAGCTCCTTCGCCCGAGGTATGTTCCAGTTTTTTCCAGCCCATCCAGGGGTTGTCAAATTCAAAGGATCTATTTTTGACCAGTTCGGCATAGATCCCACCGTCCGCTCCAAGGTTGATATCTTCAAAAAACACGCCCCACATATGCGGTGATATCTTCCCTTTGGGTTTATCCAGCTGTATAACCAATTCAACCGGCAGCTGTGCTGCTGCCGATGCTGCCAGTCCCGTTGCCAGCAGTAACATTGAAATCTTTTTTTTCATCCATCCAGATTGCTCCATTGCCATATTAATTAAGTTCCAATACAATGACTGAAAATGCCGGGACCTCGATATCCAAAAGACCATTTTGAACCTTCGCCTTGTTGTAGGCTACAGGCACGATTTTCTTCGGCATTTTAAACGAGTTGTAATCCTGCAGCTTGTCCGCCCGCAGGATTCTTCCGGAGACATTCGAAGCTTTCAGTCCGCCCAGGTCCACACGAATACGGTTTGTTTTTTTAGGGTCAATATTCACGAGGGAAATATGGGTGCGTCCCTTTGCGTCCTGCGAAGCCGAAGCCGATACCGCCGGAAGTTTTTCGCCGTTGAATTCAAAATCTGCCGACTGCAGCGTAATCGGGATCAGTTTCGCATCCTGATGCACCTTATACATCTCCATGACGTGATAGGTCGGCGTCAGGATCATGCTTTTACCCGATGTCAGGATCACGGCCTGCAGCACGTTGATCGCCTGTGCCAGATTCGCCATTTTGACACGGCGGGCATTATTGTTGAAGATATTCAGCGTCATTCCCGCAATCATGGCATCACGCATGGTATTTTGTTGGTACAGAAAGCCCGGGTTTGTGCCCGGCTCCACATCATACCAGCCGCCCCATTCATCCACGATCAGATCAATATTTCCTTTGGGGTCATATTTGTCCATGATCGCGATATTCTTTTCCACCAGTTCATTCATAAACCAGGCCGACTTCATCGTTTTAAAATACTCCGATTCCGAAAAATCCGTTGCCGAGCCTTTTTTGTCCCAATTGATTACCGCATAATGATGCAGGCCCATTCCCTTCATCAGGCTGCCGGGAATATTTTTGAGCAGCGTCTCCGTCCAGTTATAATCCGCACTGTTGGCCCCCGAAGCAATCCGGTACAAACCAGCGCCATTGGTCCAGTCCGACATAAAGGTGGCATACTTGCGGTAGATATCCGTATAGTAATCTACGGTCATATTGCCGCCGCAGCCCCAGGATTCATTTCCGACGCCCCAGAATTTTACCTTCCAGGGTTCCTGGCGCCCATTTTTGCGCCTCAGGTCCGACATCGGACTTTTGCCGGCAAAATTTACATATTGCACCCAGTCGGCCAGCTCCTGCACCTCACCGCTGCCCACATTTCCGGCCAGATACGGCTCAGCGCCCAGCAGTTCGCACATATTCAGAAAATCATGTGTGCCAAAAGAATTATCCTCGGTCACGCCACCCCACCAATTGTTCACCATGCTGGGACGTTGCGCCTTGGGACCGATGCCATCCTTCCAATGGTAGGTATCCGCAAAGCAGCCACCCGGCCAGCGCAGGTTGGGGATATTCAGGTTCTTGAGCGCTTCGATCACATCTGTCCGCACGCCATTGGCATGCGGAATCGAATCGTTCTTTTCCCCCACATAAAATCCATCGTAAATACAGCGGCCCAGGTGTTCGGCAAAATGGCCGTAAATATGTTTGCTGATCGTGATATCCTGTGCCGAAGGTTCCAGCTTTAGGCTGCTCTGTCCCAGGCTTACTCCACTGATCAGCATAAAGGCAATTCCAAGTTTTAAATTAAGTTTCATGATAAAGCGAATTATTTTACCGTAAAGCGATATGTTGTTTTCGAACTATATTTTTCACCCGGTTTCAATACCGTGGATGCGAAATTGGGCTTATTGGGTGCATCCGGAAAATGCTGCGTTTCGAGGCAGAACGCCGAGCGGAAAGGATAGCTTTTTCCGCCTTTCCCCTTGGGATCATCCGCAGTCATAAAATTGCCGCTGTAAAACTGGAGCCCGGGTTCGGTCGTAAAGACCTCCATCTGGATCCCCGTTTTAGGCGCATATACACGGGCGACTTTCTTAAAACCCGCTTTCTTGTCGAGCTCAAAATTATGGTCATAGCCTTTGCCGATCTTCAACTGAGGGTCTTCATCTTCAATATGCGCACCCACGAGCCGTGGTTTGGTAAAATCAAATGCCGTACCCGACACCGGCAGGCTTTTTCCTGTCGGGATCAGCGCATTGTCCACTTCCGTGATCGCTTTGGCATCGATCTGAAGCTCATGATCCAATATCGAAGGGTCACCCGCACCATTGAGGTTAAAATAAGCGTGATTGGTCAGGTTTAAAACAGTCTCTTTGTCCGTCGTGGCCTGATAGGCAATGTCCAGACCACCATTTTCTTCCAGTGTATAAGTGACCTGCATCTTGACCGTTCCCGGATATCCAGCCTCCTGATCCGGAGAGGTATAGGCCAGGGTAATTGAAGTATCGCTATTGCTGACCAGATCCCAAACCTTGTTGTATACCCCATTGGTACCACCGTGAAGTGAATTCTCGCCATCGTTTTTTTCCAGCGCATAGGATTTACCGTTCAGTGTAAAGGAAGCGTTGCCGATCCGGTTACCATAACGTCCGACTATTGCGCCGTAAAAATTATCCGCATTGTCCTTATATTCTTTAGCCGAATCGTAACCCAAAATTACATCGGTCATTTTTCCATTCTTTTCGGGAACGCTCAGGCTCACCAGCCGGGCACCATAATTGGTTAGCGTCAGGGCAAGTTTATTGTTCTTCAGGTGGAATAAACGGACGTCCTTTCCATCAATCCGGTTATCAAAAGCTGCACTTGAGGCCGTATCCTGCCCAGCCGGCTGCGGGCTGTTTTTTGTTGTATTAGACTGGCAACCGCAAGTCAATAAAGTGCAGGCCAGCAAGCTTATAATCAGTTTATCTTTCATCTTTGTTTAAGTTTATAGTCCACCTTCCGATGGATTTCTCCCGGCTTAACCGGGAGAGCTTGTATACAAATTTATCATTGCGCGGCAAGATGTCCTATTCTACCAAAAACGCACATAAATTGCGGTTACCATTAATAGCGTGACCACGATCAGCGCCAGTACGGAAGGTTCCACTTTAAACATGGCGCGGTCCAGGACAAATGCTTTTGGATTGATTTTTGGCCCGAATAGACTGACGCCGATCATGGCCAGCATGGTAAAGGCAAATGCCAAGCCCATGCAGATCTGGAAAGGGATCTCGTAAACGCCCGCTTTATTCGGATACGCCGTATAAAGCCATGTTTCCGGGCCAAAGACCTTGGTCGCGAACTCATTAAAAAATACCGACAGCGCGAAACCCGAAATCAGGCCTGTGATTGCCGCCGCACCGGTTGTTCTTTTCCAGAACATGCCCAATAAAAACATCGCAAAAACACCGGGACTGATAAAACCCGTGTACTTTTGGATAAATGTAAATCCACCGGCCCCACCGATCCCAAGGCTGTCATTCCAGGTAAACAATACCGAAAGTAAAATCGACACCACGATCGTAATTTTGCCCACCCAGACCATCTTTGTTTCGCTGGCCCCCTTATGGATGTATTTCCGATAGATGTCCAGCGTAAAGATCGTTGCGATGCTGTTTGCTTTCCCAGCCAGTCCCGCCACAATTGCAGCAGTAAGTGCCGCCAGCGCGAGCCCTTTCATGCCATTGGGCAGGTAACCCAAGATCGCTGAATAGGCATTATCCGCATGGAATACACCCCCGGGAGCCATTTCCTGCTGTAAGGCCCCATTTTTATATAGGACATACGCCGCGATCCCCGGCAGCATCACAATAATGGGCATAAATAGCTTGAGAAAACCCGCGAAAAGGATCCCCGTGCGTGCCGTCTTGAGGTCGGCACCCAATGCCCGCTGCGTGATATACTGGTTGCAGCCCCAGTAATTGAGGTTGACGATCCATATCCCCGCCAGGTACATGCCGATTCCCGGCAGCATCAGGTATTTATTGATTTCCTCCTGACTGGCCCCGGCCGCAGGTTTCTCGACAAATAAGTTGAAATGCTCGGGCGCATTCTCCATGAGCTTGTTAAATCCGGCAAGGACATCCCTGCCCAGTCCAAAATGCTCGCTCACCAAGGTCAGCGCCACATAGGTCGTGGCGATCCCGCCCACAATCAGTACAACCACCTGGATGACATCCGTAAAACCGATCACGCGCATTCCGCCGAGTGTAATAATGACCGCAAATACGGCAAGGGCCACGGTGATGGTATGGAAACTATCCCCACCGCCGGCCATGCTCGAAATGGCGATGGCGCCCAGATATAAAATCGAAGTCAGGTTGACGAACACATATAAAAACAGCCAGAAAATAGCCATGATCAAGCTGGTCGTCTCATTGTACCGATTATTTAAGAACTGCGGCATCGTGAAGATCTTGTTTTTCAGGTAAACCGGTATAAACCATACCGCGACAATAATGAGGGCGACCGCAGCAATCAGTTCGTAGGCCGCAACCGCAATGCCCACTTCAAAACCATTACCGCTCATGCCGATAAACTGTTCTGCCGAAATATTCGATGCGATCAATGAAGAGCCGATGGCCCACCAGGTCAATGAACCTTCGGCCAAAAAATAATCCTTGCTGCTACTTAAGCTGCTGGTTTTTTGACGATAAATATAATAGCCGTATCCCGCCACAATGAAGAAGTAAACCACGAAGATCACGTAGTCCACCATTGCAAATTTTTCCATATTTTCCCTAATTGGTTATTTTATCAAGTGACCTTCGAATTTCTGAATAGCATCCGAAGGTCAGCTGTACCTATTATTTACCAAGTAAATAATACAGTTCATTCCATTTCAATTGCTCTTCGAGTTTGCCCACGGTCGTATCCTCGTCAATCAGCACATACTCTATCCCCGCCATACGGGCAAAATCCTGCAGGTATTCAGGCGTCAGGGACAGGCTATAAGCCGTATGGTGAGCGCCGCCGGCGAGGATCCAGGCACTGCAGCCCGTCTTCATATCCGGAAGCGGTTTCCACAATACGCGGGCCACGGGAAGCTTGGGCAGTTCGGCCTGTACCTCAACACCCAGCACCTTATTGACGATCAAACGGAAGTGCGTCCCCATGTCCACCAGCGAAGCATTCAAGGCATCGCCAGACTGCCCATTAAAGACCAGCCGGGCGGGATCTGCTTTGCCTCCGATGCCCAGCGGGTGAACCTCAATACGTGGTTTTCCTACCGCCAGTGCCGGGTCAACCTCCAGCATATGCGAGCCCAATACCATGGCATCCTGCGGATCAAAATGATAGGTATAATCCTCCATAAAGGCGGTTGTGCCCGCCATGCCCGCGCCCATGACCTTACAGGCCCTGACCAAGGCCGGCGTCTTCCAGTCCCCTTCACCGGCAAAGCCATACCCTTCGGCCATCAGGCGCTGTACGGCAAGTCCTGGAAGCTGCACCATGCCATGCAGATCTTCAAAGGTATCCGTAAAGCCCTTAAAGTTACCCTGTTTCAAAAATTTGCGCAGGCCTACCTCAATTTTCGCCGCCTCGACCAGATTATTGTGGAATTCGGCACCTGCCTTCACATTATCCGCCAGTTCATAACTGGCTTCATACTCCGCCAACAGCGCATTGATTTCTTCGTTTGTGCTGGCATTGATGACCTCGACGAGATCCCCAACCGCATACGTGTTTACCGAAAAACCAAATTTTGTTTCCGCTTCCACCTTATCGCCATCCGTCACGGCCACGTAGCGCATATTATCTCCAAAGCGCGCAAATTTGGCCCCCTGCCAATCGTGCCAGCCCGCTGCCGCCCGGCACCAGACGTTGATGCGTTCTAGCACCTCTGTATCCTGCCAATGCCCCGTCACGACCTTCCGGCCTATTTTGAGGCGGCTGACGATATGCCCAAATTCGCGGTCACCGTGGGCACTCTGATTTAAATTCATAAAATCCATATCAATGCCGCTCCAAGGGATGTCGCGATTATACTGCGTATGCAGATGTAACAAAGGTTTTTGCAAAGCTTTTAATCCCCGTATCCACATTTTCGCCGGCGAGAACGTGTGCATCCAGGTGATGATTCCGATGCAATTTGCCGTACTATTTGCGGCCGTTAGCGTCGCAAAGATTTCATCCGTATTTTTTACGATCGGTTTATACTTCACCATTACCGGAATCAGGGTCTGGGTATTCAGATAATGTGCAATTTCTTCCGCATGTGCGGCCACCTGTTTCAATGTTTCTTCACCGTATAAGTCCTGGCTGCCAACGACAAACCAGACCTCAAGTTCTTTTAGATTGATATTCATTTTTCAATATTAGTTTCGTTATAGATTTTGGAAAGCAGCAGTTTATTGGCCATAGTAGGCATTTGTACCATGCTTGCGCTCGTAATGTTTTTTGATCAATGACGGTTTCAGGCGTGCGGCATCCGGGTTGATCTGCTCCGTCAGCCAGGCCATTTTGGCCACCTGTTCCAGCACGGCACTGTTGTATACAGACTTCATTCCATCCTTGCCCCAGGCAAAGGGCGCATGATTGCCGACCAGGATCATTTCCACTTCTTTATAATCCAGTTGCTGCTGATCAAAGTGATTGATGATCTGAAAGCCCGTTTCGTGTTCATAGTTACCGGCAATCATCGTATCGTCCATTGGCGGCGCACAGGGAATATCCGATGTTAAGTGATCGGCATGTGTCGTCCCGAAAATGGGGATATCCCTTTGGCTTTGTGCCCAAGCCGTGGCATAAGTAGAATGCGTATGCGTAATGCCCCCGATCTCCGGCCAATGTTTGTACAGCACAGCATGCGTTTTGGTATCCGAGGAAGGCCTCAGGTTACCTTCGATCACCCTACCCTCAAAGTCCACCACCACCATCATTTCGGGCGCGAGTTCTTCGTAGGGCACACCACTGGGTTTAATCGCAAAAACTCCCTGCTGGCGGTCGACAACGCTCACATTTCCAAAGGTGAAAAGCACCAGTCCCAATTGCGGCAGCTGCATATTGCAGCGATAAGCCTCTTCTTTAATTGCATTATACATAGGTCAATTTTTGCGGTTAAACAGTAAGGGGCTGTGACAGCCTATTTTCTACAAAGGCACCGAGGGCTTTGTACTTTTCATAACGTTCGGCATAGATGGACAGCCATTCCTGCTGAGGTTCATAGGTACATTCAAAGCCCTGCCCCATGGCTTGCATGGCATCTTCTACCCGATCGTACAATCCGGCAGCCGTGGCTGCAAACATGGCAGCCCCCAGCGCACAGGTCTGCTCGCTTTTATGGATACGAATCGGCATATTCATGACATTGGCCATCATCTGCATAATAAAAGGCGATTTTTTGGCCACGCCACCGAGGCCGATCAAGCCTTTAATCGGGATGCCCTGATCCACAAAGCGTTCTACGATAGCTTTGGCCCCAAAGCAGGTCGCCTCGACAATCGCCCGAAAGACCGCCGGCGCATCCGTACCCAGCTGCAATCCCATGATTGCCGCTTTGAGCGACTGATCCGCGTCCGGTGTCCGACGGCCATTGAACCAGTCCACCGCCAGTTCCGAATCCGCAGTCAGCGGCAATTTGCTCGCCTTATCGCTTAACCGCAACAGTAATTTCTCCTCCAATGCCGTCAGCATATGTTCACGCATAGAGTCGCTAAGGCCCTCCAGTTCCGGCAGCAGGTTATAGGCCGGCCATAACAGCAGCTGTTTGAACCAGGCATAGGCATCACCGAAAGCAGACTGTCCGGCTTCCATGCCGATCATTCCAGGGATAATGGAACCGTCTACCTGCCCACAGATCCCCCTGACCAATACATCCGCGAGCTCCTCTTTGGGGGCTACCAGCATATCGCAGGTCGATGTGCCCATCACCTTGCTCAGGTAATAAGGTTCAATCTGTCCGCCCACGGCACCCATATGACAATCAAATGCCCCTACGCCGACGACAACTTCGGTAGAAAGACCCAGACGTTCGGCCCATTCCGGGCAAAGCCTGCCCGCAGGCATATCCGAAGTATAGGTTTCTGAAAACAGACGATCGACAAAGCCGTCCAGCAAGGGATCAATGCCTGCGAAGAATTCATTGGGAGGCAAGCCAGCAAACTCTGCCGCCCAAAGCGACTTATGTCCGGCCGCACAGACGCTACGCTTGATTTCGCTGGTCTCTTTGCCACCGGTCAGCAAAAAAGGAATGTAATCACAGTGTTCGACCCAGCTAAATGTCGCCTCGCGCACCCTGGCATCCACCCGAAAGGTATGGAGCAATTTGGCCCAGAACCACTCCGAAGAATACACGCCACCGACATATTTCAGGTAATCAGCAGCATGGCTTTGACTATAGCGATTGATTTCCTTAGCCTCCCCGACTGCGGTATGGTCTTTCCAGAGGATGAACATGGCATTGGGATTATCGCTGAATTCCTCCAGCAAGGCCAGCGGAACCCCCGCTTCATTCACGGCGACCGGCGTGGAGCCCGTGGTATCCACCGAAATTGCCTTCACCAGGCCGCCAATATTATCTATTCCCGATTTTTGTAAACAATCTTTGACAGTAGCCTCCAGGCCCTCGATGTAATCCAAGGGGTGCTGTCTGAACTGGCTGCGGGCGGCATCGCAAAACTCCCCCCTTTTCCAACGCGGGTAATAAAATACCGAAGATGAAATCTCCGTCCCGCAACTTGCATCAACCAAGATCGAACGGACAGAATCGCTCCCGTAGTCCACCCCGATGACATATGATTTACTCATGTTAACTGAATTTGGTTTATAATCTATAATTCGATTTAAAGCTTATTTTTTGCTGTTTGTCCTGATGGATAATTGGCCTAAAAATAATTAGTGTCAAATTAACATTTATTTTTTTAAATATGAAAGAAAATTTTCATATTTAAAAAATTGAACTATCTTCATCCCATCGAAACAAGATAAATCCAAGGCTGATCAATAGCGGGTAAACAAGGTTTTATCAAGAAAGTAGATCAAGGGCAAAGAGAGACAAAACAATAAACAATGGACTATTATAAAGAAGACTCCGCAATCCTTTTGGCAGTAGACTGTATCATCTTTGGATTTAATGGCGAGTCCCTGCAGGTATTACTGATCAAACGCGATTTTGAGCCCGAGCGCAACAAATGGAGTTTGATGGGCGGATTTGTTCAGGCGGACGAAAGTCCTGAATTAGCTGCCAGCAGGGTATTAAAAAAACTGACGGGGTTGGAAAATGTTTACATGGAGCAATGCAGTGTCTTTGGTGATCCAAAACGTGAGCCCAATAACCGGGTTGTCAGTATCTGTTATTTTGCTTTAATTGATACGCAAAAATATACGCATATCCTCAGCGAGGAATATGAGGCCAAATGGTTTCCACTGCAGGATTACCCCACCCTGATCTTTGATCACGATCAGATGATCTCTTCGGCCCAGCATCGCCTGCGGATGAAAGCAGCGCTCTATCCTATTCTGTTTGAATTATTGCCAGAGAAATTTACCATTCCCCAGATTGCCGCTTTATACGAGGGGGTATACAATATTGAATTTGATAAACGCAATTTTAGCCGCAAGCTGCTCGCCTCCGACCTCATTATCAAACTGGACGAAAAGGATAAGGAAAATTCCAAAAAAGGCGCCTTTTATTTTAAGCTGAATACAGCCATCTACAAGGAAAAGATCATGTCATTTTTACGCTATTTGCCAAGCTGGTTTCCCGAAAACTAATCAAGAAAAATAGAAAATAGAAAAACGAACCCAGAAACAATCCTGCGAGGATTCGCTTAAAGAGTGAAGGGAATTCCGAGCATGATCAACCGATCGGTATGACGAGCATGTTGTTACTAAATAAGGACGAGGCCTATTTAGGACAATCAATTGGCTTGATGGTACAACCGAGGACGTGTTATATTATTCTTTAGATTTAAAAGATAGCTGAGGAGTTTTTGCGCATACATCAACAGTAGCTCTATATAACGGTCCTTTCCAGTCCAAGACGTAATGTCTCGCCGTGAAAATTCATCATTAAACACCGCTTTCTTTACAAAAAGAGTTCAAGAACCCGCAGACTGCAGGCCAGTAAACCTGAACTGGATACATTCTAAATTAGAATATATTTAAACTAAATCAGCTTCTAATAAATATGTTTTTAGTATATTTATGTATTAAAAAACTGATGACGGCAATAAACAATTCAGGCTATGAGAATTCTCTTGACCGGTGTTACAGGATATATCGGAAAACGTCTTTTACCTGTGTTGTTGGAACAGGGACATGACGTTATTTGTTGTGTAAGGGATAAGGATCGTTTTGATCCATCGGCAATCTTGGGCGGCCATGTTCAAGTTATTGAAGTCGACTTCCTGGATAAAGAAAGTTTAAAAAATATTCCGCTTGAAATTGATATCGCCTATTTCCTGATCCACTCCATGGCTACCCAATCCGGTGATTTCCAGCAGATGGAGGCCGAATGCGCAAACAACTTCAGAAACATTATCGAAAAAACCAATGCGCAGCAGATCATCTATTTGAGCGGAATAATTAATTCAGATCGATTATCAAAACATCTCGACTCGAGAAGAAACGTTGAAAGCATATTGGCGAACGGGAGGATTCCTATCACTACCCTGCGGGCGGGTATCATCGTTGGCTCGGGAAGCGCCTCGTTCGAGATCATACGCGATCTGGTGGAAAAACTTCCCATTATGATTACGCCCAAATGGTTGAAAACCAAATGCCAGCCTATCGCCATACGCAATGTGATTGAATTTATGACCGGTGTAATCGCTAACCCACATACATTTAACAAAAGCTACGATATTGGCGGCCCTGACATCCTGAGCTATAAAGAGATGCTACTCCAATACGCTGCCGAACGAAAGCTTAGGCGAAAGATCTATATTTTGCCGTTAATGACACCGAGGCTCTCATCCTACTGGCTCTATTTTGTGACTTCGACTTCCTATCACCTGGCCAAAAACCTGGTCGACAGCATGAAAGTAGAAGTGATCTGTAAGGCAAATAATCTAGCGGACGAACTCGGTATTAAGTTGATCAATTACAGCGGATCCATACAATTGGCCTTTCAAAAAATTGAAAGCGACAATGTTGTATCGAGCTGGAAAGATGCTCAGACCAGTAAAATCTTATCTGGAGGACTCACCAGGCTGCTGGAAGTACCCAGTTATGGTTGCTTTAAGGATATCCGTAAGGCCTCGCTCCAAAATAGTGAAGCCTCATTGACCAAAATCTGGTCCATTGGGGGAAATTCTGGCTGGTATTATGGCAATTGGCTCTGGAAAATCCGTGGATTCATGGATCAGTTAGTCGGGGGCGTAGGTATGCGGCGGGGACGAAAAAATAAAAGCGACCTGGCTGCAGGCGATGCCCTTGATTTTTGGCGGGTGCTAATCGCCGATAGAACAACAAAAAGATTGCTGCTCTATGCCGAGATGAAACTTCCGGGAGAAGCCTGGTTAGAATTTAAAATCGAAGATAATCTGCTGATACAGACGGCGACTTTTAGGCCCCTGGGCGTCGCCGGAAGGATCTATTGGTACGCTGTATGGCCTTTCCATGGTTTTATCTTTAGGGGCATGATAAACAGTATAGCTACAACTTAATAAAACGATATACCATTTATCATTATCCCCACTGCCGCGAATCAATGACGATGTCAGAATCAGCAGGCTATCAATTTGCAGTTGCCTGTTCGTTCTTCCAGCTGTACGGTCGGGTGCTGGATGGTATGTTTTTCCATTAATTTTACAATGGACAGAAGGACATCAGCTTTCGCATGTTTACCATTTGGATCAACCACGGCGTGCAGCGATCCAATATTGTAAGAGCCGTCTATGCTCCAAACATGAAGGTCATGAATATCTTCAATACCATCAATGCTCTTGAGCTCAAGGTGTAGCTGTTGGAGATTTACATTTTCAGGAACAGACTGCAATACAATTTTCATTGTGCTGATCAGATTTTTGCTCGCATTATATCCTATAAAACCTGCTATTGCTAGAGTCAGCAGGCCGTCAATCCAGTACCAGCCAGTATAGTAAATAACGACTGCTCCGATCAATACGGCTACCCAGCCCAGAACATCTTCCAAAAGGTGCAGCATGATTGCCCTGCTGTTGTGATCGTGCGAATGCCCATGCCCGTGATGATGATGTGCGTGACCATGCGCATGCCCGTCTGATTTCTTGATTCGGAGAAAAGCAAAACCGTTTATCAGAATACCCAGTACGGCCAGCCATAGCATTCCCTTACTGTCCACAACTTTGGGACTTAAAAATGAATCATAAGCAGTCCCTATCATCAATACGGCGCCAACCAATAAAAAGACCGACATTGTAAGCGCAGACAGCAGCGAAAATCTTCTGTAACCGTAACTGAATGTTGAAGTGCGTTTCTTGCCCGATATTTTTTCAAGCAATACTGCAGCACCGATAGCAAGTGCATCCATAAAATCGTGAAAAGCATCGGATATGATCGCTGTTGAATTTGTCAGCATTCCACCGATGATCTCTATGATCGAAAATATAAGGTTAAGCCAGAAGGCTAAAGTTATCCCGTTTCTAGGGGAGTGATGATGCTTGTGAGAATGTGCCACTTTTATAAATTTTATTGTCGATTGATTGTCCTATATCTTTCCTATTGCGTGCTCGCTATTTTATTCCTTTTCCAGTCTTAAAAGACTGTTTGCTAGATGCACCGCTTCTGCTCGATCTGAGACAAATGCTAATTTCATGCCCCAGAATTTTTCAAAAATATGATGGAACGGTTTAAATGCCAGCCTCTTGAGCGAAGAAGGTTCAATATGAATCATAGCCACTGCAAACTCTTTGAGTTTGGCCCGGTTCCTCCGCATGAAATTGTTTACCATTTTAGTCTCTTCCCTATTGTGCTTATACTCCCTATCCGGTGAACCGCCTTCGTTGATAAGAACAAACTTTTCATGCCGGCTGACAAGTTTTTCAAATTCCTTCAGGTCCTCAGCGTGGTTGTGTTCCTCTTGTGTATCGTGTGCGATATTGACGAACACGATCGGGAAATCTCTGTCATTAATAATACTCATAATTAGTAATTTTTATAAGACAAAGTTATGGGCCGGGTCGGCTGCAAACAATGGAACAGAATAGGTAATTATTGGACTAATCTCGGTTTAGCTTTCTAAAAGCCAGCGCAGTCATCCCTGCAACTTTTGTAAAGAGCCGCGAAAAATAGGCATGGTCATCATATCCTAGTGCTATTGCGATTTCCTTTACTGATTTATTTGAATGATAAAGCATGCGCTTGGCTTCCAGAACAATACGTAGATGGATCTGATGCGTAATGGAAAAGCCAGTTGTATTTTTGATGCACTCGTTTAGGTAAACTAGGGATATATTAAGCATTTCGGCGTACTCGGCAGGACGTTTGTGCGTCATGAATTTTTTCTCCAACAACAAGGCAAATGCTTTGGCGATGATGTTAAACCTTGTTGGACTATTGACGGTGGCGACCTGCTTCATATAATGGGAGGTCAAAAGCGCCACGATTAGGTTAGCGCTATGTATCATGAAAGATGGATACATTTTATCTTGTTTGCGTTCAAACAACAGGGATGATAGGGACAGCGCTTCTGTAAGAACAATGAAATCACCTCTCTCTATCGTGATTGGCTTAGCGGGTACAATTTCTTCCAATACATTGAGATGCTCGGGTGTGATATTTTCTGCTGTTACGCCCAAAAAAAATAGTTTTGTATTATTAAAATCAATGGTGCGGTGAATTTGATTGGGATGGATATATAAAATCTGGCTCGGCTCAAGTCTATACCGCTGAAAATCAATCTCCAGGTCAACAGTTCCTTTTTCTATCACTAAAAAACCATGAAAATCGTGCCGATGTGACTGTTCTGTTTCTTGTGATCTCAGTTCGGCGATGTCAGACAATCGCTTGATCACAACACCCAGGCTAGGTTGATGATCTAATGGTCTTATTGGAATGGAAATATGTTTACGCATTTGCTCACGAAATTAATGTTGCAGCTGTCTTTGAATGCTACTAAAATAATAAAAACACCGTAATATACTTTTCAATACTCACTTAGCAATCCACAAATCCAAAGCCCATTATGCCGAGGCTTGTTCGGACCACGCCAAAAATGTCCTTTCGTTAGCAAGGTGGTCACTTCTGTTCAGCTTTCCAACCTCTTCTTTGATATCCACAAAATGTGTCTTACCATCTATAAGCTGAATCACATACTGCCTTTCTGTCGAAGGTACAATACTATTGGATGGCACCAATAAAGAATTGGCTCCGGCAGACAATGGAATATCGAGTATATACTGCAAATTGTATCGTTTATTTTAGTTTTATCAGCAAAAGAGATACATTTGAACATAAACAAACATCCGTATGAACAGTGCTACTTCCATCTTCGAATCGAACCATAAAAAATTAGGCCTGATTTCTTTCGATTCCTCTTCGCTGGATCTGGTGAACGGCGAAACTTTCCGCCATTACATCAAAGTATTGCTCATTCCAGCGGGTTATGCACTAACTGTGGACTTCACTGCTTATGAAACCCAAAATCCCACATTGCTTTTCATCAATACCAATCAATATCTTGACATTCAGTCGGCCAATGAAAATAAAGCCTTTTTGATCCATTACAACAGGGATTTCTACTGTATTCAGATCCACGATGAGGAGGTTGCCTGCGATGGGCTGTTGTTCAATAATATTTTTGAGAACCCGACAGTGGAGTTGCAGGGCGATGAACTACAAACAATTTCCCAACTATTCGCTCAGATCAGCGATGAGCTTCATGTTCAGGACCGCTCTTCAGAAGAAATGATCAGAACATACCTCAAGCAGATTATCATCCGTGCAACGAGGCAGTGGAAAAAGCAGAACCTCCAAAACGAAACGCTTGACCTCGTCAGCACGGATCAGGATTTTTTCAGGAACTTCAGCCGACTGGTCAATATTCATTACAAGGAAAAACACAGCGTTGCCGATTATGCGGACCTGCTGAACCTGGCCCCGAAAACGCTTTCGAACAAATTCCATAAACTCAACCTTGAAAATCCGAACGAGATGATCAAAAACAGGATCGTCCTTGAAGCCAAACGCCTGCTCCTTTACAGTGAGCTTACCATAAAGGAAATCGCCTACCAATTGGGTTATGAAGACCCGGCTTACTTCAACCGGATTTTTACGCAGAAATCAGGCAAAACTCCTGCGTCTTTTCGAAAAGAAATTAAAAACTAGAATACAAAAGGAAAAAAGTACAATTTATATCGACTTTTTGCTCTTTATTTAGATTGCCTATATGACATATCTTTGTCCTATAAGAAATTAACAATCAAAAATAAAGAGTATGAAACGTAACGCTACCGCCGTTTGGAACGGCACCATCAAAGAAGGAAACGGACATCTGACAACACAAAGTTCCGTTCTTAACCAGACCCAGTATTCATTCAACAGCCGTTTCGCTGAAGGCGTCGGAACAAATCCCGAAGAACTGCTTGCTGCGGCCCACGCAGGGTGTTTTACAATGAAGCTGAGCCTGGATCTCACACAGGCCGGTTATCACCCTGAAAGACTGGAGACAAAATCGATCATTACCTTGGATAATGGAAAGATCACACAGTCCGAATTGCTACTCCATGCAGAAGTGGACGGCATCTCGGCCGAAGAATTTGAAAAAATTGCCAGAGAGGCCGAAAGAACCTGTCCTGTAAGCGCAGCATTCAGCTTCAAAATCATTTTAAACATCAACCTAAAAAAATAATCACAATGAAATCAATCTATTCAAAAGTTTTAACATTGGCGGCACTCTCCATCTTAAATTCCAATATCATGGCACAATCAACCCCAGCATCTCAGGACCCCAACATTGGCCGGGAAACAAGAGCATTCTTAAAAGCTTTGAACAGTGGCGACGGAAAACCGCTGGAAACCCTCTCACCGAAAGACGCCAGGCTGGTCCTGGTTGGAGCTCAAAAATCGGTAAGTTTCGATTATTCCGATATCCAGGAATCAGAAAGAACCATTACCCAGGACGGGCAGACTGTAAAAATCCATATTGTAAAACCCAAAGGTGTACAAGCCGGACTACCCGTATTTATGTTCTTTCACGGCGGCGGATGGGTTTTGGGAGACTACCCTACCCACAAAAGACTGGTTCGTGACCTGGTTGTCAACAGCGGTGCGGTAGCCGTCTTCCCTGATTACACACCATCTCCGGAAGCCAAATTTCCGGCAGCCATCAATCAGGCTTATGCCGCAACAAAATGGGTTGCCGAGCATGGAAAAGAAATCGGGGTTGACGCCAGCAAGCTCGCCGTCGCCGGAAACAGTGTCGGTGGAAATATGGCCGCAGTGGTAGCATTGATGGCAAAAGACAAGAATGGCCCAAAACTAAAACAACAAGTGCTCCTATGGCCAGTCACCGACTCAGACTTCAGCAGGGCTTCTTATACAAAATTTGCGCAGGAACGATTTTTGACAACGCCGTTGATGAAATGGATGTGGGACAATTACCTGCCTGACTTGAAAGAGCGGGACAACAAATACGCCTCACCACTGAAAGCTTCTCTGGAAGAACTGAAAGGTTTGCCTCCTGCACTTGTTCAGGTGGCCGAGAATGATATTCTGCATGATGAAGGTGTGGCCTATGGAAGAAAATTAGATGAGGCCGGAGTTCCGACCACTATCACCGAATACAAAGGCTTTATCCACGATTACGGGATGCTGAATCCGCTGGCGCATATCCACGCTGTACAGGAATCTGTCCTGGATGCTGCGGCTGCTTTGCGAAAGGCACTGTTTGGAAAATAAAATACACTACATTACTAAAGAGTAACACCAAATAGTTTACACTGTTTGGTGCTACTGTATTATATTTGAATTTAAAATTGCGCCACATGCCAAAAAGAGATTCTATTTTAGTGAACAGCATGGATTCCAGCAGCAGTATGGCTGTTGGTCTATGGGATGGTTCCACTCCGGGCATCCTAAAAGCGCTGAATCCACATCGGCATGACCACTATACCTGCATGCTTGTTGAAGCTGGGCAGTTGGAAGTCTTATTTGATTTTGAACAGCTGACCATGCCTGCAGGAACACTTTTTGTCTGCCCACCGCACCAGGTACATCAGATCACCGGGACTGTTGGGGCATCTGGTTATTACATTTCTTTTGAAGGCCATCATATGACCAAATCAACAAAGGACATGCTTGATGCGTCTTTAAATGAAACCATTATATTGTCCCTGTCAGCGGCCGAGCAACAATGGTTTAGGTCAATCCTGGACTCCCTAAAAAATCTGGACCGTATAAACAATACCGCAAGTAAGGAAGTGCAACAGCCCTTGTTGTCAGCTTTTATAGCCCAGGCGGTAATTTGTCACCAGCGCAAATTAGCAGCTGGTTCCATAAGTCATAGCCCCCGGGTTATCAGTATAACCAACGAATTCAGAAATCTTGTAAGGAGTGATTACCGCAGTCTTAAACGCCCCTCAGCATATGCCCAAAGGTTAAATATCTCCGTGGCCCACCTAAACGATGTTGTTAAAAAAGTGACGGGCTTATCTGCATCGGCTCTGATCCAGAAGGAAATACTAAGCGAAGCACAGCGCCTGCTCTATTATTCGCAATTGAGTATTAAGGAAATTTCGGTCCAGCTAGGTTATAAAGATACCAAGTATTTTATCAGGCTTTTCACAAAAAAAGCTGGACGATCACCGGGTGATTACAGAAAGACACTACGTTCCAATCCAGACCTGGATTAGACAAACTATCCTATTGAACTTAGACCCTGCTTCTTTTTTTGTCCACCTTTTACCTTTGTTTGTCAGTTTTCCTGCATTCATTTTTTGATCAATTTTGTACTGTAGAGAACAGTATATCATTTAATATTAATTCTTAGGTCTTATGGAAGGTCATAATTTGGCAGCAAGCCCGACTTATAAATTATCAACCACCCCTGAAGGGATTGTCGATTCTCTTTTGGTTCATTTTAATTCTAGGGATATGGAAACCATGCTCGGCTTCTATGAGGATGATGCAGTCGTTATCAATACCAGCGGTGAGCCCAAACGCGGAAAAATAGCGATCGCCCATGAGCTGCAGCAGTCCTTCGGGTTTGGATTTCCGATGGAAATTGTTGCCAGGAATATTTATTCGACCGATAATCTGGCCTCATTGGTCCTGCATTGGAGAATCACTGGGACAGGAAATAACGGCGAAAAAGTAAATATTACCGGAACTTCAAGCGATTACGCAAAGAAAGGACGGGACGGATATTGGCGGTGCTGGTTTGGAAATCCATTCGGCGTGCAGGTGCGCAGCTTATTTTAATCAATTTTACAAATTTAAATAGTTCAGATATGAAAATCTTAGTAATCGGTGGTACAGGTCTTACTGGAAGGCTGGTCACAAAAAAACTGGCAAACCTTGGTCATCAGGTGATCATTGGTTCACCTTCACATGGAGTGGATCTCATGACCGGAGAAGGTCTTTCGCAAGCACTGGAAAATACGGAAATAGTAATCGATCTATCCAATTCCTCCTCTCCCGAAGAAGAAAATGCAATCCACTTTTTTCAGACCGCAGGAAAGAATCTGGTAAAAGCGGAGCTGGCTGCAAACATCAGGCATCACCTCGTACTTTCCATTGTCGGAACAGACGATGCGCTGGAGATCGGATATCTTCGCGCAAAGAAATACCAGGAAGACAACATCAAAAACTCCGGAATACCTTATACCATCATTCGTTCGACACAGTTTTATGAGCATACCGATGCGATCATTGCCGTTCAGGGCCAGGGTGACGAGGTATTTGTTTCGAAGATCGACTATCAGCCCATTGCCCTGGAAGATGTCACAGATTACATTGTACAGTTTGCACTCGAAGAGCCTAAAAATGGTACGGTAGAGATTGCTGGGCCTACAAGGGCAAATATGGATGATTTTGTCGCGAAATATATCGAGATAGCCGGAAAGCTCATAAAGGTTGTTTCTGACGAGGACAGCAAATATATGCATCTTGTTGTTCCTAGATCACTGCTCGTCCCTGCTGAAGAATATAATGCAGGCAAGATCCATTTTGAGGACTGGGCGTTAAGTACTTTGGAAAATTAAATTCGGTTCTTAACGTGTCCATTATATTATAATTGCTTCCTAAATAAAAAGATGCAGGCATTTACTGACCTGTATCTTTTTATTGTACAGCATGCTGGGCTCATACAGCTATTTAAATTGGCCTTACTTGATCATGAATTTTTGATTGATAAGAGCTTTCGGTGCTCCATCATGCTTTGACCTCTTTAAAAAGTTCTACTGACAAACAACGCCCGGCGCTTAGTATCATTGATGATATTACCAATAAATCGACAGTGCTATCTTCCTAATTTTGTATTAGTTTTTAATACAGAAAAATGAAAGCAGTTATTTTAAAAAAACAGGGCGATGTCTCGCAATTGGAATTAAAAGATCTACCCATTCCAAGTCCTGGTAAAGGTGAAGTATTGGTAAAAGCACAGGCTATAGGAATCAACCCTACAGATATTTATGCCAGGACAAATGTAGCATTGGATTATATATTTAACGATGAATCACCTAAAATATTGGGCTGGGATATCGCAGGTGATATTGTGGAGCTGGGTGAAGGTGTCTCAGACTTTGCAGTAGGAAACGCAGTTTTTGGTCTGCTCAATTTCCCGACTTCTAGCAGCCCAGGACATGGCAAAGGGTATGCAGAATATGTAGTGGCCCGTGTCAAGGATATTGCGCTGAAACCGGAGAATATCTCTTATCAGCAAGCTGCCGCTGTGCCTCTTGCCGCTTTAACGACTTGGCAACCTCTAAATAAAGTCAAAATTAAATCCGGAGACCGTGTTCTGATTACAGCAGCAGGTGGCGGAGTCGGTCATCTGGCCATACAGATTGCAAAGAGCTTCGGAGCATATGTTATTGCGATAGCCTCAGGTTCAAAAAAAGAGCTTCTTATGGAACTTGGTGCGGATGAATTTATAGATTATCAGACAACAAATTTTTTGGATATCCTTCCGCCTGTGGATTATGTAATTGAGGCCTTGCGTGATGAGCATATCGAGCAGACCATCAAAGTGCTCAAGAAGGGCGGTAACCTACTGAGTTTATGGAACCACATCGAGGGAACAAAATGGGAAGTTTTGGCAAAAGAAAAAAATGTCAACATTTTCTACAACGCAGTAATATCAAGTGGAACGGACATAAAAGCTTTGGCCCATTTAATGGGCAAGGGTATCCTTCGACCGTACGTTTCAAAAACATTTAAACTTGAAGAAATGGCGCTAGCCCATCAGGAAATGGAGACAAACCATACAACCGGTAAGATTGTTGTTAGTTTGCAGTAGGTTAACTTTTGGCAGATATACTGCTTGATGTCCCAGTAACAAAAAATCTTATCAATTCTGATAAGATTTTTTTGTTTAAAAGCCAGAAGACAAACTTGTTGAGATCGCTATACACTTTCAATAATTAATTTACGGTGTCTTTTTCCCCACTCGATCATCTGGTTTATCAGTATAGCGTATTCTTTGGAATATTCGGTAAATTCGTATTCGATGATGACAGGACTGTCAGAATACGTTCTTCTTGTAATAATCTTATTATCCAGAAGCTCTTTTAAACTCCTAGATAGCATTCTTGTGGTTATCCCCGGAATACTGCGTTGGATATCCTTAAAATGCTTATTGCCACTGCAGATTGAAAACAGAATAGGCAACTTCCACTTCCCTCCGATCACATATATGGTGTCCTGCAGGGCCCGCGTATTTTCTGCGGTCAAAGGAATGACATTAATATCTTTCATATTTTTTTATTAAAATTATTAAAATATTTTCAATGATCAGGCAGTCAACTCACTGATTTTCTGCCCTTAAATTCAAATCACAGGTGGTTCCACCTGTGATACCGCTAGGCTAACGGTAAATAATAAAACCTTAAATTTGTCTATCAAGTGGTATGCATTACAGTTTTTATTACGATGGGCCGAAAAAAAAATTTTATTGAAGAAGATATACTGGACAGATCGATTGTTCTTTTTCAGCAGCTGGGTTATCACGCAACCTCACCTGAAGAACTCGTCAACCATCTTAAGATCAGCCGCTCAAGCCTGTATGCAACATTTGGTGACAAACGCGGTCTTCTAATAAGGGCTCTCCATCGATATTCAAAATTAACCACTGACGCCCTTGAGCAGATCAGGCGCAATGCCAAAAACCCGAGGGACGGTATCAGCAAGATCTTCGATCTGGCTGTCAAAGGATGCTACCACCCCGGAATGCCCAATGGATGTTTCCTTGTTAACTCCATCATTGAGTTCGGTCCGCACGATGAGCAGGCCCTCCAGATCATCCAGCAAAGCTACAACGACAGCAGGGATGCAATATTACATTTCCTGGTAATGCTAAAGAACTCCTCTCCTTCGCACAGCGATCTCGATATGGAGACTATTACCGATTACCTGGTCAATACCATATCAGGAATGGTCGTATCCACCAAAGCGGGTATGGATGAAGAGGCCTGCCGCAAAATGATCGAGCAGACACTTTCCATTTTAAAATGATAAAAAACCGAGTTCCATTTCCGAAACCCGGTTCCCCTTATTAATTGATAGTAGTTTAAACTAAAATATCCAATATGGTTCTTTTAAGCTGTAGTCTGGTGATCTTCCATCCTTGTTCTGTTTTAAGTAGTTCCAGATGGTAATGACCAAAACCATGCAGCTTTTTGTAGGGAATCTCTTCCCTCTGGGCAAAGTTGATCAGATCTTCCATTGCCCATATCGCTGTGGCACGGTGTTCGGGCAACAGTTCAATTTCTGGGCTATGTACGTGATGAGCAGAGTGGGCACCTTCCAGCACTGGCGCGGTTTCATTCACCATTTCTTGGGGACTGTTAAACTCAAAAAGCCGCTCGCCTTTTTCTCCTTCGAAGAGCATATGGACATTTTCGTCGAATAATTCTTTAAAGGAGTTCCACTGCTTTGTATCGACGAACCTGGTGTAGCGGGCCATTACTTTTTTGATCTCGACAATTGCAGTGAGATCTTCATGACTTAAATTTTTCATAGCCATACGTTTATGCACTGATACCGCCATCAATTACGATACTGCTACCGGTAATATAGGAAGATTCAGGTCCGGCAAGGAAGTTTGCAAGTGCAGCAATTTCCTCAACCTTTCCAAGACGCTTAAGCGGAATAGCATTTGTATAAGCCTGGCGGATCCCCTCGTCTTTTGGCATCATATCCGTATCAGTTGCGCCGGGCAGTATTGCATTCACCGTAATATTTCTTGAGCCGAGATCCCATGCAAGCCCTCTACTGTATGCCGAAACCGCAGCTTTGGTCGCAACGTAATCAGCCATACCGGGGCCTCCTATTCTATTTCCTCCAACGGATCCGATGTTGATGATTCTTCCGCCGTCAGGCATGAATTTAATTACTGTTCTAACCGCTTCAGCTACAGCGCGGATATTCACGTCTATCATTTTATTATAGCCTTCAACCTGAAAGGAAGCTTGGTCGATTGTTCCAGGAATAGCGACAGCGGCATTATTTACAAGGATATCAATCTTTCCGAACTTGGCATTAGCCTGACCCAGTGCACTTTCTAAACGGCCCGCTTCTGAGGCATCTGCATGGATGGCAAGCGCTTTTACCCCCTGCGCTTCTATTTCCGCTACAATCTTTTCTGCTTTTTCTGTTGAGTTGGCGTAGGTGAATACGATATTGGCTCCTTCGGAAGCAAAACGTCTTACAATTGCTTCTCCCATTCCTCTTGTACCGCCTGTTACAAATGCGGTCTTATTTTCTAGTGTTTTCATTGTTTTAAAGTATATTTCAATTACTGGAATTTTAGTTCCGAAATTAGTCATTATGAGGATCACTTTTTAAGTTGGTATCACCAATGATATTTAAACAAGCGGGCTTATAAACTAATTTCTAACTTTGTAGATCCGATGTAATTAACTTTTCGGTTTCCCGAAAACCATATACAATGCAGAAAAAAGCATTATGAAATTGACGATATGTGAAGGAAAAGAAGATTGGGGAAGATTATAAAACCATTCCACCGTCCATAAGGATTTCCGTTCCGGTCATGAAACTTGCCACATTGTTATCTGACAGGTAAATAACAGCTTTGGCTACATCTTCCGCAGTTCCCATTTTTTGTAAGGGGATTCCGCTGATTAACCATTCATCAAGACCTTCCAATGTTTTTTCGTCCAACCCTGCTTTTGTCATAATCTCCGTTTTTGTAGGCCCCGGACTTACTAGATTTACTCTGATTTTTCTTGGTGCCAATTCTGCAGCAGCGGTCTTCGCAATGGAATTCAATGCTGCCTTGCTTGCCTGGTAAATCGAACTGTTTGGTTTAGAGGTGGTCGCGACGTTTGATGAAAGGAATACCACCGAAGCACCTTCGTTTAACAGGGGAATAAATTTGCTCAAAGTAAAATAAGCTCCTCTGAAATTAATACCCATTACATTGTCAAAATTTTCGGCACTCATATGTTCGATCGGACCTAAACTTCCGGTGATGCCTGCATTAATAAACAGGATGTCAATCTTTCCGAATTCCTTTTCAATATGGGTTCTGAAATTTTCAATATCTTCCAATTTCCCCTGATCCGCCACAAAAGAAATAGCTCCTAGCTCTACAGCAGCCTTCTCAATGGCTTCTTTTCGTCTTCCGGTGATAATGACATTGGCTCCTTCGGCGATTAATTCTTTTGCGGTGGCATAGCCTATTCCGCTGTTTCCACCTGTTACAATGGCTAATTTGTTATTCAACTTTTTCATTTCTTTATTTTTTTTTACAAAGTTATCAGAGAAATGGTATACTTTTGTTATCAGTATAACTGAGTATATCAGTATCATGAATTATATCACTTAACTTTGTAACCATGGAAAGAGATCAGACAGAAGAACTTAGAGCGTTGCAGGACACCCTTTATTTCATTGGAGGTAAGTGGAGAATCCCAGTCATTAATTCGCTTTGCAACGGCAACAGACGTTTTCGCGAAATTGAAAGAAGTATACCGGGGATTACCACAAGAATGCTTTCAAAAGAGCTGAAAGATATGGAATTAAATAAGTTGGTTAAACGAACTGTTTATCCCGATACACCTGTCTTAATCGAATATGAACCTACTGCATATTGCAGGACTTTCGGGAATATTATTTCGGAAATGATTAACTGGGGTAGAGAACATCGAAAAATGATTGTAGAGGATAAGGTTTAGCCGCTCACAGCGAAGTGGATTTTAGTTGGACTTTTGCTACTTGGTATTAAATCCCATTTGAAACGGGCTTTGCTACCTCATTTGGCGTCTTTCCGAATTCTTTCTTGAACGCAAAAGAAAAATGAGAGAGATCTTCAAACCCTACTTCAAGATAGACATCACTGGGCTTTCTGGATTGTTCGGCAATTTGAAAATAGGCCTCCTGCAATCTTTTTTTCTTGAGCCAGGTGCCCGGAGCCATTCCGAATACGCGCTGAAAATCCCGTTTGAAGGTCGAAAGGCTCCTCCCCGTAAAAAATGCAAACTTTTCCAGGCTGATGTTAAACCTAAAATTTTTGTTCATGTATTCCTTTAAATTAATCCGATCAGGTAACGAGAAATTGAACAATATATGAATGAGGTCAGGATTAGATTTCAATAGAATAATCAGTAATTCCTCTCTTTTGACATCAACAAAATCTGCACTGATCTCCAGATCGCCGATATAATACGGTTCCAGGGATGTTATATAATTCTTGATGAGCTTATTTTCCGGTATAAAAATAAATGCGTCGCCGATGGCTGATGGCCGGATTTGATAAACATGCCGTTTAAGAAAGCGTTTCAGGAATTCCTCATCCAGTGTGATGATGATTTTTTCAAATTCATCATTGTCCTTATATTTTGTATAACGTACCAAATGATTTTTCCGGGCGATACAATAGTCGCCCGGTTTCATGCTGTAGTTTTTTTCGCCATCATAAGCCTTCATATCTCCCTTCAATAAATATAGAAAATAGTTTTCCGGTATATAATTTTCGGGAGAGATCTCCGGCCCCAGATGACAGGATTGGATGTTGTTTACTTTCATGGTTTACCAAATATACTGATCCCTGGCGGTTAATCCTGTGCCTGACTAAATTTTAAACTGTCCACGCTTGCAAGTATCGCCTGTTCTTTCGCACGCGGGTGCCAGCCGAGCATTTCTGTCGCTTTTTTGTTGGACATCTTTGTATACTCTTGGGGTGGTGTAGGTTGCAGGGCAGCAATTTTTCCGGCCAGTTTGGGACGTTCCTTTTTGATCAGTTCGGCTACATCATAAAAAGACATTGCCCCTTCCGAAGTTGCCAGAAATCGCTGTCCGCCCGCTTCAGGGTGTAACATCGCTTTGATATGGATATCAGCGACATCGCGTACATCTACCACACCGAATGTAAATGGTGCATTTTCCTTGATGAGTCCGTCAACAATGCCCTTAACCACAGTATCCAGCGAGGCCGAGGAAATACCGCCGAGGATGGGGCCAAAAATTCCGACGGGATTGATGACCGTTAACTCCATAGCTGTGGCTGCATCCTCTATAAATTGCCAAGCGGCCTTTTCTGCAATTGTTTTTGACTTTATATAAGCCTGTAGCGGCGCGTTTTCATCGGTCCAGTCGAGCTCCGTAAAAACATGGTTTTTGGGATCGATGCTATAACCGATCGCAGCAAAAGAGGATGTGAGCACGACACGTTTGACGCCTGCCCTTTTCGCGGCTTTCAAGGCTCTCAACGTACCTTGTTTTGCAGGGATAATCAGCTCGTTTTCGTCTTTGGGCTGCTCGGCGACAAATGGCGATGCCACATGCAGGACATAGTCACATCCCTGCGCCGCTTCATCCCAACCGCTGTCAGAGAGCAGATCGGCCTGATAAAAAGATAGCTGATCAAACGTGCTGATGCCGCCTTCGCTCAGGGCATCCATGATTTCATTCTTGCGGGAAAGCGTGCGCAGTGTTGTTCTTACGGTAAATCCCCGCTCAAGTAGTGCAAGAATAGTATTAACGCCTAAAAATCCGGTACCACCGGTTACTAAAACTGTTTGATTGTTCATTTCGGATCAATTATTGGAATTCGTAGGTCAATTATTGGAATTTGTAGATCAATTGTATGGCGTTTTCCGCATAATCCCAGAGCCTTTTGGCAAGCGCTTCATCGTTCATCGCTGCGGTATGATGGTTTGATAGGGCCGGATATCCCGCGTATTCTTTCGGACCGTCCGGGCCATAGAATTTACCGCCTTCGACAGATGGATCTGTCGCAGCAAACAGGCTGGACAGGGCACCCTGCCAGGGGGCCATTACCTGATCAAATGCGGCAAACATGCCTTCCAGATTTTCACCCGGGATATTCTGCTGCAGATCGGTTCGCGTGACGCCGGGATGCGCCGCCACAGAAATGGCTGACATACGGGCATTTTTGAATCTCCTGTCCAGCTCATAGGTAAACAAGATATCTGCCAGCTTGCTCACCGCATATTCACGCCATTCATCATAGCTCTTTTCCAGTCTGAGGTTGTCAAAATCTATGCTATCCACCAAAGTAGCCGCACCACTGGATAGAGTCACTACCCGGGCATAGGCTGTCTGCTTAATGAGCGGCAGCAAATATCCTGTCAGCGCAAAGTGACCCATAAAGTTTACGCCGAACTGCAATTCAAATCCGTCATCCGTTTTAGCGGCCGGGGGAACCATTACGCCGGCATTATTGATGAGTATATCCAGTTTTGTATGCTTTTGCATAAAGTGATCTGCAAACTGCCGAATCTGGCCGATGTTTGCAAGGTCGAGCATTCCATAGTCCAATGTTCCCATCCCAGCCGTTTCGGACTGGATTTTTTGAATCGCATCTTTTCCTTTCTGGAAATCCCGTGCGGCAATGGTCACATGTGCACCTGCTTCATACAGCGCTTTTGCTGTTTCAAACCCAATACCGGTGTTTGATCCGGTGACGATTGCTATTTTCCCCGATAAATCAGGGATGTTATTTTTTGTCCACATAACCTTTAATTTTTTACAAAGTTCGTCGAATTGCTATTATGTCGTTTTGTTGTGGAGTTCAAATTTCCTTTGTTGTGGAGTTCACCTTTCCGTTATATTCCGAGGGTTTGCGAGTTGTACCAGAATTCGTTCCGCTCCAATACTTTTACCGGGCCTTGTCCGAATTTTTGGATGCCATGTTCTGACATGCCTGTGTCATTTAAGATTTTTTCGATAAAGGGAGCTTATGAAATACTTCTGGTCCATTTCCACAGCTCCCTATAAACGTATGTATTAATCTTCTATTTCCAGATGAGTACTCAAGGCAATACGGTTCCAGCCATTGATGGTGACGATGAGCATGATGATCTGAGCGATCTGGTTTTCGGAGAAAATCTCGGATGCCTTGCTGTAGGTTTCTTCACTTAATCCATGTTGGTGGATAAGGGTTATTTCCTCTGTCATAGCCAGTATGATCTGCTCTTCCTCGGTGAAAAATTTGGCAGCCTCCCTCCAGGCACTCAACAAAAAGATACGCTCCGGTTTTTCACCATTTTTAATGGCATCCTTGGTGTGCATGCTGATACAGTAAGCACAGTTGTTGATCTGTGATGCCCTGATTTTGGCCAGCTCTTTTAGCGTTTGTGAGATATCAATTTTTGACAGATAACCCTCTAATCCTAACATTGCTTTGAATGCCTGTGGTTCCGTTGTGCTGATGTTGATTCGTTTTTCCATTTTCTTATTTTTAAATTTGATATTACAAATTTGGAAAATGGAGTGCCGGAAAAACTTAAACGGGTTTAAGAAAAATTCTTTTTGCGGATTTCGCTGAGATACTCGGGTGTAAAGCCCAGATAGGAAGCAACGTTAAGCCTTCCAACATTTGCATTTTACGTCACCTGCAGATAGAAGGCCAGGCGTGGCGCTGCAACCGCGAAGAGCATATAAAAAGGATCCCAGGTACAATAAAGTAAAGGCCTAATTCTAATGCTGAAACAATTTATAGAGTAATCACGATTTTACCAACCGTTCTCCCCGTTTCCTGTTCCAGATGCGCTGCTCTCATTTGCTCAAAGGGAAAAGATTTGGAAACATGAGGTTTTACAGCTCCACTTTCCAATAAAGAAGCGATCTGTTTCATATCCTCTCCGCTGGACTGTACAAGAATAAAATAACCTTTCACACCTTTGGATTCTGCTTTTGAAGTTACATCTTCATTCAGACCTGTCGGAATACTGATGATGGAACCGCCTTCTTTGGTCACTTCGAGCGAATGGTCGATATTGTCCCCGCCAATTGTATCCAATACAAAATCAAAAGTTCTGCCTGCTGATTTCCAGTCGAAGACGTGATAATCGATATGGGAATCTGCACCTAAACTCATGACAAAATCTTTATTTTTTGGGGAAGAAGTTCCCGTCACTTTCGCCCCTAAATATTTGGCAATCTGTATAGCGATATGTCCTACTCCACCAGAAGCTGCGTGGACCAAAACATTTTGCCCTTGCTGAATATTCGCATGGTGAACCAAAGCCTGATACGCAGTTAGCGCAACCAAAGTAGAAGCCGCGGCGTCTTCAAAAGAGATATTTTTGGGCTTTAGGGCTAATTGATGGGCCGGAGCTGCGACATATTCTGCATACGCTTTTCCGTGGCCTGGAAAATTGACCATTCCGAAAACTTCATCGCCAACTTTAAAAGCTGAACTTTTAGTTTCTTCTACTATTCCGGAAATATCCCAACCCAAAATCAATGGATTTTCTGTTTTAATTCTTCCGTAAACTCCTTTTCCGGCGCGGCTTTTTACATCTACCGGATTGATGCTGATGGCTTTTACTTGGATTAATACTTCGCCTTCGTTAATGGTTGGTTTTGCCAGTTCTACGTATGCTAAATTGTCTACATTTCCTGCTTCTTTTAATACAATTGCTTTCATAATATTGATATTTTTTAAATGTTATTTATTTGAATTACTTTAATTTAAATCTTGAAATGAGTTCAATTTCTTAACGGTTTCGCATTGATTTTCAGCTTATATATCACAACCGGAAATGTCACTCTACTTTTTCCGTTCTCAAACGCCGCCAAACGGTTCAGCTGGCCTGTCGGAATCCATAGATATCCATTGTCATCAATCCATAAAGCGTCTGCCCAGAGTAGCCTTTTGTCTTTAATAATGAGACTTTCTTTTCCATCCTGTGATATTTTGATGATTTCACTGTTATTGACATCGCTTACGTAGATATTTCCATCTGCATCGATAGCTGTCCCTCCTGTTGATGGGGTTTTATAGAATAATTTGACTTTGGAAGCCAAATCTTTTTCGGAGAGATTTTCATCATTCAGATATTGTGTTTGCACTCTCCAAAGTGGGCCGCTTGCAGGCTGAAAATAAAGCCATTTTCCATCAGGAGAAATTTCTAATTGGTCAGCGTGGATTCTCACTTCATTGCCTTTTTCATCTTTCATAACTTTTCCTTCCGCTTTTATCGGTAAATTATCGGTGGTTGAAGGATGATTTTCAAGAACCCTTCTGCCTTTTCCAGTTGTTTTATCTACGATTATTAAAGCTGGTTCGTCGGCATCTGTCAGATAAATCGTGTTTCCTGAAATTCTTAGATCATCAATGAAAGTCGAAGGTTTTGCAATTTCCGAAAGTGGAATAATCTGTTGTACGGTATTGGTTTTAATGTCAATCGAAACCAATTTCAACGCATTTCCTACTAATGGCTTTTGTCCCATTGATGGTGTCCCTGTATCTAGTATCCAAAGCAAACCGTCCGGTCCTATTCTCAGAGAATTGGTTCTTACAAACTTCTCATTTACGTCTGCTCCTAACTTCCAATTGTTCCAGTCTTCATTTGGATAGGGAATGATTTTTCCATTTTTCAGAACCTCTCCGATCCTCATACCTTTATCGCCCTCGATTCTGGGGAAATTAACGAAGATCCTGCCTTCGCTATTTGTTGTTACCCCATTCCAAACGACCGTTGAACTTGCTACGGGAATAAGCTGTGCTTTTACCGATGAAACGGCTGCTATAAATGTTATCAATCCAATTATTATCTTCATAACTTGCTTTGTTTTTGATATAGCAAAGTTATATTGCACTGCAGCGGATAAATAGTTCATTTTACGGAAAGAATAGCACAGACGTACGAAAAATCAAAAATCCTCCAATAACGGAGGATAATCCAGGAAAGCTTGGCTCTTCTCTAAGCAAAAGTTGCTTGTTCGCCGCCAACGAAAAAGTCATCATATTGGTAATAATCCGTGGAGCGGATCATTAAAAAAAGTCACAGGAAACTAATGAAGTTTCATTGTGACTTTAACAAGCAGAATTGCAGTAATTAGTTCAGCTGTGATTTTCTGAATTCCAAAGGTCTCAGACCTGTCTGTTTCTTAAATAATTTTGTAAAATAAGAAGCATTCTCGAATCCTAAGTGATAGGCTATTTCCGCAACTCCCTTCTCTCCCAATCTCAATAGATTTTTAGCCTCTGAAATCAAAAATATATGAATGAGTTCCAAAGCAGTTTTCCCAGTTTCCTGTTTCAGTACGTCACTTAAATAACGTGGCGAAATAAACAGCTGGTCGGCAATATCGGTAACGCTTGGCAACCCGTTTTTTTCCAGACCTCTTTCATCAATATATTTTTTAAGGATATCATTGAATCTTGATGCTGTTTTTCCAATAACCTGTTCTCTGTCGATAAACTGTCTTTTGTAAAAGCGCTGTGCATATTTCAAAATCGATGATATATGACTCAAGATAATCTCACGGCTGTATTCATCGGGATTATTAAAATATTCGCCCTGAATTTTCGCGTGAAGCTCCAGAATAATCTGCTCTTCTTTTGGAGAAAGTTGCAGCGCTTCCGTTACATCGTAGTCAAAGAAGCCATAATTGTTAATGCTTTTAAAGAGCTCGTGACCGTTCAGATAATCTTCGTGAATCATCAACATATAGCCTTTTTCTTCAAATTCGAGGTCTTTCATTTCAATGATCTGCCGTGGTTTGGCAAAAAATAGACAGCCATTATCGTGGTCGTATTTTGTACGTCCGTACATAAACATCCCTGATTTTATTTTTTTGAAAGCGATAATGTAGCAATCTGTGGTAAATTCCCTATTTCCCAGCGGACAGGCCGCCTGACAGCCGATCATACTAAAGAGCGGGTGCTCCGGAGCGTCCCAGCCATTTCCGCTGTGCAATTCTGTAAGGGTTTTATAATGTTTCATTTTATTTTTTTTATCGAATGTTCGACAATCTCTTTCTATTACAACTGATTCTCTGAAGTTAAGCTAAAAAAGCAAACCAGTACAACTGTAGAAAACAATTTCTTTGCGCGGATCATTCCTATAAATCTAATGCCCATGTGCGGCAATGCTGACCTCTTTCCAATTTTGGATATCGTTCAATCTTTTGTTGTAAACCTCATTGACTACGTGATAAGCAATTTTACCGAACAATAATCTTTGTGGAGGATTTTGATTGTCAATAAGATTCAAAACTGGCACTACTGTCGATTCAGGTTTTCCCCAAGTATCAGGATTATCCCCTGTTTCCGCAAATGCCTCTCGTACCGGATTGTAATCGGTAATATCCGAAGAAGTCTGAACCGCTGAAGCTCCTGCCCAATCCGTTGCAAATCCATTAGGTTCAATTAGTGTGGTTTTGATTCCCAAATGTGCTGTTTCTGAACCAATCGTTTCAATTAGTCCTTCAACTGCAAACTTTGAAGCATTGTACAATCCTAAAAGCGGTAGCGTCGTTAATCCCAAAAAGCTGGAAATCTGAATGATATGTCCACTTCTTTGTTTTCTCATCACCGGTAAAATTGCTTGTGCTACCCAAAGTGAACCAAAAAAGTTGGTTTCCATTTGCTCTCTCGCCTGCTGTTCTGTTGTTTCTTCCGTCGTTCCGAATAAACCAAAACCAGCATTATTAATCAAAACATCGATTCTTCCAAAGTGTTTTTCTACCTTCTCCACCACTTCAAAAACTTCTGTACGGTTGTTGACATCCAGTTTCACAGGAAGAATGCTGTCACCGTACTTCTCTTTTAAATCCTGCAACGCATCAATATTTCTAGCTGAAGCTGCAACTTTATCACCTCTTTTAAGTAAGGCCTCAGCCCATAATTTTCCAAATCCTTTGGAAGCTCCTGTTATAAAAATTATTTTGCTCATTGTTTTTTCTTTTTTTGTTAATCCAAAATTATCCTTATCCATACTTATACACTAACTCATTTCAGCTGAAGAATAGCACATAATTACGATATAGCTTTAGCTGTACACCTTAGTTAAAAAGAGAGCTCCTTCAATTTCTAAAAGAAGCTCTCACCAACACTTCAATTAAAACACTTATGATAAACTTTTTGCTGCCGGAAAATCAATCGGGATCTGGGTATTTGCAAAAACATAATTCGTAAAACTTCTAAGGGCAACCAAGGCTGTAAGTTCTACGAGCGCCTTCTCATCCAAACCAGCTTTATAGAAGTCTTCCAGCGCATCATTTCCGGCATTGCCTTTATTGTTTGCGATCGATTGGGCGAGTTTTATAATGGCATCCAATTTAACATCCTCAACACTACCCTTTCTGATTGCTAAAGTGTCCTCCTCACTAAAACCATTTAATTTAGCCAGCATGGTATGTGCAGCAAGACAATAATCACAATCATTTACCTGGGACACCACCAAGTTGATCGCTTCCCTTTCCTTTGCGGTGTAAGAAGAATGATGCGCTAAGGTTACTTCTGTTTCCAGCATCGCTTTTAAAGCTGATGAAGAATATCCGATAGTAGCATAAAGGTTCGGGATCTTGCCCATTTTTTTCTCTACAGATGATAAAATGACCTGAGCTTCTTCGCTCAATTGTTCTTTGTTTGGAACTGTAATAGTTTTCATATTCTTATTATTTATTATTGTTTACTTGAATCTTTCAATTTCACCCCCGTCTAACGACTGATCGTTTAAAAATAACAATCCCAAGGAAAGTCAAAACCACGATCAGTAGATTGACCATTGCAATGCTCTGAACATTTTTTATCTCAAATAAATTGATCAGGCCGTAACCGGCAATGGAGCTAATGACGTAAATACCGCCGCCGGTCAGCCCGCTTGCTACTCCTGCATTCTTGCTAAAACGCTGTAGACAGTATGCATAGACATTATTAAAAATAAAGCCGGAAAGGAAATGAATAAGCAGCGTAAAAATAAGCAGTACATAAAATCCATTCGCCCCAAATGATATAATGGTCATCAGACCTGCGAAAATCAATTGTAGGATCACGGCTGTATTGATTTTTAAGAAGAGATTTTTGTTTATCAACACCTTTGAGGTGATTCCGCCCAGCATCAGTGCAATTCCTGAACCCAGCGAACTGTAGCCTGTCACAACAGGTGAATAACCATAAACTTTTTCAATAATAAACGGACTGCTGATACCGTAAACAACGAGTAGTGAATAGCTCAGTCCGATAATAAGCAGCCCTACACTAAAATCCGCTGTCTTAAGCATACCTGAATAGACATTTAGGATCTGCTTTCGGTTAAAGGACTGGAATTTCCGGAGCGATTCACCGGTATATCTCCACTCGAAAAACAGAACAGCTGCTGTCAAAAAGCCCAATAGATAAAAATTCGACTGCCAGCCAAATGTTACCTGTAGATATCCGCCAATAAATGGTGCGACAATAGGAGCCGTTGCCCATACAATTGAAAATAGGCTTGTGTAGTGCTTCAGCTTTTCACCACTGTACATATCCACAAAGAATGCCCTCTTTCCAACGATAATCAGCGATACTGTTATTCCCTGTATTATCCGCATTCCATAGATAACACCGATATGGGGAACCAGTGCAATAATAAAACTGGCGATTGAAAATACAATAAGGGCAAACAAGTTGATCCTGTATCTCCCAAAGCTATCCAATATACTCCCGATAAAAAGCTGGCTGAGTCCGGAGCTTACCATGAAAAGCAATAAGGAAAGCTGCACCTGCTGCATGGAAACGCCCAGATCACCTGCCATCGCCGGCAGCGAGGGAATATAAATATCGGTGGTAAGTCCTCCAAGAGGAATGAGGATAAAGGCGAGCAGGGTGCTGATGTGTAAATATTCTATTTTTTGGGCTTTCATAACTATGTTTAACTATGTGAAAAGAAGCACGGAATTACCCGTGCGCTGCTTCTGAAACATCTTTCCATTCCTTCCACTGTTGAAGTTTTTCACCATACACCCTTTCTGTTTTGACATATCCCAATTTGCCCAGGAATAATCTTAACGGCGGATTTTCACTGTCGATCAGTGTTAAGATTGCTGGAACAGTCGCTTCCGGAGTGCCGTAATCGTCTGGGCCAAGCCCCTCTATTTTGCTCAGGCTTTCCTTTAGCGGATTATAAACATCGAGCGAATCGCCAAAAACTGCCGAACTTCCACCAAATTCTGTTTTATAGCCATTTGGTTCGATAAGCGTTACATGGATGCCAAAATCTTTTACCTCGCTGGCCAGCGCCTCACTGAGGCCTTCCACCGCAAATTTTGTTGCGTTGTAAATGCCTAAAGTCGGAAGGCTCCATACGCCCAGTACACTTGAAAGCTGGATGATATGCCCATGTGCCTGTGCTCTTAGGATTGGCAATGCTGCCTGTGTCACCCATAGTGTTCCGAACAGATTTGCATCGAAAACATCCCGGGCTACCTTTTCACCGATTTCTTCCACTGCACCAAAAACGCCGTACCCTGCATTGTTGATCACCACATCAAGCTGACCGAAATGTTCCTTGGCTTTGTTTACGGTAGCAAATACTGCTTCTCTATCGGTAATATCCAACTGTAACGGTAATAACTGATCACCATACTTTTCTGATAATGCTGTAAAAGCATTCGCTTTTCTGGAAGTTGCCACGACGTTGTCCCCACGTTGCAATAGTGCTTCTGTCCAAAGTTTTCCAAATCCTGAAGTTGCTCCTGTAATAAAAATTGTCTTTGCCATTTTGTTATTGTTTAAATTATTATTTGTTATTTTGATAAGACAAAGTTATATCCAGAACCGGCCTCTGCTCTACTCCATATCAGCGGAAGAATAGCACAGATTTACGAAAATGTAATTTTGAAACATTTCAACAAGCAAATTCCTAAAATTAGAGACATTGGAAAAGATCAATCATTATAAGAGCATAACCGAACTTCATGAAAAAAGTGGCTTTGAAACTCCAAAGCATCCACTGTTGAGCCTGATGACCTGTAAAGAACTTATGACGTATTCGGTCGGAGAAGACAGGTTCACCGGAGACTTTTATATGGTTGCTTTGAAAAAGATCAAATCGGGCTATGTGCTATATGGGAAAACGAAATATGACCACAGTAATGGATCTACCGTTTTTATGAAGCCAAGGCAAATTATTGAGGTCAGTAATGTACAGTTTGCAGAAAAGGGTTTTGTTATATTTTTTCATGAGGATTATCTGGCCGGCCATATTCTGCATGACCAGATCAAAAACTATGGCTATTTTGAGTATGAAATAAATGAAGCCTTGCACCTATCTCCTGCTGAGGAGGTTATCATGTGGGAGCTCTATGAAAAAATACGCAAGGAATATGACGAAAACTCAGATGAATTCAGCCGTGAAATTATCCTGTCCCATATTGATTCCATCCTAAAATATTCCGACCGCTTTTATAAAAGACAGTTTGTGGATCGAAGTAATAACGTTTCGGGAACCACGCTAAAAAGGTTTCAGACAGTATTACAGAACTATTTTGATAAGAAGCTGCACCTTAAAGAAGGTTTGCCCACCGTAAATTATCTTGCGGGAGAACTTTTTCTATCAAGCAGGTATCTGAGCGATCTTCTTAAACAGGAAACCGGAAAAACCGCTCTGGAACATGTCCATATTTACCTGATTAAAGAGGCGAAAAATCTATTGCTGGGATCGGACAGCAACATTTCTGGCATAGCCTATGATCTGGGATTTGAAAGCCCTTCATATTTTACCCGTTTGTTTAAAAAATTGGTAGGTGTTACACCTGTCCAATTTAAGGAAGCCAAGAACTGATTTCATAAGTATGGGTAATAGTGCAAAATGTTTGAAATTGATCTGCTCCTCGGTGAAAAATTTGGTAGCCGCTTTGAATGCCTGTGGTTCTGTTGTGCTGATGTTGATTCGTTTTTCCATTTTTCTTATTTTTTATTTTGATACTACAAAATTGGAGAATAGAGAGCGGGGAAAATTTAAACGGGTTTAAGAAAATTTTTTTTTGCGGATTTCGCTGAGATACTCGGGTGTAAAGCCTAGATAGGAAGCAATGAGATATTGCGGTACACGTTGGAGAAATGCAGGTTGATTCTTGAGAAATTGACGATATAGCTCTTCCCTGGAGTGCTCATAAAGCATCTTGACACGCATCTGTGCAGCAGCATAGGCTTTCTGGTACACCATGCGAAAATACTTTTCCATGACCGGGTGATTTTCCATTAGATCATTGAAGGCATGTTGGCGAATGACCAGAATTTCCGTTGGCTGTACAGCCTGAATATAAAACTCTGTGGGTGTCTGATTTATATAAGAGAACGTCTCCGTCATCCACCAGTTTTCGATCGCGAATTCAGTAGTCTGCTGAACACCCTTTTCGTTGATGAAAAATTTTCTTATAATTCCATCCAGTACAAAATAACTTGCTTTGCAGATCTGCCCTTCGGTCAATAAGTTTTCTTTCTTTTTAAGCGTCTGGGGCTCAAAATATCCAGTAATATCGGCAGATTCATCATCGGAAACCTTTATAAATTTATCCAGGTGTTTTTTAAACTGTTCAAGCATTATTTTAAATCTGTTTCATCATTTTTAGTGCCATTAAGATAGTAAAAAATAAGTTATATAACCTCTACATACGTGGTCTGATTCTTTTAGTATATTTACTTGCCTGCCTACATTCAGGGCATTAAAAAATTAGGCGTTACCTGTTACGAAGCTTATGTTGTGGATGGTCAAAAGCCTTTGGCCATTGGTTACAATAATGATACGGAAGAGTAAATATCCTATATTAGTTAAATTAAATACAAGAAAAAAATGGGTCAATACTTTTGGATTGCCATACCTGCAGAGCTATTTTTTCAGTATTGCGGAGAAACGATGGAAAAATATCGTGCGCACGCCTATATTGAAACGATAAACCGCGGTTCAGGCAAGCGTAATTATGTGAAATATAGCAAGGAAAATCAGTCCGCGTTTTTGGAAAGCTTTTCATCATCGGATTATTATGGATTTTTTCTGTCCACCTATCCCTTTTCAGATCAGGAGGCTATCAAAAGCTCGGGTCTCTTCTACGATTCGCCTGTAGCCGAATATACAATAGCAGGAAGCGGCGGTTATGAAACTGACCGGGCAAGAGAAATCATCCACTTGCGGCAGATCATGAAGCAAGCTGACAAATCCGCAAAAGCTTTTTTTGCGGCCTTGCAGCGCAACCTCAAAAAGATACCCGATCTACGCGATACGTTAAGAAGTGGAAATAAAACCCATTTTTACCTGCCTACATCAAAAAGTATCATTCCACAAAACGCGCATAGCCGGCTTATAGAAATGCCCTGGGAAGAACATTGCATCAGCAAAGACCTGGTCTACCAGCAAGAATAATTCCTATTAAGTGTGGTACACCATAGTTGCTCCCAAATAGCTATACCTTACGTTGCCAGAATGAGGATTATCCTAACCAAAACAAAGAAAAACGAACTACTGGTATTGTTATAAAATCACCTGCCCTTTTGAACAAAGCTAATTAGGACTTTTGAACAAAACGGCGCATGTTAATCCGGCCTAATTTTGTCTCAGTAATAACAATTAAACATGTTCAAAATGGAAAAGAATAATTATCAAGGAATTCAACAACAGCCTATCGGTTCGGGCTTCAATGCAAAATCAACAGCTGACGATGTCATTCAAAACATCGATCTTACCGGAAAAATCGCTATTGTCACTGGCGGCAACACAGGAATTGGGTTGGAAACCACAAAAGTTCTCGCCGCAGCCGGAGCTACAGTAATCATACCTGCGCGCGATATTGAAAAGGCAAAGAAGAATCTGGAAGGAATTAGAAATGTCGAAATTGTCGCAATGGATTTAATGTCTCCCACATCTATTGATGCTTTCGCGGAAAATTTTATAGCCTCAGGAAGACCCTTGCATTTACTGATCAACAATGCGGGCATTATGTGGGTACCACTTCGCAGAGATGCACGGGGTATAGAATCCCAGCTGGCGACCAACTATTTAGCCCTATTTCAGCTCAGTGCCAGATTATGGCCGTCACTAAAAAAAGCCAATGGAGCACGCGTGATTAATGTTTCTTCCCACGGTCATCATTTTGCGCCTTTTAATTTTGATGATCCTCATTTCCTCCACAGCGCATATGAAACCTTACAGGGGTACGGACAATCGAAGACCGCTGTCAATCTTTTTTCAATGGAACTGGATGTGCGGGGACAATCTTCCCATATCAGAAGCTATGCCGTTCATCCAGGTTCTATTGGTGGGACTGAATTGGGCAGAGAAGCCCCACTGGAACTATTTCAAAAAATGGGTTTTGTGGATGTAAATGGCAACATGTTTCCCGAGGTAGCGGCATCATTAAAAACGATTCCACAAGGAGCAGCTACAACAGTATGGTGTGCTACAAGCCCTTTATTGGAGCATATTGGAGGAGTCTATTGTGAGGATGGAGACATCGCAGTACTATCATCAGATATTGCCGACCAGAAAGGCGTCAATCCTTATTCACTTGATGAAACCAATGCGAAGAAACTATGGAAACTGACAGAAGAGATGACGGGTATTCGCTTCAATCCGTAAATCAGCTTACGACTGGGGCAGAATCTGCATTTTGCCCCAATTTCGCAATGAACTTTTAAACAAAGTAAATGCTATTATTTCTTATCTTTATGTTATTGATTTCCCTTATAAAAAAGCAAAAATCATGGAATACCAAGCCCGATACATTACCGAAGATATAAAACTTTCAAGCTACGAAGACAAGTTTTTCAAATCAGATATTATGTTTGACCAGCATATGCTGGTCTGGTTTCTTTCCGGAGAAACCAAGATTGTACAGGCTGATGCTACCTATATATTTGGAAAAGGGGATATTTTTCTAATTCCCAGAAATCAGTTGGCGACTATTATTAATTATCCTAAAGACGGTGAGCCTCATAAAACTGTTGTCATGCATCTATCATTAGAAACATTGAAGAATTTCTATGCAGGCAAGAATATAAATTCCCAACCCAAAAATTCACCGAAGATTTTTTGTTTCAATAATCACCCGCTCCTGGAAAGTTGCCTGGCATCACTTATTCCCTATTTCGACATGAAAGACATCCCTGTGGATATTGCCTCCATTAAAATTACCGAAGCCATCAGTATTCTCCGAACGCTGAACCAAGAGATCGATCATGTACTTGCTAATTTTGAAGAGCCCGGAAAAATCAACCTTGTCGATTATATGGAAAAGAATTTTATGTTCAATCTTCCACTGGAAAAATTTGGTTACCTGACGGGCAGAAGTCTTACAACATTTAAGCGAGACTTCAAAAAGGCTTTCACCATGACTCCACAACGCTGGTTAACACATAAACGTTTGGAACTTGCCTATTATCAGCTTACAGAAAAGAAAAAAAAGCCCTTGGAAGTCTGTTATGAGGTAGGATTTGAAAATCTTTCCCATTTTTCATTTGCTTTCAAAAAGCAGTTTGGATTGGCTCCAAGTCGTTTGGTCGATCCCCTATCCTAGTTTCAGGCGTTCTTCCTGCAGGTCCAAAAGATACAATTGCCTACGAATCGGGTCTTCGTCTATATTGGGAATACTTACTTTTTGTCTCTGGCTAGATCAGCCCGTACTTTCTGTACAAAATCATGCGAAACCCCAGCAACACGCGCGATAACATCATCGGTACTTTTTGAATTAGTTTCAAAACTAAGGGTGAGAATTATCTACGGATTATGGCTATATTAGAAACAAATCCAATGTGGACTAAACAATAGTAAAGATATGAGTATAGAAAATTTTGATGAAATCATTCGCCGCAGTATGGAAATTAGAGAAAAATATCGCGAACTGGAATTGCTCCACCATGGAAGTGAATGGACAGTGGAAGAGGATGCGCTGGCTTATTTAACGGATGCTGGTTTAGTGGGCAGAAACGTTATGTCGCAACAACAACGTTGGCCGAAAGCCGGTTCTGAAGCAGAATTGGAACATAAACTTGGTGAAAACATTTGGTGGCTGATTGTCTTGGCGGAAAGATCTGGAATTGATATTAGGAAGGCCGTTGATCAATTTTTATGACACCGTCTCATAAAGTGTGTAAGTTATAAAAATGCGGAGTTTGAAAGGACTTCGCATTTTT